>CAVZKV010000029.1:0-504183 GCA_963775835.1 uncultured Alphaproteobacteria bacterium | reverse complement strand
TCCCTGCCGCAAATCAGATCCGGACGTACTCGTGGTGGAGACCGCCGAGAATCGGCCTCGGAAGAATCCGGCCGACGGCATGAACTACACGTGATACCGGAGCATCCTTGCCTAACGACAGATGTGTTCGCACTTCGTTGTAATAGTTCATGTACGATAGCAACGCGTGACGAAGGTGCCGTTCTCCGAAGACCACGATATGATCGACGCATTCCCGTCGGATCGAGCCGATCAGCCGTTCGGCATAGGCATTTTGCCATGGCGACCGCGGCGAAGTTAGTTGATCGCGAATACCCATGGCGCGCATGCGCCGGGTGAAACCTGACCATAGACCTGATCTCGATCGCGCAGCAGGTATGTTGGTGCTTGGTCCCATCCGCAGGCTTCCGTGAGCTGGCGGGCGATCCACTCGGCAGTCGGGTGTGCCGTCACGCCCATCCATAAGATGCGGCGGCGATCGTGGCGCAGGATCAGCAAGCCATAGAGAAGCTGAAACGAAATTGTTGGCACCACGAACAGATCCATCGCAACAATCCCATCAGCGTGATTGCGGAGAAACGTCCTCCAGCCCTGAGACGGTGGTCGCCTCCTGCGCGCCATATACTTGGTCACACTCGTCTGCCCGACGTCGATGCCGAGCTTGAGGAGTTCGCCATGCATCCGCGGTGCGCCCCAGAGCGGGTTGGCAAGGCTCATCGCACGGATCAAGCGGCGTACTTCCAGCGGCACCGTCGGCCTGCCCCCGCGAGCTCGTGATTTCCAACGCCAATAGGCTCTAAACCCCGCTCGGTGCCAACGGATCACGGTGGCTGGCTGGACGATCGCCAGTGCGTTGCGAGCGGTAGACAACCCACGAACCAGGCCGACGAATATCAACCGATCGATGCTGCCGAAGCGTGGTCTCTTTGGGGCCGTCCGCCGCAGGACGTTGATCTGCTGGCGTAGCGCCAAGTTCTCCGCCACAAGGGCTACCCTCAACCGAAAAAGCCCGATGAACGTCCACCAGATCAATTTGCAAAGGTCCCACATCGGACGACAGCATCGCCCATGTTGCCGGTACTTGCTAGCCCGATGACGTTTGCGAGAGGGTCACCTGGCGCAGCCCGGGTGTCTTCAGCTGCTCAAGAACACGGGCCAGTTCCTCCCGCTTCCTGACGAGCGCGCGCTGGCGCTCCGTCTGCTCTGGCTGATTGAAGATCCGCCAGCGCTCGGCATTGATGCGTTTCCAGCCCGGGCACTTCGCTTTGACCCAGTTGCGGCTAGGTCCGCTCGAGTAGCGCGACGCCAGGCGCTTGCTGACCACACCCTCAAAACCAAACTTGCTGCAATGCTCGAATAGCACCGGGCCATCGGGGAAGATTTGCACCTCCTTCAGAAACGGCACCTTCGACTTGCGGCAAAGCCGACTGAGATCGCGTTTGCGCTCCGTTAGGGCTAGGCCGCAAGTCGACGCCGTCCTGGTGCAGCAGATCGAACGCGAGGAACATCAATTGAGCTTCGTCAGGCTCGCTCGTGCGCATCTGGGCCATCAGCCGGTAGAAATGCGCGGCACCGCGGGGATCGATTAGGACAAGTTCGCCGTCGAGGATCGCCGATTGCGTAGGCAGCTTGGCGAAGGCCTCCCGCATGGCGGCATGCGCTCCGCGTATTCAGCCCGATGCCGTGTGAAGAAGCGCACCCCGCCGCTGTGCTTGATGATCTGAAACCTGAAGCCATCCCATTTCGGCTCGTGCAGCCAATCGTCGCCCTTGGGCGGGCGAACGGCTGCAGAGGGGGATAGGGGACGGATAAATGATGTGGCACGAGACTGCGCGGGACCTAGGCGTCATCGCTGCGGTTATGCTGGCGCGGCGTGACGCTGATTGCGTCGGTTTTTTTGCTGTTGCCGTTTGCTCGCAATATTTGGCCCACGCATCCATCAATTCGCGCCGTTTCTCGAATAAGTCGCTGCGTGCGTATGTCGCGCGTACTTTGTCGGCTGAGGCGTGCGCGAGCGCGGCTTCCGAGACATGATCCGGAAAACTCGTCATCTCGCTTGCCCAGTCTTTGAGAGTACTGCGAAAGCCGTGCACGGTGATGCCGGGACGCAGGTTGCGCAACATTACCATCATGGTCGTATCGGACAGCGGTTCGCCGCGCTTGCGGCCGGGGAACACAAAATCATTGAGCCGGGTTCGGGTTGCGGCCAATTCCTTGACGATGGCGACGGCACGATTGCTAAGCGGCACCCGATGCTCCTTCTCGGCCTTCATGCGCTCGGCGGGAATGGTCCACACCTTTGCCGCCAGGTCGAATTCGGCGAACGTGGCTCCTATCGCTTCGCTGGTGCGCGCTGCCGTCAAAATGGTGAACTCAAGAGCGCGAGCGGTGAGTTGGCGAGGTATCGCATGGTGCACTTCGCAACCCACGGCGTTCTCGCGGGGCAGCTCGATGGCACCCGCGAACCGGGGCTCATCCCGACACCGCCCGACAAGGCAACTGAGGAGGATGATGGATACCTGTCCGCGTCCGAGATCGCTGCCCTTAAACTCGATGCTGACTGGGTTATCTTATCGGCCTGCAACACAGCGGCAGGGGCGGCGACGAGTGCGGAGGCGCTGTCAGGCTTGGCGCGGGCTTTCATTTACGCACAGGCGCGAGCCCTGTTGGTCTCTCACTGGGAAGTCTACTCGGATGCCACCGTCAAGTTGATCACGGCCTCCGTTCGCGAGATGGCCCGCGATCCGAAGGTCGGCCGCGCTGAGGCCCTGCGCCGCTCGACGCATGGGTTGGCGGCCATGACAACGCTACTCCTAGGAGATGCTGAAACCAATGCGAGAAGAACTAATGCTGCCAATGCAGAAAGCTTCATGGTGGGACCATCTCCCGTGCTACCAGCAGGCACGCCTACAAAGGTTCGGCGAGCTTGAAATTGCGATGCCAGAGACTCCGGCCGGGCCTTCGCGGGTGCGCTACCCGACATTAACGCCAATCCTCCGCTCTCGCATGAAAAGCCAACGCGATGTCGCTGGAACGAACGCTGGGCTGCTGAAGGTCAGCACCCTTGCTGCCGCAGCACTTGCATCGTGCCGATTGCCGGAGAAAATCACTCGATGCATTCCCGCCACCTGATGATCAACGGCGCCAGCCATCGGCTCTTTGTGCCAGCAGTGAACGTTGCGGCACTGGACCCAGTGCCAGGGTGCGGCATGGCGCATTTCTGCGAGCGTCGGTCGCGGCGTGTCTGGGCGGGAGGGCATGGCCGCTAGGCTGGCGTGCTTCGGGCGTTAAGTGAAGCCGCAAGGGGTGGTTGTGGCAGTCTGCGTTCGTGCCCTACATCTTGAGAATGGCAACTTCCGTTTGCGAAAAATGCGGTCGACGCAACCTCGTCCTCTACCAGGTCGAGCCAAAAGAGGGCTTGGCGTGTTGTGGTGCGCGAACGATGGAAATCAATCTGCCCCTCCTGCTTCGATACGGAGGCCGAGCTCGCGCGAGTGCGCTATCAGTTTCTTGGAACGCGCGCATTGTCGTGGAGCGATACGACGAGAAAGCCGGCAACGCGCCCCGCCAGGAGCCGTCGTAGTTAGCTTTCTTACCAACAGGACTGCCACGTCGCCACTCGTCATGCTCGCCCACAACAATCGTCCGTGCTTGCCCTGATGGTGTCCCTCGGCGCGGCTTGGAAGTGTGGTTTGGGCGGCCTTGGGGTTGCAGCGTTTGCCACGCGGCAGGTGTTACCCGCACCCGGTAGCCTCAGGGTCGCTCCGTCCCGGATCGTCAGGGAAGCCCCTCAGCAAGCCCGCTGGGGGCCGTAGCTGCCGCCGGCACAAAAAGATACGACGCTTTAACCTGAGGTGGGCCGCAGGGCCCGCCTCAAACGATAAATGGCCCACTTTTCCGGTGACGAGAAAAGCCTTTTCTTGGCTCGCAACCGAGCCATGAAGGCTGGGACGTCTTCGTAGGCCGATGCGGGGGTGATGTTCGACGGAGGCTCGGATGGCTTTAGGCAGGATCTCGGCAACGCGGCCACGCCACGCTGCCCGATTCTCCCCATCTCGCAATCCCCGAACCCGCTATCGCAGAGTGGACATATTTGGTTGCGTCGAATCTTTGCCACGCGCCTATATGCGAGGCAATTCACGCAAAAAACGGCCCCGGCGGACATGTGAAATGTCATCGGGCTTGGTAATGGGACCTAAGGATGCCTTAACGGCTCGTGCTAAATGGCGGCGCTCAATATCCTCGCGCCGTCATTCTGAAAAAGCACTCATTGCAGCCGGCGCTTTAATGCCATGTCGATCATCGGCTGGAACCCGGCGAGGAATACCGACGCGTCTGCAAAATCCAGTGTCGGGCCTCCGCCAACGCACATGCAGCTGCACTTCAATCACTTCCAGGAGCCCGCCGCGCATCGCCGTGTTGAGGTTCGCCAGGTTGCAAAGGTGACGTAGTCGACCGCGTCCACCGTCGCGGCGATCCGCTCAAGCCCGCGATGGCAGGCAGCCTCACATGGGCTTGCCGGATCAACGACAGTGGACGCGATCAACTCGCGGAAGGCGGCAATGAAAGCGTCGGTGCGCTCTACCTGTTGCCGGACTTCCTCATCGGTCATGCCCGGGCTCATCCTCTTCCGTGTCAGTCCGTAGGCGCAACGGCTGCTCTGAGGGTGGCCCATCCAAAGGGGGCAGCTCCAAAGGCTGCTTTTCAGCTTCCTCGGCAAATTTGTTGAAGATGTTCGCTAGGTTCACCCTGGTCTCATAAACTATCGCATCTACCTCACGCCTAACCGCGACAGAATTGCCGGCACATCGAGCAACACGAGGTGCCATGCCGCTCATTGCCGTCAGCATGGTTCCGATCAGTTTTTCCCCGACCTCCATAGCATCATCGGCCAATATCAGAACCTTTTGCTTCTCCGCAATCCTGATGCGGATCAGTTCCGCCTTGGCCTGCGTAAATTCCTGATCAACTTTTGACTTGGCAGAACGCCGCTCAGGATCACGCAGCCATCGGATATAGCGCACCCTGCAATCATTCAAATCGAAACGGCCGTTGGGCAGCCGCTGCAGTACATTTTCATCTACCAACTGCGCAATACGGTGGTGGCTTAAGTCAAGATGGCCGGCAACAGTTGTGGCGTTCACGGAGCCATCGGGACTAATGCGGCGTCGCCTCCCCTGAGTATCCGACATCGAATGTAACTGCGGCAGCTCACGTGCGGGTTTCGCCATAGCGCAGCAGCATACAAACACAGACCAAAATAGCCGCAAGGTTTGCTAGGGTAGCCGCAGATTTCTCTACTGTAAATATCCAGAATAGGTGCGGTCGCGCGGCCCCCGCAAGTTGAGCGTCCCCCATAGGACCCTTACGCCCTAACGGGTGGTGTGGTGTACCTTTCTCTGTGTGTTGATAGCAGCAACGCCTCACACACAAAGAAGAGGGGGAGATAGTTGTGCCACCGCACCCTTCGGCACTGAGAGCCGGTGCTATTGGTCTTTAACCAAAAGTTGACGATGAGGCCGATCTGGTTACGCGACAGTGCTAGCCCCGCCTGCTCTATTGCAACAGGCGGGAGTTGGTCATGGGCTTAAGTGATGCCGAACGACAGGCACGTCGGCGTGCCAAGCGGGATGCGGAACTAGACGCGCTGCGTGAGAAGCACAAGAGGGAGCTGTACGAGGCACTAAAGGAGAGTACCAAACTGCGCGAGCTCGTGCGAGCGATACAGCGGCTAGCCGCAACAGTCGATAAGTCGGGACCGGTCAGGCTGAAGGGCACCCTGAACAACGGGGCTTACAACAAGATCCGGTTCGCCCTTCAACCCGACACCTATCAGAGCCTCTCCGAAGCCGAGCGCAATGCAGCCTTCCAGCAGTGGGAAGAGCTGCGGCCGGTGGTGATGGAAGCGGATCTTATTGCCTCTCTGAAGGCCTTTATGGCGCGGCACATGCCATGATCCGCAAACCAACGCGCAAGCGCGCCATCGCGACCCACGAAGCCGGGCATGCCGTAATTGCACGTGTGCTAACGGTCCCAAGTGGGAGTGTCAGCATTATCAAGAATGAATACTCTCTTGGCCGTAGCACCAGCTTGTATAACGACGACAAGCTTGTCGAGCGATGGGAGCTGTGTGGCAAGCCTCGTGGCATCTCGGGCCCGACCCGGTATGGCGCTGCCATACACACCCTGATCCTTACAACGATGGCAGGTGTTGAAGCCGAGAAGATCATTCTCGGTGGGACGATTGCCGGCAGCAACGAAGTCGATGACGACATGATCATGCACTGGGCATTTGAGCTTACCCCGCCTGGAAGTGGCGCCGACTGGCCAAAAATTGAAACACGTCAGATGACGCGCATGTTGGTACGCCGACACCGAGATAGCATTGAGCGCGTGGCCGATGAGCTGCTCACGAAGGGGAAGCTGACCGGAAGGCAAATCAGCAGATTGATTGAGCGCAGCCCCGTGCCCCGTCTCTGCCGTGATTGCCGTATGGACACCACACCATGTGCAGGCGGGCATGCTCATCGACGCACAACGCCTACCAACCTTCGCTGTCAGCATAAGGGGCGATGGGAGTATTACATGGTGCATAACAGCGTATGGAAGCAAGCGGGCATGCCCGTCCGTCGCTCAGCCTTCCCCAGCGGCGCCACCGGCTTCCTGTGTATTGGCTGTTTGGAGCAGCGCTTGCGCCGAACGCTAACCGATGATTTTCCCGACCTCCCAATCAACGAGCCTGATCCTTCAGACACCGAGCGCTTGGCCCGAATCAAGCAGGAGAAGCGTCAACGGTCGGGAAGTCGGCACCTTTGAGGCTAGCGAGCGACTAGGGGCCCTCAACTGGCCCACCAGTGGCCTCGGGCGCCCGGCGCCACTGAGGGGCAGGCCGGCAAGGGCGCTCCTGCGCAGCGCGCCAGCGCCGGGGATCGGTCAGAGGCCTGGGGCGCCCCGGAAACTGCCTTTTTCCAATCGTCCCATAGTCGTCCCATTAGCGGGTTTGTGGGACGATGGCTGGTGCTGGTTTTTCGGTAACAACCTGAAGTTTCAGGGGCTTTTGGTGCCGGCTACAGGATTTGAACCTGTGACCCCCTGATTACAAATCAGGGGATTTGTGCGCGTTAGGTCACGTCCCCCTGGATCTCCCGGCACCGTCATACCACGCGCGTACTCAAAATCTTGTCGTCAAAACCGTCAAACCGGGTTTCGCCCTTGCCAATGAGGTGCCGACCGCCAGGCGCTTCCAAAGGTCGAGCAGGCCCATCAAGGGCATCATGCCATTGAGGATGGGATGTATCAGTCCCCACTGAAGACGCGGATGGCCGACTTCGAGCAGCGGAAAGCCGAAATCGAAGCGCGGCTGCGCCACACCACTGCCCACCTGGCGGACCTGAGACCACAACACGCCGAGATCTATCGGAGATCGCTCATCGTAGATGTGGTGCTGCACACCGGGCGACGTCAACGCCACGCTACGCGACGAGCTGCTGGCGATCCTCGACATTGCCAGCGGTGGCAACACGCCAAGAACCACCGCACGCGGATTATGACAAACGCGGTCGCAAGCCCCCGCAACCACCGACAGTTGAAGCTCGTGGCATCAGAGTCCCGTCTTTATTCTTCTTGCCCTGGTCATTGCCAGGATGGCCGCTAGCTGTCCGTAAAGCTCAAGGGCGACCTGTCCCCTCTTGGCATCCAGGCGTGATCACGATCGTGCTGATCATCGAGCGCAATAGGGATTTAGCCTCGGCTGCGACCTCGGGTCCGCAAGCTCCTGCTCCAGCCAAGGCTTCGGGCCAGCCGATCCATCGCCTTCGCTAGCACAAGATCGAATTGGCCCGAGAGGGCATCTGATACCAACTGAGGTGAGTTGCGAATGGATCCGAGTCAAACCCTTCGGCAAGGCGTGTTGGCATCCACTCCCTCTCTCTGCTAACCGCCTTTGGATCCCGACTACGTTGGATAATGTGTTTTTCCGCGAAGTCTCTCCTCGAATGTGGAATTGCTCACAGACTCCGTGTTATCTTCCATGCATATTGTTTTGACCAGCGGACACCCCAGGCCAATCGGCCATTTAGAGATCCGCGCAATGTGTTTTGATAGTGGTCGCGGGAAGGAGAGCGCGGCACATGGTTGGATAGAGTAATTTACACGCACCTCCGGCGCCGGTTAGCGCCACAGGTAACTACTTGCTATTCCCTCTAAGCAAGACCGTTCCTTCCTTGTCCTCACGGCAAGGCACCTCAGTGATGTGGATAGCATTCCCACTTTGACGCATTGTCTTCTTCTCCGTAGGCGAACCATGGCTCCATTGCTCAGGCCTTCCGAATGCAGCGTCCTGATTGTCGACGCGCTTAATTCTCAAGCCAGTGAGAATACGATCATCGTAAATCGTGATCGGCTTCTTGAAGCCGCTTCGATGTGCGGCATACCCTCTTTCGTCGCTCTTTATCTACACGATCCCGCTGGTGGCAAGCCCGGGAACCTGAGTCAGAACGCGCGATACTACAGCCTGCCACCGACAGGAGTGTTGTGGGACGACAACGCCTTTGGACGGGCGCTCGCACAAACAGGACGACCTTCTGTGCTGCTCTGCGGCCATTGGCTCGAGGAGTACATCACGTTTGCGGCCATTAAGGCCCTAAGTGAGGGCTATGACGCCTACATCGTGGCCGACGCGTCGCCCACTCGCGCCAGTATTGCCCGAGGATCCGCGTTGTCGCGTCTCGTGCAGGCGGGGGTGGTTCCTATGACATCGAGGCAGGTCATTCGAAAATGGGCGGCGACGGACCTATCCGACACTAATCACACGAACCGGCTTCTCACTTTGGTTTAAGCGGCAGTGTCATTTTACCCTCTCCGCGAATTGCTGTGAGACTATCGCGCATGTCCACTTTATCCGTTGCAAGCCGAATAAGGGCGATCTTTATGCCTGGTCCAAATTTTACGTTGGGTTCTCCGTGGATCTAAGCTTGCTCATTATGATTACTTTTCCAACGCCCCAAATTCAGACCAGTTTAGAAGTTTTTGCTTCGAGACGGTATCCGGATGGGTGTGCTAACGCCGTCGGGATTGTCAAAGAATTTGTGTAAGAGATCTCGGTGAGTGCAGCCCTTGTTTCGCCCTCTGTTAGCTGATGGAGACTCTGCGATGTCGCCCAAAATTCCCGGCAATTTGCCGCCGGACGCCATCGATCATTGCTTAGCTTTAGCCCCAAAGAGCGATTGGGCATGGGAGTTTCTGCGCCGGAACAACGATTACAAGCGTGATGAAGCCCCCAGCCTCGGCAATATGATCCACCTGGGCACGATTGGCGCCGGGGCCCCCGTGTTCAAACTCCGGACACACGAGGAGGCTGCGCAAAAGTGGGCGCTGTGCTCGTTTCCTAGACCCGGCTCGCTCGGCCGATGACGTGCTCATTTTTTGGAGTGCCGAGCACCTGCGCGCTTCCTTGCCGGTTCTTGTCCGTGGTGCGCCTGCCGATGGCAAGCTCCGCCTCAATGTCGATCTTAGCAAACTAGCGACCCTGCGCGGCATTCTCATCGATCCATTCGGCACCGAGCACATCGTGCTTCGTGCAGGATACCACACGCTCACGCTGCGAGCCCACGGAATGACGGTCCTCGAAGGACCGGTGAATCTTACGTTTCTTGTTGAGGGCATCGAAGGCGTCGCGGACGCCGCGCGATTGCTGCGGCTCGCCCGAACGTTGTTAGATCCAACGCAGATTTCCAAGCTGAACGCCAATAGGCGCGCGCCCTGGTATCGCAAACTACGTGAGGCCCTGCTGGCGCTCGACCTCTATCAGACTGGCGTTTCGCAACGCGAAGTAGCCGCCGTCATGTTTGGAAAAAGCCGCGCCGACGAAGCTTGGCAAAAGGGCGACACTTCACTCAAGCAACAGGTGCACCGTGCCGTTTCGAAGGGCCGCGCCCTCGCCGACGGACAGTACCTAACCCTCCTGCGTTGGTTGGATCCCTCTTAACACGTCTTGTCGCCTACCTGATCACCATCTTGATCGTCTTGGCTACGTCACGACTTATTCAACCGCGACATAGCGCTGTCGACTATCGCCAAAGCGTCAACCAATTGTCCCCGCAGCGATTTCAGAGCGTCGAGTGGTGTGTCCTCGACGTGCAAATTCTCAGGCGTCAACGACGCCTCGACCAATGAACACAGGTTCGTGCTGGGCAGATGACCCGCTTTGGTGGCCACGTCGATGGCCTCGTCGCTGAGGCCCATGGGCTGGATGTAGACGCGACCGTTCGGATCGAGCTCCAACAGCAACTGTGCTCGCGCCAGTACTACCGTTTCGATTTCTTCAGCGCTTAACCTGAAATGCACTTCACAGGAGACCTCTTCAGTCCCGCCCCGCAGGCCAGCAACATAGTCGGCACCCGCGCTGACGACGCTTTCGGCCTCCTCTGTCGATGCGAAGTAAGCCCGTGTGTGAATGATTTCACCCATGTCGATCTACCCCGCCTATCTCCATGATCCCAACGAAAAACCAAGCAGCAATAACGACGCTGTATGCTACTCCAGCGCCGTGCCTCGACCTGTAACCACGCGGGGTATCACGACACCATCGCCTTCCACCCCACCGCATCTCAGCAGAATGCTGACTGCCGCCTAGATTGTGACCTCTTTGCCGCAGCCGCCAATTGCGACGCGATGAATGCAGCGCGATAGTCCGCGCTCGCTCCACAATTGCGAACAATCTGTTCCGAGTATAGCGCACATATCGGACATCGACACCGTGCTCGCGAGGAGGAACATCATGTTCGCATGCAGGTCTTGGGGGAGCAGCTGCGAAGACGGGCCAGGGAGCTCGATCTCAGGGATGCCGAGGTCGCCAGGAGAGCCGGCCTCGGTCCGAGGCGCTATGGCAATTATGTCACGGGCAGCCGGGAGCCCGACCTGCAAACCTTGGTGCGGATCTGCAAAGTTTTGACGACGACGCCTGACCAATTGCTGGGCTTCGGCGATACCAAACCAGGGCGGAAGAGATCGGAGCGTGATCGCCTCATCGACAAGCTTGTTGCAGCCGCAGAGTTGCTTAGCGACGCGCAGCTCAGACAGGCTGTACGGCACCTCGAGGTGATCAACGAGTTCATCCTAACGCCCCTGAGCAGCAAGCAGCGCCTTCTGTGCTTGACTTAGCCTTCCGCACCAGCATCCGAAACCGCAAACGTGCCCTTGCTGTCCGGCAACGAAGCAAACTGACTGAAGGAAACCGTTTGCCGTGCACCGACACGTAGCAAGATAAAGCCTCAGCGGTGCTGAACTGAGTAAGGTCCAGCGGGCGCCGACCAAGTATGGGCGAGCATTGTCGCCGGTCTGTGCCGGTCGTGATGCAAGGTTTTTCGGGCGGCCCCCGCGCCAGGGCTCAAAGCCCAGCGCGGGTCGTGTGCTATCGCGCGGGCAGACGCCCACGCGACCGAGCCCCGAACACGGGTCTCGGCCCATACGGGTAACGCCCACTGCCGCGAAAAAGCGACTCTCCGGCGGAGCGCATGGCAGCGTGTCGGTTTCCCGAGGGCCGCCGCGGCTGCCCTCTTTCGGTTCTGCCCTTTCTCTCTTCGAGCACGGACGAAGGCCGGCTGGACTAGGTGTCCATGGCCCGTTACCTCCCAGCATTGTACGCGCCCGCGAACCTCGGAAGCCCTCGGCGCCATTCTTGTCTGCCGCGAAGACCAACCCCGCCGCTCAATGTGCGACGGTGTGGCAGGCGACGTCTTAGAGGCAACCCGCGCGTCGCGCGGGTCCTCCACTGCGTTGCGGCCCTACCGCGACGCCAGGCGTCGCTTGGGTGCCTCAGACGTCAGCCCGCCACAGTCCCGCGCACGCCCGGCGGGGAATGGGTCCTCGCCGAAGAGCACGAAAGGACATCAACATGGCTACCATCGGTTCCGTGACCAAGCGTGATGACGGCCGTTTCGAGGGCGAGCTCAGGACACTTACCATCCGTGCCGACATCGCCATCGTGCCGGTCGCCGATAAGGCCTCGCCGAACCAACCGGACTACCGCGTTGCTGTCGCAGGGCACCGAAATCGGCGCCGGCTGGCTGCGGAAGGGCCAGGCTTCGGGCAAGGAGTACGTCTCGCTCTCGATCTCCGCACCGGAATTCGGCTCGCGGACGCTCTATGCCAATCTCGGTCGCGCCGCGGGTCAGACTGAACCAGACGTCTACGCTTTGATCTGGAACCCGCAGGAATAGCGGCTTCGCCGCAGCCCCTGCGCCTGCCGGCGCAGGGGCTCTTAGCAAGCAATCAAATTTATCAAGGTACGATCTGGTTCGTACGACCGTGCACATTATCTAATCGACCAACTTTGACGTTATCCAAATTTCTACGCGTCCGATATCGCATTCTCGTTTTCAAAATTCGAACCTATTCCAGCGAATAAAATTTACTCATGATCGATGGGGCGGGGTAGCCTCGAGCGCGTCCGATGTGCCGGGACATATCATCGCCCTATCTCACCACCAAGGAAGCCGCAGCGTATTTGCGCATCCAATGGCGGACACTAGCCAACATGCGGCACCAGGATATCGGACCCCCGTATCGTAAACACGGCGGACGCGTCGTTTATGCCATGGAGGACCTGATCGCATGGTCCAATTCGATGCGTCGCGGCGGCAAATGAGACCCTCTTTCCTCGTTGCGACGGCACTTAGTTTGATCGCAATCCTGTCGACTTCGCCACGAGCAAGTCTCGGTGGCCCGTTCATTGTCAATCTCACTCCCAGCGTTCCGCTTGGGCTCTACGTTCGCTGCAGAGGACGGCCCCGCATAGGCGACTATGTAGTCGTCAGCCTACCAACCCAGCTGCGCCAGTTTGCAGCACACCGCAACTACATTCCTGAACGGGTGCTCCTCATAAAAATAGTTCGCGCTCGGGCTGGCGATGGTGTCTGCCGCTTCGGATCACGAGTGTGGATTGGACGCCACATAGCAGTGTGGGCATTGCGCAAGGATGGCGCCGGTCACTCGCTCCCAGCCTGGTCTGGCTGCCGTCGGTTACGGGTCAAGGAACTCTTCGTTCTTGGCACTCATTTCCGCAGTTTCGACAGCCGCTATTTCGGTCCAGTCGGTCGCAGATCCATTCTCTCTGTTCTGCGGCCAATATTCATCTACGGCCGCTCGTGAGATGCGCATTTCGGGGGTAATTGGAACATCAAGATAAACAGTGACGTCAGAGATATCAAAACTCTGCATGTTTATTGATCGCAATTGACGTTACGCAGTGCAGCGTTGACGCTACACCCACCAAAAGCGCTGTAAATACGGCGTCGTTTTCGACGTCATATTGTAAATGCACCCTCGCGCTCCATATGCCGCCCAATGCATCTCTTATCCGGAGCCCGCCATGGCCGACAGGGAGTTCAAACCCAGGCTCGGACGCATCCGCGACAGCAGCCGATCGAAGGCCTTGCCGTATGCCAAAGACGTGCTCGACCAGCTCGACAAGAGCGCGGGCAGACCATTGCGACCCGCGGGCAACAGGTTGCGCCACGGACAGCAGCGTGGTCTTGCCAGCGGCGCGCTCGCCGCCGCGGGCCTCGCGGCGCCAAGCAGCCGCCGCGCCATCGTGAAGGCGCGCTATACCAAGCTCGACGGCGCGACCGCGCATCTGCGCTACATCCTGCGCGACGGCATCACGCCCGACGGTCAACGCGGCCGACTCTACAATGAGGCCGGTGACGAGGCGGACGGCAAGGCGTTCCTGGCCCGCTCCGACGGCGATCCGCACCAGTTCCGCTTCATCATCTCCGCCGAGGACAGCGGCCGTCTGCCGGAGCTCAAGCCGATGATCCGCGACCTCATGCGCCAGATGGAGGAGGATCTCGGCGTCAAGCTCGATTGGGTCGCCGTCGATCACTTCAATACCGGTCATCCCCATACCCACGTCGTGCTGCGCGGGCGCGACAAGAGCGGCCAGGACCTGATCCTGGCGCGGCAGTACATCAGCCACGGCATTCGCACCCGCGTCCAGGAGCTCGTCACCCTGGAGCTCGGCCCCGAAACGGATCTCGAGCGCCTCAAGAAGTTGGTGAATGAGGTCGGGCAGGAGCGCCTGACGCGGCTCGACCGATCGCTGCTGGCACAGGCCAAGGACAACGTGCTGGCCATCACGGCACTCCATGAGAAGGATTCGAGCCGGCATGCCATGCGCATGGGCCGCCTCAAGACGCTCGAACGCTTGGGGCTCGCCGAGGAACGGCAGCGCGGCGTCTGGGTGCTGGATGCCAAGCTCGAAGGCAAACTGCGCCAGCTCGGCGACCGCGCCGACAAACTCAAGATGATGCAGCATGCCCTGCATGCCGCCGGCATCCAACGCCAGCCCGGGATGATGGTGGTGTTCGAGCGCGGCGACCGCAAGGTACCGGTGGTCGGTCGCGTCGTCGGCGTCGGCCTGGTCGACGAGATCACCGACCGCCAATACGTCGTGGTGGACGGTGTCGACGGCCGTGTTCACTATGCCGAGCTCGGGCGTCGCAGCGCCGATGCCGCGCCGCAGCGCGGCATGATGGTCAAACTTGCCGCCGATCGCCTGGAGGGGCGGCCGCAGGCGTCCTCACGCATCGAGGTTCTATCGCCTGTGGACCTGCGCGGACAGGAGACCTATCTCGGGCCCACCTGGCTTGACGAGGTCATCAGCGGCAAGGAGCGATTGCCAAGGCTCAGCACCGGTTTCGGCTCGGAGGTCGAGCGCGCTCTCGCAACCCGGGTGCACTGGCTGACGGAGCGACAGCTCGCCGAGCGGTCCATCGAGGGGCACGTCTCCCTCAAGCCCGACGCCCTCGCAACGTTGCGCCGGCACGAGGCAGAACGGCTTGCGGGTGACCTCGCCCGTCACTATGGCGTGCCGTTCGCGCCAGCCATTCCGGGCGTGGCTTTCACCGGGGTTTACGATCGCCCCATCAGCACGCCGACTGGCAAGCTCGCGATCATTCGCACCGACGCCTCGGTGACCCTGGCGCCGTGGCGTCCGGCGCTCGAGCCGATGCGCGGTCAGCGCGTGCAAGGCATCATGCATCAGACTCGTGTCGTGTGGACCTTGGAACGCGGACGAGGATTGGCGCCGCGGAGGTAACTCCCGTCTGTTCAAAGCGTCGCTGGCTCTGCTGGGCATCGCCGATGCATCTCGCAGAACTCCGCTTTGTGGCCGGTATCCGAGTTCGCACGTTCTCCTGCAAACCAGTAGCTCCACCACCGCGACGCTTTGGACGTTGAGCGTCTCATATCGAAAGGACCAAAGCACTTAGTTTGGGCGCCTCGCGGCCGAGGGCCGCGACCGGGTCCTAGCGCGCGGGTTCATGCCGAATAGGCGGACAGGATGCTCGGGCCGCGCGCCTGAGCCCCGCCTCGGCACTGCTCGGGGGCTCGCCCTTGCCGGGACGCCGGCGGGTCTCGGCCCATACGGGTGACGGCCCCATGACGCAGACCACGATCTGCACGAATGTTACCAGGCGACCTGGAACGATATGCACGTCGTCAACGCATCGTTGATCCCCAGGCCTGAAGGCCGACACCTTCCAGCCTGCCACCGTGCTCGCGGCTAAAACCAAGTCTGCGGCGGCTGCCGAAGAGCGGCCGATCTTGATAGCCGCTGCGCGCGATGGCCACCCCAGGCGATGCGAGGTGCTGGCGGCGGTGATGGCCGAGACGTTGGCTGCCGAAACCGCCCTGATCGACACGCTGGGTCGGCACTTCAAAGTCGACTGCCCGCAGCACTGGCAGCCGGACAAGCCGTTCTTCGTCCTGGTCAACGACCACGAGGCCGTCAGCGGTATGCTGGCCGAGGTCATCGGCGAGACGGCGGCCAACAGCTACCTGACCGAGCCGGGAACCAAGAAGAAGGTGATCATCCGCAAGGCGCTTGCGGGTAAGGGACGCAGCAAGGTCGAAGGCTGAACGCCGCGCTACGTGGCCTTCCCGTAGCGGGGTTACACGAGCCGCGATCTCAAGGCTGCGACTTGATTGTCGCTCTGACAGCGCGTTCGCTGTACATCAGGCCGCGCGAGTTAACGCCTTGATCACCGCCTCGGGATTGCGGGCGATCACTGTCAAATAGGCGCGCGCGGCTTGGTCTGGCTCACTTGCTCCCTGCTCCCAGTCGCGCAACGTCCCGATTGGGATGCGGAAGCGGTCCGCAAATTCCTCTTGCGTGAGACCAAGAGCCCGTCGGATGAGCTTGGCGCGCGGCGTATGCTTCATCCGCGCGAGCTGGGCCGATGAGCGCGGCTGAGCATCCGGGTCGCTGAGCGCAGCCGCCATGATGTCCGCCTGGCTCATCGGCCGCAAGGGACGCGGATCAGGTTTGGTCTTGGCTGTTCTGCGTGAAGTAGTGGTCTTGCTCATCTTTCGTTGCCCGCCGCGCCGTGATCAGGCGATAGCGTCCTTTCCGTGGGGTGTAAACGATGCTGAGAAGCCGTCCGTCGACCATGCCGATCAGCAGGAACCGCTCTTCACCGTAGTCCCCGCTGTCGTCCAGGACCTCGACAGCGAACGGGTCGGCAAAGGCCCGCTTCGCGGTGTCGAACGTGACACCGTGCTTGGCGTAGTTGCTGCGCGCCTTGGCGTGGTGCCACTCGAATTCGTCATCGCTCGGCATACTACTGGCTAGCAGTAGCTGGGTCAAGCTGTCCACTGCCGATTGCCGCGAGGCCTCGCGTCGCTGTTAGCGATGCTTGGTGCGAATGATCTCGGGTGGCCCCGTCCCATTTGCATCGGGCGCCCAATCGGGACGACTTACAGTTTACCTGCGAAAACATCACGCAACGTCCCAATTTAACCCGCGAATCCTAATTCCCTTTTGCCGGCCTGGTCCCGCATCCTGGACGCCATCCGCAAACGTGCAGACGCACTAGGGATCGGCGACCATGACCAAGTCCTCCCAGATCGCCCTGCAGGGCCTGGCAACGGCCATCGTCGTGCTCATCAGTCTGTGGACCGCCACGCAATGGGCCGCCGCCGCTCTGAGATTCCATCCTGCGCTCGGCGCACCCTGGTTGGCGCTGTTCGATTGGCCAGTCTACGCACCGTGGCAGCTGTTCTCCTGGTGGCTGGCTTTCGGCCGTCTGGCGCCGCGCGTGTTCGACACCGCCGGCCTGATCGCCGCCGGTGGCGGCGTCTCGGCTGGCCTCGTTGCGATCGGGGGAGCCGCCTGGCGGGCGTCGAAGCCAACGGTTGTCACGACCTACGGCTCCGCCCGCTGGGCGGCAGTTTCCGATATGCGGTCGGCCGGCCTTTGCGGCGACCGCGGCGTCATGCTGGGGCAAGCGGGTACCAGCTATTTGCGCGACGATGGTCCTCACCATGTGCTTGCCGTCGCGCCGACGCGCTCCGGCAAGGGCGTGGGATTGGTGGTGCCGACGCTGCTCACCTGGACCGGCTCGGCCGTCATCCACGACATCAAGGGCGAGAACTGGCAGCTGACGTCAGGTTGGCGTCAACGCTTCTCGCACTGCTTCAAATTCGACCCGACCGATGCTGACTCCGCCCGCTTCAATCCGCTGCTGGAGGTGCGCAAGGGCCCGAACGAGGTCCGGGACGTGCAGAACATCGCCGACATCCTGATCGATCCGGAGGGTGCCCGCGAGATCCGTGACCACTGGCAGAAGACCGCCCACGGGTTGCTGGTCGGCGCCATCCTGCACGTGCTCTACGCCGAGAAGGAGAAGACGCTCGCCTGTGTTGCGCGGCTTTTGTCCGACCCATCGCGCTCCATCGACCGCACGTTGTGGGTGATGATGACGACCAACCACCTCGGCACCGACGATGCGCCCGAGGTGCATCCGACCGTTGCCGATCACGCCCGCGCGGTCATGAACAAGGTGCCGAACGAACGCTCGGGCGTGGTCTCGACCGCGGTCAGCCTATTGAGCCTGTACAGCGATCCAATCATCGCCAAGACCACCAGCAGCAGCGACTTTACGATCGCCGACCTGATGGATGCGGACCGGCCGCAGTCCCTCTATCTCGTCGTGCCCCCGTCAGACCTGTCGCGCACGCGGCCGCTCATGCGGCTAGTGCTCAACCTGATCGCGCGGCGGCTCACCGAGCAGCTGGAGAGCCGCGGCGGCCAGCCCCACCGCCGCCAGCTGTTGCTGATGCTCGACGAGTTCCCGGCGCTGGGACGGCTCGACTTTTTCGAAACGAGCCTTGCGTTCCTCGCCGGCTATGGCGTGCGGGCCTACCTGATCGCCCAGTCGCTGAACCAGATCGAGAAGGCCTACGGGGCCAACAACGCCATTGTCGACAACTGCCACGTGCGCATCGCCTTCGCCGCCAACGACGAGCGCACGGCCAAGCGGATATCGGATGCACTCGGCACCAAGACGGAGCTCAGGGCGCAGCGCAACCTCGCCGGCAAGCGTCTTTCCCCCTGGCTCAGCAACACCAGCATCTCCGAGCAGGAGACATCGAGGGCCTTACTGACGCCGGGCGAGGTCATGCAGCTCCCCAGCGACGAGGCGCTGATCTTCGTCTCCGGCTGCCCGCCGATCCGCGCCAGGAAGCTGCGCTATTTCGAGGACGGCAATTTTGCACCGCGCTGCCTGCCGCCGCCGCGGTCCGCGTTGCCCAGCGATCGGCCGCGGAGGTCGTCCTACGCGTGGGCCGCGCAAACCCGCGGCACCGATGCCCGCCTGGAGAAGCAGTGGGGCGACTACGTTACCGCGACCAGTAGCGAGGAGACGGGGCCGACATGCGAGCGCACGCCCGAGCCGGTTCGGCTGCCCGGCGCCGATCCCGACACCGCGCTCATCCTCGACGAGCCGCGCCGCCGTCGCGGACGCCGCAACGCGCCGACGTCGCAGCTATCGCTGTCGCTGCCACTTCCAGGGTGAGCCCCAATGAAAAAGCGCTACACCATCTATCTGTCGAAGAAAGTGGCCGATCGCTTCGATGCCGTCGCCAAAGTCCTCGGCGCCAAGTCGGCGCTTGTCGAGAAGGCCCTCGATCGCCAGCTCGACCCGGATCGTATCCAGAGGCACGACGAAGCCCTGCTGCGGCGCATGGACGGCGTCGTCAAAGGCTTCGCCGATGTGCAGCGCGACGTGGCCATCGCCACCGAGACGCTGTCGCTCTACGTGCGCTACTTCCTCACCATCACGCCGCCGGTGCCGAAGGTCGATCAGGAGGCGGCGCGCGCGGTCGGCCGCGAGCGCTTCCAGGTGTTCGTGGCCCAGGTCGGCCGCCGCCTTGCCGGCGATCACCGTCTCATTACCGAGGTGCTGGAGAGCATCGTCGCCACCAACCCCAATCTGCTGGCGGACGCCGTCGACGATGGTCCGCTGAGGTCGCTCACCCAGGTCGCGGAGGTCCGACCTCCCGCCGCTAGCCCCGTGTCGGCGTCCAACGGCCAAGCCCCATCACATCATCAGGAGGATGACGGCCATGCCTGACCTCTTCTCGATCGCCTCCGAGGAGGCACAGGGCCGCCGCTTACAAATGCTGCGCACGGCCTTCGGCCCGGCCATTGCCGCCGCCCTCGACGATCCGCACGTGATCGAGGTCATGGTCAATCCCGACGGCCGCCTGTGGCTCGACAAAGCCGGAAGCGGTCGCATCGAGACGGCCGAGCGTATCGGCACGGCGGAGGCCGAACGCATCATCCGCCTCATCGCCGCGCACGTACGCCGCGAGGTGCACGACCGTGCTCCCATCGTCTCCGCCGAGCTGCCGGGCACCGGCGAGCGCTTCGAGGGCGTCATGCCGCCAGTCTCGATGGCACCCTGCTTCTCGATCCGTAAACCGGCCGAGAGGCTCTACCGACTCGGCGACTACATGTCGGCGCGCATCTTGACCCCGCTGCAGGCCGAAGCCCTGAAGCAGGCCATCCGCGAGCGCAAGAACATCGTCGTGGTCGGCGGCACCTCCTCCGGCAAGACCACCCTGCTCAATGCGCTCCTTGCCGAGATCGCCGACGCGGGCGATCGTGTCGTCATCCTGGAGGACACGCGCGAGCTGCAGTGCGCCGCCCCGGATTGCGTAGCCCTGCGCACCAAGCCCGGCGTCGCCAGTCTCGCCGACCTCGTGCGCTCGACCCTGCGCCTGCGCCCCGACCGCATCATCGTCGGCGAGGTGCGCGGCCCCGAAGCCCTCGACATGCTCAAAGCCTGGAACACCGGCCACCCCGGCGGCCTCACCACCGTCCACGCCAACTGTGCCGCCTCGGCCCTCCTGCGCCTGGAGCAGCTGATCCAGGAAGCCGTCGTCACTGTCCCCCGCGACCTCATCGTCCAGGCCATCGACATCGTCGTCTTCCTCGGCGGCCGCGGCAACAACCGCCGTGTCGAAACCGTGGCCGAGGTCTCCGGTCTCGACGACGTCGGCAACTACATCCTGAAGCCGCTCGGCATTCCTGCGCTACGGCCGGTTGGGTCGTGAGGAGAGCAACAATGATGGCTCGTGAGACAGGATATGTTGATGGTCGCTGCGCGAGTGGGGCTGTTGCCCCACGCCCCAACCGGGAGGACACCTCCCGGACCCACCGCATTTTGAAATCCCAAAAAGGAGGGAGTTTGAGGGACACGTCCCTCAACGGGGCGCGGGGCTGGCCCCGCTCGCGCGAGCGACTTCACTCAATGCACCAAGCAGCCATCGCAGCCGCGATCACTATCGCCGCCGTCATCTCGTCGTGCACGCCAGCTGGTGCTGCCGGCTCGGGCATGCCGTGGGAGAGCCCGCTGACGCGCATTTTGGAGTTGATCGAGGGTCCGGTCGCCAAGGTGTGTGCCGTTGTCATCATCATCGTGACGGGGTTGAGCCTGGCGTTTGGCGACATGTCGGGTGGGTTCCGCCGCCTGGTGCAGGTGGTGTTCGGGCTGTCCATCGCCTTTGCGGCGACGTCGTTCTTCCTGTCGTTCTTCTCGTTTGCCGGCGGCGCGCTCATCGACTGATCAGGAGGAACGGATGCTCCACAACCCCATTGCCATTCCCGGATATGAGGTGCCGCTGCATCGGTCGCTGACCGAGCCGATCCTGATTGCGGGGGCACCGCGTGGCTTTGCCATTCTCAACGGCACGCTGGCTGCTGCGGTTGGTCTGGGGCTGCGGCTGTGGCTTGCGGGGCTGCTGATCTGGATTGTTGGTCATGCCGTTGCCGTGTGGGTGACGCGGGCCGATCCGGCATTTCTGAACGTGTTGTCTCGCCATGCCCGGCACAAGGGAGCGCTGGTATGCTGAACCTCGCCGAGTACCGCAGCAAGGCCACGAGCCTCGCCGATTACCTGCCCTGGGCCTGTCTGGTGGCGCCCGGTGTCGTCCTCAACAAGGACGGCAGCTTCCAGCGTTCGGCGCGCTATCGCGGCCCCGATCTCGACAGCGCCACCGAGGCCGAGCTCGTCTCGGTCACGGCGCGGGTCAACAACGTGCTGAAGCGGTTCGGGTCGGGATGGGCGATCTTTTTTGAAGCGGAGCGTGCGCCTGCGCTTGCGTATCCAGCGGGGCGCTTTGCCGACCCGGCCTCGTGGTTGGTGGACGAGGAGCGCAAGGCCGACTTTCTCGCTGTTGGGGCGCGCCACGAGTCCCGCTATTACGTGACGTTCTTGTACCTCCCACCGCCCGATGCGGCGAGCCGCGCTGAGCGCATCTTCTTCGAACGATCGGAGAGCAAAACCGCATCGGTTGATCCGCGCGTGCATCTGGAAGCCTATCTCACCGAGACCGACCGGGCGCTCGAGCTGTTGGCGGCGGTCTTGCCGGAGGTGCGCCCGCTGACCGACGCGGAGACCCTCACCTACGTGCATGCGACCATTTCGACGCGCCCGCATATCGTGAGCATGCCAGATATCCCGACGCATCTGGATGCGGTGCTGTGCGACACGACGCTGACGGGCGGAATCGAGCCCAAGCTCGGCGATCGACACTTGCGGGTGCTGACAGTGCTGGGGTTTCCCAACACGACGAGCCCTGGCCTCCTCGACGCCCTCAACGACCTCGGCTTTTCCTATCGCTGGGTGACGCGCTGGATTCCCCTCGGTAAGGAGGAGGCAACTAAGCACCTGACCCGCCTGCGGCGGCAGTGGTTCTCCAAGCGCAAGTCCGTCGCCGCCATCCTGCGCGAGGTGATGTTCAATCGCGAGACGGCGCTGGTCGATTCCGATGCCGACAACAAGGCCGTCGACGCCGACGAGGCGCTGCAAGAGCTCGGGGCCGACGACGTGGCGTTCGGCTTCGTGACGACGGTGATCGTGGTGTCCGACACTGACCTGCAGCGCGCCGCCGACAAGCTGCTGGCCGTCGAGCGCATCGTCAACGGCCGAGGCTTCGCCACCATCCGCGAGACGCTGAATGCCGTGGAGGCCTGGCTCGGCAGCCTGCCGGGCAACCCCTATGCCAACGTGCGCCAGCCGATCGTGCACACCTTGAACCTGGCGCACATGATGCCGGTGTCGGCGGTGTGGGCGGGGCCCGAGGGCAACGCGCACCTGCAGGCGCCGGCGCTGATGATGACGCAGACGCGTGGCAGCACACCCTTCCGCTTCGATCTGCATGTCGGGGATGTCGGCCACACGCTGGTGGTCGGGCCGACGGGCGCCGGCAAGTCGGTGCTGCTGGCGCTGTTGGCGCTGCAGTTCCGCCGCTTCATCGGCGCCCAGGTCGCAATCTTCGACAAGGGCCGCTCGACCCGCGCGGCCGTGCTGGCCATGCAGGGGCGCGCGGTCGACCTGGCCCTCGACGGCGACGTGGCGTTCCAGCCGCTCGCCGCCATCGACACTTCAGGTGAAATCGCCTTTGCGCTCGAATGGGTAATCGGG
Source organism: uncultured Alphaproteobacteria bacterium (assembly GCA_963775835.1). Taxonomy (GTDB): domain Bacteria; phylum Pseudomonadota; class Alphaproteobacteria; order Rhizobiales; family Hyphomicrobiaceae; genus AWTP1-13. The sequence goes on along the minus strand of CAVZKV010000029.1, from coordinate 481,435 downwards.
CTCCTCATCAACGAGGGCGTCACCATCACCCCCGAGGTCAAGGATGCCGTGTGGACTGCCCTGCAGAGCCTGGCTTCCGCCCCGAAGGCGGAGCGCACGTTGACGGGCCTGGCCGTGCTGATCCAGTCCAACGCCCTCGTTGCGGCGCTGACCCCCTACACGCTGGAAGGGCCGTACGGGCGGCTGCTCGACGGCGCACGCGAGACGCTCGACCTCGCCGACGTACTGCATTTCGAGATGGACGGGCTGATGCAGGTCAAGCGTCTGGTCCTGCCGGTCCTGACCTACCTGTTCCACCGGCTGGAGGCGCGCTTTGATGGGCGGCCGACGCTGCTGGTGCTCGACGAGGCCTGGGTGTTCCTCGACGACCCGCTTTTTGCCGCCCGCATCCGCGAATGGCTCAAGACGCTGCGCAAGAAGAACGTTGCAGTCGTATTCGCGACCCAGTCGTTGGCCGATGTCGAACGGTCGTCGATTGCGCCGGCCCTAATCGAGAGCTGCCCGACGCGGATATTCCTCCCCAACGATCGCGCGCTCGAGCCGCAGGCCCGCGCCGTCTATGAGCGCTTCGGTCTCAATGACCCGCCAGGTCGAGATCCTCTCGCGCGCGACGCCAAAGCGCGAGTACTACGCCCAGACGGCCCGTGGCAATCGGCTGTTCGAGCTGGGGCTCGGACCCGTTGGCCTCGCCATCGCCGGCGCCTCCACGCCCGACGATCGGAAGCTGATCGATCGGCTTGCGGCGGAAACCGCACCGGCAGAGTTCCCTGCAGCGTTCTTGCGCGCTAAGGGGCTCGCCTGGGCGGCCGAGCTCATCGACAATGCGGGCTCGCCAGCCAAGCTTTCCTCTTCACTACCGGCGGCTCCGCGCGAGCCAGCGCAAGCACCAGCACCGGGTTCAACGCCACCGCCGCTCCCAATAGCGCCAGCGCAAAAGCCCACCAACACGACGCCGCAGTCGCCGTTGCCTGGCCTGCCGGGTGGACCACCCATGCCCGAGCGCCTGTCCCCGTTCCGCGTGCCGGAGACCAAACGCAAAGGAGGACGTCGATGAGACCTGTCGCAAAGCTCACCACCTCGATTGCCGCCGTCTTGATGGCGATGGGGGTTACCCCCTGCCATGCCCAGTTCACCGTCTTCGATCCCGCCAACTACCAGCAGAACCTGCTCTCCGCGCTGCGTGCGCTCGACGCCGTCAACAACCAGGTACGCCAGCTGCAGAACGAGGCCCAGATGCTGCTCCGCATGGATCGCCACTTGCAGGGCCTGCCAGGCAGCATCTCGCCGCAGCTGTCCCAAGTCCTGTCCGAAGTGCAACGCCAGCTCGCCTCCGGCGATGCCATCGCCCTCAAAGTCCAGGAAACCGATGCCGCCTTCGCGCGCCTGTTCCCCAATACCTTTTCCGACACGCTCACCAGCGACGATATCCTCCGGCAATCCCGCGCCCGCTGGGACGAGACGCACGCTGCCTTCAAACGCGCCGCCCTCCTACAAGGCCAGATCACGGAAAGCACAACGGCCGACAGCCGCCTCCTCGCGGATATTCTCTCCCGCTCCGAAGGCTCCGTCGGCGCCCTGCAAGCGACTCAAGCCAGCAACGAGCTCGCCGCCTTGCACGTCAAGCAAGCCCTCCAACTGCAAACCCTTCTCGCCGCTCAAACCCGCGCCGAAACCATCGATCGCTCTCGGGCCATCCTCGCCCAGCAGGAAGCCCGCCAACAGTTCAAATCCTTCCTGGGCGATGGCCGCGCTTACACCCGAGGACAATGAGGGCACCATGCAAGCAATATCCCTCAGCAACAGCCATAAGATTCGCTCCGCGAGCGGGCTGCCGCCCACACCCGCTTGGGGGACGCGTCCCCCAAACCCCCTCTCTTTTGTAACTTCAAAAGGCGGGCGGTCTGGCGGGTGTCCCGCCAGCAGGGTGCGGGCCATGCTGGAAGCATGTCTCCGACATGACCCCCGCTCGCGCAGCGACCCCGACCCTGTCCGACGACGATGCTGACCCAATAGTGAACCGCCAAGTCTGAATCCGCACCGCTGAATGCAGTCACGGCGCCGCCACCGCTGGAGCCGACGGGGAAGGTTTGTTCATGGATGATCTCAACATCATCGACCGGTTTACCGAGACGTTCGTGCGCTACATCGACAGCGGGTTCGGGTTGTTGGCGGGGGATGTGGCGTTTCTGACGAGCGTGTTGGTGGGGCTGGATATCGTGCTGGCGGGGTTGTTTTGGGCGTTGGATGGGGAGGACAATGTTCCGGCGCAGCTGATCCGCAAGGTTTTGTATGTCGGCTTCTTTGCGCTGCTACTCAACAATTTTCAGTCGCTATCGGATGTGGTGTTCCGCTCGTTTGCCGGATTGGGGCTGAAGGCATCGGCGACAACGCTTACGGCGCAGGATCTGATGCGTCCCGGGTTCGTGGCGGAGACGGGGTTCACGGCATCGCGGCCGTTGCTCGACAAGGCGGGGGAGCTGATTGGGTTCACGACGTTCTTCGAGAACTTTGTGACCATTGTGGTGTTGATGATCGCCTGGCTGATCGTGCTGCTGGCGTTCTTCGTGCTGGCCGTGCAGCTGTTCGTCACCATCCTCGAGTTCAAGCTGACGACCTTGGCGGGGTTCGTGCTGGTGCCGTTCGCGCTGTTCGGCAAGACCGCGTTTCTGGCTGAACGGGTACTCGGCAACGTCATCAGCTCCGGCATCAAGCTGATGGTGCTGACCATCATCGTCGGCATCGGCTCGACCATTTTCGGCTCGATCGTACCGCCGGCGGCCGCCGCCATCACGTTGAAGCATGCGGCCTCGATCATTCTCGCGGCCATCGCCGTATTTGGGCTGGCGATTTTCATGCCCGCGATTGCGGCCGGGTTGGTCTCGGGGGCGCCTCAGCTCGGCGCCGGCGCGGTCGTCGGCACCGCCGCGGGTATTGCGGCGTCGGGCGTGCTGGCGGCAGGCGGAGCACGGCTAGCGGGCCAGGCTGGCGGCAGTGCTGTGCGCTCGGCCGCTACGTTGTCCGGCACGGTTGCGGCCGCGTACCAAGCTGGCGGCGGTGCAGGGGTCATGCGGGCGACGGTCACTCAGCCGGCGGCGCGCGCCATAGGCGCCATGACCTCGCCGGTTCGCGACGCCTACCGCGAAGGCGCTGCCGCCGGCATTCGCGCAACGGCGCCATTTTCGGACGATGGTTCTGGTGGGAATCGCTACGTCTAGCCCATCCCAGCCGCGGACGCCACCGTGGGCCACGGCGCTCGCGCGCCGCCAGAGGATGCGCGACGCGAGCTTCGTGGCGGCGCAGGCGCTGCGTGAAGGCGACCGGCCCGCAGCGGGGTCCGGGCCTGATCTCAAGGACAAGAGCTGAGAAGAGGGGTTCATGATCTTCAAGCGCTCCTCGCTTCGTTACGGCGCCACTCCGCCGGTGGTGACGCCTTACCAGAAGGCGGCCCAGGTCTGGGACGAGCGCATCGGCAGCTCCCGTGTGCAGGCCCACAACTGGCGGCTCATGGCATTCGGCTGCCTCGGGGTCTCAATCGCCTTGCTCTGTGGCCTGGTGTGGCTGCTGCGCGCGGGCTCGGCCGTGCCCTACGTCGTCGAGCTCGACCACAATGGCGGCGTGCGCTCGGTTGGTCCCATGCAGGACCAATACCGCCCGAGCGACGCACAGATCGCCTTTCATCTGGCCAGGTTCGTTGAGCACGTGCGCGGGCTGTCGATCGACCCTGTGGTGGTCCGCGGCAATTGGCTCAAAGCCTACGACTATGTGACGGACAAGGCGGCGTTGACGCTCAACGAGCACGCGCGCGACGCCGATCCCTTCGCCAGGGTCGGACAACGCTCGGTCGCAGTGGAGGTGACGAGCGTTGTGCGCGCCTCGGACAGCTCGTTCCAGGTGCGCTGGCTGGAGCGCGTGTTCGAGGGCGGCGCAACCCGCGAGACGCGCGCGCTCACCGGCCTCTTCACCATCGTGCTGAGCCCGCCGCGCACGGCCGATGCGATCCGAAAGAACCCCCTCGGCATCTACGTGCATGCCTTCAACTGGTCCCCTGACGTTGTGGCCACGGAACCCAAGCGAGACAGCCCATGAAGCAACCACTTCTGAGTGTCGGCGGTTGCGCCGTGATTGTCGGCCTTGCGGGTTGCGCGACCCGTGTCCAGGTCCCGGAGATCCCGTTGCTGGCCGAGAGCTTTGCACCGGCCGAGCGTACACCTGAACCTGAGCCCAAGGTCAGGTACGTCGAGGTGCCGAAGCCGCTGCCGCTGCCAGGACAGCTGAAGCCGGTGGCGAAGCGCGCAGTCCCTGCCAAGGACGAGACGCTCCCCAAAGAGCGCATTGCCCATGCCAATGCGGCTGCACGGATGGAGCCCGTCAAAGACGGCTACCTCAATGCTATCCAGGTCTATCCCTTCTCCAACGGTGCCCTCTATCAGGTCTACGCCGCCGTCAACCAGGTGACCGACATTGCCCTGGAGGCCGGCGAGAAGCTCACATCGGTCTCGGCAGGCGACACCGTGCGCTGGGTGGTCGGTGACACCAGCAGCGGCGAGGGTGCGGCGGCGCAGGTCCATGTGCTGGTCAAGCCGTTCGCCATCGACCTGCAGACCAATCTCGTCATCACCACGGATCGGCGTGCCTATCATCTCGAGCTCAAGTCGACGGACGGCACCTACATGGCCTCCGTGTCCTGGACCTATCCGGCGTCGGATCTGATTGCGCTCAAGGCGCGCAATGCCGACGCCAATGCCGCTGCGGCGACGGTGGTCGATCAGGGCGTCAACCTCGACGGCCTCCGCTTCCGCTACCGCATCGAGGGCGACGCACCCTGGAAGCCCACGCAGGTCTTCGACGACGGCGCCAAGGTCTACATTCGCTTTCCGGCCGGCCTCGCCCAGAGCGAGGCGCCGCCGCTGTTCGTCATCGGTCCCGACGGCAAGCCCGCGCTCGTCAACTATCGCGTGCGCGGCACCACCTACATCGTTGACCGGCTGTTTGCCGCCGCCGAGCTGCGCCTTGGCACCGCACCGCAGCGCGTGGTGCGCATCCTGCGCACCGATGCCGTCTGGCGGGAGCAGCCCCAATGACGGATCGGGAGACCAGGACGAGCCCTCCCGAGGGTGCGACCGGTGCGCCGACCGAGGAGCTGGAGTTGCGGGCCAAGCCGGCGCCCATCACCCGCATCAACCGCAAGGTGCTGTTCGGCGTCGTATTCGTGGGCCTGCTCTTCCTGGCGGGCCTGGTGATCGTGGCGCTCAACCCGCCGCGCTTCACAGCCAAGGCGCCGTCCGAGCTCTACAACGTCGACCAGAAAGCGGTGACGGACGCGCTGAACAAGCTGCCGTCGAGCTACGCGGACGTCAAAATCCCGCCTACGACGCCGCAGGTAGCGAAAGGGCCAATTGCAACCGGACCGACGGCAGCAACCCCGCTTGGCGTCGATCCGGCGACGGAGCTCGAGCAGGCCGAACGCGTGCGCGTCGCACGCCTGGCCAACCAGGCCCGCGAGTCGGGGGTTTTCTTCCGGCTGCAATTGAAAACCGCGCCGCGCCGCGACGACCCGGGCGATGCCAAGGCCGTCGGCGAAGTGAGGACCACGACGGCGGCATCGGCGCTACAGCCATCCGATCGCACCGCATTGTTGGCTCTGCGCCGAACATCGGATGAGGATACCCTGGGGTCCGATCCGACCGATCAGACCCGCAAGCTCGCCTTCCTCAAGTCGGGGCCCGAGAAGGAAATCTACAATCCGCATGGGCCGCAGACCCCCATCTCGCCCTACCAGCTGATGGCCGGTACCATCATCTCGGCAAGTCTCGTCACCGGCCTCAATTCCGATCTGCCGGGCTTTGTCATCGCGCAAGTGACGGAGCACGTCTACGACACGGCGACGGGGCGACATCTGCTCGTGCCGCAGGGCACGCGGCTCGTCGGCAAATACGACAGCGTCGTCGCCTTCGGCCAGGAGCGGGCCCTCGTCGTCTGGCAGCGGCTGATATTCCCCGATGGGTCGTCGCTCCTAATCGACAACCTGCCCGCCACCGACACCGGCGGCTACGCGGGCCTTGCCGACGAGGTCGACCTCCACACCTGGAAGCTTCTGAAAGGCGTAGCCCTCGCAACGGTGCTCGGGGTCGGCAGCGAACTGGCCTTCGGAAGTGGCAGCAGTCTTGGCGACAGCGATCTGGTCAAGGCGCTGCGCGAGTCGACGCAGTCGACCACCAATCGGGCGGGACAGCGCCTGGTGGAGCGCAACCTCAACGTTCAGCCGACCATCACGGTGCGGCCCGGCTGGCCCCTGCGCGTCATCGTCCACAAGGACCTGATCCTGCGCCCCTACCGCGGGCCAGGCGTCGCAACCCCCAACTAGAGAGGAGACCATCCATGGCTGTCATCGGCACGTTCAAGGCGGACAAGGACGGCTACGCCGGCACCATCCGCACGCTCTCCATCAATACGAAAGTGCGCATCGTCGCCAACGATCGCAAGAGTGCCGGCAGTGCGCCCGACTTCCGCATCTTCGCGGGGCAGACCGAGGTCGGCGCGGCCTGGCGCAAGACGTCACGGGAGAAGGAAGCCTCCTATCTCAGTGTGCGGCTCGACGATCCGGTCTTTCCTGAGCCGATCCACGCCGCGCTGATGGAGCAGACCGAGGACGGCGTGCTGCGGCTCCTCTGGCGCCGCGACAAGTCCGACAAGCGTGAGGAGGCCTGAGGCTCATGCAGTTAGAAACTCAGTCAATCGCGCTCGTGCGAGCGCTTTCCCCGCAGACTGTACGTAGCCTTGCGGCGGGTGCTTCGGGATACCGTGCGCCAGCCGAGCTGGACACGGCGCAAACCCAGGCCGCCCGAGCACATCGGCGCCTATCCGATCCGCTCGACCGAGAAGCTGCGCTTCGCCGACACCGACTGCAACGGCCACATCTCCAACGCCGTCTTCGCGGTCTGTTGCCAGAACGCGCGCATGGAGGTGCTGTCCGATCCCAATCGGGCGCCGGTCCCTGAGGGGGCGCACTTCGTCATCGCCCGGCTGCGGCTCGATTTCCTGGACGAGATGCACTGGCCCGGCACCGTCGAGATCGGCACTCGCGTCGAGCACATCGGCCGTTCGTCGGTTGTGCTCCTGCAAGGCTTGTTCCTGAGAGGCCGCTGCGTGGCGCGGGCCAAGTCCATCGTCGTTCTGATCGATGGCGCAACGCGGCGCGCCACGCCCCTGCCGGACCCATTAATCAACGCACTTTACGAGGTGGGACAATACGGCTTCCACAATCGCTTCAGTACTGGGTTACGGATGCGCAGCGCCATCAAAGGCGTGCTGGTGCGGCTATGACAGTGGCGCTCGGACATCCACTGTCGCCCTCGCCGGCGCTGTCACGCTTCCTCCAGCGCGATGTGCGCGGCCGTCACTCTGATAGGCCTCGAGCAACGCTGCGGCGCCCAACGACCTTGCCCCTCCCCGTCATCATCGCGACGGTGTTGTTGCCCTTCGCCGCGGGGTACTACCTCTCCTACGTGTTCCGTACGATCAATGCGGTGATTGCAAGCAATCTCGGGGCCGAGTTCAAGTTGGGTCCGGCCGAGCTGGGGTTCATGACCTCGGTTTATTTCCTAGCCTTCGTGGCGGTCCAGCTGCCGGCTGGCGTAGCGCTCGATCGCTACGGGCCGCGCCGCGTGCAAAGCGCGCTGCTGCTGGTCGCCGCGGCGGGCTCGTTGCTGTTTGCGACGGCAGACAGCGTGGCGGGCCTGATGCTCGGCCGCGCGCTGATCGGCTTCGGCGTCGCGATTTCGTTGATGGCCGGCCTCAAGGCCATCGTGTTGTGGGTGCCGCCCGAGCGGGTGGCGCTGGCCAACGGCTGGATGGTCATGCTCGGCGCGCTTGGGGCCGTAACGGCAACGACGCCGGCGGAGACGCTGGTCGAGCATCTGGGGTGGCGCGATCTGTTTTGGCTGCTGTCTCTGCTTTCCGCGATATGCGCGCTCGTAATCTATGTGGTTGTCCCCGAGTCGAGCACACGACCGCAAGCGACAGCAACGTCACCGCTCGGTTTGCGCGGGATATACGCGGATGGGCGCTTTTGGCGGATTGCGCCGATGTCGGCGATGACCATTGCCACCTCCTGGTCCATCCAGGGTCTGTGGGCCGCTCCGTGGCTCACGCACGTCGAAGAGCTCGAACGCGGACAGGTCGTCGCGCACCTCTTCGCCATGGCGATGGCTTTGAGCATCGGCGCCCTCCTGTTGGGCCTTGTCGCGGATCGGCTGCGACGCCGTGGCGTCTCACCGCCGACCTTGCTTGCCGCCATGGCAGGAGGCGCGATCCTCGCTCAATTCGCCATCATCCTGCGCCTGCCCGTGCCCGCCTATGCGGCCTGGATCGTTGTCTCGGTGGCAGGAGGAGCAACGGTTCTGAGCTTCGCCAGCATCGCCGAGCTTTTTGCAAAGGAGACATCGGGCCGCGCCAATGCTGCCCTCAATCTCTTGCACGTGGGCGGTGCGTTCCTCATCCAATGCCTGACCGGGTTCGTCGTAGCGCTGTGGCCCGAGCAGAACGGACACCCTCCCGTCATCGCCTACCAGAGCGCGTTTGCCGTCAACCTGGCGCTGCAGGTCAGCGCACTGAGTTGGTTCCTCTTACCCCTCGCGCATCCAAAGCGCCCCTGTTTTTAGCGCACGCCATTCACCGTCGGCCCCCAGTGTGGAGCCAATCCGCAAGCGCGGCAGCCGGCTACAATCGCGCGATTGAAATGTGGTTGGTGCGCGTCACTGCTGCCCAGCAGCAGGCGGTCGCTTGGCGTGCGGCAGCAGTCGCGTCCGCCGTTTTGACGCTGGCGCTCTGTGCCTCATTCGCCCAGGCCGTCGCAACACAGCGAATGGCTGCGGTCCATGTCGTTCAGTTGCGCCACGTGGAGTCAGAAGCAAAGCCTGGCTGTGTCGTATCGGCAGACATCATCTCCGCAAACTCGCCCAGCGCCTCGGCGGACCTCCAAAGTGGTCAGCTGGCGGCAAGAGGGGGCGGGTTATGCTTTCGGTAGGCTTAGAGAGCCCCTCGGAATGATCGCATGCAAAAGGACGAAAGAGAGGGCCTTCGCAAGAATGTGGCGACCGAGAACAACTTTCAGCTGTACAAATGCTACTCCGAAAAGGACGCGGCAAAGCGGATCGGCTGGGATTACTCGACGTTGAAACGCAAGCGTCGGAGATGGTCTGGTTCCGTTCGTGGACAGAGGTGGTGGCTCGGTCGCGTATATGGGCTATCACATCGCAGACATCATCCTTTTCGGCGTAAGAGCTTTGGACGAGGAGCTTGAGCCGACCAGCGGCGGAAGCGACACATGGGCAAGTACAGCGAGCGAGAGTACCGCGTCGGGGAATGGTGGCTCGGTCAACGCAGCGGATCGGCCGCCTACTACGGAATCCGTTACAACGTCGCCAAGCAAAGCAATGAGCGCGTTTGCCTTGGCACGTCAGACCTTGAACTCGCCAAAGAAAAGCTGACCGAGCTTCATCTCAAGACGCGCTCTGCAAACAACGAGAGGCCGGAGGAGGCGTCGCTCGCAGACGTGCTGCGTCGCTATTGGGAGGCACGCGGCTCCAAGGTGCGCAGCGCCAAGAGCAATGGGCATTGCATCAACGTGTGGCTCGACCATTGGCAGGAGGCGAACGTCAGCGCGTTGGCGGACGTGAAACGTCAGGAGGAGTTTCACAAGGTCATTCGCGAGCGCGGCTTCTCGCCAGCGGGCATAATGCGCGTGTTGAACGTCGGGAAGGCGGCGCTGAACCGGGCGCTTCAGCGAGGTGAGCTCAGGGGCGTCCCGCACGTACTGACGATACCCCTTGGGCAGAGCAAGCCGAGACCTTCAAGGGCTGCGACCCAACGGCCCGAACCGGTAGGACATGTCGTGTTGCAACCCGTCATGACGGGCCATGACGCGCCAGGACAGGTCATGACGGCCGCTATCGAATCCTATGGCGGATCTGTCGCGTCTTGGCTTGCCGAACGAGCAGCGCCCACGAGTGATCAGCGAGCCATCAATTTGGAAAAGCTGTATCGCGACTACATGTCGTGGTGCCGCGAGTTTGGGTTCACTTCCTCGTCGCGGGATCTGTTCGAGCGCGAACTTGATCGCGTGCGGGCTCTGCCGGATCTGGCAGGGAAGATCGGAAAATTCGGCAGCCGGTATTTCGGCATTACGCTGGTGGGCGAGTCGGGTGGGTGACCGCGAGAACATTTTGCCAACTAGCTTGCCGCCGCGTGGACTTTCGCGTGCCCAGGCAGCAGCTTACGTCGGCGTGTCCATCACGCTTTTCGAGGAACTCGTAAAAGATGGCCGGATGCCGCAACCCATTCGGCTGAATTCGCGCCTGGTCTGGGATCGCCTACAGCTTGACGCTGCGTTCGTAGCACTATCCGATGTCGGCAGGGACGGTGACGACCCATGGAGCAAGGTCGCCGTCTAATGAGACCGGCCGCTATGAAGCTCGCAGTCGAGTACGCGTTTCTTTGCAAGGATCGGGATCGCCACGGTAACGTCCGGTACTATTTCCGCCGGAACGGCAAGAAGACGCGCATTCGGGCGAGACCAGGAACGATCGAGTTTCAGGAAGCGTATGACGCGCTCTTGGCTGCGAGTGCATCGTGCCGCGGCGTGCCGGCAGCAGAGACGCCAAAGACCGGTACGTATCGCTGGCTTTGCATGCAGTATCTCCGATCAACGGACTTCAAGCAGCTTGATCCGAAGACACAGCACGTTCGTCGACAAGTACTCGAGCACACGTGGACAGAACCAATCGCTCCGGGCGCGAAAGAAACGTTCGCTGATTTTCCAATCAGTAGAATGAGCACGAAGGCCGTTCGAGTTCTGCGGGACCGAAAGCAAAACTTTCCGCAAGCGGCTAACGTCCGCGTTAAAGCAATCCGGAGATTGTTCCGATGGGCGCTTGAGGATGAAATCCAAGGCGTGAAGAGCAATCCCGCGCGCGACGTCTCATACCTGCGTGGACGCCAAGGCGGGTTTCACTCTTGGACGATTGACGAGGTGGAGCGCTACGAGAAATGCCATCCGATAGGGAGCACCGCGCGGCTCGCGCTCGCGCTCCTTCTCTATACCGGACAAAGGCGCTCCGATATTGTCCTCTTCGGTCGGCAGCACTTGCGCGGCGGATGGCTTCACTTCACGCAGCAGAAAAACCGCAATCGCAGACCGATCACGCTCGAGCTCCCGATGTTGCCGGTCCTCCAGCGAATCATCGATGCGAGCAAGACCGGTGATCTCACGTTCTTGGTGAACGAGAATCGCCAACCCTTCACGGCCAATGGCTTTGGCAACAAGATGCGCGACTGGTGCGATGAGGCGGGTTTGCCTCACTGCACGTCGCATGGGCTGCGCAAGACCGGAGCCGCGATCGCTGCTGAGAACGGCGCGACCGCGCACGAGCTCATGTCAATCTTCGGGTGGCTCACCTTGAAGGAAGCGGAGCGATACACGCGCGCAGCTGAACAGAAAAAGATTGCCGCGCGCGCGATGTCGATGTTGGAAAGGGGCGAAAAAAGAACGTGAGTGTCCCACCGACTTAGCCCGTGACTGTCCCACCTATTGATTTCATTGAAGAATTTTGGTTTTTGGCGCCCCGTAGGGGAATCGAACCCCTGTTTCCAACGTGAGAGGCTGGCGTCCTGACCGCTAGACGAACGGGGCGAGGCTTGCCCCGTCTATAGGCCAAGGACGGCAGGCGGGCAACCACTCCGTGCTGTCGACGCCGGAGCCGCAATGCAAGGTTCAGGCTCGTCCCTTAAAGCCAACCGGGTTAGCGATGACGCCCATGAAAATATTTGAAGAACTTGCCTTTCCTGCAGGGATGAGTTACGCCACCAAGCCGATCGCAAGCACGCAGACATGAAATGTGCCGCGCCGGTGACGGTGTCGATCCCCATGGCACATAAGCCCCGCCACTCTCCACAGGCCCGTCAGGGCGCTACTCGGCTGACCGTTGAGGTCGGCGTAGCCGATGCAAGTCAGCGCCTTGACCGTTTCCTGGCGGGGCGCCTACCCCAAGTCAGCAGGTCACGACTGCAGGCACTGTTGCGCGCGGGTGAGGTGAGCCGGGACGAGGCGGTCGTCTCAAACCTCAGCGGCAAGGTGAAGGTCGGCGAGATCTATGAGTTGCGCTTACCGGTAAGCGAGGCTTCCCACATCGCTGGGCAAGACATCCCCCTCATCGTCCTGCACGAAGACCCTGACCTTATCGTCATCGACAAGCCTAAGGGCCTAGCCGTGCACCCAGGACCCGGACATGCCTCCGGCACACTCGTCAATGCGCTGATTGCCCATTGCGGAGCAAGCCTCTCGGGGATCGGCGGGGTACAGCGACCCGGCATCGTGCACCGTCTAGACAAGGACACGACAGGCCTGCTGGTCGTCGCAAAGACGGATCGCGCACATCGAGGACTTGCCGAACAGTTCGCCAACCACGGTGTCGATGGCCGCCTGCGGCGCAGTTATCGCGCCCTCGTCTGGGGCGTCCCAGCGCGGCCGCGCGGCAGCATCGATGCCGCGCTATCGCGCAGTACCACCAACCGCACCAAAATCGCGGTCGCTCGCACGCCAAACGCCCGGCGCGCCGTAACACACTACGAGGTCCTGGAGACTTTCCCCCTGCCCGATCGGAAGCCGGGGGCTAGTCTGCTGAGGCTTACGCTCGAGACCGGTCGCACCCATCAGATCCGCGTGCATTTGGCACACGTTGGTCATCCCCTGCTGGGAGATCCGCTCTACGGCTCGGGCTTCAAGTCAAGCGCGCGTCGGCTCAACCTCGCAGCGCAATCGGCGCTGCAGCGCCTTCATCGACAGGCCCTGCACGCCGCGGAACTGGGGTTCGAGCACCCCGTTAGCGGCAGGCGCTTGCACTTCAAGAGCCCACTACCAGACGATATGGCCGAGCTGGTTAGCGCGCTCGCGGCGCACGCTGAAGGAGGCGAAGAGACGAATCGCGACTGACCATCAACGATGTCGGCAGAAAAGATGCCAGTTGTTGTGGCTCCGTATCAAGCTTTCGGGCTATTTGAACGTGAGCTCAGCGGCCGAGGAGAATTGCCCGCGTCCAGGCGGCCCATGCCCATTTTGTTGGCATTTGGCGCCATCGCCGACGTTGTATTCGGCGGGGCGGGCTGCGGCGATCTGAGCGTCATCAATGTCTTTTTAGGGCTACTTGTCCTACTGTCCTCTCCGCGGCTGTCCTATGGCCAAGATCTGGCCGCAGGGAACGCGCGTGGACCTGCCAGCAGGCCAAAACTTCCGCCTGCTTCAGCTCTTGCCAAAACCACACTTGCCAAAGCCACGCATGCACCGAAGGCATTTTAGTCATTTCCGCACGGAATATTTAGTCAGGTCATTACGGAAAGTTTAGCTGCGGCCTGTGTGCATCGGTCGCAGACGGTAACCGCAGTGTCCAGGCGTTATGCACTATGCCGTGAATGCGCGTTACCGCGAGCGCACAGCAATGTGCCTTGCACGGAGGAGCGGCAACTTGCTATTGCCTCGCTCGCGACAAGCTTGGCGCATAGCCTCGGGTGCGGGCCGATGGTTTTCAAACCCCGCGATGGGCTTAAGGAGAGCAGTCGGCGCTGATCGTAGGCGCTGATTGAGGGATACAATGGCAACCAAAACACTTCCGTCGGTCGTAGGTGGTGCGGGCGGACTTGCGCGCTACCTGGAAGAAATCCGCAAGTTTCCCATGCTGGAGCCGGATCAGGAGTACATGCTTGCCAAGCGTTGGCAACAGCACGCCGATTCGGATGCCGCGCATACCCTGGTAACCTCCCACCTGCGCCTTGTGACGCGAATCGCCATGGGTTACCGCGGCTATGGCCTGCCGATCGGGGAGGTGATCTCGGAGGGCAACGTCGGGCTAATGCAAGCGGTCAAACGCTTCGACCCCGACAAGGGTTTCCGGCTCGCGACCTACGCCATGTGGTGGATTCGCGCTTCGATCCAGGAATACATCCTGCGTTCCTGGAGTCTGGTGAAGATGGGCACGACCGCGGCGCAGAAGAAGCTGTTCTTCAATCTGCGGCGCATGAAGGGTCAGATCAAGGCGCTAGAGGAAGGCGACCTGCGGCCCGATCAGGTCAAGCATATTGCCACCAAGTTGGGTGTTCCCGAAGACGACGTCATCTCCATGAACCGGCGGCTTGGTGGCGATGCTTCATTGAATGCGCCGGTGCGCGCCGACGCCGAAGGCGGCGGCGAGTGGCAGGATTGGCTGGTCGACGACACCCCCGATCAGGAACAGCGCCTAGCCGAATCCGAGGAGCTGACGCTACGCAAAGGCTACCTGGCCAAGGCGATGTCCACCCTGAACGATCGCGAGAAACGCATCTTTGAGGCGCGGCGCTTGGCCGAGGAGCCGGCGACCCTCGAAGATCTGTCCGCGGAGTTCGGCGTCAGCCGCGAGCGCATTCGTCAAATCGAGGTGCGCGCCTTCGAGAAGGTCCAGGCAGCGGTGCAGAAATCCGCACGCAAGGACGAGGAAGGCGCCACCGCGCCAGCGGGCGCCTAACGCCTCAATAGGGCATTTGCTCACGGCTCACTTTGCCGGCACTATCGGCGGCTGGATTGAACCTGGCCGCAACCAGCATCATGCGCCGTCGATTTTTTCTGGTCGTCAATACTGGCGCCGGCTTGAGCCGACCCCGGCTGGTCGATGAGGTGACCGCGGCCCTCGAGCGAACGGGGGTCTCTGTCGCTCGCGAAACGCTGAGCGAGTTTGCCCAGATCCGTCGCCTGGTTGGAGCGGCAGCTCGTTCTCTGCGCTATGACGTTGTTGTGGCCGCCGGCGGCGACGGCACGATTAGAGCGGCGGCCGCCGGAATAAGCGGCACCGACGTGCCCTTGGCAATCATCCCCTGCGGCACGGCCAATGTGCTGGCCCAGGAGATCGGTCTTAAGGCAACGCCCGAACTCGTTTGCCAAATGCTGCGCAGCGGACCGCAACGAACCATCGCTTGTGCCAGGGCCAACGACGAGCCCTTTCTTTTGATGGCGGGAGCAGGCTTCGATGCGCGGGTCGTCGGTGGCCTCAATCACGCCTTGAAAGGCCGCATCGGCAAGGCCGCCTACACAGGGCCCGTGCTCGGCGCGCTGCTGCGGCCCCTCGACACCCTGAGCATCACGATCGACAATCGATCCTATGAAGCAAGCTGGGTCGTGATTGCCAACGCCCGTCATTACGCGGGCCGCTTTGTGCTGGCGCCGCGGACGGGCATTCACCAGCGTGGGCTTGAGGCCGTTCTCTTCACGGCGAGGAGCCGTGCCGTCTTGCTGGGCCAGCTCCTGAGCTTGCTGCGCGGGCGGCTTGATGCGCGCGCTGGCCTGCATGGCGATGTGGCGATGTACCCATGCTCGCACGTGAAAATTTCGGCAACCGGGCCGGTGCCCGTACAAATTGACGGGGATCCATTCGGCGTGACGCCGCTGGAAGCACAGGCTGGGACCGACGCGATACAACTGATTGTGCCGGCCAACACGCTCAGGCGCAGACCCTAAGCAGAATTCGATTGTTCGTGTCCCAAAACGTCTTGCCGTTCCAACCAAGGCGCTTCCGGCAGGTCGCCACATTTAGGCCCTTTGCCGTCACCAGCTGACCTTCCGGCCCGTGCACCCAAACGATGGCGAAATCGAAAGCAAATGTCTCCTCGGTGATAGCGTCGGGGTGAACCGCGTGCGAAGCGTCAGACACCGCTCGGTGTGGGGGCAAGACCGTTATGAAGACTTGGCAACCGCCCAAGGGCTTTGGGCCGCTCGCCGGAATGTCGTTGGCAACGCTAGCCATGCTGATCGCCGTGGCGGTCATGCTCTGTCCGAGCTGATTGGCCGATCGCCCCCAAAATCCCGTTGACCACGCGGCCCTTGCGGCGGGAGGGAGCCCAATCGTTGCCGACCACGCGCAGGAGCCATCCCCACGGCTCCGGCACCCGACGCGGTTTGTCGGACCAACCACGGGCCCAGCGCCGCCGCTGTGGGCCTGTCGAGGCACGATCCGGCCCCAAGCACGCGGGGCCGTTGTTGATGTTGACGTGCTGCTTGCGGGCACAACAGAGTTTGTGACCCCACGATCCTATCGAAACCGGTTCAATCAGCTTTAACGCTTAGCGGATAGCCTCATAGGGCGGGCCGATGCCAATGCTGGAGCCGAGCGCATGCTCGAGGTGCAGGTGATGCTCGTCGTGGTCGCACTTTGGGGCGACGCGGAAGAACTGCTGAAAGTGCCGATGCCGTCGCTGCATCGTTGCCAGGCCTTTGCTCGGCTGTGGAATGCGCGCTTGCCCGGCATCGGTGCCTCGTGCGTGGTTGTGCAACGGGGTGTGAAGATAACCAGCGGTTCGCGCCACCGGCACTCTGACCCTGGGCTGCGGCTCGCTTATGTTGAGGCACCCTACAAGGGCGCAAAGTTGCAGCCGCTGCAACTCTAGAACATACAGCCCCGCTTCGCCGAGCGTTTTACCATCGACGTTTTGCGCGCGAATTTAGCCCATGCTGCTTGCGTCCGCGAGCGTGCGCCGGGATGTTTGCCGGCAGCGCGACGGCAGTGCCCGCGCCTGGCCGGAGGCGCGAAACGGTTGCCAAACCAGTAGCGGCTGCCGCGCGCCCGATAGGAACGTCAATCGGTCGTTGCGTTGCTCTAGGAACTCGGTCTGGGCAAGGGCATCGACAAACGCATTCTCGACACCCTGTTGCTTGCCCCTGCAAAACTTGCGGGTCAATGCCGGCCGATCGATGTGGACCTTAGCATCGCTTTGCCGGGTCAGCGTGCTGGTGAAGGAGTTACAGCCGGTCGAGCCGGAAAGCGCCTGCCCCTCGACGGTGAGCTGCGGCATTCCCGTGCGCGCGGGAGCAATGTCGCGCCCGCGGAGCGGTCTCCAGTTTGTCTCTTCCGTTTGAGCGACTGCAGGCGATGCAAGCGATACAAGAACAATCGGAACAAGGAGGAGCGCCGTGTGAAAGTGCCGTTTTTCTCGCTTCGACATTGCGTTCGCAAGTGTGCCGAGACAAGCCGGTGCGGCGCGGGCGCGAGATGATCGACCTGCTCGCGGTGGAGGAGCCGAAGCCTAAGCCGCGAAGATACGGGCGGTGTCGTACGAGGCAGCGATCGACCAGTTATTCAAACGCATGCGGTCGGCTAGTTCGGCCCTAACTCAACAAGCAGTCAGTACTCCCACGGGCCCGGTACCCAACGAAAGACGTCGCCGGCGACCGCCACATGGCAGACGGATGGGAACGACAGGTGAGTGGCCACCAGCGACTCGCGGTTCGCCGCCAGCTCCCGCAAAAGACCGACCCGGACGCGGGCCGCCTCCTCGGGGTCGTGTTCGAAGCCGTTGTACCAATCGGGGTGTTCGAACCCGACCTGGAACACGGCGTCGCCGGCGAACGTCAGCCGGTCGCCGCCGGACGCCAGGCGGACCACGCTATGCCCGGGGGTGTGGCCGCCGGTGCGACGGACGACCACCCCCGGCGCCACCTCGTACTCCGTCTCGAACGTCCGCATCTGGCTGCGGTACTCGTTCAAGAACCGCTTGCCCGTCCGCCGAAGCGCGTCCGGGAACCCCGGCGGCATGGAGACGCGGGAGAAATCGGGCGACTCCCAGAACTCGGCCTCGGCGGCCGCCACGTGGACTCGCAGGTCCGGACGCAGCCGCTCTTTCACCCCGTCGGCGAGCAGCCCGCCACAGTGGTCCATGTGCATGTGGGTGAGCACCACGTCGGTCACGGATGCGAGATCGATGCCGGCGGCCTTCAGTCGCTGGGCCAACTTCCCGGCTCGCGGCAAGTCCGGGAACTCCATCCCTATCCCAACGTCGATGAGTATGATCCGGCCGCCGCTACGCACCACGACCACGTTCAGCGCCCACTCGAGCACGTCCGGCGGCAGGAACATGTCGTTCAGCCAGGCCGCCCGGACGGCCGGGTCGGCGTTGTGGCCCAACATCGCGCCTGGCAGCGATAGCACCCCATCGCTGACCACCATTACGTCAATCTCGCCCACCCGCAGCGCGTAGCGCGACGGAACCAGCTCGTCGAGCCCCGGCCTACCGCAGGGCTATCGCATTTGATTCAGCAGCTTTAGCATGAACTCGTCGTTCCATCCCGCGCGTTTCAGCTTGCCAGTGAGCGATCCCTTGCTCTTATCGAGGCGGGCGACGTCGAGCGCGCGGCGACGGATGACTGCGATGTTTGCTGGGCCGTTGTCCTTGCGGTTGCGCGCAGCGTCCTCGCCGAACGAGACGTCGAGCTGCCAGTGTAGCCCGTTCTCGATCTGCCAGTGAGCACGAGCCGTTTCCAGCAATACCTGCGGTGACAGCTTGCGGGACAGCACGAAGATGCGGACTTCGGTTTCAGTCCTGCCGTCAATCACCCTGGTCGCCTCGATGCGGCCGAACGCTTTGAGGCCGGGGAACTCGTGGTATTCGGCAAGCCCCTTCGCCTCGACGACGACCCCGACGCGCGTCTCGACGCGGCCGTGCCCGCTGGCCTCGGTCTTGGCCACAGGGTGTTGCTTTTTCGCTGTCAGCTCGTTCGCTTTCGCCAGGCATGCACGCGCATCCGACAGCAAAAACTCCTGGTTGCCCTTGAGCGCGATGCAATAGTCTCCGCCTTTCTCGACGATGGCCTCGACCATCCGCCGGTTGCAATGCAGCGCATCACCGGTCACGATCTTGCCCTTGAGATCGATCAGCCCGATCACTTCGAGCGCGGCGTCGACCTCGTTGCGATCCTTGGCCGCCACCGTAGCGAGGGTGAGGCGCAGGCCCGCAGCGTAGGCCGAGACCATCATACTCGGTGAGCTTTTCTCGCCTTTCTCGTAAGCGCCCTTCAGCGACTTGCCGTCGACGGCGATCACACCGCCCTTCGCCAGCGCTGCGACGAGGGTTGCGGAGAGCCGGCCGAACGCGGCATCGAGGGCCTTCGGATCGAGCATGCGCAACACCGTAGAGAACGTGTCGTGCGAGGCAATGCCGTGCCTGAGCTTCAGAAACCGTTTAAGGAACTTGAGTTTCGCGCGTCCGAACTCGGCCATTTCCGAGCAGTGCTGCGCACCGCACAGCACTGCCAGGAACGCGATCAGCAGGATCTCGACCAGATCGTGGCGAACGTTGTCGGCTCTGGGATCGGGAACGCTCTCGAACGCGGTCAGGAAGAGCTGCATCGGAGACCCCCTCGAATCACCGGGAGTCCCCTTAAGAATCCACAGCTTCTCCCTTTGCAAGCCCCCTCAATTCAACTCATATGCAATTCCCCTGCGGCCTACCGGGGTGTGAGGTCTTGTCCAAGCTCAAGTTTGTCTCCTGCTGACCGCCTTACCCGTTCCTCACCGCGCGCACTCGCGAGCAGAGTGCGCGCAAGGTGCCCATATATTTGCGGAGCTACTAATCTAACCGCAGCTCAGTTTCGTGTACTTCTCTGTCGAGTGCCCTTTTTACAAATTCGACGGAATCAATTGCCGCCCCAAGTTGGGTGCGAAACTGCTCGATCGCTTCTTTCATGGGTGGCGGCATGTCTCCCCACCAGTTAATAACGCGATGCATCGCTTCTTCGACGGTTCCAAGCATTTCCTCCATTGCAACTTCACGGTAGGTTCTCGCCATAGCACAGGCACCTCGTTCTTCCAGCAGATAAGCCGATATTCCCGTGCACGAACTGATGGAAAGTGCGCGTCTCGATACAACCGCCTCGACGATCTGATACCCATCATCTTCATTGCGACGGGCGGAGGACAAGCGAACTACTCGGCGGGCAACACCACGTCGACTCCCTTCTTCTTCAGAAGGATCACGATGAACTTCGCTGGCTCCGTCGTACTCGCATTGCGACCGACCGTGTGCACATCGTTGGGTCCTTCATAGAAAGTCTGCCCTGGCACGAGAGTGACTTCCTTACCGCCCCGCACCTGCATGACAATCGAGCCTTGCAGGACGTAGACAAATGCGTGTGCATCGTGACGATGGACGGGATCCACCGCCCCAGGCGGATAATCGACGGTGATCATCAACATCTCCTTCCCGGGTATATCGGCTAGCTCCTTCAGCATGAGTGGGGTCACAACAGCCAACTCCGCGGCACGCGCGGATTGGATTGGCTGTGAGCCGAACGCTAGAACTAGCGCCGCCGGTTGGCCGCAGCCAGCGCATCATGGTCGGCGCGACGCAGTAACACGATAGTTTTCGAACCGATAAGGTCGGTGCCTCCGATCACGGCGATTTTCATTTTTTGCCTCCGCACAAATATAACTCCCGGTACTCACCCCTTGATGAAGGCGAGCAGGTCGGGGTTCACGACGTCGGCATGGGTGGTGCACATGCCGTGAGGGAATTTGTTGTAGACCTTCAGCGCGCCGCTCTTGAGCAGCTTGGTTGAAAGCGGGGCGGAGTCGGCGATCGGCACAATCTGGTCGTCATCGCCATGCATCACGAGCGTTGGCACGTTGATGACCTTCAGATCCTCGGTAAAGTCGGTCTCCGAGAACGCCTTGATGCTGTCGTAATGCGCCTTTGCGCCGCCCATCATGCCCTGGCGCCACCAATTCTGAATGATTGGCTGTAACGGCTTTGCCCCGGCGCGGTTGAAGCCATAGAACGGCCCCGTCGGAAAATCGATGTAGAACTGCGAGCGGTTGTCAGCGAGCTGCTTGCGCAGGCCGTCGAACACTTCGATCGGCAGGCCGCCGGGATTCGCGGCAGTCTTCACCATAATCGGCGGCACGGCGGCAATGATGATCAGCTTAGCGACGCGCCCGTTTGGTTGGCCGTGACGCGCGACATAGCGAGTCGCTTCGCCACCGCCGGTGGAATGGCCGATGTGAACCGCGTTGCGCAGATCGAGATGCTTGACGACGGCTGCTGCGTCGGCAGCGTAGTGGTCCATGTCGTGGCCGTCCGACACCTGCGTTGATCGCCCGTGTCCCCGCCGGTCAATGCCCACCACGCGGTAGCCATTGCCGACGAAAAACAGCATCTGATTGTCCCAGTCGTCCGATGACAGCGGCCAGCCGTGGTGGAATACGATGGGTTGTGCGTCCTTCGGGCCCCAGTCCTTGTAGAAGATTTTGACGCCGTCTTTGGTGGTTACGGTGGTCATGGCAGCGATCCTCCGGGTGAGGGAACTGAATGTCGATCCTCTCCATCGCGGCGATGCTGGTTTTGTCGCCGCTGCAGATCGCTAATGGCAGCAGGCGGCGGCGCCATTTTGCGCGCTATCGTGGCGCTCGGTACTCTAGCGGCGATGCGGCTGCGCGAGGCCCTATCGTGTTGCAAAAAGCTGGCGGTTCTCATATCCGCTCGCAATCGGGATTAACCCGGACACCGGCAAGCAAATTGCTGCCTGCCGCCTCATCGAGAGCAAGCGCGCTCAGACTGGATAACCAGGGACCTGCTTCTCGTGGTCATTGAAGCAGCAGCGCGAAATCTCGCGAAATTTCAAACGGGTCAAATTGCTCCGGTCATGCAACCGCCTTGGCACGGTGAAAGTGACACCGTTCTCTGACAACTCAAGCTCTTAGCCGGTCCGGCAAGTGAGTGCCAGGAACTGCCCTACCCCTCGCGGCCAACCGTTGGGCAACCAGCAGCCGCCTTGGTATCTGAAGCCAAGCGCCTCTTAGCGCCCGCACGGCCGCAAATCCTTTGCCGATCGACCTCCATGGCTGGCCTCCATGCTGATGATTGGTGGCCGCATTGCTCGCCACCGCCTTCGGTGCGAGTGATGTCGAGGACGCATGCACACGCGATTGCAGTTAACCGTCGACGAACGTGACGGTCTCGTCGATCGGCGCCCGGCCCGTACGGGTGTAACGCACTGTGACGTCCTCGTACCCGATCGACATGCCACAGAAGAGGATGAGCCCGTCGCGGGGTGACAGGACCTCCGCGACGGTCTTGCGATACACCGACCACGCCATCTGGGTGCAACTGTGCAGCCCTTCGGCGCGCAGCAGCAGCATGACGGTCTGCAGATACATGCCGACGTCGGACCATTGGGGCAGACCGAGGTCGCGGTCGATGTAGCAGAACAGGGCGGCGGGCGCGCCGAAACAGTTCCAGTTCGCGGAAGCGGCCCTCTGACGCGCCTCCCAATCCTCGGCGGCAATGCCGAGTGCGCTGTAGCGCTCATGGCCGAAGGCGGATCGGCGCTCGCGGTAGGGGGACTTCAGTTCGGGCGGGTACATCTCGTACTCCCGCTCGTCCCAGGGGCCGCCTGCGGCCACGCGTTCGCCGGCGCGCTTCTTGAGCTCGGCCAGCGGCGCGCCGGTCACCACGTAGATGTTCCACGGCTGGAGGTTCGATCCGGACGGCGACCAAGCCGCGGCGGACAGCACGCGCTCCAGCACCTCCTATCGGGACATGCCGGTCGGTGAATCCGCGCACCGCCCGTCGGCTCGTGACCGCCTCATACACGTCCATGATCGCCCGCCTTCTATTTGCTAATGCCCCGCAACGACTTGGGCGCGGATCCGCCCCAACGATGGCAAACCTTGCGGTCGTTTACTCCCGCGACGAGGGCACCAGAGGTTGAGACCTGAAAGACGGTGTGGATAGGCCTCTCAAGGTGTTGAGTGAGGGCCGCGGTGACGACGGATGACCTACTGCGACCGCTTCGTGGCGCATAACACTTCAGTTTTCCTGACCTGCGCTGCAAGCCAACTAAACTTTGCAACCTTTCAGTCCGGCACATCAGCATCAATCCCGATTTTTGACGATGGCCCCCCCGCACGGGCCGTAATTCGATCGGCCGGCGCAAGGCCGCCATGTGCCAGAGAACCGGTCGTCGTCTTGTGCCAAAGGGGAATCGTGCTGGCGACGCACGCCTCACCAGCCTCTACCATAGTCTCGCATCTCCGAATCAGTGTTTGGCCCGATGTCCTGTATCGCCGCCGGTGACCAAAATCGCCTGTGGAAACACACCAGGTGATTGCGCTGTTCTGCGACGAGACGCGCCAGCGCTGATCATCACCGAGAACAGCATCCGGCGGGCGCGCCCTGTAGTAAAGTCTTGCGGCTTCTGAGATGGGTCGAGGGCGGGCGTCGCATCGACCGCTGATGCGTCGATCCGAACATCCGTGCGACGGTCAGCGCTCTCGGTGACAAGACTTGCCACATGACGGGACTAGCGAGGGGAGAAAGCTCGATGACTGATTTGAAAGGCAAGGTAGCTGTCGTAACGGGCGCGTCAAAGGGCATCGGCGCCGCTATCGCAAAGCGCTTCAGCGAGGCAGGCGCCTCAGTAGTGGTGAACTACTCATCCAGCAAGAAGGATGCGGACCGGGTCGTTGCTGACATCAAAGCGAACGGCGGTAAGGCTATTGCCGTCAAGGGCGACGTCGCCAAGGCCGCCGACGTGGAGCGGCTTTTTGCTGAAACTGAAAAGGTCTTCAACACGCTCGACGTGCTGGTGAACAACGCCGGCGTCTACAAGTTTGCACCGCTGGAGGAGATCAGCGAAGACGAGTTTCATCGTCAGTTTGACATCAACGTGCTGGGTACGATCCTGGCCACGAAGGAAGCGGTAAAGCACTTCGGGCCGAAGGGCGGCAGCATCATCAATGTAAGTTCGGTTGCAAGTGCAGGAGTGGCGGACGCCGCTATCTATTCCGGCACCAAAGGGGCGGTGGATGCAATAACGCATGCGCTCGCTGCGGAGTTGGGGCCGCGAAAAATTCGGGTCAACGCTATTGCTCCGGGGGGTGTCGAGACCGAAGGCACTCACAAGGCCGGCATCATGGGCAGCGAATTCGAAAAGGAGATGATCGGAGGCACGCCTCTCGGTCGCATCGGGCAGCCGGACGACATCGCCCGCGTCGCGGTTTTCCTTGCCTCCGACGATTCCGCGTGGGTCACCGGCGAGCGGCTCACCGCGTCCGGCGGCCTTCGATAACGCGGCGCGGAGCAAAGAGCCCCCGACATCGAGGCGGATCCTATCGGCAGCGGTGCTCTCCAAAAAGTGGTGCTTCCGTAAGCCCCTCAGCAGCTGACGTAATCGCTGCAGTGCCAAAGACTTCCGCGTCGTGCCAGATTCCGACCTGAGCACACGCAACAAGCTGCAAGGTGGATGTTCCTGCCGTTGTCAGTCGATCTTCAGCCCGAGAGTTTCGACAAGCGGCCTCCACTGAGCAACATCGGCTGCCAGGGCTCGCCGAAATTTTTCCGGGTTTGAGTCAATTGTTGGTTCGATACCCGCCTCGATCAGCATCTGCTTGAAGGAGGGGTCGGCGACCGTCGTGCGCGTTGCCTGAGCAATCTGTTCGATAATCCCGATTGGCGTCCCGGCCGGCGTAAGCAGCCCTATGGAACCTATCACGGTGAGGCCGGGGAAGCCCTGTTCGGTCGCCGTCGGGAGCTCAGGCGCAGCGATCAGCCGCGTGGGGCTCGTCACGGCAAGAACCCGCATCCTCCCGGACCGATGCAATTCGAACACCTGCCCAGTCACGCCCGGCACACCCATCTGAATATGTCCGCCGACCAAGTCTGTGATCTGTGGGCCAGTGCCTCGATATGCCACCGGCACGATCTCAGGCGTTCCCGCGAGCGATTTGAACAGCTCGCCAGCCAAATGCTGGATCGAGCCGACGCCTGCATGCCCGTAGGACAGCTTACCCGGATTGGCTCGAGCGTAGGCGATGAGCTCTTGTAGGGTCTGCACCGGGACCACTGGATGCACAGCAATGCACAGAAAATTGGCTGCGATAGCCGCGATCGGGTCCAAGTCTTTGACCGGATCATACAGCGGCTTCCGCTTGACGAGGGCTTCGTTGACGTGGGGCAGCGTCCCGCCGAGTAAAAGCGTGTAGCCGTCAGGCGGCGCGTGTGCCACAGCGGCGGCACCCAGGGAACCGCCGCCACCTCCCGTACTTTCCACCACCACCGTACCGAGAAGTGCCTTCACCTTGTCCGCCCACGGGCGACCGACGAAGTCGAATGCACCACCCGGTGGAAAAGGAACCACAAGCCGGATTGGTCGCGTCGGATAGGCTTGCGCACATGCAGTTCGGGACACGGCTGGCAGCGCGGCAGCGCCAGCTGCCAAATGCAGGAAACGACGGCGGGAAACCTTCATGGCGTTCCCTTTCTTTCGTTCCGCTAAATCCGCGGCCTCATCTAAGCTGAGGAGCCATGGACAACATATCAGTTCTCGACGCTCGTTTCATGCGGCGTTGAGAAGAATGTTGTGCCGCACTGCGCGCTCGTAACCCAGGTCCGTTGCGGGGGCCGTGTGATAACGGCGCAATAGCGCTTGGTGCCACACTTTGAGACCTGAGCACTTGCAGCAACGTGCGTGTACGGAGCCCGAGTGCCGCCGCAAGGCGACATGCAGCTGAAAAAATTCAGGCGCGTGGTCACCGCATGAACCCGTCAAGGGCAAGTACTGCGTCTACTGCTCCTACGGATCAGTCCCGTGTCCTCCGATCCGGAGCGAGCGTGGCTGCTACTCGTAAGCCTCTTGCGCCACGGTTTCGCGCGACTCGGCGCGCTCGGCAAGGAGCCTGTAGCCCTCTGAGATGAACAGCTGTAGCGCTGCGCCTCTCGGTCAGCCATTACGCTCGCGACCTCAAGCGTTTCGCGTTCGAGTTCTCGCCAGCGTGCAGCTTGCGCAATGTCTTGTTCGGCGTTTTCTGACAAGGCACCAAGTCCCCTCAGCCCCGCGCCAAATTACCTCCTCCCCCGCTGCTACGCCCCACAACGTTCGTCAAATGCCCTTCTTCCATCGCCAGCGTGAGTTCCGCACACCTAGTCGCATATCGGTCACCTCTTGCGGCTTCAGTCACGCTTCAGCTCAAGCTTTTTGCGGAGCCCTTGATCTTCCTCGATGGCGTCGCTCACGCTTTGACCAACGTAGTAGGGCGACCGCTCGACGGTTGCCTGCCTATGCAGGTCCCGGACATGGCCAAGTATATTCACGTCTTCAAAAAACCCCGCCTCACGACAGGATCCATCCTCATACCGCAGTTAGCGTGCCGCCGGTTGACGCATGAAGGGGATGCCTCAACATTACGCACATGATGATTGCCGTCAGCATAAGAATGTATGACAGGCCCATGCTGGCAACGTGCACTCTTAGCCGGCTGCGCCAGCTTTGCCGCAAAGCGGCGCGCGCGATGGTCGCCGCGATGTGGAGAGCGCACCGAGAAAGAACAGATGATAGTTCTCAGTCCAGCGCACCAGCGACCGACCGGTCGCTGAAACAAGCACTGACAAGCACCAGTAGTAGATCGTCCCAAAGGTCGAGTAGCGGCCTCGGCGTTTCTGGCTCAGCGTGGCTGCGATGCCAGCGACCACACAGATGATGCCCACCAGGATATGGAATCGCACCACGGCCAGGAAGAACGGGTCAACCGAGGGCACCGGGACACCGAACACAATGGTCGTCTCATTCGACATTGAAGGTCGCCCACGGCTCCGGATCGCCTACTCATTATCACAGCTATCTGGCAGGACAGGCAATCAGATGCCTTTGATCTTAGGCCGCTGGGCCGGCCTGGTTCCGGTCCCGGCTTCTTTGCGTTATGCTTGGCACTAGACAAGGGACGAGGTGTCGCCATGTCCGCTTCGTGTTGCTGCACCCCTGCACCTGATCCACACCGTGGCAATGCTGCCTACCGACGTGTGTTGTGGATCGTGCTGGTCATCAACGCCGTCATGTTCGTAGTCGAGATCGGCGCGGGTCTGGCGGCCGGTTCCGCGTCGTTGCAAGCCGACGCACTCGACTTCCTAGGAGATGCGGGCAACTACGTTATCAGCCTGGCCGTGCTCGGCATGGTGTTGCGCTACCGGGCGATGGCCGCGCTCGTCAAAGGCCTGACCATGGGAGCTTTCGGCCTCTGGGTGGTCGGCACCGTGGTATGGCACGCAGTGATGGGAACTGTGCCGGAGCCCATCACGATGGGCGTTGTTGGCGTTGCTGCGCTGGCAGCCAACGCGGCTTGTGCAGTGTTGCTCTATGCCTATCGCGGCGGCGACGCCAACATGCAGTCGGTCTGGATTTGCTCGCGCAACGATGTGTTAGGCAATCTGGCGGTCTTGCTGGCCGCGCTCGGTGTGTTTGGTACGGGCACCGGCTGGCCTGATCTGATCGTTGCCGCGATCATGGCTAGTCTGGCGCTGCAAGGGGCCATCGTGGTGATCAGGCAAGCAGGGGTCGAGCTTCAGGTGTCGGGGGGCTTTCGGTTCCAGAACCAGACCCAATGAGGTTGGACTCAGGCGCTGGTTCATTTGCCTAGACTAGCCGCCCCGGTACCACGTACCGGATCATCGCGCGCCAGCTCCCACCATAAAACCTGGAGTAGATCCAGGTGCAACGCACACGCGGATCGGGTAACCGGAGCAACAACACAGTCTTCATTGTACGCTATGGTACACAGTACACGGACCTTCTTGATTTTCGCGACAAGTTCTGCAAAATTTGGTCATGGGGTCCGGTGAAGCTGTCCGCTTGCTGGGGATCAAATGACTGCCAAGGAAACCATCGCGAGGCTGCGCGAACGTATTGCTGCGCTGGTTGCTGCCAGCAGCCCGGTTGACGTCGTTGTGTGGCGCCACCCGGGAGAAACTGAGGTTGAGGCCATTGCTCGCTACATGCGGCAGCATCCCAACATTGCAATGGCGCCCAACGCGACCATAACCATTCACGTCGTGAGCTGGGAAGGCTGATCTTCGCGATCCTGCCGCAGCGAACCAAGCGCCCTGATCCTCCAGAACGTAAAACGCCAACATCGCTGCAGCTACAAGACCAAACAGCGTTCTGAAGGCGGCGACCCGTGGACGAAGCGCAATGAGCCGCGAATCGACATGATCAGATGCTGCATCGTAGCGGCCCAGGGCGGCTATGGGTCTTGGCCGTGTGATATTTTTACACAAGCCAGGGTCACACCCTGCCGTCGCCGCAGAGCGTCGGTAACCATGCTACGGCAAATCCAGCTCGGAAGATGTCTCGAAGTCAACGAGTAGCCAGCTGCCATCTCATGCAGGAGACCGACCATGAACGACAGCAATCTTCCATCAACCCCAAGTGCCAATCGGCTGGCCTGGAACAAGGGCAAGCTCACCGGTCCAAAGCCGCCGCTGCGGCCCGGCCACGTATGGCTGATCCGTGCCAAGCTACAATTGGAAAGGCGCACACGCGACCTGGCACTGTTCAATCTTGCCATCGACAGCAAGCTGCGGGGCTGCGATCTCGTCGCGCTATGCGTCGACGAACGTGGCGCCCAACGGCTACGCCGTCGACCGCGCCAACGTTCGCCAGCGAAAGACGGGCCGGCCTGTCCGGTTCCGCGAAGGCATTCTACAATGTATGTCATCCTACGGCCGAACTGCCTCACGGGTCGTACCTCGGCGACGTGCCGGCGCGCCGGGCGTTCTAACCAAACGGCTGCGTGAGGCTAGCGCCCAGCCGAGGCCATATCGATCCAGCGGCACCGCCGAGGCTTGCGCGATAGACATAGAGCGTCATCGCGGCAACGAGCACCGGAATGACCACGGTGTGCATCAAGCCGAGCGACTTCCTGACCCACGGAGACTGCGTGACAGGGCGGCTGACCCTGAGGATCGAGAGGACGATCATGAGGCTCACCGCCGTGTACACAAACAGGAAAACCCTATCCGACAGCGTGGTGCCGTCACCCGCATCGACCTTCGGCAGGGCGAGGTAGAGCGCGACCGCCGACAGCAGCGCCGTGACTTGGATCGTCACGATCGCCTCGAAGTGGCTCAGCGGGATGAAGATCGACATGTAGGCCACGGCCAGGATGAATGCTAGCGGCACCACAACCCTCAGGTAGTAGTCGGTGGTCTGTCGCTGCATCAGCCAAACGAAGCTGGCCCTGTAAAAGGGCACGATGCTTTGTCGGAAGGTCCACGCATCGATGGTCGGCACGAAGTCCTCGTCATAGCCGACGTATTGGTCCTTTGGGACCCAGCCGTCGGTCTCCACGGCCTTGTCGCGCAGGGAAGGTGGCGGCGGCTGGATGATAAAAGGGGCTTCGCTGGACTTCGGCTGGATGTTGATGGCGAAGCGCTGGGTATCAAACGGGTAGGTCGCGAGGCGAGGTTCGAACGTGAACTTGCCAGATACGAGATAAATGTTCATCTCCTCCGGGTAGATGTCGCTCGGCCCAGTCTCGTGCAGTTTTCGGATGGTGATCTGGCGGTCGTTGGTCTTTGGGTCCAGAAAGCCGTTGGCGAACTCGATCTTGTCGATCGACGCGTTGTTGCCGCGCATTGACAGATAGAAGTCTGCAAAGAAGCTCTTGTCGTTGTCGTCGACGCGAAAGGTACGGATCAAGTCGATGTCGAGGTAGAGCGTATCGATCGGCCGCAGCTTGTCCGTCCGGAGCCGCACGAACTGCAGCGGCGCTAGCTGTGAGGCCCCGAGCCCGTTAGGACGCATGACTATGAACGGGGTGCGATCGGCGGCACGCGAGCCCGCCCTGAACGACCAGTTCTCGAAGCTGCCTCGGAAGGCGCCGCGCCCTGCGGCATAGGTAGTCTTGAGTTGGGTCAGCAGGTGGGCCCGCAGTGCACTCGTGTTGGCTCGCGGGTCGGCAGTCTTGAGTGCCTCGGCGACGAGGGCCACCATGTCGGCATACTGTGTGCCGCGGCCAATCGCGAGCATGTTGCGGCTGTCGAACACGTCCGGCACGACGTTTTCCGGACGCGGCTTGCACTCGCCCGATTTCCAGCCTGGTGCCTCGGGCACCTTGGCCCCCTCGAAAACCCACCGCTCGAGGCCGTTGCGGACGATGCGCTCGCGCAGCCGGTCGCTGAAAACATCAGGCAGATTTTCCCAGGCGAGTTGAAAAATGTCGCCAGGGTATTCCGCTGCGCCCGCCTCCAGGACTGACTCGATGCGGCTAGTGACGAATAGTGGGGGCGTCAGACCGGCAGCGACGAATGCAGCCAGCATGGCCGGCGTGCGCGCCGAGCCAATCGCGAGGATCACCAGATCGGCGTCCTTTTGCTTGAGGTCGGCGACGACCGCGGCGATTGCCTCCGGATCCAGCCTGTTGTTCTGCAGGGCCAACCGATGGTCGGCGACGAGGCTCGCCCCGTTACCGGCCGACTTCAGACCATCGCCCAGGCTCGAGCTGAAAAGCTGGCCCTGGAGGCCGACGAACGCCGGCCGCTGAATGTTCCGGGCCTTGATGAACGCCGCCATCACCGGGACACGCTCGTCATCTTGCGAGGGACGCATCGTGAATACGTTCCTCTGCTTTTCGAAGACGCTGTTGACGCTGATGTCCGACAGGAAGGGGATGCCGATGGCGCCAATGTCGGAGCCGACCGCATCGAAAGCCGCGTTGGCGCGGTCCCCGGACAGGCCAATCATGGCCACGGTACGCGGGTTGGCGAGCGCCCCCTTGACGTTGGCGATGGCTCGATCCGGCGCCCGCTTGTCGTCGAGGATCTGCAGCTCGAGTCGTCGGCGCAAGATGCCGCCGGACGCATTGATGCGATCCTGTTCGGCCTTCGCCAGATGGTTGATGGCTGCCACCTCACCAGAATCGAAGCAGCGGTCGTTGCGCGAGTTGACGAAAATCGCGATCGAAAGCGATGACTGAGCAGCGTCGGTGTCCGTCTGCGCGTGTGCGGGTGCACGGGACAAGAGCATGAGCAGACCCACACTGCTGAAAAGCGCCGCAATCGCCAGCAGCGTGGCGGCTTGTGGATTGCTCGCGCGTCGGCCAAATAGCCTACGGCTCCCCTCAATACAGTGTGCAGGTCTCATGTTACCCCTTCCGTGCCCTGCGTCGGAGCGATCTCCCTGGCAGATGGAGCGACGCGCTTATTGGGGCGGGTCGGTCCAATCGCTCCTGTACCGGAACAGCCCCTTCTTCCCAGTATGCTGACGCGCCTACTCGCCAGCCGCTTGCTATAATTCGAACAGCGGCGGGTCCAAAGCTGCCTCCCGCATAATGAGCAAATCAACTATCACCCTAATCCAACTGCTTCCTGGCAGATGGACGCAAAGCCAGAATCCCTTGCCACTAGCAAGTGTGAAAAGACAGCCAAGCGACAGGCTTCACCGTCAAGGTGGCAAGGCAATGACGCGCACTGGCTATTTTCCTTTCCAGGCGCGTGGGGCCTCCGAGCCCACAAAACGTGGCTTCGACCTCCACGAACCCGTAGTGCGGCCTACTCAACTGCGGCATCGAAGTAGGATGGATAAATATTGGGCCACCTGTTGGGACGACTGCGTGCCAGGCTTCTTTGGCCTGCACCCGGAAGCGACCGGATGGATGAATAGCAAATGAACAATTCTGTTCGCTGGTATTCAGCCATCCGCTCTAATTGCAACAAGGTTGCGTGGCTCAATGCCGGCCCCAAACGGGCCTGACGCCGGAGGAAGGGAAGTAGCTCACAGGGAGTGAACCAAACATGCAGGCAATCATCCGTGCAATGATCCTGGCCGCCGGCCTGGGTCTCGCTAGTGTCTCGAACGGCGTAGCCGCGCCTGTCGGCGTTGATGTCCGCGGCGCTGGCTTCTCGGAAAGCCTCGTAGAGCAAGTGCAGTACGGAGGGGGCTATTGCGAGCGCCTGCGCCGCGCCTGCATCTACAAAGAAGAACGCGGTGAAGCGGGAGAAGGAAACTGCCGTAGATACCGCCAGGAATGCGGTGGACGAGCGTCGTACTGCGAGCGGCTGCGCCGCGCCTGCATCAACAAAGAAGAGCGCGGTGAGGTCGGCGAAGGCAATTGCCGGCGCTACCGCAACGAGTGTGGCCGGTAACGGCGAGGATTAAGCCTGCACGGGCATCAACTGATCGGCTTTCTTCCCCCGATGCTTACCTGGGCGAGGTGGTGTAAGCGCGGCCGTTGCCACGGCGCCCAGGGGTCTATCCGACCACGAGTATCTGCGAAGCCTTGCGGAGCACGATCCGCTACATAATGTTCAGATAGCGCGCATGGTTCGCGCTGAGGGCGCCCTCGCTTCGCACGATGGGCTTGACGTTCGCGGCCGGGGCCGTCTGCTTCGTCTCGATGGACGGGGTCAGCTGCCTTCCACTCGGGAAGGCCATCCTCCAGCCTGCGTGCCTTGAACCCGAGCTTGCGGAGCTGCGAGACCGCTTCGAACGACAACACGCGGTAGGGCCTAGAAGTCGCGAAATCCCTATGGCGCCATCGACGTGTCCGATTCAAGTGCGATTGATGGTGCGGACGGACGCGCGGGACACGTGGGTCATGGTCAAGCTTCAGTTTGAAGGAGCTAACGCATGATCAGTCGGCGCGCAATTCTCGCTTTGATCACATCAATCGGCGCAATCGCAGCATCCGGGGTGGCTCTGGCAAAGAAGCAGAAGAAGCACCAAAATGGTCGCGCGCTTCGGCGACAACGTGAAAAAGAACGGCAAGCACAAGCTCCACAAGGCGGGCAAAGTCGATGTCTCGGTGGACGTCAGCAATGGCAAGGTCGTCGGTCTCAACGCCGCCCACCCGACCAAGGGCAACCTGCAAGTGCGCAAAGTGAAGTCGCGGCAAAAGTTGGCAGACACGCAGCCAGCGGTGATCCAGACCAGCATGCGAATGGCCCAGGCGTCCGATTGGTAGAAGCTGCAGAATGAGGGTCAATGCCGAGGTGAAAAAGTCGCCGCGGCGCCGAACCTTTGCGGGTCGCTAGAGCCGAGGATACACGCGGTAGCGTGTGGCCGATGGGCAGCGCATTCCTGAGTTATTGCACAGCATCTGGAACGACCCGCATGCAGTCGACGGCACTCAAAGGCGTAGTGATCGTGGGCGGCGTTATCATCGCTTTGCTGGTACCCGCGGCGATGCTGCTGACGACAAAGGATGACGGCGGCGGCAAGATCGTCCTGGGTATCCCGGGCGTGCAGTATGAGGAGCTGGTGAACACCTATCGGGGCGACCTTGAACGTCACGGTGTGAATTTGGAAACGCGGCAAAGCACGGAGGGATTCGCGACCTTCAATACCCTCATTGATTCCGCCTCCGGCATGCAAGCAGCGCTCGTAAAGGGTGGGCTATTCGGTAGCCTCCAAGGCCGGTTGGCGACGGCAGAGGAGCGCGAGCTGCATGACAAGCAGATGGCGGGGAAGTTGCGCTCGATCGGACGGCTGTTCTACGAGCCGATCTGGGTCTTTACCCGCGGTGACCTGCCGATCGAAAGCCTGCGCGACCTCGGGGGCAGGAAGATCCTGATTGGGGGTGCGCAGAGTGCGACACGCCGTATCGCCGGGCAGCTCCTCAAGGCCAATGGGGTCGATGCGACCAACGCTACCCTCGTCGAGGCGCCGTTGTCGGGTAAGGCGGAGCAGCTGGTAAGCGGCGAGGTCGATGCCGGCATCGTCATCCTCCCGGCGGATAGCGACCGAATTCAGGAGCTGCTGCGCGTCCCCGATATTCGCCTGATGGATTTCTCCCCAGAGGCCGAGGCCTACACCGATCGATTTCCGGCTCTGGCCAAAGTCGTACTGCACAGGGGGGCGGTAGAGTTCGAGCCGCAGCTGCCATCGGCCGACATCACCTTGCTGACGACAAGCGCGGCGCTGATCGTTCGCGCCGACATGCCACCCGCCCTCGTGAATATCCTGGCGTATGCCGTCGCTCACAACCCGAAGTCGGGCTTGGACAAATCGGGCGATCCCGTCCTCTTCCACAGGGCCGGAGAATTCCCGTCAGTGCACAATCCCGAGTTGGAAACCGCTAACGAAGCGCGGCCAATTTACAAGACGGGGGAGCTGCCCGTTCTGCTGCGGATGCTCGCCCCCATCAACAAGCAGATGCGCCTGCCATTCTCGGTGACCACATTCATGTGGACGCATGCCGCGACGTTCCTGTTGCTGATCCCGATCCTGGCCGTAGCCCTGCCGATGATACGGCTCGTGCCGATAGTCTACATCTGGAATGTCCGCCGGCGTCTCCTCTACTGGTATCGCCAGCTGCGGTGGCTGGAGAGATCGCTTGACAGCGGAGCCCAGGCCTATGCGCCCGACGCAGCTCAGGCGGAGCTCGATCGCATCGATGCTGCGGTGCGCCGCATCCGGATACCGCACAACTTTTCAGACCAGCAGTACGACTTGCGCGGGCACATCGAATTGGTACGTCAGCGGCTTATGGCCGGGCCAATGCGGATGGCCGCGGCGTAGGCCGCCAACCGAAGGGCCGCAGCGAGTTTGAGATCGTGATGAGAGCCGCAGGGCCTAACGCACTCGGCCCGGTCAAAATCGTATGCGGCCCGCAA
This sequence comes from uncultured Alphaproteobacteria bacterium, assembly GCA_963775835.1. Classification (GTDB taxonomy): domain Bacteria; phylum Pseudomonadota; class Alphaproteobacteria; order Rhizobiales; family Hyphomicrobiaceae; genus AWTP1-13. The sequence continues at coordinate 447,208 of CAVZKV010000029.1, read as the reverse complement.
GGTCTCAAAGGAAGCCAGGTATTCCTGGCGGAACGTGCGCGCGTCGAACGAACAGAGCGCGTTGTCGTACTTCCACGATTTGTGATCGGGCAGGCGGCCCAGCAGGGCTTCCTGGTAGAGCGGATCGTCCGGCTGCAGGAAGCTCTGCTGCCCCTGGCAATAGCCCTTGTAGAGCTCGGCAAAGCCCTTGGGCGTGCCGATAAACATGGCGTGCCCGTTGCAGGTGCCGAGCATCGGCCGGATGATCTCGGGCAAGATCACCGGCTTGGCGTCGTCCCATTCGTCGCCCAGGAAGAACCACAGGCCCGAGCCACGCAGCGCATCGGGGTCGTCGAGGCCGACCACGCGAATGACGTGGCCGGTTTTCCATCGGCATCACGCATTCGGTGTTGTTGGGACGGCCGCTGACCGGTTCCACATCACGCGCTTGGCCTGCTTGAAGGTCGGCGCGCCGTACCAGATCTCGTTGTCGGGGTGGATGTTATTCTCGACGGCAAGTTGATAGGCGCGGCGGATTTCCTCCGCGCCCAGGTAGGTCTTGCCAAACCGCCGGCCGCACACCGCGTAGCGGAAGCGGGCGTCCTTACTGCCAGCCCCAGGTGTAAATATTCGCCTGTTTGGGCGACAGTTGAATGCGCGTGGAGGGCCGGCGCGTGCGCTGTGCGCCGCTCATGTTGCAGCTCTCCCCGCATGTTGAGCGAAACTGTCTCGGGTGCCGGCGTCAAACGGGCTGCAGCCAAAAAGAGGGGCACCGCACATCGAGGGGGTGGTGCCAGAAATCTCCGCGGAAAGGTCTGGAGGCTCCGCGCGAGAGTCACAGTAACGTAATAGGATTCGAGCTCCACAAAGTGGCGCAAAAAGCGCGCTCGCCAAAATCGGCGCGGCTGGCGCGCTCGTCGAGACAAAGGGGATTGCTGCACCAAAAACAGAGGCCCCGGTAGCGAAGTCGACACGCGGGCCAAAGGTGCCGAAGAGGCTAACGAGGCCAGTTACTGACGCGGTGCGTAGGGTCTGGGGTGCGTCAGGGGAAACTGAGAGAGCCAGAAGTTCGGACGTATAAGCCGCAATTGTCGCATGGTAGGTTTGCCCGCGGCAAAGGCACAACATCGTGCCCTAAATTCTGTTGTCCCCGGAACTTCGAAGTCGGACGGTAGTTCCTCAGTCAGGTGCGGGGGACACGTGGGCAAAGTGCATGTTCATCCATCTTTTCCGAGAAAAGAACGAGAATTTCGCCTTCTCGATCGACATGACGGGGGCAAACATTCCTCCGATCACGCCACACACAGGGTGAGTTTTTCTGGAAGCCATCAACACACTGAAATTTGTCGAGCCTTGGGACATTGGCGACTTCCGACAGGTTCTCGAGCATCTAAAGGGCGGATGGGTAACCTATTACAAGGTGAAATCATCAAGCCATCGCTGGGCAAGCGACGGCAGCCTTCGCCGGAGTGCTGAAAGCGGTCAGTTGGTCCCCTTCCCGCCACACTGTTTGTGGAGAATGAAAGGCGAGTTTTCAACGGGACGCTAAGAACGCGCCGTCGACGCGCTGCCCTGGTATCCCGATTGTGGAAGGGCACCCGTTCCGCCGGGTGCCTTTTCATTTGGGGGGAGAAGAAAGTTCGCCCGGCTAGAGGGATGGCTCGATAAGCCCTCGGAAAGCAAGCCGATCAAGTGCGCGGCATCACCTTGGCGACTTGTGTGCCGCTCTGTGCTTGGCCCCTGCGTCTTGAAGGGCCGCCGAAAACCGCCTAGCGCTTGCGCGCCGTCTTCCGCTTCGCCACCGGCGTGTAGGACTTGCCCCGTAGCCGTTTAGCCAACCGCTCGGCGAATTTACTCGCCTCCTCGGGTGTGCCGAATGTTCCGACATAGAAGATCTCAGAGCCATGCCGCACCAAAGCCCGGTAGCGTTTCCCATTCGGGTAGACGAAGCGTGGGAGGTCTGGATTGGTCGTGCGCCTACGATTTTGCTTGCTGCTCGCTGACATCCGCCCCTGAAAATGCGTGGTCCCGTGTGCATCGCCAACTTCGGGATGTTCCGTGCTTCGAGCATGCACTAACATGCGGTCGACCACGGCCCCTCGATGGTCAGTCGCCACATCATAAAATATGGAGTAGCTACAGGTGCAAGCCTATAGTTGACACAAAAAGTCAGGATGCGGCCCGTGTGACAAAGCTGCTCCACCAACGCCGCGGCGAACATCCTTTTTCGTCATGTTCCTTACGTTGCCAGCGCATCATCGCCGATCTGCCAACAGTTTCAGTCGTCCGTCCGAGCGGTCGATAGTTCCCGATGCAATATGAGGGTTTATCCGGATGGGTTGGCTGGCATCAATGCGCGTACTCACGCAGTAACGCAGGGCCACACACGATCTTGTCTATCTCCCCCGTCGCCCCGATCGGACAAGTTGCAACACTTCCCAAATCCCCTCAATTGTAGCGAATTTGTGTGGCCCTGCCTGTTGGTCTGACCTTCGGATGCTTGTGTGGGTCGCCACCCCTGGAACGCATCGGCCCGGGGGCGCAGGTTTGGTCCAACTCATCTAGCCCCGCCAAGTCTTGACCGGGCCTAGCAAGAGGGGGGCATCGCAATCGCCAGCGCGGGCCGAGAGAGACTGAACAGATGCGTGTCGTGCGACGTCGCGCCGTACATGACCAGGTCAGCGAGAATCTCGCCGATACCCGAGCAGAACTTGTAGCCGTGTCCGGAGAAGCCGGCAGCGACAACCACATTCGGGTGTCCGGGCAACACATCAATGATGAAGTGCTCGTCTGGCGAGTTCACGAACATGCAGGTCTTGAAGCCCATCGGTGGTCCCATTGCTGCCGACAGGTAGCGCTCGAGCCCGGTAAGAGCTTCCACGTCCTCCGGGACGATGCTCCGATCGATGGTGTCGGGATCGACCGTTTCGTGGCGATGATGGAACTTGCCGACCTTGAAGCCTTCGTCAGCCCGTTCCGGAAACCCGTAGAATATCCCCGTTTCCGGACAATCGAGGATGAACACTGGAAATGCGGCCGGTGCGAACTGCGGCCCCCCCGTTTTGAACCAGCCGACGACCTGCCGTTCCGGGACTGCTAACGGCTTCAGCTGGCGGAGCAGCTTGGCTGTCCACGCCCCGGCCGCTAGGACAAGCGAGCCCGCCTCGTAACGGCCCTTGTCCGTTTCAACCTCGACCCTATCGCCGACTGCCTTCCAGCTCCGCACGGCTTCGCTCTCGCGCACGTCTGCACCGAGTTTGCGCGCGAGCGTCACGTGCGCAACGATGGCCCGCTCCGCCGTCAAGAAGCCTGCCTCGGTCTGGTGCACCGCTTCGAACTCCGGGGGCAGCCGCCAGGCCGGAAACCGCCGCGCGACATCGCGCGCTTGGAGCACCTCGTGCGTCAGCCGGTGCGTGCGGCATGCCTCCTTGGCGCCGCTGACGACCCGGCCCGACGGCAGCCCGATATCGAGACCGCCGGTTATGGTGAGCAGGGTCTCGCCAAAATCGCGCTCGAGCGCCCGCCAGCGCGCGAATGACAGGCGCATCAACGGCACGTAGCTTGGGTCTTCGAAATAGGCAAAACGAAAGATGCGGGTCGAGCCGGCGGATGATCCAAGCTCGTGCGGGATGCTGAACTGTTCCAGCCCGAGCACGCGCCGGCCGCGGCGCGCCAACTCGTAGGTCGCCGCCGAGCCCATTCCGCCGACGCCAACGACGATCGTATCGAAGACTTGATTGGCCATGACCCTTGTCAGCCCTTTCGCGGGCGCTAACTGTTCGCTCGTACCAGGCCTATCCCAGCTGGCACATCTCCGTTTCCGCCTTCTGCAACCAGAACTGCATGTCCATCTCGCGGTACATCGTAGTGGCGGTGGTAAGGTGCTCGTGGGGTTGCTCGCGTTTGCCCATCCGCCGGTACAACGTGCCGAGGCCAAGGTGGCAGTGGGCGACGAGCGGGCGCATCTCGAGCTCGGAGGCAAGGGCCATCGCGGCGCCATAGTGCGCTTCGGCCGTCGCCACATCTGGGCGGCAATGATGGGAGGCAACCTCACCGAGGAGCCGCAGAGACCACGCCTCATAGCCTCGTTCACCGCGCTCACGGGCGAGCTTCACGGCGCGGTCGGCGCAGACACGAGCGTCCTCAGCCCGGTCTGCGAGCAAGTACGCTTCGCCGAGTTGAGCGACGCTGATCGAGTGGCGCCAGCCGATACCCGCGGATTCGTAGGCTGTCACGGCTTGTTGCAACCAGGAGACGCCCTCCTCGAGGCGTCCCGACCACGCGTACACGTGCCCGAGGGGCGCCATGGCCATCGGGGACAACAATGTGAAGCTCCAATCTCGGCACTGAGCGACCGCGCGTTCGAATAGGCGGGCGGCCTGGCTCAGCTCTCCCCTGGCGCTTTGGAGATGCGCGAGGCCCAGAAATGCCCAGCCTAGACTGTATGGGGAGTTCGAGCGCTTCGGCCACCCGAATCGCTTCGTGTCCGTAAGCGTCGCCCTCGTCGAAGAGCCCCCGTTCGCCGAGGGCGAACGCCAGCCAGACACGGCACAGCACAGCGGGAAATATCGCGACGCCGAACCGCTCACGAGGCGGATGATTTTCTAGCGATTGCATCAATTGCCGACCGAAGTGTTCGGTCCCTCGATAGTCGCCTGCGATGTGGCACGCTGTGACAAGGTAGTACTGGGCTACGATCTGGAGCGGCGCGTCGCCGAGCCTCTCGGCGATGGTCTCGACCGCCTGGGCAAACGTGCGCACGTCGACGGCATGACCGCCAATGGCCCAGTGATGACTGCACATGTAGGCCGATACCCATCCGAGGCGGCGCTGGTCCTCAAGTCGCCCGGCCAGAGCTTGGGCTTCGCTGAGACACGTTTCGATCCGACTGAGTTCTGCCAGCGGGTAGAGCGCGTTGCGGAGATCGAAGCGGATGTCGATGGCCTGCTCCAGCGTCGCGCGGGTCTCGGGGATGTGGGTCAGTGCCGTTAGAGCTTGCTCGAAGTATCCGATTGCCTCCTGGTTGGCCGAGCCCGCGAAGGCCTTGGCCCCGGCCTGACGAAGGTAGCTCACTGCCTTATCCCACACTTCGCCCTTAGAGGCGTGCTGGGCCAGCTGGTCCGCGTAATCGCGCAAGCGGTCGGGGTAGAGATGCTCGATCGCAACCATGATACGGGTGTGCAGACTGCGCCGCCGGTCGTGGAGCAGGCTCGCGTAGGCCACATTGTGGGTCAGGGCGTGCTTGAACGTGTACTCGAGATCCGGGAAAAGCCTCGCCTCGTAGAGGAACTCGGCGGCTTGGAGATGAGCCAGGCCCTGTCGGAGACTCTCCTCGGGCAGCTCCACAACCTCCGGAAGCAGCGCGAACGGTACGTCTTTGCCGATGACGGCCGCGACCTGCAGGAGGCGTTTGTCCTCCAGCGAGAGCCAGTCGATGCGCGCCGCCAGCATCACCTGAACGGTGGGTGGGACCTGGATCGCCTGGACCGGCTGTGTCAGCCGATACTGTCCTCGCTGCCCCGCCAGCGCCTTCGTCTCCACCAGCGTTCGGACGCTCTCCTCGAGGAAGAAGGGGTTTCCGTCCGTCCGCTCGATCAACAGTCGCTTGAGGGGCTGAAGTCCGGCGTCATTCCCGAGCAGGGCCGCCAGTAGCTTTTCCGCGCTCTCGAGTGGGAGGGAGTTGATCCTCAGCTGCCGGTAGTAGCTCTTGCCGGTCCAGGTGTGCTGATACTCGGGCCGGTAGTTGACTAACAGAAGCAACCGTGCCGTGGGCAGGCTCTCGACCAACCCGTCCAGCAGCGCCTGGGTCTCGGCATCGATCCAGTGCAAGTCCTCGAACACGACCAGGAGGGGCTGCACCTGGCTCTCCCGCAAGAGCAGCCGCTTCACGCCCTCGAGCGCCCGCTGGCGCCGTTGCGGCGGCTCCAGCCGCTGCCAATCCCCGACAGGAACGTCCAGAAGCCACAGGAGCGCCGAAAGGGAGGACTCAAGCGCCCGGTCCAGCGCCAGCAGCTTGCCGGTGACCTTCTCGCGGATCTTACGCGCCTCATCGGAAGTCTCGATCTGAAAGTAGGCCCGGAGCATGTCGATGATCGGTAGAAATGCTGTCGCCTTGCCGTAAGACACGGAGGTGCTCTCGAGAACCAGCCAACCCTCAATGCGATGCGAACGGGTGAACTCCCAGTAGAGACGGGACTTGCCCACGCCGGGCTCGCCGACAACGGCGACGACCTGGCCGTGCCCGGTGCGGGCGCGCTCGAGAAACTGCCGGAGCTGCTCCATCTCACCGTCGCGCCCGACGAAGCGCGTGAGGCCGCGCGCAGCGGTCGCGTGCAACCGCGAGCGCACCGTGCTCGCCCCAACGATCTCGAAGACCTCCAGTGGGAGCACAAGCCCTTTGACCTTCATTGGGCCTAGCGGCTTCACCTGAATATAGCCCTCGGCCAGCGTCAGAGTGTCGGCGGAGATCAGGATCGACCCCGGCACTGCCATGTGTTCCATCCGTGCGGCCACGTTCAACGTCTGACCCACGGCGTGGTAGTCCATCCGGAGATCGCTACCGATCGAGCGAACGAGGACCTCGCCCGAATTGAGGCCAACGCGGATCTGGATGGGGATTCCCTCTATTCGACGAACGCCCTCCGCGTAACGCTTCACGGTCTCTTGCATCCGGAGCGCGGCGTAGCAAGCGCGGACAGCATGGTCCTCGTGTGCGAGCGGCGCCCCGAATAGCGCCATGATGCCATCGCCCATCACCCGATGGACGGTGCCCTCGTAACGGTGGACTGCTTCCATCATGTGCTCGAGTACCGGGTCGAGGAGCTTGCTTGCCTCCTCGGAATCGCGCTCGGCGAACAGGTCCATCGAACCCTTCAGGTCGGCGAAGAGCGCTGTGACCTGCTTGCGCTCGCCCTCGATTGAGCCCTTGGAAGTCAGGATCTTCTCGGCCAGGTGCTTGGGTGTGTAGGTCTTCGGCGACGCGAAGCGCGTGACTGCAAGCGTTTCTGGCACCAATCCTGTCGGCTCGGCACACTCGGGACAGAATTTTGCCGTAAGAGACAGTTGCCGACCACACTTGGCACACGCTCGGGCCAGCGGTGCCCCACATTCCTCGCAGAACTTCGCGCCTGCCTCACTCTCGTGCTGGCACTTCGAGCATTTCATTCAAAGTCCCCAGCGAGCCATGGCGGGTGTTTGCGGACGTGCTTCAATGCCTACCTCGACCACTCCGCGCGCAAAGCGGCGCTTGTAGCACCGATGGCACCCGAGCAGTAACGGCGTCGGGTGACGTAACGCGCGAGAAATGGAATGCGGCAAGCGTAGCCCAGCCTATAGGTAGACGGACGTCAGTACTCTTGCCGATATCGCGACAGAAAAAACCCTGTAGTACCACGAAAGTCTTTTGGACCGCATTTGGTAGAACCAGCTCGCAGCGCACTGAGGATAACAACAGATCGACCCGCGACTTCGCGGTTCGCATCGCAACGCGTCGAGCCGATCCTGCGACCAGTACCGTTGTTTCCCGCGAGTTCCGGTAAGGGTCACGAACGTCTGTCGAGCACACGAGAATCTCAGGTCATCTTTTGGTCTGCTTGACCTCCGGGATCGGAAGCAGGCGCAAGGAGCGGTGCGCTACGGCCGTCGCGGCAGCCGCGGACTGCGGTCCCTCAATCATTGCTCGAACCGACTGCTGGTTGAATGGCTCGCCGCGCTCGTTGCGGTAACCTGCGTCCTTCAGCTTGGCGCTGATGTCAGGTAGCTCAGGTGGCCCGCTTTGCCTTTCGCCCTCCGCGAAGGCGACGAGCTTCTGCGACCACCTCCGGCCATAACTCAACGTGTGATTTCCGACCACCCACTTTCTTGCCGGTCTCGTTGCGCTTGCGCTTGCGCTCGCGACCGCTCCGCAGTTTGGCAACCAGACGGCCCTTCTCATATTCGGCAAAGCGCCGGAGGCCAATCACCTTTGGTCACCGCCCGACGCTCCGCCTGACAATGTTCATCACCGTGTTCTTGCTCATGCCCACGTTGCGGGCGATGAGCCGATAGGTGCCAAAGGCACACGTGCCTATCCACCTGGGTCATTCGCAGCCCTCGTTGACACATACTTCGCCGACAAACAGGCGTTTGGCCAGAGGAAGCCGAGCACGCAACGTATTTACCGCTTGATCCTAGAACCCCTGGTCGAGGTCCATGGGCACAAGCCGGTCGCGCTCCTCGAACTGTGGCACATCAAGCAGTGGCGCGATGCGCGCGGCGAGACGCCGGGCATGGCCAACATGATTGTGAAGGTGATGCGGCTGGTCCTCAGCTACGCCGTGGAGAACGAATACCGCTGAGACAACCCCGGCCAAAGGATCAAGCTGTTCAAGCTTGGAGAGCATCGGTCCTGGACCGACGAGGAATGCGCCGCGTTCGAGGCCCGATGGCCATCAGGGACTACGCAGCGGCGCGCCTACATGCTTGCGAAGTATACCGGCCAGAGATGCGGTGACATCGCTCGTATGACTCGGGCGCATAGGAAGGACGGCGAAATCCGTGTCGTGCAGCAGCAAAAAACGGGCACGCCGCTTTGGATTTTTGAGCACCGGGATCTAGCCGCGGAGTTGGCGCTCAACGGGAAAGATCATTTCAGTTTGCTGACCACCACCAATGATCAGGCGATTGACGCCGACAGTTTGGGTCGTTGGTTCGCTGACGCCATAGACGAGGCTGGGCTGCCCGATGACTGTGTCATGCACGGGCTTCGCAAGACGGCAGCGCGCATGTTGGCCGAGGCCGGATGCGATGTCCTCCGGATCATGGCGATTACGGGCCACAAGTCGCTTCCTGTCCTCCTTCGCTACGCCCAGGATGCCCAGCAGCGCGCCCTCGGGAAAGCCGCCATTTTGCAGCTAGAGGCGCACCAAACCAGAACCGCGATTGCCAAACCTCCTGGGTCGTCAAGTGCCAAACGGAAGCTAAGAGGTTGATGCAACAATGGGAGCTGCACCGCAAAAATTAACCTTTCGTTAACCAAATCAGCAAAGCCTGCGGGCAAGATCGGAGCGGCAAGCCGGAGGCCGAGCCGACATCCAGCGAACGCCAAACTCCGGTCCGTGTGCGCGTCATGGTGGGATTGCCTGTCAATCCGGCCTTGTGCGGGGAAAATGCGCAAAACAGGGACTGCAGAATTACCGAGAGCGAGGCGGACGTGGATGGGACCGCCGTTAGCAGCTCTCGGATTTTTACGAGCACGCGCTAGGCGCGTTCCCGTCCCGAACCGCTGTGTTCGCTCACGCAAAACCGCTGCAATGATGCGCCTCGAGCCGTCGTGTTCGAGAGCGAGGGTGCTTGCCCGGCACCCACATCGATCTGTATCGGCATGCCGATGGCGGCACAGCACCACCTCTCGAGATGGAGTGGCACATGAAGCGCCTCTGTCAACGGTGTGGCGTGTCTTCGAGTTGGCTCGACAACGCAAAGAGCCTCACGCTTCGACCTGAGCCCGAATGGAAATGGGTGCTCCTCTGGCGCGACAACCAACGTCACCGTCCCCCGAGTAAAATCTAATTCGGCGGTTGCTGGCAGGTCGTGCGAGCCTCCGCCAGCCAGAAATCGAGAGGCCGGCCACATTGGCCGGCCTTAGTCGTAACAGGCAACTAACGCGATCCCGCATACCCCGTCACATGGGCAGGCGGGCGAGTTGATGGCTGAAATAGTTATCGATGGCCGTGACAATCGAGTTTGAGACTTTCTCGCGCCAACGCTCGGATTTCAACAGCTGAGCATCGGCGTCATTGGTCACGTAACCGAGCTCGATCAAGATCGACGGCACCTTGGCGGATTTTAGGACCACAAAGGCGGCGCTGCGATCCGGGTTGTCCTTAAGCCCGGTGGTCTCACCCATGAATTCGATCACGGACTTTACGAACACGCTCGTGCGATCACGCGTCATGTCGACTTCGCGTCGAGCCAGGTCGGAAAGAATGGCTTTGACCGCGGAAATATCGCCATCGCTGTTCTTCAGGGCGGTGATTTCCTGGTCCGAAAGGACATGCTCGCTGACCTCACCGCGGGCCGAGCGCTGCAGCGAACTCGCCACGGAGTTGCGCAGGGAGTAAATGGTGGCGCCGCGCGCGTTCGACTGCGCGTAGTCCGCGTGTACGGCGACGAACAACGAGGCAAGCTGGCGTTCGGCAAATTCACGCCGCGCGTTGAGTTCGACGAATGTATCCGTCTCGCGCGTCAACAAGACCTTATAGCGCCCGGTGCTCTGCAGCTTGTCGCGCAGCTTTAGACTGAACGCCAGCACAACATCCTTCTCAACGGTCCCGTGCCGCGTCGCGCCGGTGTCATCGCCGCCGTGCCCCGGATCGATGACGATGACGGGCCGGTACATTGCCTGCGAGCGCGCGCGTGGCGACAGGGCGGGCTTGGGCACGGGGGGCTGTAGGCCACCCGCGCCAAGGCCAAAGGGGGCGCTAATCGGTAGCGCAGAGCGACCATCCTGGGCGTCCGCCTCGGCCAGTTCGGCCGATGCCATTTCAAGCACGAGTTGCGCCGCTTTGCCGTCTTTCTCGATGGTCGATCGCTCGATGACCACCGGTCCGGTGACATCGATGACGACACGGGCCTTGCCGGGCGCGGAGAGGCCACCCCGAAACGATTTGACAACACCGACCGGTGCCTCACTTGGCAGCGCGGGCAATTGCAGTTTTACGTCGGGAAGATCGACGAAAACGCGATTAGGATTGGTGAGGGCAAAGACCTGGAAGTCGACGGCGCGCTCGAGGCCAATGATGAAGCGGGTGCGGTTCTTGTTGGCCTTGGAGGCGGCGGCCGTGCCCTCGGCATCCGGCCCGGTGGCCGCCACCTGCTGAGCTTGCGAAGGCGCACACAGCGCGATCGGCAGCACCACGAGCACCGCTCGCAAGAATGCGCGCCGCCACCTGCCTGAAACCATGCCGTTGACCCCCGTCAAACGCCACCAGTAGTGCGGGACAGCCTGTGGATTAACCGGGGAAGATGGCATTTTCCGGGTATCCACCAGCCGACCTTATGAGCTTGGAAAGCTTAACGAATCGCTTAACCTGGACGAATCAGAGGACATTTCATTGCATAACGCATTACAGTCACCGCAAGCTGTTGAGAACACCTGAATAAGCCGGTGTAACCCGTTGTAGGACCATCCTGATTGTTGTTTCATCGTTGCACAGGCAATTTCATCAGATTACACCCAATTGCAGTCGTGGCTGTACCCTAGGATGTACCCTAGGCGGTAAGTCAGTGCGTGAGGATTAAGGCAGATGGCGGGAAGGGCGGGCAAGCGAATCGGCAAGCTCACGGCGCGATTCGTCAAGACGGTGAGGACAGCCGGCCTCTATCCCGATGGCGGCAACCTGTATCTCAAGGTCGAGGGCGGGAGCAAAAGTTGGATTTTCCGCTGGTCGAGCAATGGCAAGGCGCGCAAGCACGGCCTTGGGTCAACAATCACCGTCACGCTCGCCCAGGCGCGGGAAAAGGCGGCTGAGTCGCGCCGCATGGTCGGCGAGCACATAGACCCGAGGGAGGCCCATCGTGCAGCGGCGGTCGCTACGGCCAAAACCATAACCTTTGACGATGCGGCGAAGGAATACATCGAGGCCCACGAGGCCGGATGGAAAGGCGACAAGCACGCCGTCCAATGGCGGTCGTCACTGAAACGCTATGCCAGCCCGCATTTCGGCAAGTGGCCGGTGTCCGCCATCGACGTTGGCCTGGTGATGAAAGCGTTGCAGCCACTTTGGACGCGCAAGACCGCAACCGCGTCGCAACTGCGAGCCCGCATCGAGGCAATTCTGGCATGGTCCACGGTGCGCGGCTTTCGCAGCGCCCAGATGCCAAATCCGGCGGCATGGAAAAACAACCTCAGCAAAGTGCTCGCGGCGCCGGGCAAGGTCCATAAAACCGCGCATCATCGGGCACTGCCCCACACTCAGTTGCCGGGCTTCATGTCTGATTTACGCCGACGCCATGGCACCGTGCCGAGGGCGCTGGAATTTCTAGTCCTGACAGCCGCAAGGTCAGCCGAAGCGCTTGGCGCCCGCTGGGATGAGATTGACCTTGCAGCCAAATTGTGGACGGTGCCCGCCGAGCGCATGAAGGGCCGCCGCGTGCATCGCGTACCATTGAGCGCCCGCTCCATTGCCATCATCGAAGGAATGCAGGCGGTCAGGCGCAGCGAGTTTGTTTTCCCTGGCAAGCGACGCGGCAAGGGGCTCGGCCACACAACGCTTCAAGGGATGTTGCGGCGCATGGATCGCGACGGCATCACGCCGCACGGTTTTAGATCGTGTTTCCGCGATTGGGTCGCCGAAGAGACCAATTTCCAGCGTGAGACAGCCGAGGCGGCATTGGCACACATTGTCGGTGATGCGACGGAGCAAGCTTATTTGCGCGGCGATGCACTGGCCAAGCGACGGGCGTTGATGGAAACCTGGGCCGGCTACTGCGACAGCCGGATCTCGACCGGCAAAGTGATTGCCCTGCGATAATCTGACGCATACGGATATTATGTCCGCGCTGGCGCATGTCGTCGGTGATGCGGTCGAGCAAGCCTATCAACGGTTTCTGCGACGGCAGGATCAAAGTTGTGGCACTGCAATAATTCAGCCGACGGACAATATGTCCGGGTTTTCCGAAATTAGTGGCGGCGTGTCCTAGTTTTCTGTGCATAATCGGATGTCACCCGTAGAAAATTGGGTGGCACACCTTGAAGCCTACAGCAGCACCACCAAAGAGACGCGGACGGCCACGCGGGCGCCACGCCAAGCCCGGCCAGAAGCTCGAGCCGCTCGCGACTTTCAGCGTCCCCCTACATCAACGCTTCGGATTCCGGCCGTTTGAATTCGCCGCCCTGCTCGGGGTGTCGAAGGTCACCGTTTGGAGATGGATTCGAGACGGCAAGATCGAGGTGGTTGACAAAAACGGGATGAAGTTCGTCACGCGCAGCTTCGCCATCAAGTCCGGCTTCATCGACGAGTAGCCGCGCAGGGACAACATCCGAGCTCCACCCTGAACGCAAACCGCCCCGCAATCGGGATGCAACCGACGTTCTATGCCGAGTTGGCGCGTGCGCGGATCGCGGATCTGAAGAAGCAGCAGTCCTCTCCAGCACCTGGGACCGCTGAGCGAGGCCGAGTGGGAGTACGCCGCGCGAGCGGGTGCGACGACGAACTATTCCTGGGGTGACGATGTCGGCGAGGGCAACGCCAACTGCGACCGCTGTGGTAGCCAGTGGGACAACAAGCAAACGGCGCCAGTGGGTTCATTCAAACCCAATGCATTTGGCCTATACGACATGCACGGCAATGTGTGGCAGTGGGTGGAGAACTGCTACAAGGACAGCTATTCAAATCTCCCGCGGCATCGCCACCGGCAGGATGCCGCCGTGTCGTCCGCGGCGGTTCCTGGAGCAACAATCCGCGGAACCTCCGCGCGGCCGACCGCTTCTGGAATTCCGCCGACAACCGTAGCAGCATCTACGGCTTCCGGCTGGCCAGAACGTTAAATCCTTGAAACGAGGTCGTCCCAGACTAGCTCAGAACCCGACTTGTCAAGTATGCGGCGAGGAGTTCTACAAACCTCGCAGCCATCTTGCCAAGTGGCCCGGCAGAACATGCAACATTCACCCTTGTCGTCATCCTCTGGCTTGCGCCTGGTGAGCCGTGGGACAGGGACTATCGTGAGGCGCACACACCGGGCCTAGGCCTGGACGAATGCATGGCGGCGGCGAAGTTGGTGAAACCGCCACAGGGGCGTGCTCTCGTTGCTACCTTGAGGGACGGGCCCGAGCCGATCCGGCAGACCGACAACGACTATACTTTGACCGTCCATGAGTATGTCGGCGGTGGTCGCCACGAAACGACGCGCTTCCACAATTTGAGCAAAAGCGTCTGTCGGACGTGGGCGGCCGAAGTGAAGCAGGCAGGGGGCTCCGCTTATTGCGACCTCGCCAGATCGCCCTGCCCAGACTGCCCAACCATCAGGGACCTGATCAAGAGCGAGGGACACGCGCCGGGGTGATGCTCATCCAGTAAGAAGTCTGGTCAGCTCGCTCAGCTAGGGATGGATGACTTACCAGCGGCCGCGACGGACGCGACGGCGGCCCCACCGGCCCCGCGACCGGCGGCGGCGGCATGCCCCGGGGTGACTGTGACCGCGTATCCAAGCGCAATGCCAACCATGGGCCGCAGCGGGGGTAGTGGCGCCCATTCCCAAGCTGTACATGCAGACCACAATTGCGGTTGCCAGTCCCTTGATTAAGAACCTGTGCATGTCAGCTATCTCCCATCTCGGTGCAGGAGGCTCCGCCTTCATAGACATAGCGCTGATGATCAGGATACGACTGACCAGGCTAATGGTGCAAGGGTGGCAGGAAGCAGGTGCAGCACCGCCAGGTGCTGGCCGGCGGTGTTTGCCAGGGCGCAGGCGGGTCTAGAGCTTGCAGACCGCAACACGGATTAATCGCACTGACTATCTGCCCACTGATTTCGGGTTGCTCTATGCAACTCGTGGGCTCGGTGGCGAGGCCGCCTAGGCCCAAATTTTCCCCGTTTGTTCTCCTGGCCATGGGGGGAGCGGCCGCGTCCGATCTTGCCGCCCTGGGGCCAATACGTGGCGTTTGCTGAGGGCTCTACGTCAATTCGGGATATATTTCCCCAGTCTCGCGTTTAAGCCGGTGGACGGTGCCGACGCCGAGGCCAACCTCGCGAGCCACCTTGCCGATGCCCTTGGCCAGCTCGCGTCGCGCCTGTTCGATCTTGTCGGCACCTGGGCGGCCGAGCTTCCGGCGCACCTTGCCGGCCTTGCTGACGAACTTGCCGTCGCGAGCGAGCTTCTCCTTGATGACGCTCAGCCCAGCTCGGATGCGCTGGCGGATCATCGAGCGCTCGAATTCGGCGTCGATCTCTACTTGGACCAGCAAAACATCGACACGACCACGCCGACCGGCAAGCTGCTGTTTCAGATTACGGGCGCCTTCAATGGCCCACGCCATCACCACGTCGAACTTGCGCCGGCTGGCATCCTTCTGACCGGCACGGCCGGTCGCTGATCGACTTGCACGGGATCTTTCGCGACGCCGGCATCAGCGGCGCTAAGGGCCGCGACCAGCGGCCAGGGCTCGATGCCATGCTGCTCGGCACGATCGAGCAGGAGGTCGGCGCGACAACCGTCCACGATATCTGCGATAAGTGTGGGCGCCGCAATGGCATGGCCGAAGAGCCAGCAGGGGTGCACGGATTTCGGCACGAGCTCACGGATATTGGAGGGGTGAGGTGGCGCATTTTGGGGTGCCGCGTGGCGCACGGATATAGGAAGGTGAGCGGGCCGAGCGGAGCTGGGTTGAGCGAAGACCCGGCGTTCGTCGCCGCGAGTTGGCGGAAGAAGGCGCAATTATAGGAGTTGGCCAACTCAACCAAAAAAGGCCTCCGTTCGGGAGGAACAGAGGCCTCAGGGATCGAGTACGCGCGGTCCTCGTTGAGGGGAAGTACCGCGCCTTTAGTGTCAGAGCCCTACGGACGGCTCTGTGGGTCGAAGCCTAACTGATTTGTCGTGCTCGGGTTGTTGATGCGAGCTATGGCTGATGGAACCAATATTGGATGGGTGTGCTCTCGCATTCTGCGTGGTCCGCACACGGATTTTTGGAGTCGTGCATCACGAATCTCGGAGGTGTGCGGGCGCCGGGAGCGTGCGGTTCGGCTATGATGGTCCAATTACTGTGGGACAATTTGTGCGGGATTTGCCGCGCAGACCAGGACCTGCTGTCATAGGGCTACATCAAGTCGTTGGGCGCGTCTGTAGGACCGTCGACAACGGACTTGCTCGCCGCATCGCCGGAGTGGTCCGAGTTGTGCCAATAGGAGGCATCCACCGCTGCGATTGATGGCAAACCAAGGTCTCGGCTGTTGTCGCGGATGGCTGGCACCTAACAGAACACAAGGGCCGCCTGGGTCCGCAGAGACGCATCGCAGGCTGCGAGTAACTGCAGACAGGTGAACGTCTCAACTGCGTATTGCTGCCATTTCCGTGGACCTCGCCCCTGGGTACGAATTGCCTTGATAACCTCGTCGGCTTCTCCATCCATTCCGGCCGGCACGTCCAACGCCGTGGCGAGGTCTCTGCATTCGGTTCGCAATTGCTGCGTCGAGCCCAGCATGCCACCGACTAGCGGGAAGCCCGCGACTACCAGAGCTCGCTCGAAATCGATCGGAACGTAGAAGCCTTCAGCGTCGCTGTGGACGATCAAATGTTGATACTTGAGGCGTTCACCGGCGGTAAAGCGATCCCAGTACTCACGAGCGAGGATCGGATCGTTGGCGGCGTTATTGTCGCCCGGCGGCGGAATTGTCCTGCCCAGGGCAATATGGGCTCCAACACGTCGAAGGTAGTGAAGACCTGAGTAACCGAGCATGTTGCAGGAGAACACTTCGTCAAGCTCTTCCGGCTCGACATGTGCCGGAAGCCCCACGCTCGCAAGAACCTGATTGAGGACAGCGAATTGCTCCCTGTAGTGCGCAAAACCCTCGTCATCCGCTTCCTTCAGGTCCGCCAAGATTCCAACTTCGAGGCCCAGTCCCATGTTCAGTCTCTCACACAGCTCGACACGCTAACACGACACATGGCGAACGAAAATTCCAGTCCCCTGGGATTTTCGGCATCGGGTCATTCACGTCGAATTCCTCGATGTCCGCGCCTTGTCTGCTTAACCCCTGAGAGCGGCGTCAAAGCGGACGTGCCGGTTCTTCGGCCTGGTGCCATCAGTCGACAGGGCACCTAATCGTGTTTTTTTGCGAGCGACTTGGCGACCTCGTGAGCGTGGCTCGATGAAAACCTGCGCGCGATCACCGGGTTCGCTGGCAGCGCTGGTTAGGCGACGACAAATCTGGAACGTAATTCATGTGGACACCTCTCTGTCACGTGAACAACCTCCCAGGCCTGCTGCTTGCCTCGGCCCAAAACACCTCGAATGGCGATGAACAAATCAAACGCTTCGGCTGCGCTGTCAGCGACGAGACCAAGCACGGCTTTGTCGGGGCAAGACGCTGATACCGTCGAATGTGTCCCCTGTGGGTGGTGGTTGATATGGAAATCGAGATCAAGCCTCCGTGCTACGCTACGGGCAAATGTACAATCCGTGAGATCTGTGCCGCTGAGCACCATGCTGACTGCCTCATCTATGCTGCCTTTGAACTTGCGAGGCGGATCATTCTTGCCGAGATGGGAAATGGAAAAGCCTTGGTTTGCCAATACGCGAAGGAAGCTGCTGACCTGCGTCGTCATTGGCCTTGCGATGTATGCGTAGAGGACGTGCTCGGCTTCGACCGCCATGATGTCGCCGCGCGCAAACGTGAGCCACAGACCCAGTATTCTAGTACGTGCCGTCGCGCTTACACCACAAGACCAGGTCGGTTTTGGGTCAACAGCACGCCTCCGGCGCGGCTGCCTTGCACGGCAGAACTACCTCCAGGTCCGGACGTGCGCGCGCGATCAAAGACTTACCGCTCGGTGTCACTAGCCGACGAGTTCTGGGTGGTCGCGCGTGATTCTGCGTTCGCGATGCTCCGGTTGATCCGAGCGAAATACGAGATCGTCAACCGTTTGGCCAGCCTCGTAGCGACGAACCAATTCATCGGGATCGAAGGCCTCGCCGACGGGGTTCTTCTCGAAGGCCGGACCTGCAATGAAGCTGTTTGCTTGTTCCGGCGTCATAGTGTCGATCTGAAACTCCATGCTGTTGCCGTCGGGATCGTCATAATAAAGGGACAACGTCAGACCGTGCCGGATCGGTCGTGTTGGCAGCACCCCATAGCTCTTCAGACGCTTGTAGGTATCGATGAGTTCGCCAAGGTTTTTCCAGGCATAGGCGACGTGGTGGACACCCGGGGCGTTCCGCGGGGCCGATGCGTTCTTCGCTTCACCGGGACCCAAGTTCAAGAACGCCATACGATGATGCTCGTCGTCATAGGCGAGAAAGCAGAGTCTGTCGTCACGATGCTGAATCCTGGCCTCGAACACTCTTTGATACCACTCGATCATCTCATTGTAGCGATGTGTCTTGTATACGACGTGGCAAAAACTGCTGGGCGCGGTCATGGCGATCTCCCTTGGCAGACGCCGATCGGGAAAGTCCGGTTGGGCCTCCGGCGACCAGCATAGCGATCGCCAGATTTCTCCGGAAGACGTTTGGAAGAACTGGGCTATCACATTTGACCATGTGATTGTCATGGCGATAGGACCGCCCACCGGCCACCTGCTCGTCCCAAACCTGGAGCACCATGCCGGCAAACTCCTTGTCCAAGCTGCGCAAGGCGAAGAAAGCACCCACCAGGCCCAAGCCCACTTCGTTTGCTACGCTCGCGTTCTTCGTGGCTCACTTACAAGCCTCCTTTGAATTCTTTTGGCTCGACCTGGTAGAGGACGAGGTTGCGTCGACCGCATTTTTCGCAAACGGAAGTTGCCATTCCAGTGACGCGCAAATCTGACTTAGAAGCCGCGAAGGAAAGAAGGCGTGCGCGTCTTCGCGCTTACTCCGCCAAGCGCTATGCAGACCCAGAATTTCGCGCTCGGAAGAAAGAGTATGTGCGCAACAGACAAGCTGAAAAGCGAGCCGATCCCAAATGGCACGCCGAGTACAAAAAGAAGCAGCGCAGGTACTACCGAATCACGGGGAAGTTCCTGCCCAGCCGCAAACGCTCCAGGCAGCGGGCTTACGCCAAGCTCGCCGCCAACTCGGAATGGCGCGGGAGAAGAAATATGCCTTTCTGTTCTCAATCGCGCTCGAGGCGGCCGCAATGTTTGCCATGATGATCGCCCATAGCGCGCCGCGCGCGAGGCCGCCGAACCGCCGCGCTTGGTTGTCAACAATTATCCGCCCGTAATCAGCCTGATTGAATTTGCCGCCGGCGCATTGAAGCGGCAAAGTGGGGCTGCGATCGAGTTTGATGATTTTTATTTGGCATACCGGGAGCGCTGCACCGCCGAGAATGCGCGCATTGGCGCCGGCTGAAGCGGTCGCGCAGACCAATGAGCTATGCCGTGAATGCGGCATTACGATCCAACGGAAAGGCCGGAAACGGTTCTTGGCGGACGTGCAACTGTCAGTGGCGTAAGTGCGTTGCATGAGTGCAAGCGTTCACTCGAGGGGACGAACCATGACGGAAACAGACATGGCGAGCGTGCACAAGTTCGCCGTGCATGCGCTACGGCACCACCTCGGCGCCGAGACTACGTTTGCCGCATTCTGGGACGCGTATAAGCGTCATTGCGAGACTCAAAACCTCGCGGCGCTTGACGAGAAAGACACGGCTAAGGCGTTGTTGATGCTCACCGATGTAATCGTCGGTGTACGGAGTAGCCGCTGCGTAACGTTATTGGACGTAGAGTTGAAACAAAGTGCGTGAACGACCCCGCAAGATAGTTGAGACATCGAGCACGCTGCGGCGTACGGTGTGTGGATAAGCTGCGCAAACAAGCGAACGTCCAAACTGAGGTCCTAAAGTACCGGCCGCGCCGGCACCAGCTCATCAGGCTTCAGCACCCTTCAAGCTCCGCTGTCTCACGTTTCCAGGGGCGTGCGGTAGTCACGTGCTTGCGCAGCTCGCGCGCAAGCCCTGGACGCAAATCCGGCGCCTGCAAGCGCTCCTGAACGCGGGCGAGTTCCTCACGCTTTTTGGCCAGCGTCTTCTGGGTTTCGGTCAGCTCGGGCTTGCGCGGTGCCTCGAACATTTTATGTCGCTCGGCATTGATGCGCGTCCAGCCGGGGCACTTGGTCTTGATCCAGTAACGGCTCGGCCCGCTTGAGTAACGTGACGTGGGCGCTACCGACGAAGGTGTCCACTTGTACCGGCCGATGGCGTCCACCTATTCCGAGCGATGACGTCCAGTGTGACGTGAGCTGGCGGTGAGGAGGGCACCGTTGGATGTATTTCATAGGCCCTTTAGTGTTTGCTGCTTCTCGGCAACTGCATCGTAGGCCGTCCCCGTAGTCAACAGGAGGGGCCCGTGTGCGCCGCGGAGTGACCGCGACGAGTCAAACGCAGCGGCGCGCACGGGAGGAGCCTGTTGATCCACGGGGGCGGGCGGGACGCAAAGCAGTTCGCTCATTTCCGAGCTCCTTTGGTTGACTTACCGTTCGAGGTTATTGGCGTCGCCATGCTTGGTGACTGGACTGCGCCCTCCGCCTCGGGCTCTCGCATCGAGCGCGGGCCCTCGAGTTCGAGCCGGTAGGCATTGTGTACGATGCGATCGAGGATGGCATCGGCGAAAGTAGGTTCACCGATGAGATCGTACCAGGCTTTGACAGGGAGCTGACTGGCAATCAACGTCGCGCCACGGCCATGCCGATCCTCGATGATCTCCATGAGGTCGCGCCGCTGGCTAGCATTGAGGCGGTCGGGACCGAGGTCGTCGAGGATCAACAGATCGACTTTGGTGAGCGTGCGGAAGAGACGGGCGAAGCTGCCGTCGCCGTGGGCGAGCTCCAGTTGTGCGAAGAGGCGCGGCATGCGCGCATAGTACGCTCTGTAGCCCTCGCGGCAGGCCCTCTGAGCCAGGGCGCAGGCGAGCCAGGTCTTGCCCAATCCGCATTTTCCGGCAACGAGAAGATTGCGTTTCTCGGCGATCCAGCGGCATGTCGCGAGCTGCTGGAAGAGCGCTTTGTCGAGCTGCCGTTGCGCGCGATAGTTGATGTCCTCGACCGAGGCCTGGCTGTAGCGCAGGCGCGCCGCGCGTAGGCGGATCTGCGTGCGTTTGGTCGTGCGATTGGCGATCTCGCGGTCGAGCAGGAGTGCGAGCCATTCGGCGTGGGTGAGATCCTTGGCGGCATCCTGCTGCTCGAGCTCGATGAAGGCGTCGGCCATGCCGTCGAGTTTCAGCGCTCTGAGCTGGTCGAGGGTGGGATGGGTGAGCATTACTGCTTGTCTCCTCAATGGTAGAAGTTGGGGCCGCGGATGTTGCTGTGAACGACCGCCGGTCCGTCCGCGGCTTTTTCGGGCCGTTTGCGATCGAGCTTGGTGTCGAGGATGGATTTGACGGAGCTGAATGAACGGGTGCCGATGGCGAGCGCTCGTTCGCAGGCCGCCTCCACTCGCTCGCGATCGAAGCGTTCCACGAGCTTGACGATGCCGCGGCAGGAGCGGAAGCCCTGCTCGGGGTGTCGCTTCTCGCGCATGATGACCTCGACGAGTGCCGTGGCGTTAGGCCCGATCTCGCCGGCCTCCCGCTTGATGCGCTCAAGCGTCCAGTCGGCATGGCGCCGATGGCTCGAGGGCATGTGCTCGGGCAAGGTCGTGTGCCCGCGGTTCGGGGGACCGCGCCGGTGCGCTGCGACACGCTTGCCGCGATGGAACACCTCAACCGTGCTCGCGGTGTAACTGGCCCACAGCTCCTGGCGCATCAGTGTGTACGGCACCGAGTAGTAGTGCTTGTCGATCTCCACGTGATAGTCGATGCCGGCGCGGCACTGCTTCCACTGCGCGAACACATACTCCGTGGTCGGAAGCGACTTGAGCGCGGAGCGCTCGATCTCCTCAAATAGCGAACGGCGGCTCGCCCCGAGATGTCGCGTGACGCGGTTATTTATCTGTTCGACGCAGTCGCGAATGGCGGCATTGAGCTCTGCGAGCGAGAAGAACGTACGCTTACGGATCTTTGCGATGACCCATCGGGTTGCAACTTGCACCCCGGCTTCGACTTTTGCCTTATCCCTAGGTTTTTTGGGGCGGGCTGGGACTATTGCGGTGTCGTAATGGTCCGCCATCTCCTGATATGTACGATTGACGTTCGGCTCGTAGAAGCAGGCTTTGGTGATGCCCGATTTCAAATTGTCGCTGACGATTATCGCCGTCACACCGCCAAAGTAGCTGAAGGCGCGCGTATGCGAGCCGGTCCAATCGGGGAGCGATTGCGTCCAGGTCGCTTCCGCGTAGGTGAGCGAGGAAGCACCAAGCACTGCGACGAACAGCTCGGCGGTGAGGATCTCGCCGGTGGTCGAAGCAATGACCTGCAGCTTCGTGCCGGCGTAATCGACGAACATGCGCTCGCCGGCGATATGCGTCTGGCGCATCGTCGGCGACACCCGCTTCTCCCAGGCCCGGTGCAGGTCGCAAAAGCGCGAGTACGCGTACCCGCTGGGATGCTGCTCGCGATACTCTTGCCAGAGCAGCTGCAGCGTAACGCCCGGACGCTTCAGTTCGCGATGGATCTCCGCCCAACTCGGTAGCGGCCGTTGCTCATCTTTGATGCTCGACGGCGGATAGAGGCACTGCTCCAGCGCGTCATCGCTTAGGTCCTCTGGGAGCGGCCACGTCAGCCCGACACGCCGCGCCCGCTGCACGCATTCCATGGCAGCTGTCGCGCTGATGCCAAGGCTTGCTGCGATACGGCGCTTGGAGAAGCCGCCAGCCTTGAGACGCAGAACCTCTCGGATCTTCCGCATGGATAATCTCTCTTGAGGCATCCCTCGCATCCCCCTTGTTGAAAAAGGGGCCAGGCCATGCCGAATTCGAGGATCACCCAACGGGGGGCCACTCACTCCAGTGCACGCTTTTCCACAGCCCCGGGCTGGTGGACGTCATCGCTCGGAATAGGTGGACGCCATCAATCGGTACGGGGGTGGACGTCATCAATCGGTACAGGTGGACGTCATCAATCGGTTTTGCTGGTCGCCATCACTCGGTACGCCCAGTGACGCCAGGCGCTTGGACACGACGCCCTCAAAGCCAAACTTGTTGCAGTGATCGAATAGCAGCGGGCCATTGGGAAAAGTTTGCACCTCACGCATGAACGGCACCCGCGATTTGCGGCACAATCGACGCAGATCGCGCTTGCGTTCGGATAGCGGCAAGCCGCGCAAATCAACGCCATCCTGGTGCAGCAAATCGAAGGCTAGGAAGATCAGTTGAGACTCGTCGGCACGGTTCGTGCGCATCTGGGCCATCAAGCGATAGAAATGCGCGGCCCCTCGAGGATCGATCAGACACAGCTCGCCATCGAGGATTGCCCGATCGCGTGGGGAGCTTGCCGAAGGCCTCGGCCATGGTCGGCAATCGGTCGGTGTATTCGGCGCCGTGGCGTGAATAGAGCCGAACGCGGCTGCCGTCCTTGATCACTTGGAAGCGGAAGCCGTCCCACTTGGGTTCATGCAGCCAATCGTCGCCGTTGGGCGGGCGGACGGCTGCGGATGGGCTGAGCGGACGGACAAACGCGAGGCGGGGCAGGGCCCAATGATGGCCGATGCGGAGCTCGACGTCGACCGGCCGCGGCCGGCGCTTAGCGCCGAGCTCGAGCTCGAGGAGATGGCATTAGGGAAAACCCCAAATTTGACCGGCCGGGGCCAGTGTCTCAGACCCTCACAGACGGCGGGCAAGCCGCTCGAGGCCAGCCAGCGCCTCGCCTTGGGGCTTACTGGCGGCGATCTGGGCCAAGTAGTACCCCGCACTGTACCCCGACCAGACCAGATTGGGAAAAGTGCTTGTGTTCGCAACATCTTACGCTGTTTCAACGCATTTCATTGCAAATCCCGTGTTGTGAACAAGTGCGCCGTGGATCGAAAACGCCGCGAGATCCGCCTCGGGGGCAAAGCGATGAGGGCCGACCCGCGCCGGATCGGCCCCATTGTGAGCGCGCCGTCGCCGCCCCTTAGGCTTTCTGATTGCGATAACGGATCAAATAGCTATCCATCGTGTACTCCGCCACCTGCCACCAGAGATACTGGTCGGAGCGATAGGCGACGAGGCTATCGAGCAGCTTCTTGAACCATTCGTTCTTGCTCGCCAGCTCCGCGTAGAGCTCGCTGGCCGCCTTGTGGCAGCCGTCCATGACTTCCGGGGGAAACGGTTTCAGCACGGCGCCGGAGGCGGCCAGGCGCTTGAGCGCGGCCGGATTGCCGTGGTCGTACTTGCTCGTCATCCACACACCCAACTCTTGCCCCGCTGCAAGGATGGCCGCCTGATAGATCTTGGGCAGCTCGTTCCACTTGGCAAGATTGAACAAGTAGTGGGGCGTGGCGCCGGGCTCCCACCAGCCGGGATAGTAGTAGTATTTCGCGACCTTTACGAAGCCCAGCTTCTCGTCATCGTAGGGGCCAACCCACTCGGCCGCATCGATCGTGCCCTTCTCCAGGGCGGGATAAATATCGCCGCCGGCAATCTGCTGCGGCACCACGCCCAGCCGCTGCAGAATGAGGCCAGCGAAACCGCCGACGCGGAACTTTAGACCCTTGAGGTCGTCGAGGGTGTTGATCTCTTTGCGGAACCAACCGCCCATCTGGCAGTTCGTGGAGCCGCTGATGAAGCCTGTCACGCCGTACTTGGTGCGCAGGAACTCGTCGAAGAGCTGTTGACCGCCGCCATGGAAGAACCAAGCATTCTTCATGCGCGAGTTCAGTCCGAACGGCAAATCGGTACCGAACGTCATCGCCACATCCTTGCCAAAATAGTAATAGGCCGCCGTATGGCCAGCCTCGACGTTGCCCGCCTGCACGGCATCGAGCACCTGCAGACCCGGCACGATTTCGCCGGCCGCAAACACCTGGATCTGGAACTTGTTGTCGGTGAGTTCGGCGACGCGCTTGGCGAGGTATTCCGGATTACCGTAGAGCGTATCCAGCGATTTCGGCCAGCTTGCCGTCAGCCGCCACTTGATCTCCGGGGCCGACTGCGCGATCGCCGGGGCGGCCACCGCCGTGGCGAGCGCGCCCGCACCGCCGACGCCGGCGGCCTTGATGAACCTACGGCGTGAAAACGTCGTCATGCAATTCCTCCTTTGCAGTGATGACCGATTGTTTACGGCCCTTTGCTCAGTCGGATGCAGTTCCCCCGACCGATGTCGATTGTCGCTCAGCATAGGGCGTTTTGCCCTTGACGGGAACAGGCTGCTGGCGGCCGTTTTTTGGCAGGCGCCGCCAGCGCGCGGACCAAGAAAACAAAGGGCCGACCCCGTTGCCGGAGCCGGCCCAACGAACAACGGCAATGACCTGCGTTTACGCCTTTTGATTGCGGAAGCGGATCATGTAGCTATCCATGGTGTATTCGGCCACCTGCCACCACAGATACTGGTCCGCCCGGAAAGCGGTAAAGTGGTCATAGAACTTCTTGAACCACTCGTTCTTGGCGGCAAGCTCCGCATAGAGCTCGGTTGCCGCCTTCCAGCAGCCATCCATGACCTCCGGCGTGAACGGTTTCAGCACGGCGCCGGCGGCGGCCAGACGCTTGAGCGCCACCGGGTTCATCGCATCGTACTTGGCCGTCATCATCATGCCGGACTCCTGCGCCACGGCCTGCAGGAGAGACTGATAGCTTTTCGGCAACTCATTCCATTTGGTCAGATTGAACAGATAGTGGGGCGTTGAACCGGGCTCCCACCAACCGGGATAGTAGTAGTACTTGGCGACCTTTACGAAGCCCAGCTTTTCGTCATCGTAGGGGCCAACCCACTCGGCCGCATCGATCGTGCCCTTCTCCAGGGCGGGATAAATATCGCCGCCGGCAATCTGCTGCGGCACCACGCCCAGTCGCTGCAGAATGAGGCCAGCGAAACCGCCGACGCGGAACTTTAGACCCTTGAGGTCGTCGAGGGTGTTGATCTCTTTGCGGAACCAACCACCCATCTGGCAGTTGGTCGCGCCCGATACAAAGCCGGTCACGTTGTACTTGGCGCGCAGGTACTCATCCATCAGAGCCTGGCCGCCGCCCTGGAAGTACCAGGCATTCTTCATGCGGCTGTTCATGCCGAACGGCAGGTCGGTACCGAAGGTGTTGGCGACGTCTTTGCCGAAGTAATAGTAGAGCGCCGTGTGACCCGCCTCGACGTTGCCGGCCTGCACCGCGTCGAGCACCTGCAGACCGGGCACGATTTCGCCCGCGGCAAACACTTGAATCTGAAACTTGTTGTCGGTCAGCTCGGCAATGCGCTTGGAGAGATATTCGGGATTGCCGTACAGCGTATCGAGCGACTTGGGCCAGCTTGCCGTTAAGCGCCATTTCACCTCTGGCATGGACTGCGCAATTGCCGGCGACGCGACCGCCGTCGCCGCCAGGCCGCCTGCACCGGCGGTCTTGATGAATTTTCGTCTCGATAGTGTCGTCATGCCAGTTCTTCTCCTCGGTGGCTGGCCAGTTTTTGGCCTGCGCCGTATTGCATACATTGCTTTGGTTCTAGTCGCTGCCACGGCAGTCCGCGCTCGCAAGCGCTCCCCCCGCGGGCGCGCGGCACCATAGGCGGTTCTCGCCAATTGCGAAACTGCCACTTACGTCGATATGTCGATCAGTTTGGCGTAGCCCTGGGCGGTCGTGTCCTCGATAAACTGACGGTAACGCCCAAAAGCGACGTCATCGGCCCCAACCTCACCCAGCTTTATGGACGAAAATTCATTCTGCTTGACGTAGACGATGGGTGCGCTGACGGGCACCAAGGTTGCCCTTTGTTTATGCAGGGTGGTGATCAAACCTCGCATAATGCCGGACGGATCGAGCTGCGACACCATGACCATGCGCATGGCACCCTTGGTTAAGGAAACGAGGTGGATGTACATGGACGAGGCGGGAATGTAGAGCCGCCCGCGGTGCAGGAAATGTTTGTCTGGCCGGTCGCATTCCTGAAACAGCAGGCTCGGCCATTCTTCATCCCAGCTGATGTCCGTGCGGTAGGCCATGATCTCGGCGCGATTGGAGAACGAGGGGCGCAGGGTAAGATAGCTGCCGATGTACTGATCGACGCCGGCCCGCGTATAGGCACCCATGTAGACCGGCGCGGCGCGCCCTTCCGCGACACCGGCTCCCGGCGCATCGCGCAGCTCGCCGCCCCAGGCGGCCTTGACTCGCTGAAAATTGAGCCCCAGCACCATGCAGACGTCGAACAGCGTCTGATCACGGACCGGTCGGCCTGCGAGCAGGTTTTGAATGGTCTTCTCGTGGCAGTCGGCGGCATCGGCGAGTTCGGCCTGCGTGATCTTCTTTTCGATCATCGCCGTTCTGATGAGCGCCACCGAGCCGGACGGCTTTCCATCAGTGCGCATGCCCGCCTGCCTTGCCCATTGCTCCCTTGCCGCGAAGGTATCGGAACTGTGGCGAGGCTGTCACCAGCCAAGCGCGGCGCCGGTGCTCAGTGCGAGAATGCCCACCACAACAGGATGGCCCCAGCGCAAAGCAAGAGCCCGTCCATGAGAGAGCGAAATTGTTGCGCATCAAGGCGCAGCACGAAGCCGCGGGCAACCCAGGAGCCGGCCATTACCGAGGCCCCGACGATCAATCCCCGCAGCGCCGTCTCGGGCGGTAGCGCGTCGAAACGCTGGAAGACGATGGCTTTGGTGATGCCGACGGCCATGGATCCGAGCGCCTCGGTCGATAGATAGGCACCTTTCACCAGTCCGTAGGCAAGAAAGAACGGCGTATTGATCGGCCCGGTCGAGGCAACCATCCCGGACAGAAAGCCGATACCGGCGCCGACAATGGACAGATGCCACAGGGCGATACGCAGGCCGCGTGCCATCAGCCAGCGCCGAATCGGCACCATCGCCACAAAGAGTAGGCCCAGAAAGGCCTCGATGAGTTGTGGCTCGAGCTTGAGCAGGGTACGAGCGCCCATGGCCGCGGCTGGGATCGCGGTTGCGCAGTAAACGGCGTTGGCGCTCCAGTCGATCTCGCGCCACCAGACCGCCACGCGTGAGAGATTTGCAAGCAGCGCGGCGATTGCCATGATCGGCACCGCTTCCTTGGGGCCAAAGGCAACCATCAAGATCGGCATCAACATGATGGACGAGCCGAAACCGACGATACCGCCGACCGTTCCGGCGGCAAGCCCGAGGGCCAGGATGGCGATCCAAATCATCGGCGCTGCAATCCTTCCGGCGTGGGCGCCCCCGGGCTAGTCGCGCCCTCCAAGGCGCCGCCCGCGCATGGACGCCAGCGCGGGAACGGGCGCGCCTCGAGTTACAGGGTGGCCGCGCTCGAGGGAAGGGTGGGTCAATGGGCTTGCAAAAAAAGAGCGGCGGGTGCTTCCACACCCGCCGCTCAAAAGCATCGACGATCAGCTGGTTAGCGACCTACCACCATCACCTTCACTTTGGCCACGCCCTGACCGGTCATGCCGATCGCAGAAGCCGCAGCCCGTGACAAGTCGATGATGCGGCCAGCCACGTAGGGCCCCCGATCGTTGATTACGACATCCACCGAGCGGCCGCTGCCGGAATGGGTAACGCGCACGCGAGTCCCGAACGGGAGGCTCTTATGCGCTGCGGTCATAGCATTGGGGTTGAACCAGCCGCCCGAGGCCACACGCTGACCCTGCCAGTAATAGGAGGCCATGCCCGATTGCCCGGAACCAGAGGTCTTACCCCTGCTGACGCTGCGCTGCGTCCACTTCGGCGACCGCACCCGGGGTAGCGGCCGATCGACGGCAACGTGCCGAACTTTTCGCTCGCCGCGCGATTTGCGGGCCGCGGCGTTGAACGCGCGCTTGTCGTCTCGCAGCGAGCGTCGTGGCCGATAGTCGAAATCCTCATCATCACTGATGGCTGCACGCGCAATCCGCTTCTTCTCGTATCGGCCAGTGCGCTCCTCGCCGTAAATGCCTCGCTGCTCAGCACGATCACCGGATCGGCTCAGAACTCTCGCGGCGCCCAAGGTCCGACAGCCAGCTGTCGTAGGAATCGGCTGAGGCAGGCATCGACCCAGCACTGAGGGCCATTGCAAGCGCGGATGTCGTGAGAAACCTTTTCATGCTTCATTCTCCTTTTGCGCATAACGAACGGCGCAAGGCGAACAAGGCAGTAAACGGACAAACCAAAACGCGCCGCTTGCGCGTTCTGGTTGTAACGACGATTGAGCTAAGTGGTCTTTCCGCCCGTCTACAGTTCGTCCTGAGCCAACGGCCGCAGCCCCACAACAGCGATGCTTTTTTTTACATTCGCCTCGCACTGCTGGCGGGCGCAAAGGATCAGCTTCGATGCATCAGGTCAACGTGAA
This sequence comes from uncultured Alphaproteobacteria bacterium, assembly GCA_963775835.1. Taxonomy (GTDB): domain Bacteria; phylum Pseudomonadota; class Alphaproteobacteria; order Rhizobiales; family Hyphomicrobiaceae; genus AWTP1-13. Next base: position 418,247 of record CAVZKV010000029.1, on the reverse strand, counting down.
AATATGAACTCGATTTCATGGAATTGTCGCAGCAAACTAACGTAATGCGCGAGATGTCCGTCTCGTGCAAGCGGTGCGCGCGCCGAAAATGTTCCGGCGCGCTGGAACTTTCGCGAGTTTGAGCTCAGCGGCAGCTACAGCGATCCCAAATAGCCGCCGCCATCGATCAGCAAATTCTGGCCGGTGATGAAGCCCGCATGCGTCGAGCACAGAAAGGCAACCGCGGCCCCAAATTCATCCGCCGTGCCATAGCGTCCGGCGGGAACGGCCGCTTTGCGCTCAGCATCGATGACGCTGAGCGCTACCTTCCTCGCTTCGGCCATCTTCTGACTGGTGCCGCGCAGGCGGTCGGTATCGAACGGCCCGGGCAGGATGCCATTTATCGTGACGTTGTTCCGGGAGGCCTTGCGCGCGAGCACGGCGACGGCGCCCGTGAGACCAAGGCGCGCACCGTTGGAGAGCTCGAGCGCAGCAATCGGGTGCTTGATCGACGCGGAGGTGATGTTGACGATGCGGCCGAAGCCACGGTTCATCATGCCGTAGACGGTGGCTTGAATGAGCGCGATGGGCGTCAGCATGTTGCCTTCGACCGCCTTGCGCCAATCATCGAGGCCAAAATCTTTGAAGTCGCCAGGTGGCGGGCCGCCAGCGTTATTGATGAGAATGTCCGGATTGGTACAGGTGGCCAGCAGCCGCTTGCGACCCTCTTCGGTCGTGACGTCGCAGACGACCGCGGTCACTTTGGCACCGGTGTTCTCGCGCAGCTCCTCCGCGGTGGCGTTGAGCGCGTCCGCACCGCGCGCGCAAATCGTCACCTCCACACCCTCGCGTGCCAGTGCTGCGGCGCAGCCCTTGCCGAGGCCCTTAGATGCCGCGCAGACGATTGCCTTCCTGCCTTTGATACCGAGATCCATGAGAATGTCCTTACGCGTTTGAGCGATGGTCCAGCATGCCCATGCCGGGCGGCTGGAATCAAGCACCGGCGGTCGCCCGGGCCCTGACGTGGAGGGCCGTGCTCGCGGGACAGTGGTCCCGCCGGGCGGGCTACAGCCATCCCTTGCGCTTGAAATATAGCCAGGGCAGCACCGCCGAGATGACCATCAGCCCGAGCGTAAATGGATAGCCGTAGGCCCATTCCAGTTCTGGAATATGCTTGAAGTTCATGCCGTAGATGGTGCCGACCAGCGTCGGCGGCATCAGCGCGACGGCGAGCACCGAGAAAATCTTGATGATGGTGTTTTGCTCGTTGTTGATCATGCCGAGTGTAGCATCGAGCAGAAAGGTGATCTTGGTCGATAGGTAGCCGATGTGATCTGCCAAGGAGACGACGTCTCGGCCGGCGGTCTTTACCCGTGCGCGCAAAGCCTTGTCGTCGCCGCGTTGGCTCATAACTTGGGCGAGGTAGGTCAAGAGCCGATCTAAGCTCAACAGTGTTTCGCGTGACCGCGAGGTAAGTTCGCCCTCGCGACCGATCGTGCGGATGTTGACATCGAAGCGTCCAGCCCGCGTCCGCTGCCCACCCTTGGTCCCGAACACGGTTTGTGACAGCTTGTCGACCTCGCCCTGAATGCGCTCCACCCGATCAGCTTCGCGATCAATGATGGCTTCCAGCAGGGCGACGAGGACTGCTGCGCCGCTGACGCAGGTGGCGTCTTTCTTCTGGGCGCGGTTCAAAAAGATCTGGAAGGCGCGCGGCTCGGCATAGCGCACCGTCACCAACCGATGTCCGGCAAGGATGAAAGTAATCGGCGTCGGTGTCGGCGGATCGACGAGCCAATCGTGCTGATGCATCAAAACGGCGGTCATGTAGTAGGCTCCGCCCTCCTGATAGAGGCGGCTCGATGCCTCGATCTCGGCCATTTCCTCGCGCGTCGGCACCGTTATGGATAGCTTCTCCTCGACAAAGCGGTCCTCCTCTTTGGTTGGGTTCAGCAAATCGAGCCAGATGGTGGCGAGCGAGACGCCGGCGGCGTCCTCGCGCTTGATCAGTGCTCCATCTGTGCTGTCGTAGACCGTGAGCATCGTCGCTGATCCCGCAGTTTTTGGAGCTATGCCCGAGTTTTGGGGCCGGCTGCAACCGATACTATGTGCGCGAGCGCGACGCCGGAGCGATCACGCCAAGCGCGCGCGAAAGCTCAACGGTCGGGCCCGTGCTTAGCAGGCGCGGGCGGCAGCGCTGCGGTAGAGTTTGGGTTGGCCGTCGCTGCGGCCGCCGGTCTCGTTGCCATTGCCGCCGGTCTGACCTGGGTCGACGGCGATGAAGCCGCGCCGGGTCCCGCGGCTCTTGCCGCAACCGCCTGGCCCGCAGCGGCGGTCGACGCGGCCGGCCCTGCCCCCGTCGGTGCGCCGCCAAGCTTGGCCGCGGCGCCCGCGCCAGGTTGCGCCCGAGGTGCGCTCCCTGCCGCCGTCGGCGCCTTTGCCGCCTGCGGTTCTCGCCCGCGGGGGACCGGCATTCGAAACGGCCACCACAGTTGGACGAAGCCGAGGGCGGCGATGCCAAGGAGGAGGCCGATGGTCGCATTGTCGGCGCCGGCTCCGAACAATCTAACGGACCAGTCGTTGATCTCCTCGTAACGGAGGATGGCGATCGCGCTCGCCACCACGCCGGCAAGTTGGCCGACAATTTCGAGGTTCTTGCGCAGGCGACGCAGGAAATAGAACAAGAGCAGGAGCGCCCAGGGTACAATGACCAGGCTCAAACGGAACTGTGGTCCCGCGCCCCATCGGCCGTAGAGCGCATTGCTGGTTTGCTGATAGCCGTAGTCCATCAGCGGCCAAAACAGCATGGCGAATGCCCCGATGATGACGCCGCGCTCAACCGCCGGCACCAGCTCGAGGTAGTGTACATCCATTGCGTCGCGCCAAATCGCCAAGCAAATGGCGATAGCAACAACGATGAGGACAAAGAAGATTTTGAGCGGCAGAAATAAAATGCCGTCGAGCGCACCGGTGAGAGAGCGTTGCGCCAAATCCGCCTGCATGCGCGCGACGGTGTCGGCAAATCGGGTCTGCGCCTCGCAGCACTGCGTGCCCGTCAGCTTGCCTTTGGCGGGGAAGCAATAGCGCTCCTTTTGCATCTCCTCGGGGATTTCCAACAGCGCGTCGGGTTGACAGTTGCGTGCGAACTTAGAAAGCCCGACGCGTCGCTGCGCCGCCTCCGTGACGCTCACCAGAGTATCCAGCAAGGGCGCCCGGCGGCACGCCGACCTCTGCCCGGCGCAGCCGCTGGGTTCTCCCCTGTCCGCCAGCAGGACGTTGGCTGCGACTTCGTAGAGGCCACGCGGCTTGGCGTCGAGCCACTGCGTGACCGCGATGGTGAGCCCTGCGACCGCCAGCAGGCCCAGGCTGTAGCGCAGCTTGCCGTGACGCAGATTAGTCCAATAAAGGTGCGTGAAGACCACCGCAGGGCGATAGAAGGCCGCCAGAGCGAGCACGCCGAAAACCGGAAAGAAGAAGAACAGGTGGCTATGCACCACCAGCATCGCGCGCCACTCCGCGTCGCGAAACTCGCTGATCAGGAGGGCGGTGGATCCCACAAACGAGGCGCCGAGCACGCAAAATGCCAGCGCAACAAAAATGCGCGCGCCCACCATGAAACCCCTCCGTCGCTTCCCAGTCGACCCGGGGGCAATTATCCCCGCTTGCGAAGGATTAGGCTAGCGCCGTCCGGCGTCGGCAGGCCTCTGGCGGTGGGGTAGGGCAAGAAAAAGGGGCCGCGCAAGGCGGCCCCCGTGAGATCGGTAGCAAGCGACGGCCGGCGGGCAGTGGCTGCTGCCAAGCCGCAAGCGATCAGCTTAGGCTCTGCTGGAGGCTGCTCCAACGCAGGCGTGATCAAACATCAGCGTCCTTGCCGCCTTTAAGATCCCACTCGACATTGGATCACCTCCTTTCCGATGGTTGCGATTCTCAACAACTGTAGCACGCGCGCTGCAGTTTGGAAGGGGGGCAACGCGGCTGAGGCGCGCGCGGGCCGCAATCGAGCCCTCGGTTTTTGTGCCCCTATCCCGGGCGAACCAGTTGGCCGGGCCGCTGGATCACGGGCCGGGGCTGCGGCACGGCGGCGACGGGCCCGTCAAGGTCGAGGTTCAGTTCGGAGGCATCGGCCGGCCGCTTGCAACGGCCGTCAAACTCGGCGCCCTGCTCGATGGCAAGCGACATGTGATGGATGTCGCCCTCGACGCGCGAGGAGGCCTGCAATGTCACCGTCAGGCCGCGGATCACGCCAGAGATCATGCCGCGGACGATGACGCGTTCGGCGGCAACCGTGCCGGTCACCCTGCCTTTCTCGCCGATGATCACCTCGGTGCCTCGCACGTCGCCTTCGACCTCGCCATCCACCTGCAAGGTTCCTTGGCTGATGATCTTTAGGCCCTGACCGATGATTTTCAGGTCATTGCTGATCACGGACTTGGTCGACGCATCCGGCATGGGCGGTCGGCGCTGCACGTTGAGGCCAAGATTGGTGGTGGTCGGCTCGAGCGGTTTAGGCTCGGGCGCCGAGCTACGCGTAAACATGAATGCCCCCGGGTGATGCCATAGAAAGCAGCTAGCGCACAATCACAACACTGCGAGATGGTCGAATTATGTCCGCACTGCAACAGCGTGCAACGTCTCGTCGCGGATGGCAGAGCCATTCTGTCCGTGGCCTTCACGTCGTCAACCCGAGCGCCAAAATATTGCGGTGCGAATGCGGGCACTTGCGCGTATACCAAGGATGATTGCAGGTTAACCAAAGCGACATCGATGGAACCGCATACCCGAGGGATGCCATGCTGTTAACAAGAACGATAGCGGCCGCACTTGTCTGGGGCGCAAGCGGGCTGCTGCCCGGTGCAAGTCAGGCTGCACAACCTTGCCAAAACCCGAACGGATTGGGCGTGGCGCGCACCGTGGAAATCGACACCACGGGCGGGCCAGGTTTTGGCATGGAACAATACAAGATGCACGACTTCCTCCTGCTCAAGGAAGTGGTGCTTACCTTCGACGATGGACCGTGGCCCGATCACACCCGTGCGGTGTTGGCGGCGTTGGCCAATCACTGTATCAAGGCGACGTTCTTTCCGATCGGCAAGCATGCGCTTTGGCATCCGGAGATTTTGAAGGAAGTGGCCGCCGCGGGGCATACGATCGGCAGCCACACCTGGTCGCACGCCAACCTCGCTAAGATGAAGGGCGAGAAGGCAACCGAAGAAATCGAGAAGGGTCTGAGCGCGGTGGCATTGGCGCTGGGTACGCCCCCATCCCCCTTCTTCCGCTTCCCGTTCCTCAAGGATCCGAAGGACCAGCTCGCCTATCTCGGCACGCGCAACCTTGCCATCTTCTCCCACGACCTCGATAGCTTCGATTTCAAGATGCGCAAACCCGAGGAGGTCGTAAAATCGGTGATGGCGAAGCTCGACAAGAAGGGCAAGGGCATCATCCTTATGCACGACTTCCAGCAGGCCACCGCCAAGGCGATGCCGGACCTGCTGGAGCAGCTCAAGGCCAAAGGCTACAAGGTCGTCCATCTCAAGGCCAAGACGACGGCGACGACGCTGGCACATTGGGACGACGCGGTGAAAGGCGAAGTCAAGGGAGCTGCCGTCGGCCCCGATCGACCGACGTCGAGCGTCGTGCGCACGATCGATGAGGGGGCGCCGGGCAGCGTGGCGAAACCTGCACCGCAGGCCGCGTCCGGCCCGAGTAAGTAGGCGGACGAGGGCCCGGCTTCGCCGACCGCACGGTCTGGACGGGCATCTTGTAAAGGGAAATTGCCATGCCTGGCAGCGCCTGGGCCAAGGATGTTCTGCGCTTTTGGCTCGAGGAAATCGGGCCCAAAAAATGGTTTCAGAAGGACGATGCCTTGGATGTGGTGGTGCGCGCACGCTTTGCGCGCACACACGAGCACATCGCCAGCCTCGCACGCGATGACTGTTTGACCGATCCGCAGACGGCCCTTGCCGCAGTGATCGTGCTCGATCAATTTTCGCGCAACATATTCCGCGGCACGCCGCGCGCCTTTGCCAGCGATCCCCAAGCCCTGCGCCTCGCCGAAGCGACGATTGACAGAGGCTTCGATGTGGAGGTGCCCGAGCCCGGTCGGCTGTTTTTCTATGTGCCGTTCGAACACGCCGAGGACCCCGCGGCGCAGAAACGCTGCGTCGCCTTGATGGCGACGCTAGCCGACCCCGGGCTCGCGAAGTGGGCTGAGGCGCACAAGGCGATCATCGATCGCTTCGGTCGCTTCCCCCATCGCAACGCCATACTCGGGCGGCATTCGACGGTGGACGAACTCGACTTTTTAACACAGCCGGGAAGCTCGTTTTGAGCGGCAAGCCTACCAGCGCACGTCGAGATTGACGTAGGGTACGCGCACCTTGACCTGGCCCGCATCGGCATCGACGCTTACGCTGCTTTGCGGCGCGCGCACCCGCACCTGGCCCCGTTCGCTGTCGACCCTGACGTCGGCTGACGGCGCCGTCACGCTCACGCCCCTGTCCCTCACGGCCCCATCCCGACGGCACCTCCTGCCCCTGCCCGGGCGTTTGCGCCCCGCCAGGGCCAGCGGCGAAAGCGCCCATGGCGGCAACCAGGGCGATGGCAAAACCCGCAGCGACAAGGCGCCTCTTCGACATGAGCAACCTCTGTTGGTTACAGCACTCAACCGCTAGAAATGGTTAGCCGCCTTTCACTTCACCAGCGCGGCCGCGTGTCGCGGCTGGGCGACCTGGTCGCGGCCAAGACCGCGGTTCACGCCGAAACGATCGTTTTTACGGCGACGGGGGGCGGTTGGCGTAGCGTCTGATAGACGACACAATAGCGTTCGGTCAGCTTCATCAGCGTCGCCTTCTGCTCCTCGCTCAGGTCGCCGTCTATTTCGAATGTCAGGCGAATGTCGCGGAAGCCGACGGGTGCCTCTTTGGCAACGCCCAACGTGCCCCGGAAATCCAGATCTCCCTCAGCACGGATGCGCGCGTCGCGCACGTTGAGCTGCAACGCCGTTGCCACGGCGTTGAGCGTGACGCCGGCGCAAGCCACCAGCGCCTCCAGGAGCATGTCGCCCGAACAGGCATGCATCCCCGTGCCGCCGGTCGCCGGGTGCAGACCTGCCTCGACCAGAGCCTTGCCCGTCTGCACCGAACACGTCACGCCCTCGCCGATATTGCCTTCGGCCTTGAGCGTGATGACGGCGCTCTCGGGTTGCTCGCGATATCTTTCCTTGAGTGGGGCCTGCAACGCTTTCAGGGCGGTGGCGTCCATATGCGATCTCCACGGGCTCAGGTTGCGACGTTCATACCACGTCGTCGCTACGGCGCCACCTGGCAAGGTGCTGGTCCGCCCGCGCGTCGCTTGCGGGGCGTGGCGGGTCGGTTCATGGTCTTCGTCTTCCCAGCCCCGGCCGCCAGCAAGCCGCTGACTAGGGCGAGATCGAGGGCAAGCAGAGACGGTCGAACGACGACGGAGAGTGCCGGCAGATGTCCGCTTCAGTTGCAGAGCGTCCCAATGGCGAAGCCCGTACCGATCGACGGCGGGCGCTTTCTCATAGTTGGAGGCGCAAGCCTGGTCGGCTCGACAAGCGCTGAGCTGTTTTTGGACCGTGGCGCCGCCGAGGTTGTCGTTTTCGACAACCTCGCGCAAGGATCGTTGGCCGCGCTCAAGCACCTGGAGGCCAACCCGCGTCTCAAAGTCATACCGGGGGACGTGATGCGCTTGCCGCAATTGATTGCGGCCATGCGTCATGTGGATGGGGTATTGCACCTCGCAGCCCTCATGTCGCTCAGCATGGATCGCGATCCCTGGACGGGTCTCGACGTCAACGTTCGCGGCACGCAAAACGTGATCGAGGCCTGTTGCATCACCGCTGCCAAGAAGCTCGTGCTGGCATCGTCGAGCGCCGCCTACGGTTATGGCCCCGGCATCGTGGGCAAGTTGGTCGAGAGCACACCCTTCCACTCCGCCGGCGCGCCGCCGGCCGCCATCCTGTACGGCGCCAGCAAGATCATCGGCGAGCAGCTCTGCCGCGATGCCCACCGCAAGCAGGGTCTCGATTATGTTGTAGTGCGCTACGCAACCGTCTACGGCGAGCGTCAGCATTACCGCGCCGCCAACGCCCTCTATATCATCGAGACGCACGATCGCGTGCGCCGCGGCGAGCGGCCACGCGTGTTGGGCGATGGCTCGGAAGTCAAGCATTTCGTGCACGTTAGCGATGTGGCACGCGCCAACGCCGCTGCCTTTGAGGCGGATGCAACCGACATCACCGTCAACATATCGGGCCCGAGCACCACGACCACGTTGGAAATCGTTCGTCTCGTCACCGAACTCGCCGGCAAGGCGCTGGAACCCGACCACGTCGAGCCGGACCCTGGCGTGGTGCGGCTGACCTCCGGCGGCGATTGGTCGCTGGAGCATGCACTGGCAGAACGCGTGCTTGGTTGGCGACCGGAGATCGACATGCGCGAGGGCATCCGCCGCCTGATCGCCTGGCGCGAAGCGACGGTCTAACCGTCCGCCACAATACCAAGCGTCGGGCAAGTACGCTGGCGGCGTTGTTCGTTCGCCACCGGCCGGCGCAAAACGGGGGCTTCCCGCGCGAACGCGCTTGTCATTGGGCCGTGGCGTGGGAACGTGATGCCCAAGCCATGATTCGCGCACTGGGGACCGCCATGAACGCACTGCGGCTGTTGCTCTTGGGAGCTGCCCTTTACGCCGGCGGCGGCTTGGTTGCTCACGCCGATGGCCGGCCGGAACCGGTTCCCTACACCTATAAGCCCCCGATCTGCTGCGAGGTTGCCTACTTCGGGTATGATTGGAGCGGCCTTTATCTGGGCGGCCACGCCGGGATGGCCTTCATGGGCAGTCCAGTGGACCATCGCCGGTCCCGGCGCAGATTCTCGAGCATAGCGGCAATGGTTTTGCCGGAGGTGTTCAAATCGGTCTGCAAAAGCAATGGGGCAATATGGTCGCCGGCCTCGAAGTGTCCTATACCGGCCTCGACGCCGACGTGACCTCCCACACCTCGTTCCTCGGTGTGCCCGTGACGCGCTCCAGTGAAGTCAGCAATCTAATTCTTGTCACCGGGCGTCTTGGCTACGCCAATGACAATCTGCTGGCGTACGCCAAGGCCGGTTACGCCACGGCCGATGTCGATTTTGGCTTCACGTTTGGAGGCACGGCGACCGCGGGCTCCTCGAGCGAGCGGGAGCACGGTTGGACAGCCGGTGTGGGTCTTGAATACGCGATACGCGATAACATCATTTTGGGCATCGAGTACAACTTCGTTCACCTCAATGCCGATGATCGCGTGCTTGCGCCCTCGCCGGTGGTTGCGGTCGGCGGCGACGTCGATGTGCAATCCATCCTGGCCCGCGTCAGCTTCAAATTCGGCGCGCGCCCGGAAGTCTTGCCGGTCAAGTGAGGCTCAGTGCGCAATCGCGTGCAATGCCTCAAACGCCTGCTTTTTGCGCAGCCGTTGCCGAGTCGCGATCGGGGCCTTGGCCTGCCTATTGCCGCCCGAGGCTGGTCTGAAGCTTGGCTTTGTAGCGGCGCCAGACGGCAGAGATGAAGTCGGAGTAAGCATCGGTCCATGGTTGCACGCTCGGGCTGTCAAGACGGCGTGCTCGGTGCCAGGCCAGGGCCGGCGTCAGAAGCTCGCTATCGTGCGTGCGATCAGAACAACCTGCGAAGCGAGGGCGCCGGCACCGCGTTCGCCTTCGACATAGATGCCGCTGACGCCCCGAACGCGCGAAGGTTGGCCTCGAGCACCGGCGGCAGGTCGAGATTTTGATTGGATACGTGCAGCGCCAGGATGCCGCGCGCGGATAGTTTGCCGAGGTATAGTCGCAGCGCCTCGACGGTGAGCAGATGGATCGGGATCGCGTCCGAGGAAAAGGCATCCACCATCAGATAGTCAAAGGTGCCATCGCTCTCCTTGGCAAGCGTCAAGCGCGCATCACCAAGCAGGATATCAGGCTCCGGCAAACACCTGGCGAGATAGCGAAAGAGGGAGGGCGTGGTGGCGATGTGGACGACCGCGGGATCGATCTCATAAAAGCGCCAGCGGTCGCCGGGCGCCGCGTGACACGCCATCGCGCCGGTTCCCAGGCCAACAATTCCGACGCGTAAGCCCGTCTGCTTTGGCCGCGCGTGCCAATTCAAGGCCGCGCGCCAAGGGCCCGGACGAATGGTAGTAGGCGAGCGGCGTCGGACGCGAGACGAGCGCCACCCCCGACCGGTTCTGTTGGATGCCGTGCACGGTCGTGCCGTGCAGCAGCAACCGATAGCCGCCCCCGGCCGAGTTCGACCACGCGATGCGTGCCGAAAAAGCTGCGCTGAGCGTAGATGGGCGCCGACGCCGATGGCAGGGCGGCGGCGGCGGCAATCATCGCAGCCAGCGCTGCCGTCGCCGGCTGCGGCCAACGCGTGGCCGCAACCACCGCGAGCCCGAGCCCGCAGACCACCTGCAAGCGCAGATCCGCGTGGGCTGTGAGGAGGCGTTCGCTCACGAGCAGCAGTTGGAAGAGGAAGATGCCGCCCACGGCCGCGCCAAGCATCAACCCTAGTCGGATCCGGCCGCGCCCCGTTTCCAGCGTGCGCCACAGCTTTGGGCGTGCCAGCATGCCAAGGCCAAGGAGCACCGGAAACTCCAGGGTTCCCGTGAAGAGCAGCGGTGCGAGTAGGGCGGAAAAAATCCCGCCGAGCACGCCGCCGAGCGAGATGCAGAGGTAAAAGTCGGTCAGACGCGCCGCCTCGGGTCGGCGCTTGTAGAGCTGGGCGTGACACAGCAGGCTGGTAACGAGGAACGCCAACAGCCCGACGAGAGCAGAGACAATCCAGCTGTAGTCGCCCTTCCACTCGTAGGCGGCGAGGGCGCCCGCAACCGCCAGCGGCTGCAGAAGGAGCAGGCCCCCGAGGCTTCCCCACATGCGCTGGCGGAATACGGCAATGAAGGTCGCCAGGTAGAGAGCGAGCGGCAGCACCCAGAGCAGCGGCGCGGATGCGAGGTCGGTCGTGAGGTGGGTGGTGTAGGCAACAAGGAGCCCCGAGGGAACGAAGGATAAAAATACCCAGGTGAGCCGCTCGCTCCAGGCCGGCGCGCTGGGGCGCGCCTGATCGCCATGGCCCCCTGGCGGGGCAAGGCCGTGGCGCTCACGCGCGAGCAAGACCAGTCCGCAGCCGACGATGGCGAGCACGAGGGCTAGCAAGGCCCAGCTCCAGGCGCGGCTCTGCACGGGCAGCGGCAGTAGGGGTTCGATCAGGATCGGATAGGCCAGCAGCGCGCCCAGGCTGCCGGCGTTGCTCGCGCCGTAAAGAAAGTAGGGGTCGGCACTGCGCCGATGCCCGATCCGACCAAACCAAAGTTGCAGCAACGGTGCGTTAGCCGACAGGGTGAAGAACGGCAGGCCCACGAGCGTTACGAGCGTACCAAGCAGCCACAGATAGGGGTTGCCTTCCGGCGGTGCCAGGTCGGGCGGCAGTTGGATCGGTAGGGTGGCAAAGGCGGCGAGCAGCAGCCCGGCATGCACGATCAGGGCCCAGCGCGTGGCGAGCGTCCCTCCCAACAGATGCGCGTAGGCATAGCCGGCAAGCAGCAGCGCCTGAAAGAAGCACAACGAGACGGCCCAGGTCGCTGGCGCACCGCCCAAAACGGGCAGCAGCATTTTGGCGACCATCGGCTGGACGGAAAACAGCAGGAGCGCGCTCAGAGCCATCGTGGCCGCGAATGCCAGGACGATTGCACGTCCGTCGACCGCAGTCCGTTGAGCCGGAGCAGGCGCGAACATTGGCCTAGCCCTTTGGTCGCTTGTCGATCACGCGGCGTGCCTTACCCTGACTGCGCTCGATGCCGCCCGGATCCAGAATTGTGACGACGGCGGAGACGCCGACCAAACTTTTGATGCGCGCCTCGAGCCTCGCGGCGAGCGCCGTGCGGCCATCGCCTGCGGCGTCCGGCAGCGCCTCGACCATCACCTCCATGGCATCGAGGCGCTGCGTGCGCGTGAGGACAATTTGATAGTGCGGTGCCAGGCCGGCGATCGTGAGGATTTGTTCTTCGATCTGGGTTGGAAAGACATTGACGCCGCGCACAATCATCATGTCATCGGAGCGTCCCGTAACTCTTTCCATGCGTCGCATCGTGCGCGCGGTGCCCGGCAGCAGCCGGGTGAGATCGCGCGTGCGATAGCGGATTAGCGGCATTGCCTCCTTGCTGAGGGTGGTGAAAACGAGCTCGCCTTGCGCACCATCGGGCAGGACCTCGCCGCTTACCGGATCAATGATCTCGGGATAAAAATGGTCTTCCCAGATATGCAGACCGTCCTTGCTTTCGACGCACTCGTTGGCAACGCCCGGGCCCATCACTTCCGACAATCCGTAGATGTCGACGGCGTGCATATCGCAGGCCTGTTCGATTTCCTGGCGCATGCTGTTGGTCCAGGGCTCGGCCCCGAAGATGCCGACCTTGAGCGAGGTCGCGCGCGGATCGATACCCTGCCGCCGAAATTCATCGAGAATGGCCAGCATATAGGACGGCGTAACCGTGATGATGTCGGGCTCGAAGTCGGCAATGAGCTGGACCTGACGCTCCGTCATGCCACCGGAGACCGGCACCACGGTAACGCCCAGCCGCTCGGCCCCGTAGTGGAGGCCGAGACCGCCGGTGAACAGCCCGTAGCCGTAAGCGTTGTGCAGCCGCATGCCGGGCCGGCCGCCGGCGGCGCGGATGGAGCGGGCAACAAGGCCGGCCCAGGTGTCGATGTCGCCCTTGGTATAGCCGACCACGGTCGGCTTGCCGGTCGTGCCCGAAGAGGCGTGGATGCGCGCGATCCGCTCGCGCGGCACGGCGAACAGGCCAAAGGGGTAGGTGGCGCGCAGGTCGGCCTTGCTGGTGAAGGGGAATTTCGCAAGATCGGCGAGCGACGTGAGCTCGTCGGGCGTGACACCCCGGGCGTCGAACGCGCTGCGATAGTGTGGGACGTTATCGTAGACCTGGCGCAGCGTTTGGCGCAGGCGCGCGAGCTGCAGGCCCGCGATCTCATCGCGCGATGCCGTTTCGATCCGATCGAGATCGCCTTTACGTGGCGTCAGGTCGAGCACCAGCTTGCTCCTTTGTGAGGGCGCGTGCGGCCAATGCGATGGTGCCGGCATGAGCCTCCACGCTCAATGCCCGGCCCAAAGGCAAGCCAAGACCGCCGCCAAACCCAAGGCGCTACGGCCGGCATGCAACCGACCCCAGGTCGCAACCAGCCGGCGGGCGTCGGGCCCCGCCTCGGAGATCGGCAGTCGGTGCAGGGCATCATTGGTGGGCATTATGTAAAGCAGCGTATAGGGCCAATTGGCGATGAGCAGAAGGGCCGCCAGCACCCAGCGCCCATCGGCCAGGTCATAGGCGGCCCAACAGCCCAGCGCCCCGCCGATGAGGGCCAAACTTGCCTGCATTACCGCGGCCCGACGATAGCTTGCCTGCCATTGCACCAGCATCGGACCGGCGGTCCAGCGCCTGTCGGGCCGGCTGTTCGGCAACGTTGATGTAGATCGCAGCCCCGGTGAAGAGCGCGGCGGCGACGGTCGTCAATTGTCCGGTCAGCATGCTCGCGTTCCCGGCTACGGCGAGGCGTCAAACAGCCGGTCGGGCAGCGTGCGTGAATGCCCCCTGAACTCGGCGATAACCATGCCGGTCTCGTCCCGCACGGTGACATCGTAGATACCGCTGCGCTGGGCGCGGTGGCGCTCCGTTGCCTCCGCCACCAATCGCATGCCAAGCCGCGCCGGTGACAGAAAAGTAACGCTGCATTGCTGGGCAACGGACCTGAAGCCGTAGGAATTGCAGGCGAACGCCAAGGCGCTGTCCGCCAGGGTGAAGATGAAGCCGCCATGTCCGAAGCCGTGACCATTGACCATGCGCTCGGTCAGCGTCATGGCGAGTTTGGCGCGGCCGGGGGCCACTTCGAGGACTTCCATGCCCAAACCTTGGCTTGCCTTGTCGTCGGCCCACATCGCCTGGGCGCTGCGGCGGGCGATTTCGGCGGCATCCTGCGTCATGCCATTTCCCCGCTGAACCTGGGCGCGCGCTTTTCCAGAAAGGCATTGACCCCCTCCACGCCGTCGGGTGATGCACCCGCCTGCTTTTGCAGCTCGCGCTCGAGATCGAGCTGGGTGGCAAGCGCGTTGCCGCTCGAGGCGGCGAGCGCCCGCTTGGTGAGGGCCAGCGCATGGGTTGCCGCGCTGGCGAGCCGATCGGACACCGCCTCCACTTCGGCCGCCAGCTTGTCGTCATCCACCACCTTCCAGATCAAGCCCCAAGCTTCGGCCTGCTCGGCCGACAGCGGTTCGGCAAGCATGGCGAGCCCGCGGGCGCGCGCCGCGCCGACGAGGCGGGGCAGGTGCCAGGTACCGCCGGCATCCGGGATGAGGCCAATGCGTGCAAAGGCCTGCAGAAAACTGGCGCTGCGGGTCGCGTAGATGAGATCGCATGCCAGCGCGACATTGGCCGCGGCACCGGCGGCGATGCCGTTGACGGCGGCGATCACGGGCTTCGGCATGGTGCTGATCAGCTTGATGAGCGGATTGTAAACAACCTCGAGCAGATCCGCCGCGTCGGGCACATTGCTCGACGTGCCTGGCTCGATATCCGAGAGGTCCTGCCCCGCCGAAAAGGCTCGGCCGGCCCCCGTCAGCACGACAACGCGACAGGTCGGATCGGCGGCAGCCCCCTCCAGTTGGTTGCGCAACTCGCCAAGCATGGCGCGCGTAAAGGCATTGAGCTTGGCGGGGCGGTTGAGGGTGAGGCGCAGCACGCCGCCCCGGTGGCTGCTGAGCACGGTCGGTTCGCTCACGGCTGGTCTCCTCTTGCTACTTGGCGTGTTCTACTTGGCGTGCGCGCTCGCTTTCCCCAGGTTCTAGCCCAGCCTGCCGGCACCTCAAACCCGCAGCCTGGCACGCATTTAGAGGCGCTACGGGCGCCTGTTGCGGGTGGCTTGGAATGGAGGGGCCGGTTGTCTATAGTGCGGCCCGATAAGAGACGGGGGGCTAGCATTTTGTATCTGTCCGAGTTTGTGATGCCCCCACCTTAGTCGCCGGCCCAGGTCGCGGTCTGGCGAGAGCGATGGGTATTGATCGGCGCAAGCCGAAATCCCGGGGGGCCAATACGGCATGAAATGCAACTGCCAGCGATGGTTTTGGGGCGTCGTACCCCTCGTCATCCTGTGCTGGCTCGCCGTCCAATTCGAGCGCGGTCGGATCGAGCAGGATCTCGCCGAACGCGCCGGCTATGCTTTGACGAAGCGTGGCTACACCTGGGCGGTGGCGGCGATCGAGGGCCGCGACGTCGTGCTCACGGGACGTGCCCCCGACGAGGACGAGCCTGGCAAGGCCTCCGAGCTGCTGCGCGGCACGTGGGGCGTGCGCCTCATCGACAACCGGGTGGACCTGCTGGAACGGGCGGAAAACTACATTTGGGCGGCGAGCCGCCGCGGGCAGCGGATCCGTCTCACGGGCTATGCGCCGAGCTTGGCGACGCGCCAGGTGATCATCGGCGTGGCGAGGGCGAATTTTCCCGGCTTTGAGATCGTCGACCGCACCCGCCTTGCGCGCGGAGTGCCGCCGCAGGATACCTGGCTCGCCGGCGTCAGTTTCGCCTTGCGACAGTTAACATCGCTGCGGCGCGGCGATGTGCGCCTCGACGGTCTGAACATGACGGTGACGGGCGAGGCCGAAGACTTGAACGAATACCGCGCGGTCAAGGCCGCGCTGGCCGGCGGTCTGCCCAAGGCGATCAAGCTCGCCAACAATCTTGTGGCTCCTCCGAGCGTCAGTCCGCATACCTGGATGGCCCGGCTTGAAGGCGGTCAGATGACGCTGTCGGGCCATGCGCCGGACGAGGCCACCGCCTCCCAACTCATGGCGCTGATCAGGAGCACCGCCCCGGGCTTGGCGATCGACAATCGCATGCAGCCCGCCAGCGGCGCGCCGCAAGGCTGGCGTGCCGCTGCGGCGGCTGGCCTGCGCGTCCTCCTCGGTCTCAAGAATGGCAGCGCCGAATTGAAGGACGCGACGCTGACGCTGTCCGGCCTTGCCACCGACGAGGCGGAATCTGCAGGCCGTTCGCTCGGCGCTGCGGGCCGATCTGCCGGAACCGTTCAAGCTTGCCGATCACATCAAATCACCCGCGCCGCTGGTCGTGCCGCCCGCACCACCCCCTCTGCCCTTGCCCGCCGAGCTCCTGTCACCGCCGCCGGCAGCGTCCGAGCCGCCGCCGGTTGTCCTTTCTCGGTGCCGCCCCCTCCGCCTCCCCCTCCCTTGCCCGCGGAGCTGTCCGCGCCGCCCGGCGCCGACAAGCTCGCCGCCAGCATCGAGGTCGCCGCCGGGCCAAGCCGCCGCGGTCCCGACGCCTGCGGCGGCCGGACCAAGCCCGGCGCCAGCCCCGCTTGCACCGCCGCCAGCGCCGGTCGCGCGCCAGGCGGCGGCGTCGGCGATCGCCACCCAGTCCTTGCCCACCGTGGCGCCACCTGCGCCGGCGGGGCCGCTGAACGCGGTGCCTGTGCCGCCGGCAATCGTGCCGCCCGTTGACGTAACGGCCGTCGCTCGCCTCAGTGCCTGTCAAGACCAACTGAAAAAGGTGGCCAGTATCGGCCCCATCCATTTTCGTGTCGGCAGCGCCGAGCTCGACGGCGCCAGCCTTGCGCTGCTCGATGGCGTCGCCAGCACCGCAAAAGCCTGTCCAGAAGTGCACATCGAAATTGCTGGCCACGCCAGCGCGGAGGGGGGCGGAGAGAGAAACCGGCGCCTTTCCACCGAGCGCGCACGCTCCGTGCTGGCGTATCTGATCAAGGCGGGCATCGAGGAGGGGCGCCTGGAAGCCGTGGGCTATGGTGCGACGCGACCGGTCGCGCCCAACGACAGCACTGCGAACATGGCCCGCAACCGGCGTATCGAGTTCGTGGTGCGCGGGCAGTAGCAGGAGCAGGTTCGGCTCGGGATTGCACATGGACTATCTCGCCTACAAACTCGTTTGGTGGCTGCTGGCTGCGTTCGCGCTCGGCGTTTGTGTGGGCTGGCTTTCCTGTCGGCCGCACGAGGCCGAGCCTGGGCCACGGCCCGATGCCCGAGAGCGGATGTCTGGGGACTGAGTCATGTTGGCGTTGGCTCTGCAGACGCTACTGCTGATGAGCGCAGCCTATTGTCTGGGCGCTGCGCTTGCCTGCTTGGTGCGCCGTTCGTTTTTTGCGAGCGCGGCGCGCGCACCGCGCGGCGTTTCCCGGCACGTCGAGCCACTTCCTGAAGTAGATCCCGACGTGGTTGGCGTCAGACGCTTTCTGCGCGCTGGCCATGCGGCCGACAGCTCGCCAAGCCCACAACCGGCGCCGGCTGCCGCGCCGCGCCCAGCCGCCCCGGCTGAGGCCGGCGATGCGGCGCCACAGGACCTCAAGCGCATCTACGCAATCGATGCTGCCACCGAGGCCGCCCTCAATAGACTGGGCATCACCCGCTACGACGCCATCAGCCGCTGGTCGCGCGGCGACTTGGACCGCATCGCGCCGGCGCTCGGGATAAGACGCCAGCGCATGAACCGCGAAAATTGGATCGAGCAGGCCCAGATGCTGGCGACCGGCGTCGAGACGCACTACGCCCGCCGCCGAGCCCGCGGCGAGACCGCGAGCGCCACCCCGAGCGCGGATCAGGGCGAGCGGCGCCGGCTCGTCGCACCGCCGCCCCCTGTCGCCGCGCCGCCAGCGCCAACCCGCCGCGCCGCGCCAAGCACGCCACCCGCCCGATCGCGCCGCCTCCGCGGCGGCGCTCCCTCGCGGGCGCCGTCGGCCGGCATCGCCGCCAGCGTCTCGGCGCCGCCCCGGGTCTCCGAGCGCGCCGCCTTCGCGCGCGCTGAACCGGCCGCGGCGAAACGATCCGAGCCCGTAGCCAGCCCGGCCACAGCTTTGCCCGCTCGGTCGGGGGCAACCTCGGCGAGGCCCGCGCCCTCACCCCCGCCGGCCGCGGCAGCCATTCCCGCGCCGGTTCGGCGACACCCAGCCCGCTCGAGCCCGCCCGGCCGGTACGGCCACCGCCCGCAACCGGTCTCGACAATTTGCAGCGCATCCGCGGCATCGATGCGGCGATGGCACAACGCCTCGCCGCGGCCGGCGTCAACCGTTACGCGCAGATCGCGACCTGGTCGGCGGCGGAGGTGGCGCGCTACGATCGCGACCTTGCAGCCGCCGGACGCATCGCCCGCGAGAATTGGATCGAGCAGGCGCAAATTCTGATGCGCGGTGGCGATACGACATTCTCCCGCGCCTTCGATCGTGGCGCGCCTACCGATGTGACGCCGCCCTCTGCGGTTGCGCCGAAGCCAGGCGGGGCCGTCGCCGAGGGGGCGACCGATACCAGTAGCGCGCCGGCGGCAAGGCCTTTTTTGCTGGGCATGTTGCGGTCCGTGCGGTCGCAGGCTTATCAGAACCCGGAGCCGGGACCCGAAGCAGCCCATCGCGTCGGCTGGCACAATCGGGTGGTGCGTTCGGCGTCACCGCAGGACCTCAAACGCATCCGTGGTATCGGTGTCTTGATCGAGCGGCGTCTCAATGCAATGCAGATTGCCACCTACGAGCAAATCGCCAATTGGACGGCGGAAGACATCGAGCGCGTAAGCCGCACGCTCGACTTCAAGGGCCGGATCGAACGGGAAAATTGGGTGGAGCAGGCGCGTATCCTTGCTTCCGGCGGCGCCACAGAGTTCTCCCGTCGCGTCGATCGTGGCGATGTCGAGACCGGCCGCTACAGGCCATAGGGAATGCCCTTGGCCAGACGCACAAAAAACATTCTTTTCATCATGTGCGATCAGCTGCGCTGGGATTACCTGTCCTGCGCCGGTCACCCCACGCTGAGGACACCAAATATCGACGCTCTGGCCGCCAAAGGCGTACGCTTTACGCGAGCCTACGTGCAATCGCCGGTGTGCGGCGCCTCGCGCATGAGCTTCTACACGGGCAGATACGTACAGTCGCACGGCGCCGTATGGAACGGCATTCCGCTCAGGGTTGGCGAGATGACGCTTGGCGACCATTTGCGTCCCCTCGGCGTGCGCACGGCGCTGGTCGGCAAAACGCATATGCGCGCTGATATCGAGGGCATGCAGCGCCTGGGCATCGATCCCAACTCCATCATCGGGGTGCGGGTAGCCGAATGTGGCTTCGATCCCTACGAGCGCGACGATGGCTTGCACGGGATCGGGCCCGACGGGCGCTATGATCCGCAACGGCCGCGCTACAACCGGTATCTCAACGAGCTCGGCTATGCGGGAGACAACCCTTGGCACGACTGGGCCAATGCCGCCGCCGGAGCGGGCGACGAGCTCGCCTCCGGCTGGGCCATGCGCAACGCCGCAAAACCGGCGCGCGTGGCCGAAGTGGATGCCGAAACCCCCTACATGACCCGGCGCGCCATCGACTTCATGCGCGAGGCCGCCGACGCGCCGTGGTGCCTGCACCTCAGCTACATCAAGCCACACTGGCCCTACATTGCCCCCTCTCCCTACCACGCCATGTACGCCGCCGGCGATATTTTGCCCGTGGTCCGATCGCCGGGGGAACGCGCCAATCCACACCCGATCTATCGCGAGTTCATGAACCTCAAAGTCAGCAAGACATTCTCGCGCGATGAGGTGCGCGCCGCCGTCATTCCCGTCTATATGGGCCTGATCAAGCAGATCGACGATCAGCTGGGCGTGCTCTTCGGCTTCATGCAGGAGCGGGGCCTGTTCGAGAACACGATGATCGTGTTCACCTCCGACCATGGCGACTATCTGGGCGACCATTGGCTGGGCGAGAAGGACCTGTTTCATGAGCCCTCGGTCAAGGTGCCGCTGATCGTCTACGATCCATCGACGCAAGCCGACCCGGCGCGGGGCATGGTCTGCGACGCCCTGGTCGAGGCCATCGACCTGGCGCCGACCTTCCTCGAGGCAATCGCAGGAGACTGGAGACGGCAGTCGCACCGCCTCGAAGGCCGTTCGCTGTTGCCCTGGCTCAGGGGAGAGATCCCCTCGCCGTGGCGCCAGTTCGCCGTCAGCGAATACAACTACGCCTCGTTGCCGGTGGCCGAGAAGCTTGGCGTCGCCCCGCGTGATGCCTGCCTGTTCATGATCACGGATCGGCGCTGGAAATTGATCCACGCTCCCGGCTTCCGGCCGATGTTGTATGATCTTGAAAACGACCCTCGCGAATTGTGCGACCTTGGTGCCGATGCGGCCTGCGAGGGCGAGCGGCAGCGGCTGGCCGAGGCGCTCGCGCGCTGGGGCCTGCGCCTGTCCCAGTGCATCACGCGCTCCGAGGACCAGATCATCGCGACGCGCGGCACATCGGAGCGCCGCGGCATCCTGATCGGTGTGTGGGACGAGCGGGAGCTGCCGGCCGAACTTTGGAGCAGGTACCGGGGCAAAGCGGACAAGACCTAAGTTCAGGCCTTCCGCGGCCACCCCCGGGGCCGCAAGCCCGATCCCCCAAGGGCTGGACGCCCTCCGCTCTTACACCAAAGCTACGCCCGCGATCGATCAGCCCTTGCGCGATGTCGCGGGCGCGATCGGCGTCGCTCCGGCAGGTCGTGGTCCTGTGGCTAGAACATGCCCTCGAACTTCTTCTTGAAGCGGGAGAGGCGGCCGCCGCGATCGACCAGGTGGCGATCGCCACCGGTCCAAGCCGGGTGCGTCTTGGGGTCGATGTCGAGGGTGAGGGTGTCACCCTCTTTGCCGTAGGTGGAGTAGGTCTCAAACTCGGTTCCGTCCGTCATCGTCACTTTGATGCGATGGTAGTCCGGGTGAAAATCGTCTTGCTTCTTCATTAGCCGCCTCACGGGTTCATCAGCCGCCTCACGCGCCGCCGCCGCGGCCATGCCGGCAAAAAGGGTGCCGCGCTTGTACTGGAATGGGCGCCCCAGGACAAGCGGCCGGGCGGGTGCGCCAGCGCCGTCGAAAAAGGTCCCCGGCAGAATTTTGTGACTGCCCCGCACCATTTTTGCGCAATCCTGGCGGGAGCAGCCGTTTTTGCGCTTCTCACGCGCGGGCGAATGCCGCAGGTTTGCCGTGTGGGGGGCCCGCCGCGCCAGCTGCTGGAGCTTGTAGGCCTGCGTACCGCCGGCGGGAGGCTTCGCCTGGCATGATGGGGCACGAGATGGGACAGGGTCAGGTGAGATCGACGCGCGGCGGTGGAGCGGTGTTGGGCCTTGCCATGCTGGCCGCCCTGGCAGCCCTCGCCGATGCGAGAGCCGAAGGCGACGGCACCTGGCAGAAATGGCGCGGCTCGGCAAATGCGTCGGCCAACGATGACCCGACCGACCGCGAATTCATCAAAGAATGGGAGGCGACCCCTCCCAAGGGCTATCCGACCCTCAGTCCCAACAACCTCATTCCGATCAAGGCCGCCATTATTCGCTATAGCCAGATCACGGCGCGGGGCGGCTGGAAGCCGCTCCCCGAACTGCAGTTGCAGCAGGGGTCGACGGATCCCGCCGTCGCCATCCTGCAGGAGCATCTGGTGATGACGGGCGACCTCAAGGAACAGGGCGGCTATCCGGAAAGCTTCGACTACTTTTTGACAAAGGCGGTACGCCGGTATCAGGCTTCGAACGGCCTCGCTCCCACCGGCATCGTCGACAAGCGCACCATTGCGGCCCTGAACGTGCCGGCCGCAGCGCGCCTAAAACAGCTCAAGACCAATCTGCAACGCCTCGAGCAACTCTCCCGCTCGCTTCCCAAGAAATTTGTGGTGGTCAACATTCCCGCGGCCCAGGTGGAGGCGATCGAAAGGGATCGCGTCGTCACGCGGCATGCCGGTGTGGTGGGCAAACCCGAGCGGGCCACGCCCGAGCTCAAGTCGGCCATCCATGAGCTCAATTTCAACGCGGTGTGGCATTTGCCGCCGACCGTCATCGAAAAGGACCTGATCCCAAAGGGCCAGGACATGGCCAAGGCCGGTCAGAGCGTCCTCGTCAAGTACAAGATCGATGCCTACGGCAGCGACGGGCGCAAACTCGATCCCAGCAAAATCCATTGGAGCGGCGGCGGTGCGGCCGGGCTGACCTACAAACAGCAGCCGGGGCCAGACAATCCGTTGGGCTTCGTGAAGCTCAACTTCAACAACAGTCACGCCGTCTACATGCACGATACCCCGTCGCAGTCACTTTTCGGCCGCAATTTCCGCGCCGCAAGTTCGGGCTGCGTGCGCGTGCATGGCATTGAGCAGCTGGCCGCCTGGGTGCTCGCCGACCAGGGTTGGAAGGAGGAGCACGTCAAGCACATCAAGCAGACCGGGGAGCGCCGGGACGTCCGCCTTAAGCAGCCGATGCCCCTGTATTTCACCTATTTGACGGCGTGGGCCACGCCCGACGGCGTCGTGCAATTCCGGCGCGACCTTTACCAGAAAGACGGCGTTGGCACAGCGGCGGGGGCCTACTGAGCTCGACGGCGCGGCCTGGCGCAGCGGCGCCGAAAAGGCATCCATGCGACAATCCGCAGTGGCGCGGTCAATCCCCCCTCGTCTAGAATAACTCCAGGGAAAGGGGTGGACTCCGGCAACCCCAGGGTGCAGGCGCTTAGCTGCTCTCAAGGTGCGCGCGTGAGGTGGGTTCATGGATTACGCAAAAGCGTTTATTAAGGCGCTGCAAACAGTTAAGGACGAGGGACGCTACCGGGTTTTTGCCGACATCCGGCGCAATCGCGGCCACTTCCCCTCCGCCCGGCATTTTGCCGCGGCAGGACCGCGCCAGATCACGGTCTGGTGCTCCAATGACTACCTCGGCATGGCACAACATCCCGCCGTCATCGCCGCTATGCATGAGGCGTTGGACTCCGCCGGCGCCGGCTCGGGTGGTACGCGCAACATTTCGGGGACATCACATTATCACGTGGAGCTGGAGGCCGAGCTCGCCGACCTCCACCGTAAACAGGCCGCGCTGCTTTTTACCTCCGCCTATGTCGCCAACGACACGACGCTCGCCACCCTGCAAAAGCTGCTGCCCGGCTGCGTCATTTTTTCCGACGAGAAGAACCACGCCTCGATGATTGCCGGGATCCGAAACGGCGGCGGCGAGAAGCGCATTTGGCGAAACAACGACTTGGCCGATCTTGAGGCCAAGCTGCGCGCCAGCGAGCGCGATCGGCCGAAGGTGATCGCCTTTAAATCGGTTTATTCCATGGACGGCCTGATGGCGCCCATCGGCGCCATTTGCGACCTGGCCCAGAAATACGGAGCCCTGACCTATCTCGACGAGGTGCATGCGGTCGGACTTTATGGCGCGCGCGGCGGCGGGCTCGCCGAACAGCAGCGCGTGATGCATCGCGTCGATATCATCAACGGCACCCTTGCCAAAGGTTTCGGCATCATGGGCGGCTATATCGCCGCCACGCGCGATATCTGCGATGCCATCCGTTCCTATGCGCCGGGCTTCATCTTTACCACGTCGTTGGCCCCGGCCATTGCCGCTGGCGCGGTCGCCAGCATTCGCCATCTCAAGACGAGCGCGGTTGAACGTGAGCGCCACCAGGAGCGCGTTGGCACATTGAAGGGCCGACTGAAGGCGGCCGGTTTGCCGGTGATGGACAATCCCAGCCACATCGTGCCCCTTCTGGTCGGTGATCCTGTACTGTGCAAGCAGATGACGGATGCGCTGCTTGACCGCTTTGGCATCTACGTGCAGCCCATCAACTACCCAACCGTTCCGCGCGGTACCGAGCGGCTCCGCCTGACGCCTAGTCCGCAGCATTCCGACGCCGACATCGAGCGATTGGTTGGCGCCCTGCGCGGGCTGTGGTCGGAGATGGGCCCGACCTACGCGCCGCGGGGCGAGGCGGCCGAGTAGCCGGCGAGCAGCTTTCAGCCGCGCTCTGGCAGCGTGCCGGGCCTTAGCTTGCGTGCGAGCTGATCGAGCACGCCGTTGACGAGCTTTGGTTCGTCGCCCTCGAAGAAGGCCCGCGCCACCTCGATGTATTCGCTGATAACGACGCGGGCCGGCACGTCTGGCAATTCGATCAATTCGAAGGTCGCCGCGCGCAGGATGGCACGAACGATCGAGTCGATGCGTGCCAGGCGCCAGCCGGTCGCAAGCTGCTGATCGATCAACGGGTCGATTTCACGCTGTCGCTTTACCACTCCGCGCAACACCTGGGCAAAGTGCTCTTGATCGGCATCGGCCATGCTGGTGCCATCGGCGCTGCCGCTTAGCCTGTGTTGCCTGAATTCCTCGATCACCTCGATCAGATCGGTCTCCGCCAAATCCATCTGGTACAACGCCTGCACCGTCGCAAGCCGGGCCCGACTGCGCGCAATATCTCCGCGCTTGTCGCGCTTGGCGTTTGGCGCGGTCATTGCAGATCCTCGGCAAACACGCGCTCCATGGCGACGAGCGCCAAGCACGCGCGCACGGCTTCCGCACCTTTGCCCTTGCGTCCGCCGCGCGCGCGCTCCAGCGCCTGGGCTTCGTTGTTCACCGTCAGAATGGCATTGCCCAGCGGGATGGCGTTGCGAACCGCGATCTCCATCAACCAATGATTGGCATTGCTGCAGACGGTCTCGTAGTGAGTGGTCTCGCCGCGGATCACGCAGCCGAGCACGACGCAGCCATCAAAACGGGCATCCGCGTCATCCGAGCCGATCAAATCAGCCTTCACCGCCTGGGCCAGCGCCAGCGGAATCTCCAGCGCACCCGGCACCACGACGCGCTCGAAGCTTGCTCCCGACGCTTCCAGCTCCGCGATCGCACCAGCGAGCAGCTCCTTGGCGATTTCCTGGTAATAGGGCGCCTCGATAATGAGGATTCGGGCGCCGCACAGTTGGCCGCTGGCGGCGGCGGCATCGGTGGATTGCTGCTTGCGCGCCATCGCTCGTTCAACCGATCCGGCGCTGGCCAACGATGCGCAGGCCGAAGGCCTCAAGACCCACATAGCGCGAGGGCGGGGCATTCGACAGCAGCACCATGTCCCTTACACCGAGGGCTCGCAAAATTTGCGAGCCGACGCCGATCTCGACGCGGCGGCGTTCCGGATCTGTATGCTTGCGCTTCTTGCGTTCGGCGTTTTGCGCGATCGAACTCGACACTCCCTTCGGCCGCAAATCCCGAATGAGGACGATGACACCTCGGCCCTCGCGCGCGATCTCGGCCATGGCTTTCTCGATCAGAGCCCCACGCGTGCCCTCGCTGCTGCCGATGCCCAACAGATCGGCCAGCACATTCACTGCATGCACGCGCACCAGCACGGGACCCGGGGCGCTAAGATCGCCTTTGACGAGGGCCAGATGCTCGACGGGCTGGACGGTCGTTTCGTAGACGCAGAGATCGAAGGTGCCGCCGAACAGGCTATCGACGGCGGTTTTGGCGACCTGGCGCACGATGCGATCATGGCGCAACCGATAGCCGATCAGATCTTCGATGGTGCCGATCTTCAAGCCGTGGCGCTGGGCGAAGGCGACGAGATCGGGCATGCGCGCCATGGTGCCGTCGTCGTTCATAATCTCGCAGATGACCCCCGCCGGAAACAAGCCGGCCATGCGCGCGAGATCGACGGAGGCCTCCGTGTGGCCGGCGCGCACGAGCACCCCACCCTCGCGCGCAATCAGCGGGAAAACGTGCCCCGGGGAAACGATGTCCTTGTGGTCCTTGGTCGGGTCGATGGCGGTGGCAATGGTGCGGGCACGATCGTGCGCAGAAATGCCGGTGGCGATGCCTTCACGCGCTTCGATTGAAACGGTGAAGGCGGTGCGGTTCCTCGCCTCGTTTTGCCGCGCCATGTACTCGAGGCGGAGTTGCGCCGCGCGTTGCTGCGTCAGCGACAGGCAGATCAAGCCGCGGCCATGCTTAGCCATGAAGTTGATGGCATCGGGCGTCGCCATCTGTGCCGGAATCACGAGGTCGCCTTCATTCTCTCGATCCTCGGCGTCCACCAGGATAATCATGCGGCCATTGCGCAAATCCTCGAGAATTTCCGCAATGGGCGACAGGAAGCCTTTGCCCTCGGCGTAGACGGCGCGTGATAGTCCCTCATTCACGGGCGGTACTCCAAGGCCCTCGCGACGTAACGGGCCAAGAGATCGACTTCCAGGTTCATCGCGTCGCCTGGCTTTTTGATCCCCAATGTCGTTTGGGTCAAGGTGTGCGGAATGACGTTGATGCCAAAGCGCCGGCCAATGACCTCATTGATGGTGAGGGAAATGCCGTCGAGCGCCACCGAGCCCTTTGCGGCAATGTACTGGGCCAGGTGTTCAGATGTTTCAACCATGAAGCGGCGCGATGACCCGTCCGGGCGCAAATCGACGATGTGGGCAAGGCCGTCGACGTGGCCGCTGACGATATGGCCGCCCAGTTCGTCACCGGCCTTGAGCGCCCGCTCCAGATTGATCTTGTGCCCGGGTTGCCAAGCCTCGAGGCTGGTTTTGCTCAAGGTTTCGTTGGAGACGTCGGCGGTAAAGATGCTGCCCGTAGCCGCGGCGCGCACGCTGGTCGCCGTCAGGCAGGCGCCATCGCACGCGAGCGAGGCGCCAACCGAGATGGTGTGCGCCGGATAGGCCGAGCGCACGCTAAACCGCCCACCCTCACGAGCGACGAGTTCGCCGATGTCGGTGATGATGCCGGTGAACATGGGGCCTGAGGCTAGCACACTTGGCTGAGGTTGCGCGAACGCGCAAAGACGGGCAGGCGGGTCGCCATCGCATAGCAGGTGCGACCAGGGCTGCGCCCACGCCGGGTCTGCTTAGCCAAGGCCGCGGCCATCAGACGAGATAGCCGGCGTGGTCGGTGGTCCTGCCCCGGGCGCCGGCCTCCAGGGCGGCCCGCATCCTGGGCTCGATTTCGCGCTTGGTGAAGCTCTTGGGGTCTACGTGCACGTACACCGTTTCGCTGCTGACCAGCAGGGCGCCATCGCCGACCCGGCACAGCTCGAAGCACAGGGTGAAAGAGGTCGTGCCGATGCGGTTTGCCCAAACCGAGATTTCCAGCACGTCATCGAAGCGAGCCGGTGCCTTCCACTCCACAACTTGGCGGACGGTCTGGATTTCAAACGTGCCGTCAAAGACGTCGCCAGGCGAGGGAAGCGCGGCGCGCAAAAACTCGAAGCAGGCAAGGTCGATGTAATCGCCATAACGGGCGTTGAACACGACCTGCTGAGCGTCGCATTCTTGGTAGCGCACGCGCAGGTAGTAACGAAATGGCGTGGTCATTCGCCTCTGCGAGCTCCGAGGTGGCCGCGCGCACGATAGACGGTTATCCGATTGCTACCCAGATGGCGGTCGGAATGTATCAGCCAGCGCGCCGGGTCGCTAAACACTTCAAGTCCACGGTCGGCCAGCGGCAAGACGCCCCCGCCCGCCAACGTGCCGGTGCCGCGTGCAATCACCGCCTCGTCGACGAGGTCGGCGGCGATGAACGAGCCGGCGACGTGGGGCCCGCCTTCGACCAGGAGGCGGGTGATACCGTCGGCATGGAGGGCGGCAAGCACCCCGTGCAACGACAATCCGCCATTTGCCATGGCAACTCGACGAATGGCGACGCCGGCGGGCAGGTCAGGTAACGGGGTGTCCACGGCGCCGATCAGCGTAACGGGCACCGCATCGGCGCTGGTTGCTAGCTTGCTTGCCTGGGCGATGCGGAACCTTGTGTCGAGCACGTAGCGCCGCGGCGACTGCGGGCCCAGCCCGGGCAGCCGACACGTCAGCTGCGGATCATCGTCCGCAACCGTTTGACGGCCGATCAGGATGGCGTCGGCGCGGGCGCGCAGCAGGTGGGCGTACGCCCTTGCCTCCTCGCTCGTGACCCAACGCGGTTGACCGTCGCCCGGCGCGATCAGTTCGTCGGCGGAGACGGCCAGCTTCAGTTGCACGAATGGGCGCCCCTGCGTCATGCGCAGGATGTGTCCGGCCGCCATCCAGCGCGCCTGCTCAGCACACACGCCCGTCTCGACGGCGATGCCTGCCTGCCGCAGGCTGGCAAAACCCTTGCCCGAAATTTCCGGATTGGGATCCTCGATGGCGCAGACCACGCGACGGATGCCCACCCTGCGAATGGCGTCGGCACACGGCGGGGTACGCCCGTGGTGTGAGCACGGCTCGAGCGTGACGTACATCGTCTTGCCGCGTGCGTTGGCGCCGGCACGCTCAAGCACATGCGCTTCCGCATGGGGGCGGCCACCGGGCTGGGTCCAGCCGCGCGCGATCATCTCACCGGTGGCCTCCTCGACGATCACGGCTCCCACGGCCGGATTGGGCGCGGTTGTACCCAATACCCGCCGGGCCAGGCCGAGCGATACGGCCATGAACCGGCGATCCTGCGCCGCCTCGTCGGCGCCATGCTTGGAAGGGAGAACCAACGGTCAGTGCTTTCTTTCCAGCGCCTCGGCGGTCGGCGGCTTGGCAGACGCCGGTGGGTCGGTCTCCGGCGCGCGGGCGATTTCGCCCAGTACCTCCTGGAAATCGGAGGCCTCGCGAAAATCGCGGTATACCGAGGCGAAGCGGACGTAGGCCACGGGATCGAGACCCTTCAGGGCCTCCATCACCAATTCGCCGATGATCGAGGAGGGCACCTCTTGTTCACCCATGCTTTCGACCTGGCGAACGATGCCGGACACCATGCGCTCGACGCGCTCAGGCTGGATGGGCCGCTTGCGCAGCGCGACTTCCACCGATCGCGACAGCTTCTCCCGATCAAACGGCACGCGTCGGCCGGAGCGCTTGGCGACGATGATCTCGCGTAGTTGCACGCGCTCGAAGGTGGTGAACCGGCCGCCGCAATCCTCGCAGCTGCGCCGCCGGCGGATCGCCTGATTCTCTTCGGTGGGGCGGCTATCCTTCACCTGGGTATTCTCGCAACCGCAATATGGGCAGCGCATGTCCTCTGCTCCCGAAAGCCATGCCGAGACGCGCACGGGTACCCTTCTGGAAGGCCCGCTTCAGCCGTAGATGGGGAAACGCTCGCACAGCCCCAGCGCTTCCTCCCTTACCTTCGCCTCAACTTTCCCATTGCCGGCCTCGCCGTTGGTCGCCAGGCCGTCCAAAACCTCCGCCATCAGTCGTCCGATGGTGCGAAACTCGGCGAGGCCGAAGCCGCGCGTGGTACCGGCCGGCGAGCCGACGCGAATGCCCGAGGTCACCTGCGGTTTTTCGGGATCGAACGGCACCGCATTCTTGTTGACAGTGATATGGGCCCGTCCCAGGGCCTTTTCGGCGGCGATGCCGGTGAGCCCCTTCGGTCGCAGGTCGACCAGGTTCAGGTGAGTGTCGGTGCCGCCCGAGACGAGGTCGTATCCGGCGCTCAGCAAGACTTCGCCGAGCGCCTTGGCGTTCTCCACCACATTGCGCGCATAAGCCTTGAATTCGGGGCGCATGGCCTCGGCAAATCCCACCGCCTTGGCGGCAATGACGTGCATCAATGGGCCGCCCTGCATGCCCGGGAAGACGGCGGAATTGATCTTCTTGGCCAACGCTTCCTCGTTGCTGAGGATCATGGCGCCACGCGGACCACGCAGCGTCTTGTGCGTCGTGCTGGTCACGAGGTGGGCGTGCGGAAATGGGCTCGGATGGGCGCCGCCGGCGACAAGTCCGGCGAAGTGAGCCATGTCCACCATCAGCAGCGCGCCCACCTCATCGGCTATCGCGCGAAAGGCGGCAAAGTCGATGATCCGCGGATAGGCGCTGCCGCCAGCCACAATCACCTTCGGCCGCTGCGAGCGGGCGAGCTGCCTGACGTCGTCCATGTCGATGCGGTGATCCTGGCGGCGTACTTTGTAGGGCACGACCTTGAACCACTTGCCCGACAGGTTTGCCGGCGAGCCGTGGGTCAAGTGGCCGCCGGTGTCTAGGCTCAAGCCCATGAAGATGTCACCGGGCTTCATCATTGCCATGAAAGCGGCTTGATTGGCGGTGCTGCCCGAGTGCGGCTGCACGTTGGCGAAATTGCACTTGAACAGCTTCTTGGCCCGCTCGATCGCCAGCGTCTCAATCTCGTCGACATACTGGCAGCCACCGTAGTAGCGATGGCCGGGATAGCCCTCGGCATACTTGTTTGTGAGTACCGTGCCGGCGGCCTCCAGCACGGCGCGAGACACGAAGTTTTCCGACGCGATCAGCTCTATTTCCTGGTGCTGACGTCGCACCTCGCGCTCGACGCTGGCGAAAACCTCCCGATCGGCCTCGGCGAGCGGCGCGGTGGACAACGGCGAGTGCGGCGCCTCGCGACGCCCGGCGGCTGCAGTCATCGATGGTCTCACGATTCGCTAGGAGCGCCAGAGCGGCGCGGCGCCCTCATATCATGGCCTTCGCATCTGCAACAAGACGCCAGCAGGCAAGAGGCCCAATCGGGCCCCCGCCTCGAGGCGGTGCGCGCCTCGAGCCGGCCCCCTTTGGGCGGCCTTTCCGGCCTCGGGGCCGCGGCAGAGACGGTCGTCACGGCAAGGCCGCCGCGCCGTCGCCGGTCCCGGACGGCGCCCTCGCGCGTCCATCGGGGCGCGACGTCAGGGCCAGGTTGGGGTGCAAATTGCGGCATTTGCCCTATTGTCAGGTCCCATGACAAATCTCGCAGGCGGCGGCGAAGTGCTGCAAGACGAGGAGGCGATCATTCGCCTGTTGGCACCCCTGGCGCAAACGCCGGGTGCGTTTGCCCTCGAGGATGATTGCGCCGTCCTGCAGCCTGAGGCCGGCACCGAGCTGGTGCTCAAGACCGATCCTATCGCCGAGGGCGTGCATTTCCTCCCCGACGCCCTGCCCGCGGACGTGGCCTGGAAGGCCCTTGCCGTCAATCTCTCCGATCTTGCGGCGAAAGGCGCCACGCCTTGCGCCTATCTCTTGGCCCTGTCCTTTCCCGCGGCGCCCCGACGGAGCTGGGTTGTTGGTTTCGCGGCGGGCTTAGCCGAGGCGCAGGAGCGCTTTGGTTGCCATCTCCTTGGCGGCGACACGGATCGCCGGCCAGGGCCCTTGACCATCTCGATCACGGCGATCGGCGCGGTGCCACGCGGCCAGATGGTTCGGCGCGGGACGGCGCGGGCGGGCGATGGCCTGTTTGTGTCCGGCACCCTCGGCGACGCCGCTCTCGGGCTGATGGTGGCCAAAGATCCGGCGCGGGCCGTCGCCTGGGATTTGTCGCCAGCCATGCTCGCGCATCTCGCCAGCCGCTACCGTCGGCCGCAGCCGCGACTGGCGCTCGCTGGCCCCCTGCGTGCGCACGCTTCCGCGGCGATGGATCTTTCCGACGGACTAGCCAAGGATCTTGGCCGCATGTGCAGGGTGAGCGGCTGTGGCGCCCGTGCGCGCCTGGCCGACCTGCCGCTGTCGGCATCGGCAGCCAAGGCCGTCGCGGCCGAGCCGCGCCAGTACCAGGCGGTGTTGGCGGGCGGAGACGACTACGAGATCCTCGCGAGCGTCCCGCCGCCGAACGAAGCCACCTTTCGGCAAGCTGCCAGCGCCGCCGGCATCGCGGTGACGCGCATAGGCACAATGACGGTGGAGACCGAGGTCACCATCGAGGGCCTGGACGGGCGCGCTGTCGATTTGGTGCGGACCGGCTGGGATCACTTCGCCGGTGATGCCAATGCTCAGAGCCGATGAACGGGCGTAAAGGGCCGCGCGCAGCGACGCGTCGAGCCCCGACCCACAAACGCTGGCACACCGCGGAGACCAGCCGGCGGCCGCTACCGCTCGAGCACCGCCGGGCGGCTGTCGCGCGCGCTGGGGCGCCGGCGGGTGTGGGCAAAGGCTTCCTGCAGGCGTGTGACCTGCGCTCCGACCGGGTTTTCGGCGGGCGTTGCGTCACCAACCGCCAGCTCCATCGCCCGATCGAGCTGAACGATACGATCATTGAGCGAGAAGCTCTGCTCGACGAGCTGCTGCAACCCCTCGGGCAAATCCACGAAACCCTTGACGTGCGACGGTCGGCCGGGGCCCTTGAGCTTGACCCGCTGCCGCTTGGTGCGCGCTTCTTCCGCCGAGATTTCGCCGGACTTGAGCGCCCGCCGGATCATCAGCCAGGAGGCAAGCTCGAGCAGGCGCGTCGTCAGCCGCATACTCTCGGTGGCGTAGAGCACCGACAGCGGTCCGCGCAACTTGCGTGCCTCCTGCCGGCCGGGCCCGTCCAGATAGCGAGCGGTATGCTCGACGAGCGCCATGCCCTCCTTGAAAATGGCATCAAATTGATCGGAAGCGGCAAACCGTTCGCCGAAGGAAATCGTGACGCCGGTCGGGGGTGCGGCGCTTTCAGGTTCGCGACAGGTGCTCATGACTCTACTTGGGACAACCGGATACTCACGAGTGACCATACTACCGTAGGCTACTCTGGCAGGCCACGGTTAACATCGGATGTTTATGCGCGTTGATTTGCGACTGTGGTGTGGCGCACACGCGGCTTATGCACATCTTCTGCCAACGGCCAGGCTCCGTCGGCGCCGACCGCATGGCTGGGGAGCCCTGAGCTGTGCGAGCCGCGCGAGATCCGTGTTTGCCCTGTGGCAGGCGCCTAGCCGGGTCTCCATTGGCGCAACCGCCGCGCCCCGCAACCGATGGCGTGCCGAGCCGGACAAGAAAGCCGAGCCGGACCAAGAAAAATGAGCCGCCCTGCGGCGGCTCAGGAGTTAACAGGGAGGCGTCAAACGAGTGGATACGATCCACTCGGATCCAGAGAACTGGATAACCCGATAGTGCAACTGATTGGATAACAAAAGGTAAAGCGGCGCGCCCAATCGGCACGTCGGCACCCATGGCGGCCCTCCGGGGCGCGCGGGTGGGGCGCAGCCTTGTAGCTACCAGTTCGCTGCCCTCGCAGGGGCGAAGCGTCCGCGTGGGCACTTTAAGACCTCAGGAAGGCCTCAGGGCTTGAACACGGCGGCCGCCGCGGCCTCGTGCGCCTTTTTGCGCGCAACGTTGTCCTTCACCTTCTGGATTTCCGCCTCGAGCGCCGCGATGCGCGCCTCCAGTTCGCCGATCGAGAGGCTTTCCAGCGACTCCCCGAGCGTGATGCCCTTTGCGGGTTTCGGCTTGAGCTCATCCCAATCCATAGCGGCCTCCCGAACGAGCAAAAGGGCCTTGCAGCCTGACATGAGTTCGCCCTTGTCTCAACCCCGCGCGCCGGGCCACTGTGCCGTTCGCGATGAGCCCGAACCCTGCGTGGAGCTGAAGCATGGCCCGCCCTCCAGAAACCATGACGGCAATCGAGATCAGCGTCCCCGGTGGCCCCGAGGTGCTCAAGCCAAAGGTGTTGGCAACGCCCAAGCCGGGCCCAGGGCAAATGCTGGTGAAGGTGGCCGCTGCCGGCGTCAACCGCCCCGACGTCGCGCAGCGTTCAGGCTCCTATCCGCCGCCGCCCGACGCCTCGCCACTCCCGGGCCTCGAGATCGCCGGCGAAGTCGTTGTGCTGGGCGAGGAGGTCACGCGCTGGCGGACCGGCGACCAGGTCTGCGCTCTCGTCAACGGTGGTGGCTACGCCGAGTACTGCCTCGTTGAGGACGTGCAGGCCTTGCCAATCCCGGCCGGCTTCGATGCCGTCAGGGCCGCGGCGATTCCCGAAACCTTCTTTACGGTCTGGAGCAACGTCTTTGAGCGCGGCCGCCTCACGGCCGGCGAATGGATCCTGGTGCACGGCGGCTCGAGCGGGATCGGCACCACCGCCATTCAGCTCGCCAAGGCTTTCGGCGCCAAGGTGATAGTGACCGCGGGTTCGCCCGAGAAATGCCAGGCGTGCCTCGACCTCGGCGCCGACCGGGCGGTCAACTATCGCAGCGAAGATTTCGTCGAGGCATGTCAGGAGACCACGGGCGGCAAGGGCGTGGACGTCATCCTCGACATGGTCGCCGGCTCCTACACGGAGCGCAACATCGTCGCGGCGGCGCAAGAGGGCCGCATCGTGCAGATTGCCGTCCTCGGCGGCGCGACCGTCACCTTGAACATCTCGCGCCTGATGATGAAACGCCTGACGCTGACGGGCTCGACCCTGCGCCCGCGATCGCGCGCGTTCAAGGGCTTGCTGGCGACCAGCCTTGAGACCAAGGTGTGGCCCCTACTGGCCGCGGGCAAGGTGCAGGTGGTGCTGGATTTCGACCTTTCCCCTGCTCAAGGCCGCCGACGCTCATCGCCGCATGGAGGCCGGGGAACATATCGGCAAGATCGTTCTGACCATTTAGCGCTACCAGGCCAGGGCGGGGAGCGCGGCGACCGGCGCAAAGGGACGGGATCGGAACAACTGTTGCAGCATGGCGGGGCTCAACCCTTCGGGGGCATGGATGGCACTGGCGATGAAGACCGAACGCAGACCGGCGACGTAGGCGCCGCGTAGGTCGGTTTCGATGCCGTCACCGATCGCCAGCACCTTGTCCTTGGCAACCGATCGGCCTCGGAGCGCATCGATCGATGCCAGTGCGCGTTCATAGACGGGCCAATGCGGTTTCCCCGCATAGCTGACCTCGCCGCCGATGGCGGCATACTCCGCGGCGAGGGCTCCCGCGCAGTAGACCAATTTGGTGCCGCGCTCGACCATAAGATCGGGGTTTGCGCAAATCATAGGCACGCGCCGCGCAACGAGGCCCGCAAACAGTTCGGCGTAGTCTTGCGGCGTCTCTTTGCTGTC
This sequence comes from uncultured Alphaproteobacteria bacterium, assembly GCA_963775835.1. Lineage (GTDB taxonomy): Bacteria > Pseudomonadota > Alphaproteobacteria > Rhizobiales > Hyphomicrobiaceae > AWTP1-13. The sequence goes on along the minus strand of CAVZKV010000029.1, from coordinate 383,696 downwards.
ATCGAACAGTCCGGAGCAGACGATCACCTCGGCGACGGGGGCATCGGCAAAATCAACGGCAAATCCTTCAAATAGGCCGCGGTCGCGCGCCGGGCCGATGTGCAAAACGGGACGCCCTTGCCAGGGCGCGATCATCGTGCGCGTGACATCGCCCGAGGTTACGCCCGCGTCATAGGCCGTGCGCGCCACGCCAAAACCGTCGAGCTGCGACACCACGGCCGTGAAGGGTCGGGGCGCGTTCGACAGCAAAAGCACGATGCCGCCAGCTTGGCGAAATTTGCCGCAGGCTTCCCCCGCCGTCTCGAAGGCGCGCGCACCATTGTGCATGACGCCCCAGATATCGACGATCCAGGCCTCGCTGCTGCCGGCGAGGCCGCTGATGGAGGGCAGAATGGGAATCTCCGTCCCGCGCATATGCGCCTTAGAGCAGGATCGCTGGCAATGGGTGCACGTTGCCTCTTGTGGGACCGAGCAGGCACACGCCTCCGAGGGCCGGGAGCGCTCAGCCTTGCTCTAGCGGCAAGCCCGAAGGCAATCAAGCCGCGGCCGGTTCCCCGACAACCTCGGCCTTTACCAGTTTAGGTCCACCGAACAGCCCACCCATGCCGAACTGCACACCGAAGCCCAAAATTCGAGCCAGCATCCAATCGTCCTCGATGCGCGCAACGATCATGGTCAGCCCATATTCGCCAAGGAAGCGCACCACGTCGGAGGCCGCAACGCGCCCGCCTGCCGCCGCCAGCCCCTCCAGGAACACGGGGGCCTCGAGCTTTACAAAGGCGAAGCCCACCGCTTTCAGGCTCGCAAAGTCCATCTTCAGGTCGCCAACCTCCTCAAGCGCGAAGCGGCAGCCCGCCGTCGTCAGCGCGTTCAAGCCGCTGATTTGGACGTCCGTCAGGGTGCGCGCGGCGGCTTGGCTCAAGGCTAGGATCAACCCCATCCCACGCGCATTCTTAGCCTGTTGCACGACGGCATCGATGAAACCCGGATCGGTGAGCGACTCGGCGGCGATCCGCGTCAGCACGTTGCCCTCCCGGCCGCGTTCGCCCAGTCTGTGGGCCACGCGCGCAGCGCGTATCACACCCGCGGCATCCATGCGCGCAATGAGCCCGGTGTGCTCGAGCGCGGAGGTGTCGATTGCCACCCCATCGGCGGCCAAAAAGCGCGCACTGATTTCGAAGTGGCGCGCCCGGCCTTCGTTTAACGCCTGGATCGGCTCAAGCAGGGTTTCCATGCGATTGGCGGCGATCGCCTCGGCCGCGCGCGAAACCTGGGCGTTGGGCACCGGCGGTGCTGTGGCGGTGGACGAGCGTGGCGGGCGGGCGGGCGCTGCCTCGGGGCCAAGTCCGCTCGGCGCCTCCGCGGTCGGCCACCAGCCGCCGGCCGCCTCGTTGGCGGGCTCGCCCGCGGCAGCCCGCATGGAGGCGGCCGCCGTATCGAGCGCCGCCAGCGAGCGGGCGATCATAGCATCCTCGAGGTCCCCGGCGGGCGCCGTAGTTGGCGACGCCGTCGGGGGGACATCGCTTAGCTCGTCGGCGAGCTTCTTGATGAGATCTTGGATCAGCTCGACGTTCTTCTCCGAAGGTGAGGGAGACGCCGCGCCTTGCCAGGCCTCCCCGGTGCCACGAGGAGGCACGGGATTGGGGGGCGTGCGGGGGGCGACCCGCGTGCCGCCCAAGGTTCCGCCGGCGTCTCTCGGCCGATAATGGAAGGCGATTTCGGTGCTCGGATCGGGCAGCGCGTGAGGATCATCGAGCCCGGAGGACCCGCGCTCGGAGGGCGCCTCGTCGGCGGCGAAGGGTGCCGCGAGGGACGACCTCTCCCGCCGGTCGCTCGCAGGCGCGGCATGGTCGGGCTCGCCGGCAATCCATTGCATCTCCTCGCGAGGCTCTTCGCCGCCAGTATCGATCAGGGACCGGCGCACCAGCAGATGAAAGAGTAAGAGCACCGTGTAGACGCTCAGGGCGGCCGCCATGCCGGGCCACAGTGATAGACCAAGTTGCAGGAGGAACCAGGCGCCGAGCGCCATCGACAACACCGTCACCGAAAAGATGACGAAGGCGTCGGCGAAGCGCCCAGGCGAGGACTGCGAGCCAGGGATGCCGAGTTGCTGTGCCATGCAGCCAAACTCCGCTGTGTTTTGAATTCGTGCTGGCGAAAGCATTCCTGCGCCGGGGCTGCATGCGCAACCGGCTGGGCCGGACTATCACCAGCTTTCCAGCCTGATCGGCGGCCGGGCCGACGCCAGCGGGAACTTCGCGCTGGGATCGGTGGCCGGCCGGTACCGCCACCGGCAGCGGGGCTAGGCAACGGCCTTCAGGACCTTGGCGATACCATCGCGAATCTCGGCGATGTCGGCCTCGCTCGCGATCAGAGGTGGGGCAACGATCAGTGTGTCGAGGGCGACGCGCACGTAGAGGTTCAGCTCGTGGAACATATGCTCCGTCGCCTCGAAGCCGCGCAGCCCAGGTTTGCCGGCGACCGGGTCGAGGTCGATGCCGCACAGGAGGCCAACCGTGCGGATATCGGCCACGTTGGGCTGGCCACGCAGGCTCATCATGGCGTCGGCAAACGGCGCCTCGAGGCTGCGCGCGCGCTCAAACAGTCCTTCGTCCTTGTAGATGTCGAGCGTGGCGAGGCCGGCCGCCGCCGCCAACGGGTGGCCCGAGTAGGTATAGCCGTGGAACAGCTCGACCATGTGCTCGGCCCCGGTCATGAAGGCCTCGTAAATCTTTTTGGAGGCCATCACACCGGCCATCGGCACGGCGGCGTTGGTGACGCCCTTGGCAAAGGTGATCATGTCCGGCACGACGCCGTAGCGCTCCGCGGCGAAGCAATGCCCAAGGCGCCCGAAGCCAGTGATAACCTCATCGAAGATCAGCAGAATGCCGTGCTGGGCGGTGAGTTCGCGCAGCCTCTTCAGGTAGCCCTTGGGCGGTGCCAGGATGCCCGTGGACCCCGAGACTGGCTCGACGATGACCGCGGCGATGGTGGAAGCATCGTGCAGATTGATGAGACGGGTGAGCTCATCGGCCAGATGGGCGCCCCAGTCCGGCTCGCCGCGGCTGTAGGCCTGCTTGGTGCGGTCATAAGTGGTGGGCAGATGGTCGACCCCCGTCAGCATGTTGCCGAATTGCTTGCGGTTGGCGACGATGCCGCCGACCGAGATGCCGCCGAAACCAATGCCGTGATAGCCGCGCTCGCGACCGATGAACCGCGTGCGTGCGCCCTCGCCTTTCGCCTTGTGATAGCCGAGGGCGATCTTGAGGGCGGTGTCGACCGCTTCCGAGCCCGAATTGGAAAAAAACGCATAGTCGAGGTCGCCCGGCGCCAGCAGCGCCAGCCGGGAGGCGAGCTCGAACACCTTGGGATGGCCGTATTGAAAGGCGGGCGCGTAGTCCAGCCGCGCCGCCATGTCTTGGATGGCCTTGACGATCGGATCGCGGCAATGGCCGGCATTCACGCAAAACAGGCCGGACGTGGCATCGATGACCTTGCTGCCGTCCGGCTTGAAATAATGCACGCCCTTGGCGCCGGCAAACAGGCGGGGACGCTTTTTGAAGGCGCGGTTGGCGGTGAACGGCACCCAATAAGGCTCGAGCTCATTGGGCTTCATGTCGAGCGGGGCCATGGCAGTCTCCGCGGGTTCAAAGCTGGACGCTGCGGGCCGTTCTAGCAGGGACCAGGCTTGGCTCCAAGGCTCGGCCGCCGCGCCCCCCGAGTTTGCGCCACCTGCAAGGACAAGGGTTTATTGCCGCTGCCTCGGGTCCGCCCTAACATTGCCGGGTGTTCGTTCGGATTCCGGCACACGCTCACCCGAATCTGATCGGCATTTAGCGGTTGTTAGCCGATTCGGCGTGACAAGCGGGAACACGCCAATGCGCACGGACGTGACAGCGTTCCCGGAGGAAACCAAGCATGTTGATGAGCGTCATCGAGGAAGCCCAGTCGGCTCCCGCCTACCCGGAACTGGCTGACAAACGCATCTTAATCACTGGCATAACAAGCGACTGCGGGATCGATATTGCGCGCGCCTTTGCCGATCACAAGACCCGCCTCGTGCTGCAGTTCGCCGAGGCGAGCGAAAGCATGCAAGCGATCGTCGAAATCGCCGCGCCGACGGCCGTCGAAACCGTGGCGTTCGGTCCGATTGGCACCGAAAAGGACAAGATCGTGCGTTTTGCTCGGCGCGCCGCGCAGGCGTTTGGTGGTCTCGACGCCGTCATCAACCTGGTGCCGCTTGCTCCCGTTGAATTCGAAAGTGCCCTCAGCATGGGTGCGATCGACCGTCTGGTGGCGGATCGGCTTAGAGGCGCGTGCCTCTTTTCAAGCATCGCCGCCAACCGCATGTCGGTGACGCTGACGGAAGGCTTGATTCTCAACGTCGCCATCCTGGCCACGCCGGTGCGCGGTCGCCACCAGGCGTTGGCGGCGGTGATCAAGGCGGCCGTGGCGGCAATGACGCGGCTGCAGGCCGAGGAGTGGGCGGACAAAGCCATCCGTTTCAATGCCATCGTGCCGCAGACGCTGCCGATCGGAATAGAGCCCATCCTGCGCAGCGAGCCCGACATGGCGACGTTGGCCTTGTATCTCGCCTCTGCCCGCGGTGAGGGCCTTTCGGGCCTGCTGTTTGAGGCGGAAGCGGCGCAGGCGTCGGCCTAGCTGGGCTCGCCCGGCGAGCCCAGTGCGCCGGCGGCGGAAAAACCCGCGATGGCCTCACTCCACCTGCCCGGGCTGCCGCTTCTGCAGGGTAGACGATGGCGCCCGCCGGCCCATCGCAGCCCGCCTCGCAGACGACCACGTCGTGGTCGGGATAAGCAAGTTGCAGGGGATGGGGCGGTTTGCTGCCGCTGCTCTCATCCGCAACGGGGCCAAAGCCGTCGGCCCAGCGCACGCACCCCAGTTGATAGTCGCGACGCGGCCGCGCTCGGTGCTGGCCGCTCCTGGCGCTCTGCCGTGTCGTTGCCACCCCCTCTTCGTCATCGTCCGGCGAGGGGGCCATGTCGTTGCCCGGTTCGGCCGCGGCGGGCTGCGCCGGGCTGACGGCGATGGGCAACAAAGGCGCAGCCGCCAGCAGAGCGAGCAGCAAACGGCTGCTGAAAGAGTTCGCGGGCCGGCATCTATGCGCGCGCAAGGTAAATCAAACCCTGCCTGCCCGACCCCGAAAAGGGCGTCCGCAAACGCGGGGTTGAGGGCCGCCTCAGCGCATGGCCGGGTAGCGCCAAAACTTCCCCTTGCCCACGTCGATCAGTTCCAGGATCGGGATGCGCTTGTCCGGCGGGCGCTCACCCGTCTGCAGGAGCAGACCGATGTCGTTGAGCAGGGCGGATTTTTCCGCGTAGATGGAGTGGTTGAGCGCCAGATAGTCGAGGCTGGTGTGCGTCACATCGATGGTGTCGATGCCCTCGATGATGATGGGGCCCTCGAGGGGTACGTCACCGGCGCGCGGTATGCCGCCGGCGACGCGGCGCGCCGCCTGCATGGCGCGGTCGTTGGCGGAGGCGTAAAGGGTTAATCCGCGTCCATACTTCTGCAGATCCGCCGCGATATTCTCGAAGACGTTACGATCGATATCGGGCGCCGCCATGATGATCTGATTGAGCCTGACGTGCGGGCCCAGCGTTGGCCCCAAATCGCGCAACACCTGCAGCAGGGGCAGATTGCCCATGCTGTGGGCAATGACGCTGACCTCCTTGGCGCCGGTTTCCTTCAGCACCAGCTCGAGATACTGGCGCAGGTAGGGTTCGGCCTGCACCGAGCTTTCGCGATCGTACCCATAGCCGCTAAAGTCACCGAGCGAGGGCCAGCTATAAAGAAAGGTGGCACCATCGAACTTGAGGTCGTAGGCCATTTGCGCGGTGCGATAGAGCGCATAATCGAACGTATTGTTGTAGCCGTGCACGAACACCACCGCCTGATCCTTGAAAGATCGGCTGCCGTCCACCCGTTCGCGTGCCTTGGCAAGAAACTGTTCGCGGCTGAGAACCGACATCTCCTTGATGGTGAAATGGCTTTTGGGGTCCTCAGCGCCTTCGTAGAGGGTGACCTGGAAATAGGGGATACGAATTGCGAACGGGCGCTCGATGTTGGGAACCTGATGGGTCTTGGGCACCGTCACCAGCGCCTGCCCGAGTTCGAGCCGCCGGGCGCGCTCGGAGGTGTAGAGGATGCGCTTGGGTTGATCCTTCCGGGCTCGATCGGTGCCATAGAACACCGGTACCACATCCCAGTCTCCTTGGGCCGCCACCGGCGTCCCCGGTGGCGGGCCGGCGAGCGAACGCGTCGCCTCCTTTTCGGCCTCTAGCGGTGGCGCTGGCGCCGGCGCGGAGCCGTCCGTGCCGGGCAGCGAGCGGGGCGCTGGCTGCGCTACCGGCGGGGGAGGCAGTGGGGCCGAGGGCGGTGCCGCCGCCGACTTCGGCTCGGCCGCCGGCGCCCCGGCCGTTGGCGGCACCTCGCGGCGGGCCGCGGGCGGCGGCGCGGTCGCCTGCTCCCGCCTCGGAGCGAGGTTCTGGCCCGACAAAATGAGCATTGCCGGTAACCAGACCGAGCGGCAGCAGGCGCGCCAAGCCCTTGGCGAACCGGGGCAGCCCTCTCGTCAAGTACCAGATGAGGGCGTAGAGAAGGAGGCCTGCAGCCAAAATGGCGACGTTGGCGGCTGCCGGCGAAATCTCGCCCATGATGGCCCTCCCCTATCCTCACGGCTGCCAGCTTACGGGAAACGCCAGCTTCGTCGCAATCGTGCCGAGCGCACCCCCGACATCGGTTAAGGAACCCGCATGTGACAACGAGACTTGGCAAACCCATGACAAAACCGTTGTCGCTCCCGCGCCGGCTCGCGGCTCCCGCCTCGCTCACGGCCGCGATGGTCCTGACGGGCGCCAATGTCGTGTTGGGCAAGGCCATTGTTGCGGAGGTGCCCGTCTACCTTTTCATGCTCTTTCGCTTTTTGGTGTCGACCGCCGCGCTGTTGGCGCTCGTACACGGCGAGCCGGGCCCCAAGCTCAGGCAGATGCGGCGCGGCCAGGCTCGCGACCTGACATTGATGGCGCTCTTGGGCATGATCGGCTTTACGGCGCTGCTGTTTGAAGGCTTGAAACGTACTTCCGCCTCCGACGCCGGAATCATCACCGCCACCTTGCCCGCCGTGGTTGCCCTGTTGGGGGTTGCCGTCATGCGCGAGCGATTGACCATCGCGCAGGTCGGCGCCGTCGGTCTAGCCGTCGCCGGTCTCCTGCTCGTGGCGGTGGGCGCCGAGCGCCGCACGACCAGCCTCTTCGGCAACCTCTTGGTTATGGGCGCCGTTGTCTGCGAGGCCAGCTTCGTTATCCTCGGCAAACGGCTGGCGCCGCCCTATCAGCCGCTGCGATTGGCGCTCGGCGCCAATATGGTCGGGCTGGCCGGCGCCGCTCCGCTCGCGTTGCTCGAACTGCCGTTCGACCTCGGTGCGATCTCAGGATCGACCTGGATGCTTGCGACCTGGTATGCGCTCTCTGCCAGCGTGTTCTGTCTTTGGCTCTGGTATCGCGGCTTGCCCCACGTCGAGACATGGCTTGCGGGTCTGACAACCGCCGCCGTTCCGATTACGGCGCTGTTTTCGGCGGTGCTGTTGCTGGCTGAGGCCGTCGATGCCTGGAAGCTCGCCGGGGGCGCTCTTGTGCTCGGCGCCATCGTGCTCGGCGCGCTGGCACGAGCCGCCGACGGCGCGCCATTGACCTTGAGGTAAGCCGCGCTCTTGCCGGCGGTGGCGATTTTCTCGATCCTGTCGGACAAGGAGAGCTCGCACGCCCATGTCAGTTGCCGGGTACCAGAAGAGCGTCTCGCTTGACGCCTATGTCACGGGTGTGCGCGATGGTGACCGCGCCATGCTCGCGCGTGCCATCACGCTGATCGAGAGTTCGAAGGGCGAACACGTGGCACTGGCAGAAGAGCTACTGCAACGTCTGCTGCCGCTCACCAAGAATGCCATCCGCGTCGGTATCACCGGCGTACCCGGCGCCGGCAAATCGACGGCCATCGATCAGCTCGGCATCAATCTCATCGAGCAGGGCCATCGCGTCGCCGTGCTGGCGGTCGATCCGACCTCGACGCGTTCCGGCGGCTCGATCCTGGCTGACAAGACGCGCATGGCGCGCCTGGCGCAAAGCCAGTTGGCCTTCATCCGCCCCTCGCCAACCTCGGGCACGCTCGGTGGGGTGGCGCGCAAGACGCGCGAGACGATGGCGCTCCTCGAGGCGGCCGGCTTCGATGTCGTGCTGGTGGAGACGGTTGGCGTCGGCCAATCGGAGATCGCCGTCGCCGGCATGGTCGATTTCTTTCTCGTCCTTCTGCTTGCCGGCGGCGGCGACGAGTTTCAGGGTATCAAGCGCGGCATCATCGAGATCGCCGACATGATCGCCATCACCAAGGCCGATGGCGACAACCGCGCCCGGGCGATGAAGGCGGCATCGATCTATCAAGGCGCGCTCGCCATCCTGACGCCGACGTCGCCGAACTGGACGCCGCCCGTGCTCACCACCTCCGCGCAGGAGAATCGCGGGCTAGACGAGCTGTGGGCCCGAATCCTCGAACATCGCCGCATCATGCAGGCGAGCGGCGAATTTGAGGCTCGGCGTGGAGCCCAGGCGGTCGACTGGATGCGCGCGTTGCTGCAAGAGCGACTGGAGAGGGCGTTGCGGACCGATGCCGAGCTGCAAAACCGCGTGCAGGGGCTCGAAAACGAGGTGCGCGCCGGTCGTCTGACGCCGGCGCTTGCGGCCGCGCAACTTGCCGCGCTAATGGGTGTTCGCTCATCCCGAGGCAAGGCGGCCACTGGCGCAGGTTGAGGTCTCAATGCGGACGTTGCCATGAGAGTGCTGCTTACCGGCTTTGCGCCATTTCCAGGCGTGCCGGTCAACGCGACCATGGCCCTCGTCCCGCAGCTGGCCGATCGGGCCAAGAGCCGCTTTGTCGGGGCCAAGGTCAGCGCCGGCGTGCTGCCCACCGAGTGGCTGGCGGCGCCGCGCCAGATGGAGAACCTGCTGGCGCAGGTCAGGCCCGACCTCATTTTGCATTTTGGCGTCTCAGCGCGCGCCCGAGGCTTCGAGATCGAGCAGCGCGGGCAAAACCGATGCCTCCTCGCACCCGACGCGGGCGGCGTTTTGCCGGTCTCGACGGCCGTGTGCGCGGGCGGGCCTGAGATCCTGCGGGCCAGCCTGCCGGTCAACTACATCGTGGCGCGGCTGCGCCGGAGGGGTATCCCTGCCTTCGCCTCCCGCGACGCGGGCGGTTATCTGTGCAATGCCACGCTTTATCATTCCCTCGCCGCGGCCCGCGCCCAACCGGGACGCCGCGTCGGCTTTATTCACGTCCCGGCAAGCCTAGCGCGGCCGGCCGCAGCCGGGGGAGGGCGCTCGGGTGCCTGCCCGCTGACCTGGGCGCAGGCGCTCGAGGGTGGCCTGGAGATCCTGGCGGCGTGTCTCAATCGCTTTGCGGCCTCTCGGCAAGGACCGCGCTAGCGCCCTGCCAGTATCGTCGCCCTTGACAGCCGGCATTCGCCGCGCCCGTTTTGCCGAATTTGCGGGCGGCTTTGCGCCGAGCTCAGGCCAGTGACGCCAATAGCCTCCTGAGCGGCTCCGAGGCGCGTATTTCTCCAACCGTTAGGCCACGGAAGTTGTGCAAGAGGGTTTGCGGCCCCAAGGCTTCGGCCTCGGGATAGACGCGCCGCACCAGGCTGGCTGCGACGAGGTCGGCGGCGCGCTTGCCGCCGTCGTCGATTTTGAGGGCAAAGCCGAGGCCGAGTGCGGGAAAGGCGCCGCAGTGAACGCCCTCGGCCCCCGACTTGATCAGGACCTTGCCGGGCAGGGCGCCCATGACCATGCTGTCGAGCCGGCCCGGGCCGGCGACGAGCATCGGCTCGGCCCAGCAGGCCTCCGCCAGTTGCCGGCACGCCCGCCAGCGCTCATGGCTGAGACCTTCCCCCGTCACGAAACGCGCGAACGCGCCGGCGAGGCTGCGGAGGGGAACGGCCCAGTTCGGCGCCGAGCAGCCGTCGATGCCGCGCAGATCGCTGCCGAGACGCCGACCCGTGATGTCTTCCAAGGCATTGCGAATGCGGTTCTGCACCGGGTGGTCAGGCAACCAGTACCCCTCGATCGCTTCGGCCTTATGCACGGCCGTTGCCAGCATCCCGGCATGTTTGCCCGAGCAGTTGTGGTTGAGCGCCGTGGGAGCAAGACCGGCGCGAGCAAGCTCCCGGCCGGCGCCGCTATCCAGCGGCTCTTGCGTGCCACAACCCAGTGCCGGGGCATCGAGCCCAGCCATGGCCAGCATTTTCGCGACCGTTGCAGCGTGCTCGCGCGTGCCGGAATGTGATCCGCAGGCAATCGCCAGCTCGCGCGCTCCGAAGGCGTAACGATCGGCCGCTCCGGTCTCGAGCAGCGGCAGGGCTTGCAGCGGCTTGATGGCCGAACGCGGAAAGATCGGTCGCTCGACGTCGCCGACGGCGGCCACCAGCTCGCCATTTGCGCAGGCGACCGCGACGGCGCCGGCGTGCACGCTTTCGCGCCAAAGGCCGCGCGTGAGCTCGACAAGGACGGGATTGCCCATGCTCCCTCGCCTGGCGGGGACCGCCTCAAATTTTGCCCAGCGCCCTCAGCACCGTCTCCGGCGTGATCGGCTGCGACGTCACCCGCGCATCGAGGGGCCGCAGCGCGTCGTTGACGGCATTCATGATTGCGGCTGGGGCCGCGCCCGTGCCCAATTCGCCTACTCCCTTGGCGCCGAGCTCGCTGACCGAGCTCGGCGTCTCTACGTGCGCCACATCTATATCCGGCATCTCGGCCGGCCATCGGCACCAGATAGTCCGCCAGCGTGCCATTGGTCAGCTGGCCCTCGCGATCATAGACCAGGTGTTCGTATAGCGCGCCGCCAATGCCTTGCACGCATCCGCCCCTCACCTGCTCATCGGCCAATTGCGGATTGATCAGGCGGCCACAGTCTTCCACCACCCAGTGCTTGAGCAGGCGTACGAAACCTGTATCGGTGTCGACTTCCACATAGGCGCCATGCACGCCGTTGGCGAAGATGTAGAGGTCCTCGACCAGCCGGAAGCGCCGCGTGTGCGACAACACCGGCTGGCGGCTGCTCGGCAGCTCGCCCAGCTGAAAGTGGCAAATTCGCCCGATCTCCGCCAGCGGCAAGCGTCGGCTGCCCGTAGCGTCGACGACGATCCCATCGCTGATGTCCAGGAGCGACGGCTCGGTCTGCAGCAGCTCCCCGGCAATGGCGAGAATTTCGCTTTTGAGCGCGCGCGCGGCTTGATAGACGGCCTCCCCCCCGATGGCTGCCGCGCGTGAGCCGAAGGTGCCGCCGCCGTAGGGGACGGCATCGGTGTCGCCGGAAATAACGCGCACGGTCTCGATCGGCACGCCCAAGGCGGTGGCGGCGACCTGACCGACGATGGTGTTGGTGCCCTGACCCTGCTCGGTCACGCCGACGGCGCAGATAATGCCACCATTCGGCTCCAGCTTGATAACGCAGGCGTCCTGCAATGAGATGGGCGCCCCGCCGCTGCCGTAGTAGCCTAACGGACCGGGCGAGGTACCCTTGATAAAGGCGGCGATGCCGATCCCCCGCTGCACGCCCTGGCGGCGCAATCGAGCCTGCTCCCCGCGCAGCTCCTTATAGCGCATGCGCTCGACGATCAGATCGAGGCAGCGCTGATGCGACAGGTCCTTGAACTTGATACCGCTGGCGCCGACGGCCGGATAGGCATCATCCGGGAACACGTTGCGGCGCCGCATCTCGATCGGATCGAGGCCGAGCCGATAAGCCGCCTGCTCGAGTAGGTGTTCACCGATCGCGTTGCCGATCGGATGACCGACCGCTCGGTATTGCGAGCTGGGCGCCTTGTTCAAATAAACCACGGTGGCCCGGGCCCGGTAGTGTTTGTGGCGGTAGGGACCGCCCGTGATGGTGAGGATCTGGTTGGCCTCGAACACGCTCGTGCGCGGGTATTGCGAATAGGCGCCGGCACCCGAAAGCACGTCGATATCAAAGCCCAATATCTCGCCCGAATGGTTTACCGCCATGCGCGCCTTGACGGAATTTTCGCGCGCGTGGATGTCGGACACAAACAATTCCAAGCGGTCGGCGATGAACTTGACGGGACGGCCGAGTTTGATCGCCGCCGCCACCGTTGCAACCTCGTCGCCGTAGCTGTGGATCTTCAGGCCGAACGAGCCGCCGACATCGGGCGCAATGATCTGCACGTTGTGGTCGGGAATACCGAGCGTTTGTGCAAATACACGCTGGATCATGTGCGGGCACTGGCTGCTCGTGGTGATCGTGAGCTTGCCGGTTGCCTTGTCGTAGGTGGCCAGCAGCGCGCGTGGCTCCAAACTGACCGCGGTATGCCGGCCGAACTCGAAATTCTCCTCGACAACGAGGTCGGCGCCGGCAAATGCAGCCTCTACGTCGCCCGCCTCGATGCTCTTGCGAAAGGCGAGATTGTCGCCGAGTTCCGCGTGCAGCACGGGGGCATGGCGCTCAAGCGCGATGCTCTTGTCGGCGATCGCCGGCAGCTCCTGCCACTCGAGGTGGATCAGTTCGGTGGCGTCCTCCGCCTGGGCGCGCGTATCTGCGACCACGATGGCGATGGGCTCGCCCGCCCAGCAGGCTCGGTCGACCGCCATTGGGTACTGAGGCGCCGACTTCATGCCCGCAAAGCAGCTGAGCGTGCCGACCCATGGTCCGGTGCAGAGCGTGGCTAACTCCGCGCCGGTCATGACCAAAGCGATACCGGGCTCACGCTTCGCCGCCGCCGTTTCGATACCCAGTATTCTGGCATGGGCGTAGGGACTGCGGAGGAAAGCCGCGTGCAGCATGCGCGGCAAGGTGACATCGTCGGTGTAGCGCCCGCGCCCGGCTACGGCGGCTTTGGCAGCAAGCCGCGGCATCGTACGTCCCACGTAGCCATGGCTCCCTGCGAGCGGGGAAGGTCGCGTCGGCTCAGCCACGGTTGCCGTCTCCGTTGGCGCGCCTGTCGAGCGTCGCCGCGATGGCGTCGACAATGGCGTGATAGCCGGTGCAGCGGCAAAAATTGCCGGCAAGATGGGTTCGGATCTCCGCGCGCGTGTTGCGCGCACCAGCGCGCACCAGCTCGGCCGCAGCCATCAACATGCCGGGCGTGCAGAAGCCGCATTGCAGCGCGTTGCGCTCGACGAAGGCCGCCTGCAGATCGGCAATCTCACCCGTCGCATCGAGGCCTTCGATGGTGACGACGTTGCTGCCTTCGGTTTGCACCGCCAACATCAGGCAACCACGCACCAGCACGCCGTCAACCCTTACCGAGCAAGCCCCGCAGCTGCCGTGCTCGCAGCCAAGGTGGGTGCCGGTCAGGCCCAATTCGGTGCGCAGGAAGTCGACGAGATGTTGGCGCACGGGCACGCTGCGCGACACCTTCTCGCCATTGACGGTGAGGCTGATCGACATGGTCTCTTCGCTCATGTTGATCTCGTCTGGCCGCTTGACCTGGCGTGCGCCTCGGCGAGTGCGCGGCGCGTCAGGACGCTCTGTAGATGGAGCCGCATCTTGGCGCTCGCCTGCGCGTTATCGATCGGAGCAAGATCCCCCGCTAGCGCGGCGACCGCGGCCTCCGCCGTCGCTGGGCCCAGGCGTTGACCCCTGATGGCCGCCAACGCGCGCAGCGCCAAGGTCGGCCGATCCTCGCTGGCAAAGTAGGCAAGGCGGCCATCGGCGACAATGCCGTCCTCAAGCAGCAGCTGAAAGGCCAGCCCGGCGATGGCGAAATCGCCGTGGCGGCGCGCCAGCTCAAGGAACACCGGGATGCGGTTTTGCCACGCTGGGATCAGCGTTTCGATCAATAGCTCATTGGGGCGGCGCGCCGTTGCCTGCATGCCCTTGAAAAAATCTGCCGCGGCGATCTCGCGGCGGCCTTGGCTGCTGGCAACGACGAAGCGCGCCTCGAGCGCCAAGGCGCAGGCGGGCAGCTCAGCGGCGGGATCGGCCAGGGCGATGCTGCCGCCAAAGGTGCCGCGGTTGCGCACGGCGAGGTGGGCCACATGCGGCAGGGCCTCAGCGAGCAACGGCAGGTGCTGGTGCACGATCGGCGAACGCGCCACCTCCACGTGGCGTGCGAGGGCGCCGATCCGCACCTGTCCCGCCTCAAAGCCTATGCCCTTGAGCACGTCGACCCGGTTGATATCGATGAGCAATTTGGGCCGAGACAACCGCATGTTGAGGACCGGCATCAGGCTTTGTCCGCCGGCCAGGATTTGCGCCTCTTCGCCGTGTTCCTCGAGCAGCTCCAGGACCTGCGCGAGACCGCCGGCGCGCACATAGCTGAATTTTGCCGGCTTCACGCGCTCCCCTCTGCCATGAGGTGTTGCCCAAGCAGGCTGCCATTGCCCCGTGAGCGGCGCAAGCGGCGCGCCGCGCGGGCACAGCCGGGCGATGGGCGCCAGCCGTCGCAGGCGCGCCCCCGCGCTCGCGCCCGGAGCTGGTCCCCCTTTGCAAGCCGCCGCAGGGCGGGGTAGGCAAGGGAGCGCTGGGGCGGCACAGACGGGTCACGATGGCAAGGGTTACGCTCTACACCACCCGCTTTTGCCCTTACTGCACCATGGCCAAGCGGCTGTTGGCAGCAAAGGGCGTGGCCTTTGAAGAGATCGACGTTGGCGGCAATTTAGCCTTGCGCCAGGAGATGACGAGCAAAGCCAATGGTCGCCGCAGCGTGCCGCAGATTTGGATCGGGGAGACCCATGTTGGCGGCTGTAGCGAGCTTTATCAGCTCGACGCGATCGGCGAACTCGACGCGCTGCTCGCGGGCTGAACCGACGCAAGCCCCGTTGTTGGCGCGGTCGGCGCCCTATTTTGGCTGGCCGCCAGATGCCTGGCGGCGACATAGCCAAACGTCATCGCTGGACCGATGGTGATACCGGCGCCGGGGTAGGTGCCACCCATCACGCTCGCCGCATCGTTGCCGACGGCATAGAGGCCTTCGAGTATAACGCCGTCGCGATCGATCGCTTGCGCATGGCAATGCCGGCAAAGGTGCCAAGTTCGCCGGGAACGACGCGAACCGCATAGAATGGCGGCTGCTCGAGCGGTGCGACGCACGGATTGGGAAACTGGTCGGGGGCGCCGTTAAAGCGCTGGTAGGCGTCGGAGCCGCGTTGAAACTGCGGATCTGAAACGCGCAGCGTCCGATCGAGCCCCTCGGCGTCGATGCCGCAGGCAAGGGCCAGCGCGCGTGGGCTGTCGCCGCGCTTGATGTAGCCCGAGGTCAGGAACGCCCGCATCGGCATCGGCGCCCGCCCGGCTCGTCGGGGTAATAGTCGGCCCAGGTCGGCACCAGCGAAAAGACGGCAAATCCCTCGCGCGCGAAGCAGTCCAGCATGGCCGGCGCATTGTCGAGGAAGGCTTCGGCCCTCGCCCGGTCCAGCCGATTGCTGACGTGGTGTGCCAAATAGTCGAGCGCGGCTTGGCGCGAAGTCGGTGAGCCCGGCTGCGCGCTGCGCCGCATTGATGGGTATCCACACCACCCCCGGCGAATAGGCCGTCCTGCCGCCGAACAGGGGCGCCTTTTCGACCATGATGACGTCGAGGCCTTGCAGGTGCGCCGTCAGCGCTGTGGCAAATCCGGCCGCCCCGGATCCGGCCACCAGCACGTCGCACGTGACGCCCTCTGCGTTCAATGTCGTCCTCTCGTTTAGGGCTGGCGGGCAGCGAAATAGGCAAGGTCGAGAATCTCTTGCATCGCTGATCCGCGCCAGCACATCGGCCATCGATGCGTCATAGCCCGGCCGTGCGTTGGATTTGTACTCGCGCATGGCCTTGATCAGGTAGTCCTCGCGTTGCCCGGCCAAACGCGGAATGTTGTCGCGTCCGGCCAGGTCCGGGCTATGACAGAAGTCGCAGCGGTACTGGCGCACCAGCGCCTGGCCCCGATCGATTCGCGCCGGATCGGCGGGTTCGCCGTCCGCGGGGCGAGGCGCGGGAAGCTTGGCGATGAAGTCGGAAAAAGTGCGCAGATCGTCATCGGAAAAGTCCTTGCTGGCCTCGTTCATCACCTCAACGCGGCGCTGGTGACCGCGGAACAGGTAAAGTTGGATCAGGAGGTAGGGTGCGGGCTGGGCCCCGAGCGATGGCACGGCCGGCAAGCTCGATTGGCCCTGCTCGCCGTGGCAGGCAAGGCAGGGCGCAACGCGCTCTGCAAAGGTTTCCGCGCGCGCAGCCAAGGTCATGGCGCCAAAGGACGCCAGCGCCACCAGCGCGATGCGCAGGCAGCGAGCGTGGAAATTGCCGTGGCGTGAGCAAGGGTCGGAGGCTGGCCGCCCCCGACCCTGTGGTGCGGGCAAGTTATTTGCCGGCAACGCGACCGCTTCCTCGGCTCACACGATAGATCGCGCCGTTGAAGTCGTCGGACACCAGCATCGATCCATCCGGCATCGGCAGCACGTCCACCGGCCGGCCGACGTAGGCGTTGTTCTGGATAAAGCCGGTGATGAACGGCTCAATGGACTTTACCGTGCCGTTGCTGTTGAGCTTGATCGCCAAGACATCCCCGCCGATCTTCACGCTCTTGTTCCAGGAGCCATGCCGGGCGAGGAAAATGGCGTTCTGGTACTCCGACCCGAAGCCCTTGCCGGCATAGAACTTCAGACCCAAGGCCGCGGCGTGGGCGCCCAACAGGGTCAGCGGCTTGGTGAACTCGCTGCAGGAGCGTCCCCAGCCGAACTCGGGATCGGGCAAGTTGCCCTGGTGGCAATAGGGATAGCCGAAGTTATCCTGACCAGGCTTGGTCACACGGTTCAGCTTGTCTTCCGGCATGTCCTCCGACAGCCAGTCGCGCGCGTTTTCCGAAAAGTAGAGCTGGCGCAAGGTCGGATGCCAGTCCATACCCACGATGTGGCGAATGCCCGCGGCGTAGACTTCAAGATCCTTGCCGTCGAGCCCCACCCGATAAATCTTGGCGTGCCGCTCGGGGGGCATGCAGATGTTACACGGCGCGCCGATGTGGAAATAGAGCTTCTCGTCGGGCCCGACGGTCAGATACTTCCAGCCGTGGGCCTCGTCTTTCGGCAGGTCGCTCAGAATGACGGTCGGTTTGGGCGGGTTGTCGAGATTGTCCTCAATATTGTCGATTTTGGAGATCTGCGACAGTTCGGCGATGTAAAGCGTACCCTTGTGCACGACGATGCCGTTGGGGCGGTGCAGGCCCGAGGCGATAACTTTCACCTCGCGCTTGCCATCCTTTTCGACGATGGCGTGGATCTTGTCCTGCAGGCGGCTGCTGACGAACACGGTGCCCTTGGGGCCCCGCCGCAGCGAGCGGGCGTTGGGGACGCCGGCCGCATAGAGTTCGATCTTGAAACCGTTCTTAACCTTGAGCTTGTCGAGCGGTAGCTTGTCGGCGGCGGTCGGCACCGGCGGGGGGGCAACCGGGGCCAACTTCTTGGCCGCCTCCGTGTCGGGCCGACCGAGCAGGGGTGAACCCGGCGGGAGGGGCTGCGGTGTCGCGGCCGGTGCGGCCGGCGCTTGCTGGGCGCGAGCCTCCATGATGGCGCTGGCCGCAAGCGCGGCAGCGGCACAAAAACCTGAAACGACAAGGATGTTACGCATTGGTGCCTCCCTGGAACCCAAGACCGCTTCTAGACCACATGGCTGAACGGCTGGGTCCAACTGTATTCGCATGGTTTCCGTCTGCCAACGGCCAGGCTCATAGGGAGGCCCACCGCGGCCAGCGCGTGCGGCCCGAAAAATTGCCCGATCACGGCCATCGACAAGGCAAGCCGTTCTGGGCTAGAACGCGCCCGATCTCCCACGACGCCCCCGCCGTCGGCCGCCCATGCCATGGGCGGGACCGGGAGCGGTTGACGTAATTGAGGACCCCATGACCGTCATTTTGGAGCTCGAACGCGAGCAGATCAGCGCCATCGTCGCCAAACGCTCCGTTCCCGAGTTTGGCCCAGGGGACACCGTCAAAGTGATGGTCAAGGTCATTGAAGGCATGGAGGTCGACCCCAAGGACAGGAAGAAGGCCAAGGCCGAGGACCCCAAGGGCCCCGGTTTTCGCCTGCAGGCCTACGAGGGCGTCGTGATCGCCCGCTCGGGCAGCGGCATTAACGAGAGTTTCACGGTGCGCAAGATTTCCTACGGCGAGGGTGTTGAGCGCGTGTTTCCCATCTATTCGCCCTACATCACCGAGATCGAGGTGCTGCGCCGCGGCAAGGTGCGCCGCGCCAAACTCTATTACCTGCGCGGTCGCAGGGGCAAATCGGCGCGCATCTTCGAGCGTACCGATGCCCGCGCCAAGCGCCTCAACGCGGCGTTCAAGGGCTTCAAGCGGCCGAAAGGCGAAGCCGATAACCTCACCAGGATCAAGGGGGTCGATCAGGGGCTGGCGGCTCGCCTCAATCAGCTCGGCGCCGTCAAATTCGAACAAATCGCCAATTTTTCCGACGATGACATTGCCAATCTCGACGAGGCGCTATCCCTCGCGGGGCGCATCGAGAAGGACGATTGGATCAGTCAGGCGCAAAGCCTTGCCGCCGAGTCGGCCGCTGCGGAAGTACCCGTAGCCGAGGATGCGAAGACAACCAAGAAGTAGGCGCCATTGCCGGCTGTCGGCCCCTGCGAATTGAGCTAAGGTTCCCGGCGGAGTTCTTGGTGTTTGACCGTTTCGGCCGCTCGCATGCGCCGACGATTGATCTTCGCCGATCGTGCCGAAGCCGGCGGGTTGCTGGCGGCGCGACTGCAAGACCTCCGGCTCGATCACCCCGTTGTCTTCGCCCTGCCGCGCGGCGGCGTGCCGATCGGCGCAGAGGTGGCGCGTTCGCTGTCGGCCCCGCTCGACGTGGTTTTCGCCCGCAAGCTTGGGGCGCCGCAGCAGCCGGAGCTCGCAGTAGGGGCGGTAGCCGGCGTCATCGAGGCGCCCGAAATCGTGCTCAATAGGCGGCTCATCGCCAGCCTCGGCCTGAGCGAGGCGTTCATTTTGCAAAGTGCGGAGCGCGAGCTGGCGGTGATCGAACGCCAGCGAGCCCGATACGAGGCGGTGCGCCCGAGCACCAGCGTCGAGCACCCGACCGCCATTGTTGTCGACGACGGCGTGGCAACGGGAATGACCATTAAAGCCGCGCTGCGCTATCTGCGGCGCAAGCAACCGACCCGGTTGCTCGCGGCAACGCCGGTGGCGGCGCGCCCGGCCGCCGCCATGTTGCAACGCGAAGCGGATGCAGCCGTGCTGCTGAGCGTGCCGCGCCGCTTCGGCTCGGTGGGCGGGTTTTACCGCAGCTTTACGCAAGTCAGCGACGAGGAAGTGATCGCCCTGCTGGGAGCCTGCAACGGCCGGCACGCCTCAGGCTAGAGTCATGGCCGCCGCCGCGGTCAGCGGCCTTTCGGCGAGCAATTTGAGGCTCACCCTCGCGCCCGTGGCGGCAAGGTGCTGGCCACCGCAAGCGCGCCTTTTGCCTCGCTGTGGGCGGCTCAGGTCGCGGGCACCAGTATGCCGCGCAGATCGCCAACAACGCGATCGGGTGCCAGCTCGGGGTACTCGTCGGGCGCGCCCGTGCGGTTCACCCAGACGCAGTAGAAACCGAAGGCCTTGGCGCCGGCAATGTCCCAACGATTGGACGATTGGAAGGAAATCTCCTCCGGCCGGCAACCGAAGTGATCGCTGGCAAGTTGGTAGACCGGCCGCGCCGGCTTGAAGCAACCGACGGCGGCGACCGACAACACCGCGTCGAACATGCCGTTGAAGCCCGCGGCGGCGACGGCGTCGGCGAGCATGTCGGCGTCGCCGTTCGACAGGATCGCGACAACGGCGCCCTTCTGCTTGAGGGAGCTCAGCACCTCCCGGACCTCCGGATAGGGCGGCATGGCGCGGTAGGTTGCCAGTAGACCGGCGCGAACTTCGCCGCCGACCGGCACCCCTGTTGCTGCGATGGCAAAATCCAGACTGCGCTCCGCCAGCCGCCAGAACGTCGCGGGCGTGCGCGTGAGGCTATGATGCCAAGTGTATTCGATGTGCTTGGTGCGCCAGGTGTGGGAGAGCTGTTGCCATTGCGATCCGATCGCGGCCTGGTGCCGCTCTGCAGCGGCGTGCAGATTGAAGAGCGTGCCGTAGGCGTCGAATACGTAGCGATGCATTGCTATTGCCCGCCTTTGCCGCGGATGAGGTGAATGATGCCGGAGAAGTCCGTGCCCCCCTCACCCCAGGCGTTGTGCAGGCCGTACAATTGCGCCGCCGCTGCGCCCATCGGCGTGCTCGCGCCCGCGCCCGCGGCGGCCTCTTGCGCGAGCTTCAGATCCTTGAGCATCAACGCGCTGGCGAAGCCGGGTTGATAGTTGTTGTTGGCCGGCGACGACGGCACCAAGCCGGGTACGGGACAATAGCTGGTCAGCGCCCAGGATTGGCCGGAAGAGGCGGCGGCGACATCAAACAGCGCTTTGTGCGACAGGCCGAGCTTTTCGGCCAGCGTAAAGGCCTCGCTGACGCCGATCATATTGATGCCGAGCATCATGTTGTTGCAAATCTTGGCGGCTTGGCCGGCGCCCGCCTCTCCGCAATGGATGACGCGCCGGCCCATGCTTTCCAGGATCGGCTTGGCCTGGGCGAAGGCGGCGGTCGCACCGCCCGCCATGAAGGTCAGGCTCGCGGCTTCCGCGCCGCTGACGCCGCCGGAGACCGGCGCATCCAGGGAAGCCATGTCCGTCTGGCTCGCAAGCCGATGGGCCGCGCGGGCCGAGGTCACATCGATGGTCGATGAATCGATGAAGAGCGTGCCAGGCTTGGCCGCCTTCAGCATGCCGCCGCTGTAAACCTCGAGCACCTGCTTGCCGGCCGGAAGCATGGTGACGACCACGTCGGCGTCCTTGGCGGCATGCTCGGCCGAGTGCTCAGCGTTGACGCCGCGGTCGGCGGCGCGCTGCAAATTCTCGCGCACAAGGTCGAAGCCCGCCACCGCGTGGCCCGCCTTGACGAGGTTGCCCGCCATCGGCAGCCCCATGTTGCCCAAGCCGATGAAGCCAATTTTGGCCATGGGTTCCTCCCGTTACGCCGCCTCTTTGGACGTTACGCAGCTTTGCGCCCGTTCGCCAGCCTTCCTTGGCCTAGCTCTTCAGCCGGTAGCCGGTACGGAAGATCCACCAGACGAGCCCCAGACACAGCGCCGTGAACAGGACGGCCGCGGCCAGGCTGAGGCCCACGTTCACGTCGGCGATGCCGTAGAAACTCCAGCGAAAGCCGCTGATCAGATAGACGATGGGATTGAACAGGCTGATGGTGTGCCAGACCGGCGGCAGCACATGGATCGAGTAAAAGCTGCCGCCCAAAAAGGTAAGCGGGGTGATGATCAAGAGCGGGATCACCTGCAGCTTTTCAAAGCCGTCCGCCCACACGCCGATGATGAACCCGAACAGGCTGAAACTGACCGCCGTCAGGATCAGGAAGGCGATCATCGCCAGGGGGTGATCGATGCGTATTGGCACGAAAAATCCCGCCGTCAAGAGGATGATAAGCCCCAAAATGATGGATTTGGTGGCGGCCGCTCCGACGTAGCCGAGCACGATCTCGAGATAGGAGATCGGAGCCGACAACAGCTCGTAGATGGTCCCGACGAACTTCGGAAAGTAAATGCCGAACGAAGCGTTGGCCGTACTTTGGGTCAGCAGCATCATCATGATGAGGCCAGGCACGATGAAGGCGCCATAGCTCACGCCTTCGATTTCGCTAATGCGCGAACCGATGGCAGCCCCGAATACGACGAAATAAAGGGACGTCGAGATGACCGGCGAGACGATGCTCTGCAGCAACGTGCGACCGGTGCGCGCCATTTCAAAGGTATAGATGGCCCATACCGCCCGCCAGTTCATTGCCCGCGCCTCACCAGATCGACGAAGATGTCCTCAAGCGAGCTTTGCGTGGTGTTGAGGTCGCGGAAGCGGATGCCGGCCTCGTGCAAATTCCGAAGCAACGTCGTAATCCCGGTGCGCTCGGCCTGCGTATCGTAGGTGTAGACCAATTCACGCCCCTCGTTGGCAAGAGTAAGGTGGCGGCCGGCCAGAGCCGCCGGGATCCCATCGAGCTTCTCAAGCAGGTGTAGCGTCAGCTGCTTTTTGCCAAGTTTGCGCATCAGCTCGACCTTGTCTTCGACCAAGATGAGTTCGCCTTTACTGATGATGCCGATGCGGTCGGCCATCATCTCGGCTTCCTCGATGTAGTGGGTGGTGAGGATGATGGTGACCCCGGAGTTGCGCAGGACCCGCACCACGCCCCACATATCCTTACGCAGTTCTACGTCGACGCCCGCGGTCGGTTCGTCGAGGAACAGGATTTTGGGCTCGTGGGCAAGCGCCTTGGCGATCATCACCCGGCGTTTCATGCCGCCGGAAAGCGTCATGATCTTGTTGTCTTTCTTGTCCCACAAGGACAGATCCTTCAGCACCTTGCCGATGTAGGCGGGAGCGGCGGGCCTGCCCCACAGCCCGCGGCTGAAGCCGACCGTGGCCGAGACCAATTCGAAGGCGTCGGTGGTGAGCTCCTGTGGTACCAGACCAATCAGCGCGCGCACGGCGCGATAGTGCCGGACGATGTCGAGCCCGTTGACGCTGACCTGGCCTTGGCTGGCGTTGACGATACCGCAGATGATGTTGATCAAGGTGGTCTTGCCCGCCCCATTGGGGCCGAGCAGGGCAAAGATTTCGCCCTGCCGAATTTCGAGGTTGACGCGCCTCAAGGCCTGGAACCCAGAGGCATAGGTCTTCGACAGATCGACGACGGAAATGACCGGGGGCATGGCTGCGGATATTGGCTCGCTTCTAGGACTTGTTCGGGGGTTCGTCCAAACGGTCGCTCGAAAGACCTCGAGGCGGGCCACCGGCACGCCTCGATCGCCAGCAAAGCCAAGGCATGCCGCTGGGCGGCGCTGGGCCGTCCGCCGCGGCCGGTGCGGCGACAGCAACGCTTTCTTCACCGCATTAGGTGGAGAGTGCAAGAAACGTCCCGGCAACCGGTTTGGCAAGGGCAATGGGATCTTCCTGTGCTGAAGCCCGTCGTTTTATTGCTGGCACTGCTGGCGGTGGCTGAGCTTGGGCACCAGGAATACCTTTTCCGGACCGGGACCAGGGATGCGATCCTCGGTGCCTACCGGGAACATGCGACCGAAGCGTGTCAGCGGCAGGCGCGTAGCATGGCTCCAGCCGTGTCCGCGCAAGCCTGGGCCAGTCCGGCCGCCATCCAATTGGTCATTGGCAAAAATGGCCTCGACGTCAACCTGTGGCAGGTCGACAACGCCCTGTGGAGCGCCCGCTACCGCAACCCGTATTTGCTCCTGACCGCCGGCCAGCATTCGGGCACGATCTATTGCGAGTATGACATCCTCAACGCCGCGGCATCCATGCACCGGCTGTGACGCCCGCGCCGTTGGCTCAGGCCTCTTGAACTCGCCGAGGCGATGCCGCTAACTGGGGCCGAAGCAGCCCAGGGGGAAGCCGGCCATGACGACCGCCGCAGCAGGGGTACGCCCCACGCCACCGCTTGCCGCGCTGGCCAAGGAGCGGATCAAAGTCTACCAGCATTCCGACCTCATCTACTGGTGGGTGGTGTGGGCGTATGGCTATTTCTGCGCCTTGCTCACCTACCTGCAGGGTCGGCCGGTCGTTCTTTCCGACGACGGGCGCAAGGTGCTGTTCTATCCGAGCGCCTGGCTCGGCATCTCGTTCGTGGCGCTGGCGTTATTTGTGCTCATTTTCACCAACGCGCGTGCGCGTGGCGTCAAATCTCTCGTCCTCTTTCTGGTGCTGCTCGTGATCGGCTTCGGCGTGCAGATCCTGCAGGGTTGGGACGGGCTGTTGAGCTATTTTCCGTTGCTGCTGGTCTATATGAACCAGGCCTTCTATGTGTTGTTTTCCAGTATTCTCCTACTGGCTTGGCTGTTCACCGTACTGTTCAGCGATCGCATCACCTACTGGGAGTTCGCGCCAGGGCTGATCAGCAGGCGCCAGCGCTTCAGCGAGGGCGGAGAATCCTTCGCCACCCCCCACCTGCAAACGCGCCGGCAGAGCGATGACATCTTCGTGCATCGCGTGCTCGGTCTCTGGTTTTTGGGTTTTGGTACCGGGGATCTCGACATCCAGTTCAGCGTGCCGAGCGGCGAACGGCACTATCATTTGCAAAACGTCTGGCGGGTCGCCGCGGTGGAGCGCGAGATCAATCGCTTGGTGGCCAAGCAAGGCCCCGCGCTACGCTGAGCCGGTTGCAGTCAGTCCGCCTGCGGCTGGCCCTTGGCCATGCCGCGCGCCTGCATCGCCCCCGTGATTTCCTCGAGGATTGCCGGATCGTCGATGGTGGCGGGCATCCTCCAGGCTTCGCCGTCGGCGATCTGACGCATGGTGCCGCGCAGGATCTTGCCGGAACGGGTCTTTGGCAGCCGCTTGACCGTCATCACCGTCTTGAACGCGGCCACCGGACCGATCTCCTCGCGCACCAGCTTGACGACCTCGGCTTCGATCTCCGTGGGCGCACGATTGACACCGGCGTTGAGCACGATAAACCCGGCCGGGACCTGTCCCTTCATCGCGTCGGCAACGCCAACAACGGCACATTCGGCGACGTCGCGATGGCGAGCCACCACCTCTTCCATCTGCCCGGTCGACAGGCGATGCCCGGCCACGTTGATCACGTCGTCCGTGCGCGCCATCACATAGACGTAGCCGTCGGCGTCGATGTATCCCGCGTCCGAGGTCGTGTAGTAGCCCGCAAACTCGGCGAGGTAGCTATCGCGGAAACGCTGGTCGTTCCCCCATAGCGTGGGCAGGCACGAGGGCGGCAGCGGTAGTTTGACGGCGAGCGTGCCTGTCGTACCGGGCTTGACCGCCTTGCCCGTGGCATCGAGCACCTCAAGTGCGTAGCCCGGCATCGGCACCGTGGGTGAGCCGTACTTGACCGGAAGGGCACCGAGCCCGACGGGATTGCCGCAAATCGGCCAGCCCGTTTCCGTTTGCCACCAATGGTCATAAACCGGCACCTTGAGATTGGCCTCCGCCCACTTGATGGTTTCCGGGTCGGCGCGCTCACCGGCAAGGAACAAGGTGCGAAACCGGCTGAGGTCATGGCACCCGATCTGTTCGCCCCTGGGATCCTCTTTCTTGATCGCCCGAAAGGCCGTGGGGGCGGTGAACATCGCCGCGCAGCCGTGTTGAGCAATCACGCGCCAGAAGGCGCCGGCATCGGGCGTGCCAACCGGCTTGCCCTCGTAAAGGATGGTCGTGGCACCGTGCAGCAGCGGCGCATAACAAATGTAGGAATGACCGACGACCCAACCGACATCGGAGGCGGCCCAGAACACCTCGCCCGGATCGACGCCGTAGTGGTTCTTCATGGTCCATTTCAGCGCCACCATGTGCCCGCCGTTGTCGCGAATGACACCCTTGGGCGATCCGGTGGTGCCGGACGTGTAGAGAACGTAGAGGGGATCCGTGGCGGCAAGGCGAGCGCAACCTGCCTTGCGTCCGCGCGACTTGGCATCGGCAATCGAGCCCGCCCAATCATAGTCACGACCGGCCAGCATGCTCGCCTCTGCCATGGGTCGTTGCAGCATCACGATGGCCGCCGGCTTGTGCGCGGCCAACCTCAGCGCGCCGTCGAGCAAGGGCTTGTAGTGCACGATCCGGCCGGGTTCGATGCCGCAGGAGGCCGATAGGATCGCGGTCGGCTTGGAGTCATCGATGCGCGAGGCCAATTCCGGTGCGGCAAAGCCGCCGAAGACCACCGAGTGAATGGCGCCGATGCGGGCGCAGGCAAGCATGGCGATGACGGCCTCGGGGATCATCGGCATATAAATAATGACCCGGTCGCCCTGCTTGACGCCGAGGTCAACGAGCACGCCGCCCAGCGTCGCCACCTCGTCGCGGAGTTCCAGATAGGTGTAGGCGCGTATGGTCTGGGTGACGGGACTGTCGTAGATCAGCGCCTTCTGTGCCGCGCGCCCATTCTCCACGTGGCGATCGAGGCAGTTGTAGGCCGTATTGCATTCGGCTCCGGTGAACCAGCGTCCGTATTGTCCGGCATAGGGATCAAACACGCGATCCCACGGTTTGTACCAGTCGATCGCGCGGGCGGCCTCGGCCCAGAAGTGGGCGGGATCGCGCTCCCAGGCGGCGTAAACCTCGTGATAGCGGCTCGGCATGGCAATTCCTCTTGCGGCGCCCAAGGCGGCTTGGCCCGTCCGTGCTGGCCGCCGGTCATACTGCCAAGCGACGCTGCGAATGCAACGGCCTATTTGGCGGGCGCTGTCCAGCGACCATCGGCAATCAGCCGCAAGGGATCAGGATCGCGCTGGTAGAGGTAGACCCAGGCCATCACCTCCGCCGTCGCCAGCGGCCGCGCCGGCCGTTC
The DNA here is from genome assembly GCA_963775835.1 of uncultured Alphaproteobacteria bacterium. GTDB lineage: Bacteria > Pseudomonadota > Alphaproteobacteria > Rhizobiales > Hyphomicrobiaceae > AWTP1-13. The sequence goes on along the minus strand of CAVZKV010000029.1, from coordinate 357,304 downwards.
GAGGCGTGCGTAGTCGTTATCGCCACGGCCAGCAAGGAGGCCCTCATAGGCATCGAGCCAGGCGAAGCTCGTCACGGGATCTGTCAAAGCGTAGAGCTCGCCATGCACGCGCTCCTCGGCGTTCGGGGTGTCGACGACGCCAGGATACCAGGCGATCCTGTAGAGGCGCCCCTGGATCGAGGCGGGTCCAAGCAAACTGGCCTCGCGCGCCAGTCTTGCCGCCATCGGGTGGCCGGCCGTGGACATCAGCGTGCCGTAGACGAACAGGTTCGGGTTAGTCACCGCGCCTCACGCTGACCACCGCGCCTCGGTGCCGGCGCCGGATATCCCGAGGCGCTCGCCTCGCCGGCGTCGAGGGCTCGCACCCGTTTGCCGCAGGTCCGCGTCCCCGGTGGGCAGCCGTCGTCGTCTGCGAGCGAGGCTTCCCGCGGGCCGATCAGGTCCTGCCTGCAGTATTCGACCCCGCGCCGATCGACCCAGGGGATAGGATCCCTGCGGGCAGCGGGCGAGTGCCATGTTGGCCGACAGTACGAGCACGGCCGTACTCGTCGGTGCACGTAGGCCGGGGCGTGTCCGCGCGAGCTTAATCATGCCCACCGATTAGGTGGTCGCGACCGATTTGTCGAGATTTTCCTGTCCTGGCCGGCTCCAAGGCCTAGCCAGGAAAGGCTTGCACTTTTTAGAAGCTGACGCACGATAGACCATCGACGCGCAGCACGCTCTCCTGCTCGAACCGCGCCTTGTAGGCGTTGCGGATCGCCTCGATCCTGGGGTCGCTATCGGCCGTGCGCGGCGCCCAGATGAGCAAGAGGCGGGATCCCTCCTTGTGCATGCTATCGCCGCTGCGCCACTGCCCGTAACCCGTCAGCACCGTCCATCCATCGGGAAAACGGGGCGTTACCTGGCTGTCGACGAAGGCTTGCCATTCTACCTCGCCGACCGCGGCACCGCTTTTGCGCCCGGTGCCGAACAAAAGCTCTATGCGTGCCATTTGCGCCATGCCGGATCGGCACGTCGATGCGCCCTCGCCGGGCAGCACGGCCCGCCACGCGCTGAGCGTGCCGGCGCCGAGGGCGAGGCCGCCGAGCGCCGTCAGCAGCAGTCTGGCATTTTCTGTCATGAGCTTTCCGCTACTCGGCGACCCGCGCCGCATGTTAAAGAAGCGCCGCGATCGTTTGGAGGCCCTGAGCGCCATGGCGCAGTACAAGCTGCATTGTTTCTGCCAGTCGGGCAATTCCTACAAGGTTGCCCTCTATCTCGAATGCGCCAAGCTCGACTGGGAGCCCGTCTTCGTCGACTTCATGCACGGGGCCACGCGCGAGCCTAAGTGGCGCGAAAGCGTGAATGAGATGGGCGAAGCCCCGGTGCTGGAGACGGCGGCCGGCAAGCTCAGCCAGTCTGGTGCCATCCTCGTGCATCTGGCCGGCTTAACGGGGAAATTTGCGCCGCAAAACGAGGCAGAGCGCAACGAGGCGCTGCGTTGGATCTTATTCGACAATCACAAGTTCACCAGCTATTTCGCCAGCTATCGCTTCTTGAAAGCCTTCGCGCCACAAGCCGCCGATCCGAACGTGCTGGCGTTCTTGAAGGGCCGGTTTGATGCGGCGGCCAGCATCCTCGACAAGCATTTGGCGGCCAGCAAATTTGTGCTGGGCGACAAGCCAACCATCGCCGACTTTTCCGTCGCGGGTTATGTGTTTTATCCGCTGGATGAGCATGGCTACGATTGGGCCAAGAGCCAGCCGAATCTCCATGTCTGGAGCGAGCGCATGCGTGCGCTCCCCGGTTGGAAAAATCCCTATGAGCTCATGCCTGGCGAGCGCATCAAGCCGTTGAGATAGCGATGGCGCAGGTAGCCATATCGACCCGGCTGAGCGAGCGGCTGCAGGTCAGGCATCCGGTCATCTGTGCACCGATGGATGGGATCGCCGGCGGCAAGCTCGCGGCGGCGGTGTCGAGTGCTGGTGGCCTCGGCTTGCAGGGTGGCGGTTACAGCGACGAGGAGGCTTGGTTCGAGCGTGAGTTCAGCGCTGCCGGCAACCAGCGGATCGGCTGCGGCTTCATTACCTGGGCCTTGCGCCGCAAGCCTGGCCGGCGTGATCCTCGAACGCATGGTAGCGGAGGCCGAACAGATTTTGGCCAGGGGACCGATGATCGCCGGTGCTGGCTCATGACCGAGGCTGCCATCTTCACGCCTGCTGAGACCGCGATCTGAGCATGCCGGGGCCCGCATGACGGCTTTGACCTCGTCCCGGTTGTCAATTTGCGGGGCTCGCCTGCTGGCTTCACTTCCACGCTGCCTCGAGCTCCTGGGCGGCCGTCCCGAGCCGCAAGGCAGCCAACAGTTCGAGAGGATTTGAACCGATGGACTTCGTCCTTAACGAGGAGCAGGCGGCAATACAGGAGACGGCGCTCGCCTTCGCTCAAGAGCGCATCGCCCCCTTCGCGGCCGAGTGGGACGAAAAGTGCCATTTCCCCGTCGATGTCATTCGTGAGGTCGCTGCCCTCGGCATGGCCACCATCTACGTGCCGGAGGCGAAGGGCGGCTCCGGGCTTTCGCGCCTCGATGGCGCACTGATAATGGAGGCACTGGCCTACGGCTGCCCCGCCATCTCCGGCTACGTCTCCATCCATAATATGGTGGCCTGGATGGTTGCCAGTTATGCCTCCGACGCTCAGGTCGCCGCCTGGATGCCCAAACTTGCCTCGATGGAATGGCTGTCGAGCTATTGCCTGACCGAGCCCGGTGCGGGCTCCGATGCCGCCGCCCTGAAGACATCGGCCAGGCTTAGTGGTGATCACTACGTGCTCAATGGCAGCAAGCAGTTCATCTCCGGCGCCGGTGCGAGCGACTTTTATTTTGTCTTTGCCCGCACGAGCGAGGAAGGCGCCCGCGGCATCTCGGCCTTCGCGGTGATGAAGGATACCCCCGGGCTTTCCTTCGGCGCCAACGAGAAGAAAATGGGCTGGAACGCGCAGCCGACCCGCCAGGTGATCTTCGACAACTGCAAAGTGCCGGTCGCCAACCTGGTCGGCGAGCCGGGACGCGGCTTTCGCTTCGCCATGAGCGGGCTCGACGGCGGGCGCGTCAACATCGCCGCCTGCTCGGTGGGTGCGGCCTGGATGGCCTTGGATAAGGCTCGCGGCTACATGCTCGAGCGCGGCGCTTTCGGGCGGCCGCTCGCCGACTTTCAGGCGCTGCAGTTCAAGATCGCCGACATGGCGACGGAACTGGAGGCGGCGCGGCTGCTGACCTATCGCGCTGCCGAAGCGCTCGATCGTGCCGATCCACAAGCCTCCATGTACTCGGCAATGGCCAAGCGCCTCGCCACGGACCTCGGCTTCCAGGTGTGCAACGAGGCCCTGCAAATTCACGGCGGTTACGGCTATCTCAAGGACTATGGGATCGAAAAGCTCGTGCGCGATCTCAGGGTGCATCAAATCCTGGAGGGTACCAACGAGATCATGCGCGTGGTGATTTCGCGCAAGCTCTTGGGTGGCAACCGCGGGTGACAGGGAAACGCGTGTCAAAGCTGCCAGCGTCCGGCCGGCCGCTGAGCCGCGAGCGCCAAGCCCTCCTGCTTGGCGTGCTCGGCGTCGTGATCTTTGGGCTCACCTTACCGGCAACGCGCCTCGCCGTGGCCGATTTCGATCCGTTGTTCGTGACGCTGGGCCGCTCGCTGGTGGCGGCCGCTCTCGCCAGCCTCGCCCTGCTGTGGGCGCGCCCGCAACCGCCGGCGCGCCGCGACTGGCCGCGGCTTGCCGCCTTTGCCTTGTTCTCCATCATCGGCTTTCCTCTGCTGATGGCGATTGCCATGCAACACGCGCCGGCCAGCCACGGTGCCGTGGTGTTGGCGGTGCTGCCGCTGCTGACGGCGATGGGCGGTGCCCTCGTCGCCGGCGAGCGCCCCTCCGTGGGATTTTGGGCCTGCGGCCTGGCGGGGACCGGCAGCGTTCTGTGCTACTCGGTCCTCGCGGGGAGCGCGTCCGGTGAGCTGCAGTGGGCCGACCTTTTGCTGGCGGCCTCGGCCGTCTCGGCGGCCATGGCCTACGCCCTTGGTGGCGAAATGGCCAGCCGCATCGGCGGTTGGGAGGTCATATGCTGGGCCCTCGTGTGCTCCGCGCCCGCGCTCCTGCCGACCCTCCTGCTGTTCGCCTGGCCGAGCAACTGGAACGCACATCCTTCGGCCTGGGCCGGATTTTTGTATGTCTCCGTATTCAGCATGTTCCTGGGTTTCTTCGCCTGGAACAAGGGCCTTGCGCTGGGCGGCATCGCCAAGGTAGGCCAAATCCAACTCCTACAACCGTTCGTGGCGCTCGGCGCCTCCGCCCTCCTGCTCGGCGAGGCGGTGGGCTGGCTGGAGGTTGCCTTTGCCAGCCTGGTGGTCGGCATCGTGGCGTTGGGCTGGCGGATGCGGGTTGCGCGCCGCTAGCTCGCGCTGCTGGCGCCGGCGGTTTTGCCGCCCGTTCTTGCCCTGCGGCAAGGGCCCCGAGCGTGGGCGTGCAGGCTACGACCGCGAAGCCTCGCGTTGGCAACCATTTTTCGCACCTGCGCAATCGGGTCCCGCACCGCCCGCGGCCGGCTGCGGGGGGCGATTGCGTCGGTCGGTTCTCGACCCCATCTTTGTTGTGAGATAGGCCGGGCCGGCCGAACGTTTGCGATTGGCCGCGGACTCTGCCATCACTGCTGGATCGGCATGGCCGGCGCAAAGTGTTGTCGGCCCGGAGCAAGCCCGGAGCTCACACGCCAGATGCCCAAACACGCTGTCAGCCTCGACGACAAATACGCCCTCGACGAAAGCCACCAAATCCTGACGGGCACCCAGGCCATCGTCCGCCTGATGCTGACCCAGCGGGCGCGGGATGTGCGGGCGGGACTGAATACGGCCGGCTACGTCACCGGCTACCGCGGTTCGCCGATCGCCTCCCTCGAGGCGGCGATGCTTCGGGCGCGCGGGATTTTGCAGCCCAACCACATCCGCTTCATGACCGGCCTCAACGAGGACCTGGCCGCCACCGCCCTGTGGGGGTCTCAGCAGGCCGAGCTGCGCGGGGAGGGTAAGTATGACGGTGTCTTCGGCGTCTGGTACGGCAAAGGCCCCGGTCTCGACCGCACCGGCGACGTTTTTCGCCATGCCAACCATGCCGGCACCTCCAAGCATGGCGGCGTTCTGGCGCTGATGGGCGACGACCATACCTGCGAAAGCTCGACCAGCGCCCACCAGTCCGAATTCGCCTTCGTCGACTACATGATCCCGGTGCTCAACCCCGCCGGCGTGCAGGAAATTCTCGACTACGGCATCTTGGGCTTTGCGCTCTCCCGGTTTGCCGGCGTTTGGGTCGGCATCAAGTGCGTGAAGGACAACATCGAGGCCACGTCGACGGTCGATGGCCGCATTGACCGCGTCGAAGTCAAGCTTCCAGACGAATTCACGATGCCGCCGGGAGGGCTCAACATTCGCCTCGGCGATCAAGCGCTGCTGAAGGAGGCTCGCCTGCACGACTTCAAGCGCGCGGCCATCCTCGCCTTTGCCCGCGCCAACAAGCTCGACCGATTGGTAATGAGTGGCGGGGTGGCTCCCAAGCTCGGGATTATCACGTGCGGCAAGAGCTATCTCGACGTGCGACAGGCGCTGGACGAGCTGGGTATCGACGAGGTAAGGGCCAATGAGCTTGGCATCCGGCTCTACAAAGTCGGCATGACTTGGCCGCTCGAGCCGCAGGGAATTCTCAAGTTTGCGCAAGGGCTCGACCTGATTTTGGTGGTCGAGGAGAAACGGTCGCTGATCGAAACCCAGGTCAAGGAGCAACTCTACGACGTACCGGATCATCCGCGCGTGCTCGGCAAAAAGGACGAAAACGAGCACTGGCTGTTTCCGGCCAAATATGCCCTCGATCCTAGCGATATCGCCATCAAATTGGGCGAGCGCTTGATTCGGTTCGGTGCCGGCGACGACATCAAGGGCAAGCTCGCCGAGCTGAAGCGGCTGAGCGGCAACAAACCTGAGACGGCGGAGGTGGCGACCCGTATTCCCTACTTTTGTCCGGGCTGTCCCCACAATACTTCGACCGTGGTCCCGGAGGGCTCGCGCGCCTACGCCGGCATCGGCTGCCACTACATGGCGCACTGGATGGACCGAAACACCGAAGGGTTCACCCAGATGGGAGGTGAAGGCGCCAATTGGATCGGCGAGGCGCCGTTCTCCAAGACCAAGCACGTGTTCCAAAACTTGGGCGATGGCACTTACATCCATTCCGGTAGCCTAGCCATCCGCGCGGCGCGGGCTGCGGGCGTGAACATCACCTTCAAGATCCTGTACAACGATGCGGTTGCCATGACCGGTGGGCAAAGCCTGGATGGCGGCATCACGGTTGGCATGATCGTCAACCAGGTGTTGTCGGAGGGCGTCGAGAAGGTCGTGGTGGTCACCGACGAGCCGCACAAGTATCCGCACGGCGTGATCCCGCAGGGGGTGCCGGTTTACCACCGCCGCGAGCTGCAGACCCTGCAGAAGGAACTGCGCGAGGTTCCGGGCGTCTCCGTGTTGGTCTACGATCAGACCTGCGCCGCCGAGAAACGGCGTCGGCGCAAGCGCGGCCTGTTCCCCGATCCCGACAAGCGCGTGTACATCAACGCGGCCGTGTGCGAGGGCTGCGGCGACTGCGGAGTGAAGTCGAACTGCGTCGCCGTGGTACCATTGGAGACCCCGCTCGGCACCAAGCGCGAAATCGACCAATCCGCCTGCAATAAGGATTATTCCTGCCTCAACGGCTTCTGCCCGAGCTTCGTGACCGTGCATGGAGCCAAGGTGCGCAAGGCCGACAAGCAGCAGGTCGGTGGCAGCGGTATCGAGCAGATGTTGGCCGGCCTGCCCGAGCCGCAGTTGCCGGCGCTCGATCGTCCCTACACCATGCTCGTGACCGGGGTCGGCGGTACCGGGGTGGTGACGCTGTCGGCCGTGCTGGGCCAGGCGGCGCACCTGGAGGGCAAGGGCTTCGGCGCCATCGACATGACGGGTCTCGCCCAAAAAGGCGGCGCCGTGGCCTGCCACATGCGCGTCGCCCGCGACGTGGCCCAGATTTACGCCATCCGCGCCGGCGTCGCCGGCGCCGATCTGGTGTTGGGCTGCGACCTCGTCGTGACCGCCTCCAACAAGGTGCTCGAAACCATCAAACCGGACCACACGGCGGTGGTCTACTCAGACTACGAAATGACGACGGCCGACTTTACCCGCAATGCCAATCTGAAGGTGCCCGGCGCGGCACTGCGGCACGCCATTGAGGCGCGCGCGGGCAAGGCGCCGGTGCATTGCCTCGATGCGCACACCCTGGCGGTGAAGTTGTTCGGCGATTCCATCGCCGCCAACATGTTCCTGCTCGGCTATGCCTACCAGCTTGGGCATGTGCCGATTGGCGCCAAGGCCGTGGAACAGGCCACCGAGCTCAACGGGGCGGCGGTCGAAATGAGCCGGAGCGCCTTTCGTTGCGGCAGGTTAGCGGCACACGACTCCGCGGCACTGGGGCGCGTTCTGGGTCCTTCCACACTTTCCAAGCCCAAGGCACTGTCGCTCGATGATCTCATCGCCGATCGCGCCGACCTGCTCGCTCTCTATCAGGACCAGGCTTTGGCCGATCGCTATCGCCAGCGGGTTGCGAAAATCGCCGACCTCGAGCGTGGCCTCGCGCCCGGCTTGAGCGGGCTAACGGCTGCCGTCGCGCGCGGGTATCACAAGCTGCTCGCTTACAAGGACGAGTATGAAGTCGCGCGCCTGTTCACGGACCCCGCATTCGAGCAAGCCCTGTCCGAGCAGTTCGAGTCGCGCGGCAAGCTCTCCTTCCACCTTGCGCCCCCGCTGCTGGCGCGCCGGGATAAGGCGACCGGCGAGCCGCGCAAGATCGAGCTCGGCCGCTGGATGCTGCCGGTATTCCGGCTGTTGGCGAAGGGCAAGCGGCTGCGCGGTACGGCCTGGGATCCGTTCGGGTATACGCAGGAGCGCAAGCTCGAACGCCAGATGATCGCGGACTACGAAGGCCTGCTCGATCAGCTCAGCCAGCGCCTTTCGCCGCAAACGCACGCCACCGCCACGGCGCTGGCATCGCTGCCCCTCGAAATCAAGGGTTTCGGCCACGTCAAGCTGCGCAACTACAAGACCGTCAAAGCCCGTGAGGCGGCCTTGCTGGCGCAACTGCGCAATCCCGCGGCGGCATTGAAGGCTGCCGAGTAGTTCGCCTAGCCGCTACCAAGATAGGCTTGCCGCACGCGGGCGTCGCTGAGCAGCGCCGCGCCGGTGCCGCTGCTGACGATACGCCCGTTCTCGAGTACATAGGCGCGGCTCGCCAGTTTCAGTGAGGCAGCCACGTTCTGTTCGACCAGAATCACTGTCAGGCCGCGCTGGCTGATGGCGCGGATGGTCCGAAACAGATCCTGCACCAGGGCGGGTGCCAGTCCGAGCGAAGGCTCATCGAACATGATGAGCTCCGGCTGGCCCATCAGGCAGCGAGCGATCGCCAGCATCTGCTGCTCGCCACCGGACATGGTTCCCGCCAGCTGCGTGCGGCGCTCGTCGAGGCGGGGGAACGAGCGGTAGATCTCCTGCAAGGCTTGTTGCATGCGCCCGCGTGCCCGCGGCAAAAGCGCGCCCATTTCCAGGTTCTCGTGCACGCTGAGCGTCGGGAAGATTTGTCGGCCCTCCGCCACCTGGCCAATGCCGAGATTGCAAATCAAATGGCTGGGCAGGCCCGTGATGTCCCGGCCGCGAAAGCAAATGCGTCCCCGCCGCGGCTTCTCCATGCCGGCGATAGTGCGGATGAGGCTCGATTTGCCTGCGCCGTTGGCCCCGACGATGGCCACCAGCTCACCCTCGTCGGCGGCCAGCGAAACGCCGTCGAGTGCCTGGGCGTCGCCATAAAACAGGTCGAGCTGCTCCACCTGCAAAATCACAGCGCGTCCTCGCCCAGATAACATTCGAGCACGGCCGGATCGCGCGTCACCTCGCCGGGCGGGCCCGTGGCAATGACCTGTCCGTGGTGCAAAACGACGACATGGCGCGAGAGCGCCATCACGGCGCGCATCACATGTTCGATCATGAGGATCGTCAGTCCGAGCCTGGCGTTGAGATCCTTGAAGACCCCCACCATCCGGTCCGTCTCGGTCGGCCGCAGGCCGGCCATGACCTCATCGAGCAGCAGGATGCGCGGGGCCGTGGCTAGGGCGCGGGCTACCTCCAAGCGCTTGCGGTCCGGCAGGGTCAGCGATCCCGCCGGCTCATGGCCTTTGCTCTGCAAACCCAGCTGCTCGACGACCTGGGCGGCAATCTCCTTGGCGGCGCGCACGCTGCGACACTGCTTGAGGGCGCCGACGACGACGTTTTCCATCACGGTCAAACCCGCAAACGGCTTCACCAGCTGGAAGGTGCGTCCCAGGCCTGCCCGGCAGATCTGATCGGGCCGCCAGCCATCAATGCGCGTGCCCGCCAAGCGGATCTCGCCCGCTTCCGGACGATAGACCCCCGCAACCAGATTGAAGCAGGTGGTCTTGCCGGCGCCATTGGGGCCAATCAGGCCGACAATCGCCCCCTCGGACACCTCGAAGCTCACATTTTGCACGGCCTTGAGACCGCTGAAGCTCTTGGATATGCCCGCAATTTCCAGCAACGCCGCCATGCTAGTACCCGGGCTGGCGCTGGGCGCGCCGGCCGTCGAGCCTCAGCACCTTCGCCAGCGGCGGCCACACACCATCGGGCAAAAACAGCACCACCACGAGCAGGCAGACGCCGTAAAAGATTTGTTTCACGCCGGGGACGTCGAGGCCGACCGCCCGCATGATCTCGTCGAGGCCCTCGGCCAGCGCCGTCAGCAGGAAGGCGCCGATGATGGGTCCGAACAAGGTGCCGATGCCACCGATGATGGGCGCCAGGATCAGCTCGATCGAGCGCGAGATGTGGAAGACCTGCTCCGGAAACAGGTTGTTGTAATAGAAGGCAAATACGACGCCCCCCAACGATGTCATGGCCGCCGACAGCACCACCACGTACATGCGGTAGCGAAAAAGATTGATGCCCAGCGCCTGGGCCGCCTCGGGGCTCTCGCGGATGGCCAACCAGTAGTAGCCGGCGCGACTGCGCAACAAGGTGTGGCACAGCAGGAAGGCGCCGACCGTCATCGCCAGCAAAACGTAGTAAAACATGGTCGGGCTGCCGCGCAGGTTGATGAGGTCGTTCTTCGCATAGTTGGCAACGGGCAAAAAGAAGCCGGCGGAGCCACCGACCCAGGACCAGTGGTCGAAGGCAAGACGGGCAAATTCGGCAAAGGCAATGGTGAGGATGGCGAAGTAGACGCCGGCAACGCCGAAGCGAAAGGCGAGAAAACCGATCAGGCCGCCCGTGGTCGCCGCGACCGCGACCGAGGCCCACAGCCCGAGCCACGGGCTGATACCGAAATGTACGTAGAGCGCGGCGGCCGCGTAGGCACCGAGGCCGACGTAGAGCGCGTGGCCGAGTGAGAGTTGCCCGGCGAAACCCATCATCAGGTTCCAGGCCTGGCCGACGTAGGCAAAGTAGAAGATCAAAATCAGAACGGTGATCAGGTAGTCGTTGGCGAACGCGGGAAACAGGATGAGCGCGGCCAGCAGCAAGATGAGCAGCATGAGCCCGCGCGAGGGTACGCCGTCGAGCCAGCGCGCCCTCATGGCGCGCTCTTGCCGAGAATGCCCTGCGGCCGGAACAACAGCACGAGTACGAGCATGCCGAAAGCGAACATGCTCTTTGCCGAAGGCGTGAACAGCAATCCGGCGAGCGCCTCCGTGATACCGATTAGCATCCCGCCCAGAAGGGCACCGGGCATTGAGCCCAGACCGCCGGTGATGACGATCACGAAGGCGAGCAGGGTGTAGCTGGGGCCGAGTGCCGGCGTCACGTCCAACAGCAGGATCATCATGGAGCCGGCGGCGCCGACGCAGGCGGCCCCGAGGCCGAAGGTCAGCGCGTAGAGCCGTCGTACATCGAGCCCCACCACCAGCGCGCCCTGATAGTTGTCGGCGCAGGCGCGGATGGCTTTGCCGGTCAGCGAGTAGCGGAAAAAGGCAAACAGGGCCGCGGCGACCGCCGCCGCCGCAACGGCGGCATAGACCTTGGTGGCATCGACGATCAGTGGTCCCAGCTGGAAGCTGTCATAGGCATAAGCCGTCTGCACGCTACGGGCATCGGGCCCGAAGATGAGGAGCAGTGCATTGACCATGATCATTGCCACTGCCACCAACAGCATGAATTGGCTGTGCTCCGGTCGGTTGATAAAGGGATTGATCAAGCCTGCCTGCATGACATAGCCAAGGGCGAACAGGACCGCAGCAATCGGCGCCAGCATGAGCAGAGGGTCGAGCCGGTAGGCCGAAAAGAGGGCAACGGCGATGTACATGGCAATGGTCATCATCTCGCCGTGGGCAAAGTTCACGACGCGCACCACGCCGAATATGACCGATAGCCCGAGCGCCATTAGGCCATAGACCAGGCCGGTGAGAAGGCCGCTGACGGCCACATTCAAGAAAATGCTTGCGGGCACCGGCAGCGGTCCTGCGAGAAGCCGCTCCGGTGCTAACCGGCGCGGCTAGGCTTGCACTAGGATCAAGCGCGCTTGTCGTATGGGGTCAAGGGCCAAACGGCCTTGGCGTTTGCCGCGGCCAGCGGCGCTACCGTGACGAGTTTGCCGCCACGGTTCTGGATTGCCGCGTTCTTGAGCTTGTCGTTCTGCCCCTTGGCGTCGAACTTGATGCCCGGACCGATACTGACATTGTCCGCAATATCCGTGGCACGGATGGCATCGGCCAAGGCCTTGGGGTCGCTCGAGCCCGCCCTCTTATAGGCATCCGCCGCAACGAGTAGGGCTTCGAACGTGTAGATGTGATTGGTGTTCAAATTGATGCCGGGGTGTGCCTTGGCCAGCGCATCCTCGAGCTGCTTGCTCAGTTTCTTGTTGGGATCATACCAGGGCACGAAGCTCAGCGGATCATCGGCCAGCTTGCCGAGCGTCTTTAAGTACTGATCCTCATACCATCCAGGCCCCATGCTCAAAATCGCCATCGGCGACCAGCGCTGCTTGATGAGCTCGCGCGTGAGCAAAATCGCATCGTTGAGACGACTGACCGTCAGCAGGGCCTCCGCGCCCGTGGCCCTGGCCTTGGCTACTTCGACGGACAGATCGCGGGCGGCCGGATCGTAGGCGATGGTGTCGAGGATCTTGTAGGGCATGTTGAACTTCGGCAGGACGCCGTCGATGCCCTTCTGCATCGACACCCCGAAGGTGTCGTTGACATGCAGGAAGACGACCGACTGCGGCGCCTTGCCGGTGGCCTCGAAGATCGCCTTCTGATTGGCAAATGCGTCGCCGAGGATCATCCCCGCCGTGGGGAAATTGCGAAACACAAACTTATAGCCCTGCTCGGTGATGGGTGGGGCGGCCGCAATGTTGATCACGAAGGGAATGCCCTTTTGCTCGGCCACCTGGGCGATCGCCGTGGATTGACCCGAGTCGAAGGCGCCGACGAGCAGCTGTGCGCCCTCGCCGATCAGGCGCTCGGCCCGCGAGCGCGCGGTCTCGACGTTGGATTCGGTATCCCCGTTCATGATGCTGAGCGTCGGCAGACCGATGTCCTTTAGAATGCCTGCGGCGATCTCGACCCCGCGCTGACAGTCCTGGCCAATGCCGGCTTGCACACCGGACCGCGGCAACAGGACGCCGACCTTGAGGCCGGCCCCTTGCGACCTGGCGATGTTGAAGGGTGCCACCGTGGCAACGATGCCGGCCCCGAGGCCCTTGGCGACGCTGCGGCGCGTCACGCCCTTGACCCTGGCCTGCGTGCTTGGGCTCATGCGTTTCCTCCTGCGGTGCCTGCGTTACGAGTATCGCCCTCGGTTTTGCCCGAGTATATGTCTTTTGCTCGCCGCGCGTCATGTCCGCCGGGGCGACGTGCCGCGGCAAGTCATCCGTGCATGCGGGCCGGGCGAGGGCGGCTGGTGCGGGGTGCTGGCAGGGTTGGCGCCCCGCGCGGGCTCGATCGCGCCGCGGCCTCGGCGCACGGCACCAGCCTCGGCGCGCGCGGCTCCGCACCCCCCGGCGCTGATCAGAGGCAAACGAAAGGATGGTGCGGTGGTGGAGCCGAGGGGGATCGAACCCCTGACCTCGTGAATGCCATTCGCCATTTGGGGGTTAATTGGAGATCCCATTTGAACCGAGTTGAGAAGATAGAAACACAATATATACAATACCTTATCTCGATTTATTCATCTCATGCTGTCTCACGAATTTTCATCCAGATTCGCACTTTCTGGTAGACAGAAATGGCTTGGTAGACAAGAACGAAAAAAGGTCAGGGCCAGCGCAAGCGGTATTGATGAAGGGACTAGAACAGTGACTTTGGCTTCTCCGGGTGGCGGAAGACTCCTGTCAAAGCGATTGGCGCGGTGAATGCGGAAGCCAGGCGAACTTCATACTCCATCAAGGGCGAACGTGGCCTCCGGCTGGTAGTTCACCCCACCGGCCGTAAGGTCTGGTTTGTCGTCTACCAGCTCGGAAGAGGGCGCGGGCGAAAACGGCGCTGGTATGAAGTGGGAACGTTTCCCGAATTCAGCTTGGCCGATGCCTACAAAGAAGTGGCGCGGGTTCGTAGCGAAGTTGCGAAGGGCATTGACCCCGAAGAGCCCAAGACCTTTGAAGAGCTCTTCCAAATATGGCTTGCCGCGCATGCAAAAAAGAAGGTGAGTACGTGGAAGGAAGAGGAGGCGCTATACAACCGCCATCTCAAGACCGAAGTTGGCGACAAGATTTACACAGACATCGAACGCAAGGACGTTCGTGAGATCAGAGACGGCGTGCTGGAGCGTTCCGGGCCAATTAAGTTCGAACCGGGTCGTCGCACTCTTCAATCGCGTGATGAATTGGGCCGTCGACGAAGACCGCGCAAAATTCAATCCAGCCGCTCGACTGAAAAAGGCATAGTGGGCGACGTGGAGGACACCCAGCGTGACCCAGAGGACAACGTCGCAACGGCAAACAGCCCGCCGGCTATCCTATTATCAATCGTAGTAGCACTTAACCCGACCATCGCGGGTTGCTTGGCAGTCTCGGTTGTCGTAACGCTCCGACAGCCGCCGATCGCGATAATCATCGTCACGGCGGCGACGGTCATCGTCGTAGTATTTGGTGCGGTCGTAATAGGTCCGGGTGTAGTACCGCCGGCCGTCCGCATAGTCGCGATCGTAGTACGGCGCGCAGCCCGCACAGACCGACAGCGCCAGCAATGCTAGTGCGATTTTCATGCTGTTTGCCATAACAATCCTCATACTCGACGGCTCACCACTGTCATTCCACGCCATGAAAGCCTCAATGGCGTTGCAGAAGGTTTCCCGCACATGGCCGGGAGCATGACCATTCCGAAGTCTAGGCATAACAGCCTCCTCTTGTTCTGAAGGGGAGGCCTGGGCACATGCCCCGATCACGCTCGCATTGCCCAAGGCCATAAAGGCCGCGCCTTGCCTCCTTTTCAAGATATGAATGAAGGATTAAGCCAAGCGCGTGATAATATTGCCATCAGACCTGTGAAATACGGTTCTCTCTGAGGACCTGACAGCGAGCCATGCCCAATCTGTAACCGAAATTCACATGCTAGCGCTGTGGCCGTGCGCCCGCCACAGGGCGACAATTGGCTGCACGAACCGAAGTGGGACGGCTTCCGCTTCCAGATCATCAAGGATGGCAGCGACGTTCGCCTCTATTCAAAGAGCTGCGCAGAATACAGCGATCGTCTGCCCAGCATGGTGGAGGTCTTCACCAAGCTTCCAACACAGACAGCAATCCTCGATGGCGAGTTGTGCCTGATCGACCCAAGCGGCGGCGCACACTTCTATCGCCTCATGCACCAGATGCGCACGCGCTGGCCAGATGAGGACCAGTTGATGTTTCTTGCCTTCGATTTGCTGCACCAAGATGGCGTCGATCTGCGTGGCTTACCGCTGTCCGAACGCAAGCGCGACCTGCATCGCCTCTGCGCCAAATCGCGGGTGCCGTTCATGCGTGAAGTGCAAACCTTCCCCGATGGTCCAGTCCTATTCGACCACTGCAATCAGTTTGGGTTCGAAGGCGTCGTGAGTAAGCGATTAAGCTCGCACTATGTGAGCGGACCAAGCCGCAACTGGATCAAGACCAAATGCCCGGATTGGAAGCGCGTAAACGCAGAATGGCACAAGCTGTTCGAAGGACCGCGCAAGCCCGAGTCGACGGAGGCACAGGAGACGCTCGCGAAGAAGCGCGAGGAACTCGCCCGCATGCCGAGACTAAGCTGGCTCAGTATCCGCTACCCTTGCGCTGGCTGTAGCGGTCGCCACCAATCACCCAGCCACGACCGACGTAGATGTCACCATAGTGGCTGATAACGCGCGGGACGCGTCCGCAGGAGGCAAAGCGTTCACCACTGGGCAAACGCAGGGTTTTACATTTTTTGGCTTCGACCGCAGTGGCGGTCAGGATTGTCAGCATGGTGGCCGCTAGCAAGGCACTGACAAAGAACCTAGGCCACCATACCTTCGGTCGCCACTCCTGCGTCTTGCCAGGCCCACGCCTCACGTGGTGGCCGACAACGAATACGGTCTCGCCATCCTCGTCGTGTTGAATGCATGTGTGCATCATCAGGCCTCTCCTTTGCGATTGGGTGGTGCGCGAGACAAGGTACACCCCACCCCCATTGCTGTCGAAGTAGGTTCTTTGGGGTGCGCTCAACATGCGGGGTCCGCGCGACGGCACCCATTATGGAAATTTAAAGTCAAGATTTCTCGGCTTTCCTGACCGCTCTTGCGGCCGTCTTGCCGTGTTGTATGCTGCTGCAGCCATTGCAAAACCTGCGCGAGAATTGCCGCAGATGCACCGGCCGTCGCTGGCGCCGTCAAAGGCTCAATTTGTCGGGGCTAAACAGCTGGCTCGGCACCTCGATCTGACCCACCCACGCATTGCTCAGCTCGCAGATGAGGAACACGTTTTAGAACGGCTGCCCAATGGTCGCTTCAACTTGGACGACAGCAGGGTGCGCTACAAACGCTGGCTGCGTGATCCAGAGCGCCGTTCTGCCAAGTCAAAAGTTGATCAGGAATTTACGCAGGCCAAGGCGGAACTGATCCGCCTTAGAATTGCGGAGAAGCAAAAGGTCCTGATGTTGACCGATGAGGCTATGGAGGTCGGTGAAAAACTAATAGGTACCATGCTGACGGCAATGGGTGCATGGCTCCACGTGTTGCTAGATGTGCCGGCAATTCCGTCGCGGTGCCAGCACCCTGACTTCAGCACTCTGCGACGAACGAGACAGTTTCGCCGGTGCGGAACGTTATCGTGGAGATGACGCTCCAGCCGTCGTCGATTGCCTCCCGCCACCCCTCATTGTTGCAGTAGGTAACGTTCCAGGCTCCCTGTTTGCGAGCTTCCCATCCCTCGCGCATCTCATCCGGATCGGCTTTGAGAAAGCGCTTCGCCTCAAGTGTCTTCAACCCGCAGTCGACTTCAACCCCATCATGACGCGTGCTGCGATCGAGCCACCGGCCGGCGCGTGCATTCATGCGGTGCGCGATGTCGGTGACGGTCGTGCAGAATTCATCTTCGTCAAACGCCACTGCGGGGAGCGGAGCCATCGTCAGAGTGAGCGCAATGGATAAGGTGTGAGCGCGCATAAGGGCACCGCCGATCCGCTGGCTTCTCCTCTTCCGGGTCCTTCTTGTAGGCCGGAGGACTATTTTGCCGGTTATCGGCAAGAAGATTAAACCCTTCGCCTCGAAAAATATAACCTCCGGCTAATTGCGTCGTGGTCGAGCCTAAGCTCCAATGTGCCGCCGGGAACTGTTATGCCCCGCTAGACAAGATCCCGGCATTGTGCGGGCCCCCCAGGCCTTCCTGGGGGTCCGCTTCCCTCCCAAAGGTCACTGCACCCCAATTTACCTGTCGAGAGCCGGTGGCCGATTGAACCCGTGCACTTGGCAAACATCGCTGGCATCGGCGGTTTCTGGATAATTTACAGTTGTATCAACATTCTAATGTATGGTTATTATCCTTTCGTCTAAGACCACGGGCCTTCGGAAATGCGGCACTATTTCTTCCACCTCAAGCGCGGTCAGATGACTTTGCTCGACCACGAAGGTGTGCAGCTAGCGGATATCGAAGAAGCGACAAGGGAGGCGGCTCTTCGCGGGCGAGAGATTGTCGCGCGGGAGGGTCTGAAGGGGCTTCCTCCCGGCGGCGCAACAATCGTCATCGCCGATGAGTATTGGCGGCCAGTTCTCGAGGTGCCGTTGAAAGATGCGCTCGAGGGCGACGCGTTGGATTAATGTATCACGGATTTGGTGCTGGCCCTTGCCCTTGTCGCTCAGCGCGCGCGAGCGACCGCCGCCGGGCTTCCAGTTCTGCGGTTCGACGGCCGCGACGCTCGAACAGCAGCCACGTGATCATTGCCGACTGAACCAGCAGAGCAACGAGTATCGATGTCAGCTGCCAGCGATAGCGTACCCACACCGGTTGCTGGCGAAATTTCACGATGCTGCCCGGCGGCAGGGCGGGTTTCACTGATGTTCCAGCGCTGAAGTTCGCGCCAGTCGTACACTGGCGTGTGACGGGTTGCACGAGACGGCGAAGCATAGGCCCGCGACCGAGAACAAGGCCCCCACAAACTCGTCAGGCCATGTTACGCTGAACGCGACTGCGCCTACGATGCCGGCACAATCCACCGTGCCATCACCCGCTACCAAACCATGAATGCCGCGCTCCAAAAAACAGTGACAGAACCCACCGCTGATCGCCTACGCTACGAAATTGATCGTGGGAGAGGCGGTGACAAGGTCGACGCTAGCGATCCTGCTGTAGCGCCGCTAGGCACCGATGACGAGGCGGGAGGGTTCCCCCCAACACCTGCGCAGATCAAGCAGGCCTACGCCTATGAGATTGCATCCGGTCCGAGTTCTGAAAATGTCGAGGACAGTGGCGTTTTGATTTACATGTGTGCGGTTGGATTCCTCGTGATGTTGGTGAGCTTAGCGGTATGGTTGTTTTAACTGCACCATGAGATGTCATACCTTCCGGATTTTCTGGTACTTCTCCTCCCCGCAGCAATTTGGGTTACACTATTGGTTCGAAAGCGCCACGCCAAGTTCGTCCGCTTTCAGAGTAAAGCTACCGTCGGGCGAGCCCCGACCGGTGAAAGAGTGCCAACAGCAGGCATCGAAGCGCCATCTCGCGCCGCCGCGGATGCGACGAGTTACACCACGACACGACACCCCGGCGTGCCAATCGGACACCCCGTATCGAGCACAGGCACGGCAGTGAGGGCTGGCCTCGCGGCAAAAGGAACCCGATGATCTATGGCTCGTGGGACGACATCACCAAGGAGTACCTGCATGGCTGTCGCGCACGACGGGCAAGACCTACCGGGTGCTGACTGAAGCCGGCCACTCACCATCAGTGCCACTTTCTGCGGTGAGCGTATGCCACTGCCAGCTATCACGCAGTTTAGTCTGCCAGACAGGCTTTGGCGTCCCTCGGCGAAGCAATGAGGCGCGGGTCGGCGGGCGCGCCGCTCCACTTCCTTTACGAGGGCCTTCATTCGGCCTCGCTCATGCCTGCGAGCGGATCGACTGTGTTTCCCAGCGTTTGCAAACCGCTCCATCGGAGGATTTTGGGTTTCTGAACAGTTCTTTAGCCGCACAGCCAAAGGGTTTAAGGTTACTTCAGCAGCAATTCCGCTGTTGGGAGGATAGCCATGAAGACAATGGCAATTGGTACAGCTGCCATCACGTTGTCGTTGGCCACTGCTTGGGGTGTAGCGTTGGCGCAGGCGCCAACCTGGTCGCCACCGGCAGAGAAGGATCGCTGTCCTTCGAAATGGGGAGCTGGCGACGAGCGAGGGTCCGGCAACCATATCAAGCCCGCATCGGTGATGAAGGGTGTCCAGCTTATAAAGACTGGGGAAATTATCGAGCTCGCCCACGTCCTCAACGACAAGATGCCCGTGTTCGGCACGCGGCGCTTCGATGTGCACGTCAAGCGGACATTTCTGAACCAACCGTCGAACCGACGCGGCTCGAATGAGGAGCTTGTCGTTTCTGAGATTGGTCAGGTCGGGACACAGCTCGACGGCTTCGCGCACCAGAGCCACGAGGACAGTCTCTATAACTGCTTCAAGATCAGCGAGATCGCGACACGGACGGGCTTTAGCAAGCTCGGCATCCATCAGACCGGCATGTTCATGGGCCGCGGAGTGCTGATTGATGTCGCCGCCTATAAGGGCGTGGAAACTTTGCCAGACAACTATGAGATCACGGTCGAAGACCTCGAAGCAGCCGTGAAGAAACAAAACCTCGCGCTACAACCGGGCGACGCCATCCTGATCAACACCGGATGGAACAAGCTGTGGGGCAAAGATAACGCCCGCTACAACAAGTCGTGCCCGGGCATTGGCGTAAAGGCTGCACAATGGCTGATTAGCAAAGATCCGATGTTGCTCGGTAGCGACAACTGGCCGGTCGAGGTTGCGCCCAATCCCGATCCATTGATCTCGCTGCCCGTGCATCAGATTGCGTTGGT
This sequence comes from uncultured Alphaproteobacteria bacterium, assembly GCA_963775835.1. Taxonomy (GTDB): domain Bacteria; phylum Pseudomonadota; class Alphaproteobacteria; order Rhizobiales; family Hyphomicrobiaceae; genus AWTP1-13. Next base: position 337,702 of record CAVZKV010000029.1, on the reverse strand, counting down.
CGTGAATGGCGTGCATTTGCTGGAGAACCTGAAGCTGGATGAGCTGGCCGCAAAGCAAGTCTACGAGTTTGCCTTCATCATGCAGCCCATCAAGCTTCAAGGAGGCACCGGCTCGACTGTCGCTCCAGTCGCCGTCCGCTAAGTGGAAAATCCGGCGCACTCCCCGAATGGCCATGAGGGAGGTGGTGGTGTCGGTGCCGCAGCCGAACGGCCCGGTTAGGTCAACATGGCCGGCGATTGGTTGCCGGCTAAGTGGCGGCGGGGCGCCCGCCGCCTCTCGCTCGGAAGCACCGCTTGGACTATTTGAACGCTATTTTTGCGGCCGGCTCTTGGCCCACTCAGTGTATTTCTTCGCCTTGGCATGAGTGTCGGCGAAGTACTTGTCGTATTCGTCACCAACCATGATCTTGATGGCGATGCCCTGGTCCTCGAGCTTCTTGACGTGTTCGGGGTCCGCCATGGCCTTGTGCAGCACGTCGCGCAGCTTGTCCACGATCGGGGCCGGCATGCCCTTGGGCCCGGCGATGCCGCGCGTCGAGCTCGATATCACCGTCGAATAGCCGAGTTCCTTCATGGTCGGGACGTCGGGCAGGAACTTGGAGCGCACATCGTCCATCACGGCCAGCGCCCGGACCTCGCCCGACTGCACACGCTTGACGATGCTGCCGACATTGTCGAATGCGACGTCGATGTTGCCGGACATGATCTCCTTGAACTGCGCAGCGCCGCCGTCGAGGTGCACGAGGCGGAAGTTCGCTCCCGGCGCCGCCTCCTCGGTCATTAGGATCGCCAGATGGTCGTCCGACAAGATGCCAGTAGTTGCGGCGCGAATAGTTCCCGGAGACTTCTTGGCACCGTCGATGAGGTCCTGCACCGTCTTGTAGGGACTGTCGGTCCTGACCCAGATCACGCCAGGATCCAGAACCTGATTGATAATCGGCGTGAAATCCCTCTCGGTGAAGATGGCCTTTCGCTCGGGATCGAGGATAACCGTGTTGGTTGCAGGCAAGTTGATGAAACCTATGTAATAGCCGTCCGGCTTCTGGCGCACCAATTCTGTCCATCCGATCTGGCCGCCGGCACCGCCCTTGTTGACCACGACGATCGACTGCCCGAACGCCTTCTCGGCGATGGCCGCGACGATGCGGGCAGCAACGTCGGTGGAGCCGCCAGCCGGAAAGGCGACCATCAGCTGGATGGGCTTGTCAGGAAACTGCTGAGCACTCGCAATGCCCGTCAATGCGGACAGCGCCAGGGTCGCGCCCGCCAAAACGGTCGTGAAGCGTGCCATCGTGATTCCTCCTTCTGCTTGGTTGTCGTCAATCGGTAGATGCCGCCCGCACCTCGGCGGGTGGCAGGCGCCGCGCCGAGGCGATGAGAACGACGGCGGCGATCACCAGCAGCGCCAGGCACAAGGGACGGGTGTAGAAGATCGCGAAGTCGCCAGCCGACATCTCAAGTGAAGTTCGCAGCGATTTTTCCAGGAAGGGGCCGAGAATGAGCCCCAGCACCAGGGGTGCGATCGGCAGGTCGATCTTGCGCATGCCGTAGCCGATGACGCCGCACACGATCATGACGCCAATGTCGAACACGTTCTGCTGCAGGCTGTAGGCACCGATGATACAGAACAACAAGGTGCCGACGCAGACGTACTGGTAGGGCAGATGCAGGATGCGCGCCCACAAGCCGACGAACGGCAGGTTGAGGATGAGCAGCAGGATGTTGCCGAGGAAGAAGCTGGCGATCACCGCCCAGACGAGATCGGGGCGCTCCTGGAAGAGGAACGGCCCCGGCGTGAGGCCGTTGACGATGAAGGCGCCCATCAGCACGGCGATGGTCGGCGAGCTCGGGATGCCGAGCGTGAGCAGCGGGATCATGGCGGCGTTGGCGTAGGCGTTGTTGGCGGTCTCAGGCGCGGCCACGCCCTCGATGGCGCCCTGGCCGAACCTCTCCGGCGTCTTGGAAATTCGCTTCTCAACGATGTAGGCCACGAAGGTCGGGATGATGGCGCCAACGCCGGGGATCAGCCCCAGAAAGAAGCCGATGCCGGTGCCGCGGGAGATGGCGCCGACCGAGCGGCGCCATTCCTCGCGGGAGGGCAGCAAGGAGCTGAGGTTAGTCTTGATGACCTGGCTGTAGGGCCGCTCGATGGTGAGCAGGATCTCGGCGACACCGAACAGGCCCATCACCACCGGAATAAAGCCGAGGCCGTCGTAGAGGCTCGGAATGCCGAAGGTGAAGCGCGGGGCTCCGCGCACGGGATCGATGCCGACCATGGCGATCAGCAGCCCCAGCACGGCCATGGCAAGCCCGGCCGGAAGCGACCGGCCGCCGAGACCGGTGATAAGGCAAAGGCCCACCAGCATCAGCGCGAAGAACTCCGGGGGACCAAACTTCAACGCCAGCTGCGCCAGTGGCGGGGCGACGACGATCAACGCGATGGTCGCAAATATGCCGCCGACGAACGAACCGATGGCGGCAATGCCGAGCGCGGTGCCGCCGCGGCCCTGCTTGGCCATCTGGTGTCCGTCGATGCAGGTGATCACCGAGGCGGCCTCCCCCGGCACGTTGATCAGCACCGAGGTGATGGTGCCGCCGTACATGGCGCCGTAGTAGATGGCGCTGAGCATGATCAGCGCGCCGGTTGGGTCGAGCTTGAAGGTGAGCGGGATCAGGATGGCGGTGCCTGCCGCCGGGCCCAGTCCAGGCAGCACGCCGATCAGCGTGCCTAGGAAGCAGCCGATCAGGGCGAACGTGAAGTTCTGCAGGCTCATGGCCGCTGCCAGGCCGGTGATCAGATGCTGGAAGGTGTCCATCGTGCGTCCGCCTCACAATCCGAACGCGCCGATCGGCAGCGGCACCTTGAGCCAGTAGTAGAACACGTGGAAGACGCCGAAGCTTCCCACCAGCGCGGTGAGAGAAACGCCGACGACCGAGCGTGCACCGAGCGCCACCAGCAGCACGGCGAGGAATGCGAGCATGGTCAGGCGAAAACCAAGCGGCTCGAGCAATGCCGCCGCCACCACGAGCGCAACGATAACGAGGGCCGACTGCAGTGCCGCCAGTCCTCTGGGTAGTATTGTGGCCGCCTCGGCGTCAGGCGCGCTGCGGGTGACCTGCACCAGGATGCCGACCGTCAATGCCGCGCCGATCGCGCTCAGCCAGAACGGAAAGAAGCCGGGTCCAGGACCCAGGGCATCGCGGAGCGAATAGTCGAGCGACGTCACAAGGGCCGCCAGAAAAAGGCCCAATAGGCATACGCACGCAACTTGCCAGCCGCGTTGCAAGGTTTACCTCCCTTCGGCAGTCCTCTTTTTTTTGCGAGGCTAGCATGCTCGCAGGGAGAACGCACCAATCGCAAGTGAATTGTAGGTGAACGCTGACTGTCGGGGCCTGCCGCTGTCCGACCGCAAGCGCGATCTGAATTGGCTCTGCCGGAAGTCAAAGATCACCTATCTCAGCCAGGTCGAGACGTTCCCAGATGGCGCGATTTTGTTCGACTACTGCAATCGGTTCTCTTTTGAGGGCATCGTCAGCAAGCGACTAAGCTCCAGCTATGTGAGCGGTCCTAGCCGCATCTGGGTCAAGACGAAATGCCCCGATTGGAAGCGCATCAACGCGGAGCGGCATAAGCTGTTCGAGCGGGAAATCGCAGAAGAGGAATAGTGGGCCAACTATGTGCTTTCATGTCCGCAATATCATCGTATTTGTGATGTATGCCGGTCCGCAAATAACCCGGTCCTAAAACACGGTAGACATTGTTAGCGATCGCTCGTTTCCTTCAACAGTTGCTGCCCAGGTATCCTCGCCATGGTAGTTGCGACTGTTCGCTCGGCCCCAGGAGGCAGCGCAACCACCCCCCTCCAAATCGGTTCTCAATCCCAAGTTGCCCCATCCAGCTCCGAAGACATGCCCTGTCCCGTCGGCACACCACTCAGGGAATACTGTGCCTCGTTCAAGCTGCCGACCTCATCTGGTGCCCCTGTGTCAATTGGGTGGACCGGCATAAGCCCGCAGCACCTAAGTAGCGCCGCGCTGAAAGCGCGAAGGGCCTCCGCGGTAGTCGAGCGGCTGCAACAGCCGCAGCTAAGCCAGGGCATAGCGCGGCGAGCTGCGTAAGCAGGTGGCCATTCTCGAACGGGAAATCGCCGAATTGGAGCAGGTCTGATCCGGTCGGGGTTAACCCTCCACTGCACCCCTCGCCACGATTTTGGCGCGCGCGTCATCCCAGATGCGTCGGCGCCAGTGATTGATCCGGGCACCAAGCCAGCCTCGCTGCCAGCGCGCCGGAATGAATTCGGTGTCCGCCACTTTAGCCCCCCGTTCCCGAGCCACCCGATTTCGCCTCAGCCTCGATGGCCTTGTACCGCAATGGGCCCTCGCGCTCATTGCGCTCGACCTTCGTAGATTGGGGATAACCCGTGGACCTTGGCACTCTGGGGTCGGAAAGGCGTTATTTTTGCAACGGCTCGTCCGACGAACTAGCCTCGGGGGCGCCGGGTTCAGGCAACGCGAGCCTCTGAGAGCGCACGCGACCTTTTAGGCCGCTTGTCGGCGAATGTCTTGACAAAGAGGGGCCTTGGAGCCTCAGTCCATGCATGACCGATAGCTTAGAACACAACAAGCGCACCGTTACGGCCTTCTACGACCTGATGTTCAATCAGGCCCGCCCGCGTGAGGCGATTGAGCGCTATGTCGGTGACCGGTACATCCAGCACAATCCCGGCGTCGGCGACGGCAAACAGGCCTTCATCGACTACTTCGAGGCGGCCGCTCGAGAATACCCCGGCAAGTCCGTCGAATTCATCCGCGTTATCGCCGAAGGCAATTTCGTGGTCTTGCACTGCCGGCAGGAATGGCCGGGCGATCACACCTGGGCCGGGATCGACATCTTCCGCCTGGATGCGGAGGGCAAGATCGTCGAGCACTGGGATGTGCTGCAAATCGTGCCGGCCACGGCCAAGAACTCCAATAGCATGTTTTGATCGCGCGCCGGCACCCGGTGCGGGTTTGGCGCGCCCTCGGCGAAGACCTGTTCTTACAAGCATTGCGCCCCGTTACCGCCGCCCGCAGGAAGCTCAAGCGGCAAGGTACTACAAGGCACCGGTTCACCGCGGGGTCCGCGCGACGGCACCCCTTCCGCATATTTAGCTTCGGAAAACATAGCATTGCATTGACGCTGGATCGGCACGAAAGTGCATGCTGATGGCCAAACCAGCAAAAGAAGTAGTCCTTGATCCACTGCCGAGACGGCCGTGGCGTACTGTAGAGCGCGAGCCCGAGCGAGTTACTGGTGCCGTGTTGGCTGCTCATCTCGATATGATATGACACGGTAGAACGTGGCACGGTTGACGGCTGAAGGGATTCTCGAGCGCACTAGTGCCGGCTATTTGATGGACGATAGCCGGCGCCGTTACATCCGGCACTTGCGCGAGGAATATCGGAAGTCTCCTCGTGCAGCTGCCGATGCTGATCTGCAGCGGCATAAGGCGCGGCTGCTTGAGCTGAAGATCGCCAAACAAGAGCGGGAATTAATGCTTGTGAGCGAGCATAACGACTTTGTGGATCAGTCCATTGGTCTTGTATTGACCCATCTTAGCGGCTGGCCTGCACGTATTGGTGGCCACGATCTGGCGTTGCGGCGAAAGGCCGAAGCTTTGATATTTGAACTGAGGACCGAAATCGCCAATGAGTGCCAGCGCCTAGCCGACGAACGCGGTGAGCCAAAATGCCGGACGAGGAAGCCCAGCAACAGATAGCGCGCACTGATGCTTTCATTGCCGACTTCCGCGAGTTGATCGCGTCCACTGTCGTGGATCCGGCAAGCCATGTGAGGCTGCCTGCCGTCGCGAGCTTGAGCGGATCGGCGATACGGTGGACGCGGTCGACTACGTCACCTTTGCCAATCTGGCGAACCTCAACACGGCGCTGCGTGGCGGGCTCCTGGACCTGAGTGAGGTGCAGCTCAAGTGCGTCGGCGGTGGCCCGACCTTGGACTTTCAGGACGCGGCGGAATTCCTAGCCGGGTTTCCATTAAGCCGGCGCCTGCAATAAGAGACCGATCGTTGACGATCGGCAGCAGAGGTGTACTGCTGCTCGAGGATACCAAACCTGCCCTTGCTCTCGGCACGTTGGTGGCGACGCGAAATTAGCCTGGCCGCCGGGCTTTGATGTGAAGCAGAGCTCGCCGTCGAGCGCCGCGTCCCGGGTAGGATGCCTGAACCATTCCCGAACGATCTCTCTTGCCTGACTCAACCCTTCTGCCCGATCCCGAGCGACGTTACTAGATCCATCGGCAGGGGAAAAACGATGGTCGAGCTCCTTTCGCCGGCGATATTGAGCAGCGTACCAAGATAGCGAAGCTGCATGGCCTCGGGCCGCCTGGAGAGGATCTCGCCCGCCTGGGCCAATCGCTCGGCGGCCTGCAACTCACCCTCGGCGTCGATAATTTTGGCGCGCCGTAAACGTTCTGCCTCGGCCTGCTTGGCGATGGCGCGAATCATACTCTCGTTGAGATCAATGTGCTTGAGTTCGACATTGCTCACCTTGATACCCCACGCGTCGGTTCGCTCGTCCAGGATGCGCTGCACCTCTGTGTTGAGTTTCTCGCGTTCCGCCAGCATTTGATCGAGGTCGTGCTGACCAAGGACCGAACGCAGCGTAGTCTGTGCAAACTGGCTGGTTGCGGCCTCGTACTGCTCGACCTGGATGACTGCCTTCTCGGGGTCGATCACACGGAAGTAGACCACGGCATTCACCTTGACCGAGACGTTGTCCCTGGAGATGACATCCTGCGGTGGCACGTCGAGCACGCGCGTGCGCAAGTCCATTCGCACCATCTGCTGAATGAAAGGCACGATAATCACGAGACCAGGACCTTTTACCTTCCAGAAGCGACCGAGCAGAAACACAACGCCACGCTCATACTCGCGCAGGATACGAATGGAGTAGGCGGCAATCGCAACCATGACGAGCAGCGGAAGTGCGCCTGAGAAGAGTGAACCCAGAGATTGCATGTCTGACATGTCTCCTTCTCCAATCAGGTGCTTTGCTCAACCTCGAGTGTGAGCCCCGTGCGACCCACGATGCGCACCTTCTGGCCCTTGGCAAGGCCCTGGCTCGACCGCGCCGCCCACGTTTCGCCATATACCAAGATATGGCCCCGATCCTGTGCCCAATCCACGACTTTGCCCGTGCTTCCGATCATTTCTTCCGCACCAGTCCGCACGGGGCGACGGCGCGCCCGCACGGCGAACCCTAATACACCCGTGAGGAATACTGCGCTGAGCGCCGCCATCCCAACGAGCACCTGCCAGGAGACTCTAATAGGGATGTCGGTATCGCCGGGATCGAACAGAAACAACGCCCCAAGCACGAAGGCGACGAGCCCGCCGAGACCGATGACGACGCTGGGAGCGAAGGCCTCCACGACCATCAGGGCAATGCCGAACAGCAGCAACGCCAATCCGCCCAGATTGACCGGCAGTACAGACAGCGCTGTCAGCGCCACGATCAGACAAACGCCACCCACTACACCGGGCGCGATCGCGCCTGGCGTTAAGAACTCGAAAATGATGCCATAGATGCCGATCATAAGCAGGATGAGGGCGATGTTCGGATCGGTGATCGCCGACATTACCTCCATCTTCCAATCGGGCTTTATCTCCACCACGCGCCGCCCCTTGGTGGCGAGTTGCACTTCCCCGTTGGCCGTGGTTATCGAACGCCCGTCGATACTTGACAGCAATTCGTCGACGTCTCTTGCAATCACGTCGATCACCTTCTGCTTGAGGGCTGCCGTTGCCGTTAGCGTCGCCGCTTCACGCACTGCCTTCTCACCCCAATCGGCGTTGCGGCCCCTGATCTCAGCCAATGAACGGATGTAGGCCACCGCATCATTGATGCTCTTGCGCTCGGCCGAGCTGGCCGGGTCGGATTCGGACTGCTTCTCAGACTTGGACGGTGGGGGTGAGCCGGGCAGCCCGGGAGCCGATAGCGCGATCGGCGTGGCAGCCCCCACGTGGGTGCCGGGCGCCATCGCGGCTATGTGCGAGGCGTAGAGGAGATACGTGCCGGCACTGGCCGCCCTGCTCCCGTTCGGCGCCACGTACATCACCACGGGCACGCGCGAGGCAAGAATGGCGTGAATCATCTGGCGGGTGGAATTAAGCAGACCACCCGGGGTATCGAGCCGAGCGAGCACGACCGGCGAACCCTGGGTGGCCGCTCGCTCGAGGCCTTTAGCGAAATAATCCGCAGTTACGAATCCAATCGCGCCCTTGATGTCAATGAGCAACACCGGTGCGTCTGAGGGCATCTGGCCGTGCAACCCACGCAGGGGAACGGCAATGACCACAGCGATAGACAATGTCGCGATCAGCAGCAGACGCATGATACGCGCTGACATGGACGACCCGCCGGCTGGCGTCGCCGCGACGCTCCTCACCTGCCGCAAATTGGTGCAATGAGCATCATGCCGGAATTATACAGGAGTTGTCGAGACATGAGGCGAGAAAAGATGGTGACCGGCGGACCGTTGACGTCGGTTGCGGCGTACGGCAGTTAATCCGGCCCCTAAATGAACTTGGGCATGAGGTTGTCGGCGCTAAAGCTTCGCCCCTCACGCGTTGCTGGGGCTTGCAGTCTTTGATCCCGCTAAGCCGCACCGGGACGCATATCCCTTCAGGGAACACCGCGTCGGATCGTAGCCGCGATCCAAATTGATAGGGAATGCGATGTGGCTGAGCCAGTTCACCCAGCAGCGCCACACGATCCGCCATCATTCATCACTGCTCCTGGTGAAACAGACGTGCTTATGGTCGTCATGGGCCTAAAGCTAGCGCTGGTGGTTGTGGTGGTCGTCCTCCTCTTCTTTTGGCTGAGCGCCCTGCCCCAGCGACTGGTGCAAAATCTCAGAAAATACCGTTCGCCGCCGGATCAGAGCGCTCATGATGAAAATCAGCCGACAGATGGCGGATGAGGTTCAAGAGAGCCGCACAGCGAACTCGCGCTTCCCGGCGCACGCCGCAGGAGACTGGATCAAAGGAGGGAGCTGTGGGCTCGCCGGGGCTGGGCGAGGGCGGCCTCCCGTTCACTACGGAGATTTTTTGCTGGTTGCGAGAGGTCATGCGTTGTAGTCCCGGTGCGGCGCGCCTTCCTCGCCTAAGGCTTGGCCTGTGGGTCACACCGCCTTACGGCCGGGGTTGGACGCAGCGATGCCTTATCAAAATCCACGATAGTGGCAGCCTTAACACTAGGTGGCATAATCAGTTAACCAGAAGGAAAAATGCGGTAGTGGCGCTTCTACCGCCTAACTTTTTGATGATCATCGATTCGGTTCTCGCAAATTGAGTTCGGTGTGATCTCGCAGTCGTCGCGCGCTACGACTTTTGCGAAGCCAACGCGGAAGGTGAGCCTCAAGTCGGCGCGTCACGAACAGGCCCCCGCCCGTTTTGTTCTTTTTGTCATGAGTAGCTGAGCGAGCTGCGCGTGCGCCGTGCGGGGTTTGCGCGGGTAGCGACACATCGACAAGAGAGGCTATAGATGCGCAAGTCTGGCGGCCCGGATTTCATTGGTGGACTGCTGTTATTGGCCACCGCACTCGTCCTCGGCACCTCAGACGCCGTTGCCGACGAACCAGGGGGCATTGTTGTTCAAGAGGAACCCTGGCGTGATCGGTTTGCGAATTCACCATTCTTGAGGGATACGACCCTCGAGTTGCATCCCCGCACCTACTATTTCGTGCGCGACAATTTCGACGGCAGCAAGAACCAGGCTTGGGCCGGCGGCGGCTGGCTCGCCTACCATTCGGGTCTGCTGGGCAATATCTTCCACATCGGCGCAAACCTCTACACCTCGCAGCCGATTGTGGCTCCGGACAATGAAGGCGGAACGCTGCTGCTGACGAGTGAGCAGGATCCGATCAATACGCTGGGCATTGCCTACCTCGGCGCCAAGTTTTGGAGACAGGACCTGATTGTCGGTCGCCAGTTCGTCGACACGCCCCTGATCAACCGCCGCGACAACCGGATGATCCCCATCACCTTCGAGGGTGCGACCATCCGCTCCGATACGGGGAAAGATGCAAGGTTTGAATATATCACCGGCTACCTGCAGCGTTTCAGACCGCGCGACAGCAACGACTTTGACAACATTTGCAAGGCTTCGGGGTCAATGAAGTCGACGCGGGCACCCCCTTTGGCTGGTTCCGCTATCGCCCCAACGACAACCTCTCCTTCGCGGCGGAGAATTATTGGGTCGAAGACACCATCAACACGGGCTATGTCGAAGCCATCTATAAGTTTCCCCACCGCACGAGCGGTCCGCAGTTTGAACTCGCCGCCAATCTGATTACGCAAAACAGCGTCGGCGCCGATTTCCTCACGGGATCTTCGTTTTTCACCTACCAGGGTTCGGCGCGGCTCACGGTTGATTTCGGTGATCTGGACCTGCTGTTCGTGGCCTCGACCACGGGCAAGGAGAACGCCATCAATTTCCCGTTGGGAACCAAGCCCAATTACACCGACCTGCAGCAGCTGTCCTTCGACCGCGCCGGCGAGGAGGCGGCCGGCTTGGGCGCAACCTTGAAGCTCGACAAAATCGGATTGAAAGACGTTACCGCCACGGCCTTCTTCGTTTGGGGATGGGACGCCATTGACCCGTCGACCAACGCATCGCTCCCCAACGAGCAGGAGCTCGATCTTGCGTTGCGCTAGCAACCGAGCGACGACCGCTGGAAGGGCTTGAGCGTCTGGGCTCGCTATGCGGACGTGTTCTCAACGGGTAGCGCGCGCGACACCCAGCCCGAGTTTCGTTTCATTGTCGCCTATACGGTGCCGCTGTGGCCTCGCTATTGGCCAATTTCCACTTTTGGCTTCTAGCCTAGTGCAACAACTGCGGCGGCACGCTTGGCGCACTATGAGCCTCGCACTGCTCGCATATTCTCGTTCCCTGTGTAGGGTTAAAATTCACTCAATTGGGTCGTTGGCCATTGCTCCCGATCAAACAAACACCGATCCTAACAACGCTCTATTCGTCGGCTCAGTGGCTGAACGCACTCAAGAAAGCACCGGACGGCGGCAGGGGAATTAGATGACGAAAGTATGCAGCGAAGAGGCTTGCGAGGAAGTCATCATCCCAAGCGGCGACTTTGCGTTTGAGGCACAGAGAGTCTTTCTCAAACAATCTAAGGGGGGAGCGGCGTGGACTTTCTTGTGTCGGCCCTGCGCCAGAATCCAGAACTGGCCATCTTTCTGACGGTCGCGGTTGGATTTCTCATAGGGCGCTTCAAGTTTGGCAGTTTCAGCCTCGGCATTGTCGTTGGATGCTTGCTGGCAGGGGTTCTCATCGGTCAGCTCGAAATCAAGGTTCCGTCCACCGTCAAGACTGTCTTTTTTGATCTTTTTCTGTTCACCACTGGGTACAAGGTGGGACCGCAATTCTTTCGTGGACTGAAGAAGGACGCTCTACCCCAGGTCGCCGTCACCTTGGTGCTGTGTGTGGCGTGCCTGCTCACCGCGTTCGGCATGTCGAAGCTCCTCGGGTATGATGTGGGGACTGCAGCCGGCCTTCTAGCGGGGGCGTTCTCGGAATCGACGGTTATCGGCACCGCGGGCGAGGCGATTAATCGGTTGCCGATTGCTGACGCCGAAAAAACCGCTCTGGTGAACAATATTCCAGTCGCTTATGCCGTAACGTACCTCGTCGGTACAGCTACCTTGGTCTGGTTCATACCCACCATCGGTCCGAAGCTGATGGGCATCAATCTCCGCGAGGAGGCGGAACGGATGCGCAGCGGGACTGGCCCCGGGGGCGGCGCAATGGAGGGCGCCGTGTCTGCCGCCCGGCCATTCGATGTGCGCGCTTATCGCGTCACCAACCAGAAGCTGTTCAATAAAACGATCGCGGAGCTGGAAGCACTTCCGAAGGATTTGCGCGCGTTCATCGTGCGGGTTCGCAGCGATGGCCGAATCATCGAACCGAATCCCGACCTGATCATCCGGGAAAATGACGTTACAGCGGTGATTGCCCGGCAGGAGCATCACACGACGCGCGGTGAGGAGATCGGTCCGGAAGTGAGTGACCAGGAACTCCTGGATCTGCCAGTAGAATCTTTGGACATCGTCGTTGCCAATCGGGCAATGGACGGTAAAACGCTGGCGGATCTGGCACGCCTGGATGTTGCCCGCGGCGTATTCCTGTCCCGGCTCTCGCGGGCCGGGGTTGATATGCCGCTGGCTCCCGATACCACGATCGACCGGGGTGATGTGCTGCGCTTAGTTGGCACTGTACCTGAGGTCGAGCGCGCCGCCGAGAAGCTCGGTTATGCAGACCGTGTGACACCCGCAACGGACATGATCTTCGTCGGTTTTGGCATTTTCCTCGGCGGCTTAGTCGGCTTGTTGTCAGTGGTGGTCTGGGACATTCCGCTGACTCTGACGGCCAGCGGCGGCGCGCTGGTCATGGGGCTTGTCTTTGGATGGCTCCGGTCCATCTATCCGTTTTTCGGCCGCATCCCGGAGCCGGCAATCTGGATTTTCGATACTCTGGGTCTATGCGTGTTTATCAGTGTGGTCGGCCTCGGTGCCGGCCCTAGTTTCGTTTCCGGATTGCAGACCACGGGAATCAGCCTGGTCTTCGTTGGTCTCATTTCGGCGCTGCTGCCGCACACGCTCGCGATCCTCTTCGGCCATTATGCGCTGAAGATGAACCCCCTCATTTTGCTCGGGGTCTGTGCAGGCGCCGGAACCATCACAGCAGCGCTCCGCGCCGTGCAGGATGAGGCGAAAAGCAACATCCCGGCACTCGGCTATACGGTGCCCTATGCAATCGGAAACATTCTCCTCACGGCCTGGGGACCAGTTCTCGTTGCCATGATGTCCAGGTAACGGCTACCACAGTGAACCGAGCACCGATCTGGTCATCCCGCGCGCTTGCCTGAAGTCTGCAGCTGCCTGGCTCTTTCCAAAACTCGGTGTGCATCAAATTCACCGGTCTTGGGGGGACAGTTCCCAGAAATAAGTGCCTGGCATAGCCAAGTGCAAACGGACCAGGGTGCTTCGAGTGGGAAGCCGTCCCGACTGCGTACCAAAAGACAGGTGCAAAGAGCTGAATTCAGGCTAGCGTCGTCGGCCATCGCCCGGTTTCCCCAGCTGAAGATGTAAGTCGGTGCGCCCAATCGATCGGCAGGGGACCCACGTTGCTAGCCCGCCGATAACCGAGGCTTTCAATCCCCTTTCGCCGCCAGGAACAGGTGCCGGATTTCTGGGAAGCGGGCTTTGATGGCCCGTTCAAGGTCTCCCACAATGCCCTCCACCCGCGCGGCGCTCACGCTATCCTCGAAGTCGATGCGCACGGTCGCCAGCACGTCCTGCGGTCCGAGATGCATTGTGCGGATGGTGTGGATGCGCTTGATGGCGCCGCTCTTCGCCGCCTCGGCCTCGATCAGCCCGCGCACGCCCGCAACCACCTCTGCACTCGCCGCCTCGCCGATCAGCAGGCTCATGGTCTCGCGGCTCATGAATGCCGCTACGCCGGCGAGCACGCAGCCGATGGCGATCGATGCCACGGCGTCACCGGGCAGCCAGCCCAGCTGATCGGCAAGCAGGTTGCCGATCAGCGCAATGACGAGGCCGATGAGGGCCGCTAGGTCCTCCAGCACCACCGTGAACAGCGCCGGGTCCTTGGAGCTCTTGAGCGCCGCCAGCGCGCCCGTCTCGCCCCGCTGGGCGTTGAACTCGCTCACCGCCACGTACGTCGACACGAGTTCGAAGCAGATTGCCACGCCGAGCACGATGTAGTTGACGAACGCATGCTCGATGGGATGCGGATGCAGCAGCTTCTGCACGCCCTCGTACATCGACACGCCTGCGCCCATGGAGAACAGCAGGATGGCGACAACGAAGCTCCAGAAGTAGAGCTCCTTGCTGTAGCCGAAGGGATGGCGTGCGTCGGCGGGCTGGCGCGCCCGGCGCATGCCGAACAGCAGCAGCCCCTGGTTGGTCGTGTCGGCTACGGAGTGCAGCGCCTCCGACAGCATGGCGGCCGAGCCGGTGATCGAGGCCGCCACGAATTTCGACACCGCAATCAGCGCGTTGGCGACGAGCGCCGCAACCACCACCCTCGTCGTGCCGTCGGCCGCCATTTGTCACTTAGAGGGGCTTCTATCGACCTCGCCCAATCCTGCCAACCCCTACGCGGCCAACACCTACTCGGCCAACGCCTACGCGCCCTACTCCAATGCCACCACGGTAGCCCACACGGCGGACGCCACCATAGTAGCCACCACCACGCCAGACCGCGCGGCGGACGGCAACGCGGCCAACGCCAAGGCCAAGGCCACCGTAGTAGCCACCGTAGCCACCGTAGTAGGCGGGGGAAGAGTAGCCGTAGCTCATATACCCATAACGCGGGGCTGCATAACCAGCAGCGGCATAGCCATAACCCCTACCCTCCCAACAGGCTGCGGCTGATGGACTTTCAAAGACAAGAAGAGGCGCAGCGACCACCAGGGCGGCGGCAATTGTTCGTATGCGCATCTGATCACTCCTTTTGGATATTCCCTGATCTGAACAAATGCCAGTTGCTCGGCCGCAAAACACTCAGGGGAAACCCCGAAAGGGTGTTCAGATCCACCGTTAATACAACGGTCTTTGCGGCGGGCGTTGGTCCGCTCCCCGGGTCGTATCCATTAGGATGCTGAAAGCCTGATGATCGCTCCGCCGACGTCCGTGGTGATCTTGTTTGGGTTCCCTTAAGGCGAGGCTCTTATCTCTCGCTCCCAAGTCGCCGCTAAGGCCCGGCGATAGCGTCGGCAAATTTTCCGATCGAGTGCGGTGCACAGAGCGTGTATGTCGCAAATACCTTTCACTTCCCCGTATTTGACCCGATGCACAGTTTACATGGGAGACGATAGGGCTCGTTAGTGTGCACGCCTGACGCTAAGTCCCATCCGCTACGTTGCAAAGCGTGCAATGCCTGAGGAGGATCATATGAGTTCTCGTCGGAACCCTGGCAAAAGTTGCCGCCGGTGTCGCTGCAGCCAAGAGCATTAGTCATGTCATTGGTCAGGTCGCCGAGACAAAGTCGACGAATGTGACGGATTCCCAGCCAAGACAAGCCGCCGACCCGCTGAGCTCAGGTGTCGGTGGCAAAGGGCAAACGGGTGGGGGGCTCGGCAGTCTCCTAGAACAGCTCGCTAGGGGTACTGGTGGTTCCGGCTCCAGCGCAACTGCGTCGTCGCCTGTCACGGATCTCGACGCCATCATCAGGGGGCCTGGAGCCCCCACAAAGGAAACCATCAACAAGGCGCCCGCCGAAGCCTCCTTTGCCGAAGCGCTTAATCAATCATTTGAGAAGTACGGCGAACCGAAGATCTCGCCGACGCCGCAGCAGAACGCCGTCGCCGGACTGATGCTCAGCGCGATGCTGCAAGCCGCAAAATGTGATGGGAGGATAGACGAGGGCGAGAAAAAGAAGATTCTTGCCGCCCTCGGAGACGCTTCGCGCGAGGAGCTAGAATTCGTCAACCGGGAACTTTCCTCCCCGGTTGACGTGCAAGCGCTCGTTAGGCAAGTGCCGAAGGGGCTTGAGAACCAGATCTATGCTGTCTCGGTTATCGGCATTGACCTCGACAGCCAGAAGGAGGCGGAATATCTCGCCGCGCTCGGCTCGGCCCTGGGCATCGGGCCCCGTGAGGCAAACGCTATCCATGCCAAACTCGGTATTCCGGCCCGCTTCGGCTGATCGGTAACGTGCTGGAATAACACCTATTAGATGACCTCGTGGAGGTAGGCCTCGGGCTCCACGTCGTTGAGCGTTGCCGTCCGGATCAGCGTGTATAACATTGCTGTCCATCCCGATCGCGCGCCACACGCTTGTTGACCGCTACCAGAATTCGCGCGAGGCCTATCGCACCAGCTTGGACCGCCTCAACGCGAGCACATAAGCAAGACGCGGTTTACATCTGGCATTCACGAAGGGAGTTGGCCCCAGGGCTTTGGAACTGGGGCCGAACGGTGTGAGTACTGCGATGTCGATTTGCTCGCTGGCATCCACAGAGGCGCGCATCTGTCCTATGAGTGCACTGCGTCAACTGCGTGGATTAGAAGCTTCACAACCTCTGCCACAATTGCGGTGGCCGACGACGCCGCGGCCAATCCGACCCGCCAAGGAATGGCGCCCTGGGCTCTCGGTGGCGAAGCGGCCACCCTCACAATCGCCGGCGGCTGTCCTTTTCGACGTTACTGAGATCTCTGCGTTTTCTCGGCAAATCAAGGACATCGCACCGGAGGACCGCCGTTCGCTCTCGCTCCACCAGGCATTCATCGCAGCGAGCTATCGAAGCGTTTAAATACCATGCGCGTGAACTCGGATTGTCGCCGCGAGGACTCACGATCGGCTCGTTGCGATACCCGAGCGTCATTGCGCTCGGAGTGCTGCAGAGGTCGTTCGCGGTTGGTCGTGGCAACCATCGAGCGCTGCGGCGGCGCTTTGGGAGAAGGGACAACCAGGGTCTTGCGTGCTGGGGGCGGGATGTCGTCCTCCAAAGCTGCGGTCTCGATGGCGGTCCAGTTGGTGATCAAAGACGGGGACTTCGATACGGCCGCGGTTTTGATGGAAAAGCCCGCGATCGCGCCAGGCGCGCAGCGGCCATCGGGTGCCAAATTCTCACCCAAGGGACAGGGTTTGTTGCAGATCCTATCGGGCTGGCTCTGTAGGATTGCGAGCAAGACGTGATCGGGTCGCTCAACCGGCAATGTCGCATTGACGCGGTTTGTGAAGGTTTGCATGGCACGCCGCGTCGACTGGGTCCACACGCCATCAATCTCGCCGCTATAGCAACCAACCCGCCGCAACTGGCGCTGCAATTCCTTTGTAAGGAGGGCACCCGCCTGAGGTAAGGGATTGGTCGACGGTGCTTGGATAACGAGCCACCGCGGCTGTGGCGAGACCACGGTTGTTGGCGGAGAGGGCCAGATGTCGAGTGTGGCACTTTCCACCGAGGGCGGTGATTTCTTTTCCCTCGGGTCCACGTTCAAAGTGGCCGGGTAGCCCAGGCAGCCCGGGACCATCATGACCAGCAAAATGCCGGCTGCTTTGCTCTCCATCACCACCGGTCCCGCACACCGGAGTGCCACATCCATGGGATGCGACAGCAGCAACACCTCCGGGCAACACAGTTGAGCGGCGCCGAATACCGAAGCTCACGGTGAGCGTGCTCGGCGGGCAACCCCATCCGACGCGATTACATGACAACGCTGGGACGACAGCGGCACTTTGAAGGGCATAGTGCGGGAAGGAAATCAGGTAGGACCCTGGATCGGGTCTTAATTTCCCCGGGGTGGGCAGGCGAGATCAACGGACTTGAGATGACGCTGGCGCCATTCAAATTCGGTTGTGCGCCACGGTGGGATGGCATTATGGCGCGGGGCCTACCCTGCCAGCCTCACGCATGTGGGCTCAGGAGGCCGGGGTGACTGCCGGCTTGGGCCTCGTGCTACTTCCACAAGCCTTCGAACCGATGCCCGGCAACGCGGGTGTAATGGGCGGTGTGCTTGGGATCTCGATGACCGAGGTTAATCCTGCATCGTCCTCAGATCAGTGCCCTGATCGGCCAGGTAGTAGCCGCAGGAGTGCCGGAGCATGTGGGGCCAGACGCGCCCGAGCTTTGCAGTCTCGCCAGCGAGCCGCACGATATAATTGACGGCCTGGCGGGTGAGCTGTGCCTGCCTCTCGGACACGAACAGCCAGGGCAAATTGTCCTCCCGGGTGGCCAGGTAGCGCTTGATGGCGCACAGCTCATCGCCGGCGGTCGGGTGTCGAACGCTAGGTGCCTTCAACCCGCCTGACATCGAGCTGGTTGCGCCGCATCCGGATGGCCTCGCTGACCCGCAAGCCGTGCCGGTAGATCATTGACGTTTGTTGTCTTGTTGTCTGACACATCGATGAAGTGATCGAGTGATGTCAAGTCCGGCGCACGCCCGTCGGCTCGGTGCAATCAGTTGTGGTCATTCAGGCAGGCCCGCCTTTCGCAGAGCATCTGCATACTTTGCAGGGTATTCCGGCCGCCGGTATTGGCCCAGTACGTTCTTGAGGTTGGAAATTCTCAGAGCTGGATCAATCTCAAGCAATCGCGCCATCAGTCTCTTCGTTTCCTCGTCTCGCCCAGCAAGCGCACAGCTTGCAGCAGCGATACGAAGTGAGGCGTGGCTATCCGGCTGCTCTCGCAATGCCATCTTTGCCCATGAGTGAGTTTCATCATGCCGACCAGCAAAGAAATGAGCGTGCGCCGTCCCGTATTGCATAAAGAAGGTGAGCGGATCGAGAGGGCTCAGTCGCATAGCATGTGCAAAGCACTCGATAGCCCGATCTGGTTCGCCGAGCAAGAGTTTGACGTAGCCGCCGGCAGACCACGCCAAGGCCAAGTTCGGATTGATCAACAATGCTCGGTCAATGAACGCCGCGCCATCGTCGACATCTCCGACGACATAGGCGAGCGCGTATCCCGCGAAACAGAGTACGAACGCATCGTCGTTACCCGATTGCACAGCGCGTCGGGCCAGCCTTCTAGCCTCGGCAACCTCTTGCTCTTGGTCGATGACCCAGCCAGCCCCCTTGCGTCTGGTAAAGTACCCTGCGGCTGCGGCATACGCCGCGGAGAAATCAGGATCAAGTTCAATGGCTTTGTAAAACAAGCGGAGCGCTTCCTCATTCCCCTCTCTAGTCCATTTGTAATAATTTGCCAGTCCGCGCATAAACAAGTCGTAGGCATCGAGGTTTGCGGTTGGTTTGCGCCTGGCACGTTCGATTTCTGCCTGTTGGAGCCTCGGGGCGATTGCGCCCACCACACTTGCGGTCACCCGGTCCTGCAGCTCGAATACGTCCTCAATTGCACCTTCGAAGCGATCCGCCCAAAGATGTGCACCCGATGAGGCATCGATAAGTTGCCCTGCAATGCGGATCCGATTGGCCGATTTCCGGACACTGCCCTCGAGCAGGTAGCGCACGCCCAACTCACGCGCCCACCTGCTTAACGTCCACCGCCCTGCCCTTGTACGTGAAGCTCGAATTGCGCGCGATCACAAACAGCCAGCGGAAACGAGACAATCCAGTAATGATGTCCTCGACCATCCCGTCGGCAAAGTACTCTTGCTCGGGATCGCCGCTCAAGTTCGTGAAAGGAAGCACCGCAATTGAAGGCTTGTCAGGGAGCGCAAGAGCTGGCTTTGCGGTCGCTCGCGCAGCCGCGAGCTGTTCGCTCGAGACTCGGTAGACGCGGACAGGCTGCGCAATGTTCTTAAGTTGCTGCTCGCCCAGGTCCACAAACGCAAGCTGCATCTTGCCGCTGATGTCTTCATACACCTTGCGGGAGATGCAAATACCCCCGGGCTCCGCAAGGTTTTCGAGACGGGCAGCGACGTTGACGCTGTCTCCATAGACGCGGGCGTCGTCAAAGACGACGTCACCTTGGTTGATGCCGATGCGAAAGCGCATGCGGCGAGCTTCTTTTACGTCAGCATTGCGCTCCGCCATCGTTCGCTGGATTGCCACCGCACACTCGGCTGCGTTCACGACGCTGCCAAACTCCGCCAGGATACCGTCACCAGCGGTGTCAATGATGCGGCCGCCGTGCTCTTTGATTATGGGTACACGGCCTGATGCTCCTTGAGATTGCGAACCGTGTCGGCTTCATCCGCGCTCATGAGGGCGCTATATCCAGAAATGTCAGCAGCAAGAATTGCTGCCAACCTGCGGGGAACTTTGGTCTTCTCTGGCCCTTGGGTCATTTTTCCGTATCCCGCGCAATACGTAGGAACAATATTAGCACAGTACGTCCTGCAGCGGAGGGTGGCTTCACTTAGCGCCTATCCATAACTTGCACCAATCCTCAGCGCGGGCATGGTAAGCCAATGCCATGTCGCTGGATCTCGAGCTCGGATGCTGGAGGTTGGCTCCCTTCCAGCCGCAGCACATGCACCGCGCAGATTGACGTAGGAAATCACTCGAAGTACCCGCGCCCCACCTGATGATCAGCGGCGCAAGCGCCATTGGTGCCCTATGCCGACAGTGGACGTTCCGACACCAAACCCAAAGCCACGGCGCTGCCTGGCGCATCTGGGCGAGCGTAGGTGGAGGGTTGTTTGGGCGTTGGCGCATCGGTGCCAAGCTGGCGTGGTTTGGCCATTAATGGAAGCCACGACATCTGGTTGTGCGGGTTGGCATCGCCGCTCTAGATCTTGGGTATGGTCACGCCAATTTGCGACAAATGCCGGCGGCGCAATGTCGTCGCGTTCAAGGTAGAGCCAGAGGAAGCCTGGCGCACGGTCGTGCTCAATCGTTGGAAATTGATCTGTCCGTCATGCAGCGTGCTGGCGTGACTATCGATTTGGTAACGTGCGGGCGATGTCGTGGAGCGACATGCCCGAGCCGCTT
This sequence comes from uncultured Alphaproteobacteria bacterium, assembly GCA_963775835.1. GTDB lineage: Bacteria > Pseudomonadota > Alphaproteobacteria > Rhizobiales > Hyphomicrobiaceae > AWTP1-13. Next base: position 317,269 of record CAVZKV010000029.1, on the reverse strand, counting down.
AGGCGATACGGCAGAGGACCGCGCTAGGATCGGGACGACACTCCTGTGAAGCTGCCACAGCACGAGGGGAAGGGCGACCCCCGACCGGGGTGACCCGCTTGACCCTGGACGCCTACAATTGTTAGCTGAGCCTGATCATTCTCGTCGGGCACGCAACCCTGATACGGCTCAGCCACCACGACCGCCGCGCCCATCACTATCCATCTGCTGCCACCACGCCGAGGATCCGAAGGTAGCCGCTTGGGCACTGGACGTAAGGGCGAAGATTGCGATCCACGTGGCGATCAGACAAAGCGTAACGTTCCTCATGACCTGCCTCATCTTGCTGGGCTCTTGCTCTGGCAATGTACCCAGCAGCGCGGCAACCGCACTCCGGCGCTCACCCGATATTTCCAGATGGCAACTATTCAGGCTAGTAACTGGTGGTCGACCAGTTCGCGATGCTCTGTCGAGCCATCCTGTCTTTCGATGCGGTATCACCAATTCGGGAAGGGTACGGCGGCCGTGATCGAGGCGATCGTCGGTGCCGGCCCGGCATCATCACTATCGGCGCTGGCCATTGCGCCGCGAGCTGCTAGCCATCAAGGCGCACGCCGCTCTCGGTTTGGAGGGCGTAACAGCGCTGGGGCAGTTCACCGGCATGGCCACGTGACCTGCAGCGAAGGTGGCCCGGTCCGTTTGGTCCATAAGGTCCATTGCAAGTCAACGCTGCAGAACTAGGAACATTTTTGCATCCAGTGGGTGGACCACACCACACCGTCTTCTGACCCCACCGCTCCCATGGGCTTTGGACCCGTGGTCTCCCCTCGTTGCGTACGTGGGGAACCGAGACTAGCTCGTCACACGAGTTTGTCGCAAAGGAATTGATAGCGGACTAAGGCAGTAGCTCGGCTTGGTGTCGTGAGCAGCCGCATCACTCTGTTGCCGGTTTCCCGTCCTGCGGCCGGTCAGTGGGTTGTGGCCAGAGGTAAGTTGAAACGAAAACTTTTCCCGCCTCCCGGTCGGCATTCGGCCCAGATCTTTCCGCCGTAGCTCTCGATGATGTTACGGGCGATGGACAGACCAAGCCCGGTCCCTTCCGGCTTTGTGGTGTAGAAGTTTTCGAAGATTTTGCTCAGCTCTCGTTCGGCTATACCTTTGCCGCTATCGTTTACCGAGACTTCTATCCATGACGCTCCGTCCAATGCGGCTTGAATGGTTATCTTGCGGGCAGTCGCATCTGTATCTGCCATCGCATCCATGCCGTTGATCGCAAGGTTCAATATCACCTGTTGCAGATGGATCGGATCGGCGCGCACCGGCAATCGATGCTGGATACCAGTTGTGTTTAAGCTGATATCTCGCCTTTTCGCTTCAGGCAGGAGAATGCGCAATGCATCCGCGATCACTTCGCTGACATCGAACTCTTGAAGCTGGACGCCGCTTTGACACTTCAGCAGTCCGCGCATATGTCGCATGATTTGTAGGGCGTGATGATTGGCCTCCTGGATGTCGTCAAGCGCCTCTTTAAGCTGCTCCGCTCCTCGCGGGCCATCCTCAAATGTGCGGAGCGCGGTGTCGGCGTTCAGAGCAATCGTCTCAAGCGGTTGACTGAGCTCGTGCGCAAAAGATGCAGACATCGCTCCCGCTGCCGCCGACCGGTTAAGGTGCATTACCTCCAACATTCGGCCGCGGGCTTCCCGTTCAGCTCTTCGGCGGCCGTGTCGCTCGACCAAAAGCCATGCAATTATCGCCGCCTGGAACAACAGTGCCGCAAATATAGCAGTTAGCTGCCACCGGTAGCGTTCCCATGCGGTCGGCTCGCGAAAATAGATCTCGCTACCCGCAGGCAATTGGTCCTCGCTAATGCCCCATCGCTGCAGTTGTCGCCAATCGAACATTACCTTGTTGGCTGATGGCTCCAACAAAGAAGGTCTGGAAGGCGCAGGGTCCGCCAAGGCCTCCAGCACTAGACTTCCCGCCTCGGTCCCGTGCACAACGGAGCTGTACAGGTTTCCCCCTACAATGCCTCGACCAAGGTACTGATCGAGGAAGCCATAAGTAGGCGCGCTCGCTGCCGCAGCAATCCGCGATACCACCTCGTGTGGGATAAAAGGTTCCCCGACGCCATCTTGAAATAGCGTGGTGAACAGCACGACGGTTTGTGGCGGCAATTTCGAGACTTCAAAGAGTAATTTCTGTAGTGGCAGAGTGGTCAGGTATGTGAAAGAGAGGCGACCCTCATGGACCTGAAATTCTTTTTTGGCCTGCTCCAGCAGCCGAACATCGAACTCGGATGTGCCCGCAACGACGGCCACATGCTTGGTATCTGGATGCAGCCTGAAGGCAAGCTCAAGTGTTGGCGCGAACTCTCGCTTCAAGAGAACACCTCGGAAATTTGGAGGCAATAAGCGGTCTCCGAGCTCTTTCCGGTCGATCCCGCAAAAGATGACAGCGGCGCCCGGAAAAATCTCGTCCCCGTAGCGCAACAAGAAGTCAAGCGCCGGGCTGATGATTGCAACCGCCACATCGATCTTCTTGTCTGCATATTTGGCGCGAAGAAAATCTCGCAGCAGCACCTGGTAATTTTCCGAACCAAAACGCGAGAGGTCCATCTGCTCACGATAGACCTGGATCTTGTCTATGGAGCTGGAGGTAAGCGTTCGGGCCAGGTCGCGATCAATGGCCGCAACCCCAGGCATGTCAAGCCGCTCATCGAAAAGCAGAATAACGCTCCGTGTCGTGGGCTGCGGCAGGGAGCACACCGGCGGCCCAGACGATCAGCGCGCCCAAAATTAATCGTTGCGGTGCGCGACATCTCATTGATCGTGCTCTGCCGTTCGAGAAGAGTACGAAATGGTAATCCAAGCCCCTGGCGGAGGAGTGACTCGCATCGTCTGGGAGAACCTATAGGGACATGCGTTTGCTGAAACTCTGTGGTCAGAGCACAAAGTTAATGTGACTGGTCGCATTAATGGGTGTCGACGGTAACTTCGGAGGTCGGACCCGCCGTCGCCACCTCGTCGAAGTCTCGTCACGTCTGTTGTACCCCCATAACTGCCACAACCCAGCGCTACGTGACTAACTGAGTGGTCCCAGAGGTGGATCGCGAAGAGATGTCTGAACCACAAGGCCAACTGTCTCTGTCAAACCAGTCTACGGGAATTTCCAATTTGCACCGGGCGCCCTCCGGAGTGATGGCGAAGTCGGCCGTGCCGCCGAGTTCATAGGGGATGACCTCACGAATCAAACTCATCCCATAACCGGAATTGCTTGGCGCTACGACAGCGGGTCCGCCAAGTTCTTGCCAGTGGAATGCCAGCTGGTAGGTCCCGTTCAGCTGCCAGTGCCACCGGATCGAGACGCGGCCATATTTGGTGGAAAGCGCACCGTATTTCGCGGCGTTGGTGGCCAGCTCATGAAGCACTGTCGCGAGCGCCTGAGCGGCTTCGGCTTTCAGCGCTACGCCTGGACCAAGAATTGTTGCGTTGCCCGCTGCATAGGGCGCAATTTCGCGTTGAACGATCTCTTCAAGCGATACGTCCTGCCATTGATTTTGACTCAGCAGTTCATGGGTCCTGGCCAACGATTTTATGCGGCCATCGAGCCCAGCCACAAAGTCCGCCAGCGAGCTGCCAGCCTTCGGTGTTTGGGTGATGATAGCGCTGACGGTAGCGAGCACATTCTTCACACGATGGTCGAGTTCAGCGTTTAGTGTACGCTGCTGTTCGTCTGCGCGTTTGCGCGCGGTGACATCGATGTCAATGCCTACAGCCCGCTGCGGCCGGCCGTCACTCGCGTACGACACGAGCACCCGAGCCTCGATCCAGCGAACCTCGTTTCCGGACCGAACAATTCGATATTCCCCACTATACTCTTGCCACCGCTCGCGATGGGCGCGACTCCGAAGTGCTCCCCATCGTACGCGATCCTCAGGGTGCACACCTGCCTGCCATTCGCTGCGCGCAATCTCGGTGGTTCCATCTGGGAAGCCGTGGATGGCGGCGTAACCCGGGGTAATTTGCAGCCTCTCCGTGTCGACATCGTACGTGAAGCTGCCAACGAGGGCGGCCTTTCCTGCAATAGCGAGCTGCATTGTGCGCTCGGCCAGAGCCGACTCGGCATTCTTACGGTCGGTGATGTCGCGCGCCAACCTTTCGTTGCTTTCCTTGAGTGCTGCCTCTTTATGCCGTCTCTCGGCAAAAAGGGCGGCAAGCAGGAGCGTACAGGTTGAGATTGCCAACAGTGTTGCTCGCCCGGCATATGCACCGTCATGCAAGCTCCGTGGCTCGCCGAAGTCGCCAATCCCGAATGTCGTTGTCCAGACCACGGCAAAGCCGAGAGTAAGCGCAGCGGCTGCGGCGAATACCGGGCTGCAATAAGCGGCCAGCAGTGCAGGTAAGAGCATGGCAAGCGGCAGGGCCGTGTACCAGTAATGCGCGGGCGAGCTGAAAGCAATTGCAGTTATGAGGACGAGCAATACAAGCGTCAACGTACCGGCCGCCAACTCCCATTTGTCCGGAAACTCACGCTGTAAACCGCTCAGACCGATAAGTAGCGGCGCCACCATGATGATGCCCAGCGCATCAGAAGCGAGCCAGTTTAGCCAAGTGGTCAGAACTGGCGCCGTTGAACTGTAGAAAAGGATAAACCCCACTGTCGCCAAACTTCCCGAGATCGCCGGTCCGATCCCTGCTGCCGCGAAGAAGCCGAGCACGCTAGGCAGGCTTTCCAGCCTGAAGTCATCGCCGAACTGGCGTTTGACCAACCAGGCTACCAGTAATGGTTCTCCAGCATTGGAAAGGGCGAAGACGGCGGCAGCGGCGATGCTTCGATCGCCCACGAGGCTTGCCACAGTGCTTGCGATCAAGACTCCGACGGTTACTGGCAGCCGCACCCGCGGCCCGAGCGCAATAAGTATGCCCGAGGAAATACCTGCGGCAGGCCAGAAAACAGCCACGCCGTCGGGCTTTGTCAGCAGTTCCAGACTAAGCTGAGCAGCGAAAAAGTAAGCAACACTCACCGCGACGGCGAGTGCAATTGAGCCAATCAACGAAAGCCGCCTGTCAACGGGCAAAGACGCAGCGCCCGAGATCTGCATCCGCTTGCTCCCTCAGCCTTAACGCATGCCGAGCCACCTCGGTCGGCAACCCGCAGCGCGGCTTACATCCCTAGGCATTCGAGGAGCTGCGTTAGCATCGGAAGTTATATTGATATTGGTTTGCGGAAAGTCTGTAGTCGAAGCGCAGTTAATGAGGGTCGCAGCGTCTCCGGGGGCGGCAAGAGCCTCTCACGGTGTCCCGGGTTCGATGCCATGCTCAACGGACGCCAACCGGCGCAAGTTCGATGTGGTGATGGCGTGGGCCATTGACAGGCTCGGCCGGTCGCTGATCGACCTGCTTGGCACCATCGCACCTCGAGGCCGTGGGGTCGATTTCTACCTGGTTTCTACCTGGACAAGCAGTCGATTGATACCACTACCCCAGCGGGCAAGCTGCTCTTTCAGCTGACGGGTGCCTTTGCCGAATTCGAGCGCTCAATGATCCGCCAGCGGGTCCGGATCGCACGATGGCAAGTTCGTCTCCAAGACTGGCAAGGTGCGGAGGCGGCTCGGCCGGCCGGGGGCCAACGCCCACAAGCTCGAGCTGGCACGTCAGGAGCTAATGAAAGGAACTGGGATCGGTAAGACGGCCCGGCTAACGGGCCTTGGCACCGGCACTGTGCACAAGCTCAAGCGGGAAATCGTGTGAGGTCGAGGCCAAGTAGCTGACGCTGTGCGTAGGGTTGTCAGGAATTTTGAGCGTGGTCGATAAAGTTAGGGCGTCCAATTCACGTCCGATCACAAATCCGTCGTCAGGAACTAGCCCTCAACAAAATTGGCACTATCTAAACAAAACGGCCACCTCAGGTAAGGATCGCTTCCCCCAAATCCCGCCCCCTTCCCCCTCCCTCTCTCCTCCCCCCGTAGAGAGGTTCCCCACAGGGTGGGAATCCTAAGCCTGGGGTGGCCGTTTTCCGTTGGACTTTGCGGCGTGTGTTCAAGCGCCATTGGAGGAAGGCAAGGGGCTCGTTGCTGTCAGGTCCGGCACTCGCATGTCGGCGAAGTCGCCGCCGCGGGGCCCCTTGAGCACGAACCAGGCGACAAGAGTAAAGGGATTCGCGGCGGAAATCCGGCCCCATATGCCTTCTCACCATAACTGCGGCGCTTGCCGATGAGGTGAGCGAGTAGCTAGGCTTATGGCGCCTCTGCACCGAGGCGGAAGTCATCGGCACCGCAGCGTCCGTCAGGTTCCGGCGGAGCCGTCCCTTACGCCTTGCTGCCACGCCTGCCAGTAACCCACAGCGGAACTTCGCAATTCACGTGTAGCAGCCGTCGATTTTGCGCACTGACGGCTGCCTTGTCTAGTTCTCACGGCTGCGCAGCCACCTTGATGATCTCTGCAACCATCTCCGGTTGCGACACGTAGATAGCGTGGCTTCCGGCGCTCTCGGTCACCTTGGCACCCGCGCGCTTCGACATGAAGCGTTGTGCCGTAGGCGGAATCATCCGATCGTCGGTCGCAACCAAATACCAGCTCGGCTTCTTTTTCCACGCCGGTTCACTTATCGCGCCCTCGAGCGCGCCGAGGCCCCAGGGAACCTGGGAGTCGGCCATGAATTGGGCCTTGCTGGGCTCAACGTCGGCGGCGAATGAAGCGGCAAACTTGGACTTGTCGAGGAACAGAAAGCCGTCTTGCGGCGGCAGGATTGGAGGCACGGGTGCCCCCGGTGCCGGGTCCTTGATCAGAGAGGCCACGGACTCACCCTTGTCCGGCGCGAATGCCGCAATGTAGACGAGCTTCGAGACCTTCGGGTCATTGCCGGCCTCGGTGATCACGACGCCGCCGTAGGAATGTCCCACCAGTACCACAGGACCCTTGGCCTGCGCGATGATCTGCCGCGTCGCGGCTACGTCGCCTGCCAGGGTCAGGGTAGCGTTCTGTACGATGCTCACGTCGTAGCCGTCCTGCTTCAGGAAATTGTAAACGCCCTCCCACCCGGCGCCGTCGACAAAGCCGCCGTGCACAAGAACCACGCTTGGTTTGTTGTTGGTCATGGCATCCTCCTAATCCGTTGGCACCAGCACAGCTGGACGGGTTTCTGGCACTGTAGGCGAGCCTATTCTCGATGCCTGGGGCAAAGCGCCACGCTGCAGCTGGTTTGCGTTTGCGCGCGCAGTTCCACCGCATCAAGGCGCGGCGTGGATCAAATAAGGCGACTATGGCGGTCGCCGCATCCATCCTCACGGCCATCTATCACATGCTCGAGGATGGAACCACGTATCACGACCTTGGCCCTCAGCACTTCGACAGCAGCTCGAAGGTGCAGCAAGCCAAGCGTCTGGTGAAGCGCCTAGCCGACCTCGGGTACGCTGTACCGCTTGAACCCCGACTGACGTCCTCGTCGCCATTTTGTTTATTTCGCTGCAGATTTAAGGCTTCGCTGGCATTGCTACGCTTGGCTCAGGATTGCGCAAATGTTGCGAGACAGAATGTCTGATGAGGTCTTTTTGCTTTGTCTAAGGCTTTGCCCTGACGCTTTCTACGGGGGTCGCACCGAGATCGCCGGCGATTTGCAGGCGATATGTAAGACTCGGCTATAGAGGCTTCATTTCTCCGTCCACTCCCACTTTGGACGCTATAGCAGCGCAAACACTCATGCGCGTCCCGACACTCCGACGGGGCGCTTTTTTTGTGGCCGGTGCCGCTTTGGTTTTGCACGCGCACCCAAAACAATCGAGGCTATTGCGACCGCTAGCGACTTTCTGGGGCCACTGCCATGCGAGGTGGTTCTCCACAGTTGCATCGCAGCGGCGAGCGCACTGCCACGGCCGGAATGGGTCACGAAGGCAGGCCGGCAGCAAGCCGAGTGGGTCCGAATTGGCTCAATGATTTGCCGCAGGGACTCCCAGCCGGCACTCCGCTTCGTCAGCGGGCGCACTTGCCTAGTCAAGGACATCAAAGTTGAGGTTGGCCAGATCTTCCCGATCGAGGAGAGCGAGCTGACCTCCGCAGCATGCTCGACTCGAAAGCAAAGCGAAGTGACGATCGAGACGAGCACACTCGGCCGGAGGTTTGACTTCATTTGGGTGTAGGCGGGCGAGACAGGAAAAAGTCTGCGCGGAAAGCGGCTGCCAGCCCGGATCACGGCACAGAAACGCGAGGCGCGGCTCAAGAGAATGGCAAAAGAGCGGGCTTAGCCACTCTGTCTTTGGTCAAAGTGCCGCTCTCAGCACGGTCTCGACTTTGTCGGAGTCCAGGATCAGCAGACCTGTGAGGGCGCAGAACGCTAGCCCACCTTCGTCACTCAGACGGTCCTGCATGGCTTTCGCCCCAATCGCCTTTTCAATGCCATCGATCTCGTCGTCGACGACGGCGCGACGGGCCTCGAACGTCTTCCTGACGTCATCCAAAGCGTCGCGGAGTGGAAGCCATTTGGCGTCACGCTCCCTCCGCAACCGCACTTGTTTGGGATCCTTCGCATCTTTGCCACTCGTGGCGTATAAGGCCTCGAATGTGAGGCCGCCCGCAGCGATAAATTCCCGTTCGGCCCTGTCCTGCGCTTCAGCCAGCCGTGAGTGAAGCGGTGCCAGCGCCGCTTGTTCTTCGTCTATTACCGCATCGCGCTGGGCGTAGAGCGCCGCCAGCTTTTGCCGCTCCTCGACGTGCTCGATTTTCATCGCAACGAACTCCCAGAATGATGACATCATCGTCACTCGTGCGCCTGGCACCAAGCCGGTATTTGGCGGGCAGGCCGGCAATTGGACGCGCTGTCATTGTCGGGCCGTATCACGGCCACTCAGGCGACCGTCCTTATTGGACCCTCCTGCGCTCTATGCCATCGATCAAGATAGCTTCAGCGGCGGGCCCCCCCAAGGGCTGTTCCGTTGAGACGTCAGAACGGCCCCTAGCAACAGACCGAATAGTGCGGCTTAGCGCCGCGTCTTCGAGGCTTTGTACACCACGAAGTCGAGCGGAACAGGGATGGGACTGTCGATCTGTCGGTTCATCGGTGGCCACGGGGCCGGCTGTGGGCAGACACGAATGCATCACGCGGGGCCGTATTTCGGTTCACCGTGCCCGGCGAGGAAAAGGAACTCATCCGCGGTGCCTAAGGGCAGGACTCCCCCTGATGGCGCCCCCAAGCCGTCCAGTCATCCTGATCCGCAGAAGCCACGAGCAGTCCTTTGCAATCCGCGGAGAACGACCAATTCGACGTGGTGCTGCGTCCGCACACGCGGTTCGCCGCCGCGATGAGGCGCGACAACTCGGCAGCCGAGTAGTGCGTTGTGATCCGCGCGGAGCGATGCCCAAGCAGATCTTGCCGATCCTCGAAGCACACCCCGGCTGCTCGCAAGCGTCGCCCAAAGGTATGCTTCAGATCGTGCACGCGCACTTGTGGAAGTTCGGCCCGTATGCGGGCGCGCTTCCAGGCCGCGGTCATCATGTGGGTGACGGGACACCCGGTTCTGCCGGCTTTGCCCCTGGACTGAATTCTCTCTACGCGCGGGATAGGCCGCTCCAGGCGGTGCCGAACCGGTCGCGAACGGACGCTAATTCCTGGTGGCGCGATCTCAACGGTGCGCGGCCCTCAACGAATGTCCGCGATGGTCACGCCTAGCCGCTCTGCGTGGCGGCTGAGGGTGGGTGCGCTGCCAGGCCGGGGGCGCGCTAGGGCCAGCGCATGGTCGCCCTTCGGCCGCGGATTTGGTTCAACCCCTACCTCTTTCGGCGCAGCTCGCATCAACAACCCGAGTACGACGAATCAGTTATGCTCGGACCCACAGAGCCGTAGGGTTCTGACAATAAAGGCGCGGTACTTCCCCTCAACGAGGACCGCGCGTACCCGATCCCTAAGGCCTCTGTTCCTCCGGAACGGAGGCCTTTTTTGGTTGAGTTGGCCAACTCCTCATTACGCACCCCTGTTCGGGTGCTGCCGCTTTGCACCAACTCTTCTGCATTGCCGCTGCTCGCAGGTTGGCATAGTGAGTGGCCCACTATAACTCGCGACAGGTGCCTGGACGCCGGGCCGGGCCGTGCGGCGAGGAGCATTCACACGTTTTGGATTGCGCGGGCTTAGGGTGTAGGGGTGTCCGTCCCACTACATGCGGCCCGAGCGCGCTTCGCGCGCGCCTTCTGGCGCCGCATCAGCATTCACGTAAATTGGCGCTCGGGCCGTTTGGCTCGTGCCAATTTGGGGCCGGCAATGGTCGACTGTCAAAGCTGAGAGTTCGCGGGAGGCTCATCCCTGCGCTAGAATCTCTTCGTGTCTTCTGGTCGGCGAGAGAAATGCCATGCAAATCGCCTTGCGTTCCATAGTCGCCTTCGCTGTCGCTCTGGCGGCGGCGCAAGCACCCGCTGCCGCGCAGACGTTGCGCATTGGTCTGCAGGAGGACCCGGATCGGCTCGATCCGGCTCAAGGAGGGACGTTCGTCGGCCGTATAGTCTTTGCCGCGCTGTGTGACAAGCTCTTGGACGTCGACGCAAAGCTGAACTATCGACCGCAGCTCGCAACTGAATGGGCCTGGAACGAAGACGGCAAGGCTCTGACCTTGAAGCTGAGACCAGGCGTCGTCTTCCACGACGGCACGCCATTGGACGGCGAGGCAGTAAAGGCCAACTTGGAACGCTATCGAACGGCGGACTATTCGCGGCGCAAGGGCGAGGTAAAGTCGATCGCCAATGTGGCTGTCGTTGATCCGACGACCGTTCGGATCGAACTGTCCGAGCCCGATGCGCCGTTGCTCAGCGTGCTTGCCGATCGCGCGGGCATGATGCTGTCGCCGAAGGCGCTCGCTACCGCCGGGCAGAACATCGCCAACCAGCCTATCTGCGCAGGGCCGTTCCGCTTTGTCGAGCGCGTGGCGCAGCAGAAGATCACGCTGCAGCGCTTCGACCAGTACTGGGACGCGGGTCGCATCCACTTCGACCAGGTCGTGTTCCAGCCGATGCCGGATACGACGGTGCGAACCGCAAACCTGCTGGCCGGCGGACTTGAATTGGTCGAGCGGCTACAACCGACCGATCTCAGGCAACTCAAGGAGAACAAGCGCGTCAAGATCGTTGCCAGCACAGCTCTCGCGTACAACACGATCTCCATCAACATCAACCATGGCCAGCGTGCGTCCGAGTCCGTGCTCGCCAAGGACGCACGCGTCAGGGAGGCGCTGGAACTTTCACTCGATCGTCAGGCGCTCATGCAGGTGGTCTTCGACGGTGAGTTCATTGCCACCAATCAGCCGCACGCCGTCGACAGTCCCTGGTATATTAATGCCCGGCCGGTTCCTGTGCGCGACCTGGCGCGTGCGCGGCAGTTGCTCGCCGATGTAGCAGTGACGCGTCCTTCGTTCACGCTCTCGGTGCCGAACAGCCCGGTGGAGAGCCACGTGGCGCAGGTCATTCAGTCAATGGTCAGCGAGGCAGGCTTCGACATGAAGATTGAGGTCCTCGAGGCAAACACCCTGACCGCCAACGCTACCAAGGGCAACTATGAGGCAGCCCTTGTGATTTGGTCCGGTCGTGCGGATCCCGACGGCAATATCAGCATCTGGCTCGCGTGCGATGGATTTCTCAACTGGGGTAAACACTGCAATCGACAGCTCGACACCCACCTCGCGGCAGCTCGTCGCACAACCGATCCTGCCCTGCGCTTATTGGAATACGCGGCCGCGGCGGGGATCTACCTCGACGACCGGGCGCACATCTTTCTCTACAACTACAAATGGCTCTGGGGTGTCGCCGAGAAGGTCGAGGGCTTCGCACCGCATCCCGACGGCATCATCCGGTTGCAGGACGTGAGGTTCAGACCCTGAACGTAGCCGATAGTTACGGCACGAGGGAGCCCGCGCTCGGTGAAATTCGCTGGTCAGTTGAGACGATAGGCGCGGCGCGCAGTGCCGCTGAACAGCGCGGTCTTTTCGTCAGCCGACGCGGAGGCGGCGATGCGCTTGAACGCATTCCACAAGGCCGCATAACCGATTCCCATCTTGTCGACGGGGAAATTGCTTTCGAAGGTGCAACGCTGGGCGCCGAACAGCTCGATGCAAGGCTCGATATACGGGCGCCAGAACTCCGCCAGCTGCCCGGAGGTCGGCGGCGCCGGCAGCGCGTTGTAGTCGTAGGCGGCGAGCCGCATCATCATGCCGCCGAGCTTCATGGTGACGTTCGGGCAGGCGGCAATCGCGGGGAGCGTCGCGCGCCACTGGGCATAGACGTCTTTTTGTTTGCCCGCGAAGGGGCCGTAGCCGAGCGGCATGCCGGTGTGGTTCATGATGATATTCGCACTGGGACAGGCACGAGCCAGATCAACCAAGTCAGCGTGCTGGTGGTGGTAGACAAGTGCGTCGAGCGACAGGCCCATGGCAGCCAATCGGTTAAGTCCGGTGCGGAAGTCTGCGCGCAGGTAGTGGCCGGCACCCGCGCCATGGTGATTGTTGCCGATGACCGGGTCTTCATGCCAACCCGCGTTATTGCGGACGCCGCGAAAGCGGCCCCTACCCGCCTCGGCCAAGGCGGCCAGTATCGGCTCCACGCGTTCGCCGAGAGTGAGATCGGCGAAACCGACGATGCCGGCGGCCACGCGTGTCTTGCCACGATGTTCGGCGTCCCACCGCGAGGCGAGATTGGCGACAAACTCGACCTCACCTACGGAACGCATCTCGATCGGCCCATCCGTCCGATAGTTGGTACGGCATTCGATGAAGACGGTTGCCTCGACGTTGTGACCGGTTCCGGTATCGGCCAACAGCTCCTCGACCAGATAGCGCCCCCGCTCACTCCACAGGTGATGGTGAGTATCGACGATTGCGAGCTCAGGCTCGAGAATCTTCTCGACCGGCGCGCGGGCGAGCCAATCTTCGCGCGCTGGGAAAATCCGGCCAAACGCTGTCGCTTGATGGTCGACGCTCATTGACGTCCTCCGGTTGGGCTGCACTGATCGACGCGGCTATTGTTCCTGTCCGATCTTCTGGTTTCGTCTTCTTGGTTCACTAGCTGGGCTCCGTCACAGTAGCACGCTTTCATTGTCCCGCCCCAGGCGGCCGCAGCTGAACCCGACTACACGGCGGCGGGCGCCTTCCACTTCTTTCCATGCTGGGGCGCTCCCGTACGGCCAATGCGCGATTGGGTTATCGGCGCGATGGCCTGATTCTGAGGCAGTGAGGAGCCAGTGATCGCCTTGATTTGTTTCCGTCGTGCACCCCGCATCCGCGAGCCTGCGCGCGGCGGTCGTACGCAACCCATGCAGCACGCGGTCGTCGGGTAGACCCGCTTCAATCGCATCGGCGAACCAAGCGCCGACCCGGCACAAGCGTGTCTCAGACGTCCATCCGTGTGGTGGCCTCTTCAAAAGGCAATCGCATCAACTGTCTGCTGGTCAACGCCGTGCGCGGGCACCTGAGCGAGCTCGGTGTGATTGGGCCCATGATCACTTGGCGCGGGGCAATTTCGACGAGGGGCAATGATCGAGCTCTGCGAGCTTCAGAATGTGGGCCAGCAGTGGTGATCGATCGTTGGGGCGGAAGCTCATGATGATTGGCGAAGTGATCCCCGGCTCGTCGAGCCTAAGGTATTGGACATCATCGCGGCCAAGCCGGCGCACCGAGGAGGGCACGAGCGCGATGCCGACGTCGGCGGCGACAAGTCCCAACGCGGTCTGCAACTCACGAACCTCGAAGCCAACCTTCGGCTCAAGGCCAAGTTTGCGATAGAATGACAAGACTTGATCGGCATAGCTCGGACGCGGCGCGTTCGGGTAAAGGATGAGGGGCACGTCAGCGGTATGCTTGAGTTTCAGCGGCCGCTTGATCCGGCTGAGGAGGTGCCCGTGTGGGACGGCAACCGATAATTTTTCCTCGCGGATTACTCGGCGTGTGAGCCCATCATCATCGAACCGCAAGCGACCGAAACCTACGTCGATGCGTCCTATCTTGAGTGCAGCGGCCTGTTCGAGCGTGGTCAGCTCTGTAAGCACCATCTCAACGTCCGGCGCCGCTAGACGGAACCGGCGGATGACTTCGGGCAAGACATCGTAAAGCGTGGACGCCACAAAGCCGATACCGAACTGCCGCTTCTTGCCGTTCCCGATGCGCCTGGTCATGGCACGAATCTCATCAGTGCGCTGGAGCACCTGCAGTGCCTGCTCGAAGAAATAGCGCCCGGACTCGGTTAGCGTGATCGGACGCCCGCGATGCAGGAGTTGAGTGCCGAGTTCCTTCTCAAGCTGTTGGATCTGACGGCTGAGAGGCGGTTGGGCAATGTGGAGCTTTTCGGATGCTCGGCTGAAGCTGCGCTCTGACGCAACCGTCACGAAATACCGCAGATGACGGAGCTCCATGTCCATACCTCCTGGGTATGAAAATAGATGCAATCGATCCTGTCCGCCAGCCACCGCTAAGGCTAGGCTCGTATGGCAGCACCTCCCGTCGATCCGTCACGAGGGCGGTGCATCAAGAAGTAACCAATCGGAGGAGACCCAGATGCCAGCAAACCTGATCAAGAGAGACGTGATCACCGCCTTGGCGGCCCGAGCCGCTGGTCTCGATCAACCCGACGGCAATCCGCGCCTGAAGCAGGTGGTCAATCGCCTCCTCGTCGACCTTATGCAGACCATCGATGACCTTGACATCTCGATGGATGAGTTCTGGACCGGCGTTGCCTATCTCACGGAGGCCGGCAAGCAAAACGAGTTTGGACTGATCGTTGCCGGGCGTCGTGCTAGAGCATTTCCTCGATCTGCGCCTCGACGAGGCCGAGCGGCGCGCCGGGCTCGCCGGTGGCACTGCGCGCACCATCGAGGGGCCGCTCTACATCGCCGGCGCCCCCGTTTCGAAGGGCGAGGCGCGGTTGGACGACGGTACCGACGACGGTGAGGTGCTGTTCATGGAAGGCCAGGTCCGTGATGTCGCGGGCAAGCCGATCGCCGGCGCCGTTGTCGATGTCTGGCATGCCAACACGATGGGCAACTACTCGCATTTCGATCCGACGCAAGCGGCCTATAACCTCCGTCGCCGCATCGAGACCGACAAGGACGGCTACCGCTTCCGCTCGATTATGCCCAGCGGTTACGCTTGTCCACCCGGCAGCCAGACCGAGAAGCTGCTGCAGGCGATTGGCCGCCATGGCAACCGGCCGGCGCACGTGCACTTCTTCGTCACCGCCCCCGGCTACCGCAAGCTAACCACGCAGATCAACATTGACGGCGACAAGTACCTGCATGAAGATTTCGCCTTCGGCACCCGCGACGAGCTGATCCCGCGCGTCGAGCGCGTCACCGACGCGAGCGAGATCCACAAGGCTGGCCTCAACAAGCCGTTCGCCAGCATCCGCTTCGATTTCACGGTGACCAAGGAGGTCGCCGGCGCGCCGAGCACAACCGTTGTTCGGGAGCATGCCGAAGCCGCTTGAGGTGCCATCGGGCCCGAGTGCGTGCAATACTCGCTCGGGCCCCTGCAGGAGTCACCAAGGGGAGCTGTCCTTGAGCATAATCGACGATCCGGCGCTGGAACGCTTGCTGACTGCCATACATGCTCGGAGCCAGCAACAAGAAGCTGCCGTGAGAGACTACCATGCGCATTGGGTCAAGCAGGCGTCTCCACCTACTGGCGCCGGGATTAACACCTTTCTGAGTAACAAGCTTGTTGCAACCTTTCTGAGCGACAAGCTTGTTGCCTTTGACCGCGAGAAGGCAGAATTCTGCTATCAGCTGTGCCGTGCGAACGGAGCCCGTCGCATCGTCGAAGCCGGAACATCGTTTGGGGTTTCGACCCTCTATCTTGCCGCGGCCGTGCGTGACAATACGCGCGCCGCTGGTGGTGCCGCGAACGGAGTGGTGATCGCCACCGAACACGAACCGAGCGAGGTTCTAGCTGCAAAGGCGTATTTTCAAGAGGCGGGCTTGAGTGGTTTTATCGATTTGCGCGAAGGGGATCTGCGCGAAACGCTCAAGCTGGTTGATGGGCCAATCGAGTTCATGCTGGTGGACATCTGGATGCCTCTGGCGCGACCTGCGCTGGAATTGCTCACCCCCATTTGAGTTGCGACAACACCGCACGATATCGAAGCGAGTATGCAGACTATTTCGGGTTCCTCAATGACCCCGCAAACGGGTTCCGGATGATGACACGCCCGTTTCCCCGCATGGCGGCGATTGTTCAGCTGCCAGGGGTAGACCGGACGTGTACCTTTGCTACCTATGCGTACTGTTGACCCGTGTAGGATAGACTTGCGCGTCGCATCGATGAGCGGTGAGCTTGCCGCCGAGCCGATGGCAGTTTCTCCTCATGCACGGGTCCGGACAAGGATCATCAGACCCGACGCCCACGCAAATTTCGTAGCCACGAATTGATCGTGAGTTGCCAAGTGCTCGATAAGTGCCGCGACACTCGGCGCGTGCCCCTCGGGCCAGTTCTGTTGTGGCAAGAGATCGTCGACGAAGTACAGACCGCCGACGCGCACGAGGGCTAGCGCCTGTTCGAGGTGGCTAAACTTTCCCGGCCACGCGTCCGCGAACACGAAGTCGTAGCAGGCCGGTGTCTGTCGCTCAATGAACGCCGCGCCGTCGTCCAAATGAAAGGTGACGCGCGGGTCCGCCCCGAGGTGCCTGCGGGCGATTGCGACGACTGCCGGATCGTTGTCGACGGTTTCGAGCCGCGAGGCATGGTCCATCCCGGCTAGAAGCCAGGCCGTTGCGACGCCGGTGCCGGTCCCAAGCTCGAGAAATCGGCCGGCTGGCTTGGATGCGGCGAGTGTTCGTAAGAACGATCCGGTCTGCGGCTCGGAGGGCATCGAGAAGCCAACGTTGGCTGTCTCGCGGAGGATAGCCTCGAGCGCTGTCGGTCGATCAAAGATGAAACAATCGTTCATTTCACAGCACTCGCCCAGCCGGCCCAAGGAAACGCGAAGAAACACCATATTGGACACTTCATCTAGGGCAAGGGCGTCGCATCAGGTCGCGCTACTGAATCATTGAAAATCAGCGTGTCTGCCAGGGGCTTGCCACTCCAAACGCCCCAGTCCTGCTGCGACGTTCACGAGAAGGCGCCAGCTACGTGGCCACCTATGATTGGTTGTGATCGCCTGCTTGCACCGAGCTTAGGAACGATGCGGTTTGAAACAGAACGACTGTTGCTCCGATGGCCACTTCTTTCTGATGCCCCTGATCTCCAGCGAATTCTGACTTCCCCGTCTCGGGGCCTCTTTTTGACCTTGTCCGGCGGCAGTGGACGGAGTTCTCCGAGCGGCGCCGAGCGTCTTTCTCGGTGCGAAGGCCGGAGGCCTGTAGCAGGTTCGGCTTGAAACCGTCACCGGCAAAATACTGGAGCGCCCCCCTCGATGGGGCTCTTGGCGACGATGACGCAGCGCATTGTAAGGCTCCGTATTCCACACCGCGGTGAGATTGCCCAGCGGCCAAGAATTCCGCATCGCTCGGATCACCGTCGAAAGCGCTATCGCATTCGTACTACTCTAAATTCGATCTCAGGTTCGTCTGATGCCTGCTGCAGCTTTAGCGCGATGCGAGCCGTGTTGGACCACTGGCGCCGCTCCTCTTCCACAGCGGAAACTGGCAACGCCGCGGCGGCCCCGACGAATGCGGCGGCACCGATCAGAACCTCGCGGCGGTTCAACTTCTCAGACATCGTTCTTCTTCGGTTCGCAGGCGACCATACCAATAAGCAAGTCGCCTCTGTGACATTCTGAGGTGATTGCCGTAGCGACGTCTCCATTCCGTTCGACTTGCTCTCGCATCTTGGCGGGGTCTCTGCAATCGCAGCGATAGCGTGCTTTGAGAGCAATATGCCGCCTATCCTCTTGGCAAAAACCGTTGGCTGATTAGGAGCCGCAGCGCTTCGGCGAGGAAGATCTCATTGGTGGTGGCGAAGAATCAGCGCCGCCTGCTCATCGAACAGGAGGTAGTGGGAACAAAAATGCGGACCTATCCGTCACTTCGACGCGGACGGCGTTAGAGGCTAACCATGCCCACGGCCACAGACACGGTGGCAGTGCCGATGCCCACCACGCCAGTGGCACACGCGACGGCAATGGCGATGGTGCCGATGTTGTATGAGTTGAGTGAACGATTGCCCCTCGGCGCGCTTCAATGAGCCTGAAGTAGCATTTGGGGCCGCCTGCACCGATATTCCCCAGGCCAAAGCCGTGGCCGTCACGATCGCGAACGCAATGCTTTTCATGCGAAGTCCTCCCTAGGTTCCGCGGCAGCGTAGGCGCCGATTGCCGCTAACGCGATACCAAAAAAGATAGCCGGCTCCCATGCGCCCCACATCTTGAATAGGCCGTGTCGTAGTAGCACCACGTGTTATATGCGCGGGCGCCGTAGTCCGATCGGACGCCAGCTTGCCACGCGCATGCATTTCGGGGGCGTCCGGCACTAGGTTTTGATGCCCATAAAGCCAATCCAATAGAGCCGCTTGCCAGAAGGGCCCAAGGCCATCGAGAACGGGCGCCCTTCACACCGTTAGGGTCGACGCTCGTAGCCACTCCCCCAAACTGGGGAGTGGCTACGCTGTGACACCAAGCTTTCGTTTGTTGGCTGAATATCCTCAAAGATAGCGACTTCGCAGCCTGCCCATGCCACGCTGGGTGCGGCTGCTTCTGCGTGACGCATCCGCAGTGCTGCGGCCATTGGGGGGTTGGTCGGTTCCGGTGCGCTACACACACCGCTGCGCTGGGACCGATCCCTCTATTCTCTTGGGGTCGCGGTTGACCACCTGCCTGACCCTCCCTTGCAAGTCATCAGTCCGGAAGCCTTCGAGAGCTCGTTACCGGCGCCTTGGCAGCCTCACTATGCGAACCCATATCTTTCGAGGAAAACGGAGCGTCCCATGATCGAGAAAGAGGGCGTTCTGCGCATGCAGCCGTCGCGGCGGTAGGCCGTCTGCCGACCTGGTCAAGAGCCGCTCGAGATCACTTCCGGCCAGCCCTTCCGCGTCGAGGTGGACGGTGCTAAGGAACTGCAGTTGATCCGGATGGAGTATCGGCACCTCCGCAGAGGTGGCGGCGAATACTTCTCAGTCGACGCCTACCAGCTTCGCGATTGTCTGCGCGCTGCAGTTGGCGAGCAAGGATAGCTCGTCGCCCTTTAGGCCGATTCCAGCTCGGCGATTTCCCGCTCAAGGATGGCGATGTGTTAGCGCAGTTCGCGCGCGATGCCGGGACGCAAGTCGGGCGCCTGCAGCCGCTCCAGGACCCGGGCAAGAGCTCGCCACCCGGGAGGACAATCTGCCTTGGCTGTTCGTGTCCGAGCGGCACGCACAGCTCGTCCGCCAGGCCGTCAATTATATCGTGCGGGTCGCTGGCGAGACTGCAAAGTTCGGGCGCGTGTGGCCGCACATGCTCCGCCACTCCTGCGGCTACTACCTGGCCGATCAGGGCACTGATCTGAGGACGATGCAGGAATACCTCAGTCACCGAGATCCCAAGCACACCGCCCATTACAGTAGGTCCAGCCATACGATTTCGAGGCTGGCGGGGTAGGTGCGTCGCGGTTGTCTACCCGAGCGCGCAATACGGGCCGTCCAACTTTGAGTGTGCGCTCTGTCCTCTGGAGCGGCTCGACGTGCGATCCGGCGCCGACAGTTAGCTGTGAAAAATACCGCTAGCAGATCATGTGCCTTCGACATCCTGCCCACCCCGGGGAATTAAGACCCGATCCAGGGTCCTAACTGATTTCCCTCCCGCACTATGCCCTTCAAAGTGCCGCTGTCGTCCCGGCGTTGTCATGTAATCGCGTCGGATGGGGTTGCCCGCCGACCACGCTCACCGTGAGCTTCGGTATTCGGCGCCGCTCGACTGTGTTGCCCGGAGGTGTTGCTGCTGTCGCATCCCATGGATGTGGCACTCCGGTGTGCGGGACCGGTGGTGGTGGAGAGCAAAGCAGCCGGCATTTTGCTAGTCCTGATGGTCTCGGGCTGCCTGGGCTACCCGGCCACTTTGAACGTGGACCCGAGGGAAAAGAAATCACCGCCCTCGGTGGAAAGTGCCACACTCGACATCTGGCCCCCTCCGCCAACACCCGTGGTCTCGCCACAGCCGCGGTGGCTCGTTATCCAAGCACCGTCGACCAATCCCCCACCTCAGGCGGGTGCCCTCCTTACAAAGGAATTACAGCGCCAGTTGCGGCGGGTTGGTTGCTATAGCGGCGAGATTGATGGCGTGTGGACCCAGTCGACGCGGCGCGCCATGCAAACCTTCACAAACCGCGTCAATGCGACATTGCCGGTTGAGCGACCCGATCACGTCTTGCTCGCAATCCTACAGAGTCAGCCCGATAGGATCTGCAACAAACCCTGTCCCTTGGGTGAGAATTTGGCACCCGATGGCCGCTGCGCGCCTGGCGCGATCGCGGGTTTTTCCATCAAAACCGCGGCCGTATCGAAGTTCCCGTCTTTGATCACCAACTGGACCGCCATCGAGACCGCAGCATTGGAGGACGACATCCCGCCCCCCAGCACGCAAGACCCTGGTTGTCCCTTCTCCCAAAGCGCCGCCGCAGCGCTCGATGGTTGCCACGACCAACCGCGAACGACCTCTGCAGCACTCCGAGCGCAATGACACTCGGGTATCGCAACGAGCCGATCGTGAGTCCTCGCGGCGACAATCCGAGTTCACGCGCATGGTATTTAAACGCTTCGATAGCTCGCTGCGATGAATGCCTGGTGGAGCGAGAGCGAACGGCGGTCCTCCGGTGCGATATCCTTGATTTGCCGAGAAATTCCTCGAACTGCTGCGGGTCGTCGTAGAAGGCTACCGCGCGAGACGCCAAGGCGGAATTGCTGAAGTCGGTCATGGCTGCCAGCAGGACATCTCTCGGGTTTTGTCTTTGCCGGCGAAACGGCGTTTGCATCCAGCTAGCCAAGTCAGCCTCTCTCAGCTCGACTTGAACGCGACCATGAGGCCGACGCCCTTGGCGCTCACCGGAATTGACCCACCTGTGCTCACCAGAATGGAGCCACTGAATTGATAGCCATCGAAGCTTTTGCCGTTTCCTTGAGTTGGTGAAGAAACGGTTAACGGCTGGTCGGTAGCGGACTTCGCTCAGTTTGGCTGAGCGGAGACGCATCGATGGAGGGGCGGCGGTGTGCCGCGTGCGGCAAGGCCTTTCGGCCATGCTCGCGAGTTCGCGATCAGAAGTATTGCGGGGAGGAAGAATGTCGGCGTGCGCGGCGGCGGCGCTGGCAGCGCGCGAAGCGGCAGAGTGATGCCGACTACCGGGACAATCAGGCGCGGGCGCAAGGCTCCTGGGCGGCGGAGAATAGTGCCTATTGGCGGGCCTATCGGTCGGGACACCCGGAGTACGCACAAGCCGACCGCGAGCGCGCCAAGGAACGCAAGGGCAATCGACGGCGGCGCGCGGCGAAGGGAAGCGGGTTCGCAAAGATGGACTCGATAGGCACTTTTTCCTTTGTTCCATCAGGGACTTACCTTCTGGTGCCCCAGGATGAGGAGAAGTTCGCAAAGATGGACTCGATAATGGTGGAAATTATTTTGCTTTCAAAGGGATAGGATTGAGTGGGGGATGTTCGCAAAGAGAGGAACTCGATAGGTTGGCCCAAGCGGCGCTGATAAAGCGTCCTGGTCATGAACACCGCTCGTTTAGATGCCGACCTGCACCTTTTGGACATGCGTTTTGCCAGCGCGCGACTCCTCGAGCCGCAAGCGGTCGAGAGGCTGGCACGCTGCATTGCACGCGACGGCCAGATCGTCCCCTGTATTGTGGTGAGCTCGGCGGCCTCTTCAGATGCAGAGGGCGGACGTCTGGTGCTGATCGACGGCTATCGCCGGGTCGCGGCCCTTCGCCGGCTGGGCCGCGACAGAGCCTCAGTTGAGCGGTGGTCGTGCGATCTGGTGGAAGCGGTTCTAGGTGTGTTGGCGCGCGCTCAAAGCCGATCCTTCGCGGCGATCGAAGAGGCGCTGCTGCTGCGCGAGCTAACGCAAGGTTTTGGGTTGTCGCAACTAGAAGTCGCCCGGCGTTGTGGGCGTGATGACAGCTGGGTAAATCGGCGCCTGCAACTGCTGTCCTCGTTGCCCGACACGGTCCTGGCTGCGGTGCGCGCCGGTCGGCTATCGACTTGGGCAGCGACCCGGGTGATTGCACCACTGGCGCGCGCCAGTGCTGCGCACGCCGAGCGGTTGCTGCTGGTGCTGGCGGAGGCACCGTTATCGACGCGCGAGCTCAAGCAGTGGTTCGATCATTACCAGAAGGCCAGCCGCGCGGTGCGCGAGCGGATGGTCGAGCACCCGAAGCTGTTTGTGCAGGCTCTGAACGAGAGCGCCGAACAAGACCGGATCGAGCGATTGCGCATCGGTCCTGAAGGGGAGTGCGAGGTCGACCTGTTGCGCATCAACGGATTACTGCATCGTGTGCGCAAGCGACTGCCTGCTCTGTGCCCGTTGTCTGCGGAGCTGCAGCGGGCGTTTTTGCGCGCTCAGGCCAGCTTCGAAGCCCTCTCCAACGATATCAAGCGATATAGCCACCATGATCCCGATCGAGATCCGCAATGGTGTGCGGCTGCTCAAACGCCAGGGCCAGAGCCTGCGCGAGATCAGTCGGCTGCTGAGACTGTCGCGTAATGCGGTACGCCGCATTCTGCGCGAGAAAGATGGCAAGCGCGCACCGTCACCGCCGTGCGATGCCGCTGTCTTGGCCAGGCTCGAAGAGGCCTTCAAGCGTGCGCACGGCAACGGGGTGCGGGTGCAGGAATTGCTGGCCAACGAGGTTGGCTTGAACGTGCCCTACAGCACGCTGACGCGGTGGATCCGGGATGCGCAGTTGCGTGATCCACCGCAGCGCTCGGGAGAGTACCACCAAGCCCCTGGCGAGGAGATGCAGCACGATACCTCGCCGCATCGGGTGGTACTGTCCGGTAAGGCCGTCACTGCGCAATGTGCCGGTCTCACCTTTGCCTACTCGCGCCGGCTGTTCATCCAGTACTACCCGCGGTTTACGCGCTTTGAAGCGAAGCACTTCCTGCTCGAGGCGACACGCTTCAATGATGGCAGCTGCCCACTTTGTATCATCGACAACACCAGCGTGATTGTTGTCGCCGGCACCGGGCCGGAGGCCGTGATCTCGCCAGAGATGGTGGCCTTTGCGCGTGCGTTGGGTTTTGGCTTTTGCGCGCATCATCTCGGGCACGCCGATCGAAAGGGCCGGATCGAGAGGCCATTCTCCTATGTAGAGGGCAACTTCCTTGCTGGGCGCTCATTTAACGACTTCGAGGATCTGAACCGCCAGGCGCTGGCCTGGTGTCGGGAGGTCGCCAACCAGAAGACGAAGCGCGTCCTCGGCATGTCGCCCGAGGCGGCCTATGTGATGGAGAAGCCGTATCTCCAGCCGCTGCCGCGCTTACTGCCACCAGTTTACGAAGTTCTCGAGCGTGTCGTCGATCTCTACGGCTACGTCTCGGTCGACACCAACCGCTACTCGGTGCCTGAGCGCTTCGTTGGGCAGGCGGTGAGCGTGCACAAGCATCCCGCCGAGATCGTCATCTATCGTCGCGGCACCGAGATCACCCGCCATCCGCGGCTCATCGGCCAACGCGATGGCCGCCACACGGTCTGTGGACATCATCCCACGCCAACCCGGGCAAGCCGCAGTCCCGCGCTTGAGGCGCAGCTTCTGCGTGGCGATCATCCGGGCCTCGAGCGCTATGCCGCTGCCCTCAAGCAGCGTGGCCATGGGCGGGGTGTGCGCGCGCTTCGTCGTCTGCTCGAGCTGAAGCGGACGTATCCGTCAGGACCCTTCCTTGCCGCCGTCGACCAGGCCTTGCGCTTCGGCCTGTTCGATCTTCAGCGACTGGAGACGCTGGTCCTGAAGCACGTCGCCGGCGACTTCTTCAATCTCGAGAGCGAGAGAGACGAGGATGCGTGACAAATTGCAAACGCTGCTTGCGCGTCTGCGTTTTGACGGCATGGCAGCAGAGCTCGATGCCGAACTCGAGCGCGCCGAGCGTGAGGCCACGCCGGCGCCGGAGCTCATCTTTCGTCTGCTGTGTGCGGAAGCTGCCTCGCAACGCGAGCGCAGCCTTGCGTATCGGCTCAAGCAGGCGCGGCTGCCGTGGGATTGGACGCTCGACACCTTCCCCTTCGACGAGCAGCCCAGCCTCAACAAGGGACAGATCAAGACGCTGGCCGGGCTCGACTTCCTGAGCCGCGCCAACAACATCGTCCTCACCGGCAAGACCGGCACGGGGAAAACGGGAATTGCAATCGGCATTCTGCGCGAAGCCTGCCTCAACGGCTACCGTGGCCGCTTCTATGATGCGCAAGACCTGCTCGATGAGCTTTACGCTTCTCTGGCGGACCGGTCGACATCACGGCTGCTGAAGCGGTTGAGCCGCTTGCAGCCGCTCATCATCGACAAGGTCGACAATCTCAACGTGAAGCCGGAGCAGGCGAACGCCTTCTTCCGCCTCATCGATCAGCGCTACAACCGCGTCTCGACCATCATCACGACGTCACTCGATCTGGCCGACTGGTACGAACTGTTCGAGAAGAAACACCTCGTCGATGCGCTGCTCGACCGTTTGCGGCACCGCTGTATCACCATCAACATCGATGGCCCCTCGTTGCGCAGCCCTGAGGCGAACGCATCGGCTTCGCCCGGGCAGAAGCGCTCGGCTCGCCGGGTACGGCAGCAGAGCCGTCGTGGCGCGACGGAGGCCACGGGTTTGGGAGCGCAACCATGACGCGCACGGACCTCAGGGTGCTCTTCGAGATCCCGGACTACTGGACACCGGAGCAGGCTCTTGCCGTTTATGAGCTGCTCGACGGGCTGCGCGAGATCATTTTGTCCCGCTATGAGGCGCAGATCATCGACGCCTTCCGCGAAGAATGCGCACCCTCCGCTCCGCCGGAGCCCAGAGATCCCTCATCGGATAGGGACTTCTGACGGACGCCGCGCAAAGTATCACCTACCCATGCCGCACCTTCAGACCCCGAGCCGCCGCAGTGGGCCGCCGTGCTCGCAGCCGTCAAGGAGCGGCCTGGCAACGGTGAGCCAGCCTCTCTGCTGGCGTGCCGGCCGTCCTCGACCGCTGCTGCGCGCGTCGGCGCTCGAAGCGAGCGGCCGGGGCGGGAAAATGGCCTCCGCCGGGGCCGAACAAGAAAATAGGACCGCAGGAGTTTAGCGAGGTGCTGTCACGCGAGCCGTGATGCGGCTACGAACGTCCCGTGCTCTTCTAACACACAGCACGCGACGGTCTTGGCCCTACTCCCACCGGGGTCGCGACCGGCTCTACGCAACGAGCGTGCACTCCGCCCACTCAAGCTTGCGCACTTGCTGGCTCCATCATTTTGAGCGCAAGGGGGTCCATTTTAATGAGCGCCGAGGGCCGACGCCGATCAGACTCTTACCATTTCACTGGAAATGCGCTTTTGGCTGGTGAGTGATGGGCACCTTTCGAGCTTCCACCATCGGCGTGGCACGTTTTTCGCATTCTCCCAGTCCACTCCCTCCCAAGGTGCCGGGGTAACGAATCATAAAAATATCGGGCTCTTCCACTTTCTGTTTAATGGCACGAAGAAGGGAGCAAGCGGCCCGTTGCGCATCTTCGAGACCTGATTCCGCCCCTATCGGTGTGCTGATCTGCTAATCGACGATTTGGCGTTTGGTATGGATGCCGCCGATACGCAAGCGCTGCTCGAGCCGATCAGGGCGATCCAGCCAAACGCGGCGTCGGCGCCTCGGCGTGAACGAGCCCTTCCGCCTTGAGCTCCGCCCACAGGGCATCGGGGAGGTCGCGTCGCATCCAGTCGAGGTTCAGGCGCACTTCTTCGGCGGCAACCGGCCCTGGGATCACGGAGACGACGCTGCGGTGGCCAAGCGGGAACTGCAGGGCCGCGGCGGCCAGCGGCACGGCGTGGCGACGGCAGACCTCGGCGATGCGCTGCGCCTTGACGATGATCGCGGGCTCGGCCGGCGCGTAGCGGTAGAGGGCGCCGGGTCCTGGGCCGCGCACGAGGATCCCCGAGGCGTAAGGCGCACCGATCACGATCGCGACCCCCCGTGCGGCGCACATCTCGAGCTCCTTGAGACCCTCCTGCTCGAGCAGCGTATAAGGCATGGCAACCAGGAAGAAGTCGAGCGGCCAGCGCTCCAAAAAACGGGGGATCATGCCTTTGAGATTGATGCCGGCGCCGATGGCGGCGATTTCGCCCGCGGCCTTCAGGTCGACGAGTGCGCGATAGCCGCCGCCATCGAGCTGTCCGAGCCGAAAGGCCACGCCCTCCTCGGACTTGTGGAAACGAAGATCGAGATCGTGAATCAACAACGCCTCGACGCGGTTGAGGCCGAGCCGGGCAAGGCTCATCTCATAGCTCTTGAGGATGCCGTCGCGGGTATAGTCGAAGCTCGGTTCGAACGGCAAACCGCCGGCCCAGGCGGGATGCTTGTAGCTGTCGGGTTCGGGCGGCCGCCGATGCACGCGGCCAACTTTGGTCGAGATCACGAAGCTGTCGCGCGGCTTGCTGCGCAGCACCTGACCAAAGCGCAGCTCGCTCTTGCCGTTGCCATACCAGGGCGAGGTGTCGAAATAGCCGATGCCGGCGGCATGTGCGGCCTCGATGGTGGCGTTTGCCTGCGCCTCGGCAATGCTCTCGCGCATGTCGCCCAGGCTCGCGCCGCCGAAGCCGAGCTGGGTGACCTGGAGCGGCGTGCTGCCGATCGGGCGTCGAAGAAAGGGGTCCATGTCGTTGCCGGCTCGCGTCGAATTTCCTAGGTGCCATGTGGGATCACCCTAGCCTATATAGCCGCTCGCGGCGCGCCTGCGAAAGCGGCGCGTGGCAGCATCGTCACGCGCGCTCTCCAGATTTCCGGCATTGCTGGCAGCAATCGCTGCACACTACTGGTTCCACAGGTCCGCTTCAGAAGGCGTAGGGGTCAGCACTTGCCGGATTGGTGCCGCCGCTGCACTACCGCGCCGCGCGCCAGGACCGCGGCCCGTCGCCAATTGAAGAATTGGGGTACGCGGCTGCGGTAGCGCCGGTAGGGCTCGCCGTAGGCCGCCTCGAGCCACGGTTCTTCGGCCACTACCATCAGGAAGTAGACGCCCATCATAGCCGTGCAAAGCACGTAGGTCGGCGCACTATCGGCGGCAAACGCGAGGCAGCCATAGACAACGATGAGCAACAGGTTTTGCGGATTGCGGGTCCATCGGTAGATCCCGCTGGTGACAAGCCCGCCCTGTGCGCCGTAGCTGTTGTCCCGACCTAGGACCCAGAACGAATAGATGAAGAGCGCAATCGAAACTGCGAGCAGCGCGACGGCAGCAAGGCGCGACCACGCGGGGAGACCGAGGAAATTCGTGCGGTCAGCTATGGCCATGGCGAAGCAGAGTACATTGAGTGAGCGGAATAGGGGCCAGAACACGTAGCCCTGCCAGGTACCCGAGCCAGGCGTTGGCCAGATACGGAACGGCGGGAAGAGCAGCGTGAGCAGGAGAAGGCCCAGCAGGACTGCCGCCGCCGCCGCTCCGATCATGAACAACACGGTGGTCATGCTGATCCTCTACGGCCGTCTTGTCAGTGTCCGTGTACATACCACGGAGCGGTGACAGAAACACCACTACGCCGATGGGAAGGCTACTGTTCCAGATCACGGGCGCCTTCTACCACTTGGCGCTGCGCACGAGCAGTCGCGCCTTCCGCTCCCGCAGGGCGACCCACTTGCGGCAGCTCGCGAGCCCGATCTCACATTTGATCTGGAAGTGCGGCTTGGCCGGTGTGGTCGCTGGCTCGCGCTTCAAGGCAACTGCGGCGGCGGCCGGCTCGTCCCTCAAGGCAGCTAGCCGCCTGGTGGCGGCTGTCGCGCTCATATCGGCGGCGGCCTTCTGGACGAGATTCGCAATCGTCGCACCCGACATGTAGGGGTTTGCTGCGATCGCCTCGGCCGACAGGGCCGTCGTCAGGGGCTGATCTGGCGGCGCCGTGAGCAAGCGGACAGCCGCATCTGGGCCGACGAGAAAGGCAAGGCGCACGTTGACCGTGGTCGCGGGCAGGCCCTCGTTCTTGAGGGCAGAAATGAGATGGTTGGAATAGGCGCCGGCGGCTCGGCGCGAGAATGCCATGTCGGTCCTGAGCGCGAGGACTTGCTCCCTGGTGCGGCTCGCGACCTCGGACGGAAAGTACTTGTTCACGACGAAGAGAAATGTGGATTCGATGAATTGAAAGGGGCCCAGAGCCGTCGAGCGCGGATTCTTCGCGTCCAGGCGCCCGCCGGATTCGGCTGCCATCAGCCGATCGAGGAACTCCTCCATCAGGAAGGCCTGCGGCAAAGCCTTTTCCTCGGCGCCCTTGGCCGGAGCCGTCATGGCTTGCGCGACCTCTAGGGAGTCTGGAGGACCAGCCGCCTGCACCGGCATCAGCGGCACACATGCATTGGAGCACGAAGCAACGACCAACCATCCGAGCCACCCAAGGCGTGTCTCGAGCGCAGCCCGGCAAAAGGCGCAGACCTGAGCAGGTGGCGCAAACAGACCTGGATCAGCTGTATTTTACGCCCGCACTCGCCCGACGACACTCAACTCCGAAGACAAGGTCATCCAGCAAGCGGTCGCGACGGTTCTGGGAGCGATCTACGAGGAGGACTTCGTCGGGTTTTCCTATGGATTCCGGCCGGGGCGTGGCCAGCACGATGCGCTGGACGCACTCCACGTCGGTATCCTGAGGAAGCGGGTGAATTGGGTGCTCGATGCGGATATCCAGGGCTTTTACGATGCCATGGCCCACTCGTGGATCATCCGTTTCCTCGAGCACCGTATCGCGGACAAGCGCATCCTGCGCCTGATAGCGAAATGGCTCAAGGTCGGCGTCATCGAGGATGGACGCGTAATGCGTAGCCAGGTGGGCGCCCCGCAGGGAGCGGTGATTTCACCAATCCTTGCCAACGTCTACCTGCACTACGCGTACGATTTGTGGGTCCAGAGATGGCGCCAGACCAAGGCAACCGGCGACATGATCGTCGTGCGCTTTGCTGACGACCAGATCGTCGGCTTTGAGCATGAGCATGAGGCAAAGGCTTTCCTGCACGATCTGCACGAGAGACTGCGCGCGTTCGAATTGGCATTGCACCCGGACAAGACCCGGCTGATCCGCTTTGGCCGCCATGCGGCCAAGCAGCGTGCGAGCCTTGGAGAGGGAAAGCCTGAAACGTTCGACTTCTTGGGCTTTACCCACTTCTGCACGCGATCACGCAAATGGGGCTCATTCGTCATCGGGCGCAAGACAATGAAGAAGCGGATGCGAGCCAAGCTCAAGGCCGTCAAGGTGGAGTTGCGCAAACATATGCACGACCCCATCGCGGAAACCGGAGCGTGGGTGAAGCAGATGCTGCAAGGGCATCTGAACTACTACGCCGTCTCGGGCAATCACCCGAGCCTATGGTGGTTCTGCAACCAGGTGCGGTGGCTCTGGCTGAAGTCGCTCCGGCGGCGCAGCCAGAAGGCGCGGCTCTCCTGGGAGCGCTTCATTCGCATCGTCGATCGCTTCTTCCCGCCAATCAAGGTGCTACACCCGCTGCCTCTTCACCGCTTCGACGCCAAAACCCGAGGGAGGAGCCCGGTGCGTTAGCAGCGCACGCCGGGATCTGGCCGGGGGGCGGGGAGTAATCCTCGTCCCTACCGGGACAGTTGGTTTTTCGACCCTGAGCCGCTCTGGAGGCTACGCGAACCTTTCGGGTCATTCCCTCGGATATGCGAGGGTTTGTGCCGATCCCCGTCCACGCCGGGTTGACGGCATCATCTCACAATCATCAAGGAAGGCACCCCATGGGCACGATCACAACCAGAGACGGCACAGAGATCTTTTACAAGGACTGGGGCAAAGGTCACCCCATCGTGTTCAGCCATGGCTGGCCGCTGTCGGCCGATGACTGGGACACGCAGATGCTGTTCTTCCTCAAGCACGGCTATCGCGTCATAGCTCATGACCGCCGAGGCCACGGTCGGTCCGCTCAGGTAAGCGGCGGTCACGACATGGATCACTATGCCGATGACCTGGCGGCGCTGACAGCGCATCTCGACCTTAAGAACGCCATTCACGTTGGCCATTCCACCGGCGGCGGCGAGGTGGCGCACTATCTGGGACGGCATGGCGAGAGTCGGGTGGCGAAGGCGGTTCTGATCAGTGCAGTGCCGCCGCTGATGGTGAAGACGGCGGCCAATCCGGGCGGCCTTCCCAAGGAAGTGTTCGACGGAATGCAGACGCAGCTCGCGGCCAATCGCTCGCAATTCTATCGCGACCTGCCGGAGGGGCCTTTCTACGGCTTCAACCGGCCGGGCGTGAAAGCGTCCGAAGCGATCATCCAGAACTGGTGGAGACAGGGCATGATGGGCGGCGCGAAGGCGCATTACGACGGCATCGTCGCCTTCTCACAGACCGATTTCACCGACAACCTCAAAAGGATCACAGTGCCGGTGCTGGTGATGCATGGCGACGACGATCAGATCGTTCCCTATGCCGCCGCCGGACCATTGTCGGCAAAGCTGCTGAAAAACGGGACGCTGAAGACCTACAAAGGCTTCCCGCACGGCATGCCGACCACGCAGGCAGACACGATCAATGCCGACTTGCTAGCGTTCCTGAAAGCCTGACGCCGAGGCCTTGGCGCCGCCCGGAAGGGGCGGCGACCAACCTCAAGACCGAAGCTCGACCTCGCGGTGCCGCCGATGCTACTCGCCCGCGCCGATGAGATAATCGAATAGGGAGCCATCATCTGGTCATTTGCTGCGGCGCATGAGTCCGGACCCAATTCGGACATCGAGAAAGCCGTGTAACGTGGAACCGACCTCTGCGGTCGCCCTGCTTGCATACAGTCGCCGAGAACCGCGTCAGCTAAATTCGCCGCGACCTAACTTGGCTACTTGTCCGGGATGACGATCTGACGATCGCTCGTGTCCACCACGAAGATGGCAAGCAGCTTTGCCGGTTCAGTGGCGCTGGCATTCTTGCTGACCTGATGATGATCGCCTGGCTTCTCCGTCCAGCTCTCTCCGGTCTGATAAGTACGCTCGGGCTCATCATTCACTTTGCTGCTTATCGCTCCCTCAAGTACGCGCGCATAGATGAAGGCCGAAGTCGGGTGACGATGTGAAGGCGATCCGGCACCGGGTGCGTACTCGACCAGGACGGCACGCATGCTCTTGCCCGGGACATTCGGTAATTCGTGGTCAGCGACTACCGATACCTTTGCTCCCGGGTCAATCGTGTCTTGAGCCGCAACGATTGGAGCGAACAAAGCGGCGGCCGCGGAAAGGAGCAAAACGCGTAGCAAACCAGCAAAGCGTGTCTGTCCCGCGACGAAATAGCGGGCCACATAGCGTGTGGCCTGGCCGCCGCCGGTCGAGTGGCCGACGTGGACGGCATTCTTGAGATCGAGATGCTCGATCACTGCGCTGACCTTGGCGATGCCGAGGCCAATGCCGCTGGTTGAACCAGTGACCATCGCAACCTTGCCCTTCAACATGACTGTCTTCCTTGTGATGCGGCGTAACCGCGCGAACTACGAGAAAGGCGTGTGTGCTTGGCGAGCAACTACTTCTTGGCCGGTGGCGGAACGTGGGTGAGCCACCAGTCGAGTTTGGTCGCGCCCAGGCGGGCGCTCGCGCCAGGCACCAGCGTCCTCTCGCTCACTTTGCTGCCGGAATAGGTTGCCGCGGGATCGACAATCACTTTACGCGGGTCGCCGTCCTGCGCGAGGACTTGGCGGATCGCCTCGGGGAGCGTGAACGTGTCGGGTCCGGCGATCTCGATCGTATCGTTCACCGGCTTGGCAAGCGCCGCCTCCGCAATTGCGCTCGCGACGTCTTCCGCCGCGATCGGCTGGAACAACACCGGCGGCAGGCGCACAGTGTCGCCGTCGGTCGAGAGCTGAGCGATCGCGCGCGCGAACTCGAAGAACTGGGTGGCATGGATCAGCGTGTACGGGATGGGAGAGCTCTTGATCAGGCGCTCCTGGGCGAGCTTGGCGCGGAAATAACCGCTGTCCTGCAGACGATCGGTGCCGACGACCGAAAGCGCGACATGATGCTGGACGCCGGCGCCGACCTCGGCAGCGGTCAGGTTCCGGCCCGCGGTCTGGAAGAAGTCCATCGCGACTTGGTCTTCGAATGACGGCGAGTTGGCCACGTCGACGACGACAGCAGCGTTCGCCAGCGCCTCGGCCAAACCTTCGCCGGTGATCGTGTTGACGCCTGTGTTCGGCGCGGCGGCAATCGCCTCGTGCCCCTTGAGCTTGAGCTTCTCTACCACCTTTGATCCGATCAGGCCGGTTCCGCCGATAACCACGATCTTCATGACTTCACCTCTCGTTGCTGACGCGCGGAGAAGATCAGCAGCTAATGAGAACGTGCTCGATTGGTGCAAACCCCTGAGTCCGCAGGTGTGCAACCCTGAGTGTGTGTAGCGATTGGTGGACAAAGTGCACGGCGCTGAGCGCAGGTCGGCCCCCGGCACTTTTAGAACCTGGCCCGGTCGACCCATTACAGCTCCACTCCAAAACCGGACCACCGGCCCACGACGCTTTTGACCCTGGCTGTGTGAAAACTCAACCGATGTTATGATTTGCTTGTTGAATTGGCGGGGGGCATTGATGACGGGCTTCGTTGCAGGGGCGGAACGGGCCCAGGCGTCGCTGCTGCCGGAAAGCCTTGAAGACTGGGTCGACGAAAACAATGCTGTTCGCGTGATCGACGTGTTCGTCGATGCGCTCGATCTCGCCGATCTGGGGTTTGAGGGGGTCGAGCCCGAGGCGACGGGCCGGCCAGCGTATCATCCATCAACTCACCTGAAGCTCTACATCTACGGCTATCTCTACCGGGTGCAGTCGAGCCGGCGGCTCGAGCGTGAGGCTGGCCGCAACGTCGAGGTGATGTGGTTGTTGCGGCGGCTTATGCCTGATCACAAAACCATCGCCGACTTCCGCAAGGATAACGGCAAAGCGCTGCGCAAAGTGTGTGCCCGCTTCGTCGAGCTCTGCCGCGAGATGGGGCTGTTCGCGAAGGCGAGCGTGGCGATCGACGGCAGCAAATTCAAGGCGGTCAATAATCGCGACAAAAACTTCACGCAGGCGAAAGTGGAGCGTCGGCGCAAGCAATTGGAAGAGAGCGTGTCGCGCTATCTGGCCCAGCTTGATACGGCCGACCTGCAGGATCCGTCGGAGACGATCACGCTGACGAAAACACGGCTGAAGGAGAAGCTGGCGAAGCTCGACGAGGAGATGAAGCGGCTTGCGGCGATCGAGAAGCAAATGCTCGCCTCGCCCGATCTGCAGATCTCGCTGACCGATCCTGATAGTCGCTCGATGGCGACAAGTGGCCGTGGCTCCGGCGTCGTCGGCTACAACGTGCAGACGGCGGTCGATACTGAGAACCATCTGATTGTCGCGCACGAAGTAACGAATGTGGGCTCGGATCGCTCACAACTTGCCAGCGTGGCGAAGGAGGCAAAGGCGGCGCTGCACACGGAAAAGCTCGATGCCGTCGCTGATCGCGGCTACTTCAATGGCGAGGAGATCCTGGCCTGCGAGCAGGCCGGCATCACGGTGACGCTCCCCAAGCCGATGACGTCGGGGGCGAAGTCGGAAGGTCGCTTCGGCAAGCAGGACTTCGTCTATCTGCCAGCGGAGGATGCCTATCGCTGCCCGGCGGGTGAGAAGCTTACGTATCGGTTTACAGCTGAGGAGCACGGCCAGAAACTTCGCCGTTATTTGACCGACGCGTGTCGTACATGCCCAATCAAGGCCCAGTGCACGACGGGCAAAGAGCGTCGCATCACGCGGTGGGAGCACGAGGAGGTTGTCGAGGCCGTGCAGCAAAGGCTCGACAAAAATCCAGACGCCATGCGTCAGCGGCGCGAGACGGTCGAGCATCCCTTCGGCACACTGAAGATGCGGATGGGCGCGACGCACTTCCTGATGAAGACGCTGCCGAAGGTTGCCGGCGAGATGGCATTGCACGTGCTCGCCTACAATTTGACGCGCGTCATGAACATCGTCGGCATCAAGCCGCTGATGGCGGCGATCGCGGCCTGACACGGTCCGGCTGCAACCTCTGCAGCGCCCGAGAGCCGGTCAGGACGGCCCGATGATGAAGCAGGTTTGCCTCCCAGACTGAAATCGGAAAAAAAAGCTCGAAACAGTCACCTAGCAGTGCAACCCGCCTGTCGCGGTCCGGCGACACCCCTCCGGCGCGTTATCACACGGCCAAGACCCAGAACGGAGTGCGCCAAGCAAGCTGGCGAGAGGATAGGAGGTGCAAGTAAACTCGCCGTCTGGTGGCTGAGACTAGGCATCGCCATCGAGCGCATCAAACCGGGCCATCCCCAGCAGAATGGGCGTCACGAGCGCATGCACCTCACCCTCAAAAAAGAGGCAACCCGACCCCCGGTCATGAACAGCCTGCAGCAGCAGGCCCGCTTCGACGACTTCGTGCACGAGTTCAACGCCGAACGGCCGCACGAAGCCATCGCCATGAAGTGCCCCGCCGAGGTCTACACCCCCTCAAGGCGCCCCTATCAGGGCCTCCCCGACCTCGAATACCCCTTCCACGACCGCGACGTCATCGTCACCGCCTGCGGCCGTATCTGCATCTACAGAAAGAAAATCAACGTCTCCACCGTCCTGGCCGGACAGCGCCTCGGTATCAAGGAAGTCGACGAGGGAATTTGGCTCGGCACCTTCATCGACTATGATCTGGGCTATATCGATCTGGAGCAGAGAACCTTGCAAACCCTCGACAACCCGTTTGGGCCAAGGTTGTCACCTATGTCATAGGTACGTTTTGTTACCTATGTCTCCGGTTCGGACATGGATAGACCTGGTTCTCGCTCACGAACTTGAACCCTTGGGCGGGATCACGTCCGTCTCCCGAGCGAACCAGGCCGCCGCCTTTGACAGGATTTCCCGCTCCAGCTTTAGCTGTTCGACCTCACGCCGCAGGCGCAACAGTTCTTGACCAGGTCAGCGAGATCAACGCTGCCCTACGCGGCCACTACGCCTACTACAGGTCGTCAGGATTTGTCAGCGGCTCGTGCGTGGCCGCGGACGGCGGCCACGCGGCGAAGGTCGGCCTCGATCCCCTAGCCGCCAGTGATTGGAGTTGAAATCATGCCCGACAATCGCGCTGAAGGTTTTGCTTGGCAGCTCCGCGTTTGGGATCGGATGGCCGATGTCTATCGGAGAGAGATAGACACTCGTTTCGGCCCCGTAATTGAGCAGGTCTTGAAACTGGCGGAGCTGCGGCCTGGGGAGACGGTTCTCGATCTAGGAACCGGCACCGGAGCGGTAGCCATCCTGGCAGCCACACAGGTGGGAACGACCGGACGCATCAAAGCGGTCGATATCAGTCCGGAGATGCTCACGAGGGCCGAAGAGCGATTGCGAGACCTTCTATTGACAAACATCGATCTTGCAGAGGGGCGTGCGGAAGCGATCCCGGCAGATGATGGAAGTATCGACGCTGCCGTTGCCTCTCTAAGCCTGATGTACGTCATCGACCGATCTGCAGCAGCGAAGGAGATAGCGAGGGTGCTGCGCCCGGGCGGTCGGTTCGTTGGTGCAGTCTGGGGCGGGCCTGCAGCGGCTGACATCGTAAGATTTCAACAGACCGCGGGTGGCTTTGCACCGACGCCACCGGTCCAGGGCGTCGGTCCCGGCGCGCTCGCCGATCCGTCCGAATTCCTATCTCAACTGCGAGCCGCTGGGCTCGACCCGAAATGCGAGAAGGTGACCACGACTTTTGAGTTCGCCAACTTTCAAGATGCCTGGGATGCGCTGGCAGGCGTCACGACAGCCACGTTGGAACCCAAGGTTCAGGAAGAGGCAAAAGCCGCTGTGCGCGAGCTAATGTGGCCCGATGCGGGGGCGCCACGGACTTTTTGCAACTCCACGCAACTGATTTACGCGCGGAAGGCCACTTGATTTGGCAATTGGCAATGCGCCAGGTCGACGGCCAATATGGGCGTGGCTACTGCCGCTTGGCGGCGTGTGGTTCGGGTGCTGATACGGAAAAATGGTCGGGATCGCAGGTTCAGGAGATCCGTCGATGCCCAAGTTCCAGCGGATTGATGATGGTTTCCGCGAGTTCATCGAAGCCCAGAAAGTCTTCTTCGTAGCAACGGCTGCGCCCGAGGGACGCGTCAATGTCGCTGCAAAAGGCATGGATACGCTTCGCGTCGTCGGGCCCAATCGGATCGTATGGCTCAACTTGACCGGGGCCGCTCACCTCGTCGAGTCACCGCGAATGACCTTGATGTGGTGCTCCTTCGAGGCCAGAACCTTGGTCTTGCGAGCGTGCGGAAGGGCGAAGGTTTTTCATCCGAGGGCCAATGTGTGGCGGGAACTCATCTTTCTGTTTCCGCCGCTGCCAGGCGCAAGGCAAATCTTGGATCTCGATGTTGATCTGGTGATGACCTCGTGTGGTTTCGGCGTGCCCTCTTCGACTATCTCGGGGAAACACTTCTACGGTGGGGTGAAAAGAAGGGTCCTGAGGGTGTTCACGAGTTCCGGGAAAAACGGAACCAGCTCAGCATTGATAATAGGCCAACCCGCATATTCGCAGACCCCAATTAACTCTCGCCAGAGGGACGGGACGGGTCTGTCGCGGACCCGGCGCAGGCTGTCCGCGTGACTGGGTTAGACGCCGAGCCCCATCCACCAGAACAATGATCGAGGATTTCGGGCAACCCGTTGGCTGACAATCCGTCCCGTCTCGACGGTCACTCTTGGCACCTTTCCCCTTCGAACCTATGCGAGACGGCCGAAGCACTTCAAAAGCCGACGAAAGGGGCAAGCTCTGTGCTCGGCTCAGCTGCCGCGATTACACGGGGAGCCATGCGGGCGAGCGGATTGTGCCTGCTCTGATCTTCTTGGAGATGGTCGCCGGCCCAGCCGGCGCTCCCGAGGGCCTTGCGGGTACCAAGATGCGACTGGATGCGCGGTCTCCTTATCCTCCACCCTTCCTACGCGCAAGTCATCGTCGTGCTCCGGAGGGAGCATTTTTACCCCATAGGCCGCAGAGCCTCAGCAATAGTCCCAGTACCCGGTTTCCCCGTACGGATCCGCCCAGTACCAGCACAAGTTGGGATGGGGACGAGCTGGGACGTAGCCGACAGCAGCAACGGTAATCAGCGTGCCGAGCGCGACACCCGCAAAGATCGTGCCGTAGTACGGCCGTCGCACCCATGGACGGCCATACCAATACGGCCGACCGCTCCAACCCCGAGGACCCCGCCAGGCAGGTGCTCCTCGCCAACCAGGTTCTCCGCGCCAGCCGGGATGTGCGCGCGGCCCGGGAGCCACACGTGGCTTGTGCCCTTGCCAATTGCGGTTGTCGGGAGCCCCATACTGAATGAGCTCGGGCTGGCGAATTTGGCCCAGAGTATGCTCCCGGGCGGCATAAACTGAAGCCGCCGCTTCCGTTAGTGGCTGCGCTGCCAGGGCGATCCCCAGCGCCGCACCCGTGATTGGGTACCTTCTCATGCGGTGCCTCATGCTCCATGCACAAGCCCCCCACTAGGCAACTTCCTGCGGCGCTTTTAAGGCCCTGTCACGGACCGACAGCTAGGGCAGCGCGTCTGCTTTGACGGTGAGTGTTGAGGGTCAGCGAACCAACTGTGGACATCGCTCAGCGCAATCAAGTTGGGGCGCCGTTCGGCAAGCTTTCCGCCATTTCCCCGGCTCATCCGCATGCTTGCTTCCTTAGCATGCGCGCAAACGCGCCGAGCTCCATTTATTCGCTGAAGCTTCCGGACGGACTGTAATTTTTTCACGTCGGTTGAGAAGTTGCTCAGCTCCTTCAACATTGGGTCATCTGGCAGGCGGGTGCGGACCACGGTGAGCGACAAGGCCACGCCCTGTCCGCTCGATCACGTCAATCGCCAGTTCCGGGCTCCACGGCCGAACGTGCTGTGGGTCTCCGACTTCACCTACGTCGCGACGTGGACCGGGTTCGTCTACGTTGCATTCGTCATCGACGCCTACGCTCGTCGGATCGTCGGCTGGCGCGTGTCGCGCTCGGCACACGCCGGCTTTGTTCTCGACGCGCTGGAGCAGGCAATCCATGATCGAAAGCCTGTCTCCGGCGACAGTCTGGTCCACCATAGCGACTGGGGCGCCCAAGGCGGATTCAAGCGGTCGTCGCAACACGGTCTTTGTTGACCGATAGAAGCAACTGGTCAAGCGCCTCTGCAGGCGTTTTCCAATCAAGCGTCTTTCGGGGCCGCGAGTTCAGGGCGGCCGCCACTGCTGCGATCTCCTCGGCGCTGTGCATGCTGAGATCGGTGCCTTTTGGGAAGTACTGGCGTAGCAACCCGTTGGTGTTCTCGTTGGTGCCGCGCTGCCATGGGCTGTGAGGATCGCAGAAGTAGACCTGCACGCCCGCATCGATCTTCAGGCGTGCGTGCTGAGCCATCTCAGCTCCTTGATCCCAAGTCAGTGACCGACGCAGTTGCTCAGGCAAGGTGATGATCGTGCGCGTGATGGCGTCACGCACCGCCTCGGCACCATGTCCGGCGAGTGCGGGTCCGTTCTTCACGCGAGCTTCGTGGCCATGGCCCGTCATGCGCGGCAGGTGCAGCAGCAGAGTGAAGCGTGTCGTGCGCTCCACCAAGGTGCCGATCGCGGAACTGCCAAGGCCCAGGATGAGGTCCCCTTCCCAGTGGCCCGGCACGGCTCGATCGGCTGCCTCCACCGGACGTTGGCTGATCATGATCTCGGGAGAGATGAAGGTCTTGCCTCGCCCGCGCGTGCGCGCCCTCGGCATCCGCAACGCCCGCCCGGTGCGCAAGCAGGCCGTCAGCTCGCGGCGCAGCGCGCCTCGACCTTGAACGAACAGCGCTTGATAGATGGCTTCGTGGCTGATGCGCATGGTCTCATCGTCCGGGAAGTCGACCGGCAGACGGCGGGCGATCTGTTCCGGGCTCCAGGCGCTTGCCCACCGCCGGTCTTGCCGTGGTCCATGCCGACGGCCTTTCCACGACACGGCCGGGCCGGGAACAGGAGCCCCACTTGGAGCGACGACGACGCCAGCCAGTCGTTCCTCCACATAGGCTTGCAATGCCGCGTTGAGCGCAAGCTTCGCCTGCTTTGGACGGCGAGCAGCTCGCTCGGCGTGCCATTGCGCTGTCGTCGCGCGATACTCCAGGCCGCCGCTTCGGGTGGCGGCGTTGCGCCGCAGCTCCCGGGAGATCGTGGATGCTGCCCGTCCGATCCGACGAGCGACCTCCCGTATGGTGTGGCCTTCCGCGCGAAGGAGGCGAATCTCCTCCCGCTCCGTAAACGAGAGATACCGGCCAGAGAGCGGCTTCGCCGACAGTCCGAACATCGCTGGTGGCATGCCGCCTGCCTTCCGGAACCATCTTGTTCCCACCGCCGGCGGCACGCCGGCACCGACCGCAGCAACCTCACTCGCCTTGCCTGCCGCGATCGCTGCCCAGAACCGTCGCCGTTCATCTCGTCCTGCCACCGGCGGTCGACCTGGTGACGACAATCGTGCCCGCCCAGATCGATTCGAACGCCGCTTTCGAATGTTCATCGCAACCTCCTTTATCAAGGTGTTGCGACGACCGCTTGAATCCGCCCAATACGTCTCGATCAAGTACACCGAGCGCCTCGCCGAAGCCGGCCTCGTACCGTCCGTCGGCAGCGTCGGCGACAGCTACGACAACGCTCTCGCCGAGACGATCAACGGGCTCTACAAAGCAGAGGTGATCCATCGGCGTGGACCCTGGCGCTCCTTGGAGGCCGTCGAGTACGCCACGCTCGAATGGGTCGACTGGTTCAACAACCGCAGGCTTCTCGAACCGATCGGCAACGTACCGCCGGCCGAGGCAGAAGCCGCCTTCTACGCAGCCCTGGAGGAACCTGCAGCACTCGCAGCCTGAACTCAAACAAAACGGCCTCCGAAGAAGTCGGTACGGCTCCGACAGACTGGCACAGCTTAGCTCGGCAGTGTGTGGCCTCCCGACAACGACCCCAATCCGCTAGAAAGCCATCGGCCCCTGAAGCGAGCCTCCTTGGCAACTTGAGCGCCCGCACATGCCGGCCTCGCCCCGCGCGCCGACGGTGAGTATCTTGGTGAAAGAATAGGGTCACCACGATGCCCGATACAGAGGGCTGCGGAGCTGATATCAAGCTATCGTCAAAGGAGACGGGCATGCTGACTACCCTCTGCTGCATCATCGCCGCGCTCCTCGCCTTTATCGCCCTTATCGTGGCGATGCACATCAGGCTAATGCGTCAGCTCGCTAGGGGGGATGCAGAGTTAAGAGCCTTTTGGCTCGAGACCCGGACCGCCGCAATCGCCGCAGCGCATTCGATCAAGGGCACCAGTGCGGAGCTCGATGCCCTTGAGCGTCGGCTGGGAATAGCAAAAGAGTCCTAGACCGAACCCAATCGCGTAAGGAGCGATGTGGCCGGCTGCTGAAACCAAAGGCGGGGAGTTGGAATGTGCGCCGGCCAAATCGGTATAGGCGTTGGCCGATGCCGATACGCAAGAAGCCTCACTGGCAGCAGCCATCCCCGCTCTGCACCGGAGGGCATGGGACCGAGCCGTAGGAGCAGTAGACGCACCTACCCTTGATGGGCTTCATGCGGTGGCCACACCGCTTGCAATCGTAGAGGTACTGGCAGGCGTCAGTCGGCATGGTCTCGACTGATTTGTGACTGCACGCCGGACAGGTGATGACCGAGTGGAGTTCCATGCCAGGGCAAGCTAGTGCCAGCGGCTCCAGATGCAAGCGGACCAAAGTCGGAGATCCGGGCGCTTGGCCCTCTCCCTCACCAGAGTGTGATCAAATGAAGCTCGCCGGCATGCTGCAGGGCAGCGGGGGTATATCGGTCTCCGTCGGCAACGGCAGCGGCGACACCGACGAGGCGGCAACAGGCGGGACTCCCGATTATTCGCTTCCGGCCAGCGTGCTGCGCGCGTTCATCCGGGCGATGCACCAGGCTGAATCCGATGCCTACCAGGCCCACCGGGCCAGCCGCGATGAACTCGGCGCCTTTCGACTTCGGTCCGATCGTGCGCAAGCAGCAGGAGATATTCGCGCTCTGCTGCACGGCAAGGGAGCAGCCTTATGGGCGTTCGGGCAGTATCGGCCAACCCTTCGACTACGAGCCTGGAGAAACGCTGCACGCGGTCGAGATGGTGAGCGCCAGCCGTGCCGAACTGTCGACGCGCCAGGCGGCAGGGCGGCCGCTCCGCCGAAAACCTGTATGTCCTGTTGAGGAAGAAGGGACAGTGGCGGCTGGACAGCAAAAAGGAGCGCCTGATCGGCCATACGTCCTGGCAGCCGACCATCCGTGACATCCGTCCCCATACGCGCGCGGGCGCGAGGGCCTAGCCGGCGCGCACCTCAACGAGCTCGGCGGCCAGCCGGCCGATGGTTGCGTGGTGAACCCGGTAGCTCTTGGCGATCGTCCGGAGGCTTTCGCCGGCTTTGAGCCGGGCGATGGCTTCCTGCTGCTGATGGTCGTCGAGCTTGGATTTCCGGCCGAGCTTGGTGCCGCGCCTGATGGCGGCGACACGGCCCTCGTTGGCGCGCCGCAGGATACGGGTGCGCTCTTCTTCGGCCAGGCCAGACAGCAGCGCCAGGATGCCTCGCCCTGAGGGCGTTGTCAGATCGAGCCCGGGCCGGTCCAGGACCTTGATGTAGGCACCGCGCTTGTGCACGCGGTCCATGATGTGGATGCCGTCCATCAGGCTGCGGGTGGCGCGGTCCCATTCCGCTAGCACCAGCACGCCCTTGGTCGGCAACGCGTCGATTGCCTTGGCGAGCTCGGGTCTGTTCCGCATGTCCTTGCCGCTCGCCTTCTCGCGGTAGATGCGGTCGCAGCCTTCAGCGCGCAGCGCAGCGATCTGACGGTCGAGATTTTGATTGAGAGAACTAGACTCGCGCGTAGCCAATTCGCTTCATCTTGTGCCCCTTAATTTCGCGACGATTTCTTATCCACCGCGGACATAAGAAAATCAGGCCTTTTGCACAAGGCGCGAAAGGTAGGAAATTCGCGACACCTTGACTCACCACACCATTGAAGGTCCCGGCCAGCGCTGGGGCTTTCGCGTTCTCGGCAACCTCAGTCGGCGTTTCCGTGCCCTGCCGCAGACGTGGCAACTAGCGCGTGAAGGAATCGGCCGCATTGGCATTGCCAAGGTGCTGATCGTTGAGACCGACGAACTCGGTGACGGCGATCGGGTCTGGCAGATGTTTCTGGCGCAAGGGCCTTACCCACCCGAGAACGCGGCAGCGCTTGCAAGCAAGGTAGCGCGCGATGATGGATCATCCGGCCGCTGCGCGGCGGGCGCGTCATCTCGCGCCCGACGCCCCCGCCGGCAAACAGCTACGTCAAGAGAAGGCGATTGCCGGTAGGCAACAGGTCGAAGAACTTGCGCGTGGTCGGCACTATTCCTCCACGAAATCGGCAGCCGCGCACAAAGCCGCGTTCACGAAGAAAACGAACGCCACCGTGAGATAGTATGCCGATGGGCCCAATTGCGTGAGAGACAGCCCGCCCGGCAGGAATTTCCTGCCCCAGAGCTAAGACTAAGACCTCCTATATCCATCTGCGCCACGATCCCTGGCGATAGAAAACGGGAGAGCCGCGGCAAGTCGCATCGCGCCACCGGTCAGTAGCTTTTGGGACACTGCCATCCGGGAATTTGGCGACAGCGTTCCACACCGCTTGTCCTACGATTGACGCGTGCTGAGCGATGGATTTGAGTGTTGACCTAATATTACTGGTGCGGGGTTGGACAGGTG
This sequence comes from uncultured Alphaproteobacteria bacterium, assembly GCA_963775835.1. GTDB lineage: Bacteria > Pseudomonadota > Alphaproteobacteria > Rhizobiales > Hyphomicrobiaceae > AWTP1-13. The sequence goes on along the minus strand of CAVZKV010000029.1, from coordinate 274,484 downwards.
TCAGCAATGACTACGTCTGGCCAGCCAGTAGAACTCCACGCTCATGGCGCGAGGGGTGGTGGGGACCTCGTCGAGTGTCACTCGACACCCGACCATTGGCCAATGTTCTCGGCCTTTATTGACGTGGGATGGGAAAAACCAGGAGCTGCGGAATGCGCTCCATCTCGACGGTACACCTCTAGGCGAACACGCTATCAAGGTTGCCGAATTGCGCCGACTGCACCACCACACCATTGAGCAGATCAATGGGGCTACCGCCCCTTTTGTCTTTTGCCTACCTTACGCTCTGAATCTCTGCGTGAGTCTAACGCGCGTCATCAACAAGACCTACGAGCAGCTGATTATCGGGAAGAACTTGAGGTTTGTCGGGCTACCATTTGCTGATTGGCTCCTAGGAAGACTGAAGCCGATAGACCGACCCGAACCGGGCTGTTTGGTCTTCTACTTAAAGTCCACGCTGTGGGCTCATGCAGGAAGGTTCGTCAGATTTGGTGTGGTGGAGTCGAAGTGGGGTATGTTTCCCGCTTACGAACATGGAATGTGGGAAATACCGCTCAGCTACGGCGACGAGATATGCTGCTACCAAATGCCGGGAGACCGTGAAGTCGTTCGACTATTTCTAGAATTCGGCCTCCAAATTGAGGCACATTCATTGTGCCCCGCAACGCGCGCACGCGCGACGCGCCTGTTAGACGCTCTGAATAGGCGCTTAAACACGTAGTAGATCCCGATCGCTAGCGGTGATCCGCCCGTGCGGTACTCGGTGGTCTTGGGCGTCATGTGCACGGCTGGCCTAGCCATCTCGATCACTCCGGCATTCGGCAAATCGGTATGCAGAATTTCGCAGAGCAGTTTGGCGAAAAGCACATCAAGAATTGGGTGAAGCGGCAATATCGTGCACAGTAGTCGGAGCGTTGTAATGGCGGTCAAGAGTAGGGCGCTCCCGAAAGTGGAACGGAAGCGCCCTGGACCGCGCTCGCCGCTGAGGACGAGTGGCCGTGCTACTTACGAACGATAACCGCGACCGCATTCCTGGCGATATCTGCGGCAGTTTCCTTCGCCTTGTTCACCGCGCTCATTCTTGAACTCGCACGCGCGCCGTAGCCGAGCGCAATACCGGCCCGACTGCGCCTGCTCGACGAGATTTTCTGGCGTGCTGAAAGTCTTTGAGCTGAAGGGTGCTGCTGACGCTGTGGTGGCGAAGAGGCCGAGCCCGGCTGCAGCAAAGGCTCCGATGATGAAAGATCGCATCCACTATCTCCTTTGGTTTCGACGGGTATGGTTAATTCAAAGCATGCATTGAAGTTCCGTATGGTTAACACACCACGCAGCAACAAACGCGAGGCTGACAGCTGGGGGTCCGCTCTCGGAGGCGCATGCTAGCTTCGCCTTCGAACGAGCGGGTCGATGGGCCCCTGGAGACTTGCTCGACGCCCGGCGTTGGGGCCCCTGATGATCACCAGACAGTAGAGTGTGCACACAACCTTCTTCTGAGACTTTGCGCTGAGAATTTTGAAGTGCGCCGCCACCGTCGAGGACGTGCGCGATGCGCTGGCGAAGGTCACCGTCGGCTTGGCGGAGACCTCGGCACGCCAGTACATCCTGCGCGCCAAGTCACTGCTCGGCTATGCCCACCTCAAGCCGGCCGGTGATGCCCCGTCGACCAAGGCACGGCAGGCTTCGAATTCGGGGTTCCAGGTGTCCTCGATCAGGACGGCATCCTTGAAGTAAACCCGATAGTGCTGGCCCCTCTCACCCCGGATGCTGGTCGGTTCGATGACGATGCGGTGCGCCTTTACGGCCATCAGCATCACCCCTTCTGTGGCAGGCAGCCGTGGACGCAAGACGCAAACGCAACCAACGCAACTTGACGCTAATCCTGTTCCCTGACGCTATGCGGCATGCGCCCCAATCTCACGCTTGAGCCGGTGGACGGTGCCGACGCCAAGGCCGACCTCGCGAGCCACTTTGCCGATGCCAATGCCCTTTGCCAGCTCGCGGCGTGCGCGCTGGATCTTGTCGGGTTCGGCGCCAGGACGGCCGAGCTTCGTGCGCACGATGCCCCGCTTGCTCTCGAACTTGCCGTCGCGGGCGAGCTTGTCCTTGATGACATTGAGCCCAGCCCTGACACGCTGGCGGATCATTGAGCGCTCAAATTCGCCAAAGGCACCCGTGATCTGGAACAGTAGCCTGCCCGTCGGGGTGGTGGTGTCGATGTTCTGCTGATCCAGATAGAGGTCGACCCCTACCTTCTCGAGGTGCTCGATCGTACCGAGGAGGTCGATCAGCGATCGGCCTAGCCGGTCGATGGCAAACGCTATTACCACATCGAACTTGCGCCGGTTGGCGTCCTTGAGCATGGCATCGAGCCCAGGGCGCTTGTCGCGGCCCTTGGAGCCGCTGATGCCCGCGTCGCGGTAGACTTCCACCACAGTCCAGCCACGCCGTCCCGAAACCCCTCATTTCTGGGCAATTCCACACCACGATTTCAGAGGAGTTTTTGTACGGGCTGGGCAACGCGCCTCAAATGGCACCGGTGCAGGGAATAATCGCTTAACCCGGGCGCTCCCGGTGGCGCCCAGCGCCTCCCAAGCGTCGACGCGCATGTCGTGATCGTCGGGGAGCAAGCGCGACAATGTGAAGACCCCCTCGAGTTTGGCGCGGGCAGCTTTGTTGACGAGAACATGCCCACGTCTAGCCTGGTTCTGGGCAATGAAGTGCCAAGCCTTGCGGGAGAGCTTCGACGCGCGGGAGGAGATCGGCGTGCTGCTCACGCCCTGAATTTCCACGCCACTACGCAATAACCGCGCAAAGTGGGTCGCTCGCGCGAGGCTCGTGCCAAGGTTGCGGGCGCCTTCCCCGCTATCCTTCATTGCCAGATAGCTGATTGATCTGGGTCAAGAGCTTGAGACGCTCAGTCTGCTTCACTGAAGTCTTGGCGGCGGAGGGCTCGGCACATGCTGATTGCAGTGCGGGGCGTGCGTTGGCCAGTTGCTCCGCCGCCGACAACTACCTCGGCCGTTGAACCCCAACTCAGCCGGCTCTGGGATGAGATCGCACCGATGAACTCAAGCAAGCTCTATGAGGTGATTGCAGGGATCGCAATGATCATCACGGGGCTCTTTCTGGGGTATGACGAGCTCTGGGGGGCTTTGATGATCGTGTTGGGGGTCGTGTTCCTGATCCTCTGGATAGCCAGAATGGGGTGGATGCTCTAGCTGCTTAAGGCATTGCGCGGCCGAGCCGGGATCGCCCCGAATATTGGCTGTGCTTTGGGGCGCGAGCTGTGCGGGACGCAACGGCCGCGAGGGTTTCCCGCCGCGGCCGTTTCTGTTCCTGGTTCCACCACTGGCAAAAACGCCCGCAAATCTCACACCAACCGGACGGGTTTTTTGGCCTCGCGGCGCTTACCGAGCTTTGCCATGGTGCACTGGGGGGCATATGCGCGCCAACATCCCGCACCACGTTGTGCGCCGCATCCCAGCAAGGGCGCTCGCCACGGGCGCCCTTCGCTTTTGAAGGGCCGCGCGTGGCTACGCACGGCCTTATCATATGCCTATTTAGGCGACGGATCCTGCTTGTCGGGACTGGTCGACGGCCTCGGCCTTGACGGATCTGGTCCGCTGCTCTCGGAAGCAGTCGGACCGCCTGGTGTTGTCGCAGGGACGTTTCCCTGAACTCGCGGGCGTTCCGCAGGAGTGGCGGGCGGGGTTCCGGGAGCTGTACCGGTGACTGCACTATCCGGAGCTGTCGACGTGCCTGGGCTGGTAGTTTGGGCTAGGGCACTTCCAGCGCTAATGGCAAGTAGCAGTCCTGCAATCGCAAGTTTCATGAAAGAACTCCTTTGCTGTTCTCTCCGAGCAAACTTGCCGATCTAGATTACGTTCCGACGCGCGCCCTGACAGCGGGACCATGTTAGGCGTGAGGGTAATGTTCCGGACGCCGGCCCCGTTAGGAGGCTTGACGGGAGGCCTAGCTCGCACATGCCTTTGTGGTTCCCCTGACGAAATTCTACGCCAGCACCTGGTAGCGTGGAGCACTATTAGTCATCAAATTTGGGCGCAGAAGGAGCTTTGGAAGGATTGAGAGATTTTGTATTCGCGTAACTTCATCTAACGTTCCATCGCATTTCGCCCAGCAGGACGCGCACGGTGGTATCGACGCTGTGGCCGATCAGCCTGCACCAACCGCTTTCCTTGAACCAATCATCATGAGGCACCCGAACCACAAGGCCACCATCATATTCCGCGTACTCAACTAGCGGATCGGATTGCCATTGCTTCCATTCACGCTCGCGATCTTTGCTGGCCATCTTCGTCCCCCACGGCTCAACGCTTCTTCGTTGGTTTGGCCAGCTGTCGAAGAAGCGGTCGATCCTGCGGAGCCGACCGAGGGCGAGACCGATGGGCATCCACGTGGGCCTCAAGCGCTAGCTCAATATAGGAGGACAGGCTGCGCCGATCGGCCAGGGCCAGCTCTTGGAGCGCCTCTTTGATGCCCGAACGGATACGGAAGGAGATAATTGGCTTTTCGCCGTCCATGGTTGTCATCTCTTGACAGTTGTAATAGATCGTAATATGATCGCAATAGTGTGTAATTTCAAGCGGGACTGCGTGAATAAATCGAAGGGCAATCCGTGAGTGCTTACGGCCAGAAGCCACTCGACACGCTTATAGCCGCCTACGGGGATGCGGAACGCAAGCAACCCGCCCACTACCCAGCGCTGCCGGCTTGGGATGACCTGCCGGTTGAAATGAGGGAAGCCTGTTCCCATTCCTCGTTGGTCCAATTCATGAGCAACTCCCTAAAAATGGCGTGATCGCGCTAGCCCTGCTCCTTCGCTGCCGTCCGCTTGATGATCAGCTCGCGTTTGGCGGGCGTTATGCGTGCCCCGCCGCCCGCACTCGTCACAAAGCTTCTTGCGGCCCGGCAGACGGGACTTAACGTAACCCGTCGCACGCGGATGGGCTTTCTTCGCGTTCCACTTGCTGTTCGAGAGCGCCGTCGTTATCGCCATCTTAGGGCGGGAAATCGCTGAATTGGAGCAGGTCTGATCCGGTCGGGGTTAACCCTCCACTGCACCCCTCGCCACGATTTTGGCGCGCGCGTCATCCCAGATGCGTCGGCGCCAGTGATTGATCCGCGCACCAAGCCAGCCTCGCTGCCAGCGCGCCGGAATGAATTCGGTGTCCGCCACTTTAGTCCCCCGTTCCCGAGCCACCCGATTTCGCCTCAGCCTCGATGCCCTTGTACAGCAATGGGGCCCTCGGCTCAGTGCACTCGACCTCCGTAGGTTGGGGATAACGCGCGGACCTTGGCGATCTGGGTTCGGAAAGACGTTATTTTTTGCAACGGCTCGTCCGACCAACGAGCCTCACGGGGCGCCTTTCCCTTCGCATATCGGGCGCCCCTTTTTTGGGCTGAAGCGGCGCGAACGCGATCCAACGGACACGGTCCACCGGCATAGGGCGTCCTATTTCAATGCCTCCGGTGCGGGACGCTTGGCGGGCGCGGTGCGGGCAGCGGCGAAAGGCGTCCCATTTTCTAATGGCGGCTACGTCGATGTGGCAGTGAAAACACACGCCGCCCCGATTGCGGAGCGCTGCGTTAATGGCCCGTGTTCTCTTCCTCCGAATAAGTTATTAGCGCGCAGTTGGGAGCACCCGTAACCAAACGCAAACCCTAGCGAGCGGTGCGGTCCTTTCCTCGCTCCCACCACGTCTGCCTCCCATGGTGCGGGGACGCTTGGCAACAAGCGTCCCTATTAATTTTCTTGGCGCGCGAGCTACGCAAGCAAGTGGCCATTCTCGAGCGGGAAATCGCTGAATTGGAGCAGACCTGAACCGGCCGCGGTTAACCGTCCGCTTCAAAGGATATAGTAGCCGAACGCTTTTACCCGGCTGAGCACATCGTCGATTTCAGCGATGTTCCGCCGCGGCTGGAATTTGTTGGTGTCGAGGGTCTCCACGTACATCCAATGGCGGGAAGGAATGCGGGACGGAAGGTTCCGACCGGTCATGTCAGTTGTGAGCGCATGGTCACCATTGCGCCGAAACATGTAAACAAGCATTACGGCCTCAAATTGCCAGGGGAAATCCGCAAATTTACCACCCATACATTTGGCGTGCGCTGAGTGGATTAGCATCCTCGCTTTAGGGGAGGGCGGACGCGGAACTAGGAACGGGGGCTAAACAGCTAGCCTTTGCCGCCCCCGTCTCGCCTCCAGGCCAACGCCTCTGCTCATAAGCGACGATGGCGCTGACGATGGCCGAACTCCTGCTCCTCCGCCGACCCCTCGATGCACCCCTCCAACTGATCCGCGCGGTGGACAAGCAGCGCGTGCATGGCGAGCTTCCGGCGATCCGCCGTTTGCGTCGGGGGCGAGCCATTTGTCGTCGCGGAATCTATATCCCATTGCCTCGAGGGCTTTCACGGCCGCAATGCGCTGGCGATCAATGGTGCTCATGCTTCCTCCAATAGGTCTTTCTTCTCAAACCCGGATTGCACGATGCGCATGCGGGCCGGATCCGAGGTGGTGATTAGACCCATGGCCTGCTCCGGTGCCGGTCAGCCAGGTTGCGAACTGGGCCTCTTCGGTCAACAGAACGGGGCTGCGTTCATGATTGATTGTGCTGGTGAGTACGTTAGCAACGTCGTCATGAACAAGAACACCTCGATATCGACGTTGTCGCCGTCCTTCTTGGTCGGCCCTTTCCACTGGCGGTAGATGCCGGCGAAAGGACGGCGGCGACCAAAAAAGGCTGTTCGAGCTCGCGAGTTTGGGGCGACTGGCCCGAGCTCTCTGCAAGTCGGCGCAGGAGCGGGAAGAAGCTGCTAAGAAGGCGAAGCGTCCCGCACGGACGCGCCGGGGTCCAAAGCCACGGTAACGCGGACCGCGCCCGGCCGGGCCCAATACACAAGAGCCAAAGGGCCAATTGGCCCCTCTACAAACGGAAGCCGCACCCACCGTTTCAACTAATCTCCTGAGGCACAGGCACTAGCGGGCTAGGATGTTGAGCTGTGTTGCCTCCAAAACATGCCGTCAGCGGCGGCGTCAGAAAACCGTTCACGTCGGAATTTTTGAGGTAGCCGCTATTTCCGTGACCGCCGCGCCAATGTCTCTGGGCTGCGCAAAGGACTTTTTCCGCTCCGATCAGGGAACCAATTTCAGATTGCGCCCTTTCCTGTCTGCGATTGCGGGGGCCGACCATCTGACTCCGACGTCAAGGTGCGGTGGGGCGCCGAAAGATGAAAGCCCCTTTGGGCCCATGGATATTGGGGTTGCTCTACTGCGCGGTTGTCGTCGCTCTGATCTTCGCGATCAGTTTTTTTTGAGGCCCACCCTGCGATCTACCTTGTGCCCCTAGGACTTGTCGCAGCATTAGTGATCGCTGTGATCGTCATGGCCCGGTGCTAAGGTGCGTGGACGCCTAGGGCGCTAAGCGTCCCCATTAGCTTGCGGTGGGCAAAAGTGTCCGACGGATCCGAACGGGTGAAGAATGGCGACGAGTTCGATATGTAGCTTTCTGGGCACACTCTGTCGCTACGATTGCAGGGCCTAGACCGAAAGTTTGTTGCCTCTTTGCTCAGCTTGCGACATTGCAACCTGGGGTGCGGGAGGATTGCAATGGACTTAATCACTTGGCCAGTGGCTGCGCTGGCTTTAGCTAGTATCACCCTCATTCTGGGCAATGTCGGCAGCGAGATCAGGCGACGTCGTAGACTCAAACGTTATCGCGCAAAGGTCGTCGCGGAACTTCGTCGGGGCCCGGCTTAGTCTCCCTATATCCATGGTCTTGCTCGGCACTGGCGCCATAACAGGCGCTGAGCAACGATGTGCGTCCCGCGCATACCCTCGGGGACCGTGCGTGCCCTAGGACTGCCGAATCACTTAGCGTCCTGTCAGCCGACGTGAGCGAGGAGTTCCCGATATGGCATCGCCTGCAAGGAAAGCGAAAGAGCGCAGCGACAATTCCACCGGCGGTGACGCACCTTTCCACGGTGACTGATCGCATGCACGCACTGTTGGTGCGGCGAGCGGATGAGCTGATGCCGAGCTAACCGGAATTGCTCGGCGCCACGACCGCGGGTCCGATTTGGCTTGAATGGCATCTGGGCGCGAGTTTGAACCGAGGGAACCTTCAGATTGCTGGCACCTCAGCATTCGCGCAGAGCCTCTCGCGGCGGTGCGACATCCGTGCGCGTGATTTCCGCTCGGCTATCGAAACGCCTCGCCGGTCTACAATGCAGGACTGCGTTTAGCCGTTTGAGGATCTCCGCGCGTCTGATCCTGCTCGTGCTCGGTTTGGCGCTGCCGCTCAAACCCGTCCCCTCTGCACAAGTCGGCGACACGCCTCAACTAAGTCGGCTCGAAGTGGTTTAATCTGGGGTGCGCAGCAGGGAAGACCGCGCGTGTGTGGCTGCCGCCCCGAATAGCCGACATGGCGCGCACCTTTGCGCCTCAACCACTCGAGAGGTGCAGTTCGGGAAGGGGCTCCTGGGCGAAGGAGAGACGAGTTGCCCGTCGCTTATCGCGCGCCGCTGCGCCAGGCGCTGATCGACGACAATGCCGGCCACGTGAACGTGGTAGTGTGCGAAGCGGATAATAGGGCACTCAAGCGAGGCATCGGGCATTTACCGCCGCCACCGCAGGTGAGACATCAAGACGGTTGCATCGACGACTAGAATTCGCCAATGCAACCATTGGTTCTGGCAATCAGTAGTGAGCTGAACTGCCCGCGACGACCGGTTAATTATTCCGTGGCTGGCTTTGCATCCACAAGGTAAAGTTTGCCATCGTTGCGGAAAATAATCGCTCCAGAAGATACTTCATGGGCGCCCTTCGCAAGGGCTTCTGAAGCGGGGATAGCCTTTGGCTTGCCCATGTGAAGCTTGAAGGTCGTTTTGTCGACGTAAACACCCTCGTTGTTGCCAAGTTCCGCAACTGCCTTTGAATCCGCCTTCATATATTGCGGCATTCCCAACTGAGAGCCCGGGCCCGACATGCCGAAGTTGGCAGTTGCGAGCCCTGACACCCCGATAGTAAACCCAAGTACGGCTGCTGCGATGGCCAGCGAAGTGGCTTTTGATGGCGACATAGGGAGACTCCAGTTTAGTTGAGGATGAACACATATCCGCATTTGACCGGCTGAAGCCCACAAGAGCGATTGCCTCCTGTAGGAGTTGCAAAGCCTCGCAACTTCCGATTTCATGCGCCGTAGTCGGCAGGTGGGAAATCAAAGAGGGTAGAAACATCCCCATTTGGGGGGAGATCTCAGATCGGCGCTTGGCACGGGCCTCCGCTGTTGCCTATGGTCTCATCGGCTTGGTTGGAGACGCCGAATGGTCGTTGGCACTTGTCGGACCCCTACGGCGCCGGTCATCGTGGGCCCGCTTATTGGGGTAAGGCGGACATCAAGCGCCTCATGCGCGCGTATTTGTGTGAGTAGGCCTCTCAACTTCTAGCCTAAACAAGCCGTTCCAATGCTTGGGTCTCGACCATCTTTGGGACCGGGTTCAGGCGGGTCCGTTGAGACGCGGCGTCGGCGCTTCAGCACGGATTAGCCGCTCGGCCTTGAGCTCCGCCCATAGCGCCTCGGGGATCGGCTGCCGCAGCCAGGCAAGGTTTTGGCGCACTTCCTCGGATGCGACCGGCCCCGGGATGACCGAAACGACGCTGCGGTGCCCCAGGGGAACTGCAAGGCTGCCGCGGCCAGCGGCACGTGGTGGCGGCGGCAGACATCAAGGATGCGCTCTGCCTTGCTAACAATCGCCGGTTCGGCCGGTTGGTAGCGATAGAGCGCGCCGGGCCCGGGACCCCGCACCAGGATTCCCGAAGGGCGCGCAGATCACGATCGAGACCCCGCGCGCGGCGCAGATTTCGAGCTCCTCGAGGCCCTCCTGCTCGAGTAGGGTGTAGGGCATTGCCACCAGGAAGAAATCGATCGGCCAGCGCTGCAAGAAGCGCGGGATCATGCCGACGAGATTGATGCCGGCGCCAATGGCCCGGATCTCTCCTCGCGCCTTGAGCTCGGCCAGCGCCGCGTATCCACCGCTGGCGTCGAGCTCTTCAAGCCGATGGGCGACCCCCTCCTGCGACTTGTGGAAGCGAGGATCAAGGTCGTGGATCAGCAGCGCCTCGACGCGATTGAGGCCGAGGCGGTCAGCTCGTAGCTCTTGAGCACACCGTCACGGCTGTAGTCGAAGCGCGGCTCGAAAGGCAAGCCGCTGATCCAGGCGGGATGCTTATAGAGTCGGGCTCGGCCGGTCGCCGGCGCACGCGGCCGACCTTGGTGGAGAGCACGAAACTGTCCCTCGGCTTGCTGCGCAGCACATGGCCGAAGCGCAGCTCGCTTTTGCCGTTGCCGTACCAGGGCGAGGTGTCGAAGTAGCCGATGCCCGCGGCATGCGCCGCGTCGATGGTGGCGCCGGCCTGGGCTTCCGCGATGGTCTCGCGCATGTCGCCCAGGCTGGCGCCCCCCAGGCCCAGTTGGGTGACGTGCAAAGACGTCGTTTGGATCTGGCGTTGCCGGAAGGATCCATGGCGCTTTGCTCGCTCGCTTGTGACGGTGGGTCGATCAGGTCGGGGCCATGTCGATCCCAAACTCTACGAGCCTGTTGAAATATTCTTCAAAGGCCTTGAGGTGCCGCCCCAGCGCTTCGACGTTCTTGGCGATTTCCTTCGCCGCCTGCTCGACCTACTTGCTTCCGCTTATGTGCACCTATTTGCCGTCGCCGGCACGGCAGTTTGCTCTTCCACAAAACAACAGACAACGTGAGACGGCGGCGCAAGGCAGGCCTGACCGCCCTACACCTCGGCCATTGCCATCGCCGGCTCGATTGTCAGGCGCACGACGCCGGGCCGGCCTTCTTTTTTTGTCCGCTGAACTAGGGCGCCAGTTTCTCGGCGTTACCAGGCGCCGTCTTCACGACCTTGGCACGGGTCTGGCCGGTGGCGGAGTTGATTATTGAAACCGTCTCACCAGTCTTGTCCCAGCGTCCACATGGAGCAGGGGGCCTCTGCTTCCATTCGGTGCACAGCAAATCGCCTTTCATTTGCCACGTGCCCGTCCACATGGCCCCCGTCGGCGTCTTGTAGATGGCCGTCCCATCCTCGGCCCAATGGAGTACGCCTTGCCCAGCCGTTCCTGTGACTGACGAGGCAGTGGTCTCCAAGTAGACGGTCTTACCTATGGCAAACGCTTTGATGTCTGCAGCCGTCATGTCCGCGGCAATCGCCGAACCGACCAGGCCGACGACGCCAATGGCAACGCAGATGGTACGCGCAGCAATACGCATGTTTGATCCTCCCTTAAGTCATCCGAGTTCGATTTGACGGTTGTTCCCAATCCACCCGGATTATCCGCTATCGTATGGTGGACGCAGCCGGCGAGCAAGGCGAGCACAGACTTGCACCTCGTCGCTCTCAACGGTCACCCACGCGGCGCCGGTCACGTGTGGTTATCGGTGCGACTGCGCTGGCGCTTATCCACCTTTGCCAACCGATCGCACCAGAGGAGGTCATCGGATCTCAATTCCCCCATCGCCTTTAGGAGCATTGAGTTCCGCCGGCGGGAGCTATCCGGAATTGAGCTGACGTTTCAACGCCATGTCGCCTGCGATGTTGTGCACGAGTTCCTTTCGTGCAAACCGCCACGCGCCCTCTCGCTTGACGAACATGTCTAAGTAGGTCCCGCTCATCACCGGGATGAGGCCGGCCGGAGATTCGCGGATCACAAGGTAGTCTGACTGCGCGCTGGCCCGGTCTTCGCCGGCAAGCATCACGATTATGTTGGTAATGTAGTGCTTGCGCTGCGGGCCTTCGCCTGGCTTCGGGACGACGCTTGCCAGCAAAGTCTCAATTTGCGCACGGTCGCACGCTCTGCTTTGCCACCAGTTATCGCTGATCTGCCAAATGATTATGGGGCACCCAGCCCCGCAGCTGAGTGCCCCCGCCGCCAGGGTGCTCAGGACAAGGCGCACCCCAAGTCCGAGCAAACGCCTTGCCTCATCAGATTCTAAAGAGGTTCGGTTTTATTCCCGGATCGCTCGCCGACGCAGCGCGAAGACCATCCCGAAGGTGGTAGCGGCCGCCATTGTTCATCGGCGACGATGACCAATCAGGAGGGCTCCACCGATGGGCGACATTGATCGGCAGCACGTTGCCGTGTGAAGACCCTGCAGGAGCTCGGCCTCATCTGGAGCCAAGGCGCCTGGCAAAAGGTGTCCCAGGGCGAATTTGTTGCCGAGGCCGACGACATGCACGCCATGCTGGTGCGCCGGGCCGACGAGCTCGAGGGTTGCCCGGAGGGATCGGCTGAAGAAGCCGAGCTGGAGTTCATCGCCGATGTACTTGGCGCCTATGAAGCTAAACGGTGGCCGCTAGGTCGGATCCCAAGCGGGAAGGGTTAGGTAGTGCCCCTTTAGGGATAGCTTAACCAACGAATGCGATAACCGGATTACTTCCCAGAGCGCCTAGGTGTCTGTCCGTCCCCCCGGCGGCACCTAGGCTTTTTAAACTCACTGCTTGCGGCACCCCGTCTGTCCAGGACCTTGCTGGTCTCGTGGATGATGGCCAGTCCCTCGTCGTCGCCAGCATCGCCTGTTGCCCCATAGCAACGTGAGGCGGCGAAGGCGTCGTAAGCGTGCTTTGCTGGTTATCCGGGCCTAGGCCATCAGCAAACTAGCCTGCACTTCCGTGATGATGTGTATGACGTATATCCCACTCGCCTTGGCGGCTGTGTTCTGGGTAATGGTTGCTGTCGGATTGGTGCGCTGGTTCAGCAAAGAACCGCGGGAGTTCGGTTATCACCTGGCCGGGACGCTAGCCCTGACATTTGCATTCCTCGCCGTTGCTGCGATGAGCAAGCTTGAACGCAGCCCCGCGACGTGCCGGTATTCATGCCCATGACCTTGGGAATCGACTGGCTCAACATCGACCGCCGAACGCTCTTTCTCCTAACTGCCGACGGTCGAAATCGAGCGCGAGAACGACCCAGATCATTCGCCGGGACCACGCTTCTGGCTGGCCAGGTGCCAGGAGGGGAACGTCTTCGGCATTCGGGCCGATTTTCCCGATGACGGCGCCGCCGAGCTGGAAGCCATCGCTACCACAGAGCCAAGTTTCACGCTCTCAGTCACGCCGCCCCGGCATCTCGACCGCTACGCGGCGTTGGTGGCACGAGCTTGTGGAGTGGCCCGCCGGACATTTGGATTGATCTATGAGCTACCTCATTCACCTCGTTACGAGAGCCATGCCCAGCTGATCGGCAGCGACAGCGAAGAAGGCCAACGCTTTGGGCAGTCCTTGTCCGAGCGCGGAATGCCCCGGGGCGTATCGGAGCTCGGTTTTCGCAGCGTTGCGGATTTGTGGCCACCATGGTGTGCCGCCGTCGTCGATGGGGAGATCGCTTCGATTGCTTTTGCTGCGCGCCTCTCGGATGTGGGGGCGGAGCTTGGTGTTGTAACCGTGAGAGCCTTCAGAGGGCGAGGTCTCGCGGCCGCCGCAACGGCCGGCTGGTCTAGTCTGCCATCGTTGCAATCGCGCGTGCTGTTCTACACGACAGACCAAGGGAACATCTCCTCGCAGCGCGCCGCCAAGCGTCTCGGCCTCCAGCTCCGCGGGGCAAGCTTACGGATTTCGTAGGCGCACTCTGCAACATGGTCGGCACGTTTTCACCGTCGCCAGCTCGGCAGATTGCCGCTTGGCCACAACAGCGGACAACGGCGGTGCGCAAGGCGGGCCTACCCTACGCCTCGGTGTTGGCCATCACCATCGCCGGCTCGACGGTGACCCGCACAGTGGCGGCCGGACCGAGCCGTCAGGGAAAGTAACTGCCCAAATCTTCCTTTAGCTTGCCATCGTGCGTTGCAAGGCGCGGACGCATGGAACCCGGTATGTTTAGCCAATGCGTTAGGCGGGTAACGTCGGCCCGGTGTCCATTAAGCCGCCGGCAGTGGATCGCGGCTCGGCTTTGCAGTTGGCACCGACTCCTCATTGAGCGGAGGCTGATATCGGAGTCGCAAGATGCGCTCCAGATTGCGGCGCGACTGCTGACCGCGCGGCTCGGGATGCACACAGATCACATTCATCCCGAGCGCTAGCGCTTCGCACCACTTATGGTGGTTGGGCCCAATGTAGCCACCCAGCCGCTCCGTTTCTCCAACGTAGAGCGGACGTACGACGTGGTCGCCGTCGTCGTGGCCGAGGATGTAAACCGCAGGGCCTCGGAGCGCCCGCCAGAGAGAAGTAGGGATGATGGAGAAGCGGGCGCCGTGTTGGTGGATGACCTGGTAGGGCAGCATGGTCGGACCCCGCATCGGAGCGACTCAGCACTGTCCCCATTCTACCACGAGACGCGTTCTCCTCGGGGCGGCGCAGTTGCCCATTCAACCCGCATCCCGCTGCGCTAAGGCCGAAGGAAATGGGCAGGCGCAAAGTAGAAAGGCAGGGTATCCGGTGTGGGGGTGGATACCCTGCCCTTCCAGCACACAACTTTTCCTGCCGGGATACCAGGGCGGCGCCATTGCGGGGTGGCGCTTTCTTAGCGTCCTTACCGACAGATACCGTCGGGGATACCAGGGCGGCGCCGGTGTGGGGGTGGCGCGTTCTCGGCGTCCCTCGACTGCCAAGGTAACGCTGGGGTCAGGGTAAGGTTCCATACAATTTACGGGTTTTCACCGACTGATCGTTTGGATCATGATGGGCATGCAGTTCGAGGAAACCCGCATTGAGAACCTTGGGCCGGGCAGAGTGCGTCGAGCGGCTGATGGAAATAAGAGGGGATCGCGCGCACGAGAGGGCCCAGTGCATTGGCTTCGGCGGATATCGCGTTTTTTTGGCTTCGGGCTCGGTCAGGCTACCCCCTCCGGCAAAATGGCCGCTGGCGCAAACACCGGCTCACGGGAAACGGTATCTGGGTGAAGATCCTCGGGAAGGCGCGCCCACTGGGCAAACCGCGGCCCAATTTTCTCGTTTTCCTTCACCGTCCGCTCGGCTGCCCTGGCAATGTCTGGGAAGATCAATGGCCGGGAAGGCGGGGGAGATGGGCCTGACCTCGCCGTTAACTCCGCCAATTGGCGGAGTTTCTGCCCCCGCCCGCCAAACCTCGAGGCGGCCGGTAAAACCAAGCCACGCCCGGCACGCCTCGAAATTCAGCATTCTACGTGTCCTCGATCAGGACGCTGTCCCCAAGGTAGACCCGGTAGTACTGCCCGCGCTCACCGCAAATTGTGATCGGTTCGATGATGATCCGGTGGGTGGGGCTATGCGGCATGCGCCCCAATCTCACGCTTGAGCCGGTGGACGGTGCCGACGCCGAGCCCTACTTCCCTTACCACTTTGCCAATCCCGACGCCCTTGGCGAGTTCGCGCCGCGCAAGCGCTATCTTGTCGGGTTCGGCACCGGGGCGCCCCAGCTTCCTGCGCACCTTCCCAGCCTTGCTCACAAACTTGCCGTCGCGGGCGAGCTTTTCCTTTATGACGCTGAGCCCAGCCCTGACACGCTGGCGGATCATCGAGCGCCCGAATTCGGCGAAGGCGCCGGTCATCTGGAACAGCAGCTTGCCCGCCGGGGTGGTCGTATCGATCGATTGTTGGTCCAGGTAGAGAGCGACGCCGACGGCCTCGAGGTGCTGGATGGTGCCCAGCAGGTCGATCAGCGATCGGCCGAGCCGGTCGATGGCCCACGCCATGACGACATCGAACTTGCGTCAGCTGGCATCCTTGAGCAGGGCATCGAGGCCGGGCCGCTGATCTCATCCCTTGGCGCCACTGATGCCGTCCAGCCACGCCGTCCCACGACTTCCTTGAGCTCTGGTTCTCGACGGACTGGTGGCCGGTGCTCACCCCGGACGTAGAGCGCGGCGCGTTTCGGTTGCGCCATCATCTCAATCCCCTCCTGTTCGCCTCATCTCATACATGTGGATTGGATCGTGCAAGAAGATCGCTGAACTGTTGATTTTCGGCGCTTTCCGCAATCCATTTTCGGATAGGTTTTTGTTGGGGGGACACATTAATCTCCCTCCTGTTGTTGGGCCAGCCAGTCGGCCGCAGACATCCTGACCCTGCGGTGGCGCCACCCAGTAATCGGAAATAAGTCAACACGAAGCAAATGCCACCGATGCGGGGAATGATCGCTTAACCCGGGGGCGGTATGACCCGGCCGGCGCGCAAGGGCTTACCCCGCACCGAAGCCCCGTAGCGCCAGCCACGCCTTGGGGCCGCCACGCGCCAGGGCGTGGCCTTACGGGGGCTATTGAGCTTCGAGCCGGCGGAGCCGTTGTGGACCCAGCGACCTCGCGCGCGTAGCGGGGCAGGAATTTCCGGCGAGTCGCAGTCGTAGGTGCCTTAGGTTCGCTGTAGGTCGCACCATCCCAGCCGCTTAGGGCATCGGACCTCCCCGCAACGGAACGGGCGTGCCAAGCCCTCGCGAATGAGGATGTCTCCTACGTTCTCCCCGTTACGGTGTAGTATGCCGCATAGGCGCCCGAAGTTGCAGTAACGGGTGCCCGCGGTTCCAGGCATACATGAGCAGCGAACCTCCTGATGACTAATATCTCCTGACGATATCAACGTCTGCAAACGGATTGCTGCTTGAACGCCTCGGGCGCGCTCGCTGTCGCACTTTGCACGCGAAGTCTCCGGCGTATCAAAGCCAACCAGCCTGTAGGTGTTACCTCTGAAAGAGACTGTATCGCCGTCGATGACGCGAACACCGGCGGCGTTAGTTGTGATGACGCTGCGCGGGCCGGTTACCTTAGGAAAGAAAGCACCGACAACAATCAGAGCAGCAATCCCCACCACGCAAGCGATAGCGTTCCTACGCCATTGAGGCTTGGAGCTACCGTACCGTCGAAACTTTTTGTAGCCGAACGGCAGCGCCTGGCGCTTGCCGTTGGACAATTTGGCTTTTAGTGGCATGACTTTGGTCATAGCAATAAAACGGACTACCAAGGGCGCCAACCGGGCTTGTCACTCATAGCTTTTTTGGGTGGCGACTCCTTGGAACCGCGAGCCGTCGTGGCCGTCGTGACCGAGAAAACGATGCTCTGCGGTTGGATCCGATGGATCGCACCAACATGTCCGGTCGGGAGCGGGATGGTCTGCGACGGATCTGCCAAAAAATCCACGGCGCGCGGCGGAGCGTTGGCTTCTGATGATGCGATTAACGCAATCAGGGCCGCAACCATAAAACGCATGTCGAAAGTCCCCACACCTTACCGCCTGCGCAGCTTACGGCAAAAAGAGAGGTGGTCGCTGTCCCCGAGAGGTTGCGGCAATACGTTGGTGTTTCGCCTGTTGCCCCATAGCAACGTGATTCCGCGGGCCCTTTTTGGTTGTCCTCCCCCACACGTCGTCATTGGCACGATTACGGATGGTGTACGCGGCTCGGTTTCCAGAAATCCGGCCCCCCTCCTGTCCAAAATTTTTCACCGGCTTCGATCGACATGGCAATTACACGTGAACTTCCCACGCGCGTACAAAATCGCACCACGCTAAGCGGAGCTGGCACATAATGCAGCCGCAGTGATCCGACGCACCCGGAGCGGGCTCGGCGAGGATTTCCCGCACCACGTCCTCGCCACTTTTCTGCACCGCGCGGCAAAGCTGGAACTTTCCCCTATGACGTTAAGTTCTTTTTGTGGAGCAGTCAGACTCATGAACCAAAGGTCATCAAAGCACGACCTTCCGCTCCCAGAGAACCAATTGAGGGCGCGGCCAATGGAAGCCCATTCTCAGAGCTGGATTTTTCTGCCGATCATAGTCGGCGCCGCGATCGTTTGCATTTTCATGTATTTCATCGCGATGCCGCGTGACAACCAGGACAACCGCGGGGCGAGGAACGCGCGCCCTGCCGCCGTTACTCAGACAACACTACCGCCCGGCTTGAAGCCGTAAGATCCACGCTCCAAGACCTAATATCTACGAAAGACGGCCCTTCTCCTGGTGGAACCCCGATCCTTTGGAAGTCGTTCAAAGAGCTAGAAAAGGAGGCATAAGATGGATCAAAGACCACGAGATGACCTTCCAGGCCCAAACACAACTAGCGAGGACTACATCGATCGCTACGATGACAAGGAAGCCTGGCGTATGGCTCCGATGCTCCTAGGTCTGGTCTTGCTCGCGCTTGTCGGATTGATGCTGTTCTCGCTGCGCAGCCCAAGCAGCGAACAGACCACCTCTGCGAATGCCCCGTCGACCCAAACCATGCCGGGGCCAGCCTACCGCGCTCCGGCGGGAACCCCGGCTCAAACAGCACCGTCGCCGGCCACAAAGCCATAACAAACGAATGCTGCTCCCTTCGCCTTAAATCCCCGCTTTGGCGGGGTTTTGTTTGATCGCGGAGGGTCGCCTAATCCTATGTGTTTTTGTTGAAGCCCTTGTGTTGCCACGGAGCAAACACCCCTATTGGCCACTGTACGTCCAGAAAAATCGATGCCCATTGTTCTGCATTAAAGATGTCGTCATACACCACATGACCATAAAAGTAGATGTAGCTCCGACCACTGTTGATGCTTTGCGCGGAAGAATGATCGATACTAGTGGAAATCCGTGGAAGGCACCGACTTTTCTCCGGAGAAAAACAATTCGAGGGGCACATAAAGGTGTATGGGTAAGTACCTGATTTCTTCTGGTGGGGCCGAAAGGTGTTCTACTTGGCCGGTGATCTGTTTGATGAAGGTCGGCGTCTTGCCGTAGTTCTTGAAGGAGCAGTGGACCCGGATCGCGTTACCAGGAATTTCGGCTCTGCCATTTTCAACAGTGAGCGCGCCGCCCGTTCCGATGTAGCGAGAGTTGCGACCGACGCAGCGGCGTAATTAATGGAAAATAGCAACCCCAGCATCCGAATAGACTTATGGACCCCCCACCCAGAATTGCCGTCTCGCTACACATGCTTGTTCGCCTCTGCCGCGCGCCATTGCTGACAAAGCTCATACTGCTTTTGAGTTTCAGGCTTGTCGCAGCTAAGTTGCTTGTAAACTGATTGTGGGCGAACTTTGCTTAGCCCGGGAACAGACGATTGGAGAAATCCACCGTCCTGATTGGCGGTCGCAACGCGGGGCCGTGCATTTTCATCCTTGCTGCGCATGACATCGCTGCCCGAGAGGACAAGCGGCACGAAGTAGCCACCGAGGAGAGCTGCGATGGCCAAGAGCCCAAGCGCAACGTCTGAACGCCAATAGCGATAAGGCATTCGATAAAAAGAGCGCGCTGTAGATCCGTGTGGCCGATCTTAGTCGCGAACGTTCGGCGCGTCTTGGGTTGTCCGCTCAGAGAATTTACGTCCGAGCGCATGGGCCCCTTGGCAGGACGCTTGGCTGCATTCAGCAAGCCCGCTTACGGGACGCGCCACGAGTGGGGGTTTCGATGCGGGTGTCGATACCGGGTTGCGGCCGTTGCCTCAACCAGTGATGAGTTGGGTTACGATCGCGTTAACGGCGACCGGCAATGGCGGCGCAGCGCGCAAAAACCTCACTACCAGGCGCCCCATGTCAGTTAAAAAGCAAAACCGGTTCCCTTGAGAATAAAAAACGAAAATCTGGTTTTCAATTCCGTAAGTGGCTGAGAACAAGGGGCTTTTCCCCTTAGTCACGACACAAGCGCAACTTGACACGGAAAACAAAGGGTTTCTTCGGATCGAATCCTGCCCGGTGCGCCAATAAAATCAAATAGTTGCGAAAAACCCGCACTCGGCAAAACTCTGGCTGCGGAACGCCAACTTGGCCGAAACGAAGGCTCAGATCGAATGGATTGCGCAACGGTTTGGCAAGAGCATCACGATGTGATGGAACTCGCCTAAGAGACCTGGCCGCAAAGACGCTCCCGGGCAAGAAGTCATCATCATTCTGGCTCTGACAATCATCTGCGGCCGACTGATCCGCACTGCCGTAGTGCGCGTCGCAATCGTTGTGACCGACGGTTATTGGACGCCGCAGTCGCATGTGGCCATGGAGGGTGTCGCCGGTGTCGGTTTGGCGGGTATTCTTAGTGGAACGGCGTGGTCGGCAGGCCGGCGAGGTCTCCCGTTTTGACTCGTGGTCGTCATTGCCCAAAGGCACTTGAGCTATCTCGACTGCCGAGCGCTTAATTGTTAGCCAGGAGGCTGCGCAGGCGCCGTTGAGGGCGGCCGAGCAGGATCCTGCCCAGGTTGTTGGGCGTGTCAGAAACGCTCGGAGTGCTCTGGATCCGTTGCCAACGACTTCTTCCCGGCTCGAGGCAGCGCTCCCATAAAGGCGTCCGCAGACCGGGTCGCGTTCGACAAGAGCGCACGGGGCGGATGCCGATAGATCTGCGAGCAGATTTAGCGGCAGCCGTGTGAAGCTTGCGCCCACCGCTCGACGCCGCATCAGTTCGACTTGCGAGGCCCCGTTGGCATATCGTCGGCGGGGAGCCAGCTCTTATCCATGACTTGTTTGGCGAGTTGCCGGTCGAGGTGCGGAAGGATGAGCTGGTGAAATGCGTAATTGAGCTCGCCATATTGCCCCCGGCAGACCCTGGCTCGCTCTTTCGGGAGGTATTTCATCTCCACAACATCTGCAAACAGGACTGGATCTGCACCGTAGGCGAGACACAGAAGGTTATAAAAGCGCTGAGCGGGGGGGCCGTGCTCATCAGAGAATGCTGTCAGCGGTGCCGTCACAGTGGGATTCTGTAAGTACTTCTTATAGGAGTGAGCGGCGCCCAGGATGAGACGGCGCGCATCGGCCTTGCCGAAATGCAGAATGATGTATCCCGCAAATTGATCGGCGGCATCCTCCTGGTACCCAAAGACCGGAACGCTGAGGAGATCGAACATCGCGTGGCCGGTCTCGTGCGCGATGGCATAGAAGAACTGGCCGAGCACTGCATCGACGGGCGTGACACCCGCCGAGGTCGTTTCCTTTGGCATATCCCGTTGGATCTCAGCCAAATACTCGTAGCAGATCGACACAGTCGGGCGTGAATACCATGCGTTCGATACGCCGTCGCACCCAACCGTCTTAAAAGTCAACTCGATGGGCAGCTGAAACGGACCGAAAATTTCTTGCATTTTTTCAAGCACGCGATGCTCTTTTAGCATTTCGTAGAGCGGCTGATGCGCGGGATTCTTGGGGGGTTCATATTCGATGCTAATGCGTTTGGATTGCGTGTCCGCGACTGCCCATACTACCGGAATCACGAGCAGCGACAGGCAGATCGTAGCGAAAAGCACGCTGAAAATTCGGTAGGTCGATTCCATCTCGTCACCTCAAACGCTCCAGCCTGGAGCGTGCTCAACCACCCCAGGCCGAAACAGATCGGCAGCCGACAGTGCCAGCCTAGACGAACAATCCTTTGGTCTGACGCTTATCCTGGCGGTGCAAAGGCGTCCCGAAAGCTGTTCAACATGCGGGCGCCGCCTGCCGGAACCGCATCAACGATGTAGAGTTGGTCACCCGAGCGGAAGATGATCGCCCCCTCCTCCACTGGCCTGGCACCCAGTTTCATGATTTGCGCAGTGGGGTCGGTCTTCGCCACTCCTCGCATGACTTTGAAGCTGCCCTTATCGACGTATATGCCTTCATTGCTGGCGAGATCATCAATGGGCTGGGTTGCAGCAGTTGCGAAGCGTGCGACGCCTACAGCAAGGCCGACTGATGCAACCGCGATTGCGAGCAAAGAAATTTTGGATGGAGACATGGGTGATGTTCCTGTTCGACCGAGGGCAATTTGTTGATGGGATTCAGAACGAGCTCGCTCCGAAAGTCGGCACGACCTCAATCTCAGTCAGCCTATTAACGTGCTTGGTGCGCTGAAATCAGGTGATACCCGCAAACAATCGGCTGCATGGCCCGAGCACTGATCTGGAAGCGCCTTTTTTTGCCACTCGTGTTACGCCACCAATAACCCGTCCGGCGAGCCGTATCTGGACCAACCCTCATCCCATCGAGTCATTGGAATGGGGCACAATCTGGGGTGTGTGCAGGCTTTGATCGCTGTCGGACCTCCCCAACTACTCCGCCAACGCCCACAGCACCACGGCCCACTTCGACTGGCGACCGCTGAGGTGAGCCGGCCCGGAACATACGGACTTAAGGTCGACGGCAAGACCTCGAATTTGGAGTCGACCCATTCAAGAATGTCCATGCGTCGAGCGCGAGGAGCCCGTTGGACTACGGCAAGGTGATCGAGGGCGAGACGTCCACGAATGTTTGCTGGACAAGACCATCATAAATATGGCCCCGGCGGATACGGGGGAGTCGAAAGCCGGGGCTGACTGACGGTGGGGTAAGAGCGTCAGTCGGGCTTCACCATCCCCTTCTTAAGGATGAGCGCCGACGCATGGTAGAGGCGAACCTGCCCCAGCGCGCAGAGTAGCGATGCAGATTTGGTGTCTAGCGGTCCTAACAGCTACCCCTACCTTCAAAGGTCAAAGCTCCCTGGCGCCCCCACCCTACGCAGCGTCCAGCGGCTGGCCCCTTTTGCGCCCTGGACCTCTTCCCCCCTCGAAGGTCCGGGACCCCATTTTCGAATAGTTTTTGGGTACCCGGAACTTGAGGCAGTGCTTTTGAACAGCCGCCAAGGCCGATTCCTAGCTCAGCTGCAGGATGATTGAACCCTCGACGACCGCGGGCGGGCCTGCGGCGAGGTTGGATGCGTTCTTGCCTATCCACTCTCGAGCAATGCGCATGCTCTCCTCAGTGCCTGCCTTGTCCTGACAGACCGTCACCGAAGCGCCGCCGTCTGCGGTTCGAATGAGCGAGTAGCTCACGAAACCCTGTACGGAACGGATGAGGGCTTCGACTTCGTTCTTCCGTTCCTGCAAAAGGTCAATCAACTTAGTGCCGCCGGCACCGGAGTACATTCTGATGACCGCGTGCATGACACCCTCCCTGTTTTATTTGCGGAACTGGCAGTGTACGCCCTTCCAATTTTGTCGACAACCGCTCCACACGGTCTCAGACCAACAGTGGTGTGACCTCTGGCAAGCGATCGGGGCTCGCGCGCTAGCAAACAGCGCAAACCGACGAAACGGCGAGTTAGCGGCCGTTCTTAGCCTCGCTAAGACCGCGTGTCCGAGCGCGCCTGCAGGTAATGCTTCAAGAAATCACCTGCGTTGATGAGGGCTCGTTGCCCAGCCGCCAAGTGCGCGTTCCAGAGGTGCCAAGCGTGGATCATATCGGGCCAGATTTCGAGCGTTACGAAAACGCCGTGCGTCCCCGCCTCGGCCGCGAAGCGGACGGCGTCATCCAGCAGAGTCTCGGCGGAACCAACTTGGATGAGCGTCGGCGGCAGGCCCTCAAGATCGGCAAAGAGAACGGAAATGCGCGGATCCTTCCGCTCGATGCCAGCCGGTACGTAAGCGGCGGCCAATTCATCAAGGTAGGCCCTATGAATGAGCGGGTCGACGGCATCCCGGGTTAGCAGCGACGCGCCCGACAGTGTGAGGTCGGTCCAGGGCGATACCAACCAAGCGCAGGCGGGAAGCGCTTCGCCGGTCTCCTTCAGCCTGTTGAGCAACGCAACGGTCAGCCCGGCGCCCGCGCTATCGCCGCCTACCGCGATAGACGGGGCAGGCACCCCCTGGCCGCGCACGAACCGCCAGGCTGTCAGCGCATCGTCCAGTGCGGCGGGGAATGGATGCTCGGGCGCAAGCCGATAGCCGACCGCCAAAGTCCGCACCGCCGCGGCACGGCCTGCCTCCGTCACCATGCGCCGGTGACTGCGGATCGAGCCCGAGCAATAACCCCCGCCGTGCAAGAAGATCAGGACACGGCCGCTATGGCATGCCGGGGCCATGGACCACTCGCCTAGCACACCCTCCATATCGACCGGCTCAAGCGCGACGTCGTCGGCGACCGGCCAAATCGATCCGACCTCGTCCAAGCGCTGGCGTCGCTCGGGCCAAGTCACTGGTCTTGGTTGCCAGGTCAGCAAGGCGCGGATTTCTTCGATTTCACCGGTCGGCATGACGGGGCTCTACGCTCCCTTGCAGTGCAGCAACGTCCCTAGTGCTGAGATGCTTTGCTCGCGACGTTTGCACAAGTCCGGCGCGAGCAAATTTACCGGCCTCGTGAATGAGCAAGCCAGGACACCCAGATCGAGCATTTTTGCTTGGTCGCAACCGGCACAACGGACGGCAATCGGGAAAAGGGGGTGCAATCCGTGTCGGGGTTTCAACCGATGCGACCCGTCTGCGAAAGCCGAATGATCCGCGGCGACAAGAGGGGAGCCGCTCAACGAGGATCGCGAGAAGGGCTCGCAGGCAACCAGAAGCACCTTTATGCGCGCCTGATGGAAATCTTTGCCCGCTATGGCGCCCATGTCGATCACGAGGTCGGGGGCTCGAGGACACGGCCACCGATGGATTTTAGTTGTTTGCCGCCATTCAAATTCACGGCCAAGCTTGGAAAGTCCCGGTGGAAGTGAAGCGCGAAGAAGTTTCCGGCGGACCAGATTTGTCGCGACAAGAGCCTCAAGCCAACGGGTCGGGTCCCGGTCAGGGACAAACAATTCCCCGAGGGAGCCAAGGAAAAACGGTTCACAAGCTTCAAGGCTCAACACGCCGCTGGGACCGTGGCGTGGCTATATGCCTCACAAGGGCGAGCGCCTGATGTCCAGAAGCCAAGGTTTGCCGCCCGTTATCAACCCCACGAATCGTCCCACCGAATGACTGCCTTTGGCGAGCGAGGGAAACGACCGCCATGGGTCTCTCGTCTCACGCTGCTCACGAAACATCGCTTGGTGTCATGCCATTACGGCTGTTTGGTCAGGAACCGTACGCTCGGGTCCGGCGTTTAAGGGCGCAGTCTATTTGGGAGGTTCTGTGCCATGCGCGAACTCAAAAATGAAATCGCCCTTCTGGAATTGCGGGCCGAGCAGCTTCTCATTCACATTCAACACCTAAGATGTGGGTCGCCGGAAGCGATCGTCGCCCGCGCCAACCTGGATACCATGATGCAAAGGCTCGTCGCCGCGAAAGCAGAGCGTGATCGATTGCGACATGAATTGAGCCGCGCAGCCTAGCCAACCTGCGGGTTGTCTTTGACTTCCTCGAATCTCAGTGCATCAGGCAGCGTCATCCTGGGGATCCATAGGATCCCTCGACGGCGCAAGACGTCTTACCCACACACCTGAAAAGGCCGCAAGCGACGCGCGGCATCGTATTGCGCTCAGGGGCGCGTTTGATTTCGAGCAATTCTCGCTCGCTGCCGTGAGTGTCGAGCCGGCGCTTTGCTCGCGGCCGTCACTCCGGCAAAGGAGGTTGAAGAAAAAGCTGGCTCCCAAGGGCCTTGGGGAGCCAGAGGCGAAACCGGCCAACAACGAGGGCAGGTGAGTTGGGGTGCGACCTCCCATTGCTGGCAATCGGATTATCCGAATACAGGGTCCCGATCGCTAAGCACTAAGGGCGAAATCGTCTAGGCCCTTAAGTCTAAGCCCTCCGCCAACGGCCTTTCGTCACCTTTCATACCGATTGTCAGTCTGTGCGCCGCTAGGCTGACCACGCACGGTCGATTTCCCCCGCAGCCATGCAGGTAAGGGTCTGCGGTTGGCGGGAACTGCAGACCGAAGCGACGAGGTGGGCAGCCAGCGTGCGCCGCTCCTCGCCACTCGACCTCCGATCAAGGGGCGCCGGCCGACCACGGTGCCGGCGCCAAAGTCTGCGCCCGTCTCGTTGGCCTCTCTATTCTTTGCAAGTTGGCGCCGGCAGGCATAATGCGCGCTCAAGACCTGTACCACCTTGGGCCCGGCATCCCACGAAGGGCGCCCGACCCCTGAGACGGTGCCCTTCGATTTTTGCCGGCGCGCGCCGTTAGCAACGTCTGTATCTCGCCGCTGGTAACCCGTCAGAAGCGGAAGCGATCACCGCTTTCGCGCTCCTTCAGCTCCCACCAACCTCGACTACCGACGGGATGGGCGTTTGAATCTTGCTCAAAATAGTCGCCGCGATCGTAGGCTTTCGCGTTGCGCAGCTGACGCTGCGTGGCAGAGGGGTATTTTCGGGCGTAGCTGTCGTCATGGCGACGCGGCTTCTTCGCAGCGCGGGCCTCAGCGTCATTGGCCGTGGCAAGATTGCTGAGAAGGGCAACCGAAAGCATACCCGCGATCATCGTTCGCATCACACCCTTTCCTTTTGCGGGCCTTCCTTTTGGGGGGGCCTTCGTCAGATGGTAGTCCGGGCAGCGTCGCACAAGTCGTCCGACCCCACTTCGGCGCGGTTCCGCCAAAGGCCATCGGTGTGGGTAGGGTCAGCAGCCAACTTTCGACATCATAGCCACGCTTTCGCAGCAGTTCGAGCTGACCGGCAATGTAGGATCGAACGAGATCCGGCGACAAGGAACCAAGACTTGAGGCGTCCGCGAATGCCGGATCGATGCCGATTGCAAGCACGGACTTATTCACGATCGTGCGAGCCTCGAAGCAACGTTTCCGAGCTGTTAGGTCGACCGGCCCATGCTTTGCCGCGCCTGATCATCTGCGTTCTGGCGGTTGCGTTCTCGCGGCGCAAATCCCCTCTGTACTGGTTGAGGCCTTTTTGCAGGTCGAGCACGACACGCACCGCAAGGACCTCGCCGAAGCTTGGCTGTCAATAGACGCGCGCTCTGGCACGGCACGTAGCGCGCGAAGTTGACTTGCATTCAGATCCGCAGGTCACAGGCCCGCCAGCTGCTTGGCATTCATCACCTCGTTCATGCACTCGGCTTCCTTGCCTTGAACATCGAGGCTATGGGCGTGCTCGAGGGCTTGGCTGGCGTCGGATTTGGCGCGGAACCTACGTTCAACATCCTGCGCGGAGGAGGCCTTGTCTTGCGCGTCCTCGCCGATCCGGGCAGTCCCGGGATACCGATGCGTTGGCGCAACGACGGGAGAGTTGAGGGTGGTTGAACCAGAACCGACGTCGCTTGCGGCCAATTTTTTCGTCAGGTCCATGATTTCCTGGTTGCACGGCGCATCTTCCGCATGGACAACGCCGATAACGAAGAGGGGGCCGCAGATGACCAAAACTATGCTTGGGGTTCGCATGGCTATGGGCTCGCATGGCTATCCTCCCGCACATTGGCGGGACATTGTGGATCGCTGGAGTTTTGAAAACGGCGAAAAGACCATCCTGTTCCGGCCGACGGCTGCTCGCGAGCAAGGCAGCGCGGCCATTGTGGTCTGCGCGCAAGCCACCTCCGG
Organism: uncultured Alphaproteobacteria bacterium; assembly: GCA_963775835.1. Taxonomy (GTDB): domain Bacteria; phylum Pseudomonadota; class Alphaproteobacteria; order Rhizobiales; family Hyphomicrobiaceae; genus AWTP1-13. Next base: position 247,342 of record CAVZKV010000029.1, on the reverse strand, counting down.
CAACTTTGGCCGTCACGGCGCGCGCCCAAACATTAGCGTTGGAGCGGAACCCATTTCGGCGGGGCGGAATTTATGCGTGTGATCGTGCCCGCGCCAAGCCGGCAGCGGCGAAGGTGGGAGTCAATCTCATGAGGCAATCCCGCCTTCCTGCCATTCTCCTGAGCCTATTGGCCGTCGGCATCGCCGCGGGCGGGCTCTATTGGTCCTCCTCGCCGTCAACACAGCAAGCGGCGGTACAACAAAGGAAGTCCTCACAATCGGCGCAACGCGGCGGCGCAGTGCCCGTGGTCACCCAGTTGGTCACCATCGAGGACTTTCCGATCCGCCGCAGAACCATTGGCATCCTCGAATCGCCGGCAACGGTCATTATTCGCTCGCGAATTGACAGCCAGGTTCTCGACCAGCACGTGACCGACGGTGACATCGTGAAGAAGGACGACCTGCTGTTCACGCTCGACGACCGCGAAATTAAGGCCACAATCGCTCGCGATGAGGCGACCATTGCCAAGGACCAGGCAGCGCTCACGCAAGCCGATGCCGCCCTGCGCCGAACGCAGGAGCTGATAAGCAAGAACGTTGCACCCCAACAGCAACTCGAACAGGCAACGGCTGCATTCAAGGCTGCACAACAGACGGTCGAGGCGGACCAGGCCGTCCTGCAGGCCGACCAACTGCGCCTAGGTTACGCCGAACTCAAGGCTCCCATCACCGGGCGTATCGGCGCCATTCGTGTGGCGCCTGGCAACCTGGTCTCAGCGAATGATACGGCGGGGCTGGTGACGCTTACCCAGATGCAGCCTTTGCGTGTCAGCTTCACGCTGCCAGAGCGGGACTTGGCGGCCCTGCGGGCGGCGGCTCAGCGCGCTCCCCCTGCAACGGTGCGGGTTTATGCGGCCTCCGATCCGGAGCCGCTTTCGAGCGGCACACTCGATTTTGTTGACAGCAGCGTCGACAGCTCATCGGGCACTATCGCCGCCAAAGCCACGTTTCCCAACGAGCACTATAAGCTCTGGCCCGGGCAATATGTCGACGTCGAGGTTGATCTCGCGGTCATGCCAAACACCGCCACCGTGCCAACGGTTGCAATTCAAAGCGGGCAACGCGGTCCTTACGTCTTCGTCGCCAAGGCGGACCAAAGCGTGGAGATGCGCAATGTCGAGCTTGCCGGTGCCGAAGGTGCTCGCACGGCGATCAGCTCCGGTTTGAATTCCGGTGAACGGATCGTCGTTCAGGGGCAGTTGCGACTGCGCCCTGGCGCGCACTGGTACGAGGCAGAGCCGGTGCCGGCCAACCAGGCCGGTCCGAGCGATAAGCGTAGACCGCAAGCCGCCGTGAAGACATCCAAGCCATGAACATCTCGGAGTTCTGCATTCGCCACCCCGTGGCGACGACGCTGATGTCCGTGGCCTTGGTGGCCGGCGGAATTTTCGCCTACCTGTTCTTGCCCGTCGCCGCGCTCCCGCGGGTCGAATTCCCGGTCATCAATGTGTCGGCGTCCCTTCCTGGCGCCTCGCCCGACACGATGGCCAATGCCGTAGCAACGCCGCTCATCAAGCAGTTCGCCACCATTTCTGGGATTGACACCATCAGCTCCACAAGCTCGCAGGGCTCGACCTCGATTGCGGTGCAGTTCAATCTCAACCGAGACATTGATAGCGCTGCGGCAGATATTCAGGCGGCGATCGCGCGGGTTCAGCGGCAGTTGCCCGATGAAATGACGGAGCCGCCGAGTTATCGCAAGGTCAATCCGGCCGATGCGCCAATCATGATCCTAGCCTTGAGTGGCGACATAACACCATTGCCGGACATGGACGCTTTCGCCCAGCAGGTGATCTCGCCAGCGCTTTCCACCGTCGAGGGCGTAGCCCAAGTGCAGGTGTTCGGCAGCCAAAAATATGCCGTTCGTATCCAGCTCGACCCGGACATCCTTGCGGCCCGTGGCATCGGCGTCGACGAAGTGCAGACCGCCGTGGCGGCCGCGAATACGGTGACACCGGTGGGGACGCTGCGCAACACCGAGCAGTCCTTGGCTATTCAGGCCACTACGGATCTATCCAACGCGGACCAGTTTCGCAGCGTCATCGTTGCCACGCGCAACGCGCGTCCGGTACGGCTCGGCGAGCTCGGCGTGGTGTCGGATTTGGTCGAAAACAATCAGACGGCCAGCTGGTACAACAACACGCGTGCCATCATCCTTGGGGTCTATCGTCAACCGGAAGCGAACACGGTGGATGTGGTCAATCGCGTCAAGTCGCTGTTACCGGACTTCGACAGCCAACTCCCGCGCGGGAGCGCCCTCCACGTTCTCAACGACCGGTCGGTGTCGATTCGGGATGCGGTTCACGACGTGCAGTTCACGCTCGGCCTTACCATCGTGCTCGTCATCCTGGTGATTTATTTGTTTCTGCGCCGCGTAAGCGCCACCATCATCCCCGCGCTCGCCGTACCTATTTCGCTGATTGCAACGTTGGGTGGCATGTATTTGCTCAACTTCAGCATCGACAACATCTCCCTACTCGGGCTGACCTTGTCCGTCGGCCTCGTGGTCGACGACGCAATCGTCATGCTCGAGAACATTTATCGACACATGGAGGAGGAAGGACTGGGGGCATTCGAAGCCGCCCTCAGGGGAAGTCGCGAAATCGGCTTCACTATCATGTCGATTACGATTTCCCTGGTTGCCGTGTTCATTCCCGTGCTGCTGATGGGCGGCATTATAGGCCGGATCTTCAATGAGTTCGCGATCGTCGTGACGATGGCGATCGCCGCCTCTGCCTTCATCTCGCTGACCCTTACCCCGATGCTGGCCGCTAAGATGCTGAGCCCACCACACCGCGGTGAGCGTGCGAACCCCGTTATCGTTGCGTTCGAGCGCGGCTTTGATGCAATCACACGCGGCTATGATCGGACGTTGAAGTTCACCTTGCGGCGTCAACCCGTCATGCTGCTGGTATTTCTCCTTAGTCTGGCGGCCAGCGTTTGGCTGCTCTTCGCCGCACCAAAAGGTTTCTTTCCGCAGGAAGATATCGGCCAGCTTTCTGTCTCCACCGAAGCCCGCCAAGATATCGCGTTCGAGGCCATGGTGGCGCTGCAGCAGCGCGTCGCCGATGTCATCCGCAGCTCTCCGCACGTTGCCAACGTGGCCTCGATTGTCGGCTCGTCGGGACAAAGCTCGGGCCTCAATACCGGCCGCATGTTTGTCGAGCTAAAACCACGCGACCAGCGCCCCGATCTTCAGCGCGTTCTTTCGGATCTGCGGGGCGAGGTGGTCCGTATCCCTGGCATCAATGTCTATGCCACACCGGTACAGAACCTTCGCATCGGCGGCCGCTCAAGCCGTGCCGAATTTCAGTTCGTCATGCAGAGCCTCGATCGCGCGCAGCTCTACGAATGGTCGCAGAAAATCGCCGACGCCATGGGGCGCGATCCGCGCTTTGCCGACGTCAACAGCGACCTTCAAATCAATGCCACCGAGGCGACATTGGTGATCGACAAGGACAAGGCCAATTCCCTCGGCATCTCCGCGGAAAAGCTTCGCTCGACCTTGTATTCGGGCTTTGGTAGTCGCCAGGTCTCGACCATTTACAAAACCGGCGACACCTTCAGCGTCATCATGGAGTTTTCCGATAAGGCCAACTGGACGCCTGCCATTCTACCGGACGTCCGTATCCGTAACGATAGGGGCAAATTGGTGCCAATCGGCACATTTGCCCGCGTCGAGCGCACGGCAGGCTCCTTGACCATCAATCAACTCGGGCAGCTGCCGGCCATCACCATCTCATTCAATTTGCCCCGCAATGTCTCGCTCGGCGATGCGGTGGCGCGCATCGAGCAGCTGAAGGCCGAGCTGGAGTTGCCGCAGGGTATCACCACAACCTATTCGGGCAGCGCCAAGACCTATCAAGATTTCTTGCCAACCAAGGCATCCTGCTGCTTGCTGCGGTGGTTACAATCTATATCGTTCTGGGTATCCTCTACGAAAGCTACATCCATCCCTTTACGATCCTGACCGGCCTACCGTCAGCCGTAGTTGGTGCGCTGGTGGCGCTGCGACTATTCGGCATGGATTTGAGCCTGATTGCTGTGATCGGACTCCTCATGCTGATTGGCATCGTCAAAAAGAACGCGATCATGATGATTGACGTGGCGCTGACGACCCAACGCGACGGGAACCCTCCGCACCAGGCGATCTACGAGGCGGCCCTGCTGCGCTTCCGTCCGATCATGATGACGACGATGGCAGCGCTCTTGGGGGTGCTGCCAATTGCAATCGGAGCCGGCGCCGGCGCCGAACTGCGCCAGCCGCTCGGCGTGGCCGTTGTGGGCGGGCTGCTCGTCTCGCAACTCTTGACGCTCTACATCACCCCCGTCCTCTACATTTACATGGAGCGCCTCGCCGCCGGCGCGCGTGCCTGGCGCGGCCAACGGCCGACGCCCGCGCCGGATCCCCGGCAAAGTCCCTAACAGTGCGGCCGCTTGCGGTGGAGCTGTCGCCGCTTAAAGGGTGCAGTGAAAATCACCCCCACGGTCACGGCAGCAACAGTAATAAGCCCCGATCTTCGGCCCTTTGCTTGGCAAAGATCGGGCAAAGATCGGGCAAAGATCGAGGCAAAAATAGGGGCTGGCACCCCTCCTACGCGTCGGACCGCGCAGGAGGGTGAAGGCCATACTTAGTCTTCGATGCAGTCGCGATAACGGCGCCACCAGTAGCTACGCCCCGTTTGCAAGGCACGTTGGCGATAGTACTCGCAGCTCGACGTGTAGCCGTAGCCATAATCGTCGCCGTAAAAGCCGAACGCTACGCCGTTATGGCGGTGCCGGAAATGGCGATGATGCCCACTGTTGGCCCTAAACCCAAAGCTGCGGCTTCCGCCGGCGTGCGAGCCGCGATCGCCGCCAAAGCTTCTCGCCCGGCCCATGGCATGACCACCGGATGAGGAATGCCCAGCGGAGAAGCCACTCCCACCGCTATGGCCCCCAGCACTATGGCCGTGACCGTGCTCGGCATGTGAGGCAACTGGCCATGCCACGACCATCAAGGCAACGACGGCCGCGGCCGCAGAGCTTAGGCCGGTATTGTTGCTCCAATTCATACTCATGTCTCACTCCATTGGGTTGTACGCCGCTTGTGACGTGTTAAGGCCGGGCTCCGCGGACCAGTTCCGCATCATCACGAAGTCCTCATCCCGGTGCGCGCGAATGACGCCGCGCTAAGCGCTCGTCGTCGCTCCGTTCCTCGGCCGCGCTGCCTCGCCGGACGCTCAACGGTTTGCAGCCCCACAACTGCTGGCAGATTGGCGACCGACGATCGGCACCCCGGCGATCGAGACCGGCCAATCGAGACCGGCCCACGTGGGGCAACGCAATAGCGGCCAACGCGCAACTAGCCGCTGCCGGGCGATTTTCCGGTGCGACGGGGCTTGGGGCCTGAGATGTCGGCGTCCATGTTTTCGACGCGAAGGTTCTGCAGTCGATTCTCGATACGCCGACAGGTGCGCGACCACTCCGACTTGCTCATGTGAGTTTGGTTGTCCCAGAGCTTTACGCAATCGGTATAGTGCTCGGTGATTGAATTCTTACCGGTCCGCTGTGCCGAGCCGGTAGCGCCACTCGAGGCTGTAGCTGGCAGGTTGGGGTCGGGCGCCGCTGGGGTTCCTGGCGAGCCCGCACCGGCCGGAGGCGTCGTCCCGGCGGCTCCTGAAGGCGTGGGCGAGGTAGCTCTCGGCACCGGGGATGGCAGCGCCGATGGCGCAGGGGGTGCCGTTGCTGCCCCAGGGACAGCCGTCGTTGGTGTGGTAGCGCGGGCCGGACCGGTCGCCGCAACTCCAGGTGACGATTGAGAACCCGCCGACGGGGCACCGCCCGTCTGCGCCAAGGCGCCACCGGTCCAGATGCCAAGGGCCACGGCGAACAAGATTCGGTGCATGTGCGCCTCGCTTACCAGTGCGACGATTGCCAGTGCGACGATCTCCTGGGCGAACGCGCAGTTTTTGATCCTGTTCCAGCGACGCTAGACCGGGATGCTCCCGCGGCGCCGCCGCTCACCCCGATCAGGCGCGCATTGACGCGATGGGCAAACAGGGAGTTGGGCTGCAATGCTTGCGGCAGGGGGTGAGACAATTGCATAGCGCGCCCCGCTGCGGCCGGGTGCGGAGACGTGCACCGTCGTCCTGCGTGTGCGCACGCCCGGTGTCAAAAGAGGCGCTGCACGCGATCAGGCGGCGTCAGGATCGCGCCGAGGGCAGATGGGCTTGATCGCACCCGCAATCGGGCAGAAGGCGACATGCGGATCTTCGCTGCTTGGGTTGTTTCTCGTCGACGGCGATGTTAGATTCTGATCGACAACGACGGTACGGATCCATGACGAGCCCAGCTGCGCCATCGGGGGAGCCGATTAAGGTGTACTGGCAGCCTGGTTGAACCAGCTGCTTGCGCACTAAGGAGTTCCTTGGCAAACACCAAATACCGTTCCTCTCGCGCAACGTCCTGACGGATGAAGGTGCGCTTGAGGAATTGCTGGCGCTTGGAACGCGACAGTTGCCGGTCATTTCGCGCGGCAAGGACTGGGTGAACGGTCAATCGCTCAAGGAAATTGCGCGACTGGTCGGCATCGATTTGGGTATCATTCGTCACTTACCGCCCGCCGAGCTGGTGCGGCGCATTGACGTTGTCGTGGATGGGGCGTCGCGCTTCTTCGCACAGATTCCCGGCGACCACTTGGACGACCAGCTTCCGGGTCGACCGCGTTCCTATGCGCAGCTTGCCTGGCACCTTTTCAACGTTGTCGATGCCTTCCTCGAGCATGAAGAGGGCATTCCGCTGCAGGCGACGGCGTACAATCGGGTACCCACGCCCGGTACCACGGGCCAGCAGATTCTGGCGTACGGCGGCGATGTTCGCCAACGATTTGCAGCGTGGTGGCAATCCGCACAGACAGGGACTGATTGGAGCAGTGGCGCCAACGTCTACTATGGCGAGGTTAGCCGGCACGAATTTCTGGAGCGAACCACGTGGCACGCAGGCCAGCACGCACGTCAACTGATGTGGATCCTTGAGGATAAGCTACAGATCTTGCCCGACCGGCCGATCGATCCCACCACCTGGACAGGCCTACCAATGCCCGACAAGGTTTGGGACAGCTGAGGCACCTGCTTGATGGGAGGGCAGGCTCGGATATGCCGAAGCGTGTGGGCTGAGCCCAGCGTGGCGCAGGCCTCACGCGCCGCTCAATCGCCCACACATCCCTCCCTCTGACGGACGTGGGTCCGGGGCGGCATTGGCGGTCTCGCTCCGGCGGGGCGCGTTGCCGAAACCCGTGGCGCAGCGGGCCTCCACCGCGCAGCGCGGCCGCACTGACACTGAGCCTTGGCGTTGGGTCACTCGGTCGGGGCTCTGCCCGGACGTTAACCGGATTGCCTAGATGCAAGTTAGTGCCCCCTATCTTCAGGGTTTGTCCTGGTGGGAAGGCATACGGAGCAATACGTAGTCTGACGGTCGGTAATCCCCGCGATGGGCAAATCGGCTATGACCCACTCTCTTCTTGCAGACGACTACAAGATCGCGCGCTCTCGCCTCAGGGAAAGCCCTGACCGGGAAGTGGTCGCCAACAAAGACGGTAAAAACGCGACCGGTCGAGAAACCGAAGCAAGGCCCGTTACGGCGGTAATCCTTGCGATGCCGACCATGCCCACGCGCTCCCGGTTTCGGTCCCATTTGAATAGGCTCGTACAGTGGTTGAACGTTTGCGCCGACAACTATGCGGCGGCGGCGGCGTACGAAAACCTGTCCCGTCTTTCGGATGCCGAGCTTCGGCATCGAAGCTTGCATCGGGATGTCCTCGCCCGCGATCTCAGTAAGTGGTGACCCTGGCCGTCCCCTGGCGCTGCGGCGTTTCAACCAGCGAGCTCCCGATGCACGCTTGCTCCGATGTGGCATGGTCTAGCGCTCCGCGCCATCAGCTGGGGTTCGGGCGTCTTCCGCGCGAGCATCGACGAGCTTCGGCGGGCGGCCGTCGCCTCGGAACGCTATGCAGAGATCTCTCGGCTTGACCCGCACGACCGTTTGCTCGCGCGTTTTCGTGGAATTCTATTCGATGGCAAATGTCTACGAGCGCCGAGGCTAGCCGGAACTGGGATTCCTCCTCATGCGCAACCGCATTACCGGTGATCGCTCCAGCCGTCTGGTCTTTGGCGGGCTCATTGCCGCAATCATAATCGGCTTTCTACTGAGCCTGCTGCCGCTGCGGGCTGCAGCCCACGATCACCATAGCTACCATCCAGAGTTCTACTCCAAATGGGTGACGCGAGAAGGTATCTCCTGCTGCAATGCCAACGACTGCCAACCGATCGATGACCGGAATGTTCGAGTCCGGAGCCAAGGCGTTGAGGTGTACGTGGAGGGCGAATGGGTTCCGGTCTCGCCCGAGAAGATCCGGCCCTATCACGCACCCGACATGAACAATCACCTCTGTCATCTCGGCAGAATCATATTCTGCTTTGTCTTTGGTGGGGGTGCCTAATACTCCGCAAGGAGCTTGTGCCGGCGCGCTACGGCTGTGTCGCTCACACCCTGCCGCCGCAAGGGCTAGTTTTCCTGTTGGTGGGCGTTGTACATATCGATCGAGGCAAGATGCCTGGCCTCGTCCAAACTATCGGTGTGACCAAGATAAACCCAGCGTGCTTCCTGCTCGCTCCATCGGTAAGCCTGGCGATTGGACGGGTACCACCGGACCTCCCGCGTCAAATTCAGACCGGCTCGGCTTTTATGCGTGACAGATGTGCTCTTGTATCCAGAACTCATCTGGACCTCCTCGATTCGGAGGGCGCCCCGCATCGTTGCAATAGCCCGCGACGGCCCCAAGGTCTCTAGCGGCGGGAATGTTTTCCCCAAGCCGGCAACGGCCCGGCGCGCGTGCAAAGCGGTCCGGCTGGGCATCGCCGCGCGCGAGAGGAGGCAGTCGGCAGCCGTTTCAGCTGTCTACAGAAACGAGTTATTCTGCCTTTTTCTCCGCTGGGGACGCCGGCAAGGGGAGCGCAATTAGCCGATGTCCGCTGTGCTAGACCTTCTCGACCAGCTGCAATGACGGCAGGACGCGGCAGCATGTCAAAAAAAGTTCTCAACGTCGGTGGCAACAGCAAAGCCATCGCCATCCCTAAGCATTTCGAGGGTTGGACGCATGATCTACTCGACATCGATCCGCGCGGCAGACCCGATATCCTGTGTGATGCGCGAAAGCTTACGACGCTCGCACCCAATCTCTACGACGCGGTCTATTGCTCGCACAATCTAGAGCACTATTTCGCGCACGAAGTCCCGAAGGTACTGCGCGGATTTCATCATGTTCTCAAGCCCGATGGTTTCGCCGAAATTCGCGTGCCCGACATTGCCCTGCTCATGCGCACGGTGGTGGAAAAGAACCTCGATCTCTTGGATGTGCTCTACCAATCACCCGCAGGACCCGTCCGCGTGCGAGACGTCCTTTATGGCTTCGGCCCGGAGATCGAGCGCACCGGCCAAGACTTCTATGCTCACAAAACGGGTTTCAGCCCGAAGTCCCTCGCGCTCGCCCTCCGAGAAAGTGCCTTTGCGCACCAGGTCCTCTTGCGTGGCAATCTTGAGATCCGCTGCTATGCCTTCAAGCAGACGCCGGAAATAGAGCAGCTCGAGGCCCTAGGCTTGCATGCGCTCGCGCGCCAGCGTTGATGGCGGGCCAGCTTGCCGCCGAGCCGCCAGCCGCCAATGCCTTTGGCCCTCTTCGGGTCCGACACCAGCCCCTAGGCGTTGGCAAACACCGCAGCAGCTTGACGCTGCCGGGTCACTGAAGGCGCTTGCGGAGGGCATCCATATAGGCGCGGATGCGGGCGCCATTCACACCGTAATCACTTGTCCCCTGCCGACTGGTGGAACGCATATCGATACGGCTGCCGACTTCATTGGCGACAATCCTGATGACGATGTCATCGGTGAACCCAAACCAGCGACTCTGCTCACTGGCCTCGATACGGCCTGCATCGGCGTCCGAGGCAACTAACGTCCAACCGGGCATCGATTTTGCGACCTGGAGCGCCTCCCCGAAAGCCTTCGGCACCCTCGCTGCGGTCAAAAGCGGCACTACGTCAGGGTACGCCGCCTTTTGCAGTTGCGCGAGTTGCGGGCGTCGATCGTCGAGGCTTGAGGCATGCTCGCTGGCGCGTGCCGCGAGAACTGCGCTGAATTTTGGCGGATTGTCGGTATCGGTCGTGATGTCGTGAATAGCCGGAAAATGACTTCGTCGGAAGGCGTACTGCCCCGGCACGTAGACGAGCCCCGCGCCCAGCACAAGAGCAACAAACAACATGACAAGGCTGCGCCGCGGCAGCTGCGACCAGGCACGCGCGAGCGTCAACACGGAAAGGCCGACCGCACCGGCGGCAACATAACCAGAAACGGGCATCAAGCGATAAAGGCCAACCCCGTAATGCCACCACTCGAGCCGGACACCGAGGGGCGCAAGGGCGAGAACACCCAACGCGGCGCCCGATAACGCCAACGCGGCAATGGGAGCGACGGTCGACAAAGACATGAAGAACCCCGAGGCCGATACCGTGTTAAAGGTGGGTTTGGATTTCCGGCACTTCAATATCCATTAACAAAGTCGAGACGCTAAGCAATCATGCCAGCGGCCCAGCTTCTTTTGCACCAACGATCGGCCGCCTTCGGCGGCAACCGAACAACAAAGAGGCGCCGGATGCCGTCGGCCGCCGACAGCGCCTGCCACGCGCCCATACGAGCGGAATTGGTTCGTTGCTCGCATCCCCCTCGCTTAGATCGCCGCGGTCGTGGGGGGCGTTGCTCCAGCCTTCGCGACACCTTCGGCATTGCCTTAGAAGCTTCGCAAAGGCGCCGGCTCGGAGCGCATGTGCGGTGGGCTGCCTCGGAAGGTGGACGCGGTGCAAATTTCTGAAGCACGAACCGTGCTGCTCGAAGGACACCTCGGGGTCCCATGGCGCTAGGCTAGTTGGGTGTTAGCCCTGCTATCGTTGCGTGACCTTAACGCGCACTTGATTGCAAGCGTTGCGCGCCCGCTGGGCGCAAGACACCCTGGTGAGGGGCAAAGAGGCAAATCGGCGGCGGCGGGGCCTTAGGGAGTTAATGTGCCGGCGTCGCAGCCATCGTCGTGCAGTGTCGACTTGAACATCATTGCGCACACTTGCGCTGCTCGACAGCGCAAGTGTGCGCGCTATGCTTTACCGAAGTTGCTTTACTGGAGTTGTTGACCGAAAAAGGCCCCGCGCAAGCGGCCTCTCACAGCACGCCCCAGCCATCGCGACCGGGGCGTAGCGAGAAGCGTCTTTTAAAAACCGCCTTGGCCGTTACCCTGCCCGCCGCGATCCAGCGCATCCATCGAGTTCCACCAGCCCTCGGACCCTACAGGAAAGGCGTTCGGATCAATCTCGATCTGATCGCGGTACCCATTACCGCCGTAGCCAATCGGTGGACCAACACCATAGAAGGCCGGCGCTTGATAGCCATAGCCCACCGCCCGCGCGCGAGAGCGGGAGGCACGTGGGCTCTGATAGCCATAGACGCGCACGTTATTGAGCGACCTGCACCGCCGCATACCATTTTCCCTCCAGCACACGCGGTTGGCGACGTGCTGGAGTTGGGAGCCGGTCATGCCGGCCGATGCAAGCTCTCTGGCGGTGCCCCCAACCGGACCGGCTTGCGCCGTCGCGGCTATGGCTGTCAACGCGAAGACAGCGGCCGAACCCGGCAACCAAGGTTTTTTTGCCATGATGATCTCCTGTGCTGTGGTAAGTCGGTTGGTTTGGGAGGAGCACGCTTCGTGCGCCATAACTAGGCCCATCTCGAGCGCAGGCGTCGATCCAGCACTACCCGCAGATCCGCGCAAAAAAAGTACTGAATTATTCCGGGACGTGGCTGGGTCTCGTACAGAGGACGTGCGGATGCGAACCGCGTCGCGAGCGCAGGATTTTGACCACGAGACCCGCAGCTAATCGGCCCCGATGGCTTCACGAACACGTGACGCGCCGTGCTATTTGTTGAAGACAGCGCCGCGCCAGGTTTCTTTTTGGCGCGTCGACCTGACCGATCGGCAAAGATCCATTTGTAAGGCCCAGTGTAGGGCCGGCCGCGTTTAAGGCCCGGTGCGAGGCCCACGCGCAAGGGCGTCAAAGTCTCTCGACCACCGTCAAACTTGGGTTTGAGGATCGCCGCGGAGGCGTTCGTTTAAGTGCCGCGCCGGGTGAAACCATCGGCACTCCACCGCTCGCTGCCGACACCGTGATGGACGATGAAGAGGCCGTCGGGATCGTATTTGTCCTTTACCGCGAGCAAACGGGGATAGTTGGATCCCCAAAACGCCTGTTGCCAAGCGGTCTCGAAAAAATCGCTCTCTGCAAGGTAGGACCCGCGCCGCGACACCAAGCGCTCAATCTCGCCAACCGCCCTGCGGATGGCGCCGACCTGACGGCGAGCACTCGCCAGATCCGATTCGTGACCGCGAATGCCCGGATAGGCCGGCGCGCCGTGCGCCGCACTGATGAGCAAGGCAAAGGCATCGAGCATCACCGGATTGGTCGCCGTATTCTTCGCCGCGGCGATGGCCTCGGCTCCGGCGCCGGCCAGCCCCTTGTTGACATGCAATGTCACCGACCAATGCCGCGACGCCGCAAACAGCGCATCCGTGAAGCCCTCCTGCTGCTCCCTCTCGAGTAGCGATGCTGGCAACCACAGCGACTGATAGGCATGCAACACTTGCCCGGCTTCCCCAACATTTGCCGCGTAGTAAATATTGCCAGGCGGTGCGCCCTCTCGCGCATCGCTCATCACCAAGCCGGGCAGGTTACCGAGAACCGCCGGGTTCCAGAAATCTCCGGCCGGCACGGACACGATCGACGGCCCTGATTGCAGCGTATAGTCGTCGGTCGCCGCCGCGATCCAGGCGAGAAACGGACGCCAGGTCGCCTCCGCCTCATGTTGGCTCAGTCCCTGATGCACCATGGCAACGACGAGGACGTTGTCCGGGTGGAACCCGATCTGCTCACCCCAATTCGGATTGAACAATGCCTCGGCGTAGAAGCCGACAACGCGGGCGATCAGCCTTCGGAAGGCCGCGTCCGATGCTGCCTTGATGCTCAGAAATGTGGCGCCGAAAAAAACGGGCAGGGCATGGGTGCGAAGCGTCAGCCGCGTGACAACACCGAGGCTGCCGCCGCCGCCGCCCTTCAGCGCCCAGAACAGGTCTGCATTGGTGCAAGCGTTAGCAGTCCTGAGCCTGCCATCGGCGGTTACGACTTCGGCCTCGAGCAAGCTTGCAGCCGCCGTACCATAGGCCTTCGAGAAGCTGCCGAAGCCGCCGCTCTGCATCAGGCCAGCAACACCCACGGTCAAACAGCCCCCGCCTTGAACGTAGCGCCGAGCGCGCGTCGTGACGGCCTCGTACGCCTGGCCCCAGATCGCGCCGGCCTCGATTGTTACGGCCTGCTGAGGATCGCTATGCCCCGCGCAGCCGGCGCCGACAAAGGCATCGTGCAGGGTGATGGCATTCATCCCGCGCGTCCAAATCAACAGCGAGTTCCGGCGCATTGGAGGTGCCCTGGTAGCTGTGTCCGCCGCCTTTGACCAGGAGCCGCAGCCCGTGTGTGCGGGCGAAATTGACGGCGGCCACCACATCGCTCGCGGACCGGGCTGCCACCGCAAAGACGCTGGGACTTGATGTCCACGCATCGACCCAGCCCAAGGACTGCGTCAGGGCGACCTCGTCGCCGAGGTAGTAGGGATTTTTCAGGGATTTGAAGAGTTGCTCACACTCCGCGCTCGAGGCGTCACGCAAGCAGGCGACGAGCGGGGATTGAACCTTGATTAGACGCCCTCCGACGGTGCGGTTCAATGCCTCCCAGCGGTCTTCGGCCGGCCAGCCCGGATCGCCGGGCCGCGAACGCGTTTGCAAGCGCGCCCCCTGCGCAATTCCATCGCCCGTTGGCAGCCCGATGAGCTTTGCCAACAGGGAGATCGCTACCATTCTCCCTAGCAGGACGTCTCCTATGCATTCCAACGCTCAAGATCAGGACCGACCGCCATCATCCTGTCGCACGACGTCGAGGCGCCCTGCAACCTGGCGCCCGATGTGAAAAAAGCGGCGACCGCTCGCGCGCGGTTGACCACGCCGCTTTGCAACATCTGCAGATCGAGCGACCGGACACGCGCGCATCCCCGCCCGGCCGACCGCAAAGCCCTCGCAGCCTCGTGCGCCCGTTGCGCTGCGGCCATTGCCAGGCAGCGAAGGCCCCGTAAGAAGGGCGCCCTGCCCGGTGCCCGGGGGGAGCGGTCCCGATCTCGACCCGCCCCCGCTCGCGCCCGGCCATTTCGGCCGGATGACGTCGGCCGTGCCCTGAATAAAGGCTTTGATCTTCTCGACGTCATCGACCTTCAACTTGCCCGAGAAGTCGGGCATTCCACCTTGCAGGTGCGCGCCCTTGAACACAAAGTGATCGAGATTGGCGATCGTTGCCGCCCCGATCAACGCCCACCTTGGCGGCCGGACCGAGGTCGGTTTGTGCAGCCAGGTGACCGGGTACAAACAGCGCTCCCAGCAAAACTGAGATCGCTCGCATCGACGTTCGCAAAGCGCGCATGCGCGTTTCCTCCTCCAGCTTCGAGCATGAGCCACTTTGGCCATGCCTTTTTTCTTTCTCAGAGCGGCTCATTTGGGCCGCGTCCGGCGATGTTTGGCAAAATATATTTCTGCCGGCCCCGAGCCTGACAGCCCAGCACTCCCCCGCGCTTTGACAAGCGCAACCGCGCTCGGCGCGGCGACCTCATTGTGCCCTGCCGGCCGAAAGGATTGCGCGGCTGGAAGTGCGGAGTGGGGCTAAAAAAGAGGCGCCTGGGGCGCCTCTGCTCGTTTCACGGCACTGTGCCGATCAGCGATTGATGTCGACGTCCTTGGTTTCGGGCAGGAACAGCAGCCCGACGACGAAGCTCATGGCCGCCACAACTACCGGATACCAAAGGCCCGAGTAGATATCGCCGGTGGCGGCGACGATGGCAAAGACGGTCGCGGGCAAGAAGCCCCCGAACCAGCCGTTACCGATATGGTAGGGCAGCGACAGCCCGCTATAGCGTATGCGGGTGGGGAACAGCTCGACCAGCCAGGCCGCGATCGGGCCGTACACCATGGTGACGAAGATGACGAGCACCGCCAGCAACAGCACCGTCACCACATGATTGATTTGGCCCGGATTGGCTTTGACCGGATAGCCATGACGCGCAATCGCTGCCATCAGCGTCTGGGTAAAGTCAGCTCGATTGGTGGGAATGGCCTCCTCGCCAACCTTGACGACCGCGGGCGTGCCCTTCGGCGCCTCTTCGTTCTTGTAGTTCACGGACGCCGCCACCAACGCCGCCTTGGCGGTGTCGCAGGACGTGGTGAACTTCTCAGTTCCCGTCATCTTGAACTGGAAGGAGCACTCCGAAGGGTCGGCAACGACCGTCACCGGCGCGGTTGCGAGCGCGCTCTCCAGCGCCGGATTGGCGTAGTGCGTGATCGCCTTAAAAATATTGACGGGCGAAGCCGGCGCGTAGGTCAGTACGGCCAGTGCGAAGCCGAGCAGCATGATTGGCTTGCGCCCCACTTTGTCTGACAGCCAGCCAAAGACGATGAAGAACGGCGTGCCGAGGGCAAGCGCGATGGCGACCATGACTTGGGCCGTCGTCGCATCGACCTTGAGTGTCTGGGTCAAGAAGAACAGGGCATAGAACTGGCCACCGTACCAGACCACGGCTTCGCCGGCCGTCGCGCCAAGCAGCGCCAACAGCGCGATCTTCGCATTCGACCATTCGCCGAACGCTTCTTTCAACGGCCGCTTGGAGGTCCGACCCTCCTCCTTCATGCGCTGGAAGATCGGCGATTCATTGAGCTTCAGTCGGATCCAGATCGATACCACCAGCAGCACGATCGAAAGTAGGAAAGGCACACGCCAGCCCCAATCGGCAAATGCTGCTTCTCCCATCACATTGCGGATGGCGAGAATCAGCAAGAGTGCCATGAACAGGCCCAGCGTTGCTGTCGTTTGGATCCACGAGGTGTAGTAGCCTCGCTTGTCGGCAGGGGCGTGCTCGGCAACGTAAATGGCCGCGCCGCCATACTCGCCGCCCAGCGCCAGGCCCTGCACCAGCCGCAGGCCGATCAGCACGATCGGCGCCATGATTCCCCATTGCGCATAGGAGGGCAGCACGCCGATGAAGAAGGTGCCCAAGCCCATCAGCGTCATGGTGACAAGAAACGTGTACTTGCGCCCGACGATGTCGCCGATGCGGCCGAAAATCAGGGCTCCCAAGGGGCGGACCGCAAATCCCGCGGCGAAGGCGAGCAACGTGAAGATGAAACCGACGTTGGCCGGTACGTTGGAAAAAAAGTACTTGGCTAGAAAGACACCGAGGGTGCCGTAGATATAAAAATCATACCACTCGAAGACCGTGCCGAGCGAAGAGGCGAAGATCACCAGCCTCTCGTCGGCGGTCATTCCCCCGCCTCGCCGATCGGCATAGATGGCGTCGTGAGTTGTTGCCATGAACGTTGTGTCTCCCAATAGTCCCACGCGAGCCCGCAATGGCCCGCATCGCTTCACCAATTGACACACGCTCGGCCGCTTTGGCCTCCCCCCTAAAGTCTATTAGACTTTGATCGAAATCATGGGGGCCTAGAGGCATGACACTAATCTAAAACACCGCTCTGACGGGGGCGAACGCGCCCCCGCGGCAGGGTTAGCATTTGGGCTAAGACGCAGCGGCGGTGGCTGCCAGGGCCTTTAGGTTGCGCTCAGCGAGGCCTCACCTACGCCGTCGAGCCCAAAGTCGAGGCGCTCGCCTGGCGCAATGTCCACCGTCGTCACGACGCTGCCGGTGATAACGAGCATGCCGCTTTCGATCGGTCGGCCGCGCTCGATGGCCAAATTGGCAAGCCACGCCAGCGCTCCCAGCGGATCATCGGTCCGCCCGGACGCCTCGAGCTTGCCGTTGCGGGACAGGCGTCCGGCGATCCCGTCGAGTTCGAGGGAGGTGGGCAGCGGCTTGGGCGCAGCGATGACGATGCCGCCGTTCCAGGCGTTATCGGCAATCAGCGAAAGCGCATTGCAGGTTTTGTAGTTGGCGTGGCGGTCCTCAATCAGCTCGAAGGCGGCCATGATATCCGACACCGCGGGCCGCACGCTGTCGCGCGTGTAGGCTCGAGGCGCGGGCGAAAGCGAGCGACCGAGCTTCACCGCCAGCTCGCATTCGATGCGCACATTGACGTAGTCGGCCTTGCGAATGCTCGCCGGCGAGCCGTGGACGCGGGAGGAAAAAATCATGCCGCCGCAGGGATGATCGATCCCCATCAGCTGCTGCATCACCTTGGTGGTTGTGGCGATCTTCAGTCCCGCCACGGGACCCAGTCGCTCGGCCCAGCGCGCGCATAGCGCCTCCTGCACGTCATAGGCTTCGGCCACGGTTTGCGGACCTATCGCCGCGGGGATATTTTGGTAGCTGGCGCGGGTGCGGTGGGCGTCGTCGAGAAAGCGCACGGCCTCGGCTGGGGCGAACATCGATCCATCCTCGCTTGGGAGGCGGCCCACCGCGGCCAGGCGACCGAACGGCTTCAGTACCGCCATTTCCCCGTTATAATGGCTGCTAGATTGCCGCCGGAAGCGGGCGCCGTCCAGTTCAGGAGGAAGGATGTTCGAGACGACCATCGCCGGCAGCCTTCCAAAACCCGGTTGGCTGGCCGAAACCAACAAACTTTGGGCACCCTGGCGACTCGAGGGGGAGGCGTTGGAAGACGCGAAACGGGACGCGACCCTTCTCGCCATCAAGGCGCAGGAGGATGCCGGCATCGACATCGTCAGCGATGGGGAACAAGCGCGTCAGCACTTCGTGCACGGCTTCCTCGAGCGCGTCGAGGGCATCGATTCGGCCCACAAGGTCGAGATGGGCATCCGCGCCGACCGTTATAAGGCGATGGTGCCGCAGGTGGTGGCACCGCTGCGGCTCATGGGGCGCGTGCACGCGATGGAAGCGCGGCTCGCCCGTGCCCACACCCGACGCAAACTCAAGTTTACCCTGCCGGGACCCATGACGATCGCCGACACCATCGCCGATCGCTACTACGGCGATAAGGCGAAGATGGCTTTTGCCGTCGCCGAGCTTTTGAATGAAGAGGCGCGCGCGCTCGAACGGGACGGCGTCGATGTCATCCAGTTCGACGAGCCGGCCTTCAACGTGTTCATGGAGGAGGTCAACGGTTGGGGCATTGCGGCGCTCGAGCGGGCGGCAGCGGGCCTCGGCTGCACCACGGCGGTGCATATCTGTTATGGCTACGGCATCAAGGCCAACATCGACTGGAAGGCGACGCTGGGTGCCGAATGGCGCCAGTACGAGGCGATATTCCCGGCGCTGGCCAGTAGTCGAATCCAACAGGTGTCGGTCGAATGCCGCAACTCAAGGGTGCCGGTGAGCCTCCTCGGCCTCCTGCGCGGCAAAGATATTCTGGTGGGTGCCATCGATGTCGCCAGCGACACCGTGGAGACCGCCGAAGAGGTCGCCGCCGTCGCCGATGAGGTCGCCAAGCACGTTCCCAAGGAACGTATCCAGCTGTGCACCAACTGCGGCATGGCCCCCATGCGCCGCGAGCTCGCCTACGCCAAGTTGAAGGCTCTGGTGGAGGGAGCAGCCCTCGCCCGCAAGCGCCACGCCTGAGCCGGGCTCGCTTGAGCTTACTGCTCCGCCAATAGGCTCCGCAGGTCGAGCCGGGCCCGGATCATGCTGAGCTCGCCCGTCGGCGTCACCGGCCACTGCTCGCGCGGTTTGTCCCAATAGAGCTCCACGCCGTTCTGATCATAGTCGCGCAGGTAGAGGGCCTCGCTGACGCCGTGGTCGCTGGCGCCATCGAGCTCAATGCCGGCCGCCATGACGCGCCGCAGCGCGTCGGCCAGATCCCGGCGCGTCGGGTAGAGAATGGCAAGGTGATAGAGCCCCGTGCTGCCGGGGGCCGGCGGCGCGCCACCGAGGCTCTCCCAAGTATTCAGCGCGATATGGTGATGATAGCCGCCGGCAGAGATGAAGGCTGCGCCCTCGCGCCGCTGCGTCACCTCGAACCCGAGCACGCCACAATAAAATGACAAGGCCCGCTCGAGATCGGCCACCTTGAGGTGGACATGGCCGATGCGGGTCCCGCCGACGATGGGCCGTAGCGGTCGGTGATCGGCCAATGGACGCAGTTGCGACAATGTCTCGCTCATGAGCTTGCTCCCATCGAGGGTTCAGCGCCGCTACCGGGCAGCGGGCCCTCGACCTGCCCGGCCGATGCCAGGACGGTCGTGCCGATGCCGGCCAGAAAACCCGCAAGGTCATGAGTCATGTAGTGGATGTATGCGGGCGGCTCAAGCCAGCCGCGAATTTTCCGCTGGACGGGATGGTCGTAATCGCTCGCCGCGTGCACCAGCACCGTCGTCATGCCCAAGGCGTGGGGGGCCTCCAGGTTGCTTGGTATGTCCTCGAACATCGCCGATAGCGGCGCGCTGACGTTGTGCACCTTGAGAAAATGCTGATAGCAGGCCGGAGTTCGGCTTGGGCACGTAATCGGCATCGCAAATATCAAAAATACCCTCGAACAGGTGCAGGATCCCGAGTTTGCCCGCAACGCGCTCGGCATGCCCGCGTGATCCGTTGGTGAAGATCAACTTGCGCCCGGGAAGACGCTCAATGCGCGCCGCCAACTCCGGATGCGCGGCGAGCCCCGAAAGATCAAGATCGTGGACGTAGTCGAGAAACGGCTTGGGGTCCATGCGATGCACCTGCATCAGACCACTCAAGGTGGTGCCGAACTGCCGATAGTAGGTCTTTTGCAGGTGCCGCGCGTACTCGATCGGAACGCCGAGAAAGCGGGCAATGAATTCGCCCATGCGCTGGTCGACTTGGCCGAACAGGTTGCACTCGATCGGATACAGCGTGTTATCGAGATCGAAGATCCATACCTTTGTGCGCTCGAAGTTGCGCGGCGCTGCGTGCGAAGCCACCATTCAAGCCGCCTTTTTTGCCTTGCGGCTTACCAGGGTGCCAACGCCGTGCTGGGTGAAAAGCTCAAGCAGCACGCAATGTGGCACGCGTCCATCCAACACCACGACCGCCTCGACCCCGGCTTCGACGACCTCGATGCAGCCCTCAATTTTCGGGATCATGCCGCCGCTGATGGTGCCTTCGCGAATCAACGCGCGGGCTTCCTCGATCGAAAGCTGAGTGATGAGGGTGTTGTCCTTATCCAACACGCCCGCCACGTCCGTCAGCAACAGCAGGCGTTTGGCCTTCATGCGCGCCGCGAGCGCGCTTGCGAAGGTGTCGGCGTTGATATTGAGCGTCTCACCCTCGCGGCTGATCGCAACGGGAGCAATGACGGCAATGAGGTCCGAGGCCGATATGACATCGACAATGTGCGGATTGACCTCCGCCGGATCGCCAACATAGCCGATGTCGACGGCGCGCATTAGATTTGACTGCGGATCCGGCATCTGCGTGATCTTCCGGGCGATCATCAAGTTGGCATCCTTGCCAGAAATCCCGACCGCCTTGCCCCCCTGCCGATTGATCGCGGTGACAATGTCCTTGTTGATGAGACCGGCCAGCACCATCTCGACGACTTCCACCGTCGGTTTGTCGGTGACGCGCAAACCCTGCACAAACTCCGACTTCAGCTGCAGCCGTTTCAGCATGCCGGCGATTTGCGGGCCGCCGCCGTGCACGACAATGGGTTTTACGCCCGCCTGCTTGAGCAAGACGATGTCCTGCGCGAACGCCGCCGCCAGCGCCGGATCACCCATGGCATGCCCGCCATACTTGACGACCACCGTCTGGCGATCGTAGCGCTGCATATGTGGCAGGGCCTCGGCCAGGATGCGCGCTTGGGTATGCGCCGACGGCGGCGCGGTGATCTCTTTCGTGTCTGGCTGGAACTTCGCCATCTGCAGCAGCCTCGAATGATGCCGACTTGCCTAAGCACTTATATGGGTCGTGGCGACGGCTCAACGGAATTTGCGCACAAGCGCCTGCCGGGACTGCACAAAGCTGGCCGCGTTTGATAAAAGCGCAGGGCGTCTTGACTGTCATCCGCCGGCGGCAGGGTTCGGCCGGCAGCGAGCGAACCACCGCCGGAGTCTCATCGGGGGACCTGCGCTCTGTTGGGGAGTGGCTGATGCCGCAAGTCTTTGCGGACGAATTCAAATCCTTTCCCATTTCGGCGCAACTTGGCGAGAGCCTGGAGCGTGCGTACCGATTTGCTCGCGAGCAATCGCATCGGCTTGTGACCCTCGAGCACCTATTGCTTGCGCTCACCGAGGATGTCGAGGCCGCCGCAATGCTGCAATCGGCCAGCGTCGACCTCGGGCGTCTCAGCGCCGACGTCTCCGGCTACCTCGGCGGGCTTTTGGAGGACATGCGGGCGCAGTCGCAAACGGAGCTGCGCCCCGACGCCGATCTCATGCGCGTCCTCAAGGCTGCAACGACGGCCGCCCAGCAATCGCGACGGCGTCAGATCGACGGCGCCATTGTGTTGGCCGCCATTGTCGGCGACGGCAAGAGCGCCGCGGCCGGCCTGCTCAAGGCCCTGGGAATGACCTTCGAAGGCGCAATTCGCGCCCTACAGCGCGCCAATACCCAGCCGCGGGCCAAGACCCCCCTACCGGGTGCCATGCCGCCTTGGGCGCCTGGACCGGGCGCCGGCAAAGCCGCCACACCGGCAAACGCAGAGCACCGGGCAATGGCCTCGGAAATCGCCGCTGCGCCGGCAAACGCGGAGATTTCGCTTGCGACCTCGGCCGAGGAGTTTCTCGCCGCGGCCCGCGCCCGCATTCAGCAGCGTGCCGCCGCCGGGCGCGCGAGCGAAAGGCCGGCCGCCACCGTCGCGGCACCGTCGCCTCCGGTCACGACGGGCGGAGAAAAGCCAAATCCGCCCATGGGCTTGACCGCCTCCATTCGGGGCGATCTCAACCCCTCCAGCCTGGCCGCCGCCATCCGAGACGTTGCCGGCGAGCCTGCGGCAGAGGCGCAACCAGCGCCGGTGACGCGCACCGCAGAGCCGCCGCCCGAACCGGTCCCCGACGCGGCCACGCCTCGCGCCGGTCCGCCGGCGCCGGAGCCCGGCGCGCCTGTCGAGGCCCCCACCGCGCCACCACCGCCACGAAACCTTGCTGCTGCCTCCAACCAGCCGCCCGTCGCCCGACGGCCGCAACCGAGCCCCAACCGCGGACCCGGGCCATTGCCCGGCCGACCGTTGCGGCCGGCAGACGGCGCCGGTCGGCCGCCCTTGCCGCAGGGCCCAAACGCGCCAAACCGGTTCCCGCCCGGCCTCGGCCCGCCCCCGAGGCGGCCGCGTGCCCCGGGGCCCCAATGGTGTCGGCGCCGCCGCGGGGCGTCCAGTGGGGGCGCCGATGCAGCCGGCTGCGCCCGACGCGGGCGGCGCCATCGTCGTGCCGCTGCAACCGCGCACCGGGCCCGCGGCACCCGCGAGTTATCCCGAGCGTGGCCCCCTTGCCGAGAGCGTGCCGCGGCGCATGCGCAGCGGCGTTCCAGCCACCGCCGAAGTGCGCATTGCGCGCGACAAAATCGACGGGTTGATGCTGGCCCTCTGCAACCGCGGCGTACGTCCAGAGGCCTACCCGACCCGCACCCTGGCGGTGCGGCTGCGGGCACCCAACGGCGGCTTTGCCATCGAGGCCAATGCGCCGGAAACCCAGTGGATCGACCGCTCAACGGGCGGCCCCGGCGACAATTTTGCCGCCTGGCGCTGGACCATCACCCCGCACAGCCACGGCCGCAGCCGCCTGCTGCTGACGGTCTCGGCGCGCCTGATTGGACCGGATGGGTTGGTGGCGGAAGCGGCGCCGTCGGACCGATCGATCGACGTCAAGATTGCTCCCAACTACGGCCGCCTGGCGCAGCGCTGGGCGGGCTGGCTGGCGGCCATGCTCGCCGGCATCGCGCTCGGCCAGTTCGCGGGGGATGTGTGGGCGGGCCTGCTATTCTTGCTCAGGCAGGCAAGCGGCGGCTGAGGCCGCCCGGCGCCGGCGCGGCGGGTGGCAGCCCTATTAGCCGGGTAGCGCGCCGAAGGCCCCGGCCAGCGCCGCAATCTCGGCCTTGAGCTCGGCCAACCCTGCGCCCGTCTGAGCCGAGGTCGCAAACACACCGACCGAGGCGGCCGCGTGTTTGCCCAGGGCGTGCTCGGTAGCCGTCAGGACGTGCGCCAATTCCGTTGGCTTTATCTTATCCGCCTTTGTCAGCACCCCCTGATAGGAGACGGCCGCTTCGTCCATCAGGCGCATGATTTCGAGATCGGGAGGGGTGAGCCCGCGGCGCGCATCGATCAACAGAAACACGCGCGCCAGCGTCGCCCGGCCGCGCAAATAGTCGCGCACGAGCCGCGTCCAGGCTTCCACGCGCGGCTTCGGCGCTTCGGCAAAACCGTAGCCGGGGAGATCGACCATGAAGAGCGATACGCCGGGCGCGGCGTAAAAGTTGAGCTCCTGCGTACGGCCGGGGGTATTCGATGTGCGCGCCAACGTGCGTCCGGCCAGCCCGTTGATGAGGCTCGACTTGCCGACGTTGGAGCGTCCGGCAAGACATATTTCGGTGCGCTCCGCCGCGGGAAGCACTTCGAGACTCGGCACGCCCTTGACGAATTGCCAGGGGCGGCGAAACAGCGCCTCCCCGTCAGCCAGTTGCGCAGGCGTGAAGCGGTCGGCGCTCATGCGACATGCCGTGCCCCCGCGGCTGGGCTGGTGGTGGAACGGCTCATGTTCCTTCCTTGCCGCCCAGAATCAGCCGCGCCTCGTCAATCTTGGCGGCAATCGCATGATCGGAGCCATTCAAGGTTTGCTGCTTGTCGGGCTCAGCCTTGGCGAGCGCGAGCTCGATTTCCGCCGCGGTCGCGTCGGCATCGAGACCCAGCGTGCGCAGCGCCTGTTCACGCGTCATCGGCGCCTCCGGCGCCAACGCCGTCTTGCGCGCTTTCACCTGAGGGGCTTTGTCGCCCCCCGCCGGCAGATCCGCCGTGCTTCCCGCTGGCACTCTGTCGCGGGCAAGCTTTTGTGTCCCGAAGGCTTTGACGGCGTGCACCCGACCCTTCCACTTCTCGACGCCGATGTTCTTCCAAAGATGGATCTCGGCGCCATTCTTGCGCATGATGGTATATTGTTGCAGCAGGGAGAGCACGTTGTTCCAGGCCCAATAGATCACGAGTCCCGAGGGGAATGACGCCAGCATGAAGGTGAAGATCACCGGCATCCAATTGAAGATCTTCTGCTGCACGGGATCGGGCTGCTGCGGGTTCAGCTGCATCTGAAACCACATGGTCGCGCCCATAATCAGCGGCCAGGCGCCGATGTGCAGAAACTCCGGCACCTGATAGGGCAGCAACCCGAAAAGATTGAACAAGGAGGTGGGATCGGGCGCGGACAGATCCTTGATCCAGCCGAAAAACGGCGCATGCCGCATATCGATGGTGACGAACAGGACCTTGTAGAGCGCAAAAAACACCGGGATTTGCAAGAGGATCGGCAGACAACCCGACATCGGATTAATTTTCTGGTTCTTATAAAGAGCCATCAGCTCCTGTTGCTGCTTGACGCGGTCGTCCTTGAACCGCTCCCGGATCTTCTCCATTTCCGGCTGTAGCTTTTTCATCTTCGCCATGAACTCGTAGCTCTTGTTGGCGAGCGGAAAGAACGCGAGCTTGACGAGCACCGTGGTGGCAAGAATGGCAAGGCCGTAGTTGCCGAGAAGCTGGGAGAGCCAGTGCAACAGCTTAAACAGCGGTTTGGTGATGAAATAAAACCAGCCCCAATCAATCAGCAGGTCGAACTGTTTGGCGCCGAGATTCTCCTTGTAGGCCTCGATCAAAGTCACCTGTTTGGCGCCGGCAAACAAATTGCTGGTGGTGCTGGCGGAGGAACCAGACGCCACTTGGATGCCGCTCAACAGCAGATCGGTCTGAAAGCGATCTTTGCTCCCCTTGATCCCCCGAAAGCTGGCCGTATAAGCCACCTTTTGATCGGGAATGAGCGCGGCGGCCCAGTATTTGTCGGTGATGCCGATCCAGCCACCGGTATCTTTGAAGGTCTTGCTGCCGCCATCCTTGAGCAGATCGGCATAGTGCAGCTCCTTGAGCCCCTCCTCGCCCATGACGCCGATCGGTCCCTCGTGCAGAATGTAGAACCCTTGCGTGTGCGGCAGGCCATGCCGAGAGATCAGGGAGTAAGGATAGAGGGTAACCTCGGCGCCGGTGCGGTTCTCAACTGTGTCCGTCACCGTTAGGAGATAATTCTCATCGGCGGCGGTGCGGCGTCGGAAAATAAGCCCCTGGCCATTGTCCCAGACGAGCGTGACCGGCGAAGCCGGTGTCAGCACGCTGCCCTTCTCCAGCTGCCAGACGGTGTCATTGCCTGGCATCGGCTGCGCGACGCCGGGCCCGGCGACCCAGCCGTATTCGGCATAGTAGGGGGCTGGAGTGCCGGACGGGGAAAACAACACCACGTTGGGGCTTTGTGGCGCTACCGTCTCTCGGTATTTGGCCAGCACGAGGTCGTCAATGCGGCCTCCCTGCAGGGCGATCGAACCTTGCAGGCTCGGGGTGTCGATCCGCACACGCGCTGGCGCGGACGTGCGCAGGACGGCTTCGCGGCTTTGCCCTTCGGCGGCGGCCGGGGCCGCGGCCTGCGGCAGCTCGCCCGGCGCAACCGTCGGTGCCGCCGACGGCTTAGCCTGGGTCTGTTCTTGCTGCGCCCGCTGCCGCCGCTCCTGCTCGTCCTTGAGCTTGGGACCGGCATAAAACATCTGCCACGCCAAGAGCACGGCCACCGAGAGCACGATGGCAAGCAGAAGGTTCTTCTGGTGGTCCTGATCCTGTGGCATCTGGTTTCCGAAAAACGATTTCACCTGGGTTGTTCATTCGCGCCCCCGGCGCGATCCGGCGGCGGCGGCGGACGGTGAAGGCGATCGAGCCCCCTGGCCAGCTCGCGAACGAGCGCCTCGAACTTGGCGTCCAGCGCCGGTCGGCGCGCGACGACGACATAGTCGAAGTCAGGCCGCGCATGGCTCATCTGCACGCTCTCGACCGCCGCTTTCAGGCGGCGTCGGATCCGGTTGCGCTCCACCGCCCCGCCCACGGCGCGGGCCACGGTGAAGCCGAACCTCGCCTGCTCCGCCACCCCTGTCGCGGTCCGTTGCCGCCCCTCCAGGACGAAGGCCCCTGTCGCGAAACGCCTGCCTTTGCGGACCGATTGGAAGTCCTTGCGACATTTCAGCGTTGCAAGGCGCCGTGAGCAGATGTGCGGCTGCGCCCCTGCGGCGGCCATAGGGCACCTGCCAAGTCCTGCCTTTAGGCGGAAAGCCGCTTGCGTCCCTTCGCTCGGCGCCGGGCCACCACGCGCCGCCCACCGGTTGTGAGCATGCGCTTGCGAAAACCGTGCCGGCGCTTACGCACGAGCTTGCTCGGCTGATACGTTCGTTTCACCTCTAAACTCCGTCCGAAAGCCGCCGTGCGGCGACGTGATCGCCGCTGCGAGAGCTGTTCCCCGCAGGTCTGCTGCGCGATTGCCACTGCCGGCGTTGAGCCTGGCGAAAGTTTGCGCGCTTATAGGGTCGCCGTTTTGCCAAGTCAATCCGGCCGCTGCGGCCGCCTAAACCATCAATTTTCGTCGTTATCTCTCACGAGTGCTTGAGAACTGCCGCAACCGGTCTTGGCAACTGCCGCCCCCAAGTGCCTTGTAATAAAGTGCCGCTAGCGAGGCAGTCCGCGACGATGAACGGCATTAAGCAAACGAGCACCCCCGAGCCGGCACCCGGTCGGCAGGGGGGTGTCACCCGGGCCTGTGCGCCAAAACTGCGCCCCCTGTGGGCGCGTTGGTGGCCCCTCCTCCTGGTCGGCGCCTTGACGCTGGCGGTCCTTGCCATGGGGTGGCACGAGCACATCACGCTTGGCAACGTGGTCACCTTCCGCGATCGCTTCCACCTGATCCTCGACGAGCACCGCATCTCCTCGCTCATTGCCTACATGTTGGCCTACCTCGGCATGACCGCCCTGTCGTTGCCCGGAGGATTGGTGCTGACGGTTGCCGGCGGCTTGATGTTTGGCTGGCTCCTGGGAAGCATCACCTCCATTATCGGTGCCACCGCCGGCGCCATCATCGTATTCCTGATTGCGCGCACGGCACTGGGCGAGGGCCTCAATGCCCGCGCGGCGCCCTGGCTCGCCAAGCTGAGAGCCGGCTTCAATCAAGACGCCTTCAACTATTTGCTGTTTCTGCGGCTCGTTCCCGCCTTCCCGTTTTGGTTTGTCAACATCGCGCCGGCCATTTTAGGCGTGCCATTGCGTACCTATATCGTAACCACCTTTCTCGGCATCATTCCAGGAACCCTGGCGCTATCGGCCGCGGGCGCGGGTCTCGACAGCGTGATTGCCGCAGCGAAGGCGAACTATGCAACCTGCATGGCGAGCACCCCCGCCCCTGCTCGGGCGTGCAGGCTGGCGATCGATACACACGCGCTCATCACCAAGGAAATCATGTTGGCGCTGGTGCTTTTGGGATTCGCGGCGCTTATTCCTATTGCGCTGAAGAAATGGAAGGCGTGCCATGCAAAAGCCAAGTGAGCAGGCGGCCCAACGCCTGGGCCTCGATGCCTCCCCAGGCGAAACGACGGCGCGCTCCCGCCACCAGGAGCGCCTGCCCCCTGCCCCCACGCACTCGCCGCGCGAGCTCAACCCTGATCTGTGCGTCATCGGCGGCGGCTCCGGCGGGCTCTCGGTTGCCGCGGCCGCGGCACAGCTTGGAGTTTCCGTGGTGCTGATCGAACAGCACAAAATGGGCGGCGATTGCCTCAACTACGGTTGTGTGCCATCGAAGGCCCTGTTGGCCGCCGCCGCGCGCGCACATGCCATGCGCACGGCGGCTCCGTTCGGCATTGCCCCGGTACGACCGGCCATCGACCACGGAGCGGTCAGTGACCACGTGCGCGCGGTCATTGCGGCGATCGCGCCCAACGACTCGGTCGAACGCTTCACCGGCCTCAACGTCAAGGTGATCAGCGCGCCGGCCCGCTTTATAGGTCGCAAACGCGTGCTCGCCGGCGACTGGCGCGTCAAAGCGCGCCGCTTCGTGATCGCCACCGGTTCTTCACCCGAAATCCCGAGCATTGCTGGCCTCGGCGAGGTGCCCTACTTCACCAACGAGACGATCTTTGCCAACCGAGACAAGCTTGAGCATTTGATCGTCATCGGCGCAGGGCCGATCGGTCTGGAGCTGGCGCAAGCGCATCTGCGGCTTGGCAGCCGCGTGACCGTACTGGAAGGGCTCAAGGCGCTGGGAAAAGACGATCCGGAACTGTCGCAGCTCGTTCTCGAGCGTCTCAAGGCGGAGGGCATGGACATCCGCGAGGGTGTGCTGATCGAACGGATTGCCGGCGCCAATGGGGCAATCGACGTCGAGATCGCCGAGGCCGGCCTCAGACGCATCGTGCGGGGAACGCATCTGTTGCTGGCGGCGGGGCGTAGCGCCAATGTCTCGGGGCTCAACCTGGAGGCGGCCCGCGTCAAATACGACAAGCGCGGCATCAAGGTTAATGGCGCTCTCAAGACCTCAAACCGCCGCGTCTACGCCATCGGCGACGTCATGGGGGGACCGCAATTCACCCACGTTGCCAACTATCATGCGGATATCGTGTTGCGCCGCGCGCTTTTTCGCCTGCCGGCCAAGCTGAACGGCGACATCCTGTCCTGGACCACGTTCACCGACCCCGAACTCGCCCACGTCGGATTGACCGAAGAAATGGCACGGCGGCGCTTTGGCCGCATCCGCGTGCTGCGCTGGCCCTTCCACGAAAACGATAAAGCGCAAACGGAGCGTGCTACCGACGGGTTCGTTAAGGTGATAACCGACGCCAAAGGCCGCATTCTGGGCGCCAGCGTGGTTGGCAGACTGGCCGGTGAGGTGATCCAAATGTGGTGTTTGGCCGTGTCACAGGGTCTCAAAATTAATGCCATGACGCGCTGGATTTCACCCTATCCGGCGCTTTGTGAAGTCAACAAACGCGTTGCCTACGGCTACTATGCGAGCGCTGCAGCCAGCCCCCTTGTTCGCAAGCTGATCGGCTGGCTCGCCAGACTTGGGTGATCGGTGACCAGGGAGTAGAATAAAGCGTGCCCCGCGATTCCCTCGGTGAGGCGATGGCCTGGCCGGGCAGGTTCTGGCAGATCGTGAAGTCGTTTGCCTCGCCCTTGCAAAGGACGTTGGGGAGGCGGCGCGGCTTTGGCTTGTCCGCCAAGCTTCTGCTGCTCACCATTCTGTTTGTGATGCTCGCCGAGGTGCTGATCTTCGTGCCTTCGGTCGCCAACTTTCGCATCACCTGGCTGACCGATCGGCTCACCGCCGCGCAGCTCGCGGCCCTGGCGGCCGAGGCGGTGCCGGGAGGCGTGGTGCCCGATACGCTGCGCCTGGAGTTGTTGCGCACCGCGCAGGTGAAGGCGGTCGCGCTCAAGCGCGACAACGAGCGCCGCTTGGTCCTGCCGGCCGATGGCAGCTTGAATTTCGATGATACCTACGACTTCCGTGCCAGTGCCCGTCCGTCCGGTATCGCCGATCAGTTGGCGCTGCGGTTCCGACTGATCTGGGACGCGCTTGGGGTATTCTTCGCCAACAAATCGCGGGTCATTCGCGTTGTCGGGGAACCAGGGATGGGCGGGGGTGCCTTCGTCGAGATCGTCATGCCGGAGGCGCCGTTGAAAGCGGCCATGATTCGCTATGGCCTCAATGTGCTTGGCCTTTCCGTGATTATCTCGATCATCACGGCCGCCCTCGTCTACTTCGCGCTCAACGGCCTTCTCGTTCAGCCGATGATGCGCCTGACCCATAACATGCTGCACTTCAGCGAGCGTCCCGAGGACGCCAGCCGCATTATCGTGCCGTCCGAGCGACAAGACGAGATCGGTACGGCCGAGCGCGAGCTCGCCCACATGCAAGCTGAGCTGGCGCAAACCCTGCATCAGAAAAGCCGGTTGGCGGCGTTGGGTCTTGCCGTGAGCAAAATCAACCATGACCTGCGCAACATGCTGGCCAACGCCCAGCTGATTTCGGACCGGCTGGTCAGCTTGCCTGATCCGGCGGTGCAACGCTTCGCGCCAAAACTGATCGCGTCATTGGGCAGGGCCATCACGCTTGCGGACAGCACGCTCAAGTTTGGTCGCGCCGAGGAAGCCGCCCCCCGTCGGGAGTTGATGAGCCTGCAAGCGCTGGTTACCGAAGTGGCCGACGGGCTCGGGCTGCCGCGCGAGGGTGCGATCGACTGGACGATCGCCATGGAACCCGGCCTGCGCGTCGATGCCGATCGAGACCAGCTGTTTCGCGTCTTGAGCAATCTGTGCCGCAACGCCTTGCAGGCCATCGAGCTGCGCGAGCCGATCAAGGGGCGGATCGAGATTTCGGCGCAGCGCAACGGCCAGTGCGTCACAATCGAAGTGTGCGACGATGGACCCGGCGTGCCGCAAAAGGCGCGCGCCCATCTGTTCCAGGCCTTCCAGGGCTCAGCCCGCAAGGGCGGCACCGGCCTTGGCCTCGCCGTTGCGCACGAGCTCATTACGGCCCACGGCGGCACCATTCGGCTGCGGGATTCGGAAATTGGCGCCGTCTTCGTCGTGGAGATTCCCGACCGCGTGAGCTGACGGTTCGGACCGCACGCCCATCCCGATCGGTCGGTGTTTGAGAAACTTTTCCCGGCCTAAACGCTTCTTGGCCTAGGAGCTGCTGGGACGCGTTATGCCCCTTGTCAGCCGACCGCCAACCTAAGCCGGGAGGGCATTGATGCGGCGTGACAGCTTGCGCTTTGGCCGCGGCTTTCGGGTCTCGATCGGCAATGGCCGGGCCCAGGCCGCCCAGATGGTTATTCCGCCGGGCGGGCACGAGGGAGGGGCCGACAACCGCCACCGCGGTGCGGTGTTCGTGGTGTCGGGTCTTGGCCAAGCCATCGTCAACGGCAAGCGCTACCCCTTGCGCGCCGGTTCGCTTATCCTGATCGAGCGTGGCGACCGGCACGAGATCGGCTGCACCGGACGCGCCGATCTCAAGACCTTGAGCATCTATCTGCCACCGGCCTACAGCCAAAGCGGCAAAGAGCTGGCGAGAGGCCGACCTTGATGAAACCTTCGGTCGATCAGGTTTCTGACTTTAGCTCGACCATAGCCGATGAGGAGGTGAGCATGGCGGCGTTCACCGTGCGGCAAGGCAAGCGCTATCGCGCCAAGATCCAACTCGGCTGGCTCGAAGCCTTCGCCAGCAATGAGCTGATCGCTGGCAAGTTGCGCGCAGCGGGGTTCAGCGAGGTTGGCGTCTCCGGCAGCGGGGAGACGCGTCAGGCCGAGGCGCGCTGGCCCAACGCCGACGGCACCGGCGAGATGCCGCCACAGGTCGCCGAGATCGTGGAAATCATCGACGCCTGACGGGACGTCGGCGCGGCCGTGGCCCGTTCGGTCGCGGTCATGCTGGCGCAGCCAGGCATCGACCTGGTCCAGGTCGTATGGCTTGGCGCGTGCGGTTGCCAATTTGACGGAAGCAAGAGCCAATCGATGAAGCCATTGTTCCCTTGGGTTGGCGCCCCGGCCCTTGGCGCCGGCCTACTTTTCGCTGCCGCGCCCAGCAGCCAGCCGTCCGCACAATCGCTGTTGCCGGGACTGGAGAGCAACGAAGACGCCACCATCGCGCCATCAATTTGCCGAAGGTATCGCCGCTGCCCTAGCCGCTGCGTACGGCGCGTGTTCGGCCTCGGCCGCGGTCCTGCCATCGCTGCTAGCCTTCGAGCTTGCGAGCGGCCCTCGCCGCCCGCTTCTTGTTTGCGCTGACGAATTCTTCTTCGCTAAGCTGCCCCGAGACTTGTGATCGTGGCCTGCGCCGCCAGGCCTAGGGAGGCAGACATGCGCGAAATAACCGAAGAACCCAAGAGCATCCGTGCCGAGGACATCGATCCTCGCTATCGTTGGGACCGCGCGCTGCCGGCGCTCGGAACCATGGGCGTCGATTTCGAGGAGCGCGTCGATTACCGTCGCCTGCACACCTATCGGCTAAGCCGAGCGCGCATGGCGCTCGAGAAGTCCGATCTCGGCGCGCTGTTGGTGATGGACGTCAACAACATCCGCTATCTCACCTCAACCAAGATCGGCGAATGGGAGCGCGACAAGATCTGCCGCTGGGCGCTCCTGACGCGCGGCAGTGCCGATCCGATCCTGTGGGACTTCGGCTCCGCCGCCGTGCACCACCGGCTCTACGCTCCGTGGCTGAAGCCGGAAAATTGTAAGGCGGGCCTGCTCGGCCTGCGCGGCACGGTCTCGCCTTCCTTCGGACTGATGCAGCGGCATGCCAACGAGATTGCCTCCCTGATTAGGGAGGCGGGCGTCGCCAATATGCCGGTCGGGGTCGATATCATCGAGCCGCCCATGCTGTTTGAATTGGAGCGGGCGGGTCTCAAAATCGCCGACGGGCAACAGACCATGTTGGAAGCGCGCGAGATCAAGAGCATCGACGAGATCGCCCTGTTGAACCGGGCCGCCGCGATGGTGGACGGCGCCTATCAGCTCGTGCACGAACAGCTAAAACCCGGCGTGCGCGAGAACGACATTGTCGCCAAGGTGAACGAGTTCCTCTACCGCCACGGCTCCGACGACGTGGAGGCCATCAACGCCATCTCGGGGGAACGTTGTAACCCGCATCCACACAACTTCACCGACCGCATGTTGCGGCCGGGCGACCAGGCCTTCTTCGACATCCTACAGTCGTTCATGGGCTATCGCACCTGCTACTACCGCACCTTCAACGTCGGACGCGCGACGGCGGCGCAGCAGGACGCCTACAAGCAGGCGCGCGAGTGGCTCGACAAGGCAATCGCGCTCATCAAGCCCGGCGTCTCGACGGACAAGGTGGCGAGCGTCTGGCCCAAGGCCGAGGCCTTCGGCTTCCCCGACGAAATGAGCGCCTTCGGACTACAGTTCGGCCACGGCATCGGCTGCGCCATCCACGAGCGGCCCATCATTTCACGGGTGATTTCGCTCGAGCACCCCACGGAAATCCGGGAAGGTATGGTGTTCGCGCTCGAGACCTACTGCCCGGCCAAGGACGGCTATTCGGCCGCCCGTATCGAGGAGGAGGTCGTGGTCAGCGACAAGGGCTGTCGCGTTATCACGCTGTTTCCGGCCGAAGAGCTACCGATTGCCAATCGATATTGAGCCTAGCGCGGCGCCAGCAGCTCTTGCGTGTGGACGTGCTCCGGGCGGATACCGACGCCGATCAGACGCGCCGGCAGGCGCCGCAGATAGGGACAGCCGTCAAGCCACCGCACCGGCAACGGCGGGGCCGGCGCGCTGCGGCTGGCAAGCACGCGGCTGAGAAAGTTGTTTTGGATTTGCACCTGCAGCCATTGCGTGACCCGCGTCGGGAATAGGCGCCGTTCCTGGACGGCCTCCAGATTGCGCAGCGTGAGCCGACCCCTGCGCAAGGGCTCCGCCAAGAGATTGGACGCGGCCACCGCATCCTGAATGGCAAGGTTGATGCCGACGCCGCCAACCGGAGACATGGCATGGGCGGCATCGCCGATGCACAGCAGACCGGGTCGCGCCCAGGTCGTCAGCCGGTTCACAGCTATGCTCAGGAGCTTGACCTCATGCCAATCCTTGAGCTCTGCCAACCGGTCGCCTAGCAGCGGCGCGATCTCCGCCACCCGGTCGCGAAAGGCCGCAATGCCTTCGCCGCGCAGCTTTTGCGCTTCCCCCTTGGCGATGACGTAGGCGCACTGCCAGTAGTCGCCCCGGTCGAGCATCACAAGCAGCGCGCCGGCACCCACGCGGCCCAGCACCTGGTGGGGATCGCCGGGTTGTTTTGACAGTCGCATCCACAAGACGTCGATCGGCGCACCCAGATGCTTGACCCTGAGACCCGCAGCATCCCGCAAGTTCGAATCGCGACCATCGGCGGCGACGACCAGGTCCGCTCGAATGCTGAGTGCGCCGTTTGCCGCCCTGGCGCGAACGCCCACCACTCGGCCGTGCTCCTCGATCAGGCCCGTCGCCTCGGTCTGCATGCGCAGCCGGAAACTGGAGTAGCGCCTCGCCTGCCTGGCGATGAAATCGAGGAAATCCCACTGCGGCATCAACGCAATAAAGCGGCACTGCGTCGAGAGGTGGGTGAAATCGGCGATCTGCAGCGACCTGTCGCCAATGACGGCGGCAAGCTGCTCAATTTTCTGATGCGGACGCTCAAGAAAGCTGGCGAGTAGCCCGAGCTCGTCCATCACCTCGAGCGTCGAGGGATGGATGGTGTCGCCCCGAAAATCACGCAGG
The DNA here is from genome assembly GCA_963775835.1 of uncultured Alphaproteobacteria bacterium. Taxonomy (GTDB): domain Bacteria; phylum Pseudomonadota; class Alphaproteobacteria; order Rhizobiales; family Hyphomicrobiaceae; genus AWTP1-13. Next base: position 212,946 of record CAVZKV010000029.1, on the reverse strand, counting down.
AAATCCGCGTGTTTCTCAAGCACGTCGACCTCCACGCCGGCGCGCGCCAGCAGCAAGCCCAGCATCATGCCCGCGGGACCACCGCCGACAACGCAGCAGCGCCTGTCAAGGCTCGTTGCGTCCATGTGCCGTGCGCGTCTGCAATAGGGCTAGGCCTTGCCGGCCGCAGCCAGCGCCGCCTCGCGTGCCTTCATGGTGCCGATATAGCCGCGGTTGTAGGTCGGACTGATGAGCACCTCATTGATGCACACGTGCGCCGGTTGTCTGGCGACAAACGCGATCAACTCACCCATGTCCTCCGGTTGGAGCATACGTGCCATCGTCTCTGCCGTCTCGGGAATCGGGCGATTTTCTAGGATCGGCGTCGCCACCTCGCCAGGACACACGACGCAGGAGCGAATGCCATGCATGCACTCCTCGAGATTGATTGTGTGGCTCATCGCCACCATGCCATGCTTGGCCGCCGTATAGCCGGGCCCCGAAACCGGACCGATGAAGCGACCGGCCCATGACGCGGTGTGGATCAAGAGGCCGTCACCCTGCGCGCGCATGATCGGCAGCGCCGCCGCAACGACATAGAACGCGCTTGTCAAATTGCCTTGAATGAGCGTGTCGATGCCGTCGGCGGTCAAGTTTCGCCAGGCGCGCTCGGGAATGTTGGCCCCAGCATTGTTGACGACGACATCCAACCGGCCCAGGTCAGCCTGGATAGCCTCGGCAATCTTCCTGACCTCGCCCTTCTTGCTAAGGTCGGCGGGCTCAACACGGGCCTTGCCGGCAGCGGCCGCGTTGATCCGTTGCGCAACGGCTTGCAAGAGCCCCGTGCGGCGGCCGCTAAGGACGACCGTCATACCTTCTTGCGCCAGCGCCACCGCACCGGCTTCGCCGATGCCGGTGCCGGCACCCGTCACCCATGCCACCTTGCCCGTGAGCTTATGCATGCCTTTGGCTCCTTGCCGTTCCCCAAGCCGTTCTAGCGCCGCCCATGGCGTCTGCGATAGTCGCAACCGCTTGACGCGCTAGGGCGCGGGCGCGACGGGGATGTGGGCGCCCACCTGAGCCACCGTCTCCAGGTGACGCTCGTGGTCGCCGGCAAACCGCAGCACGAGGTGCTTGGCTCCCGCCTCGGCGTAGGCTCTGAGCCAGTCCGCCAGGCCCTGCGCCGGACCGGCATAGCAGGCCTGTCGCGCTCGCATTTCGGCGGCCGGTCGGCCATAGTACTGCGCCAGATAGGCATCAAGCCGCGTTTGCGCACGCGGGGCGTCGTCGTCGACGGCCAAGGTCAGATACATCGCCCCGACGAGCGCGTTTGGGTCGCGACCGGCGGCACGGGCGCTGGCCTCGACCCCCTGCCACTGCTGAGCCCAGCGCGCGGGCGTGGGCGAGTTCGGTAGCCAGCCGTCGAAAAGCCTGCCGACGCGCTCAAGGCTCGCGGGCTGTGCGCCTGCCACCCAGATGGGTGGCCCACCGGGCCGATGCGGCAGCGGTCCGAGGACACCCCCCTCCACCTTCCAACGGCCGTCCCAATCGACCCGCCTGCCGGTCCACAGCGCCCGACAGAGGCTGAGGCCTTCCAACAGGCGCCCGACCCGCTTTTCGAAGGGCACGCCGGCGGCGGCAAATTCGGCCCGGATATTCGGCACGTCGCTGGCAATACCTACCCCGAGGATCAGGCGCCCTTCGGCAATCTGGTCGATGGTAGCGACCTGTTGCGCTAGCAGCACCGGATTGCGCAGGGCGGGCAGCAGGACCGCGGTTCCAAGCTCGACGGTGGGCAGGCGCGCGGCCACCGCAGCGAGCAAGGTCAGGGGATCATGACGCGGGCGCGCCAGGAGGGAATCGCCAACCCAGATGGCGTGAAACCCCAGGACGGCCGCGCGGCTGGCCAAGTCCAGCAGCGAGCGCGCCTCGAAGTGGCCCGCCATCACCTGCTCGCGGGTCGGCAGCAGGTAGCCAAGACGCACGCCCATCAAACCCTCCCTCGGACAAACCTGGCGCTGAGGGCCCCTCGCGCCGATCGCCCGCGCGCCCAGGCACCCTGCCCCGATGGCACCGGCGCGGCAAACGCTGCGAGGCAAAAGCGCCCCTAGAGCGCGCGGCGGCTCTTGATCGCCGCCGCCAACGTGCCATCGTCGAGATAGTCAAGTTCACCGCCGATCGGCACGCCCTGGGCCAGTCGCGTGACGGCGATGCCGCGACCCTGCAGTTGACTGGTGAGATAATGCGCGGTCGATTGGCCTTCGACCGTAGCGTTCAATGCCAGCAGGATTTCCGTCACCGGCGGCGCCGCCCGTTCGATCAGGCGACCGATCTTGAGGCGATCGGGGCCGACGCCATCGAGCGGCGAAAGGTGGCCGCCCAAGACATGATAGAGGCCGCTGACGACGCCCGCGCGCTCGAGCGCCCACAGGTCGCCGATCTCCTCCACCACCACGATCAGGCTCGCGTCGCGGCGCGGGTCCTGGCAAATCGTGCAGGGCGTAACAGTATCGAGGTTGCCGCAATTGCCACACTCGACGATCTTGGCCGCGGCATCGCTGAGCGCCGCTGCCAGGGGCTCCAGCAGCTCCGCGCGGCGCTTGAGCAGTGCCAAAGCCGCCTTGCGCGCCGAGCGAGACCCTAGTCCCGGCAAGCGCGCCAACAGGCCAACCAGTCGTTCGATCTCGCTGCCTGATGATTTTCTGCTCATCGTTCGAAATCGAGCTCGCCAAACGCCAAGGCTACCCTCCGGCGATGTCTAAAAAAGCTTCAATCCGGGCGGCAGCGCCAAGCCACCGGTGATCTCCTGCATTTTGGCCTGCACCGCGGCCTCGACCTTGCCCTTGGCGTCCTGCAAGGCGGCCACGATCAGGTCCTCGAGAATTTCGGTTTCCTCAGGCTTAACAAGGCTCTGATCGATCTTGATAGCGCGTGCATCGCCCTTGCCGTTGAGTTTGACTTTCACGAGCCCAGCACCGGATTCGCCTTCCACCTCGAGGCTGGCAAGATCATCTTGCAGCTGCTGCATGCGGCCCTGAATTTCCTGGGCCTGCTTCATCATTTTCATCAGGTCTTTCATAACGACTCCCTTGAGGGTTTGGCATCGGGTCTCGGGCTACGGCCGCACGGCATTCCCGCCCGTCTCGCCGAGCGCGACTAGCCGGTGCCTGTGTCATCGGCCTCGATGGGGGATATGGGGCGCACGCTGGTAATTTCCGCGTCAGGAAACTGCTGCAGCACGGCTGCAACGGCGGGATGCTTGCGAAGCTCGGCGATTTCCGCGGCGGCGCGGGCGCGTTCCACCTCACCCAGCGGTCGTTCGCCGGGGCTTTTGCTCAAGGCCACCATCCAGCGGCCCTGCGTCCAAAGGTTGAGCTTCTCACGCAGCTCATTGGGCAACTCCTTGGGGGCGCCGGGTAGAAGGTGCAGCTCGATGCTGCCGGCCGGGTCGAACTTCACCAGGCTCACGTGCTCTTCCAGGTGCACCTTGAGCTTGGCCTCGCGTCGCTTGCCCGCCAGGCGCACGACGTCGGCAAACGAGAGCAGCAGCGGGGGCCGCGGGGCGGTCGCGGCCAGCAGAACATCGCCCTCCCCCTCTTCGTCCGGCGGCTCGCCGACATCGAGCGAACTTTCCAAGGCCGGCTGCCGCAGCGGGGGCGGGGGCGCCTCGGCCGCGCGCCGGGCCACGGGGTGGCCGCCGAGCGCCTTCAGCACCTCATCGGGAGCGGGCAAATCCGCCGTGAACGCAAGGCGAATGAGCACCATTTCCGCCGCGGCGGCCGCGTTCGGTGCCGCCGCCACTTCCTCCAGTCCCTTGAGCAGCATTTGCCAAGCCCGCGCCAGAATAGGGATCGACAGGCGCTCCCCAAGCGCGCTGGCGCGGCGTTTTTCTTCGGCCGAAAGACCTTCCCCGGCGGCCTCGCTGCCAAGCGTCTTGGCCCGCGTGGCAATGTGCACGGCCTCGGCAAGGTCGGCGAGCACCTGGCCGGGCTCAGCACCATCGCGGTTAAGGGCAGCAAGGGCCCGGATTGCCTCGCCGGCGGCATTTCCCATCAGCAGCTCGAGCAAATCGAAAATGCGGCCGCGGTCGGCCAAGCCGAGCATGGCGCGCACGCGCTCGGTGGCGACGCTGCCCGATCCCATCGCCAGCGCCTGATCGAGCAAGGACAGTCCATCGCGAACGGAACCCTCGGAGGCCCGTGCAATCAAATTCAGCGCCGCGTCCTGCGCGCTTGCCCCCTCGCTGGCAACGATCTTGCGGAAGTGTTCCACGAGCAAGGGCACGTCGACCCGGCGCAGATCAAAGCGCTGCGTCCGCGACAGCACGGTGACGGGAACCTTGCGCACCTCGGTGGTGGCGAAGATGAATTTTACGTGTCCCGGTGGTTCCTCGAGGGTTTTCAACAGGGCATTGAATGCCCCCTTCGAGAGCATGTGGACTTCGTCGATCAAATACACCTTGTAGCGGGCGACCAACGGCTTGTAGCGGGCGCTCTCGATGATCTCGCGAACGTTGTCGACGCCGGTATTGGAGGCCGCGTCCATCTCGAGCACGTCCGGGTGTCGACCTTCCATGATTTCGGCGCAGTGCCGACCGAACTCGGGCATGTCGAAGGTCGGCTTGCCGATGCCATCGCGCTCATAGTTGAGGGCGCGCGAGAGGATGCGCGCCGTCGTCGTCTTGCCCACCCCACGGACGCCGGTCAGCATGTAACCTTGGGCGATGCGATCGGTGGCAAACGCGTTCCTGAGCGTGGTCACCATCGCCTCTTGACCCACCAGCTCGGCGAAGGTCGTTGGGCGATACTTGCGGGCCAAAACAACGTAGGGCGCGGTCAGCACCGCCGTAGCATCCTTGCCGGGGCCGGAAGCGGACGTGGATTTCTTTTTCGCCATGTTGGCCGTCGCACCTTCCAACAGCGCCCCCATCGCAAAGGGGCGGGCGGCCGAGGCGGGAGGCTGAACAAACGACCCGTATCTTACTCGTTAGGGCTGCTTCCTTCCGGACCTGACCCGGTTGGCGAGGGACACGTCCGCCGCCAACCTCCCGGCCCGATTATGGTGGGCGCGCACGCCAATTACAACCCGCCCGATCCGCGGCCGGCCGCGCCGGGAGGCGACGGTCAAGGCTGCGGCGCGGCGCAAACCGGGGGCAACGCCGCAGCGCGAAATCGTTTCGGCGTGCGCTTGCCAAACGTTGGCCATATCATGCACCCGGTTTGGCGGTAGCGGGCGTCGCCGGGTTTGGCCACACCGCGGCCGGCTTTGCCTCAGGCCCATAGCCTCGCATAACGTCGCATCAGGTGTCAGCCCAGCTAAGGAGCGCATGCATGCCGACCGTCGGTTCGACGACAATTCTCGATCGGCTCGGACCAAAAAGGAGCGATGCGGAGTTCATTAAGTCGATGTTGGCGGCGCCTGGCTCGCGCTTCCTGCTGCTGGCGGATTTGAAGCCCGTGATCCGCTCCAATGCGGAGCGCACGTCGGCAAAACTTGCTTGGTTTTCCGGCGAGGAGCTCGCCCAATTTGGCCTGCCGATCGCCGATGCCCTGTTTCTGGGCGTCGATGCCGCGGGGCAAGGCCATTTTGCCATTTCGGTCACCGAGCACCGCACCCGCAACGTGCCCGGGGCCGTCGAGAAGCTGCGCCCGATCGTGGATTTACGCTCGCTGGCGATGCAGGGCGCCATGTCGCCCGAAGAGCTATCCCTGTGCGGCCAAGCGCGTGCGCTCGCCCAGTGGCATGAAAATGCCCGCTGCTGCGGGCACTGCGGCGGCACCACCCTGGTCAAGGATGGCGGTTGGCGCCGTAAATGCTGGGCCTGCGGGCTCGACTGGTTTCCACGCACCGACCCGGTGGTGATCATGCTGATCAGCGATGGCGAGCGCTGCCTGTTGGCGCACGAGCATCGCTACGGCGACAAAATGTTCTCGGCGCTGGCCGGTTTCATCGAACCGGGCGAGGACATCGAACACGCCGTCCGCCGCGAGGTCCTGGAAGAGACAGGCGTCCGCGTCGGCGAGGTGCGCTTTCATTCCAGCCAACCTTGGCCTTTTCCACATTCCCTGATGCTGGGATGCATGGGTCGGGCACAAACGGCTGAGATCACGGTCGATACCACCGAGATCGCCGAAGCGCGCTGGTTTCCGCGGCAGGAGGCGCGCCTGATGCTGGAACGGCGCCATCCCCAGGGATTGACGGTGCCCGGCAAGCATGCCATCGCCAATACATTGATCACAAGCTTCGTCGAGGAGGCTTAGGATTTTGCACGGTCGACGTTTCCCCGTCAGCGGCTGCCGCGGCGGCGGCGCGGAAGGCTAACGCGTGGCCTGCTGACGTGCCGGAAAATCGTGTACAAACCCCGCTCGTCTTGAACCTCGCGAAGATAGTTGCCTCGCGCGCCATTGAGGTCCGATGCCTCGCCAAGCCAACGCGGTCGATTTTTGGCGCGGATTTGCGCTGGTCTCGATTTTCGTCAATCACATTCCGGGCATCTGGTTTGAACGACTGACGCACCGCAACTTCTCGATCTCGGACTCCGCCGAACTGTTCGTGTTCCTGGCGGGTTGGTCGCTCGGACTGCTGGTCAGCAGCCGCAGCGCGGCAACGAACTCGGCGTTGCTGGTGTTCCGATTGGGGGGACGCGCGGTCACGATCTATGCGGCGCAAATCCTGATCAGCAGCCTTGCCCTGGCCTTGCTGGCGAGCGCGGCCTATGCCTTCGACAACCCGCTGATCCTCGAGTGGCACAATGCGGCCGCCATCTTCCAAGATCCGGCGCTGACCCACATCGGCCTGGTGCTGCTCAGCCATCACCTCGGCTACTTTGATATCCTCCCCCTCTACGTCGTGCTGATGCTGACGGCGCCCGCCATTGCCATGCTCGATCGCTTCGCACGCCCCGTACTGCTGCCGCTGTCCTTTGCGCTCTACTTTGCCGCGATGGTGGTGCCGTTCACGGCGCGCACCTGGCCGGTGGAGGGGCAATGGTTCTTCAATCCCTTCACCTGGCAAACCATGTTTGTTTTGGGCTTTGTGCTTTCGCGCAACATCGGCGTGGGCGCCATTGTGCGCCGCCACATCGACGGCATCAGAATTGCTGCACTGCCCCTTGTGGCGGTGACGGCCGTGATGGTGGTGTGGAATTGGTTTCCCGATCCGACGGCTTTGCCGGAACCCAAACTGCTGTTTCTTAATGGAAAGAGCTTTCTGACGCCGATCCGATTACTGCAATTTCTGGCGCTGATCGCCGTTTTCTCGGCCATGTATCGGGTTTTTGCACCCCACGTGCCGTGGCTCACGGAATTTCTTTCGAGCCTGGGGCGAAATTCTCTCAATGTATTCTGCGTCGCATCTGTTCTAAGCTTGGTGGGGCAGATTATCCGCTACCGCTACGCCGGATCCGTCATAGTGGATACGCTAGTGGTGTTTGTTGGCATAAGTTTGCTCTGGATGACGGCAACGGTTTCGGAATGGCGAGAGCGGCAAAAGTCGCAGGTCTGATGGGGCTCGGCGCCCTGCTGGCAGTTGGACAGCTCGCGAGCCTCGCTCCGGCTGCCTTGGCCCAGACCGATTCCCAGCTGCCGACCGTGTCCAAGGAATGCGGAGAAATTGCCGCCGCGGCGACGCCGCTGCCCCACGGCGCGGCCGCGCTGCGGGACCGCAGGCAACTTCGCATCCTGGCGATTGGCGCCTCCTCCGCCTCAATGCTCGGTGGGACGCGCGATACGATGCCGCTGCTTGAGCAAATTCTCGAGCGATCCATCAAGGGCTTGGACGTCGAAATCATCAATAGAGGCGTCTCCGGCGAACTGGCCGCCGCCGCCGCCGAACGCCTCAAGATCGAGGTGGCGCTCAATCATCCCGATGTGATCCTTTGGCAGGTCGGCACCAACGACGCCTTTGCGCAAGTGCCGGTCGAAGAATTCGAGACCACGGTCAAGGACATGTTGCAGTGGCTGAAGAAGCATCACGTCGATGCGATCCTGATTGGCCTCCACTACATGAAACAGCTGGCCACGCACGAGCACTACCAAGCCATCAGGGCGAGCTTGCGCCGGATCGTGGCGGCCGAAGGCGTGCTTAGAATTGGGCGCTACGAATCCTCAGAGATTCTCGCCCGCACCTTGCGCGAGGAGGGCCATCCCGAACCCAGCACCTTCGGTCTTACCGAGGGTGGCTACAATTGCATGGCGCAATATCTGGCGCGTGCGATCGCCGTGGGCCTGTTCGCCAAACCTCCCGCCGACAAACCGGCGCCCTGAGCCCGTGGGGCGTGGCGCACCGGGCCTAGCGAGGCCGAGGGGGGCCTTGCCGGGCGCTGCAAAGTGCTGCCAATCGGCGTCGGCCGCACCCCTCAGGGGGCATCGGTCAGCTTGTTGGCATCCACGCGATAGGGGCTCGCCTTATAGGCACCCAGCAGCACAAACTCGGAACAGAAGAATTGCAGTTCCTCGAGCGCGCGCGCTACGGCTGGATCGTCGGGGTGGCCTTCGACGTCGGCGTAGAACATGGTGGCCACGAAGCGGCCGTCGAGCTGATAACTTTCGAGCTTGGTCATGTTGACGCCGTTGGTGGCAAATCCACCCATCGCCTTGTAGAGGGCGGCCGGCACGTTCCTGACGCGAAAGATGAACGTTGTAACGATCGGGCCGTCGCCGACCTTGGCGGCGTCGGGCTCCTTGGCGAGCACGACGAAGCGCGTGGTGTTGTGCGTCTCGTCCTCGATGTCCTGCATCAGCACTTTTAGGCCATAAATTTCCGCGGCCAGGGACGAGGCGATGGCCGCGAGCGTCGGATCGTTGGCCTCCGCAACGAGCCGGGCAGAACCTGCCGTATCGGCTTCGGGCACCGGCACCAGTCCCAGTTTCCTCAGCGTGTTGCGGCACTGGCCGAGGGCTTGGGTGTGCGACAGCGCCTTTTTTACGGTCAGCAGCGAGGCCCCTGGCAACGCCAGCAGCTGGTGGCGTACGCGCAAGAAGTGCTCGCCCACGATGTGGAGGCCCGCATTCGGCAACAGATGGTGGATATCCGCCACCCGGCCCGCCACCGAGTTCTCGATCGGGATCATGGCGTAGCGCGCATCGCCCGTCTTCACCGCCGCCAACGCATCCTCGAAGGTCGCACAGCCTTGAGGTTCCAGGTCGGGAAACACCTCGCGGCACGCCAGATGCGAGTTGGCCCCCGGCTCACCTTGATAGGACACCCGCAAGGCAGCCTTGCGCACCAGAGGACTGACGCGCTTGGGTTTGGCGGCGAGCGCCGACTTTGCTTTACGATCTGCCATGGGACGCCGGGCGCCTTCCTAGCCGGCGAGCAGTTGGCGGGCGCGCTCGAGATCGGCCGGCGTATCGACGCCGAGCGGCACGGTGTCAACGATGGTGGCGTCGATGCGCATCCCGGCCTCGAGCGCGCGCAGCTGTTCGAGCCGCTCGCGCAGCTCGAGCGGGGAGGGGGGCAACGAGACGAAGCGCGCAAGGGCGTGACGGCGATAGGCATAGATGCCGATGTGGTGGTAGAGGGGCCCCTCGCCCGCCGGCGCGGTGGCGCGCGTAAAGTAGAGGGCACGCAGACGGCCTGCCGTCCCCGTCGGCGTCCCCACCATCTTGACGACGTTGGGATTGGCGCGCTCCTCCTCGAGCCGGATCTCCACGACAATGGTGGCAATATCGGGTCCGGCTTGTTGCAGCGGCTCCAGGCAGGCGCGCGCCGTGCCGGGCTCGAGCGTGGGGAGGTCGCCCTGGAGATTGAGGATGACCTCAACGTCGCCCCGATCGACCTTGTTCACCGCCTCGAACACCCGGTCCGACCCCGACGGATGATCCACCCGCGTCAACACGGCTTCCCCACCTCGGGCTTGAATGACGGCGTTGATTTCTTCCGAATCGGAGGCGACGACCACGCGTCCCACGTCCGCCTCGATGGCCCGGCGCCAGACGTGGGCGATCATCGGCTCACCGTTGATGTCGGCGAGCGGTTTGCCCGGCAGCCGGGTCGACTGCATGCGGGCGGGAATGACAACGAGCGTGCGCTCCATGGTGGCAGAAATGGGTGACAATTGGTCTCGGGGCTAGCTCCTAGAACGGACCCGAGTTCTATTGCAAGCCCTCGAGCAAATTCTATATTTGGCCGCCCATCGGCGCATTCGGGGCGTTGCCAAGGGCTTGCGAGAGGGTGGCGGTACCATGGACGGATTCGAATTCAACAAAGTTGCCGGTGCTGTGCTCTCCGCCATGCTGGTGATCTTCGGTGGCAGAACCGTGTTTGATATAGTCTCGCGGGAACATCCGCCGGAGAAGCCCGGCTGGGCGCTCCCCATCACCGAGCCCGCAAGCGCGGCGACCTCCACGGAGGCGGCGGCGCCCTTTGATGCCAAGCAAGTGGTGGAGCTGATACCCAAGGCCAACGCTGAGGCCGGCCAGGATGTGTTCAAGCGCTGCATGCAATGCCATACGCCGCAAAAAGGCGGACCCAACCTGGTCGGGCCAAACCTATGGGGCGTGATTGGACGCGAGGTCGGCAAGCACGCGGGCTTCCCCTATTCGGAAGCCATGAAAACGCACGGTGGCGCCTGGACCTGGGATCAGCTGGCAGTCTACATTCATGACCCCAGAGGCGCCGTGCCCGGCAACAAAATGGCGTTTCCGGGCATCAAGGACAATCAACAGCTGGCCGACCTGCTGGCGTACCTGCGCAAGCTCAGCGACACCCCGCCGGCGCTGCCCCAGTAAACCGGACCAGCAGGCGACGGCGCGCTATTCGGCCGGGCCACCCTCCTGTCCGGGTACGCCGACGGTGCCGCGGCTGCGCCGTCTGAGCAGCACCCAGCCCGCCAGCAGCACGATCAGGGCGCCGATTGTGGCGGCCGAATAGAGGATGAGGCCAACCGGCTGCAGCCCCGCCGCCGACTCGGAATCGACGACCACCAAAGCCGGATTCCAGGCCTGCAGCTGCGTCACCGAGACCAGGTCGGTGACCAGCAATTCACCGGCGATCCAACCAAGGAGCGCCGCGCCGGCCCACACCAGCACGGGGTAGCGCGTCAACAGCGACATGATCAGGGTCGATCCGGCGATCACCAAGGGGATGCTGATCAGCAGGCCAAGCACGATCAGCCAGATCTGCTGTTCGGCCGGCGCCTGCATCGCGGCCGCTGCAATCGCCAGCACGTTGTCGAGGCTCATGACGATGTCGGCGATGGCGACAATTTTGACCGCCTCCCAAAGATTGGAGCCCGAAGCGACGCTGTCGTCGTCGGGTTCGTCGGCGATCAGCAGCTTTACGGCGATCCAAAACAACAGCAGTCCGCCGATCAGCTGCAGCCACGGAATGCCCAGCAGGTGCTGGATGATCACCGTGAAGATGATGCGCAGCACCACGGCGGCGCCGGCGCCGAGGAGAATACCCCAGGTGCGCTCGCGCCGCGGCAGATTGCGGCAGGCAAGCGCGATCACCACGGCGTTGTCGCCGGACAGGATGATGTTGATGCCAATGATTTTAGCGATGGCAACGGCGGTAAGCGCGTGCGAGCCGAACAACGAGCCGAACCACTCGGCCCATTGATCCGTTACCGGCGCCAGCACGAGGTTGCCACCGAGCGAGGCCAACAGGTCCATCGCAATCCCCTTCTCGACCACCAACGACCTTCATGGCCAAACTTGGAGGCGGCCTGTCAAGGATAATGCGACATCGACCGAGCGAGCCAAGCGGTCGCAGGCGGCGCACCCGACGGGCCGGCCGAGGCAGATCATCCGAGGTCTGACAAATTGCCGAACGCGAGCCTGGCCGCGACCGACTGCCGCGGTCGCCGCGCTCGCGCCCCTCGACACCGGTGCGAGCGCTGGTATATGGTATGCCAAGCCGTCAGCCACGGCGATCTCATCTGGTGAGCATGAACGACGTATCGAAGACCTCGGGCGGCGGCCGACACGGCGCGGGTCGGGCGATCCATCCCGGATCCGGCCGGCGCAAGAGCGCACCCTTCCCCAAGGGCCGCGTGCTGCAACAAGCCGAGGTCGATGCCGTACGGGCCCTGCTTGGCGATGCGCCCCGCGAACGGGCGCTCTTGATTGAGTATCTGCACTTAATCCAGGACCAAGAGGGCGCCCTGTCGGCGGGCCACCTGCATGCCCTGGCCGAGGAACTCGGGCTCCCGATGGCGGAGGTCTACGAGGTTGCGACCTTTTATGCCCATTTCGACGTCGTCAGCGATGGCGAGGCCAAGCCCGCGCCGATCACGATCCGCGTCTGCGACAGCTTGAGCTGCATGCTGGCCGGAGCGGAAGAGCTCCTTGCCACCCTCAAGGCCAAGGACCTGCCGCAGGAGATGCCGAGCGTGCGGGTGGTGCGCGCGCCCTGCATCGGCTCGTGCGCGACGGCCCCCGCCGCCGAAGTCGGCCATCGCCATGTCGATCACGCCACGGCGGCCACTTTGCTGGCGTTGGCCAGCGCGGGCGAGGTCGAACCCAAACTACCGGCCTTCCAGGATTTTGCGGCCTACCAAGCAGAGGGAGGCTATGCCGTGCTGCGCTCCTGTCTGGGCGGCCAGCGCACGGCGGACGCGGTCATTCAAACGCTCTCGGACGGCGGCCTGCGCGGCCTCGGCGGCGCCGGCTTTCCAACCGGGCGCAAGTGGAGCCTGGTGCGCGCCGAGCCGGGGCCGCGGCTGATGGCGGTCAATGGCGACGAGGGGGAACCCGGCACGTTCAAGGACCGCTACTATCTGGAGCGCGAGCCGCACAAATTCCTGGAGGGCATGTTGATCGCCGCCTGGGCGGTCGAGGCGCAAGAGGTATTCATTTACATGCGCGATGAATACCCGGCCGTGCTCCAGATCCTGAAGGCTGAACTGGCCAAGCTTGCGGCGGCGGGTCTGGCAAAGCACACAAAAGTCCACGTGCGCCGGGGCGCAGGCGCCTACATCTGCGGCGAAGAAAGCGCCATGATCGAATCGATCGAGGGCAAACGCGGCTATCCGCGCCATCGCCCACCCTACGTGGCGCAGGTGGGCATCTTCGGCCGACCGACGCTCGTCAACAATATCGAGACCCTCTATTGGGTGCCGGCCATTCTCGAGAAGGGCGCGTCCTGGTTTGCCGCCCAAGGCCGGAACGGCGCCAAGGGGTTGCGCTCCTATTCGGTCTCCGGCCGCGTCCGCAACCCAGGCGTGGTCTTGACCGCGGCGGGCTCCACCGCCCGCGATCTCATTGCCTTGTGCGGCGGCATGGCCGAAGGCCACAACTTCAAGGGCTATCTGCCCGGCGGCGCCTCCGGCGGCATTCTGCCCGCCTACATGGCCGACCTTCCCCTCGATTTCGGTCAACTCGAGAAACACGGCTGCTTTGTCGGCAGTCATGCGGTTGTGATTTTGTCCGATCAGGACGATATCAAGGCCGTGGCCCTCAATCTGATGCGATTTTTTGAGGATGAAAGCTGCGGCCAGTGCACGCCCTGCCGCAACGGCACGGAAAAGGCTGTCAAATTGATGCGCGGTGGCAACTGGGATCCGCAACTGCACGCCGACCTCGGCCAGGTGATGGGCGACGCCTCCATCTGCGGCTTGGGCCAGGCGGCGCCCAACCCGGTACGTTCGCTCTTTAAGTTCTTTCCCGAGGACCTGCGCTGATGAGGCTGCCCCAGGCCGTGCCGACGATCCAGATCGACAACGAGCGTGTGCGCGTCACCGAATGGCGCTTTGCGCCGGGGGCGGAGACCGGCGAGCATGTGCACGCGATGGATTACGTGGTGGTGCCCCTGGCGAGCGGTCGCTTAAAGATCGTTTCCCCGGATGGGCAGGCGAGCCATGCCGAGCTGACGCAGGGCGTCTCCTATGCGCGCAAGGCTGGTGTGCAGCACAATGTCATCAACGCCAATAGTTTCGAGTATGCTTTCATCGAGATCGAACTGAAGGGCGAGGGCCCGTGACCACGGCTGGCAACCGCATCGGCGGGCAGGGGTGGCGGCGGCCGAGCGCGGGAGCTTTCCTCGCAGGGCAAATCACGCGCATTAGGGCATGGCGGCCATGACCACGGCGGCAGGCATTATCCTCGAGCTCGACGGCAAGCCCGTCGAAGCCGCGCCGGACGAGACCATTTGGCAGGTCGCGCAGCGGCATGGCACCAAGATCCCGCACCTGTGCTGGCATCCCGCGCCTGGTTACCGCGCCGACGGCAATTGCCGCGCCTGCATGGTCGAGATCGAGGGTGAGCGCGTGCTGGCCGCCTCCTGTCAGCGCAAGGTCACCGCCGGCATGAAGGTCAAGACCGCCTCGGAGCGGGCGAAGACCTCGCGCCAGATGGTGTTTGAACTGTTGCTGGCCGACCAGCCCGAACGGGGCGGCAGCCATGATCCTGCCTCCAAATTTTGGGGCTGGGTGGATGCCATGGGCATCGGCACGAGCCGGCGTTTCCCCGGCGGCGAGCGCCCGGCGACCGACATCACGCATGCGGCGATCGCGGTCAACCTCGACGCCTGCATCAACTGTGGCTTGTGCGTGCGCGCCTGCCGCGAGGTGCAGATGAACGACGTGATCGGCATGGCTTACCGCGGGCATGGCGCCAAGGTCGTATTCGATTTCGACAACGGCATGGGGCATTCGACGTGCGTGGCCTGCGGTGAGTGCGTGCAGGTGTGCCCCACGGGGGCGCTGCTGGAGAGGAGCCTGCTGGATGGCACCGGCAAGCGCGTGAACTACGAAACCCGCTCGGTCGACACGCTGTGCCCCTACTGCGGCGTGGGTTGCCAGACCAGGGTGCACGTCAAGGACGACAAGATCCTCTATGTCGACGGCCGCGATGGACCGGCCAATGAAAATCGGCTGTGCGTCAAGGGCCGCTTCGGGTTTGACTACATCCATCATCCCGACCGACTGCGCAAGCCGCTCATTCGCCGCGACGGCGTTGGCAAGGACGCCAACTTGCAGATCCGGCGCGACGAGATCGACACGTACTTCCGCGAAGCCAGCTGGGAAGAGGCGATGGCGAGGGTGGCCGCCGGGCTCAATCGCATCAAGCACCGCGACGGCGGCAAGGCCATTGCAGGCTTCGGCTCGGCGAAGGGCTCCAACGAAGAAGCCTACCTGTTCCAAAAGCTCATCCGCCAGGGCTTCGGCACCAACAACGTCGATCATTGCACCCGGCTTTGCCACGCCTCTTCCGTTGCGGCGCTGATGGAGGGTGTGAACTCCGGCGCCGTTACGGCCCCGTTTACCGCGGCCAAGGACAGCGACTGCATCATCGTCATCGGCGCGCGGCCGACCGAAAACCATCCCGTGGCGGCAACCTTCCTCAAGAACGCGGCCAAGCGCGGCGCCAAGCTGATCGTGATGGATCCTCGCGGGCAGAGCCAGGGCATGGCGCGCTATGCCTCGCACACGCTGCAGTTCAAGCCGGGTCGCGACGTCGCCCTGCTCAACGCCATGCTCAACGTGATCATCGCCGAGGGCATGGTCGACATCCAATACGTGCAAGCCCACACCGAAGGCTTCGACAGCCTCAAGGCCAAGGTGGAGGCCTTCACGCCGGAGAAGATGGAGCCCGTGTGCGGCATTCCTGCCGCCAGCATTCGCGAAGTGGCGCGGCTCTACGCCCGCTCCGAGCGGTCGATCATTTTCTGGGGCATGGGCATCAGCCAGCATACGCACGGCACCGACAATGCCCGCTGCCTGATCGCGCTGGCGCTCGTGACGGGGCAAGTCGGCCGGCCGGGGACGGGCCTGCATCCGCTGCGCGGTCAAAACAACGTGCAGGGTGCTTCCGACGCGGGCCTGATCCCGATGGTCTTTCCCGACTACAAGTCGGTCGAGGACCCTGCCATCCGCGGTGCCTACGAGAAATTCTGGGGCACCACACTCGATCCGAAAAAAGGCTTAACCGTCGTCGAGATCATGCATGCCATCAAGGATGGCGATATCAAGGGTATGTATATCCTGGGTGAAAACCCGGCGATGTCGGACCCCGACGTCCAGCACGCCCGCGAGGCGCTCGCCAAGCTCGAGCACCTCGTCGTGCAGGACCTGTTTTTGACCGAAACCTGCTGGCATGCCGACGTCGTCCTGCCGGCCTCCGCGCATGCGGAAAAGTGGGGCACCTTCACCAACACCAACCGCCAGGTGCAGATCGCGCGCCCCGTGCTCAATCCACCCGGGGAGGCGCGCCAGGATTGGGCCCTGATCCAGGATCTGGCGCAGCGTATCGGCCTAACCTGGAACTATCGCGACATTTCCGAGGTCTACGCCGAGATGGCCGCGGTGATGCCCTCGCTCAACAACATCACCTGGGAGCGCTTGTTGCGCGAGGACGCCGTCACTTACCCCTGCGATGCAGCCGACAAGCCCGGCAACGAAATCATTTTCGCCAGCTCGTTTCCGACCAAATCCGGCCGCGCCAGGATCGTGCCGGCCGACCTGTTACCGCCCGACGAGCTGCCCGATACCGATTATCCGCTGGTGCTTACCACCGGGCGCCTGCTGGAGCATTGGCACACCGGGTCGATGACGCGGCGCGCCGCCAATCTGGATTCGCTGGAACCCGAGGCCGTCGCTGGCCTGAACCCACGGGAGATGGATCGCCTGGGCGTGGCGCCCGGAGGACTGGTGCGCGTTTCGACTCGCCGCGGCACGGTTGTGCTCAAGGCGCGCGCCGATCGCGACGTGGCCGAAGGCATGGTGTTCCTCCCCTTCTGTTTCGCGGAGGCCGCCGCCAACCTCCTCACCAATCCGCAGCTTGACCCAATGGGTAAAATCCCGGAATTCAAGTTCTGCGCGGCGAAGGTGGAGCCGGCAGCGCCAATGGCCGCCGAATAAGGGTCGCCCCCGACGGGCCGAACGGCGGACTACTTTGCCGACGGCAGCCCACGTCCCAGACGCCACCTCTCCTCCTCGACGCGGATATTTGCCAACATCCGGTCGAGCAGCAGGCAGGTGCGCCGGAACAGGTCCGAGCCGCTGCGGTAGTCCGCCGGCGCAAAGAAGTCGCAGCGCCCGGCGTTGAAGAGGTCGACGCACTTGGCCTTTGACTTGCCCGGCGGATAAACGGCGACGGCGTGGCCACCGTTCTTGCGCATCACCGCCATCGACGGCACGTCGGTATCACCGTCGCCAAAGTAGATCATATTGGCGAACGGGATCGGCCTCAGCGCCTCCGGCATGTGCTGATTGATGCTCAGTCCCACATCTTCGACGCCCTTGTTGATGCGAAACAGGTACTGCGTCTTGCCGGTGTCGGTGATGACGCGCTTCGGGTAGGGCAGATCGTAGGCTTCAAACCAGTATTCGGAGGCAAACACGTTGTGAAAGCGCTTATAGATGCTGGTGCCCTCCACGATCTCGCTCAGCCCCGAGGAGATCAGGTAGTGCCGCAGCTGCACGCCGTGGCTCTGGGCATGGCTCTTAATGTAGCCGCCGATGCTATCGAACCAGGTTTCGACGCCCGCAAACAGCTCAACGTGTCGGCCCTGGTCAACGAGATCGCGCCGGTCGATGCGCACGCCCTTGTCCTTCGCCTTCTTGTACATGAGATGCATGTAGGTGATCAGCGGGTCGGCGCGCGCTTGCTCGGCAAGCGCGTTGCTCTCGGCCCAGAAGGCGGCGGGGTCGGCCCCAATCTTCGGCAGGAACGCATACTCCTGCATCGGCCGCGGCGAGAGCGTGCCGTCGAAATCATAAACGAGCGCGATGGTTTTTTTGTCGAATTTCGGGGCTGGCACGCGGCCACTGCTGCCGGCACCGCTCGTTGGTGCGACCTCGCTGGCTTTGCGCCGAGAACTTGCGCGTTCGCTCATGGTTTAGGGCTCCCATCCTGGAGCGGGGCCCCAGCATCGGCCGATTCGGATGGCCCGACCAAGGCGGCGATTGCACTTCGTCCACGCCGGCGCGAGCCGCAGGCGGGCAAGCGTCGCGACACGCGGCAGCGGCCGTCGCCAAGCCGGCTTTGCGGCCCAATTTGTGCCTGAAGCGGTGGGGATCGGCGTCAGCGGAACCGGCGCTGGGGCGGCCGACGCGGCGGCCCGGTATTGACCGGCGCGCGCACGTCCTTGTGGCGGAAGTTGATACGACCCTTGTCGAGGTCGTAGGGCGTCATTTCCACGGTCACGCGATCACCGGCCAGGATGCGGATGCGGTTCTTTTTCATGCGCCCGGAGGTATAAGCGACGACTTCGTGCCCATTGTCGAGCTTCACGCGACAGCGCGCGTCCGGCAACACCTCCGCGACCACACCTTCGAACTCCAGCATCTCTTCCTTGGCCATGCAGTCTCCTTATTCGACGGCCCACTGCGCTGCTTGCAACACCCCGATCTGCGGCGCGCCTCGGGTCAGAGCGCGGCTCAATTGCGTCGATCAATCGCGCCGGTCAATTGCCGTCGCCGCCAAGCGGTGTTCCCTGCCAATTTTGCTGCCCGTATATGGGCCGCCGGCGCAGCGCCGGCAAGCGAAAACGCGCGCGCCAAGCGGCCCAGGGAGCGCTCACGTCAATGTGAGCGCTCCCTTGCCTTGATCGTTCAAGGGTTGGCGTCGATGAAACCCGTGGGCTGCGCAGGCCGCACGCGCACACCCCCAATGCCCACGGGCCTGGGCCTGGCCACACGGACACGGGATTTACAGCATGCCGCGCCGGCGACCTTCGAGGCGAAGCATGATTTCGCGCTCCATCTCGTCCGTCAAAAGCCCGCCATGACGGTTCAGATAGGCCGCGATCTCGCGTTCGGCTCGCCGTTGCTGGGAGCGCATCAAGGCATCATAGGCACGCCGCCAGAACGGCTTGCGCGGGCTCGCCGGTGCGGCGTCGCGCGCCGCGTAATCGCTGTTTGTGTAGGTCAGGGTGCTCATGGATCAGCTCCTCTTCTGGGGCGCCAACCTTGTGCCTTTCCCTCCTCAGCAGTGCGGGCCCCCTTGTTGGAATGGGGCCTTCGCGGAGCGGCAGCTCCGCTGCCGACACCCTTTCTGCGCCTGGGGATTTGGTGGTTGCTTGCACCTAAAGTAGGGTTGATGCTGCGCTGCAGCAATGCACCTTCCGCATAGGTCGAGCTTCAAAGAACGCCGACGCCCGCGGCGCGAGCGGACCCGGTCATGGACGCCCTTAGGCGATGGGGACAGCATGCAACTCGCGGTGCGCGCGATAGCTGGCGGCGATACGCCGGCTGGCCGCATCGAAGCCTGCGACCTCCTCGACGACGGCGGTTGCGACCCGGGCCAGAGCCTCGGCGAGCGATCGCGGCAAAGACGTGCGCGGGGCCACTTAGCCGCCGCGCGCACGTGCGTGGCGAGGGCGGCCTGCATGTTGGCCTCGGCCAACGCGAGGCGATGCTCCGCCGCCACGCAGGCCTCGAAAATCGCCTGGTCCGCCGCGTCCAGACCCTGCCAAAGCCCGGATGCCACCAAGAGCGCGGTTACGGCGCCGTGGGGGTAGAGCCCCGGCCGATAACAGCATTGCGCCAGTGGCTCCAGATTAAAGGCGGTGCCCGGCAGCGGCCCTCCTGCCTCGCCAGCGCGGACCCGCCCAGTGGTCAAAGCCGCGCCAAGCTCCGGCGGTGCGACGTCGATCACCTCGGCACCCATGACCTCAAGGACGCGCGCGGCGAGCCCCGTCGCGGCGACCGGCAGGCCGACGAGATCGGCCGCCGCCTGCAGGCGCACGCTCGACCAAAGGCCGCCGCCGGCGCCGGTGTGGCCCGCAACCAGCGGCTTCAAGCCGAAGGGTCGTGCAAGCTCATCCCACAGCAGTTGACCGCCGCCAAGCGTCAGCCAGCCGTCGAGATCCGCGCCGGGCAAACCCTCGCCCAAGGGCAGCCCGGCAAAGAAGGCGAAGGCGGGGTGCAGGCTGGCAAGCCAGCGGGCGTCAGTGAGGTGCATATCGGCCGCGGCCTCCGGGCCGATGCGTTCAATGCGAAAGCGCCCGCCCGTCGCCAAGGCGATGCGGCTGGCGAGCCGGTCGGCCCCAAACCCAGCAAGATCGTATCCTGGCGCTACCGCCATGGTGAGCACGCGCGCGCCGGGCGCCTGCGCTCTTCCTGGGCAGGCCTCCTCGGTGGTCTTGGCGGCCATCGCCGGGGCGGTGCCTGTCGTGGCGCCGGTGGCCACCGCTGCCGCTCCACCCGATATCAAGAAGCCCCGCCGGTCCATGGCGACCCCTCCGCTCCAACACGGCCGGCGCAGCGGCCACCAGAGGCATCAAAGCCGACCGCGGCGCGGGCCGCAAGAGAGCGGCGAGCGTTCGCCGCGGATGCTAGCCCACCTCGGCGCGCATCTGCGCCAGGAGCTTGAAAAAGTTGTCGGGCCACCCAGTGCCGACGATCCGATCGATCTCTCCTCCCCCCAGCATCAGCACGACGGTGGGGAGCATGTCCACCTCCCGCGAGGCCAGGCCCCTCGTTGCTCGAGGCGGTAATATCGACGAAGCGGATCGGCAACTCCGCCGCCAAGGCCCTGTTGGTAGCGCGGCAGCACATCGCGGCGAAAGAGCCGACAAGAGACGCAATCGCGATGCTCCTAGACCAGGAGCTCGATGTCGGGTGCGCGCGCTGGCCGCAGGCTTGAGGGCGGCGCGTCCCGTGGCGCCGCCGGTTAGGGCGCAAATCGCGACGTGGCAAACAAGCAAAGCAGGGACCGCATGGAGGCAGCACGCACGAACCGACGGCCGGCCGATCGACAGGGCGAGGGGCAGCACCGAATGCGGCGAGCCCTAGAGGCAAGGCTGCGTGCCCCGGAAGCAAACCATGAATAGTGCGTAAATTCCGTACGAAATTGAAGCAGCCCGCAATCTGCGCGGGCTGCGCCTTGGGGCGAAGCGCTCGATTGTGCGCGTCAGGGTCCTTGACAGTCGACCGAGATGACCTGCGATCCGCCGACCGCCAGGGCGCCAAACTGTTTGGCGAAGGCGTCGCCGAGGGCACCCGCCTGCTCCTTCGGCGAGCCGACTTTGATCTTGCAGGCTGCCGGAGTTCCCGGTCCCAGCTTGGCGGGATCGACCTTGGCGAGATCGAAAGCAATAAAGAACGTTGGGTCCTGCACGGCGAACGTCAGTCCCTTGGCCTCGGTCGACACGGGCTCGGCAAAGGGCAGGGTGAAGTTGAGCGACAAGACCCCGTCCCGATGCTCAAGCCAATAGTCGCTCGGCGCCTCGAATTTGATCTCCCGGCCGGCAACCGACGCCGTGGTGAAGTAGGCAAATTCCTTGAGGCCGTCGATATTCACCTTGGCCAGCTCCGCCAATTCTTCGCGGTCGTACTTGCCGTCCTTGTTCTTGTCCAAGCCCTCGATCGCCATCGCCGTGTAGTACTGGTCGAAGGTCCACTTGTGGCGTAGCCCGCTAAAGGCACCTTGGTCGTACATAAGCGTGGTTTCGACGGTGATCCAAACGTGCGGGTGGGCCGCCGCCGGGCCTGCCAGCACGCCCGCTAGCGTGGCCAGACCCGCAAGGAGACCAATGACGCTCGCCGATAGTCTCGGCATTTGCCTGTTCCTCTCCGATCAACGGTCATCCCCCCGTCCCGGGCGAGATCTGATACCGGGACGCAGTCGCCCACACAATGAGGGCAAGACGGCAGCACCGCCATCGCATCGCCGTAGGCTTGCATGACGTTATGCTATAACATAGCGTGCACCCGAACGTGCCAAATCGCCTTGGCCTCCGCAAGGGCCTTCCCAATGACGGGCCTTGCAAACACGGGGTCCCCTAGAGTCCATCGATGCTCAAACGCGCACCCTTTGCCTGGCTCGTGCCCCTCCTTCTTCTGGCCGGGGCGCAACCTGCCTCCGCCGCCCCCAAGGTGGTCGTCACCATCAAGCCGCTTTATGCCCTCGTTGCAGGGGTCATGGCGGGTGTCGGCAGGCCTCAGATGCTCGTCAAAGGCCCCGCCTCCCCGCACCTTTATACCTTAAAGCCGTCAGACCTGGCCGCGCTCAACGGCGCCGATGTCGTCTTTCGTGCCTCCGCTGTCACCGAGCCCTTTTCCGTTAGATTGACGCAAACGTTGCCGCGGCAGGTGGAGCTGGTGACCCTGCAGGAGGCGCCCGGCGTGGTCCTGCTCGAGCGCCGCATGGGTGTGTCCTTTGAGGCCGCCGGCGACGGGCGCCGCCATGCGCATGGCGCCGGCATGGCGAACGCTTTCGACGGGCACATCTGGCTCGATCCCGACAATGCCAAGGCGATGGTCGATCGCATCGAGCAAGCCCTGAGCGCCAAGGATCCGGCCAACGCCGACGCCTTCAAGACCAACGCGACGGCGCTCAAGCGCCAGCTCGATGCCCTGCGGGCCGAGCTGCAAAGTGCGCTGGAGCCCCTCGCCGGCAAGCCCTACGTCGTGGCGCACGACGCCTTCCAGTACCTCGAACGTCGCTATGGCCTCAACGTCGTCGGTGCCATCTCGATCAGCCCCGAAGTGGCGCCGAGCGCCAAGCGCCTGAGCGAACTGCGTCAGAAAATCTTAGCGCTCGGCGCCATTTGTGTGTTTGCCGAACCACAAGTCGACAAGCGCCTGATCGATAACCTGACCGAGGGGACTTTGGCGCGCACGGGTACGCTCGATCCCGAGGGCTTCGCCCTGGCGCCCGAACCCAACCTCTACTTCACCTTAATGCGCAAACTGGCCGAGGATCTGCGCGCCTGCCTCCTGCCGCCCGCCTAAGGCGCCGGCGCGCCGGCCGCTCTTTGCCTCGCTCGGCGTTCGGGCGGTTCACTCCTCAGGATAGCGCCAGGGCTGCGGCTGGGTTGCGGCCTCATCGATGGTCCATTGCGGCAAGGCCAGACCCGGCGCGACGTCACTAAACACCATGCGCACGCGCGTGCCGATCCCGACCCGCTTCACCATGTCGGGTGGGGCAAGCCGACCAGCCGGCGTCGTCAAGTTGCCAACGACCCGCAAGGCCTCTTGCGCGCTTGGCTTGCCCTTCTGCGTGTCGAGATCGACCAGCAGAACCAGATACGGCGTCGAGCCTTTGAAGGCAGGTTGAATGGCATGATGCACTTCCGTATAGGCGTGCACGGCGCCTTTGCCCTCGACCGGAACCCATTTCGCGTCGGCCCGCATGCACCACGGACACGCCGTGGTGGGAGGATAGCGCAGCAGATTGCAGCTCTCGCATAGCTGCAGATGAAAATCGTGCGCGGCGCAATGCTTGAAATAGGCGAGGTTCTCGCCATCGAGCTCGTCGATGCTGAGCGCCATACCCAAATAATCGGCCTTGATCGACATTGGTCCTCCCCCTCAATCTCGCCGCATCACCATGGCCGAGCCCGTGCCCGGCATGGCCCAGCCGAGATTGGCGGTAACTTCGCATTGCTTCACTTGGCGACAGCCACCCTCGCGGTAGTCGTAACTGTGCTGGCGCTTGCCGTCCGCTCCGATCGGACAGGAATCATCGACATCGTGGCGCAGCTGTCGCACGTTCTCGATCACCATATTCATGCCGTGCGTATAGCCCTCACACAGGTGTCCGCCGCTGGTATTGTTGGGCCGCCGCCCGCCGAGGCGAATGGTGCCGTCGCTGACATACTGACCACCCTCGCCCTTCTTGCAAAAACCATAATCCTCGAGCTGCAGCATGGTGGTGAAGGTGAACGCGTCATAGGAGCCTGTGACATCCACCTCCTCAGGACCGACGCCGGAATTAGGCCACAAAATCTCGCGCGCGTACGTACCGGCGACGGTTGA
Source organism: uncultured Alphaproteobacteria bacterium (assembly GCA_963775835.1). Classification (GTDB taxonomy): domain Bacteria; phylum Pseudomonadota; class Alphaproteobacteria; order Rhizobiales; family Hyphomicrobiaceae; genus AWTP1-13. Next base: position 189,320 of record CAVZKV010000029.1, on the reverse strand, counting down.
AATCGGCCCGTGCTGGTAGTGCATGTCGACCCGCGGTTTGCAGACGCGACCAGCCACGCCGCGTATCAAGACGCACGGATGGCGGCCATCGCGTGCCCGCGCCGCGCTGGTGACAATGACGGCGGTGGCGTTGTCCGTCTCCACGCAGCAGTCGAGCAAGTGCAGCGGCTTGCAGATGATGCGACTCGCCAGCACATCCTCGACCGCGAGGCGCTGCTTGTAATAGGCCTTCGGATTGTTGGACGCGTGCTGACTGTGGGCCACGCGCACCGCCGCCACCTGCGCCGGCGTCGTGCCGTAGTCGTACATGTGCCGCAAGAACGTAAAGCTGAAGAGCTGGCCCGCACTTTGCCAGCCGTAGGTCCGGCTGTGCAGCATGTCGCCCGCAATCGGCACGGCGGAGCGGGCGCCGGTGCCGCCGATGCGCACCTGCGAAAATCCGTTCATGGCCCGGAACAGCACCACCGTCTTGCACATGCCGGCCTCGATCACCCCCATCGCCATGCCGATCAGCGCCTCGGTCGACGAACCGCCGCCAAAGACATCCATGTAAAAGTTGAGGCGGATGCCGAGGTCGCCGGCGATGAAAGGTGCAAAGGTCGAATCGCCCGATTGGTAGGAGAGCATGCCGTCGACGTCTGCCGGCCGCAGCCCCGCATCCTCGATGGCATTGCGTACCGCCCAGGTCCCCAAGGCGCGCGTCGTCATGCCCGATCCACGCGTGTAGCTGGTCTCACCCACCCCGATGATGGCGTACTTGTCGCGCAAATGTTTGGGGCTCGAAGTGTCGATGTCTGCGGCGAGCGGCATGCGTGCACCTCCTGTCGTCGGGCAGCAAGACTAGCGCCTGCGCCGGCAATGGGAAGCCTCTCACGCACCAACGCCCGCCTGCGGCCGTGCCGGCGTACCGCCGCCCCAGGGGTGGCGCGGGCCGGGTCGGTCGGCGCGACCGACCCGCCGTTCGGACGGGCCCCTCAACAGTTGGGGTGGTGGGTCACGTCAAAGCCCGTGACATCCCGCGCCAGGGTCCGGCGCGTTGTGCCGCGATGGCGCAGTTCGCCATCCGAGAGCCGGTAGAGTTCTTCGTAGGCGATCGCGGCGCGATAGTAGGCGCGGCAGGTCGTGAACCAGGCGTCGACCCAGGCGAGGAAAAGTGCGAGCGATTGGGTCGCGGGCTCGCTGGCGCGTCGTGGCTGCGGCGCAAGCGTGGATTTTCGGCTGCCCATGGCATTCCTCATTTCGTTGGCGGTGCGAGTGACGATCAGCTGACGGGGCAAGGACAACCGGTCGCGCGAGCATTAGCTGCCGGCGTGGCGGCCAGGACCCCTTTTGCGTGCTGCGACATGACGTCTCCTGGGCGTGCAGCGAGGCACGCGCATTGACTTAACTGCCGGCGAACCGCCGGACGCTCCTAGGGAGGCTCAGATGCGGCGCAAGGAGAGTTCTGTGCTCTCCGCTACGATCGCTGCCCACGCCCCCCGTGTTAGGAGCTCTGGCGGCGACGCTGTGAATTTAGGGAGCGCGCGCTTTCGCGGCCATCACCGGACCTTTCCGATCCTTGCCCAAGTTTTCCGCGTTTTCCGTCGGCGCCGAGTGTTTCGGCAAACAAGGCCACAGAAGCTTGATTTTCTTGGCTTTCCGGCCGAGCCCGATCTCACCGAGGGTTGAGGCGTATCCACTTGGCGAACTGGTCCTCTTCCACCGCCAGAAGATCGCGGTTGTATTCCTCATACATGCGTGAGGTGCGATCGATCTTGCCCACCATGTGGCTCTCGATCTTGTCGTAGCGGTTCATGACCACCGGCATCGCCACCGGCGTGTAAAGATTGCCGAAGGCATGGCCCATGGTCAGCATGATGCCCTTCATCCGCTTGTAAACGTCGAGTTGCGACAGGATCACTTTCTTGAGCCAGCCATGCTCGTTGGACAGGATGAAGATGTGCATCGAGGCGCGCGGAATATAAATTTTTCCGAACTGCAGGGGTGTCTGTTTGCCGCGCGCGGCCTCTCGCACCAGCAAGGCGGCCGCCTCGCGGTCCCACGCCACCTCCATGTGAAACGCATGGATGAGCCCGTCTTCGTGAAAGGAGGGCCGGGCAAAAACATAGTCGCCAACGTAGTTCTGTGTTTCCTCCCTGGTGTATCTGCCCAGGTCCTCGGCCGCTGTTTCGCCAATACCGCCGCCGCCGATCAGGCTGATTTTGAGCTGCGATTCGATCTGCAGGATGGTTTTTTCGGAAAACAGGCCGACGACCAGCTTGTCGACCGTCGATTTGCCAAGCTTGCTCCGCTCGGCAAACTCGCCGCGCGAAATGCGTTCTCGAGCAATGTAGCTGCGTATCGCCTGAACGATACGCTTGCGGTCTGCGTCCGCGATCGGCATGGCGCGCCTATTGAACCATTGTTGGCGTGCGGCACAACTATCATGGCGGGCTCCGCCGTGGTTTGCTACCCTGCCGGAGAGGGGGATGTTCGCTAGTTGCGAGGGAGCATTGGATGAGGTCGTTAGTGCCACCAGCGGCGATTTTCGCGATCGTCCTGTGGGGCCTCCCAGCCGCGGCGCAGGCTGCGGAGCGAACCGGCGAGCAGCCCTTTGGCGGCCCGCCTCCGCAACGGCAGATCGAAGAAAGACCCTTCGGAGGCCCGCCCCCGCGCAACCGGTCCATCCAGCCGGACGGGTTTGCCTGCCGCACCGCAACGAGCGTGTGTAAGCTCGACAAGGCCCGACCCGTGGGCGCCGCCTGCTCCTGCCCGGCCGGGGCCAACAGCGTCCCGGGCAAGGTCGAATAGCCCGCGCGGGCCCACGCTTTTGCGGTCTTGGGCTGCGGCCTCGGTGGGACGCCGATCCTGCAGTTCAACTGTCAAGCCAAGACGGCGCGGATCAGGTAGGCGGCCAGCCCGACGGCGGCGACCCCCGCCAACCATAGGCCGCCAAACCACAGGAGCCGGCGCAGCAAGGCTGAGGGGCCGCCGTCGCGCGCCATTCAATGATAGCCCGTGCTGGCGCCGACCTTGCCGCGAAAAACCCAGTAGGACCAAGCCGTATAGGCCAGGATCAAGGGGATCAAGACGACCGCCCCGACGAGCAGGAACTCAAGGCTCCTGGCCGGCGCCGCTGCGTCCCAGATCGTCAGCGAGGGCGGCAGAATATAGGGATAAAAGCTGATGCCGAGGCCAAGATAGGACAGGATAAAGAGCGCCACGGCCGCCAAGAACGGGGCTCCTTCGCGTCGCCTGCCGAGACCCGCCAAAAGCACGAGCGCGGCGAGGGCAACGAGGATCGGCACCGGCGCCGCATAGACGATGTTGGGGAAGCTGAACCAGCGCTGCCGGAAGAGGGGGTCGAGGAACGGCATGATCAAACTGACGATGCCGATCAGCGCCACGGTCGCAAGCCCCGTCGACCAGGCCAGGGAATAGGCCTTTTGTTGCAGCTCGCCGCTGGTTTTCCAGATCAGCCAGGTCGCGCCCAACAGGGCGTAACCGATCACCAGCGCCAAGCCGGTGAGGATGCTGAACCACGTCAGCCAATCCCACCAGCCGCCCGCGTAGGCGCGCCCGGAAACGGGAATTCCCTGCACCAAGGCGCCCAGCGCGATACCCTGGGCAAAGGCGGCAAGGGTCGATCCCCCGGCGAACGCCCAATCCCAGAGCAGCTTGCGCCGGGTGCTGCGAAAGCGAAATTCAAAGGCGACGCCGCGGAAAATCAAGCCCAGCAACATGGCGGTGATCGGGGCGTAGAGCGCCGGCAGCACCACGGCGTAGGCCAGCGGAAAGGCCGCCATCAGCCCGCCGCCGCCGAGCACCAACCAGGTCTCGTTGCCGTCCCACACGGGTGCCACCGAATTCATGGCGTCGTCGCGCTCTTTCTCGGCGGCAAAGCACGGGAACAGGATGCCGATCCCGAGGTCGAAACCGTCGAACAGCACGTAGGCCAGCACGGCAAAGGCGATCAGCAGGGCCCAGATAAAAGCAAGGTCGAACATGGGCGGTCCTCACTTTTGCGTCGAGGCGGCGAGGTCTGTCAGCCCCGGAAGAGGCGTGATGCCGGCCGCGCGCTGCGGCACGCCTTTTTCGATGTCGGGCTCGTCGAGCTGCGGTTGATGCAGCATCAGCCGCAGGATGTAAAACGTGCCGGCGCCGAATGCCACGAAGTAAACGACGATGAAGGCAAGCAGCGAGCCCGCCACGGCGGCGGCGTCGATGGGCGAGTGCGACTGTGCCGTCCTCAACAACCCGTAGACGGTATAAGGCTGCCGCCCCACCTCGGTGGTGATCCAGCCCGCCAGCACGGCGATGAAACCGGCTGGGCTCATCAACACGGCAAAGCGCAGCAAGGCGGCGCTCGCCGTCAGTTGCCGACGGTAGCGCTGCAGCAAACTCCACATCCCCACCAGCACCATGAGCACGCCGATGCCGACCATGATGCGAAAGCTCCAGAACACGATGCTGGCATTGGCTCGCTCCTGTGGCGGCCAGGCCTTGAGACCTTTCACCGTGCCGTTCCAGTCGTGGGTCAAGATCAAGCTGCCGACCTTGGGCAACTCGACGGCGTAGTAGGTGGTCTCGGCCGCCATGCTCGGCCAGCCAACCAGGATCAGCGGTTGGCCGGCCCGCGTCTCCCAGTGCCCCTCCATCGCCGCGATCTTGGCCGGCTGGTGCTCGAGCGTGTTCAGGCCATGCAGATCTCCCGCCACGACTTGCAGTGGCGCCACCAAAGCCGCCATCCACATGGCCATCGAGAACATCAGCCGCGCGCTTTCGTTGCCCCGGTCGCGCAGCAGATGATAGGCGCCCACGCCGCCGACCACGAAGGCCGTGGTAAGGTAGGCGGCGAGCAGCATGTGGACCAGCCGATAGGGAAAGGAAGGATTGAAGATGATCGCCCACCAGTCCGCCGGCGCGAACTGTCCGGCGGCGTTGGTAACGTGGCCCGCCGGCGTTTGCATCCAGCTGTTGGCGGCAAGGATCCAGAACGCCGACAAGAACGTGCCCACGGCCACCATCAAGGTCGCAAAGCAGTGCAGACCTTTGCCGACCCGATCCATGCCGAACAGCATCACGCCGAGGAAGCCTGCCTCCAGAAAAAAGGCCGACATCACTTCGTAGCCCATCAGCGGGCCGAGGATGGGTCCGGTCTTGTCGGAAAAGACGCTCCAGTTGGTGCCGAACTGGTAGCTCATGACGATGCCCGACACGACGCCCATGCCGAAGCTGATGGCAAAGATCTTCTTCCAGTAGTTGAACACCGCGATAAAAACGGAGCGGCCGGTGAAAAGCCAAAGTCCCTCGAGCACGGCGAGGTAGCTGGCAAGCCCAATGGTGAAGGCGGGAAAGACGATGTGAAATGAAACCGTGAAGGCAAATTGCAGCCGGGCCAACGTAAGCGCATCGAACCAGTCCATTGGCAAGGCCTCCTTTGCAACTCCTCAAAGGCGGCGCGCACGACCGGCCCGCAGCCACGCCCAGGCTTTATGCCTTGGCGGCCGAACCGCGCAGATCGGGCACCAGCACCTCCTCGTCCTCCGCCGCGCCGGTGCCGGGATCGTCCGGTGCCCGTGGCGGCACAAAAATCCTGGGTTCGGCGGCTGGGCGCGCGCGGCTGAGGGGGGCTGCCGCGCTGTTCGTGCGCAATGGCGCGCGCCGCTCAGTCCCTGGCTCGCCCGCCCCGGCTGGGCTGCTCCTTGCCACCGTCTCGGCGGCCGGCGCCGGCGGCCCGAAGGCGGGGGACTTGCCCGGAGCGGGCCGCGCGGTCGGATCAGAGGCTGCGATGCTTGCGGGTCGGTTCGGCGCGGCAATGGGTTGCGCCGGGGCATCGGCCGTCAGTTGCGAGGAGGGCCCGGCCCCCAATCCGACCAACGCCTCGACCTTGGCGGCCAACAGCGCGCCGCCTTCGGCGTCGATGGGCTCGACAGGAACGCGCCAACGAAAGGCATCGAGCGCTCCCGTCACCGGGGAGGTCGGTGCCCACACGTCGGAGACGATACCGTCCGCGGTCCAGGCCGGATCACGCGGCGCGTTGACCGCCCGCGCCAGCCACTCGCGCACGCCACCGGCATTGCCGTGCTGCTCGCCCTCGATGCGTGCCATGAGCGTCGAGACGCGTTGCGTGAGCCGTGTTCCCAGCAGGGGCTCCAGGGCCTTGCGCGCTTCGTCCCACTCGCGCGCCTCAATCGAGGCGATGGCAATGGCGATCGCCGCCTCGTTGTCTTGCGGGGTGAGACGTGAAAGGTGGCGCACCCGCGTCAACCGATCCCGCGGACTGTCGCCGGGCCGGGCGTAAGCATAGACCGTCGCCAGCTCCGGGTGCGGGGCAAGGCGCCAAGTCTTGAGCAGGACGCGCGCGGCGCGCGGCGTGTTTCCCTGCGAGGCAAGAAGGCGTCCTGCAATCGCGGCCGCGGGCACGAGGTTTGGCGCCAATTTGTGCGCCTCCAAGGCCAGCTCCAGCGCCCGGTCCGGTTCGGGGTCCTCCGCCTCTTGCGCTTTCGCCGTCAGTAGTACGGCGCGGCGCCGTTGCGCCACGGCCGGGTCGATCAAGCTCTGACGCTGGGCGACCGCCAGCGTGGCGAGCGCGCCCTGCCAATCCTGGGCTTTGCACATCAAATCGAACAAGGCCTCGACGGGCCAGGCGAGCCTGGGATTGAGCTTCAAGGCGCGTTCGGCAAATTGGCGCGCCGCCTCCGTTTCGCCTTCGCGCTTGGCCTCGAGGAAGAGGCCGCGCAAGCCCAGTTGTGCGGTGTCCGGGGAGGCGAGCATGGCCTCGAAGATGCGTCGCGCGGTGCTCGCATCGCCGTTCAGTTGCGCCGCCTGGGCGCGCAACAGATGCGTGAGCGGCTCGTGTGGCAAGGACTTGCGGGCCTGTAGGGCATAGCGGGTGGCCAGGCTACCATCGCCGGCGCCGATGGCGATGATGCCTCCCGAGATGGCATCGAGCCCACGCTGCAACCGCCGCCGCCGCATCAGGCGGCCGACCGCGGCGGGGCTGGCCCACACCTGCCGCAGAGCCGACCACACCAGCAGCAGGAGGGCAACGAGCAGCAGCAGCATCACGACGGCAAGGAAAACGCTGGTCTCGGCCACGTACTCCTGCCATTCGACCACGATCGTCCCCGGCCGATCGGCCAGCCAGTGCAGGCCGGCGGCAAAGGCGCTTACCGCAAGGAGAAAGATGAGAACACGGATCATTGCCGGCGATCCATGCCGGCCGGGCCCGCCGCCAGCGAGCTCTTCAAAGCGGCTTCGGTATCGGCCAGCGCCTTTTCCACCTGATAGCGCATGTCGACGCGGCGCAGCCAATCTTCGGCAACCAAGGCAGCCTTCGGCGGCAACTTCTTGCCTTGTGCCAAGACGTCGCCCAGCCGGTTCTCCTTGAGCGCCATTTCCATGCGGGCGATCGTTGCCTCCAGGCTGCCGTCGTCGGCCGCCTGCCCGCTCTTGCGCACGCGCACGATCGAGCGGGCACCCGACAGCAGCCGCTCGAGCAGCGGTGCATCCGCCGGCTCGGCCTCGGCATCGAGCATGCCATTGGCCACCTTGCGAAACGACGTGGCCAACTCCGGCAGCGGCGGCAATCCCTCCTTGGCGTAGCGATCGAAAAGCGTCAGGTTCAACCTATCGCCGGCGACTTTTTTTGCCGCGGCGAGCTCCGTGGCAAAGCTGTCACCGCGCTCGATCGCGCGCTTGAGGTTGGACAACTCCAGGGACAGCACGACGCGCGAGGTGTTGGCGGTGCGGTCGGCCTCGGTTTTGAGGAATGCTTGCAGCTCCTGGTCGAGGGCGGCCACGCGCCCAGCAAGGGGAGCCAAATCTTCGGCCCTTGCCGTCGCCTTCAGGCCCCGCTCCAGATCGCCCTTCAGGCCCTCGAGGCCGCCTTGCGTGGCGCGGAACTGCTGTTCGAAACGGTCGAGGCGCTCGGCGAGCCGGGCGGCATCGGCCTTGGCGCCGGCGACCTGGCGCTCGAAGCGGTCGAGGCCCGCGCGCACGACCTCGCTCGTTTCGCCGGCACCCGCGACGGTGAGCGCCGTGATGGTGCTCTCGAGCTTGGCCAAGCGCTCGCCGAGCTCGGGGGCAACTGCGCCGGCGCTGCCGAGGCGCTCCTCCAGAGCCTTGAGTTCGGCTGCGTGTCTGCCGTTCGCGGCATCAAGCACGCCGGTGGTCCGCGCCAAGGCGTCGACGCGGTTGCGCAAATCCGGCAGTTGCGATTGACCGCCGACGGTGCGCTCAAGCTCCGACACGCGGCCGGTCAGCGGCGCCAGCTGAGGCGCCGCACCGTGCTCGCCCCCACCGGTGCCCGCGAGGAGGAGCGTGGCCAGGACTGCGAGCAAACCGCCGGCCAGCCCCGCCCCAACATGCGTTAGCACCGGTATGGCGCGATGGCTGGCGCGAAGCAAAGCCAAGGCCGACGCCAATCGATTTCGCATGGACGCGTTCGCCGTCTTGGCGCCCGCCGCCGGCTTGGCCCCCACCTCAGTGGCTTTCAGGTCGATGGTGGCATAGGGCCGGCCCTTGCCGGTTTCGTCCTTGCTGTCGGCCATCAGTGGATTCCTGAGCTCCGGGACCCCGCTTGCAACCTGCGCGCAGCCATGCTCGGCGGACACTGTCGACAACGCGGCGCCACTTTTACTCGCGCGCCACGGTCCCGGCTAGTCCCCCGATTGTGCAGCCGTCTCATCGATCAGGGCAAGCACTTCTTCCAGCCGCGGCTCATCTGCGGTGACGACGGCAATTGGGCCCAAGGGCTGCAACCGTCGCGCCACGGCAGCCGAGAGGCAGAAGTGCGGCAGCCCTCGCACAAACGCGGCGAGCCCATGGGCGCGCACCAGCTTTGCGTAAACGGACGCCGTGCGAGGCGAAAGCAGGATGATGCCGTCGATTTCGCCGCTCGCCAGCTGCTCCACCACGTCCTCGGCAAAACTGGTGGCCGCCTGCATGCGGTAGACCACCCACTCGATGACGCGGAACCCGTGCGCGGCGAGCTCCTCCTTCAGGTTAACGGCGAGCGTGTCCCCGGCAAGATGGGCGATCAGCCCCGCGGCGGGATCTACCACGGAGACGATATGGGTGATGAGCTCACGCGCCGTGCCTGCGCCCGTCACCACCGTCTCGAAACCGATGGTCCGCGCCTCGGCCGCGGTCGCCTTTCCCACCGTGAACAGCGGCAGGGCGCGCGCCCGGGGAAGGATCGCGGTCGAACGCAGGGCGCGCAGCGCGTTGCGGCTGGTCGCCACCAGCGCCTGCACGCCATCGAGCTCGATTCGATCGGCACCCTCGAAGCTGACGTGGAGCAACGGCTCCACCGTTGCCTCGTGTCCCATGTCCTCGAGCACGGCCTGCAATTTCAGGGCATCGGGCTCGGGACGTGTGACGAGCAGCCGCATCAGCCGATGCTGCGCAGGAAATTCGGTCCGGCCTTGGCGATGAGTTCGGCGGCGGCGTCTTCGGCCAAGCGGATCGCCTCCTGCGGACGCCCCTGCCGCACCGTCTCGTGCCACTCACGTCCGTCCGGCGTCAGGATCATTCCCCGGAACAGGAGGCCGTCATCGCTAAGCTCGGCGAGCCCGGCAATCGGCGTCCGGCAGGAGCCGTCGAGCTTGGCCAGGAAGGCGCGCTCGGCGACGACCGCCAGACCGGTCGGTTGGTGATTGACGGGCGCAATCAATCGCCTCATCGCAAAATCGTCGGCCCGGGTTTCGATCCCGACCGCGCCTTGAGCCACGGCCGGCAGCATCACGTCGACAGCAAGCGGCGAACTCACCCGATCCTGTAGGCCGAGACGATTGAGGCCGGCCATGGCGAGAATGGTCGCCTGCGCCACGCCGTCGGCAAGTTTTTTCAACCGAGTCTCCACATTGCCGCGCAGCGACTGCACCTGAAGGTCGGGCCGCAGTCGCCGCACCTGCGCCTGCCGGCGTAGCGACGAGGTGGCAACGACCGCGCCTGCGGGCAGATCGGTCAAGGTCGCAACCCCACGCCCGATAAAGGCGTCGCGTACGTCCTGGCGCGGCAGGTAGCCGGTGATGGCCAGGCCGGGCGGCAACAACGTCGGCATGTCCTTCATGGAATGGACGGCGATGTCGATCTCGCCTGTCAGCAGCGCCTCTTCGATCTCCTTGGTAAAGAAGCCTTTGCTGCCACCGGCCTCGGACAGCGGCCGATCCTGAATACGGTCGCCGGACGTGCGAATGACCCTGATAGCGAAGGCATAGGCGCCGGGCGCATGCGCGGCAGCAAGCCGCGCCTCCACCTCTCGCGCTTGCGCCAGTGCCAGCGGCGAGCCCCGCGTGCCGATACGAACGGTCTTGGCTTGCACGGTCGATCGTTCCAGTGCTAGGCGGTGCCGGTCGGCAGGATCGCCTATAGCCTCATAGCAAGAACGCGGCGCCAGCGCCACAATGCCCACCCCCACCATCAGCCCTTTGCAGACGCAACCGCGCCCGACCACGCGCGTGCTCGGCATTGAGACGAGCTGCGACGAGACCGCCGCCGCGGTCGTCGCGCGCGCCCCCGATGGCACCGGGCAAATCCTCGCCAACGTGGTGCGTGCCCAATGGGAGGAGCACCGCAGCTATGGCGGGGTGGTGCCCGAAATTGCCGCCCGTGCACACGTCGAATGCCTGGACGAGATCATCGCCGAGGCCATGCGCGCCGCCGCCATCAGCTTTGCCGAGCTGGACGCGGTGGCGGTCACGGCCGGACCGGGGTTGATTGGGGGCCTCCTGGTGGGCGCGATGACGGCCAAAGCCATCGCCGCGGTGCACCGCCTGCACCTCATCGCGGTCAACCATCTGGAAGCGCACGCGCTGACGGTCGGCTTGACCGAAGGCTTGCCACCGCCCTACCTGCTGCTGCTCGTCTCCGGCGGGCACACGCAGCTGCTGATCGTCCACGACGTCGCCCGCTATCAGCGTCTCGGCAGCACCATCGATGACGCCTTGGGCGAGGCCTTCGACAAGACGGCGAAGCTGTTGGGCCTGGGCTTTCCCGGCGGGGTGGCGGTGGAACGGGCGGCGGCCTCAGGTCGCGCAGGCCGCTTCAGGTTGCCGCGACCGATGCTGGGGCGGCCCGAGCCGCATTTCTCCTTCGCTGGCTTGAAGACCGCGGTCCGCCAGCAGGCCCGCGCGCTCATACCTTTGCAGGCGCAGGACATTGCCGACCTGTGTGCCGAGTTTCAGGCGGCCGTCGCCGACAGCGTCGTCGATCGCGTGCAGCGCGCCATGGCGCTGGCCGCCCCAACCCTTAGCCCTGGCACCCAGCACCATCTGGTGGTCGCGGGCGGGGTTGCCGCCAATGCCACCCTGCGCCAGGCGCTGGGCGAGGCGGCTCGCCGGGCGGGCTTTCGACTGCACGTGCCGCCGCCGGCGCTGTGCACCGACAATGCGGCAATGGTGGCTTGGGCGGGCGCGGAACGGCTGGCGCGTGGGCTCAGCGACGGGCTCGACTTCCAAGTACGGGCGCGCTGGCCGCTCGATCCCCACGCGGCACCCGCACTGGGCGCCGGCAAGCAGGGTGCCAAGGCCTAAGCCAAGGGCCTCAGCGCTCGGTCGGCACCAGCTCGAGGCTTACGATGCGCTGGGCGTCGCGCAAAATGCGCACGCTCACGCGCTTGCCGATCTTGCCACCGTCGAGCACGCGGGCAATATCATCGATGCCCGTGACCGTTTCCTGATCGAGGCTTACGATGACGTCGCCTGGCTCCAGTCCCGCGGTCTGGGCCGGACTGCCGGACTGCACCTCCACCACGCGCACACCGGCCTGCTGGCCGAGCCCCAATTGCACGCGCAAACGCTGCGGCAGGCTGACCTGATCGCCGGCGACGCCAAGGCGCGCGCGACGCACCCGACCATGCTGCAGAATCTGCGTGATGACGTGCTGGGCGGTGTTGGAGGCCACCGAAAAGCAGATACCCTGCGCCCCCATGATCACGGCGGTGTTGACGCCGATCACCTCGGCACGGGAGTTAACGAGCGGACCGCCCGAATTGCCCGGGTTGAGCGCCGCGTCGGTTTGGATCACGTCGCCAATCAGCCGTCCGTTCTGCGCGCGTAGCGACCGGCCCACAGCGCTGACAATGCCCGCGGTCACCGTCAACTCGAAACCCAGAGGATTGCCGATGGCAATGGCAATTTGCCCGGCCTTGATGAGCTTGGAATTGCCGAGCCGCGCCGCCGGCAGTCGGTCGCTGGTCTCCGCCCGCAGCACGGCGATATCCGTGTCGGGGTCGCGGCCCAAGATGCGCGCGGGGAAATGACGCGCATCGATGGTGGCCAGTTCGATGGCACCGGCTCCCTCCACGACGTGGTTGTTGGTGAGGATCAGGCCGTCAGGCGACAGAATGCTACCCGACCCGGCGCCCTGTGCCACGTGCCCCTGCCGCACGCCTCTAACCCGCACTTGCACCACCGAGGGGGATACTTCCTCGACCACGCGCACCACGGCGCTCGAATAGGCATCAAGCAGCTCCTCCTCGGCGCTGGCGCGATCGACAATTTCGGCCACCTCTTGGGTCTTGCGCCACAACTGCATGTGGCCACCTCCGGCTATGTTGGGAGCAATCGGGCCAATAATATAGGAAGGAAATTGCGTCCGGGGAGGGGCACCCCGGCATGGCCACAAGAGGCAAGGCGGTAGGCTGGAGCGACCCGGACGCTCCTGGGGAACCGGTCACGTCCCCAGGAGGCCTTGGAGGCGAGCCAGATGCGGCCCTGTTAGGCCAAGCTGCAGAGCATGGTGGCGCTCGACTTGTCGTGGTTGGGGGGGGCATCTTCGACATTGAGCGATTTGACGACGCCGTCCTCCACGATCATCGAATAGCGCTTGGAACGAACCCCTAGACCGCGGGCCGACAGATCGATCTCAAGGCCGATCTTTTTGGCAAACTCGGCGCTGCCGTCGGCCAACATCAGGATTTTATCGTCCGCCTTGGAATCCTTGGCCCAGTGGGTGAGAACGAAAATGTCGTTGGTCGACGTGCAGGCGACCGTTTCGAAACCCTTGCGCTTCAGTTCGTCGTAATTGGCGACAAAGCCCGCCATGTGCTGCTTGTGACAAGTGGGCGTATAGGCACCGGGCACGGCAAACAATGCCACCTTCTTGCCAGCGAATACCTCGGCGGTTTTGGTGGGCTTGGGACCTTCGGCCGACATGGTCATGAAGGTCGTGTCGGGCAGCCGGTCGCCGAGCTTGATCGTCATGGGGGGTAATCCTTTCTTACTGTGAATGCTCTCGGGCATGCTTTGTGAGCGCGGCCAACTTAGGCGCTAGCGCAAGGCAAGCCAAGCCGCTCCTAGTCGAGCCTCACGCTTGCCTCGCTCGCTCCGCTGTCGCTGACCAGGGTCACGATGAGCTCCTTACCCTTGAGCTCCTCGGCAGTGCCACCGCGTGAAAGGTCGACCAGAAAGCGAACCTGGCCATCGCTGCCGCCGGCCAGCTTTTTCGCCATCGGCACGAAGATCCCGTCGGGGGCTTCGATAAAGACATCGGCGCCGGCGCCGTCGCCTGGGAATTTGGCTTCGATCTCAAGGCTTGGGGAGGGGCCGGCAAGCTTTGGCGTCACCCCGAGCAGTTTCGGGTCGCCGGCCCGTCGCTTCGCTTGCACGCGCGGCACGCGCTCCAAGGCGGCGGTAATTGCCGGCGCGGGCACGCCCGCCGTCGGCGCTGGTGGCACGGTCAAGGCAAGGGACGCCTGCGCGGGAATGCAGATTTCCCGGCACACCGCGAACTCAAGGGCGAGCCGCAACTCCACCGCCTCGGTGGCGACTTTGGGCGTGACCTCGATCGGGAAAAGCACGCTTGTCTTGTAGCCGATCATTTCGGCCGCGGGATCGACCAGGCGCATAGGCGCGGGGTAGACCACCTTGATCGATGCCGTATTGCTGGAACCCGACCAATCAAAGCTCGGTGGAACCCCGGCCTCTCCTGGATTGCGCCAATAGGTCTTCCAGCCCTCCGCCATCGTGATCTCGACGCCGGCGAGCAAGGCTTTTCCTGGATGGGCGGCGTCCGTGCCCGCCAGCAACCGCACCCGCGCAGCTTGCGCCTCGAGCCACGGCGTGACGGCAGCGCTGGGCTCGACGGCCCCCGCCGGGGCGAACGAGCCCAGCACCAGGATTGCCAGGATGCCAGCCCTGCGGCCGTTGCTGTGCATCAACACCTCACCTCGCCAAATCCTCGCCATCCCCTGCCGAAACGGTGGCAAATCCTATGCCACGCCGGCACGCAGCACAAACTCGAAGAGTCCTCGACTTTAGCGTGAACCCGTCCCCCTCTTCACAGCCGCACCGTTCAGGCGTTAGTCTTCGCCCATGCGCACGGCAAGACATCGCAAGGACATGCAGTCGAGCTATCTGGACGGGCAGCTGCTGGTGGCCATGCCGCTGATGACCGACAAAAGGTTTTCCCGCTCCGTGATCTATATGTGTGCGCACTCCGACAAAGGCGCCATGGGCCTCATCATCAATCAGAAGGCGCCTCACATCAGCTTTCGTGAGTTGCTGGGTCAGCTCAACATCTCCACGCGCGATCCCGACCGGATCGCGCGTGACTTGATCGACATCAGCGTGCATGTCGGTGGTCCCGTCGAAACCGGACGCGGTTTCGTTTTGCACAGTTCCGACTACTACGCGGCCGATTCCACCCTCGCCATCGATGACACCGTCTCGCTCACGGCGACGGTCGACATCCTCAAGGCCATCGCCGCGGGTCGCGGCCCCGGTCGCGCGATTTTAGCCCTCGGTTACGCCGGCTGGCGCGCCGGGCAGCTCGAGAGCGAAATTACCGCCAACGGCTGGCTGCACTGCCCTGCCGATCCCGAACTCTTGTTTGAATGCGCGCTTGATCAAAAGTATGAGCGGGCGCTGTCCAAGATCGGCATCGACCCATCGCATCTCGTGAGCGTGGCGGGGCACGCCTGAACCCGCCGGGCGTCGGCCCAGAGCCTTTTTCCTGTTAGGCCTGCGGTGGCTTCCTGGTACTGCCGGCGGCATCGCTCTCAGCCACATCGCGCGCCACCGGCGCGGCCGTCTGCCGCCCGGCGAGGCGAGCCAAACTTTCGGCGATCGCCGGCGGCAGCGCCGAGAAATCGGCACCGGGGCGCCCATTGGGCCGCGGCGGCGCCGGGGGTGGCGCAGCGGCGCGCGGCGGCGGCGGAGGAGGAGGCGCCGCGGGCGGCGGCGCACCCGGTCGCGCAGGAAGGGGGGGTTGGCCGCCGTTGCCGGGCGGCGGCGGCGGACCATTTGCGCGTGGCGGCGGGCTTACCGGCCCTGGTAGCGGCGGAGCTTTTGTGCGCGGCGGCGGGCTGATCGGGCCTGGCGGCGGTGGGCCGTAGCGGCGAGCCGCCGGTGGCGCCTGCGCGCCCCTGCCTGGCGATGGGGGTGCCGGAACGGGCGCGCCCTTGGCGCCGCCGCGATCGGCAGCTGCCGCTGCCAGCGGTGGTGCTGGCGGGCCAGCCGGCGGCCGTCCCGGCGGCAAGGGGGGTGGCAGCCGCGGGCGGCGCTCGTTGGGGCGGGCGACAACAAGAGGGGGGGCCCCGGCCGGGAGCGGGGGCTTGGCGGCAAGCTCCGGGGACGGCGCCCTGCTGGCTGGCGCGGCGGCCAACGGGATCGGCTTGGCAGCCACGGCGGGCTCGCGCAGCGGCACCTCCTCGACAGGGCGATGCCGTCGGCGGAAGAGCGCGCTCTTTTTCATGCGGCGCTCGACCTTGCGAGCGACCTTGATCAGCTGCATCACCTCGCGCTCGGACATCGGCGCACCATAGTAGGGTCCCTGCCCGTACTCGCAGCCGATCGAGCGCAGGAAGGCGACATCCTCCTCGGTTTCGACACCCTCCGTCACCACCTTCTTGCCGAGCTCGTGGGACAGGGCCACGACCGAGCGCAAAATGACCGAGCCGGCCCCGTTTTGACTGCCCGCCTGGATGAAGGCGCGATCGATCTTCACCGCGTCAAAGGTAAATTGATTGAGATAGGACAGCGAGGAAAAGCCGGTGCCGAAATCGTCGAGCGAGAGGCCGGCACCGCAATCGGCAAGTTGAGCCAACACGCCGGTAGCCTTTTCCGGATTGTCCATCACCAGGGCTTCGGGAATTTCAAGCCGCAGCGAACCCTTGGGCACCACGGCACGGGCCAGCAGACGGCGCAGTTCTTGGGCAAGCTCGGGGCGGAAGAGCTGACGGCTCGCAATGTTCACGCTGGCGAACAGCGGCAGATCTGGGCGCGGCAGCTCCTTTTGCCAGCGGCCAAGGTCGCGCAGCGCTTGCATCAACACAAACGAGCCGAGGCCAACAATGAGATCGCTGTCCTCCGCGATGGGCATGAATTGACTGGGGTCGAGCGTCCCCTGGGTCGGGTGGTCCCAGTAGAGCTGCACCTCGAAGCCAGCCAACACCTCCGTCGCCAGGTAGAAGATTGGCTGATAGACGACCCCGATTTGCTTTTTCTCCAACGCCCGGCGCAGCTCGGCTTCCAACGCCGCTCGACCGTCCTTGTCGCGGCGCATCTCGGCGCTGAAAATCTCGATTCGATCCGTGCCCATGCGCTTGGCGCGATACATGGCAATCTTGGCTTCGCGCAGGAGTTCGGCAGGATCTTCGTCGGGCCCGTCGTAGAGCGAAATCCCAATCGAGGCGGTCAGCACGATGTCTTGCCCGGCGATGTCGATGGGCGCGCGCAGCGACCGGCGCACCTGCTCGGCCAGGATCGCCAGCTCGCGCGGGTCCGACTGATTGAGCAGCAGCAGCGCGAATTGGTTGCCGCCCACCCGCGCCAGCGTATCGTGCGGCCCGAGGTGACGGCCGAGCCGTCGCGCGACGGTCAAAAGCAGACTGTCTCCCACCACCAGCCCGTGTGTCGCATTCACCGCGCGGAATTTGTCGACGTCGACAAAGAGCAGGGCCGGCCGCACCAAAGGCTCAAGCGTCGCGCGCTTGGCCGCGATTGCCAGGCGGTCGAGAAACAGCTCGCGATTAGGTAGCCCCGTCAGGCTGTCGTTCACGGCGTCAAACAACAAACGTTCCTGGGCGCGCTTGGCATCGGTGACCTCGCGCATCAATCCGACATAGCGCAGGTGCCGTCGATCCGAGACCGGGACGCTGGCCGCCTCCAAATCGAACCAGCGATAGGAGTTGTCGGCATGCCGCAGACGCAGGTCCAGCCGCATCTCGCCACCCGCTTGCTCGCGCACCGACCACATCAGGACTTTCAAGCGCTCGGCGTCGGCGGGATGCATGTAGCGCAGGAACTCCGCGGTTTTGGCCGACAACAAGCCAGGCTTGAGGCCCAAGATCGCCTCCACCAGCGGACTGACTTTGATTTCATCTCGGCGCGCATTCCATTCCCATACGGCTGCGCCGGCGCCGTCGACCGCCAGCGAGCGCAACTTCTCATCGTCAGGCTGGGCGCCATAAAGAGGCTCGAAGGAGCGAAAGGCATATTGCGTGACGGTAAATCCGATCAGCACGACGATGAGGACGAGGCCGGCGGCCAGGCCAAACACGACAATGTCGCCGGCGAGCCTACCCGTGTACGTGGCGCCGGCGCCGAACAGCCACACCAGCAGGAGCATCCAGCTCGGCACCAAGGACAAGGCGCGATCCTGGCCGCGCAGAGCCAACAATAAAATGAGGGCTGCCCCACCGCCGGCAATGGCAATGCTGGACAGTCGGGCAAAGGTGGCGGCCAATCGCGGATCGAGAAACGCCACGGCGATGAGCACGAGCTGCGCGGCCATCCAAAGCGCAAGCAGCGAGCGTAGAAAGCCGTGCCAGGAGGAGAGGCGCAGAAAGGTATAAAGGAAGACGAGAAGCGTTGCGGCCATCGCCGCCTCGCAGGCCGCCCGATACTGGGCCGTATCTTCCGGGCGCATATTGAAGAGTTTGTGCCAGAAGCCAAAATCCACGCACAAATAGGCAAGAACGCACCAAGTAAAGATGGCCGCCGTGGGGAAGATGGCCTTGTGATTGGCGGCGAAAACCACGGTCAGGAAGATGGCAAGCAACCCAGTAATGCCGAGCAGGATGCCGTTGAAGAGTTGCCGGTCACGGGCGCGCTGCTCATACTCCACGGCCTTCCAGAGGTAGAGGCGGGTGAACCGGTCGGAAAAGAGCTCGGCGACGAAGGTGACGGTTTGGCCAGGCTCGACGGATAAGCGGAAGACGTCCGCCCGGTCATTCTTGATGCGCTCGGGAACATAGCCCAGCGATGGCGTCACCGCATCGATGCGCCTGGCGTCGAGCCCCGGCCAGACGATCCCCGAACCCACGGCACTGTAGCGGTCCGCGACCAGCCAACGCTCGATCGGCTTGTCGGTCGGATTACTGAGGGCGAAGACGAACCAACTGGGGCTGGTGCCCGGCGTAATGGCCCTCACGGACATCGGGCCGGCCGTCCCATCGGCCCCGGGTGCAGTTTCGATGCGCAGGTTGTCCCCGCGCCCTTCGTAGGCTTCTCCGAGCCCCGTGATGTCGATCCGCTCGAGTTCGGGATCGATTTCAATGGCCTTGAGGGCGTTGGCGGCCCCTAGTTGGACCAACAGGGCCGCGAGGGCGGCGAGGCAAAGACAAAGGACGCGCAGCGCCCGCGCGCCGCCACCCCGCCTCCCGTCCCCTGGTAACCCCCTCGACATCCAGCTCCTTTGAGATGCGGCTAGCGGCGCAGGTCGTCCTGCAGCAGGGCAAACAGATCATGGTCCTGCCAGACGCCGTTGATCTTGAGATAGCGGCGCGCGCGCCCCTCGCGCACAAATCCGGCCTTTTCCAGGACGCGCGCGGAGGCAACGTTGTGCGGCAGACAGGCGGCCTCGAGCCGATGCAATCCCAACACGTCGAAGGCAAACGGCAACACGCAACGCACGGCATGGGTCATGTAGCCCTGCCGCGTATGCGGAAGGCCGATCCAGTAGCCAACCGAGGCGGCCTGGGAGACGCCGCGCCTGACATTACTGACGGTCAGACCGCCAAGCAGGGTTTCGTCGTTGCGGAAAATGAAGAAGGCGTAGCCCTGGTCCTCGCGCAGTTCGCGCTGATACTGACGCAGCCGGCGTCGAAAGGCGGAACGCGCCAGCTCATCGCGGGCCCACTGCGGCTCCCAACCGACAAGATGTTCACGGCTCAGCGCGCGCAATTGCGCCCACGCCGCATAGTCCGTCATGGTCGGATGGCGCAAATAGACGTCGATGCCGCGGACTTCGGTTTCTGCATCAATGGCCGTTGAGGCTCGCAAGAATGCCATGTCTTCCCCTCCGAACCGGTCCTTCGGTTCTGCACCCAACTTTGTTCGGGCTTAGGCGATCGCCATAGCTTCGGCCAGCCGCGCATAACTATCGCTTTTACGGCCGGCGCCGACAATTGCCACCGACGGCCGGGTACCCGTAACCAGTCTGCTCGCCAGCGTCCTGACGGCCTCCGGGGAAACGCCCTCGATGCGCTCGACCAGTTCGGGAGTGTCGATCAGGCGATCAAACAGAAGCAACTGGCGTGCCATTTGCTCGGCGCGCGCCGAGGAGCTCTCAAGCCCCATCAGCAGGCCGGCCTTGAGTTGTGCCTTGGCGCGGGCCATTTCCGCCTCTTTTGGCTTCTCGCCGGCCGCGCGTTTGAACTCGGCCCCCACGACCTCAATGAGCTCACGCATCAGGTCCGCTCCGGTTGCCGCATGCAGGCCGAACAGTCCCAAATCGGCCAGCGCCCAGCAGCTCGAATAGATGGCATAGCACAGGCCTCGCCGTTCCCTTACTTCCTGAAACAATCGCGATGACATGCCCCCGCCGAACAGGCCCGAAAACACCTGGGCGGTGTAAAACTCCTCCTGCCGATAGGACGGGCCGGGGAAGGCCAGGACCAGATGACTTTGCTCGAACGGCTTCGGCGACGTGCGCGTCCCACCCGTGTAGCGTGCCGGCTCGAATCGCCCGCACGCACCGCCATTCATGCCGCCGAATAGGGCCTCAGCGTGGCGCATCAGGAGGGCATGATCGACCTTGCCGGCGGCGGCCAGCACCATGCGCGAGGCGCAGTAATTGGCCTCGAGGAAGGCCCGGAGCTCGGCGGCGCCGAAACGAGCCACGCTTTGCTGCGTGCCCAGGATCGGCCGCCCGATCGCCTGCCCGGGGAAGGCGGCCTCCTGCAGCATCTCGTAGGCGATCTCATCGGGGCTGTCGCGCGTTGCGGCGATCTCTTGCAGGATCACTTCCCGCTCGCGCTGGAGCTCGTCTTGGGCATAGCGCGGCTGCTGCAGGATATCGGCCAAGATGTCGAGCGCGATGGCGATGTCGGCCTTGAGTACGCGCGCGAAATAGGCCGTGGTCTCCAGGCTCGTTGCCGCGTTGAGTTCGCCCCCGACCGCTTCGATCTCCTCGGCGATATCGCTGGCACTGCGCCGCTCGGTGCCCTTGAAGGCCATGTGTTCCAGCAGGTGCGAAATCCCGTGCTCGGCGATGCTCTCGTGCCGGGCACCCGCTGCAATCCAGACCCCAAGCGATACCGTCTCCACATGGGGCATATGGTGCGATACCACGCGCAACCCGTTGGGCAGTCGCGCAAGCTCCGTTGTCATGGTCCTGGCCCCCAAATTGTTGTGGCGCACCTCTCGACGAAGCGTTGCACCGCACCGAGGTCATTGGGCAAAGTCTCAAAGCGCTCCGTCCGCGACAGCAGGCAATCCAATCGCCCCGGCAACGCCGGCCGCTCGCCCGTAATCGCCTCCAGGGCCTCGGGAAACTTGGCCGGATGGGCGGTGGCAAGGGCGACGTGGGCAACCGGCCCGGATCGCGAGGTCGCCGTTGCCGTCCTCTCCGCTGCCACCACCGCGCAGGCGCTATGCGGGTCGAGTAGATAGCCGCTTTGCGCCCTGACGCGCCGAATGCAGTCGCCGACCGCCGCCTGATCGACGCGCTCGGCGATGAAGGCCTCGCGGTAGGGTTGCATCGCCTCGCCAAGCCCGATGGATCGACTTTGCTGCAAGCCGTGCATTTTACTGCGCACGAAAGCGGCATCGCGCCCGCCGGCCTCGAACAGAAAGCGCTCGAAGTTGGAGGAAACCTGGATATCCATGGAGGGCGATGAGGTGGCAACCACGTCGGAGAGGGCATAGGTCCCCGTGCTCCAGGCGCGCGCCAGGATGTCGTTTTCGTTGGTGGCGATCACCAACCGTTCCGCCGGCAGGCCCATGGCCTTGGCGGCGTAGCCGGCAAACACGTCGCCGAAATTGCCGGTGGGAACCGAAAAGGCCACGCGCCGCGCCGGGCCGCCGAGGGCGACGGCGGCGACGAAATAGTAGGTGAGCTGAGCGACGATGCGCGCCCAGTTGATGGAGTTTACGGCGGCCAGTTGCAACCGGTCGCGGAAGCGCAAATCGTTGAACATGGCCTTCACCAGGGCCTGGCAATCATCGAACGTGCCTTCGATCGCCAGTGCATTGACATTGGCCTCGGCGGCTGTGGTCATCATGCGCCGCTGCACCTGGGAGATGCGGCCTTTTGGGAACAGCACCACCACGTTGACGCGGGCCAAGCCGCGGAAGGCCTCGACGGCGGCCCCGCCGGTGTCGCCCGAGGTCGCCGCCACGATGCTCACGCGCTCGCCGCGTCGGGCAAGAACATGGTCCATAAGGCGCGCCAGCACCTGCATCGCCAGATCCTTGAAGGCCAGCGTCGGGCCGTGGAACAGCTCTAGGACCCAAAGGCTACGGTCAATCTGGCGCAGCGGCGTGACGGCGGGGTGGGAAAAGCGCGCGTAGGCATCCCGCGCAAGGCCGATCAGGTCTGTTTGCGCCAGGCTCGCCCCGACGAACGGCTGCAATAGGCGGGCGGCCACTTCGGCAAACGGCTGGCTGGCAAGGTCGGCGATACTCTGGGGCGTAAGGCTGGGCCAGGTGGCGGGCATATAAAGGCCGCCGTCGCGGGCAAGACCCGCCAGCAGCACATCTTCAAATCCCAGTCTGGGCGCTTCGCCTCGGGTGGAAATGTACTGCAATTCTCGCTCTTTCGGGCTTTGTCTCGACCTAGAACCCTGAACCCTATGCCGTCGGCGCCGCGCTTACAAAGGCGAAGCGTCGCTTCTTAGGGGCCGTGCGGGCCCCGGCCCGCCATACTGGCCCCGCCAAGGCGAAACCGACGGCGGGCAAAGACAAAATAAACGCCGATCAGGGCCAACGCGAGCGCAAACCAAGTGAGGGCGTACTCCAGATGCCGATTGGGCAGGTCGAGCCGGGTGACCCCGCCCCGCGGAAGGCCCCCGGGCGGCAAGGGTTGCTGATCGACCTCCAGACGGAACGGCAAGCCGTCCGGGGCTTGCGCGCCGAAGGCCGAGGTCGTCATTTCGGCGAGATTGGGCCAGTACCACACGTTGCCCGCAGCTTCATTGGCGGGCGTGAACATCCCTGGGGTCGGCGGCCCGCGGATCAGACCGCGCACCTCCGTCTCGCCGGCGAGCTGACCCAGGGCGCGCCGTTGCGGCGGTTTGTGGGCATCGTCGACCCAACCACGGTTCACCCACAGGAAGCGGCGGGGGGAAATCTCCAAGGGTGTATAGACGTGCCAACCGAGGCCCGCGGGTTGCGGGGCGTAAAGGTAGCGTTCCTGGTCGTGGTGGAAGCGACCTCTGGCGACGGCATGCAGGTATTCGACGTCCCCGTTGGTGTGCCACTGGCGTTCGACCGCCGCCAGGCTTATTGGCTCGGCGGCAACCCGGGCCGTGAGACGCGCGAGCAGCGCTTCTTTCCACGCCAGACGCTCAAGCTGCCACAGCCCAAGGCCGATCAGCCCGGCCAGCGCGGCCAGAACCGCAATCGACGACCCCACCAGTCGCGCTTGTCGCAGCCGCTGCCACATAATGCCTGTTTCAGTGGGGCGTGAGCCGCCCCTGTTCGGCCTGGTGCCTGTACTGCAGGGCGATCAGGATCGCCTTCAGGACGCGCAGCAGGGCGAAGGCAAGGAGCGGGGTTAGCACACCCCACAGCACAACGTGCACCCAAACCGGCGCGCCCAGCTTGAATTCGACCAGCAGCGCCCCGCCCAACACCAGGAAACCAAGGATAAAGATGGCAAACACCGCCGGACCGTCGCCTGCGTCGGCAAAGGCATAGCTCAGGCCGCACGGGCCGCAGCGCTCGCGCAGGGCAAGGCCGCCCGCAAACAGCGCGCCCTTGCCGCAGCGCGGGCAGCGGCCTTTGAGGCCGCAGACAAGAGGGGATGTCGCCTCGGGCATGCCTGATCTCGCTCATCTGCGCCAGCACGGGATCGCTGGCGCGCGCCGCGGCAAGAACCGCCGGCGCGGCCTGCTTGTCGCCGCGACACCAGGGATCGGTCAAGCGACAGGTTCAGTGCGCCAGCGGCGTGCCTGCCCCCCACACATAGATGCACAGGAACAGGAACAGCCAGACCACGTCGACGAAGTGCCAATACCAGGCCGCGGCCTCGAAGCCAAAGTGCTGCTTGGGTGAAAAATGGCCCGCCATGGCCCGACAGAGGCACACGATCAGGAACATCGTACCGATCAAGACGTGGGCACCGTGGAAACCCGTGGCCATAAAGAAGGTCGAGCCGTAGATATGGCCGGCATACTTGAAGCCGGCATGGGCGTACTCGTAGGCCTGACAAGCGGTGAACAGGATGCCCAGAATGACGGTGAGCAACAGGCCCCACTTCAGTCCCCGCCGATCATTCTGCAAGAGCGCGTGATGGGCCCAGGTCACGGTCGTGCCCGAGGTGAGCAGGATCAGCGTATTGACCAACGGCAGGCCCCAGGGATCGAAGGTGCCGTGGAACAAGGTGCCATCGGGTTTGGGCGGCCAGTGGCCTCCGGTCAGCGCATTGCGCTCAACCATGCCGATCACTTCCTTGCTTGTCTCGACCGCGCCGTCGGGCGCGGTGATATCGAGGGGGTAGACCGCGGCCGGGAACAAGGCGACATCGAAATAGGCCCAGAACCAGGCGACGAAGAACATCACCTCCGAGGCGATAAACATGATCATGCCGTAGCGCAGATGCAGCTGCACCACCGGCGTGTGGTCGCCGCCGTGGGCCTCGCGGATCACATCGCGCCACCACACCCACATGGTGAACAAAAGGCCCAGCACGCCGGCGGCGAACACGAATGGACCTTTGATCCCGAACAGGCCCTCGCCGCCGCCCATCGAACGCATCCAGATGATGAGACCGACCGCCGTTACAAAGCCGGCGGTCGCCCCGACGGCCGGCCACGGGCTCGGGTTCACGAGGTGATAGTCATGGTGCTTTGCGTGCGCATCGGCCATCTTGGTTCCAACTCCCTAAACCCTTCGCGGCGCCGCGCCAGGGTGTTTTGACGATTTCTATCCGGCCGTACCCCGTGTGGCGGCGGGCGTTCCCCGCGCCGGGCCGGCGGCACCATCACCCGCCCGTCCGGCAAGGCCGGCTTTGCCTTCCACGGGATAGAACGTATAGGACAGCACGATCAGCGAAATCGACCGTCCATCTCGATCCGACACGATCTGGGGGTCGATGAAGAAGCTCACCGGCATCTCGACCGACTGGCCGGGCTCCAGCACCTGCTCGGCAAAGCAGAAGCATTGGATCTTGTTGAAAAAGCCGCCCGCCGGCTCCGGCGTGACGTTGAAGGTCGCCATGCCCGTCACCGCGTGATCGGCGAGATTGGTCGCACGATAGAAGGCCAGGGCGTTTTCGCCAATTTTGACGTCGAGCGTGGACTGCACCGGTTCAAAGCGCCAGGGCATGCCGGGCGTAATATTGGCATCGAAGCGAACGGTGATGGTCTTATCGATGCTCGCATCGGAGGCGTGCAGCGCACGCTGCGGCGTGCCGGCAAACCCCGTCGCCTCGCAGAACAACCGGTAGAGCGGAACCGAGGCAAAGGTCGCCCCCACCATGAGGACGACGAGCGCGCCGCAGCAAAGCGCAACGGTGCGATCTTTGCGGCCCCGGCTTTGCCCATGCGCCATGGTTGTCAACCTAACAGCGGTTCCACTAGAGCGGCCGGTTCATGACGTTGCCGCCCAGGCGGGCGATCGTGGCGATGTAGAACAAGATCACGAGTGCCGCCAGCGCCAACGCAATCGCCACCGATCGCGTCTTGCGCCGTCGTTCCCATTCGCGTTGCTCCTCATCGCTCACGCGAGCGAAACTCCCGACAGGCCCAGATACCGGCCGAATGCCGCCTCCAACAGGAGCACGGCAAACAGCACGAACAAATAGACGATCGAATAGGCAAACAGGCGTCGGGCGGCCCGATCGGCCTCGCGTCCCTCGCGCACCCTATACACGGCGAGCGCCAAGGACAGCAGGACGCCGCCTGCAACAATGGCGCTCAGCGCATAGACCGGACCACCCAGGTCCAAGAGTGCCGGTAGGAACGCGACCATCACCAGCAGCGCCGCGTAGATCACGATCTGCTTGCGCGTCTCGTCGGCACCGGCCACCACCGGCAGCATTGGCACGCCGGCGCGCTCGTAGTCGCGGGCGCGATAGAGCGCCAGCGCCCAGAAATGCGGCGGTGTCCACATGAAGATGATCAAAAACAGCACGACGCTTTCGAGGCCGATACCGCCGGTCGCCGCGGCCCAACCGATCATGGGCGGGAAGGCGCCGGCGGCGCCGCCAATGACGATGTTCTGCGGCGTCCTGCGTTTTAGCCAAATGGTGTAGACGAATAAGTAGAAGGCAATGGTGAGCGCCAGCAGCCCTCCGGCAACCCAGTTCACAACCAGGCCGAGCGTCATCACCGAACCGATGGCTAGGATCACGCCAAAGGTTAGCGCTTCCTCAGGGCTCACGGCCCCGCGCGGAATGGGTCGGGCCGCCGTGCGCTGCATGCGCGCATCGATGTCTGCGTCGTACCACATGTTGAGCGCCCCGGAGGCCCCCGCCCCGACGGCGATGCACAGCATGGCAATGCTGGCAAGAACGGGGTTGAGTGACCCCGGCGCCAGCATCATGCCCGTGAACGCCGTGAACACGACCAACGACATCACGCGCGGTTTCATCAGGGCCATGAAATCGGCCACGCTGGCCCCGACCAGGTTGGCCGGTCGCGTGCTGCTCAAGGGAATGCCTAGTTCGGCCATGTCGCTTCAGTCGGGTGGGGCGCGGAGGAACGCCTCAGTGGTGCGCACTTTGCTGCAAGGTTGGCAGGCGCTCGTAGGAGTGGAATGCCGGTGGCGACGGCAACGTCCACTCCAGCGTCGTGGCGCCAACGCCCCACGGATTGTTGGCCGCTTTGATCTTGGCGACGAAATAGGCATAGAGCATGGCCAGTACGAACAGGAGCGTGCCCGTGGCGGTAATGTAGGAACCGACCGAGGACCACCAATTCCAGTAGGCAAAGGCATCGGGATAGTCGGAGTAGCGGCGCGGCATGCCGGCCAGCCCGAGGAAATGCTGCGGGAAAAAGAGCACGTTGGCACCGATGAAGGTGAGCCAGAAGTGCAGTTTCCCGAGCGCCTCGTTGTACATGTAGCCGGTCATCTTCGGGAACCAGTAGTACCAGCCGGCAAAGATCGTGAACACGGCCCCAAGTGAAAGCACGTAGTGGAAGTGGGCCACCACGTAATAGGTGTCGTGCAGCGCGCGATCGACACCGGCGTTGGCGAGCATGATGCCGGTGACCCCGCCGAGCGTGAACAAAAAGATAAAGCCGAGTGCCCACAGCATGGGTACGCGAAATTGGATCGAACCGCCCCACATGGTGGCGATCCAGGAGAAGATCTTCACGCCCGTCGGCACCGCGATCACCATGGTCGCGAACACGAAATAGGCTTGCGCGTCGACGCCCATGCCCGACACGAACATGTGATGCGCCCAAACGATGAAGCCGATGAAGCCGATCGCCACCATGGCATAGGCCATGCCGAGGTACCCGAACACCGGCTTGCGCGAGAAGGTCGAAACGATGTGACTGATCATGCCGAAGCCCGGCAAGATCAGGATATAGACTTCCGGGTGCCCGAAGAACCAGAACAGATGCTGGTAGAGCAGGGGATCACCGCCCCCCGCCGCGTTGAAGAAGGTAGTGCCGAAGTTGCGGTCGGTCAGCAGCATGGTGATGGCGCCGGCGAGCACCGGCAGCGACAGCAACAACAGGAAGGCCGTTACCAGCACGCTCCACACGAACAAGGGCATCTTGTGCAGGGTCATGCCCGGCGCGCGCATATTGAATATCGTGGTGATGAAATTGATCGCGCCCAGGATGGAGGAGGCGCCCGCCAAATGCAGGGCAAGAATCGCGAAGTCCATGGACGGGCCCGGATGCCCGCTGGTCGATAGCGGCGCATAGACGGTCCAGCCGGCGCCGACACCATTCATGCCCGGCGGTCCCTCGACGAACATCGATATAACGAGCAGCGAGAAGGAGGCCGGCAGCAGCCAGAACGAGATATTGTTCATGCGCGGGAAGGCCATGTCCGGCGCGCCGATCATCAGGGGCACGAACCAGTTGCCGAAGCCGCCGATCATTGCCGGCATCACCATGAAGAACACCATGATGAGGCCATGCCCGGTCACGAACACGTTGAAGGTGTGACCGTTGGCGAAATATTGCAGGCCGGGCTCCTGCAGCTCCATGCGCATGCCCACCGACAAGACCCCACCCACTAGTCCGCCCATGATGGCAAACAGCAGGTACATCGTACCGATGTCCTTATGGTTGGTGGAATTGAGCCAGCGCCCGATCCCGTAGGGAGTGTGGGCATGGTCATGGCCATGATCTGCGTCAGCCGCCGACTTATCTGCCATTCGAGCACCTTCGCCTTCCATTGCGTGCCGCTCAGGCGGCACCTGTCGACCATGGAGCCAGTGACTATCGCGCCTCGGCCGTCCGTTTAGGTCCCGCCAGTTCGACGGCCGCGTTGCGAATGATCTCCTTGGCGCGTTTGCGGTCACGCGCCTTCAGCGCCGCCGCCCAATCGGCAAACACCTTATCCTTTACCACGCGCACCGCGATCGGCATGAAGGCATGGTCTTTGCCGCACAGTTCCGAGCATTGGCCGAAGTATAGACCTTCCGCGGTGGCCTTGAACCAGGTTGCCGTAATGCGGCCGGGCACCGCGTCGACCTTCGATCCAAACGACGGAATGGTCCACGAATGGATGACGTCGGTCGAGGTCACCAGGACGTGGACCACCTTGTTGACGGGTACCAGGATCTCATTGTCGACGGCCAGATTGCGCGGCACCTGATCGGCCGGCATTCCGGCCTTGATGGCGTCCTCGCGTTCACTGTCCTGCAGCATCACCGAATTGACGCTGATCCCCTGATCGGGGTACTCGTGCGTCCAGTTCCAGGTATGGCCGACGGCCTTGATGGTCAGATCCGGCGGCGGGTAGGTGTACTGGTCGAACAGCAGCTTGAAGGAGGGGATCGCGATTGCGACCAGAATAAAGACGGGAATGACCGTCCAGAGCACCTCGACCGTGGTGTTGTGCGTCGTGCGCGTGGGCGTTGGGTTGCGCTTTTCGCTGAACCGCCACATCACGTAGACCAGCAGCAGGAGCACGAAAGCCGTAATGGCGATGATGATGACGTTGACGTAGTCGTGCACCCGGTGGATTTGCGCGGCAATGGGCGTGACGGCTTCCTGGAAGCCGATCTGCTTCGGGGAGGGTTGTCCGGAGCCCGCGAGCGCGGAAGCCGCGAGCGTCATGGCGCCGAGGAGGGTGCTCAGACCGGCGCCCAGAACGGCCCCCAGAACGGCGCCAAGGCTCATCAGCACGCCGCCGCTCGGGCTCCTCATCGTCATTGTTCTTGCTCCCAGTCCTGGACCTGGCGAGGCCACCCGGCTCGGCCAAAGCTCGCGCACAGCGAAAGCCCTTTGCCGCCGCCAGCCCCGCCCAAAACGAGCCTTAGCTGGCCCCGACGGCTGGCGGCGTATGCTTCGAGTCGGCGCGAGGTCTCGCTTGTCGCCACCAAGCATAAGGGCAGACTAGGACTCAAGGGCAGCTGCTGCGGCATTTCTACGCGTGAGAATTGCGCCGCCTCCTCGGCGTGCAACCGCACCGGCCGAGTTCGCATTTTGGCCGGAATCATTGGCCAAATCAAAAGACGTCGCGATCAGGCACGAAAAACTAGCCACCGACGCCGCCTTTGATCAGCTGCCGGCCGGCCTGGACGGTCCGCGCAAATCCCTGCAACCCTGTGAGGAATTCGAGTTTGCTGCGCCGACCCCTTCGAGCATCCCGGACGGTCGCTCAGGGGCGCCGCCTGCTGGGGACCAGTGCCCTGGCTTGTTTGGCCCTGCTGGCGAGCGCAACCGCCCGGGCGCAGGCGCCGCCGACGCCCGAAGGCGGCACCATCAAGGCCCAGCACGGGGATTGGCAAATCGTCTGTAAACCTCCCCCGCCCGGTGCCAAGAACGAGACCTGCGCCATGGTGCAGAGCGTCACCGCGGAAGACCGCAGCAACGTCGGTTTGACGGTTTACGTGCAGCGGTTTTCCGACGGCAAGCGCGTGCTGCGCGTATTTGCGCCGCTGGGCGTGCTGCTGCCACCGGGCCTCGGCCTCAAGATTGACGATAAAGACGTCGGCCATGCCCCATTCGTGCGTTGCCATTCGTTTGCCTGCTACGCGCAGGTCGTTTTGGAAGATCAGCTGATCGAGCAGCTCAAGAGCGGCAAGACGGCCGTCTTTATCATCTTCCAAACGGAAGAGGCCGGCATTGGCATTCCAATCTCACTGGCCGGCTTCAACCAAGCCTTGCTCGGCCTGCAATAGCCCGCACAGGCTCAACGTCCGCGACCTCGTCCTGCGCGCATCGCGGCGGTGAGCGCGCTGGAGCGAGATTGGAAGCCGGCGAGGTCCTCCCGTTTTCGCCACTTTGTTTCGCTAAGCAAACGGCGGGGGCGGCAAGAGCAGTAGATTGCACGAAGCAATACGAATGACAGCCCTCAACAGCGTACTTTTGGGCGGGCATGAGAGCGCGGAGGCCCGCCGCCAGCGACGTCTCGATACCTTCCATCCCTCCTATCGCCGCTTCGTCCGAGATCTGAGCAACTGCGCCTCAGAGATCGAGGATCTGGCGGACAGCTTTCCAGCCCTGCTGTTCGCGCTGAGCACGGGATATGGCTCGGCCAGCAGGCGTGATCGCAGTTTCGCGTTGGTTTGTCGTGGCGCCAGTCTGCGGCAGGCCGCCGACGCGCTCGGGCTGCCGTGGTGGCTGCGCAAGTTGCCGCCGCAGGCGTTCGTGGAGCCACTGCCCCCGTTCCCTGCCGGCGAGGACTATGGCTTGCGCATCTCCAGCCTCGTCCCGCGCGCTCCGGAGGCAACCGCCCATTGGCTCAAGCGCGTCGGTCACGCGCAGCTGGCGGCTGGCAGCGAGTATGCGCTCTGGCTGGCGCGCCAGCCCGAACTTGCGAGCTGGTCGGAAGATCTGTTCGAGCTGATGGCCGCGTGGGCCTGGTACAGCCAGCAACCGGGCTTGCTGGGGCACCGGCTGCTGCGGCGGCCGTGGGGCGCGGAGATGAGTTTCAAGCGTGCGCGCGAGGAGGTGGGTGCCTGGCGTCAGCGCCTGCGCCTCAGCGAATACTTGGGCACGGGCATTGAAAGGCCGTGGTTGGCCGACGGCGTGGTCAGCGGCTTCGGTTTTGTCGCGCTTCGAACCATCGAGGATTTCATCGACGAAAGCGCCGCTCTCGACAACTGCCTCGACCAATATGCCGACCAACTCAGTGCAGGCCAAAGCGCGATTTTTTCCATTCGCAAGGGCGAACGGCGTGTTGCCTGCGTAGAAATCGGCCTGCATGGCGAAGAGGTGACGATGCCGACCATCGTGCAACTGCGCGGCGCGCGCAACCGTCGCGCCGCGCCCGAGGTTTGGCAGGCGACGTTCGCCTGGCTCGGGGGCCAGCGCCTCGAGCCCTTGTCGCCGGAGCGACACGCGCCCAAACCGATGAAGCGCGTGGCGGCGCGGCGACGGCTCTGGGAGCCCTATCTTGGGCACCTCGAAGCCAATGGCGGGGCCCAGCGCTTCCGGCGAACGGTGCTTGAGCACATGTGCGCCCATTCCCGGCGCCGCGCGCGCCGCCTGCCGTCAGCGGCGGGGCGCCCAGCGGACAACCTGGGCACCCGTCTCGAGGGCAAGGAGGCGTGATCGGCGAGCCCAGCCGCCGATCAGCCGTGCCCCACCAGTTCACCCCGCAGGGCCTTGGCAATCAGCGCGCGCGTGTTGCCGACGCCAAAAAGCTCGATGAAGCCGCCGAAGCGTGGACCTTGGCGTTGCCCGAGCAGCACTTCGTAGAGCGCCGAGAACCAGGCCCGTAACGGCTCGAATGCGTGGGCCTTGCCGACCTCGTAGACCATGTTTTGCAGGTCCTCGCCGCTGGTGCCTTCAGCAACCGTCGCCAGTCGCTCGGCCAAGGCCTGCAAGGCCCGCCGTTCCTTGTCGTCGGCAAGCCGATAGATCTTCTGTGGCCTGACGAAGTCCCGATAATAGGCGAGCGCATAACCAACGAGCTGGTCCAGCACGGGAAACTTTTCCGGCGTCGCGGCGGGCGAATACCGGCGGATAAAGCCCCACAGCGTCGCCTTGGCCTCAGCGTTCGACACCGCCACTAGGTTCAGCAGCAGCCCAAAGCTGATCGGCAATTCGGCGCGAGGCGGGCTGCCGAAGTGAATGTGCCAGGCCGGATTTTCCAGCCTCGCCGGCTCCGCCTCCCGCGGGTATTTGGCGAGATGCGTCAGGTACTCATCCACCGCCTTCGGAATGACGTCGAAGAATAGCCGCTTGGCCGCCTTCGGCTTCTGGAACATGAAAAGCGCCAGGCTCTCCGGCGAGGCATAGGTTAGCCATTCCTCGATGGTGAGACCGTTGCCCTTCGACTTGGAGATCTTGCTGCCGTCTTGATCCAGAAACAGTTCGTAAATGAAGTTCTCCGGCGGCGTGCCGCCGAGCGCGCAGCAGATTTTCGATGACAGCGTGACGGAGTCGATCAGGTCCTTGCCGCACATCTCATAGTCGACACCGAGCGCCGTCCAGCGCAACGCCCAGTCGGCCTTCCATTGGCATTTGACGCGGCCGCCCGTCACCGCGGTCTCCACCCTCTTTCCCGTGTCGGGCTCGACGTAGACCACGGTCCCCTTGCTCGGATGGCGCTCCAGCATGGGCACCTGCAGCACCTTGCCGGTAGCGGACGAGATGGGAAGGAAGGGCGAGTAGGTTTGCCGTCGCTCCGGTCCCAGCGTCGGCAGAATGATATCCATGACCTTGTCGTAGGCCCGAAGCATCTTGAGCAAGGTCTCGTCGAACAGACCTGCCCGGTAACTCTCCGTCGCCGAGTAGAATTCATAGTCAAACCCAAATTGGTCGAGGAAGCGGCGCAGGCGGGCATTGTTGTGATGCGGCGAAGCTCGGATGCTCGCTGCCGAACGGATCGGGCACCGAGGTGAGCGGCTTGTCGAGGTACTGCGCGAGCATGTCTCGGTTGGGTACGTTGTCGGGTACCTTTCTGAGGCCGTCCATGTCGTCGGAGAAGCAGATCAGCCGGGTTTTGCGCCTGCCCTCGGTCAAGACCTCGAAGGCGTGGCGTACCATGGCGGTACGCGCCACCTCACCGAACGTGCCGATGTGTGGCAGTCCGGAGGGACCGTAGCCGGTCTCGAAGATTACCGTCTTGTCGGCACCGTCTTGCAGCGTCTCCAGTCGTCTGACAATGCGCCGGGCCTCCTCGAACGGCCAGGCGCGCGCCTCATTGACCGCAGCGCGGAGCGCTTCATCGATACTGGTTGTCGTGGGTGGCATCATTGCCCCCATTTTTTGAGATGGTTGGAACGCGAGCCGGCGCGCGCGCACCCTATGGGCAGCCCGTGCGTGCGTCAATTGCCAGCTAGCAAAGCCCGCGCCGGCCGGTGGCGGTCGCCGCAGCTATGCCGAACACGCGTGTGCGCGATCCATAAACGCTGTTTGCGTGCGCAGGCAAAGAGGCTAACGTGCCGGCATCGGAAGCCCTGCGGGGAACCTTACCCATGCGCGAGCGCACGCATTTTCTGCTGCTCAATATCGGCCACTTCATGGATCATCTGTTCACCCTGATTTTCGCCAGCGTCGCGGCGCTTGCGCTGCATCGCGAATGGGGTTTGGGCTACGCCGATCTCCTGAAATACGCAACACCGGGCTTTTTCGCCTTCGGCGTGTTTGCGCTACCCGCGGGTTGGCTGGCCGACAAGTGGAGCCGCGATGGCATGATGAGCGTGTTTTTCATCGGCATTGGCATCGCCTCGATGTTGACCGGCTTTGCCCGCACGCCGTTTGAGATCGCGCTCGGCCTTTTTATCCTTGGCATGTTCGCCGCCATCTATCATCCCGTTGGCCTCGCGATCGTGGTCGAGAAATGGAAGAACACCGGCATGCGCATCGCCGTCAACGGCGTCTGGGGCAATCTTGGCGTCGCCAGCGCCGCCTTGATCACCGGATACTTTATCGATCACGGCGGCTGGCGCACGGCCTTCTTCGTTCCCGGTGTCGTCTCGATCTTGATCGGCATCGGCTATAGCGTGCTGAGATGGTCAGAGATCACGCAACCGCGCGCGCGCAGCGTTGCGCAGGCCGCGGCGCGGGAACTGCCAAGCGACGTCAAAGCGATGTTGCTGCGCGTTTCCATGATCGTGTTTTTGACCACCGCCGTTTCCAGCATCGTATTCCAGTCGACGACGTTCGCGCTCCCCAAGGTGTTCGACGAGCGGCTCGGCGGCCTTGCCATTTCCGCCACCGCCCTTGGGCAATTGGCGTTTCTGGTGTTTGCCCTCGCCTCGATCGGCCAGTTGATCGTGGGGCACTTCCTCGATCGGCTCGGCCCGCGCACGGTGTTCATGGCGGCGGCGGCCCTGCAGGTCGTCTTTTTCATGGCAATGCCCGGCCTCGTCGATTTGCCAGCATTCATCTGCGCGCTCGGTTTCATGCTGGCGGCGTTCGGACAAATCCCGATCAACGACTACATGATCGGCCGGCTGGCCGACGGCCAGTGGCGCGCGCGCATTTACGGCGTGCGCTACGTGGTCAGCTTCACGGTGCTCGCCGCTGCCCTGCCCTTGATCGCCTTCATCTATGAAAACTGGGGCTTTGATGTGCTGTTTCGCGTCCTGGCCCTCTCCGCCGCCGTGATCCTGGCTGCCGTTTCACTGCTACCCCAGCGGCTTCCGGCCGCGCGCGATGCCCTGGCGCGGGCGTGAACGATCCGCGCGCCCCGCGCGTGGAGCGCGTGAGCATGCCGGCAAACCATACCATCGCCGCTGGCGCCAGGGGTTGGCGAGGCCGGGCCACAACACGGGGATCTCGGCTGCCCAACGTCGACCCGCGCCGAGCTGCCTCCTATAGTGGTTTCCCCTAGTGGATTGGGTGTCGGGCTCGCGAGGGAGCGCAAAGCATGCACCAGCACGACGTGGTCGGCATCGGCAATGCCATCGTCGATATCATCGGTCGCTGCGACGACGCCTTCCTGGCCCGCCATGGCCGCAGCAAAGGCAGCATGCAGCTCGTCGATGCCGACGCGGTCGGCGCCCTTTATGACGCCATGGGACCGGGCGTAGAGGTTTCCGGGGGCTCGGTCGCCAACACCATGGTCGGTATTGCCTCGCTCGGCGGCCGCGCCGCCTTCATCGGCAAAACGGCGCAGGATCAGTTCGGACAGGTATTCGGCCATGACATTCGCGCCGCCGGTGTCACGTTCACGACGCCACCGGCCGCCGCCGGCAGCGAGCCGACGGGTCGGTCGCTGATCCTCGTCACGCCGGATGGACAGCGCACCATGAACACGTTTCTTGGCGTCAGCCCGCAGCTGAGCGATGACGAGATCGATGCCAAGCTCATTGGCTCCGCCGGGATTGTCTATCTTGAGGGTTATCTATTCGATCGGCCGGAAGCCAAGGCGGCCTTCCGCACCGCCGCTCGCATTGCCGTCAGCGCCGGCCGGCAGGTCGCGCTCAGCCTCTCGGACGCTTTCTGCGTCAACCGGCATCGCGGCGAATTCCTCGACTTCATCCGCTCCACCGTTGACATTGTGATTGCCAACGAGGCCGAGATTACCGCGCTCTACCAGGTGGCGTCATTTGAGGCGGCGGCTGCGCTCGTCCAGGCCGATAGCAAGCTGGCAGCGCTGACGCGTTCCGAAAAGGGGAGCGTCATCCTGAGCGCCGGCGGCGTGCCGATTACCATGCCGGCGGCCCCAGTGCCGGCCGTCATCGACACGACCGGTGCCGGCGATCTTTACGCCGCCGGTCTGCTCTACGGCATCAGCAAGGGCCTCGGGCTCATGACGGCGGGTCGGCTCGGCAGCCTGGCGGCGGCCGTCATCATCGGCCAGATCGGCGCCCGGCCGGCGGTCAGCCTGGCGCAGCGCGCCCGCGCCGAGGGCCTGCTCCCCTAGGCCGGCAGCGGCCCTTTCGCCGCACCGCCCACCTGAGCGCGGGAAGGCTCATCCGCCGCCGTCCGGCCATTGCAGGGGGCATCGCCGTCGACGCCCCTGCCGCGCCACCAAGCAAGATTTGTCCGCCGGCGCAGCCTACAACGGTGTTGGGCTGCAAACCCTTGGTGGCGCGGGACGCATCTGGGCTAGGCGTGGGCATTAAAGCGCCAGCTCGCCTCACACCGGCGCCGGCGTTGATCTGGGTCGCCGTAGGCGTAGGAGGTGATTTCGCTCGGGTTGATCCCGATGTCCCTCAAGGTGCGCTCATCCAGCGCGGACAAAATGCGCACCGTCGCCCGCCGGCGCTGCCACTCCCAGTACGCCCGCCAGACCCGCTGGAGCCGGCCCTTCCGGCCGACGCCGACCGCAAGACCCAGCCGACGACGGCGATACGTGATATGAGCACAAGTCATCAATTTCTCCTTCAATATCGCTCTTTTTCTAGTTCCCGATTGCCATTTCCCAACGGACGCATGCTCAGCGGGAAGGAACAGGAGCCTGGGTCGCACTATCGCCGATCCCTGCTGACAGCCTGCTGTCAGGAGCCCTGACAAGCTCCTGACAGGGTGGTGTCAGGAGCGCTACGTTAAGAAGGCGTCAATGGGCAGCTCTCAAGGGGGCAACCGTGCGCCGCGCCGACCGTTTGTTCGAGATTATTCAGTTCATGCGCCGCAAGGAGCTCGTGCGCGCGCGGGACCTTGCCCAGGCGCTCGAGGTTTCCGAGCGGACGATCTACCGCGACATCCAGGACCTCATCGTCAGCGGCGTGCCGATCGAGGGCGAGGCCGGCGTCGGCTATGTGCTGAAAGCAGGGTTTGACCTACCACCGCTGATGTTCAACGAGCAGGAAATCGAGGCATTGGTGCTCGGGGCCCGGATCGTGCAGTCGTGGGCCGACGAGAAGCTTGCGGCCGCGGCCACCGACGTGATCGCCAAGGTTGAGGCGGTCATTCCCGAGCGCCTGCGCGATTACATGGCCAATACGGCACTGTTGGCGCCGCCGCATCACTACATGGAGCAGATCACGTTTGACGTTGCCGAGTTGCGGCGCGCGCTGCGCAGCCAGCTCAAGTTGCACTTTTGTTACCGCGACGGCTTCGGGGAGGCTTCGGAACGGACGGTGCGCCCCCTGTGCCTTGCCTACTTCGGTCCGGTTTGGCTCCTGTCGGCCTGGTGCGAGCTGCGCGATGACTTTCGCACCTTCCGCCTCGACCGCATCGATGCCTTCCAGGTCCAGCCAGACCGCTTTCGGGCCGAGCCCGGCAAGACGCTGCACGACTTTTTGAAGCGGGATCAGACTTGGACCCGCACCAGGTCGCAGGTGACGGCGGCGGATACCTGACGCCAAAATGGCAGCAGGCGCCTCGCCCTCCCGGCATGGCGTAGACGCTTTTCTGCTGGCGACCCGGAATAACTTGTCAGGGCAACCGTTGTTGCAGTGACCGGCTCACTCCCGCACCGAGCCGTTCAAGAAAAATAGGGCGCCGCCCCCCGCACCCGGCGCCCTGTTTTGTTTTGGCTACTCTTGATCGCCACAGGCCAAGACGTACCGCCCCAAGCGCAAGCCATACCACCAAGACGCATGATGCCCGCGCGGGCACCCTGCCATCCCCCACGACGTCCCAAATCGAACGACCTGGGGCAACGAACGGCCTGGCGACCTTTCTACCGCGCCTGAAATTCGCGGCACACCACGGCCTGCGGCCCACGCGCTTTGCGGGGAGCCCATTCTTGCGAAGATTTGCCGTGCAAGATTTGCGGCCTCATCGCTCAGCTTGGGAACTGGGCCGCGGGAGTTGAGCGCGAGATTTCGATCTCCTCGGGCGTCATGTCGGCCGGCACATTGGCAAACAAGGGCGTCGACAAATAGCGCTCACCGGTGTCGGGGAGCATGGCCAGAATGGTCGACCCCTTGGGCGCCTCGGCGGCGATCTTCAAGGCCCCGGCGAAGGTGGCACCCGAGGTGATACCGACAAAGATACCTTCCTTGGTCGCCAGCTCGCTGCTCATGCGGATGGCCTCGGCACCGGGCACCGCGATCAACTTGTTGATCACGTTCAGCGCCACCGCGTCGGCCGTGATCTTGGGAATGAAATCGGGGGTCCAGCCCTGCATGGGGTGCGGTTTGAAGGCTGGATGCCCCGAGGCGGGAGATCCATCGGGATGCCGGGCCTGCGCCGTGCCGCTGCCCAAGAGCTGTGCGTCCTCCGGCTCACACACGATAATCTTCGTCTCCGGCCGTTCCTTGGCCAGCACGCGGGCCACGCCCTTGAGGGTGCCGCCTGTGCCATAGCCAGTGACCCAGTAATCGAGCCGCTCGCCGGCGAAGTCGTCGATGATTTCGCGCGCGGTGGTGCGCGAGTGGAAATCGGGATTGGCCTCGTTTTCGAATTGGCGCGTCAAAAACCAGCCGTGCGTATTGGCGAGTTCGATGGCTTTCACCACCATGCCCATGCCGCGCTGGGCTTGCGGGGTCAGCACGACTTTGGCGCCGAGGAAGCGCATCAGACGCCGCCGTTCGACGCTGAATTGCTCGGCCATCGTCACCACCAGCGGATAATTCTTCTGTGCACACACCATCGCTAGGCCGATGCCGGTGTTGCCGCTGGTGGCCTCGATCACCGTTTGGCCGGGCTTGAGCTCACCTGATTTCTCCGCCGCCTCGATGACGCCCAGGGCGAGCCGGTCCTTGACCGAGCCCAATGGATTGAAGGCTTCGATCTTGACGTAAAGATTGATGCCCGGCGGCGCCAATCGGTTGATTTTGACGACGGGTGTATTGCCGACCGTCTCGAGGATGTTTTCGTACCTACGACCCATGATCGCCTCCGTTGACTTGCCCGGGGCAAGGGCGCGGCCCGCACCCCATGCCGTGCGCAGCAATCTGGCGCAGCTGGCGACCCACGACAACCCACTCCGCCGACGTGGGCCGACTTTCCTCAGATGCGGCGCAGGGCGACATCCTCGATCCGGTGGTTGCCGCTCTTGCGCAAAATGAGGCGTGCGCGCTGCCTGGTCGGCAGAATGTTCTCGGCCAGGTTCTTCTCGTTGATGGTACGCCAGATCTCGAGGGCTTGTGCGCGCGCCTCATCCGGCGTGAGATGGGCGTAGCGATGAAAGTAGGCGCCCGGGTCACGGAAGGCCGTCTGGCGCAGACGCATGAAGCGCGTGACGTACCACTCCTCAATCATCTTGGCATCGGCGTCGATGTAAATCGAGAAATTGAAGAAATCGGAGACGAATGGAATGGCCTCACCGTCTTTGGGCATCCGCGCCGGTTGCAGAACGTTCAATCCCTCGACAATGAGAATGTCGGGTCGATCGATCACTAGGACTTGACCTGGAAGAATGTCGTAGTGAAAGTGCGAATAGACGGGCGCCTCGACATTCTCCTTGCCCGACTTCACCTCGTGCAAAAAATTCAACAGCCGCGCCGTGTCGAAGCTTTCGGGAAAGCCTTTGCGGTGCATGAGGCCACGACGGTTGAGCTCCTCGTTGGGATGCAAAAAGCCGTCGGTGGTGATGAGGTCAACGCGCGGGTGATCGGGCCAGCGAGCCAGCAGCGCTTTCAAGACCCGCGCCGTGGTGCTCTTGCCGACCGCAACCGAGCCGGCGATGCCGAGGATGTAGGGCACCCGGTGGTCCTTACGGCCAAGAAACCGATTGGTCACCGCGTGCAGCTCTTGGGCCGCCGCGACGTGAAGATTGAGGAGGCGCGAGAGTGGCAGATAGATCTGTTCGACCTCCACCATCGACAGATCCTCGATCAAACCCGAGAGCTGGTCCAGCTCGCGCGGCACAAGCGTCATGGGCGTGTCGGCCCGCAACTTGGCCCACTCGTCGCGGCTGAAGACGCGATAGGGCGAGAATCCAATTGGCGAGCGACCGGCCGTGGCACGCTGGTCCAAGACAATCGGATCGTCGGCGGCATTCATGACGAGCCGCCGCGGCGAGCGGCCTTTTCCGCGAGCCCCGACGTCCCCATCCGGGACCGCAGTTCGGTCAGCACCTCCTCCAGTCCCACCTGTCGGCTCTCGAGCAGCACCAGCAAGTGATAGACGAGATCGGCCGCCTCTCGCGTCAAGGCCTGCCGGTCGCCGCCGAGGGCAGCGATAATGGTCTCGGTGCTCTCCTCGCCCAGCTTGCGCGCGCAGCGTTCGACGCCGGCGTCGAGCAGCTCCTTGGTGTAGGACGTGCCGGCGGCTTCGCCGCGCCGCGTCCTGATCAGCCGCGCCAAGCGCGGCAACACGTCGTCGAACTCGGGTGTAGCGGACATTCAGGCTTTCCAGCGCCTTGCCAGGGAGCGATGCCACGATCCCCGTTGGCAATCAAGCACGGATGCGGCGCGCGGGTCAGACCAGTTGCGGCCGGCTCACGCCAACTCCGCGCTGAAGCTTGGTCAAGAAACGCTTCGCCGACGCGATTGCGGGCCGGTTCCTCAACCAGGGCCCACCGGGGGGGCCCGCGGCCCCGTGTTCACCGCGAGCTGCCGGCCCCTCTAGCCCACCAGGCGGGTGCGGATGTAGTCCAACTGGTCGAAATTGCCGTAGCGGATGGTTAAAGTCCCGCTCTCGCCAGGTCCCGGCTTGATCTCGACTTTGAGCCCCAAGACGTCGGCAAGATCCTTCTCGAAGGCGCGCGTGTCGGCATCCTTGTCGGGCGCACGCCGACCGGTGCTGGAGCTGGTAGCACCGCCCTTGCCTTCGCTTTGCACCAAGGCCTCGACGGCGCGCACGTTCAAGTCCTGCGCGACGATCTTTTGCGCCAGCGTTTCGGCATCCTCTCGACCGACCAGAGCCCGAGCGTGGCCGGCGGTCAGCACGCCATCGGCGACGAGCGCGCGCACCGTCGCCGGCAGTTTCAGGAGGCGCAGGGTGTTGGCGATGTGGCTGCGGCTCTTGCCGATCACCTCGGCCAACTGCTCCTGAGTATAACCAAAGCGCTCGGTGAGATCGTTATAGCCCGTCGCCTCCTCAATGGCGTTAAGGTCGGTACGCTGCACGTTTTCGATCAGCGCAACCTCAAGCAGCTCTTGGTCACTCAGCTCACGGACGATAGCGGCTACCTGATGGATCCCGGCGCGCTGCGCGGCGCGCCAGCGCCGTTCGCCGGC
Source organism: uncultured Alphaproteobacteria bacterium (assembly GCA_963775835.1). Taxonomy (GTDB): domain Bacteria; phylum Pseudomonadota; class Alphaproteobacteria; order Rhizobiales; family Hyphomicrobiaceae; genus AWTP1-13. The sequence goes on along the minus strand of CAVZKV010000029.1, from coordinate 148,841 downwards.
GACGATCTCGTAGCCACCGCGGCCGGCATCGGGCCTGACGATGATCGGCTGCAGCAGACCCTTGGTGCGAATTGAGTCCGCCAGTTCTGCCAACTCCTCATCGCCAAAGTCGCGGCGAGGGTTCAATGGGCTGCGGCGAAGCTGGTCGATGCCGATGGTGCGCTGTTCGCCTTCGGCGGGCAGTCGCGGCTCACCGGTCGGCGCCTCCCCGATCAAGGATGCAAGGCCGCGACCAAGTCGGCCTTTTTGCAGGGGTATTGGCATCGAATCTCCCCAAGTCTTAAGGGTGTCGGGCACGGACGTCCTCACTCGAATGGGGGCGCAAGCTCTACCTGGCCGCAAGCGAGCTCAAGCTGCCCGCAGGCGCTGCTCGCGCTCGATAATCTCGGTCGCGAGGCGGATATAAGCTTGGCTGCCTGGACATTCATAGTCATAGAGCAGAATCGGCTTGCCGAACGAGGGTGCCTCCGCCACCCGCACGTTGCGCGGGATCATGGTTTCGTAGACCTTAGGACCGAAGAACGCGCGCACCTCTGTGGCCACTTCCTTGGAGAGGGAGGTGCGCGCATCGTGCATGGTCAGCACGACCCCCTGGATCTCCAGGCCCGGATTGAGCGTGGCCTTGATTTGGTCGATTGTCTCCTTCAGCTGCGAAATGCCCTCCAAGGCGAAGAACTCACATTGCACCGGCACCAGCACGGCATGCGCCGCGACCATGGCATTGAGAGTGAGCAGATTAAGCGAGGGGGGGCAGTCGATCAAAAGGTAGGTGTAGGGCACTTCGGCCGGGCGGGCGCGCTGCTCGGCAATCAGCGCGGCCACCGCATCGCGCAAGCGGAAGGGCCGGTTGGACTCGCTCATCATTTCCGATTCGAGGCCGACCAGGTCGGCGTTGGCCGGCACAAGGGAAAGGTTTGGGACAAGGGTCGGCATGGCCGCAGCCGCAATGCTCGAGGTGCCGCTGAGCACGCTGAAGGTCGTCAGATGCCGGGCGTCCTCGCCAACACCGACGCCGGTCGAGGCATTGCCCTGCGGATCAAGGTCGACGATCAGCACCTTCTGGCCGACGGCGGCCAAGGCGGTGCCGAGATTGATGGCTGTGGTGGTCTTGCCCACACCACCCTTTTGATTGGCGATGGCAAGGACGCGAAGCGCGGCGGCTCCGGGAAGCATGCCAGTCACGAGCGCGGCTCCTTCCAATTGGGCTCGAGCGTGCTGACCCGCACGATGTGGGCCTCCGCTTCGGTAGAGCTCGGGATCAACTCACTGGTGAATGTCCACGTCTGACGGGCGGCCTCGACCTCTTTGGCCGCCTCCCGGCCCTTCGGAAACAAGCCGACCGTACGGGATCTCAAAAAAGGGGCAGCGAGGCTCAAGAGCTTGTCGAGGGGCGCCAATGCACGCGCCGTGACCACATCCGGCGGTGCAACCCTACTTTGAGTCGCGCAGGTTTCGATTCTTGTCGACAGGATATCCACAACGATGCCGGTCTCGCGGGCGACGGCGCCCAGAAAGGCGGCTTTGCGGGTATCGCTCTCGATCAACGTGACGCCCCGCGGCACTGGCGTCGCGCCATCCGGTTCGCCTGGGCAAGGCGACGGCGTGGGCGCCCTCGCCGGAGTGCCCTCCGCCAGCAAAATCGCCACCACAAGCCCGGGAAAGCCTGCGCCCGAGCCTAAGTCGACCCAGCTGCGGGCCGCGGGGGCGAGGGCCACCAGTTGAGCCGAGTCGGCGAAGTGACGCTGCCAAACGGCCTCAAGCGTGCGCGCCGCCACCAGGTTGACGGCCTTTTGCCACTGCCGCAGCAACGTTTCGTAGGTTTCAAGGCGCGCCACCGTTTCGCGTGAAACGCCGAACGCGGCCGCGAAATCGGCCGGGCCCTTGACGGCCAGCGCTGATCCGGTTTTGGCGGGGGTCGGCATCGACCCGGCATAGCGCAAAATGGGGCGCCGAGCGCGTAAATGTTTCACGTGAAACGTCGGAGCTGCGTCTTTTCGCGTGCTTGCCGGGGCGTGCCCTGCGCCCGTTTTCAGGGCGTGCCCTCCCCGGCGGCCGTCCCGGCGGGGACGGGCCGACGGGTCGCGCCCTTTTTCACATGCGCCAGCAGCAGCAGCAAGGCCGCAGGGGTGATGCCCTCGAGACGGCCAGCCTGCGCCAGGGTCGACGGTCGGGCGTGCGCGAGGCGCTGCTTCACCTCGCTCGACAGACCCGCAATGCCATCATAGTCGATATCGAGCGGCAACCGTACGGCCTCCTCCTTGCGCAGGACCGACACGTCCGCGTCCTGCTGGTCGACGTAGGAGGCGTAGCGTGCATCGACCTCGAGCTGGGCGGCCGCCCAGCCCGGAAGGCTGACAAGGTCCGGCCAAATGGCGCCCAGCCGGGCCAGGGTGACACCTGGGTATGCCAGCAGCTCGAAGGCGCTGCGGCGCCGGCCATCCTTGTTGACATCGAGCCCGCACCGAGCCGCTTCGTTAGGGGTGAGGCTGAGGGCCTGGAGGCGATGGCGGCCAGTCTCCAGGGCCCGTGTCTTGGCCGCGAAGGCCTCCGCGCGCACCGACCCCACACATCCAAGCGCAATGCCGGCCGGGGTCAGCCGCTGATCGGCGTTGTCCGCGCGCAGGCGCAGGCGGAACTCGGCCCGGGACGTAAAGATTCGGTAGGGCTCGGAGACCCCCCGGCTGACAAGATCGTCGATCATAACGCCGAGATACGCATCGGCCCGGGAGACAAGGAAGTCCCGGGCGCCGCCGGCCGCACGCAGGGCCGCATTGAGCCCCGCCACGATCCCCTGGGCGGCGGCCTCCTCATAACCGGTCGTGCCGTTGATCTGCCCAGCAAGGAACAGCCCGGGCAGTTTCTTGATTTCGAGGCTCGGAAATAGCTCGCGGGGGTCGACGTAGTCATACTCGATGGCATAGCCGAACCGCTTGATCTGCACCTTGGCGAGCCCGGGAATGGTGCGGAGCAACGCGTCCTGAACGTCGGTTGGCAGGGAGGTGGAGATGCCGTTCGGGTAGATCGTGTCGTCGTCGAGGCCCTCTGGCTCCAGGAAGATCTGATGGCTGGGGCGGCTGGCAAACCGGACGACCTTGTCCTCGATGGAGGGACAATAGCGCGGACCCACACCGCCGATTTGCCCGGAATAGAGGGGGGCGCGGTGCAGGTTGGCGCGGATGATGCCATGGGTCACCTCCGACGTCGCGGTCATGCCGCAGCAAATTTGCGCGTTCGCGATTCGGCTGGTCAGGAAGGAAAATGGCACGGGAGGGTCGTCGCCGGGCTGCATCGCCAATCCCTTCCAGTCGATGGACGAGCGCGCCAGCCGCGGCGGCGTTCCAGTCTTGAGCCGACCGAGCCGCAAATGGAGGGCAAGCAAGCATTGCGACAGGCCGTTGGCTGGCGCCTCACCGTATCGCCCGGCCGGGGTCCTCGTCTCACCTTGATGGATCAACCCGCGCAAAAAGGTCCCGGTGGTAAGGACCGCGGCACCCGCAGTCAGCACGCGACCATCGCCCAAGACGACGGCGGCGAGGCGCGGCGGCCCCGCGGCCGGAGCAGCGGTCAGGGCCAGGTCCTCGACCGCGCCCTCAAGGACCGTGAGCCCAGGCGTGGCTCGGATTTCCGCCTGCATGGCGGCCCGGTAAAGCTTGCGGTCGGCCTGGGCCCGGGGACCCTGGACCGCCGGCCCCTTTGACCGATTGAGGACCCTGAATTGGATGCCGGCCGCATCGGCAACCCGGCCCATCAAACCGTCGAGGGCATCGATCTCCCGCACCAGGTGACCCTTGCCAAGTCCTCCAATGGCTGGGTTACAGGACATTTCCCCAATGGTGAGAGCGCTGTGGGTGATGAGAGCCGTGCGGGCGCCCAGGCGAGCAGCGGCGGCGGCAGCCTCGCAGCCAGCGTGGCCACCGCCGACAACGATGACGTCATAGGATTGGGCGGACATGAGGATCGGGCAATCTTGGCCGCGGGGCGCTGGCAATGGGCGCACCCTACTGGAGCGTGCGGACGCGGTCAAAGCCCCTTGCGAGGCAAGGCGCTCCGGCCGCTTGGGGCATTGGGCCGCCAGGCGGTGGAGCGGTCCGGCTGAGCCGCTGCCGCCAGCCACCTCAAAAAAACGACGGGCTAAAAAACGCGCAGGCCCATCCCCGGTCCCCCCTGTCGCCGGGTCCTTTTTTGTCCTGGCCCAACCTGGATCCCATGAGCCCGGTCCAAGGCGGCAAGCGCAGGAACGCACAAAGGGTTGCCAACAGGCGGCCGCCTCCCAACATTTGTTTCACGTGAAACGTTGACCAACGCGACCACCAAAAACGAGCACGGAAAGGCGGACAGATGCAGGCCAGATGGCAGGGTCAGGCGATTGCCGAAAGCGATGAGGCGCACTCGGTTGGCGGTTACGTTTACTTTCCGCGCCATGCCGTGCGCATGGAGCTGCTCCGGGTCTCGCCCAAAACGGCGCGCGATCTCGAATGTCCACACGGAGTTCAATTCTATGACCTCATGGGCGAGGGTGCCACGAGCGAGCGGGCAGCCTGGTCCTACGAGGCCCCGCAGGCCGCCATGCGCCCGGTCGATCACTGGATCGGCTTCTGGAAGGATGTCGAAGTGGTTTGACTTCTGCAGTAAAGCGCGTGTTGGCGGGCGCTTCATTTGCCGATGCAAAAGCGGCCGAAGACCTGGTCGAGGACATCTTCGACGGCAATGGCCCCGACCAAGCGACCCAACGACTGGGCGGCGCGGCGCAGGTCCTCGGCACGCAACTCCGTGTCCTCGTCGGGGCTCGCCAGAAACGAGCTGAGCGCCGCCCGGCACCGGAGCAGGTGTTGGCGATGCCTGGCCTGGGTGAGGGCCGGGGTGTCCTGATCGCCAACCCGCGCTGAGGCAATCGCCGTGAGGCGGTCAATCAAAGTCTCAAGACCAAATCCCTTGAAGGCCGAAACGGCGATGGCGTCGTCGGACGGCGCAGGCAGCGAGCTGCCGTAGACCAAATCGGCCTTGTTGTGGACGATCAGCAGACGATCGGCCCGCACGGCCAGGTTTGCGGGTGGTGGGGGAGAGCTCGGATCCGCCGCGTCCCGCAGCCACAGCACGAGATCGGCGGCCCGCATCCGCTCCATGGCTCGCCGGATTCCTTCCTCCTCCACCTTCCCCGCGGCGGCGCGAATGCCAGCCGTGTCACTCACGATCACGGGGAGACCCTCGAGCTCCAATTTCACCTCTAGAACATCGCGCGTGGTGCCTGGCTCGTCGGAGACAATGGCGACATCGCGTCGGGCAAGGGCATTGAGCAGACTTGACTTGCCGACGTTGGGGGCGCCCGCCAGCACCACTTGCAAGCCATCACGCACCACTTCACCGCGATGGCCATCATCAAGGTGTGCAGCAATGGCTTGGGCTATGGGGGCAATTTCTTGGCGGGCTTTGACGAGCGCGTCGACTGCCACGTCCGGCTCATCGGAAAAGTCGATGCCCGCCTCTGTCAGTGCCATCGCGGCGAGCAGGCCCTGCCGCCAGGTCTCGTAGACGTGATAGAGCGCACCCTCGGCCTGACGCAGCGCCTGGCGCCGTTGCGCCGCCGTCTCCGCGTCGATGAGGTCGGCTAGGCCCTCGACGCCGGTCAAATCAAGCTTGCCATTTTCAAAGGCGCGACGGGCAAACTCGCCAGCCTCCGCCAGCCGGCAGCCCTCCAGCGCCGCCAGCGCACCGATAACGCCCTGCAGGACGGCGCGTCCGCCATGGACCTGCAGCTCGGCCATGTCTTCGCCGGTTTCGCTCGCGGGTCCGGGAAACCAAAGTACCAAGGCGTGATCCAAGACTTCGGCGGTGTGCGGATGCTTCAGGCGGCGGAAGGCGGCATAGCGTGGCTTGGGCCGCGGCGCTGCCATGCGGTCCAGAACCGACCCGGCCGCCGGCCCCGAGAGGCGGATGACCGCGACGCCGGCGCGACCGTGTCCGCTCGAGAGCGCAAAAATGGTGGCTTGAGTGTGCATGGAGCCAAACGTCCCCGGCCTGGTTGCCTTATTGAAACGACTGAGCTCGGCTATGATCCCGACAGGCCACTTCTAAGAAAGTCCCCACGATGAGCGAGAACCGGCTCGCGCGCGAGGTCAGTCCCTACCTCCTGCAGCACAAGGACAACCCTGTCCACTGGTGGCCGTGGGGGCCCGAGGCGCTGGCGCAAGCCAAGGCTACGGGCAGACCAATCCTGCTGTCGGTGGGGTACGCAGCCTGCCATTGGTGCCATGTCATGGCACACGAAAGCTTTGAGGATCCGGCCACCGCCGCGGTCATGAACGAGCTGTTCGTCAACATCAAGGTCGACCGCGAGGAACGCCCCGACATCGATGCCATCTACATGCGCGCCCTGCATAGCCTTGGTGATCAGGGCGGATGGCCACTGACGATGTTCCTCGACGGCGAGGCACGCCCCTTTTGGGGAGGCACCTATTTCCCGCCCACCCCCCGCTATGGTCGCCCGGGCTTTACGGGCGTCCTGCGCGAGGTCGCCCGCATCTACCGCGAAGAGCCCGACAAGGTGCGCCACAACGCCGAGCTCTTGCTGAGCGCCTTGCGCCCTAAGGAGGCGACGGCGGGGGCGGCCGTCATCACCGATGCCGCCATGGCGGATCTGACGGGACGCTTGGCCGATGCCGTGGATGGGGAGCGCGGCGGCCTCAAGGGCGCACCGAAGTTTCCGCAGTGGAGTTTCTTCTGGCTGCTCTGGCGCGGTGCCATTCGCTATGGCCATACCGCCTCAAGGCATGCGGTCGACACCACGCTCACCCACATCTGCCAGGGCGGCATTTATGACCACCTGGGCGGCGGCTTCGCCCGTTACGCCGTCGATGAGCGCTGGCTGGTCCCGCACTTCGAAAAGATGCTTTACGACACCGCGCTGCTCACCGACCTGATGTGCGAGGCCTATCGCGAAACGGCCAATCCGCTCTATGCCGCGCGGATTGAGGAGACGGTCGGCTGGCTGCTGCGCGAGATGGTCGCCGACGGCGGCGCCTTTGCCGCTTCGCTCGACGCTGACTGGAGGGCGAGGAAGGCAAGTTCTACGTCTGGTCGAGGGCCGAAATCGTCGACGTCCTGGGCGAGACCGATGCCGCCGTCTTTGCCGCCGCCTACGACGTAACGGAGGCCGGCAACTGGGAAGGCCACAACATTCTCAATCGCTTGCACAACCCGATGCTAGGCCTGCCGGCCGACGAGAAGGCGCTGCGGGAGATGCGCGGCAAGTTGCTGGCCCGCCGCTCACAGCGCACCCGCCCCGGTTGGGACGACAAGGTCTTGGCCGACTGGAATGGCCTCATGATCGCCGCGCTCGTGCACGCCGCCAAGGTCTTGGACCGCCCCGAGTGGCTCACCGCGGCTGCGCGCGCCTTTCACTTTGTGCTGCAGGCCATGGAGGCGGGAGGCCGCCTGCTCCACTGCTACCGCGCCGGCCAAGCCAAGGCCCAGGCCACCGCCAACGACTACGCCAACATGATTTGGGCGGCACTGCGCCTGTTCCAGGCCACCAACGAGAGTGCCTTTCTAACCGCTGCCGAGCGCTGGTGCGCCACCCTCGACCGGCACCACTGGCTTGCCGGTGCCGGCGGCTACGCGCTGACGGCCGACGATACCCCAGACGTCATCGTGCGCCTGCGTGGCGCCCACGACGATGCCACGCCCAATGCCAACGCCATGATGGTCTCCAACCTCGTCGCCCTGTTCCTGCTCACCGGCAAAGAGACGTTGCTTGCGCGCGCCCACGCCATTCCGCGCGCCTTCGCCGCCGATCTCACGCGAACAGCGGTGGGTCATTGCGGCTTAATGGCTGCCTGCTTCGACCTTTTGGCCCCGCAGCATGTGGTCGTCATCAAGACCGGATCGGATCCCGAGGCCGAGCGCCTCGCCCGCGCGCCCTTGCGACTTTCTCTCCCCGGTGCCGTGCAGCAGACCCTGCCAGCCGACTTGGTGCCGCGCGTGGGACCGCTCGCTGACAAGTCGGCACTCGGTTCCAAGTCGACCGCCTTCGCCTGTCTCGGCCCGCAATGCTCCTTGCCGGTGACCGAGGCCGAGCAGCTCCTGGCGCTTTTGCGCCGGCAGCGCTCGATCCATGATGGCGCGTTATCCACAGCGAACTGACGTCGCGCTGGAAATATCATTGGGCCGAGGCCGTTGTGCATGCGACCCGGGCCGGCAGCCCGTCCCACCAGAGCCCCTCCGGGTCAACGGCTTGGCGGCATCCTGGATGAGTTCCGCGTCTGTACTGCGTACCAGGATGCCGCGCATTTGTCCGAGACGACTATTGGGCTGCCTTGATGCACTCGCCCAAGGCGCGGAGCTGTCTGCCCTGAGGATCAAAATTGGCCACCGCCAGCCATTGCTGGTAGGCCTCCTTTAGGCGGGGCCACTCACTGTCGATGATCGAGAACCAAGCCGTGTCGCGGTTGCGCTGCTTGTAGACCACCGCTTGTCGAAACAGCCCCTCGTAGTGAAATCCCAAACGCAGGGCGGCGGCGCGTGAGGGAGCGTTGAGGCTGTCGCATTTCCATTCATAGCGCCGGTAGCCGAGTTCATCGAACACACGCCGCATCATCAAGAACATGGCCTCTGTCGCAGCCGGCGTCCTTTGTAGCAGCGGCGAGTAGTTGATGTTGCCGACCTCGATCACGCCGTGGGTCGGGTCGATGCGCATGAGGGTCGCCACGCCAACGGCCTTGCCCGTGTGCGAATTGACGATGGCGTGGAACAACGGATCATCGGCCCGGGCCACCTGCGTCAGCCAGGCGCGGTAAGACTGGACGTCGGGAAAGGGCTCTTGGAACAAATAGGTCCAGTTACGTCCACCGCGGTCGAGGGCATTGGCGGCGAACAGGTCATCGGCATGGCGCGCGGGCTCGAGCGGTTCAACCCGACAGAAGCGGCCGTGCATCGGGGCACGCGGCGGCCGCGGCCGGGCGGTCCAGTCGGGTAGCGGCGTGCCGGTGGCTTGTAGGGGATCACCCATTGGCTAGCTCGCAAGGTCGGGAGTTTGCAGGCACCGCGGCCGGCCACACACCCAGGGGGCGCCCGGCCGAGGTAGCGGGCAATGGGGCAACCTCAGCCGTCCTCGGCCGAGGTCGTTTAGTTTTTGCCCGTGCTCATGGAGTTAAAGAACTCGCCATTGGTCTTGGTGGACCGCAGCTTGTCGACCAAGAATTCGATGGCATCCATGGTGCCCATCGGATTGAGGATGCGACGCAGGACATACATCTTTTTGAGCTGATCGTTGGGCACCAGCAACTCTTCCTTCCGCGTGCCGGATCGGGCGATGTCGATGGCGGGAAACACGCGCTTGTCGGAGACCTTGCGGTCGAGCACGATTTCGGAATTGCCCGTACCCTTGAACTCCTCGAAGATCACCTCGTCCATACGGCTGCCGGTATCGATCAGTGCCGTGGCAATGATGGTGAGCGAGCCGCCTTCTTCGATATTGCGCGCGGCGCCGAAGAAGCGCTTGGGTCGCTGCAGGGCATTGGAATCGACGCCGCCCGTGAGCACCTTGCCCGAGCTCGGCACCACGGTGTTGTAGGCGCGGCCAAGGCGCGTGATGGAATCCAGCAGGATCACCACATCGCGCTTGTGCTCAACCAAGCGCTTGGCCTTCTCGATCACCATTTCGGACACCTGCACGTGGCGGGTGGCCGGCTCGTCGAAGGTGGAGGAAATCACCTCACCCTTCACCGAGCGCTGCATATCGGTCACCTCTTCCGGCCGCTCGTCGATCAACAGGACGATCAGGTAGCACTCGGGGTGATTGGCGGAGATGGAGTGGGCGATATTCTGTAACAGAACCGTTTTGCCCGTGCGCGGTTGGGCGACGATGAGGGCGCGCTGGCCTTTCCCGAGCGGCGAGACGATATCGATCACGCGCGCGGAGAGGTCCTTGATGGTGGGATCCTCGATTTCCATCCTGAGCCACTTGGTGGGATAAAGCGGCGTCAGGTTGTCGAAGTGCACCTTGTGGCGCTGTTTCTCGGGATCCTCGAAGTTGATTTTGTTGACCTTCAACAGCGCAAAGTAGCGTTCGCCCTCTTTCGGGCTGCGAATTTGCCCTTCCACCGTGTCCCCCGAACGCAAGGCAAAGCGGCGAATTTGCGAGGGCGAAACGTAGATGTCGTCGGGACCGGGCAGATAGTTGGCATCGGGCGAGCGCAAGAAACCGAAGCCGTCTTGCAGCACTTCCATCACGCCGGTGCCGATGATTTCGGTCTCCTTGGCGGCGAGCTGTTTGAGGATGGCAAACATCAGCTCCTGCTTGCGCATGGCGCTGGCGTTTTCGACCCCGGCCTCCTCGGCGAAGCTCAGCAGCTCCGTCGGGGTTTTGACCTTGAGGTCTTGGAGCTTCATCTCCTTGACAATGTCTTGCATGGGAAACTCTTGGGTAAGGGCTCAGCGCGGATGCGGTGGGATGACGGAAAGCGCAGAGCCTGAAGGGGAGGGGTGCGGAAGTTCAATTCCGGAAAAACGTCCTGGCCCTCGGTGGCGCACGCGCTCACGAAGACCCCACCGGCGCCAGACGCGGCGCCAAGTAGTGACACCCCCTATATAGCAGGTCGGCGGACAAAGGAAAAGGGCCAGCCGCCATCTGGCGGCCGTTCTGAGGCTGACAAAGCACGCCTCCGATCCCGGCGCTCTGCGGTACCCCCTTGCCGATGTTGCCCTTGCAACCCTATCGCCGCCCGCAGCGCGGCAAGCTTGCCGCCGGGGTCGGCTTCGATCGCTGGGTGGCCGGCTCAGGCACGCCCACCGCGGAGAGCTCGCGGCCTTGCTGCCCTTCGGGCTTGGAGTGGCGCCCGCTCGAACGGCTGCTGCGCTTGGCTAGAACGGTTTGACAACCACCAGAACGACGATGGCGACCATGATCAGCGTCGGCACCTCGTTCATGAGCCGATAAAATCGCGCATCACGCTGGTTGCGGTCGTCCGCGAACCCCTTGCGCCATGCCCCCAAGGCGTGATGGTAGCCCGTCAGCAGGACCACCAAGGCAAATTTTGCCATCAACCACCCGTCCCGGTACGTGCTGGCCTGCCAAGCAAGCCATGGTCCCGTGACCCAAACCACGACCATGGCGGGGTTCATGATTCCCCTGAGCAGCCGCCGCTCCATCAGTTTGAAGGTTTCGGACTGCTTGGAGCCGGGATCCGCCTCGCAGTGATAAACGAACAGACGGGGCAAATAGAGAAGCCCCGCCATCCACGAGATGACGGCGATCACGTGCACGGCCTTGAGCCACAGCAGCATCGCCGCCCTTTTGCGACCGCACCTTAGGTCGCCCGATACCCCCGCACCATGTCAACCAGCGCACCGACATTCTCCGGCGGCGTCTCCGGCACAATGCCGTGTCCAAGGTTGAAGATGAAGCGCTTGCCGTTGAGCACCGTCAGAATTTCATGTGTGCGCCGCTCGAGCCCTTTGCCACCGGCCACCAGCAAGAGCGGATCGAGGTTGCCCTGCACGGTGGCACGGGCGCTGAGCTCGTCGGCCATCAGCGCCAGCGGTGTGGTGGTATCGCAGCTCACGCCATCGACACCGGTTGCGGTAACGTAGCCCATGGTCCGCGAGCCTGCCCCGCGCGGAAAGCCGATGATCGGGAGCGTCGGGTGGCGCTGCTTAAGGGCGGTGAGCATGCGTTTGGTGGGCGCCACGACCCAGCGCGCGAACTCATCGTCGGGCAGGCTCCCGGCCCAGCTATCGAAAATCTGTAGAACATCGGCACCTGCGCTCGCTTGGCCCGAAAGGTATTCGATCGAGACATCGCAGACGATGTCGAGCAAGGCCTGAAAGGACGCCCCATCCCTGTAGGCCCACAGTCGCGCATCGGCCTGGTCGGCCGTGCCTCGGCCCGCCACCATGTAGGTCGCCACCGTCCAGGGGGCGCCACAAAATCCGATAAGGGTCGTCTCACGGGGAAGGTCCTGCCGCAGCCGCGCCACCGTCTCGAAAACACGAGCGAACTTGGGGCGAGTTGCAGCGGCCTGCAAGCGGCACAAATCCGATGGTGCCCGGATCGGGTCGAGGCGAGGACCCTCACCCTCCAGGAAGCTGACGGACTGGCCGAGCGCATCCGGGACCACCAGAATGTCCGAAAAAAGAATTGCCGCGTCGAAACCGTAACGCCGGATCGGTTGCAGGGTCACCTCGGCGGCCAAGGCTGGATCGTAGCAGAGGTTGAGAAAGTCTCCCGCTTGCGCGCGCGTGGCGCGATATTCGGGCAGGTAGCGTCCCGCCTGGCGCATCAACCAGATTGGCGGCGGTGACAGCGGCTCACCGGCAAGGGTGCGCAGGAGAGGCCGGTGCGGGGGCGTGGACGATGCGGTCATGCCTGCTATCTAAATTCAAATATCAAATTTTTAAACTTTGTTATTATGACTCTTAGGCACTGGATTGCGCGTATTAAGCTGCCAAGCCTAGCATCTTCACAGGTTGCGCGCGCCAGGTTCAGGTTGGCGCCATGGCTAGCGTCATCATCCTAGCGCTGCCACTAGCACGCCGAGACCCTTGCACAACAAAGGCCAAATCCGCCTCGCCGATGGTTTCGGATCGCTGATAACATGTTGAAGGCCTCTGCATGGCGCTGTCCGAGCCGGCCGGTTCGCGTGGACAGACCACCTTTCCCAACGCCGCCGCGTGCAAGTCCTTCTTGTCCTTCCTGTGGGTGGATCTGTTGATGGCGCCGGAGCGGGGTGGCGAAAGATCGGCTCCAGGCTTGGCACGGCCTAAGAACTCTGGTCTTTTCCACACATGCCCAACCAGGTCCCGACCTACTTTCATCTGCATTTGATCTCGGATGCGACCGGCGAGACGTTGACCACCATGGCCAAGGCCGCGGCGGTCCAATATGCCCAGGTGCGGCCGATCGAGCACGTTCATCCCTTGGTGCGCACCGCCAAGCAGCTCGAGCGCGTCTTAAAAGAGGTCGAGCAAGCGCCTGGCATCGTGCTCTATACCATCGTCAAGAAGGAATTGATCGAGGAGATCGAGCAGCGTTGCCGTGCGCTCAAGGTGCCTGCCCTGCACGTGCTCGAGCCGATCATGAAGGTCTTCGAGTCCTACCTTGGCGCCCCACAGACGCCCGTGGTGGCCGGTCAGCACCTCGTCGATGCGGACTATTTCCGTCGCATCGATGCTTTGAACTTCGCCATGGCGCATGATGACGGCCAGCTGCCGGAAGACCTGAGCACGGCCGACATTATCATCCTCGGCGTCTCGCGCACCTCTAAGACCCCAACCAGCATTTACCTGGCCCAGCGAGGCTATAAGACCGCCAACCTGCCGCTGGTGCCCGACCTCGAGCTCCCGACCGCGCTGACCCAACCGCACACCGCCTTCGTCGTGGGGTTGGTCGCCAGCCCCGAGCGCATCGCCGAAATTCGGCGCAATCGTGTGCATTTTCTGGCCGATCGTGACCTCGACAACTATGTAGACCGGGCGCAGATTGCCAACGAGATCGCACATTCCAAGCGGCTGTGCGCGCGCCATCGCTGGCCCGTCATCGACGTGACCCGGCGCTCGGTGGAGGAGACGGCTGCCGCGATCATTCGCCTCTTGCACGATCGCCAAGAGCGGGCGCAGGCCGAGGCAGGATTGGACGATGACTGAGTGGGCGCCAGCGCAGCGTCTCGTGTTGGCCTCAGCAAGCCAGCATCGGCGCCGATTGCTCAAGGCCGCGGGCCTCGTCTTCGACGTCGTGCCGGCCGCGGTCGATGAAGCAGCCAGCAAGCGTTCGCTTGTGAGCGCGGGCGCCGATGCGCCGGCAATCGCTGGCAGTTTGGCGGGCGAAAAAGCGCTTCTGGTGAACGGCAAGTTCCCTGAAGCCCTCGTGATCGGGGCCGATCAGGTTCTGGCCTGTGAAGGTGAGCTTTTCGATAAGCCCGGCAGTCTTGCCGACGCGCGCTTGCAACTGCGGCGACTGCGCGGCCGCACCCACCATCTGCATACCGGCGTGGTGCTGGCCCACCGCCAGGAAATCGTGTGGCATCGCACCGATACGGCCAGCCTGCAGATGCGCCCTTTCAGCGATGCCTTCTTGGAAAGCTATCTCCTCCAAGCGGGTGAGGCCATCTGGGGAACCGTCGGTGCCTACGAGATCGAGGGCATCGGCATTCAGCTTTTCGCATCGGTGAGCGGCGATACCTCCACTATTGTCGGCCTTACCATGCTGCCGCTCTTAACCGAACTGCGGGCACGCGGAGTGATCCGGCCATGAGCAAGGCCTGCATCATCGGCTGGCCGGTTGCACATTCGCGCTCCCCGCTTATTCACGGCTATTGGCTGCGCAAGTACGCGATCTCGGGAAGCTATGACCGACAACCGGTTCGCCCCGGCGAGGTCAGCCAGTTCCTTGCCAGCATGCCGGCCCTGGGCCTTGCGGGCTGCAATGTTACCCTGCCGCACAAGGAGGCGGCCTTTGCCGCGGCCGCGCGCCAACACCCCGGGGCACGGGCGGTCGGCGCCGCCAATACGCTTTGGTATGAGGATGGCGCATTGGCCTGCGACAATACCGATGGCGCCGGCTTCATGAGCCATCTTGCCGCGTCCGCCCCCGGCTTCAAGCAGGGCTGTGCGGTGGCGTCAATCCTCGGCGCCGGCGGCGCGGCCCGGGCCATCGTGCATGCCTTTCTGAGCGTTGGCGTGCAGGAGGTGCGTCTCTTCAACCGCACGCGCGAGCGCGCCGATGAGGTCGCTGCCTTTTTCGGACCGCGCGTCAAGGCCTACGACTGGACCCGGGCGATGGATTGCTCAACCGACGCCGGCATTCTCGTCAACGCCACCACGCTCGGGATGGCGGGTGGCGGTGGTCGGCTTGAAATCGATCTTGCGGTCCTCAATGCGTCCTGCGTGGTGGCCGACCTCGTCTACGTTCCGCTGGTTACGCCACTTTTGGCTGCCGCCAAGGCGCGCGGGCTTACGACCGTTGATGGACTTGGCATGCTGCTGCACCAGGCTGTGCCGGGATTCGAAAAATGGTTTGGCGTACGCCCGCAGGTGACGAGCGAACTTCGGGACCTGCTGGTCACCGACCTTGAGCGTTGCTAATGCTCGTCATTGGCCTCACAGGTTCGATAGGGATGGGCAAATCCAGCGTTGCCACCCGCCTGCGCGCCTTGGGGATCGCCGTGTTCGATGCCGATGCCGAGGTACACCGGATCTACGAAGGTGCGGCGGTGGCGACCATCGAGGCGGCCTTTCCGGGCACCACCGACGGGCACCGCGTCGACCGGCAAAAGCTCTCCGCAGCCCTGCTTAACAACCCGCGGGATTTTCAGCGCCTCGAGGCGATCGTGCATCCGCTCGTGTTTGCCGCAGAGCGTGCTTTTCTGCGCGAGCAGGCGGAGCGCGGAGCGAAATTCGCCGTCCTGGAAGTGCCGCTATTGCTGGAAAGCCGCCGGCAACCGCGGGTCGACGCCATCATCGTTGTCAGCACGCGTGCCGATCTACAGCGCGAACGCGTGCTGAGGCGGCCGGGTATGAGCGTGGAAAAGCTCGAGCAGGTGTTGGCGCGCCAAATGCCGGATGCGGAGAAGCGCGCGCGCGCGGACTATGTCGTGGATACAAGCGGCACATTTGCCGAGACCGATGCGCAGGTCGATCGAATCGTCAAATCATTGCAGGATGGCAAGGCAACCGCTTTCCAGGAGTTCTGGGCGTAACGGTGCGCGTAGAGTCGTTGGGGGTCGACAATGCTGCGCGAAATTGTGATCGACACCGAGACCACCGGTCTCGATGCTGCCGGCGGGGACCGATTGATCGAGATCGGCTGCGTCGAAATCATCAATCGTATTCCGACGGGCCGAGAATTCCATTATTACCTCAACCCGGAGCGCGAGGTTCATCCCGAAGCCGTCGCGGTGCATGGTCTCAGCACGGAATTCCTGAAAGACAAGCCTCTATTCAAGGATGTCGCCGCCGAATTTCTGGCCTTCCTCGGCGATGCGGCGCTGGTGGCGCACAACGCCAGCTTCGATTTGGGCTTCATCAATGCCGAACTTGCGCGATTAGCGCGCTCGCCACTCGCCGGCGAGCGCATGGTCGATACCCTGATGCTGGCGCGGCGCAAGCACCCCGCGGGCCCAAACAGCCTCGACAATTTGTGCAAGCGCTACGGCATCGACAATTCTCAGCGCACGCACCACGGTGCCCTGCTCGACGCCCTCCTCCTCGCCGCCGTTTACGTCGAGTTGCTGGGCGAGCGTCAGGCGACACTCGGCCTGGAGCTGTCCGCGCTGAGCGATCGGCCCGTCGGCGCTGGCGCGGGCAAGGCCGCTCAGCGGCCCGAGCCGCTGCCGCCCCGGATCGACAGGGATGTGGAAATCCGGCACCAAGAGTTCATCAAGACCTTGGGGTCGCAGGCCCTATGGCTGCAGTTCATGGTCGTGCCCTAGCCGGCAGCCCGGAAACGAGCCTGCCGCGACCGGCCGCCTCGGTCGGATGCGGCCCAGCCTGCGCTCGCTTTTTAGTTGGTGTTGGCCTGCGGACCCGTCTTTTCCTTTTGCTTGCGCGCAATGAAAAGGCTGGCGAAGTCGATGGGATCGAGCAGCAGCGGGGGAAAGCCACCCTCCCGTGTGATATCGGACACCAGTCGGCGCAAAAAGGGGAACAGCAGGGCCGGACAATTTACCAAAAGGAACGGCTCGAGTGCGTCTTCCGGCATGCCTTCGATTTGGAACAGGCCAGCGTAGGACAGCTCCATGTCATAGATAACGGCGTCGTTGCTGGTGGCTTCGGCCTTGAAATGGATGTTGCTCTCATAGGCCTTGTCCCCGAATTTGGCCGCGTTCACATTGACCTCGACGCGCAGATTGGGCTTTTCGGGCGGGTTGGTCAAAAGCTTATCGACGTTGGGGTTCTCGAACGACAGGTCCTTGATGTATTGCCCGAGCACGCGCACCTGGACCGACTGGCCCGGTGCCCCGGCCGCAGGCTTGCCGTTACCGGCGTCAGGATTCTCAGCCATGAAATCTTCCCTTCAGGTTGGGGCGGCCTCGCAGTGATCAACTGGGGTAATTCCGCAAGCGTACCGGGTGAAACCTGCGATCCCGTGTTGCCCCGCCCTGACAGCACGCAGGGGACCACGTCGTCAAGGCACCATAGTCGAAAGGCCGAGCCGGTTGGCTTCAACCCCGCAATGTCCTAAGATTTAGCCCGCGGCAGTGGAAACTTGGCGCTTTACCGGAACCGAGCAGCCGGGGTCTGGTTGTCGCAGGCCTGACAACCTACATGACCGGGTTGAGGCATTGGCTCGAAAGCTTTGGCAATGGACGGCAAAATCGACGCGATAACACTGATTTTTCTCGTCTTGGCAGTGGTGGTTTTTCTCAAGCTGCGCAGTGTGCTCGGACGTCGTACGGGTCACGAGGGAACGCGCCTTGAGCGTTATCGTGCCCAGCGCGAGGCCAGCCAGCGCAACGGCAAGGTTGCCACCCAGGAAAAGGTCGTCACCTTGCCGCGGCGCGATCGCGAGGAGGTCGAGACTGCGCCGGTCGCCGAGCATGGCAAGGTGCGCACCGATCTTGAGGAGCGGGTCAAGGGGCTGGCGGGCGACAATGCCGGCATGGCGACCGGGCTGCTTGACATTGCGCGCGCGGATCAAACCTTCGACCCCGATCAGTTTCTCAAGGGTGCGAGGGCCGCCTACGAGATCATCGTTACGGCCTTCGCCGAAGGCAATCGCAAGACCCTGAAGGACTTGCTCAGCCGTGACGTGCACGATGGTTTTGTCGGTGCCATCGCCGAACGCGAGGCGCGCGGCGAGCAGGTCGACCAAAGTTTTGTCGGCATCAAGACGGCCGATATCGTCGAAGCCGAGCTCAAGGGCGGCGTCGCGCAATTGACCGTGAAATTCGTGAGCGAGTTGATTTCCGCCACCCGCGACCGGGTCGGAGAGGTGATTGGCGGGGATCCCAAGCGGATCAAAGAGGTGACCGATATCTGGACGTTTGCCCGCGAGGCGGCCTCGCGCAACCCGAACTGGAAGTTGATCGCAACGCAAGCCGCAAATTAGCCGCAACTGCCGGGCAAGCAGATAGAGTTTGGCTTTTGGGGGAAATGCCGCTTGCCGACGCGTGCGAGCTCTAGGGCCTTTAAACTCCTGCTCGCCTCGTTTGTCGTTGCCGTTACGGCGCAGGCCGAGGCGACGTCGGCCCAAAAGCAGTCTGCCAGCATGAAGCCACCGGCACTATCCTATCAACCGCTCGCATTTTCGCAGATCCCCGGCTGGGATCGGGACGATCATGCGGCGGCGTTCAAGGCGTTCCTGAAATCGTGTGATCGAGTGCTGGCGGCTGGGCGCGAGCGTGCCGCCAGCGACAAGCTTGCCGGCCCACCGCCGGGGCTGATCGAGGCTTGCACGGCGGCGGGTAAGCTGACGGCGCACATCGGCAAGGAACAGGCAAAGGCGTTCTTTGAGAAGCATTTCATCGCCAATGCGCTGCAGCATCCGGGGCCGCAAGGTCTGCTCACGGGCTACTATGAGCCCGTGCTGGAAGGCTCACGCAGCCCGCAAGGCCCATTTCAAACGCCGGTATACCGCCGCCCGCCGGATTTGGTGAATTTGGTCGACGAGACGCAGCGCGCCCAGACCGGACCAGCGCTAACCCACGCGCGCAAGACCGCAACCGGCACCGAGCCCTACGCCACGCGGGCCGAGATCGAATCCGGTGCTCTCAAAGGCAAAGGTTTGGAGCTCATCTATCTGGCCGATCCCGTCGACCTGTTCTTCATGCAAATTCAGGGTTCAGGTCGTGTGAAGCTCAATGACGGATCGATCATTCGGCTGCACTACGACGGCAAGAATGGGCATCCGTATAGCTCCATCGGGCGCTACCTGATCGAGAAGGGTTTGCTCGCCGCCGATAAGGTCTCCTTGGGCGCTCTGTCGAGCTGGCTCAAGGCTGACCGCGAGCGCGGCAAACAGGTGATGTGGCAGAATTCCTCCTACGTATTCTTCCGCGAGCTGCAGGGCGCCGAAGCCGGTGCGGCGCGCGGGGCAATGAATTCGCCGCTGACCCCTGGTCGAAGCCTGGCCGTCGATACCGCCTATCATGTGTTGGGCTCTCCGATCTATGTCACTGGCACCGACATGACCCATGTCGACAAGTCCGGCGCCTTCAATCGCCTGATGATCGCCCAGGACGTGGGCTCCGCCATCAAAGGCCCCGAGCGTGGCGACATTTACTTTGGCACCGGTACGGCGGCCGGGCGGCTTGCGGGCGTCACCAAGCACGTCGGCAAGTTTATCGTGCTGTTGCCCAAGACAGTACCGGTTGAGGCAGACGCCGGCGGTTTCGGACTGACGACCGTCGTCAAGACGCCGCGATGAGCAAAGCCGGCCAGCGTTGGGGCCGCAGCGGCCGGCTCGTCACCTCCGACGAGGCGGAGCTTTGGGAACAAGCGACGCGTGCGGCAGTGCCGCTCAAAGGCAAGCCCCGCGTCGCGGCAGCCGCCTCGCCGCAAGGGACGACGGCAAATGCCGCCGCGCCGCTCGGGCGTGGGTCCAAGCCTCGACCCGAGGCCACCCCAAAGGGGCGGCGGGCTGCCGGCGCGGCCTCGATGCCGCGGCCGCCGGCCGCGGCGGCCATCGACGTGCTCGATCGCCGCCAGGCGCGCCGTATTGTTGCGGGCAAGACCGATATCGACGGCCGCTTAGACCTGCATGGACTATACCAGGCCGAGGCGCACGCCCGCTTGCGGGCCTTCCTGCAGCGCGCCTACGCCAGCGGCCTGAAGACCGTGCTGGTGATTACCGGCAAAGGCCGCGAGGAGGATCGCAGCGATCCCCTGGGCACCGCCATGGGCGAGCGCCAGCGTGGGGTGCTGCGCCGCAGTGTGCCCCTTTGGCTGGCGCAACCCGATCTCAGCCAAATCGTGCTCAGCTATGGCGCGGCGGGAACGCGGCACGGTGGTGCGGGCGCATTTTATGTGCGCTTGCGCAAAGCGACGCGCTCAGCCTGAGCTTGGGCGGTTGCGCTTTCGCGCAATGTTGGGGGTGTGGCGGCCTTCCGGCCCGCCCTCGTGCAGGGGTCGTTCCGCAAAGCGCCCAAGCGAGCGGGCACGGTCGTACATGACGATGGCGCCCGCCATCGCCAGGTTGATGCAGAAGTGGCAGGGAATCCGCACCAGGTAGTCGCAGCGCCCGACCAGTTCCGCCGACAAGCTGCCGCGTTCGGGCCCAAGCACATAGGCGGCGCGCAACGGATGGCGAAAGCTTGGCAGCTCGATGGCCCGATCGAGCAGTTCCACCCCCACGAGTCGGCAGCCTTCCGGCAGGGCGAGCTCGGCGACGCTTCTCCAGTTGTAGTGTGGCAAATGCTGGCTGCTCTTGGAGGTATCTGACCGCGCTTCCAGGGCCGCGTAGCTGGCCCCGATCGTGAACGTGAAGCTGGCGCCAAATCCGTGTGCGGAGCGCATCAGGTTGCCGAGGTTCAAGGCCTTGGAGATGCGCTCCGCTCCAATGGCGAAGTAACCGCGGGCGGGCAGCGACGGTACTGGCTGGTCCATGACGTGAGGCCCCTATCGGCAACGCCGGTTTAAGCCTGCGGCTCGCTCCCGACAAGCTGCCGGCGCAGTTGTTGCTGCTGGCGCAAGGACTTCCCCCTTGAGGCATTTCGGATATGAGGCCGCGGCGGAGCCACGTTTCTGGGCCTCGCATAGCTTGGGAGTTGACACGCATGAAGCGCACCATCCTACTCGCCGTTGCTGCCTTCGCACTCATCTGTCCTTACCGTTGACGGCGTCGAGCGCGGTGTCGACTTGTGTGAACGCCCCGTCGGCGTTGCCTGAGCCGACCAGCTTCATGTTGTCGAGTGAGCCGCCGGTCACTTCGGCTGTCGCGGTGATGCCGGGCAATTCCTTGGCAATAATGGTCCCGAAACCGCCGGCCAACGGGTCGTAGATGCCGCCGGTACCGCCGGTGGCAATCGACAGCTGCTTGGCCTGCTGCGCCGGGGCCCTGCTCACACCGCGGCGGGCTGCTGGCCGCAGGTGGTCTGGGAGCCATCAGCTCGCCGCCCGTTCTGGGCGCTGCCGCTTTTCTGATCGCCGAATTCCTCAAGATTTCTTACCTCGACGGGATTGCGATGGCGGCCATTCCGACCGTTCTCTACTCTTTCAGTATTCTGACGATGGTCGAGCTCGATGCCGCCAAATACGGCGGTGGCGGAGAGTTGCTGGGGCAGAAAGGCAGGCTCTGGCGTGTCACCAGGGAGTACTGGTTCCATTTCGGCTCCGTGGTTTCGATCATTGCCCTGATGCTGCTCGGCTTCTCACCGGTTTTGGCCGTCTTCTGGGCGACCCTGCTGGCGATCGCCGTCAGCTACTTGCGGCGCGATACGGCGCTTGTGCCCTCCTAGCTCGTGCGCGCGCTGGCTGAAGGTACCACCGGCATGCTTAGCATCGCGGCCACCTGCGCCACGGCCGGCATTATTGTCGGCGTCACGACTCTGACCGGTTTGGCGCAACGCTTTGCCGACATCATCATCGGCTATCCCCAAGGCAATTTGGTGCTCACCGCGCTGTTTTCGGCGGCGATCGTCTGGGTGGTCGGGCGCGCGGTGCCGGTCACGGCCTCCTACATCATGTGCGCGGTCATCGCCGCGCCGGCTCTCATCAAGCTCGGGGTGCTGGATTATGCCGCCCACATGTTCATCTTCTCCTACGCCGTGCTGTCGGAGGTCTCCCGCCCACAGCGCTGTCACCCTTTGCTGCCGCGGCCATCACCGGTGGAAGCCCGTACCGCACCACCCTGCATGCTTGGACGTATACGATGCCGGCCTCTCTGGTGCCTTTCGTATTCGTTTGCGATCCCATGGGCGTTGCCTCCGACGCTGCCGAAAGGCGGCAGTTGGGTCGACATTGCCGTTGTTACCCTGGAAACGCTGGTCGGCATCGCCGGGCTCGGCTTCGCCTTCCAGGGCCGCCTATTGCGCAAGAGCACGGTGCTTGAGACCGCTTTGTTCTTTGCCCCCGGAATTCTACTCGTGTTTCCCGAGCGGATCGCGGCCATCCTCGGCTTGGCGGGACTGCCGCTCGCCTATCCGCATGCCATCGCCTTTGTGCTTGCAGCGATTGGGGTGCTGATGCAATGGATGTGGTCTGAACCGGCGCAGGCCCCGGATGTCCTGATCCTCAGTCTTGATCATCACAAAGGAGCGCAGCCCAATGCGGCTCGACCAAAGCACCCCCGCCGTCGTCACCGGAGGCGCATCGGGTTTGGGAGCTGCCACGGCCAAGGCGCTGGCGGCTAAGGGCGTCAAGGTCGCCATCCTCGACCTCAACGCTGAAGCGGGAGAAAAGATCGCCAAAGAGCTGGGCGGCCTCTTCGCCACCTGCGACGTCACCAACGAGGCGAGTGTCAGTGCCGCGCTCACGGCCGCGCGTGCTGCGCACGGGCAGGAGCGCATCCTCGTCAACTGCGCCGGCATTGGCATTGCCAAGCGCATCTCGCGTCGCGTCAAGGAGACCAACGCGATCGAGCCGCACGATCTTGCCAGCTTCACTAAGGTCATCCAGATCAATCTGATCGGCACTTTTTTGATGATGTCAAAGTCGGCCATCGGCATGCAGGCAGCCAGCCCCCTCAATGCCGACGGCGAGCGGGGCGTGATGATTTGCACCTCCTCGGTGGCGGCCCAGGACGGGCAGATCGGCCAAGTCGCCTATGCGGCCTCCAAAGGCGGCGTCGCCGCCATGACGCTGCCGGTGGCGCGTGATCTTTCTCGCGATGGTATCCGCGTCGTTACCATCATGCCCGGCCTGTTTCTGACGCCGATGTTTGCCGGCCTGTCGCCGGAGGCGCAGCAGTCGCTGGCCGCGTCGGTGCCATTTCCCTCGCGCCTGGGCGATCCCGGCGAATACGCGGCGCTGGCCGTGCACATCTGCGAAAATGCCATGCTCAACGGCGAGTGCATCCGGCTCGACGGCGCCTTGCGCATGCCGCCGCGTTGAGCAAAAACCCGGCCCACGCGCGCCAGCCGCTCAATAATTCAAAGAAAATTGACGAAAGCCGCGCATAAACCGCCTAGGCCGCATGGCCCTGGCCAATAGCGGCACGCCAAGTCATTGGGCTCGCTCCGAGGAGCACCGGGGTATGGGGTCGCGCGGTGTCGTAGCAACTCTGCTGCTGCCGCTTGCGGCAGCAAGCCCTGCCGCCGAGGCGCAGTATTTTCGCCCCGGCCCGTTCGGCGGGGCATTCCGCAGCGCGCCGTCCCTCGGCCCTGGTGGCGACCTGCCCAACGCCTTTGGTCCCTATGCCTATCCCGGCTATCGGCCCGACGCCGGTGCGGGTGCCAGCTCCGCCATCGGCACCTACCGGACCTTGTGCGTGCGTCTGTGCGATGGGTTTTATTTCCCCATCAGCTTCGCGACCTCCGAAGCTGGTCTCGCGCGCGATGCCGAGCAGTGTCGGGCGAGCTGCGGCGTGGAGGCACGCCTGTTTTATCACCACAATCCGGGCGGCAGCGTCGAGACCATGATGGACCTGACGGGCCGCGCCTACAGCGCGCTGGCGACCGCCTTCAAGTATCGCAAGACCTTGGTGGCCGGTTGCCTTTGCCGACCGCCACCCTTATCCGCGGCGGCCGGCGCGCTCGGTGCCGAGGGTGGGGTGGGCGCCGCCTCGATGCCTGCGGCGGCCAACCGCCACGGCAAAGCGACAACTGGCGGCGCGCCTGAGCCGGGTTCGCCCGAGGGTATCGATCCCCTCGCTGATCCAGATGCCGTGCCAGCGTTGGAACCGCCGGCGCCGATTGTTCGCGATCTCCCGCAGGCGCCGCAGGGCTCGGCCTCGAGCCGGCGGCAGCGGCCGCCAGCGCGCTCGGACGCGCCCAATGGGCAGCGCTAAACCGGTTGCGTCAGGCGGCGATGCGATCCATCGCCTCGGCGAGTTTCAAATCGAGCTCGGTTAGGCCGCCGGCATCGTGGGTCGAAAGGGTCACCTCGACTTTATTCCACACATTGGACCACTCGGGATGGTGGTTCATTTGCTCGGCCAGCAAGGCGATCCGTGCCATGAAGCCGAAGGCCTCATTGAAGTCCTTGAATACGAAGCTGCGGCGGATGGCATCACGGCCTTGCACCGTTTGCCAGTGCGGCAAGCGCTGGGCCAGGCCGCGGCGTGTCGCGTCGTCGAGTGTCTTGGTCATGCTTTTACTCCTTTAGCCGGCGCCCACGCGCGCGGGCTCGGCGAACGGATAGGCTTCCTCAATGGCGTAGGGCGGGCCGCCAGAGCCTGGCCGCGCCGACATGAGGACGAAGCGCGATGCCACGAAGGGCAGCAGCCGCAGACCGCCGTTTTCCTCGAGAAAACGCGCCGCGAGACGGGGTCGCACCCCGCGGGCCCGGGCGAGCGTCACGTGCGGCTTGAAGGCGTGGGGATCACGCTCCAGCCCAGCCGCGCGCGCGGCCCGCTCGTTGGCACGATATAGATGCTCGAGGGCCGTGCCCCCTTCCACGCCAGCCCAGAGCACGCGCGCCTCGCGGCCAGCAAAGGCGCCGACCCCGGCAATTGTTATGGCCAAAGGTTCGGCTTTGACGTCGTGCAGGCGATTGGCGAAATCGTCGGCAGTGCGCTCGTCAATATCCCCGGCGAAGCGCAAGGTGATGTGCATGTTCTCGGCCTCGACCCACTTGGCGCCGGTGATTGGGGCCCGGATGAGCGACAGGTGCAGACGGACCGCTTCCGGTAGCTCGAGCGCGGTGAACAGGCGTGGCATGGTTAGCCCTTTGGTGCTGCGGCTCGCTTGTTGCGCACCCGGTCGATCAGCTGCTCGACCAGCGGCAGGATCCGGCGCGTGATTTCCGCAACGCCGCCGCCGTTGGGGTGAATTCCGTCGCCGAGATTGAACTTGCCCTCAAAGGCGATACCGTCGAGAAAAAACGGATAAAGAAGCAGCCCGTGCTGCTTGGCGAGCTCCGGGTAGATGGCGTCGAAAGCTGAGCTGTAAGCGCCGCCGAGATTGCGCGGGGCAAGCATGCCAACGAGCAGGACCTCGACGCCGCCGGATTTCAGCGCCAGGATGATCTTTTCCAGGTTTGCCTTTGCCTGTGCCGGATCGAGCCCGCGCAGCGCATCGTTGGCGCCAAGCTCCAGGATCACGGCATCGGTGGCATCGGGAATAGCCCACGTGAGGCGCTCGAGCCCGCCTGCCGTGGTATCGCCCGAAACGCCTGCATTGATGATTTCCACGCTCTGCCCGCGCGCCTTGAGCGCGCGTTCGAGCTGGGCGGGGAAGGCGTCGGAGGCCTTGAGCTGGAAGCCGGCCACCAGGCTATCCCCAAGCACGACGATGCGCGTTGGCCTCGTCGAGGCTGCCGCAGCCTCGAGCGGCAATGCCACGAGCAGCCAATTGCAGAGGAGAACGCGAAGCACCATGTTCAACAGCCTCGCGTTCGATGGCATGGTCGGCATCGCTTGATCCCCATTCGCGCTCAGAGTGACGTAGAAATTCGCCAAGCTCGCGACAAGGCCTTGGGTTATGGAGTTCCCATTATCGTGGCTAAAAACTTGATTTCTCTGAGCAACGTGAACCTGACATTGCGGAGCCGCGCCGGCCCGGTAGCAATTTTGAAGGAGGTCGCGCTCGGAATTACTGCTGCCGAGGCGGTCGCCATTGTCGGCCCAAGCGGTTCGGGCAAAACCTCCTTGTTGATGGTGGTCGCCGGCCTCGAGCGCGCCACCTCCGGTACGGTGGTGGTGGCGGGACATGACTTTTCTCGCCTCGACGAGGATCGGCTAGCGGCCGTGCGCGGGGCAAACATCGGCATCGTCTTCCAAGCGTTCCATCTGGTGCCCACCATGACGGCACTCGAGAACGTGGCTCTGCCGCTGGAATTTGCCGGCAAGCCCGATGCTTTCGAGCGCGCGCGCGAGGTGCTGGCCGAAGTCGGCCTGGCGCAACGTGCCGATCATTTTCCCGCGCAGCTGTCGGGCGGCGAGCAGCAACGCGTGGCGATAGCGCGTGCGTTGAGCCCGCGGCCTCAGATCATTCTCGCCGACGAGCCCACCGGCAATCTCGACGGCAAAACCGGCGCACATGTCGTCGATCTGCTGTTCGAGCTGCAGCGGCGTCGGCAATCGACGCTGTTGCTCGTCACCCATGATCCCGGCCTGGCGCGGCGGTGCGGCCGGGTCGTGCAAATGCACGATGGCTCAATTTCCGGGGCGGAGCTCGTATCGGCATGACGGTCGCCGTCTCGGAATTGAAGGCCCACGCCGCCGGCCGACGCCTACCCTTGCTGCTGAGTTTGGCGTTGCGCGAGCAGCGCAACGGCCTCAGAGGGTTTTATGTTTTCATCGCCTGCGTGGCCCTCGGAGTCGCTGTCATCACCGGCGTCGGCGCGCTGGCCGACGCTCTGCGCGCGAGCTTTGAGCGGCAGGGTGAAACGCTCATCGGTGGCGACGTGGCCCTGGCGCGTCCGCATCGCCAGGCGGAGGGCGGGGAGCGGGATTGGCTTTGGCAGCAGGGCCGCGTCAGCGAGAGCGCAACCATGCGGGCCATGGCGCGGCGCACCGACGGCGCGGAGCAGGCGCTGATCGAGCTCAAGGGGGTCGACCGCGACTATCCCTTGGTCGGCAGTGTCGCCCTGGCGGAGGGGTCCTCCCTTACGGCTGCCATTCGCAACGATATCGGCGCCGCCGTTGATCCCATCCTGCTCGATCGCCTCGGCCTCAAGGTCGGAGATAGCCTGTCGATCGGCCGCCTCGAGGTGCCGATCCGCGCCAGTATCGTGACGGAACCAGATCGCATCACCGAGCGGCTCAGCGTCGGCCCACGCGTGCTGGTCTCGCTCGACACCTTGCGCAAAAGCGGGCTCGTCGACCCCGGCAGCCTGGTGAGCTGGCGCTACGCGCTCAAGCTCGCCGCGGATGGAGCTGGCGTTGCCGATCGGCTGGCGGCCTTTCGCGGCGCCGTGAAAGAGGCGCTGCCCGAGGCGGGCTTCACCATTCGCGACCGTCGCGATCCTTCGCCCCAGGTGTCGCGCACACTCGAACGACTGCGGCAGTTCCTCACCCTCGTCGGCTTGGCCGCGCTGCTGGTCGGCGGTGTCGGCGTCGCCAACGCCGTGGCCACCTACCTCGACCGTCGCCGCAAGGTCATCGCCACCTTCAAGAGCCTCGGCGCCGGCCGCCGCATCATCTTCGGCGTGCACCTTCTGCAGGTGCTGTTTATCGCCGCCATCGGCATCGTCGCGGGTAGCCTGCTTGGCATGCTGATTCCGCTCGGCCTGACCGCCGCGCTGGGAGATGCCTTGCCAATCAAGGCGGATATCGCGCTGACGGGCCGCAGCCTGCTGACGGCGGCTGCCTACGGATTGCTGGTCTCATTGCTGTTTAGTCTGTGGCCGCTCGGGCGTGCCGAGCAGGTGCCCGCGGCCGTGCTCTTTCGCGACGAGGTGGCGCCCGAGCCGGTGCTGCCGCGCTGGGGCGTCGTTGCCATGACGGCGTGTGTCGGGGCGCTGTTGGCCGCCTTTGCTATCTTTACCTCCGAGGCGAGGTTGTTGGCCTTCTATTCCTGCCTCGGCGTGATCGTGGTCTTTGCCATCTTTGGCGCTCTCGGCGCCCTGATCTCGCGGCTGGCAAGGCGTATGAAACGCCCGCGACGACCGGAGCTGGCGCTGGCGATCGGCAACCTCGGCGCCCCCGGCGGCCTGACGCGGTCGGTGGTGATGTCGCTGGGTGCCGGCCTCTCGCTGTTGGTGACGGTCGCACTCGTCGACCGCTCCGTGGTTGCCGAGCTCACCGAACGCTTGCCCGACAGCAGCCCCAACTACTTCATTCTCGACCTCAAGCGCGAGGAAAGCGACGCCTTCCACAAGCTGGTCGGGCGTGAGGTAGCCGAGGCGCACGTTGAGCAAGCGCCCATGCTGCGCGGTCGGATCATGCAGATCGCCGGACGTCCGGCCGAGCAAGTCAAGGCGGCGCCGGAAGCGCAATGGGTGCTCAATGGCGATCGCGGTCTCAGCTATTCCGAGACGGTTCCTGCCGGCTCCAAGCTCGTCGCCGGACAATGGTGGCCGGCCGACTATGCCGGCGAACCGTTGGTCTCCTTGGAGGCCGAGATCGCCAACGGGCTTGGCCTCAAGATCGGCGATACCGTGACCGTCAATGTGCTTGGCCGCAACGTCACGGCGCGCGTGGCCAACTTACGCGAGGTGAAGTGGGAGAGCCTGTCCCTGAACTTCGTGCTGGTCTTCTCGCCCAACACCCTCAGAGGGGCGCCGCACAATTTGCTTGCCACCGTCACGCTGCCGAAGGACGCCCCGCTCGCCGCGGAGGCCAAATTGGCCCAGGCGATCGGCCGCGCCTTTCCGGCCTCCACCGCCATCCGGGTCAAGGATGCCATTGATGCCTTTGGCGTCATTTTCGCGCGCGTCATGGTGGCCGTGCGCTCGGCCGGCAGTGTCACCCTGATCGCCGGTGCCCTCGTCTTGGCGGGCGCCCTGGCGACGGCGCAGCGCCGCCGCATTCAGCAGGCGGCCATCCTCAAGACCTTGGGGGCAACGCGCCGGCGCATCCTCCTGTCGCACCTCGTCGAGTACGTCATTCTGGCTTTGTTAACGTCGTTCATTTCCTTCTTGATCGGCACGGCGGCGGCCTGGCTGGCGGTCACGCGGGTGATGGAGTTGGATTTTACCTATTCCTTGGGAGCGGCGCTCGAAGCCATGCTGATGGCGACGGTCCTGGTGGCCGCCTTCGGCGGCTTTGGCACCTGGCGCGTGCTTCGGGCGCCGACCATTCCCTACCTGCGGGCGGACTAGGCCGCTCTTGCCCGGGCGGCCGAGATTACCCATGTTCAAGGTCGCATTTGTGGCGCCGGTCCTTGCAAGCAGGGGGTCGCGTTGCCATAATCTAGCTGCGAACCAAGGGTTCGCCTAAAGTTGAAGGGAAGGATCCTATGGCCCAATACGACAACAGGTATGCGCAGGCCACCGCTGCGCGCACCGGCGTTGCGATTGACGAGGGCCTGCGCGCCTATATGCTGCAGGTCTACAACTACATGGCGGCGGGCATCGCCCTGACTGGCATCGTCGCCTACATCATATTCTCGTACGCCGTTACCACGGATCCTGCGCTCGCCGCCCAGTCGGCGACCGGGGCCAGCTTGGCACTGCATCGGGGCATGTACCTGACGCCGCTGGGGTACGCGATTTACGCTTCGCCGCTCAAGTGGGTCGTCATGCTGGCGCCGCTGGCATTCGTGTTTTTCCTCTCGTTCCGTATCTATCAGATGAGCGTGGGCGCAGCTCAGATCGCCTTTTGGCTGTTCGCGGCGGCCATGGGCGTGTCGCTCTCCTCGATCTTCCTGGTCTATACGGGCCAGTCGATCACCCGGGTGTTCTTCGTCACGGCAACCGCGTTTGCTGGGCTTAGCCTTTATGGCTACACCACCCGGAGGGACCTGTCCGGTTGGGGCTCATTCCTGATCATGGGCGTGATCGGCATTATCGTGGCGGGTCTCGTCAACCTGTTCCTGCAGTCGAGTGCCCTGCAGTTTGCCATCTCTGTCATCGGCGTGTTGGTGTTTGCAGGCCTCACCGCCTACGACACCCAGCGCATCAAGGACGGCTACTACGAGGTGGCGGGCAACGTGGCGGCGGCGAGCAAGGCCGCGATCATGGGTGCGCTCAACCTCTACTTGGACTTCATCAACATGTTCGTGATGATGCTGCAGCTGTTCGGCAATCGCGAATAAGCCGCGCGCGGTGGCTTCATCGGCGAGGGCCCCGCCGAGCGGGGCCCTTTGCATTTTCACAGAGCCTCAGGCATGTCTTGCGGGCCGCCGGCAGGACGGCGGCCGTCGCAAAAGCTTGCCTGCCCCATGACCAAACCCCATCTGCGCCCCGCGCTAACTGCCGACGTCCCAGCGATCTGCGGCATCTATGGTCCCGCCGTTACGGCTGGGACGGCCAGCTTCGAGCTGGAAGCGCCCGACGAGGCTGAAATACTGCGGCGTTTCAAGGTCATTACCGAGGCCGGCTACCCCTATTTCGTGGCCGAGCTCGATGGCCAGGTGCTGGGCTATGCCTATGCCAATGCCTACCGGCCGCGCCGCGCCTACCGCTTTACGGTGGAAGATTCGGTCTATGTTGCCCAGGGCGCCCAGGGCAAAGGCGTGGGCCAGCTTTTGCTCGGTGGACTGATCGATGCCTGCGTGCAGGAGGGATTCCGCCTGATGGTGGCCGTCATCGGCGATTCCGCACAGCACCGCTCGATTGCGCTCCATCGGCGAATGGGCTTTACCTTCTGCGGCACCATCCATTCGGTGGGCTACAAGCACGGCCGCTGGCTCGACAGCGTCTTGATGCAGCTGCCGCTCGGGCCGGGCGACAGAACCGCACCAACGGAAAGGGCCCGCCTCTAAGCAGCGGCCAATACCCTCCGCGGGGCTGGCGTGGGTCTGCGGCCGGGCAAGCTCAGCCGTCGGTCGCACCTTCCCCGGGGGCTCAGGATGCCGCCGGCTCACGTCCCCACGGGCTGCTTGAGGGCGGGCTCGAGGCGGCCTTGCCAGGCCGCTGCAAGCCTTGGCCGCCGCCGCCGCGAGCCGCCTGGGCTTGCGGGCAGCCCTGGCCCGTCAATAACTTGCCAGCCGCACGGTCTTTTCCAAGGCACCCAGCACGCGCCCCAACTCATGTCCGCGTTTGAGCACCAATCCGGTTGCGGTGACGATGCTATAGGCACCCTGCCGGCGCGCCAGCCGCGGCTGTTTCTCGATGCGATAAAGCGGTATTTCGCTGGCTCGGCGAAACACCGAAAACACCGCCTTGTCGCGATCGAAGTCGATGGCGTAATCGCGCCACTCGCCGGCCGCGACCTTGCGTCCGTAAAGCACCAGAATTTCGTTGAGTTCGCGGCGATCGAAGGTCGTGAGTGACGACTGCGGGGTCTGCAGAGAGGCGGGCTTGCTTGCCAGGCCCGCGCCGGCGCGCGGGCTAAACTGTATGGGTTCGACTTCGCTCAATGGCGCCTCCCGGTCTGCAGACCCTTCATGATCAACGTTTCGCGCGGTGTTTTCAAGGCGCAGCCGTGAGGCATGATGGCGCCCGACCAGGGTGGAACGGGCGATAGGAGCCCAGTGGCGGCCCCCCTGCCGCGGCTCATAGAGCCCCCCTCAGCATGGAGGCCGCGTCCGCATCGAGGGCCCAGGACAGGCCCGCTGCAGCAAATTGCAGCTTGACCTTGCCCTGCAGAGCCTCCGCCACCATGCGTTCGATGACGAGGTGGCCAAAGCCCTTGTGTTGGGGCGGCGCCACCGGTGGGCCTCCCCGTTCGACCCAGGTCATCTGGAAATGCCGCTTGTCACGAACCTTGCGCAACTGCCAGGCAATCGTGATTTCGGCCTTCGGGACCCGACAAGGCGCCATATTTGACGGCATTGGTCGACAATTCATGCAGGGCCATGCCGAGGTACTGCGCCGACAGTGGGGTCAGCAAGACGTTGGGTCCCTTGATTTCGACGCGGTCGCTGGTGTCGCCGTAGTGTCCAAGTTGGGAGTGCACCAGCTCTTTCATGGATACGCCGCGCCACTCCTGCTGCACCAACAAATCGACCGAGGAGGCCAGGCTCTTCAGGCGCGCACTGAAATCCGCGGCGAAGTCGGCCGACGAGCTGCTGGCCCGAGCCGTCTGCGCGGCGATGGCCTGCACGACCGCCAGCAGGTTTTTGGAGCGGTGGGAGATTTCCGACATCAGAAAGCGGATGTGGGCCTCATGCTCCTTGCGCTCGGTGATATCCATGCTGACGCCATAGACGTGCGATGGCCTATGTCTGTCGGCTTGCGCGCGCAGGAATAGCCAACGCTTGTCGCCATTCGGACGAACTATTCTGAATTCTTCCTCGTAAATGCCGTCCTCTGCCGCTGGCTTGCTCCAGCGTTGGCGCAGGCGCGTGCGATCGTCGGGATGAACGTAGGGCTCAAGATCTCGCAGGTGGAGAATGGGCGTGTCGCGCGCGATGCCGAGCTGGTCATAAATCTCTTCCGAACAGGTGAGCGACCCGCGTTCGAGGTCGAGTTCGAACGTTGCCATTCGCCCGGCCACGAGCGCGAGTTTGCGCTGATTGCTGGTTTGCAGCAGCAACGCCAGGGTTTCCACCAGCTTCTCTTCTGTGCGTGTGCGCTCGCTGATATCGCGAACCACGGCCGACACGCCGGCGACCCGGCCGTCGCTGCTTAGGATCGGCGCAAGCGTGATCGAGGCATTGAGCGATGTACCATCCTTGCGGATGCGTCTGGCCTCGGTTCGGACGTGCTCGCCGCGGCGTACTTGTGCGTAGCGCTCTTGGAATTCCGCGTTCGCCCCCGCCGGGTACAGGATGCGTACCGATTGACCGACGATTTCTTCGGCGGCGTAGCCAAACATGCGCGCGCCGGCCGGGTTCCAGGACAAGATAATTCCTTCCGGCGAAAGGCTGAAAATCGCGTCGTCGGCCGCGGCCACGATGGCGGCCAAGCGCGCATTGACGGCCTCCGCTAGCTTGCGCTCGGTGATGTCCATAGCCACCCCGAGGACCGAGCGAGCGATGCCGTCGGCACCCCGTCGTACCTGGCCGCGGCGCTGCACCCATCTCACTTCGCCGTCCGAGCGCACGATCCTGTATTCCTGCTCGAACGAATTGGTTGCGCCCTCAATGGCGGCTTGATAGGCGCCGCGGAACCGCGCGCGGTCTTCGGGGTGGACAAAGCTCAAGACCTGATCGGGCGACCCGGTAAAGTGCACGGAGGTACGCCCATAAAGGCGATACATCGTCTCCGACCACGTCACCCGATTGGTCGCCAGATCGCGCTCCCACACCCCGAGCCCCGTCGCGGACAGCACGAACGACAGCCGCTCCAGAACGAAGCGAAGTTCCGCCTGTTCCAGCTGCGCAAGGGCGCCGCCCGTGTCCGGCGTGTCGGCCCTGTTGTCGTTCACGACGTTGCTCGCTCTCGAAAAACCGGCATCTTATCGCAATCTGGCGGCGACCGCAGGCCCTTCATGGGGGTGCCCCCGGTCGCGTGGGCGTCCCCGCGATCCGCGCGGCCTTTGGCCGTTGATTGGAGGGTGGCGTTGCGCGCAACTGCGCGACTTGGCGCACGCGCAAGCCGCCCGCTCGTGGCTGGGCGAGGTTCCCGACCGACATGAGGTCGTGCAAAGTGCCGCAAATGGCGCTAGGCATCTGCTTGTAGAGCCGCTGCCTCGGGTCGCAGCGCCTCAATGTTGGGCGCCGCGACAAGGATTGCTCGGAGTAACGATGAACCGACAAGGAGGGCGTCCATGGTTCGCTACCTAAAGCGCGGGATGGATGCAGGAAGCGTAAAGGCGGCCGACGCCCACGTCCGCGCGACCGTCGAAGCCATCCTTGCCGACGTAGAAGCCCGCCGCGACCTGGCCGTGCGCGAGTTTTCTGAGAAGTTCGACGGCTGGTCACCCCCAGCCTTCAAATTGAGCCCAGCCGAGATCGAGGGTGCCATAGCTGCCGTGCCGCGGCGGGATCTCGACGATATCAAATTCGCCCAGGCGCAGGTGCGCAACTTCGCCGAAAAGCAGCGCGCCACCTTGCAGGATCTCGAGGTTGAGACCTTGCCCGGCGTCATCCTGGGCCACAAACACATCCCTGTGAGTTCGATCGGGTGCTACGTTCCCGGCGGGCGTTATCCGATGGTCGCCTCTGCCCATATGTCGATTGTCACGGCCCGCGTGGCCGGGGTGAAGCGCATTGTCGCCTGTGCCCCGCCGCACAGGGGCGGGCCTAATGGCGCGATCGTCGCGGCCATGCATTTCGGCGGTGCCGACGAGATCTACGTGTTGGGCGGCGTGCAGGCGGTTGCCGCCATGGCGTTGGGTTGCGACGCCATTGCCCCCGTCGACATGATCGTCGGCCCGGGCAATGCCTATGTCGCGGAGGCCAAGCGACAATTGTTTGGCCGCGTCGGTATCGACCTGCTCGCTGGACCGACCGAGACGCTGATTATCGCCGATGACAGCGTCGATGCCGAGATCTGCGCCACCGATCTCTTGGGCCAGGCCGAGCACGGGCCCACCTCGCCCGCGATACTGCTCACCAACTCCGAAAAGTTGGCGCGCGCCACCATGGCTGAGATCGAGCGGCTGCTCAAGATCCTCCCCACCGCCGATGCCGCATCTCGGGCCTGGGCCGACATGGGTGAGGTGATCCTCTGCGATGACTTGGCGCAGATGCTGGGCGAGGCCGACCGCATCGCCTCCGAGCACGTGCAGGTCATGACGCGGGACCCCGACTACTTTCTAGGGAACATGCAGAACTACGGTGCACTGTTCCTAGGTCCTCGCACCAACGTCGCCTACGGCGACAAGGTGATCGGCACCAACCATACACTACCCACGCGCAGTGCCGCTCGCTATACCGGCGGACTGTGGGTCGGCAAATTCCTCAAGACCTGCACCTATCAGAAGGTGTTGACCGATCAGGCCTCCGCCGAGGTCGGCGAGGTGTGTTCGCGCCTGTGCGTGCTCGAAGGCTTCTTTGGCCATGCAGAACAGGCCAATGTGCGTGTCCGCCGCTATGGCGGCCGGAATGTGCCCTACGCGGCGGCGGCGGAGTAAGCTATGCAGATCCCGGCGCGTCCATCCTTTCGCCTGGATGGCAAGCGCGCGCTCGTGACGGGTGCCGGGCGAGGCATCGGCTTGGCCGCGGCCTTCGTGCTGGCCGAGGCGGGGGCGCACGTCACCCTCGCCGCTCGCACGCAATCGGAGATCGAGGCGGCCGCGGCGGCAATCCGCGCGCGCGGCCAGGCCGCCGATGCGCTGCTTCTCGATGTCACCGATCTGGCCGCCATGCAGCGGGCAATGGCGGCGGCGGCGCCCTTCGGCATTCTCCTCAACAATGCGGGCACCAATCGTCCCAAGCCCCTTGTTGAGGTGACGATCGATGACTTCGACGCCATCATGGCGCTTAACGTGCGCGCGGCCTACTTTGTCGCGCAAGCCGTGGCGCGGCGCTTGATCGAGATGCAACAACCCGGCTCGATCATCAACGTGTCATCGCAGATGGGTCACGTCGGAGCCGCCAACCGTAGCGTTTACTGCGCCTCCAAGCACGCCATGGAGGGGTTCACTAAGGCCATGGCCATCGAACTTGCCCCACACAACATCCGCGTCAACTCGCTGGGGCCGACCTTCCTCGACACACCTTTGACGCGCCCGTTCTTTCAGAACAGGGCGTTTCGCGACGAGGTCGTTTCCAAGATCAAGCTCGGACGGCTGGGTACGGTCGACGATCTGATGGGCGCCATTCTCTTCTTGGCCTCCGACGCCTCCTCGCTGATGACGGGTTCGGCGCTTGTGGTCGACGGGGGCTGGACGGCCGATTGAGAGCGCCGATAGAGAGCTTGGTAGGCGGGCAAATGCGGCTATTGCCGGCGTTACCGAGAAAGATGGCCGCAAGCGCCAAGACGCTGCCGCCCCTTGCGACGGTCGCCGGCTTGCGCTCTGATGCACGCCGATCGTGAGCGGACAACACTATGCGTCAGACCTCAGCGGCTGCTCGGCTGGCCGTCGATATCGGCGGCACATTCACCGATATCGTTCTGCTTACCGGCAAGCGGCGCCTGGTCAGCAAGCTGCTGACCACGCCGCGTGCCCCCGAGCAGGCCGTCATCGCGGGCGTGCGCGACATCTTGGCGAGTGCTGGGCTCGCCTTCAGCGATATCGCCGTGCTCGTTCACGGTACGACGCTCGCGACCAACGCCATCATCGAGCGCAAGGGCGCCAAAACCGCGTTGCTGACGACGGAGGGATTCCGCGACGTCATCGAGATCGCGGACGAGGGCCGGTTCGATCAGTACGACATCAATATCGTGAAGCCGGCGCCACTGGTGCCGCGTGAACTGCGCTTCACGGTTCCCGAGCGCATGGATGTGCAGGGCCGCGTTCGCCTGCCCCTCGATGAACAGGCCGTGCGCGCGGCTGCCGGTCGCTTGTGCGAGCTCGGCGTCGAGGCGGTGGCTGTGGCCTTCATCCACGCCTACGCCAATCCCGTCCACGAACTGCGGGTCGGCGAAATTTTGGCCGAAATCAGCCCTCGCCTGGCGGTGACGCTGTCCTCACAAGCCTGCCCGGAAGCGCGCGAATACGAACGCACCTCGACGGCAATCGCCAACGCCTACGTGCAGCCCTTGATGTCGGGCTATCTTCGCCGCCTCAAGGAGACGATGGCCGAGCTCGGCTATCTCCATCCGATCCATTTGATGACTTCGGGTGGCAACCTCGCCAGCCTGGAGACGGCCGCCCGCTTTCCGGTGCGCCTCGTCGAATTGGGCCCCGCCGGTGGCGCGATTCTGGCCGGACAGCTGGCGCTCGAGCGCGGCGAGCGCCGTATCCTATCTTTCGACATGGGTGGCACGACCGCCAAAATCTGCCTCATCGATGATGCTGAGCCGCTCAAGGCGCGAACGTTTGAGCTCGATCGCCAATCGCGCTTCAAGAAGGGCAGCGGCATGCCTGTGCGCATACCCGTCATTGAAATGGTCGAGATCGGCGCCGGTGGGGGTTCGATCGCGCGCGTGGACGCTTTGCAGCGGATTTTGGTCGGCCCCGACAGCGCGGGTGCCGAACCAGGGCCCGCCTGCTACGGGCGTGGTGGTAGCGAGGCGACGGTTACCGATGCCGATCTCGCCATCGGTAAGATCGATCCGGCACGCTTCGCCGGCGGCAAGATCGAGATCGATGCCGGTCGGGCGGAGGCTGCCCTGCTCTACGGCGTAGGGCACAAGCTCGCTGGCAAGACGAGCGAACAGGCCGCGGTGGGCGTCAGCGAAATCGTCGATGAGAACATGGCGAATGCGGCGCGCGTGCATGCGATCGAGCGCGGCGTCGCCATCGGCGAACGCACGCTGGTGGCCTTCGGCGGCGCCGCACCCCTGCATGCGAGTCGGATTGCGGAAAAACTGGGCATCAGCCGCATTATCGTGCCGCCGGATGCCGGGGTTGGTTCAGCGCTCGGCTTTCTTGCGGCGCCGGCGGCCTATGAGCTGGTGCGCTCACGCCACATGCTGCTGTCCGAATTCGACGCGGACGCCGCCGACGCCATCGTCGAGGGCCTGGTGCAGGATGCGGGCGCGCATTGCCGCGCCGCCGCGGGCGAGCGGCCGATTGGGGTGCGGCGCTCGGCTTTCATGCGCTACGCGGGGCAGGGCCACGAGATTATGGTTGCCCTGCCCGATCGCCGGCTGCTGCCGGCCGACGTTGTGACCTTTCGGCAGGCGTTCGAGCGCGAGTATGGCCGCCTATTCGCGCGTCATATCCCTGACGCGGAAATCGAAATCATGAGCTGGATGGTGCTCGCCAGCACCGAGAGCGAACCGCCGGCGCGCCTCGCCTGCGCGCCACCCCGAGCGCCGCCGCCGCCGGCGGGCGAGCGCTCGATTTTCGACGCGCGATTGGGCCGACGACAGGTCGTCGCGGTGTTCGATCGCAGAGCGCTGTTGCCGGGTACCCGCCTCGAGGGACCAGCGTTGATTGTCGAGGAGGGGACGTCGACTTATGTTTCGCCCAGCTTCGATGTCGCCGTCGACGCCGGTGAAGCCTTGATTCTGTCGGCGCGGTCGAAGCTGGGCTAAGGAGCCTGCCCATGCGCAAGCAACCCAACGACATCGACCTGCAGATCATGTGGAACCGTCTGGTTGCGGTGGTCGAGGAGCAGGCGCAAACCCTACTGCGTACGGCCTTCTCCTCCATCGTGCGCGAGGCTGGCGACCTATCGGCCGGTATTTTCGATGCGCGCGGCCGCATGCTGGCCCAGGCCGTCACCGGCACGCCTGGTCACGTCAATTCAATGGCGGAATTGGTCAAGCATTTTATTGCTCATTTCGGCCTGCAGAACATGAAGCCGGGCGATGCCTATATTACCAACGATCCTTGGCTGGGCACCGGCCATCTCAACGACTTCGTCATCACGACGCCTTGCTTCTATCGCGGGCGGCTGATTGGCCTTTTCTGCTGTACCTCGCATCTGATGGATATCGGCGGCATTGGCTTCGGGCCGGACGGCACCGACGTGTTCATGGAAGGGCTCTACATTCCCTTCCTCAAGCTCCTCGATGAAGGCAGGGTCAACGAGACCCTGCTGGCGATGATCCGTGCCAATACGCGCCAACCGATCGACACGGTGGGTGATGTCTACTCGCTGGCCGCGTGCAATGACGTGGGTTGCACGCGCCTGGTGGATATGATGGAGGAGTTCGAGCTCGAAACGCTCGACCTCTTGGCCGAACACATTTGCGCCAAAAGCCGTCAAGCCGTGTTGGCAGAAATCGCGGGGCTGCCGAAGGGTAGCTGGTCCAACAGTATGACCACCGACGGCTTCGACGGTCCGATCACGCTGCGCGCCACGACCACGATCAAGCCTGACGGTATTCACGTCGACTATGCCGGCACCGATGCGCAGGCGCGCCGGGGCATCAATGTCCCGCTCGCCTACACCACGGCCTACACCGTGTTCGGGCTTGGCTGCATCGTCGCCAGCAAAATCCCGAACAATGCCGGATCGCTGTCGCCCCTGACGGTATCGGCACCACCGGGGACGATCCTCAACGCCGCCAAGCCTGCTGCCGTGTGCATCCGGCACGTGATCGGCCAGATGCTGCCCGACGTCGTGTTCGGCTGCCTGGCCCAGGCCATTCCCGATCGCGTGCCGGCCGAGGGCACGTCATGCCTGTGGAACTTGATCGTACGCGGGCCCCTGCCGGGTCGGCGCGGTGGTAACTATGCATTCAGTATGGCGATTACCTCCAACGGCGGCACGGGGGCGCGGCCGCAGGCGGACGGTCTATCGGCCACGGCTTACCCGTCCGGCGTCAAGGGCACGCCCATCGAGATCGCCGAAGCCATCACGCCCTTGATTTTTTGGAAGAAGGAGCTGCGGCCAGGTTCGGGAGGGGCCGGGCGCACGCGGGGAGGCCTCGGCCAGATCATCGAAATCGAAAGCGGTATCGGTCAGCCGTTCGAGCTGCTGGCCGCCTTCGATCGTATCGACTTTCCGCCGCGCGGCCGTGCCGGGGGCAAGCCGGGCGCCCCTGGTGCCGTCGCGATCAAGGGGGGGCGTAAACTGAACGGGAAAGGCACGCAGCTGGTGGGCGCTGGCGAGCGGCTGGTGGTTTTGACGCCGGGCGGCGGCGGCTTGGGGGAGGCCAAAGATCGCGATCCCGCCGTTCGCGCGGCTGACGAGCGCGAGGAACGCCTGTCGCCATCGGCCTGATGGCCTTTTAGGCGTCTTGCCGAACCCCTCGACAGGTTGCACGCTGGCAGCGAAGGAATGGAGCGCGAGGGAGGCCAAGCCATGCGATTTGACGAATACCGCAAGCAGGATGCAACCGCGCTTGCGCGGCTTATCGCCAAAGGCGAACTCAGCGCCAAAGCGGTGCTCGAAGTGGCGATCGCCCGGGCGGAGCAAGTCAATCCGGCCATCAATGCCATCGTTCACCCCCAGTACGCACGGGCGCACCGGGCGGTCGCGGCCGGGTTGCCGAAGGGGCCGCTCGCGGGTGTGCCCTTTCTCCTCAAGGATCTGGGCTTTTTCGAAACCGGCGAACCAGCAACTTACGGTAGCCGGATCTATGCTGGCTTTGTCGCCGACCACGACAGCGCCTACGTGCGGCGCTGCAAGCAAGCGGGTCTCGTGCTCATGGGCCGCAGCTCAAGCCCCGAATTTGGCTTGAGCCCCAATACCGAACCGCGTCTTTACGGTGCTTGCAAAAACCCTTGGAATCTCGCGCACTCGGCGGGTGGCTCATCGGGTGGCGCGGCGGCAGCGGTGAGCGCTGGTATCCTACCGATGGCCCACGCGACCGACGGCGGTGGTTCGATCCGCATCCCGGCCGCCCAGTGCGGCCTGTTTGGGCTCAAGCCCTCACGCGGCCGCGTCTCGCTGGCGCCGGATGCAGGCGAAGGTTGGGGCGGCATGTCGGTTGGCCACGTGCTGAGCCGCAGCGTCCGCGATTGCGCCCTGATGCTCGATTGCACGGCCGGCTACGAGGCGGGGGACCCC
This sequence comes from uncultured Alphaproteobacteria bacterium, assembly GCA_963775835.1. Classification (GTDB taxonomy): domain Bacteria; phylum Pseudomonadota; class Alphaproteobacteria; order Rhizobiales; family Hyphomicrobiaceae; genus AWTP1-13. The sequence goes on along the minus strand of CAVZKV010000029.1, from coordinate 108,807 downwards.
TACACGGCGCCGTCGCCCGCCGGCGCATTTGTGGAAGCAATCGACCGGCCGCCGCGCCGACTAAAAATTGCGGTGATGCGCAAGGACCATCGCGGCGTCAAACCCCATGCCGAATGTCTGCGCGCCATCGACGGCGCCGCCAAACTGTGCCAGAGCCTGGGCCATGTCGTCGAGGAGGCCGATCCAGCGGTCGACCTGGAGGCGCTGCGACAACAGACTTCGACGATCGCCGCCGCCAACACCGCGCGTGCCCTTGGCTTGCGTTGGAAAGCGCTCCAGCGTGAGCCAAACCCAGACGATGTCGAGGCTGCGACCTGGGCCGTCTACAGGCGTGGGGCCAAAGTCACGGGTGTCGAGTATGTCGAGGCGATCGCGGCGATCCACACGGCAGGGCGAAAGATGGCGGCATTTCTCACCAACTATGACGTGATTCTATCGACGGTGGTGGCCGCGCCGCCGCCGCGCCTCGGTCATTTCGACATGAACGGCGATGTGGCAACATTCACCGAACGGGTCACCGCGTACCTGGGTGTTACGCCGGTTCACAATGCCACTGGGACGCCGGCGATGAGCGTGCCGCTCCACTGGACGGGGGATGGTTTGCCGGTGGGTGTGCATTTTGCCGGTCGCTACGGCGAAGAGAGCACGTTACTGCAACTCGCCGCCCAGCTGGAGACGGCGCAACCCTGGTTTGAGCGTGTGCCGGCGCTTTGAGGCCGGCGACCCAGGGTCCGGCGGCGACCGTCCCCAGCGCTGACGGCGGCTGGCCAGGCTTGGAGACATGCGAGCGGCAAAGGAGCGCCATGGATACAATCAACCAGAAAATTGCCGCCGAACTTGGCGTTGCCGTGGGCCAGGTCGTTGCCGCTGCGGCATTGCTGGGCGACGGGGCCACGGTTCCCTTCATCGCACGCTATCGCAAGGAGAAGACCGGCGGCCTCGACGATACCCAGTTGCGTAAGCTTCAATCGCGGCTCGGCTATCTCAATGAGTTGGAAGATCGCCGCGTCACGGTGTTGAGGTCGATTGAGGAGCAAGGCAAGCTGACGCCGGAGCTGGCGCGCCTGATCAACGCCGCTGAGGCGAAAGTCGAGCTCGAGGACCTCTATGCGCCCTACAAACCAAAGCGGCGCAGCAAGGCGCAGATCGCGCGCGCGGCCGGGCTTGAGCCTCTTGCCGATCGGCTACTGCACAATCCGGCCCTTGATCCCATGGCCGAGGCGGGCAACTTCGTCGCTGCCACCAAGGGCGTGGCGGATGCGAAAGCCGCGCTCGACGGTGCGCGCCAAATTCTGCTCGAGCGTATCGGGGAGACCGCAAAACTCGTGGGCGACCTGCGCGAATGGCAGTGGCAGGAAGGTGTGCTCGCGGCAAAGGTGGCGAAGGGCAAGGATGCGGAGGGCGCGAAGTTTTCCGACTATTTCGCCTTCAATCAGAAGATCAAGGAGCTGCCATCGCACCGCGCCCTGGCTCTGCTGCGAGGCTTTCGCGAAGACATCCTTACTTTGGATCTCGACGTGCCCCACGATGCCAATGCGATGCACCCGGCCGAAGGCAAGATCCGACTTGCGTTCGGCATCGCCGACCGGCGCAGGCCCGCCGACGCCTGGCTGCTCGAGACCGTGCGTCTGGCGTGGCGGTCCAGGCTCGCGGCTGCCCTGCAAAACGATCTCATGGGACGGCTCAAGGAGCGCGCCGACGGGGAAGCCATCCAAGTCTTCGCCAAGAATCTTAAGGACCTGCTGCTCGCGGCACCGGCCGGGGCGCGCGTCACCATGGGGCTCGACCCCGGGTTTCGCACCGGGGTAAAGGTCGCGGTCGTGGATGCGACGGGCAGGCTGGTTGCGACCGACACGGTCTACCCACACGAGCCGAAGAACGACTGGCGCGGGGCGCTGGCCTCGCTGGCGGCGCTGTGCGTGCAGCATAAGGTGCAACTCCTCAGCGTCGGCAACGGCACGGCAAGCCGCGAGACGGACAAACTCGCGACCGAGTTGATTGCCAAGTTGCCCAATTCGAAGCCCAGCAAGGTGATGGTGTCCGAAGCCGGCGCTTCGGTGTATTCGGCCTCAGAGCTTGCGGCCAAGGAATTTTCCGATCTCGATGTCAGCCTCCGCGGCGCCGTGTCGATTGCCCGGCGCCTGCAGGACCCTTTGGCGGAATTGGTCAAGATCGAGCCCAGAGCAATCGGCGTTGGCCAATACCAGCACGACGTCGAGCAAACGCTGCTCGCCCGTTCGCTCGACGCCGTGGTGGAGGACTGCGTCAACCTGGTTGGTGTCGACGTCAACATGGCGTCGGCGCCATTGCTGGCGCGCGTGTCGGGTCTCAATCAGACGCTGGCCGCGAACATTGTCGCTTTCCGCGACGAACATGGCGCCTTTAAAACGCGAACCTCCCTCAGGAAGGTGCCGCGACTTGGGCCCAAAGCCTTTGAACAGGCGGCCGGCTTCCTACGCATAATGAACGGTAAGAACCCGTTGGATGCCTCGGCGGTGCACCCGGAGGCATATCCGCTGGTGGAAAGGATCGCAGCGGCGACCAAGCGCGGGCTCAACTCCTTGATCGGTGACGGTGTATTTTTGAAATCGCTCAAGCCTGCCGCGTTCGCCGACGCCGATTTCGGCATCCCAACCATCAGCGACGTGCTGAAGGAGCTTGAAAAGCCGGGGCGCGATCCGCGCCCGGAGTTCAAGACGGCGACCTTTGCCGAGGATGTCGAGAAGATTTCCGATCTCAAGCCGGGCATGCGGCTCGAAGGCGTTGTCACCAATGTTACCGCCTTCGGTGCGTTTGTGGATGTGGGCGTGCACCAAGACGGATTGGTGCACATCTCCGAACTTTCGGACCGCTTTGTGAAAGATCCGCGCGAGGTCGTGAAGGCCGGTGATGTCGTTAAGGTGCGTGTGAGAAGCGTTGATGTCGCGCGCAAGCGCATTGGGCTGACAATGAAATCTGGCGCCATCGAGCCATCGCCAAGTCCGGCCAATGCCGCCGCGACCAAGGCCAAGAGCTCCGCGTCGGCCTCGGCGCCGGTGCCGGAGGAGAGCGCCTTTGCCGCGGCGCTCAGACGGGCGCAGCGGCAGAAATAGCCTGTTGAGATCGTTGGCGATGGCTGAAGGAGTACGCGCATGAGGCTTGGAATATTGCTGCGCTATGCCGGCGAGGCCGGCGGTCCCAGCATGGAGCAAGTGCTCGAGGCCGAGCGCCTCGGCTACAACTCGGTATGGGCCGGTGAGTCCTACGGGACCGATGCGGTGACGCCGATTACATGGGTGCTGGCGCGTACCACGAAGATCAAGGCCGGCACCGGGATCATGCAGATGTCGGCGCGAACACCGACCTGCGCCGCCATGACGGCCGCAACGCTGCAGGCCATGTCCCAGAACCGTTTTCTGCTGGGGATCGGCCCTTCCGGTCCACAGGTGATCGAGGGATGGCATGGCATGCCCTATGGCAAGCCGCTGACGCGCACGCGCGAATACGTTGCCGTGGTGCGCAAGGTGTTCGCCCGTGCAGCCCCGCTGCAGCATGACGGCGAGCACTACCAGATCCCCTACGCCGGGGTGGGAGCGACGGGTTTGGGCAAACCGCTGAGGAGTATCCTGCATCCCAACCCGAACCTGAAGATCTACACGGCGGCCATTTCTCCGGCGGGTCTCAAGACCGCCGGCGAGGTGGCCGACGGCGTGCAGCCGATTTTCATGAGCCCGGAGCGCACGAGCCTTGTCGGCGAACACGTGCTCGCTGGCATGGCCGCCGCCGGTCGCGGCACGTCGCTCGCCGATTTTGACATTGCGCCCTTCGTGCGCGTGGCCATGGGCAGCGACCTTGCAGCCTGCCGCGACAAGATCAGACCGGAAATGGCCCTCTACATCGGCGGTATGGGCGCGCGCAGCAAGAATTTCTACAACGATCTCGTCAAGCGCATGGGATACGAGGACGCTGCCATCAAGATCCAGGAGGCTTTCCTCGCCGGTCGCCGGCAGGAAGCGGCCGCGGCGGTGCCCGATCGCCTGATCGACGAGACGGCATTGGTCGGTCCGCCAGACCGCATCAGGGACCGGCTGCGGGCGTGGCAGGACGGAGCCAAGGAGCACCGGATCGGCACCATGTTACTGGGGGGCGCCAGTTCGGAAGCCCTACGCGTCATTGCCGCAGCCGCGCTGTGACGGACGCGCTGGCCACCGACCGGTCCGAGCGATTAGTTCCTGCCTCCTCCACCGGGGTTGCCGGCTCGGTTCTCGCGCAACATCTCCTCCCACCAGCGCGACGTGCCGTAGGGCAGCTTATCGGCGTCGCGCACATAGTAATCGCTCGTCTGACGCGCGGAGGTGCGGTCGCGACAATGGCGTCGACCCTGCTGCCACCAGCAGTGCCGAGCCGCCACCCTCTCAAGGCGCGCATCACGCTGAGTGGCGGCTTCGTTCGCCATCCGCGCGCCGGCCATGGGGTCTGCCCGCAATGCCGTTGCAGTGGCGCCCAGGGCGAGGCTAACGAGCAGCGGGATCAACCAAGATTTGCTGGGCACGGCGATGCGTTCTCCCGGTGACAGGCCACGGGCTGCAAGCACACGCGGAGGCTAGCATCCTTTCTCGTCCCGTGACGCTCACATGGCCGTGACAACGGCGGGCGCGGCGCCAGCGCCCGGTCGGGCAATGGTGGTCAGTCCTTGAGACGGCCAAGCAGCATCGCTTGGCGGTGGCTTGAAATGGCTGAGCAAGCTGGGCGCGATCGCAACTGCAGGGCGCCCGGTCTGCCCCATCCGCCTTAGGTGGTGCTGCGTCGCGGTGAACCTGCACGGCCGCGAAAAGTCGCCCGGGCCTCGGGAGAGCCTTGATGAACCGGGCCTTGCCCGGCCCGGCCAATTTGTGCAGCGTTGGTCGGCGAGCCCTAACGGAAAGGGCTTTTTGGCTATTGGCCGCACGCCGTTGCGATCGACCGGGAGACCCATGCGCGAGATCCTGTTTTTCGTAATTTCCAGCTTTTGGGCCGGCGCGGCGCACGCGGCGACGCCAGGCCATGGCAAGACGATTGCTGCGGCCTATATCGTCGGCGCCCGTGGCAAACCGATCGATGCACTTATTCTTGGCGTGTTTGTCACGCTTTCGCACACCAGCGGCATCCTTTTGGTGGGTGTGCTCGCCTCACTCGGCTTCGGCTGGCTGCGCCCGCAACGCATCGAGGCCTATCTGGCACTAGGCGTGGGGATTTTGGTCGTCGTGCTGGGACTGTGGATGCTATGGACACAGCGTGACCTGCTAGCAGTTGCCATGGGCGAGCCCGGTGCCGCCGGCGGTGACGAGCATGATCACGCCCACGCAGATTCTGGGGCGCATCCGCACTCGCACGACCACGCAGCTGCCGGGGTGCACGCTTGGCACAGGCACGGCTGGGGAACCGCCCATGCGCATCGGCTGGATCTCGTGACCGCAGACCGCCCCAAACTGCCCGTCCTGTTGGCTCTTGGCATCGCCGGGGGGCTGCTGCCCGACCCCGCGGCGCTGGCCCTGCTGTTGGCGGCGCTTTCGAGTGGCAAGGTCTTGCTCGGTCTGACGACCGTACTCGTGTTCAGCCTCGGCTTCGCGGCGACGCTGGTTGTGGTCGGCATCATTGCGGCCAAAATCGGTCAACGGATTATGCAATGGCTCGACAGTATCTGGATGGTGCGCGTACAGATCCTGACGACGCTGCTCATCCTCGGCATGGGGGTCGTTTTGACCCTAAGGGCTGCCTACGAAATCGCGCTGCTACCGGGCTAGGCCGGCGTGCGCGCCCGCGCACCTCAGGGAGCCCGCGCATAGCGTGCCGGTAACATCCCGACATAGCCGCTGATGTCGGCATACCAGACGTTGCCTTCCGGATCGACGACGACGCCGTAGGGGCGGGCCTTGTCGCGGGGCAGCTTGAAGGTGGCAACCTTGCCGTCGCGCAGGCGACCAAGGCTCGAGCTGCGCACCATGCCGAACCAAACTGCCCCGTCGGCTGCAACCGCCAATCCGCTGAGGCCGACGTTTTGTCCGCCGACCTCGAACTCGGAAAACTTGCCCTCCTTCAGCTGCCCCAGTCGATTGGCGCGGAATTGTAGGAACCAAACCGAGCCGTCGGTGCCCACGGCTACATCGGTCGGGTTCGCACCGCGCCGTGGTAGCTCGATCGTCGCCGTCGCCCCGCCCGGGGCGATGCGCATCAGCTTGCTGCTTCGCTGCAGGCTCGCCCACACGATTCCGTCCGCGCTCACCGCCACGCCGTAGGGCCCGTCGTCGGCCGTGGCACTTTCGTGGCGCTTGAAGGTTCCGTTCTGCAGCTGGGTAATGCCGTAGCCGGTGGCATCGGCAAACCAGGCTGAGCCATCCGGGGCCATGGCCAGCCGGCCCAATCGCGTGATCGCGCCCTCGAGCGCAAACTTTGAGGCCTCACCCGAGGCCGCGATGCGCACGACCGCGCCGGCTGCACTGTCCGTGTACCAGGCACTTCCGTCGGCGGCGATCGCCAGGCCGAGGGGCTCGAAGTTGCGGCCTGGTATCGGCAGTCGCTCCATGCGCCCGCCGCGCAATCGGCCAATGGCGTCGGCGCGGTCAATCGTGAACCAGATGGTGCCATCGGCGGCGGCGGCGATCGCGACCGGTGCATCCTGCGCATTGGGCAGCGGGTATTCGACAAATCGTGCGGTCGGCGCCGCGCTTTGCAACGCGTAGACGCCGATGCCGGCCAACAGGGCGAGACCGATGACGGCAATGCCGGCCCGCCGGCGCCGGCGGGCGGGCGGAGGCGCTGTAGCATCCGTCACGTGCGATCATCCGGTGTGGCAGCGCGCCGGTGCAGCAAGCGCTGCGCCAGCCAGCCGCCGGCCAGCAAAATCAGGAGCCAGAACGCGACGCCACCAGCGAGGCTGATGGGATCGAGGCGTTGCAGGAGGTTGCCGCCTTCGCTGGCGAGACGCCACACCTCCGCATAGGGCATGAGCGAGTATACCGCGTAGATGAGGCCAGCATCCCCCGGATCGCGTGCCAACGGACCGGCCTCGAGGTGGATCGGAAGATTGTCCTCCTTGAGCATCCAGGTCTCGCCGCCGTTCTCGCTGCGATAAAGACCGCGGTTGCTGCTGACGAGCAGGACGGTCGCCTCGGCATTGGCGGCGATGTCGCGCACGACGGTGGCGGGTTCGGGCAGGGCGCTTCCGACCGTGCGCCAGGCCGCGCCCAGATCGTTACTCACGTAGATTCGGCCCGCCTGCGCGGCCCACACGCGCTGCGGCACATGGGGATCGGCCGCAACCTGATCTACCGGATCGCCCTGGCGCCCCAACCCGCGCGCGCGCCACTGCCGGCCGCCATCTTCGCTGGCCATCACCTGGCCGTCGATCACGGCGAGGAGGGCTTCGTGCTCGGAGCGGGCGACGGTGAGCGCGCTCATGGCGCTCGTTTCCGAGGCGGCCGGCGCGGGCACGAAGGTCTTTCCGCCGTCTACGCTGATGAACAGATGTTGGCGGCCGAGCAGGTAGACGCGATTGGCCGACGCACCCGGCACGACGGCTCTGGCCGGCACGGCGGCTTCCGGCACATCCGCCGTCGTCCAACGGCCAGCGGATAGCCGGAACACCCCGCTTTGCGCGGCACAGATTGCGCCTTCGCCATCGTTGAGAAATGTGATGGCGAACACGGCGCCGAACATGAGGTCAGGGGCTTCCGGCGCCCAAGTGAGGCCGCCGTTGCGCGAGGCGAGCACGCCGAGATCGGTGCCGGCGAACAGGTGGGCTTGGTTTTTTGGATTGATGGCCACGACCAGGGCCGCATTGAGGAACAGGCCAATATCGGCGCTGAGCCAGGTGCCGCCAAGATTGCGCGAACGAAACACGCCACCGTAGGCGCTCGGATCGTGCGCCCGAGCGCCGACGGCTGCCAATGTCAGCAACAAGAGTTGGAGCAGGATCCGATGCGCAAAACACCTCAACTCACGGACCCGCATCCCACAAGGGTGCGGCGGGGGCCCGAGACCCGCGCCGCTCCATGCATCTCGCGCTCCTCGCCTCAGGGCTTGCGCGACTTTTCGCCGGGCGCCAAGGCGATTTCCGCCATGCGCCCACCGTTCAAGGCCACCCACGAGTTTTTCGTGATTGGGTATTTCTCCGTGTAGCTTAAAGGCTCATGGGCAGCGATGCAGTTCTCATAGCCACCGGTGATCTTGTAACAGCGCTCGTAGGCGAGGAATTGCTGAACCGAGTCGGTCTGCTGCACGTTGGCCACCATCCAGTCCCGAATCGCCTCGTAGGACGAGAAGGCATCGGAGCCGAACACCAGTTTGCCGATGCTGGTCGGTACTTCGAGCAGCTGCGAGCCTGCGGTGTGGGCCCGGTAAGCCGGATGGATCACCACACCGGGGGCGATTTGCAACTCGCCATCAACGACCACGGCCTTGCCCTTGAGCACTTTGCCGTAGACCTCCTCCATTGTCAGCGGCATGTAGCCACACGCCGGCGTCCGGTTGCAGCCGCCCGGATCGGAGTTGATCGCCCTGATGTGCTTTTCTGGGTAGTTCAGGGCCCACTCGATCGCGGCCAGCTCCTGCTTTTGCACGTAGAGCACGGCATTGGGGAGATCGGACAGCTGGCCGGCGTGATCCCAGTGGGCATGGCCGATAACCACCTTGGTGACGTCGGCGGCATTGAAGCCCAGGACCTTGAGCTGTTCGCCGATCGGAGCCCAATGCTCCGACCCGGTCATCTTGAGGTAGTCCTGCTGCTTCCAGCCGGTATCGTACAGGATCAGCTCGCTGCCGCACTTGATCACGCCGATGTTAACCGGCAGGTCGACGGTTGGAATATTGTTGTTCGGATTGGTGCTGCCGGGCACGAAGGCACGGTCCGGCATGAAGGCGCCGAACGGCACTTTCATGAAGCGGCTGCTCTCAATCAACCAAACCGAACAGACCGGCGCCTGGGCCTGGGCAACGGCCCCGCCAAGGACCGCAAGCAGCGCAGATGCTGCGAGGAACGACGCAAACAATTGCAGTTTCCGTCCAAGCCTCGTCATTTGCTTCCTCCCTTAATCAAGGATTTCAGTTGGGGGTTAGGTCTGCGAAGTTCGTTCTCCGGCAGGCTGTTGATGGCTCAGTGTGGTTTGTACTGCCCCGGCCACAGGACCTCGCCCGCGCGCAGTATCGCTTGCGAGGCGGTGATGCTCATGTCATGGGCGTCGATCAGATGCTGACGTTCACCGTCCCTGGCGTACGCGAGCATGTCATTGCTGGCTTGGCGGTAGAGGACCATCGCTTCGACGTACTGATTGTGCACTTGCGATAACGCCGGCGGCACACCCAAGGCGCGAACCCGCCTTTCCGCGTCTAAGAAGAACGTCGCCACCGGCGAGATCTTCCGCTCGAGTTGATCTTTATTGTGGCTGCCCGTTTCATGGATGATGCCCGCGAAGCTCATGGCCACCGCCGATGGCGTCACCTCGCGGTGGATTTCCCATAGGGCCGCCGCGTAACGCTCCTCTTCGGCGGAGAGCGCCCGCGGCTCAGATCTTTGCGAGGCAATCGGCGGCGCCGACGGGCTCGCGCCCGAGCGCAGCTCATGTCGCCAGCCAAGCACGACCAGTCCGGCGAGAACCAAAACGGTACTCGTCAGCAGGATTGGCCGAGGGCCTGGGACGCCGATCGTGGGGATGGGTCTCTCCCGGGCGAACGGGTTGTGGGGCTGTCGAGGAACGTTACGCCCGCGATCGCGCGCAGGTCAACATGTGGTTTCTGCCCCGAGCGAAAATCGCAGCCGCACTGTCGCCGCCCAGCCCGGCCCTCTGCCGGTACCACCTCGCGCCGCCTGGGCAATGCCGGATCGGCGTCAGTGCGGCTGCCAGATCGGATTGTCGCTAAATAGGCCCCCCTCGGCGAAGCCGATGTCGTAGATGAGAAACAATCCGAAAGCGAAGCTAACGAGGCCCGAGGCAACGCCAAGCTGCCAGTTGAACCGTGGTAGGTTCACCGACGTGAGCGCGAAGGGTGCCACCAGCAGTAGCGTGATCAACATCATGCCGCCGACCGTGCCGACGCCGAACAGAAATAGGTAGGCCAATGCGAGAATTGGGTCGCGGATGATGGTGACGACCAGCAAGGCGATGGCGGCCGATCCGGCTAGGCCGTGCACCAGGCCGACCGTAAAAGGGCGCAGCCACTGGTAGAGCGGCAACCCGCCGAGCCAGCTGCGGTCGAGCGCGGCTAAGGGCGTTTGGTCGTCGGCGTGGCCGTGGGATTGCGGGGCATGACCATGCCGATGGCGATGCACGTAATCCCCGTGCGTGTGGATGTGGTCGTGCGCTTGTCCTCCGCGACCGCCGACGAGGCCGCGTCCCAGTCCGGTGAGCGTGAGGATGCCCAGCACCACTAGCATCAGCCCAACGGCAAACTCCATGGAAAGGCCAAGCCAGGGCGGGATGACGACGCCAAATAGAATGATCGCACCGCCCACGACCATCACCGTAATGCTGTGGCCGACGCCCCAGGCCGCGCCGATCAGCATGGAGCCGCGCATGGTGCGCTGCCGACTAACGATGGTTGCGATCGCGACAATGTGATCGGCATCCGTCGCATGCCGCATCCCAAGGAAGAGGCCAAGCAACAGCAAGGAGAAGAAATTCATGGCCCCGTCGATCATGCCGGCATTGTAGGGGGCTTCAGCGCGATTGCCAAAGCCCGAAAGTCGCCAGTGTGAGGTGCGCCGCGGAGCGGCAAGGTGCAGCCGTGCTCGCCCGACGCGGGCGGAGCGCTGCCGAATTTTCCGAAGAAAGCCCGTGCTGGCCCCCTGCCGGCAACTCTTATAGGCTGACCCTTACGAATAGGCCTTTGCCGCGAGGACGGTAACCGACGGCAATGACGCAACAGGAGGTCGCGCGGCCCGTTCTTGCGTCGCAGGCAGGAACGACCCCCTTCGAGGACGCACGGTGATGGCGGCGGCAGTGGCGTGCGCGGCGTGCTTGGTGCCCTCGGCTGACTGTGGTCTTTTTCGGACATCGCAGGGGGAACGGCGTAGGAGGACAAAATGAGGGGTATCGGCACCCAGTCCCTTGGCCACGCGGCCATCGCCTTTGCGCTTGGTCTTGGTGCCGCACCCGTCGCGCAGGCGCAGCAGGCCGGCAGCGGCCAGGTCGTGATCGATGGCGACGACATTGGCGGCGTCGTGCGGGGACCGAACGGTCCGGAAGCGGGCGTCTGGGTCATCGCCGAGACCAATGATTTGCCAACAAAGTTCGCCAGGATCGTCGTGACGGACGATGCGGGTCGCTATGTTGTCCCTGACTTGCCAAGGGCCAGATACCAAGTTTGGGTGCGCGGCTACGGGCTTGCCGATGCGCCAAAGGCGAATGGCGAACCGGGTCAGCTTCTCAACCTGACCGCCGTGCCGGCGCGTGACGAGGCGGAGGCCGCGCGCGTCTATCCGGCCATCTACTGGTATTCGCTGCTGAAGATTCCCGACGCGAGCGCGTTCGGTGGCACGAGCGACATCCCCGAAAAGATCACCCAGAGCGAATGGTTGGCGGTGGTGAAGAACCGGGCGTGCGTGGGTTGTCATCAATTGGGACAACTATCCACCCGCACGCTACCCGCTACGCTCGGGACGTTCAAATCGGGCGAAGAGGCATGGATGCGCCGCGTGCAGTCGGGACAGGCGGCACCGCTGATGGTGAACCCGCTCGCCGGCTATCTAGGTGGGGTACCGTTCCGGTATTTTGGGGATTGGACGGACCGGATCGCCAAGGGCGAGCTGCCACACAGCAAACCACCGCGTCCGCAGGGGGTCGAGCGCAATATCGTGGTGACGAGCTGGGAATGGGGCGACCCGAAGACCTATCTCCACGATCTCATCGCCTCGGACCGCCGCTATCCCACCGTCAATGCCAACGGTCCGCTGTTCGGCTCGCCGGAATACGCTACCGATCTCCTGCCGATCCTCGATCCCAACACGCACACGGTCAGCGCCTTCAAGGCCCCGGTGCGCGATGAGAATACCCCAGAAGCGCTCGGACCCGGACATGCCGCAATCGAGAAGCCGATGCAGCCCTCACCCTATTGGGGTGAGGAGAAGCTGTGGAACTCGAAGGTGAATAATCACAACGCGATGTTCGACAAGAAGGGCCGCGTCTGGCTGGCGGCGGCAATCCGCGGCCCCATCAATCCCGACTTTTGCAAGCAAGGATCCAGTCACCCGTCGGCCAAGCTGTTCCCAATCGAGAAGAACGTGCGCCAACTCGCCATTCTCGACCCCAAGACGATGAAATACAGCTTTGTTGATACTTGCTTCGGGTCGCACCACCTGCAGTTTGGTTACGATCGCGACGACACGATCTGGACCAGCGGTAGTGGGCAAGTCGCAGGTTGGTTCAACAGCAAGCGGTTTGATGAGACCGGTGACGCGGCGGCCTCGCAGGGTTGGACCGCCTTCGTGCTCGACAGCAATGGTAACGGCAAACGCGACGACTACATCGAGCCGGGCCAGCCGATTGACGCGACCAAAGATTTACGCATCACGGCCGGCTCGGGCCCCTACGCGGTGATGCCGAGCCCCGTCGACGGCTCCGTCTGGTATACGGTCGGCGTGTTCGCTGGCCGCGGCGCCGTGCTGCGACTCGACCCGGGGCCCAACCCGCCTGCGACGGCGCTGGCCGAAATCTACTACGTTCCGGCACCCGGCTTCGCTCCGCGCGGCGGTGACATCGACAAGCAGGGCGTTGTTTGGGTGTCGTTGGGAAGCGGCCATATCGGTAGCTTTGACCGGCGCCAGTGCAAGGGTCCGCTGAACGGGCCAACCGCAACGGGGGATCATTGTAAGGAGGGGTGGTCGTTCTACCAGTATCCGGGCCCGGGCTTCCCGGGCATCGGCGAGAACAGTGCGGAGGCGAGCTACTATTCGTGGGTCGATCAGCACAACACCTTTGGCCTCGGCGAGGACGTGCCAATGTCAACGGGAAATCTCAATGATGGTCTGATCGCCTTCAAGGATGGCAGGATGATCGTATTGCGGGTGCCGTATCCGTTGGGCTTTTACGCCAAAGGCTTTGATGGGCGCATCGACGATCCCAGTGCCGGCTGGAAGGGTCGCGGACTGTGGACGACGAGCGGCGATCGGGCGCCCTGGCTGATGGAAGGTGGCAAGGGCAGTAAGCCGCGCGTCGTACACTTCCAACTGCGGCCCGATCCCTTGGCACACTAACCGGCTAGGACAGGGCGCCCCAGCGCCGGCGGCAAGCTTGCCGCCGCGCGGCCGGCGTGTGCCAGCTCGGTACCTTTGCCCCTGGCCCGCACGGCTTCGCCGCCTGAATGATCCGTACTCTTCCGTGACGGGATCGACATTTATCCGGATGGATTGGCGAGGTTCGAGACCGTAGACAAGCCACATCGGTGCGGGTTGGCGCAGGGCCACACCCGATCCTAGGCTCCCCCCTCGCCTGGATCGGACACGTCTGTGACACTCCCTCAGTCGCAAAGCGATCTTCCGTGTGGCCCTGCTGCTCGCCCTCTGAGACCAATCTTTCCCCCAGACGCAACGCTTACCCCATTTGGCCGCGTGCAAAGTTCGGGCAGGTACGCAGCAAGCCTTTATTCGGGGATAGCCGTGACATGGCTCGGATCCGGTGCCGACGCCCTTTCCGTGCGACCTGAAGCGCTAACAAGCAACGCCGCCGCCGGGTCGGCGCGCCGCGGCCTGTACGGTCGGTGGCATCGGCCTGCGTGTCTAGCGCCAAGAGCCCGCGAGAACAGGATCGATCCTCCTTGTGCGGGAGGCCGCCATTAAGAGCGGCCCGGCAAATAGATTGGAGGTGTGACGTTTGAATTCCGTGTGGAATTGCGCCGGCTGGCATCGCCGATGAGATCGCAAAGGCGGGCGGCACACCCCTCGCCGTGGCCCGCGATGGCAGGTTGCTTGGCGTCACCCATCTCAAGGATATCGTCAAGGGCGGCATCCGCGAGCGCTTTGCCGAGCTGCGGCGCATGGGCATCCGCACCATATGATCACCGGTGACAACCCGACCACGGCCACGGCGATCGCCGCGGAGGCCGGCGTGGACGATTTTCCTGGCCCAGGCGACGCCGGAGGACAGGCTGCGTCAGATCCGCGACGAGCAGGCCAAGGGCAAGTTGGTCGCCATGTGCGGTAACGGCACCAACGACGCGCCGGCAGTCGCTCAGGCCGACGTCGGCGTCGCCATGAACACGGGGCCCCACGCAGGCGGCGCGCAAGCAGCTGCACATGGCGCGCGGAGCGCTGACGACGTTCTCGATTGCAACGATGGGGCCAAGTACTTCGCGATCATTCCCGCGATCTTCCTGGCCTTCTACCCGCAGCTGTAGGCGCTAAGCGTCATGAACCTCGCCAACCCGCAAAGCGCAATCTTGTCGGCCATCATCTTTAACGCGCTGATCGTCATAGGCTCGATCCTAATTGCGCTAAGTGGCGTGGCGTACCATCCGATCGGTGCCGGCCCGCTGGTACGGCGAAACCTTCTCGTCTACCGATCCGGTAGCGTTGTGCCGTTTGCTGGCATCCAGGCCATCGATCTGGTGGTCACAACCCTGCATCTCGCATAAGGAACACAACAATGGTCAAGGAACTCCGCCCGCCGATCATTCTCCTCATCGCCTTGACCCCGATCACCAGCCTCCTTTATCCCGTGGCAATCGCGGGCGGGACACAGGTCTTATTTCCATATCAGGCAAACGGCAGCCTGATCATCAAGGACGGCAATGTCATTGGTTCGGAGCTGATCGGGCAGCTTTTCGCCGATGCCAAGTATTTTCACTGGCGACCTTCCGCGTCCACCAAACCCGATCCCAACGACTTAAGCAAAGCCGTCGATGCGCCTTACAATGCCGCCAATTCGGCGGGAGCGAACCTTGGTCCCACAAACAAGGCCCTCTTCGAGCGCGTCAAAGCCGATATGGAGAAGTTGCAGGCGGAAAATCCCACGCTAGCATTCCCATTGACCTTGTGGCCACGTCGGGCAGCGGCCTGGATCCCGACATCTCGCCGGAGGCGGCTCCGTTCCAGGTGACACGCGTGGCCAAGGCGCGCAATATGCCGGAGGATCGCATCCGCGACCTGGTCAACCAACACAGCGAAGGGCGGTATGCTGGGCCTGATCGGCGAGCCGCGCGTGAATGTGCTCAACCTTAAGCGGGCGTTCGACCGCTTGGCCGGGGGCTGAGTGGGTGCGGGCCCCTGGTCTGGCCACTGATGAAGACGATTGCCAATGGCGGAACAGCGCAGCGCAGCAGAGCGACGTCCCTCGCCCGAAGCCCTACTTGCTCAGGCGCAACGCGAAGATCAGAAGCGTCGCGGCCGTCTCAAGATTTTTGTCGGCGCGGCGCCCGGCGTTGGCAAGACCTACGAAATGTTGCTGTCCGCCCGCGCCAAGTTGAATGGAGGGCGTGGACGTCGTCGTTGGCGTCGTCGAGACGCATGGTCGCAAGGAGACCGAAGTCCTGCTCGACGGGCTCGAGGTCATCCCACGTAGACCAACCGTCTACATCAACCGCATTCTCAACGAGTTCGATATCGACGCCGCGCTGAAACGGCGACCGGACCTGATCCTCGTCGACGAGCTGGCGCATACCAACATCCCGGGCAGTCGGCATGTCAAGCGTTACCAGGACGTGGAGGAACTGCTCGATGCCGGCATCGACGTCTACACGACGGTAAACATCCAACATATCGAAAGCCTCAACGACGTAGTGGCGCAGATTACCCACGTGCGCGTGCGCGAGACCATACCCGACTCAATTCTCGATCGCGCCGATGCCGTCGAGCTTGTCGACCTGACGCCCGACGATCTGATCCAACGTCTCAAAGAAGGCAAGGTCTACATCCCCAAGCAGGCGGAGCGAGCGCTCAAGAACTATTTTTCCGCCGCCAATCTCACGGCCTTGCGGGAGCTGGCTCTGCGGCGAACCGCCGAGCGGGTCGACGAGCAACTGCTTGAACACATGCGGGCGCGGGCGATCTCGGGCCCGTGGGCCGCGGGCGATCGGATTCTCGGTTTGCGTCAGCGAAGACCCACGCTCTGCCGGCCTCGTGCGCTATGCCAAGCGCCTTGCCGATCGGTTGCACGCACCCTGGACGGCGCTATACGTGGAAACCAGGCGCGCTCCGCATCTAACGGAAGCCGAACGCGACCGCATTGCCCATACGCTTCGTCTTGCCGAGCGCCTGGAGGCGGAGGCGATCACGCTCCCGGCGACCGGCTGGCGCATCGCCGAAGACGTGCTCGACTTCGCGCGCAAGAACAACACCACCCATATCATCATCGGTAAATCCAGCCGTCCTCGTTGGTTCGAAATGCTGCATGGGTCGGTGGTGCACGATCTCGTTCGACGCGCCGGAAACATCGGCGTCCATGTGATCGCTGGGGAGCAAATCGCCGCCGAGGCGGCAACAGTCAAGGCCGCGACGGCCGCCAATGCGGGATCCTTCGATCCGGTGCCCTACATCATTGCCTTGCTGGCGGTCGCGGTAGCACTGGCCGTCGGCAAGCTTGTGCGGCCTGCCTTCGGGCTAGAAAACGTCGACCTGATCTTTCTAACCGCCATTGTCGGTGTTGCTGTGCGCTACGGACTGTGGCCGTCACTTGTCGCGACCGTTGCAGCCTCGCTAAGCTATAACTTCTTCTTTTTGCCCCCGGTCTACGGCTTCACGATCACCGACCCTACCAATGTTGCTGCCTTCGTGCTTTTCAGCATCTTGGCGGTGATCGTATCCAATCTGGCAGCGCGCAGTTGGCTGCAGAAGGTCACCGCGCAGGAACGGGTTCGCACGGTCGAGTCGCTGTATGCCTTCAGCCGCAAGCTCGCCGGCGCGGGCACGCTCGACGATGTGCTGTGGGCCACGGCTTATCAAATCGCCTCGATGCTCAAGGTGCGAGTGGTGTTGCTGCTCCCCGAAAATGGTGCCATCGAGCTCAAGGCCGGCTACCCGCCGGAAGACAGACTGGACGAGGCCGATCTTGCTGCGGCCAAATGGGCGTGGGAGAAGAACCGCCAGGCCGGCCGCGATTCGGAGGCGCTTCCGGGGGCCAAATGGTTGTTCATGCCCATGCGCACGGGGCGTGGGCAGATCGGCATTCTCGGCATTTGTCGCGAGGAAGTTGGCGCCCTTTTGCGCGCCGACCAGCGTCGGCTGCTGGAGGCTCTCAGCGATCAGGGCGCGCTGGCAATCGAACGCGTGCACTTGGTTGAGGACATCGATCGGGTTACGCGCACGGCCGAGACCGACAGGCTACGCTCGGCACTGCTAACCTCGATCTCGCACGACCTTAAGACCCCGCTCGCCGCGGTACTTGGCTCGGCAGGCGCCTTGCGCGATCATTCCAGGTCCTGCAGCGACGACGCCAAGGCCGAGCTGCTGACGACCATCATCGATGAGTCAGAGCGATTGAATAAATTCATCGCCAACCTACTCGATATGACCAAGCTCGAGTTGGGTGCGGTTGTGCCGAACGCGGCCCTGCATGACGTCGGCGAGATCGTCGGTAGCGCGTTGGAACGGGCCAGCAAGATTCTCCTTAAGCATCGTCTGGAGGTTGAGATTGGCCCGGATCTCCCGATGCTAAAAGTCGATGCGGTGCTGTTCGAGCAAGTACTTTTTAATCTTCTCGACAATGCTGCCAAATATGCGCCGGCGGAAACGACCGTTCGCATTCAGGGTTGGCGGCAGCAAGGTAGCGTCAAGCTCCAGGTTCTCGATGAAGGTGATGGCATCCCGGCCGCGGACTTGGAGCGCATTTTTGAAAAGTTCTATCGGGCGCAGAAAGGTGACCACGTGCGTGCGGGCACAGGGCTTGGCTTGGCGATTTCGCGGGGCTTCGTCGAAGCCCTCGGGGGCAGCATTAGCGCGGCAAACCGCAGCGATCGCTCGGGAGCGGTGTTTACCATCGAGCTTCCGGTTCCGCCGATCGAGAAAGGATCGGCGTCCGCGTGACGAGCACGGCTAGAATTCTCGTCGTCGATGATGAGCCGCCCATCCGCAAGCTGCTGCGCGTGGGGCTCGCCTCGCAGGGCTATGAGGTGCTGGAGGCGGCCGATGCCAAATCCGCCCTCGAGCAACTGGTAAAGAAGCCGGCGCTGGTGATCCTCGACTTGGGCTTGCCCGACATCGATGGCTTGCAATTGCTCGGTCAGATCCGAGCCGGTCGCTCGGACGTACCCGTTATCGTGCTTTCCAGTCGCGGCGATGAGGCCGGCAAGGTTGCGGCGCTCGATCTGGGCGCCGACGACTATGTTACCAAGCCTTTTGGTATGGATGAGTTATTCGCGCGCATCCGCGCGGCGCTGCGCCACCAGCTGCAAGTGCACGGTGAAAGGCAGCTATTTCGGGTCGGCAATTTGAGCGTCGATCTTGTTCGTCGCGTCGTCAAGTTGGGCGACACGGAGGTTAAGCTTTCCCCCAAGGAGTATGATCTGCTTCGCCTGTTGGTACAGCACGCGGGCAAAGTGCTGACGCACAGGTTTCTCCTCAAGGAGCTCTGGAACGAACCAACGGATTCTCAATATCTGCGGGTCTACGTGCGGCAACTCCGCCGTAAGATTGAGGCCGATCCCGAACGGCCGCAGACCATCATGACGGAGATCGGCGTCGGTTATCGCTTACGCGCCCCCGACTAGAGGCCGTTGCGCCTTTTGTGCGCGCGGGGGTGCATCTTTCCCGGGTTGAGGTCCGTGCTATGCACATAGAGGATCTGCTCTCGGCGTCCGATGTGGTCGTCGATTTCGCGGCACGCGACAAGGCAGACTTGCTGCGGGCGCCCGCTGCGCGTGCCGCCAGCGTGTTCAAGCTGTCTTCGGACGCCGTAGCCGACACCATGCAAAGGCGCGATGAGCTCGGCTCTACGGGTATTGGGAACGGGGTGTCGACCCCGCAGGCGCGACCGCGATTAGAAAAGCCATTCGGCTTGCTGGTTCGCCTAAAACAGCCGCTCGACTATCAGGTCATCGACAGCGAACCCGTAGACATCGTGTTTATGCTGGTGCTACCCGCCTTTTCCCAGCTCGAGCAACTCATTGCGCTTGCGGTCGTCGCCCGCAAGCTTCGTGACCAAGGCGTGCTTGAGCGCCTTCGCAGCGCCGCCAATGTGGAGGAGCTCTATCGTGCCATCACGGTATAGATCGGCGAGAAGGCGCGCAAACCAACTGCGCCAGCGCCAGGTGGCAGCGGCCGCCCCGATGAGACGCGCCAGGCCGGCCGTCGGGGCTCCCCTGCTCGCCTTAATTTTGCGCGGAAGCGATGTCTTCTGCTTCCTTCGATCTATACCTTGGTCGCAGGTCTGCCATCGTTGGCATGCTTTTGAGAGCTCGCTTGGGGCCGGCTTGCTGCGGTCGCAGCCGATGCTGGCAGCGCTCGCTGCGGTGGTGTTCTTGATGCGAAGGCAGCAAATTGCTGCTCTGCCGCGCGGGGTCATCGCGCCATTGCCGTTCGACAGCAGCCAACAAGCGTGCCGGGCTCGAGCCGGGGTGAGGCTTGCTCGGTGCCTTGGCGGCGAGGGCCCACCCTGGCCACGCCCAAGGGCGGGCAAAAACATGTACAATCCTTCCAGGCATTCTGAGCAAAGGGAGGACGGCCGAGATGAGGAACGTGTCTCCCAACGCAGTTCGGTGGGAAGGCGCTGAGTTCCTGGAACTCGCCGAGGCGTCTGCCGGTATCGGCGTGTGGGACGTGGATCTGGCGACGGGCATGGTGCGGGGTCGGCCGCAGTTCTTCCGCCTGATGGGCTTGGATCCGGCCATCGAACAAGTGCCGATCGATGTGATGCGTGCCCTACGCCATCCGGACGATCGCACAAACGTCATCGATGGCTTCCAACAGTCCCTCAAGGCCCGCACCGACTACTATGAGAGCGAATACCGAATTCTCAAGGATGGCCAGGTCCGTTGGATCCTGGGGCGAGGACGGGTCGTTCGCAACGACCGGGGCGAGGCCGTCCGCTACAGCGGTGTCGACATTGATATTACCGAGCGCAAACGTTTCGAGGAGACGCTTCGCGCCGCCGAGGCACGCTTTCTCCGCGTCTTCCAGCTTGCTCCAATCGCCATGAGCATCAGCACGCTGCAAGAAGGACGCTACATCGACGTGAATGCGGCCCTATTGGCGCAGGCGGGCTATTCTCGCGAGGAGATGATCGGGCGCACGGCGCGAGAGCTCGCCGTCTACGTGAACGAGCAGGATTTCGGTACGGTGCGCAGGCTGTTGGCGGAAAAAGGAGTCGTCAAAAACCTCGAAGTGACCCTGCGCGGCAAACGTGACACCCGCACCGTCTTGTTGAGTGCGGATGTCTTAGAACTCGGTCAGGAACAATGCCTGCTAACGGCGTCGGTGGATATTGCCGAGCGAAAGGCCGTCGAGGCCGCCCTTCTGCAAAGCGAGCAGCGCTATCGCGATCTTGTCGACAATGCCAACGATATTGTCGCCACTCTGGACCTCGATGGGCGGTTGACGTCGATCAATCCGGCGGTCGAACGTGTTCTCGGTTATGCACCGGAAGAGCTGATCGGCCTGTCGCTCGACCAGCTCGCGCCGCCCGGGGCGGCGCCGATCGACGCTGCCGCGTTGCGACGGGAGCTGCAAGACGAAGGTGCAACCCGATACGAGATGCAAATCTCCAGCAAGGATGGCCGAGCCCTTGCCCTCGAGATCGATTTCGAAGCTGATCTATGACAACAGCGGCAAACCGATCGCCGTTCATTCCATCTCCCGCGACGTGACCGAGAGGAAGGACGCTGAGGCCCGGCAGTTGCTTCTGATCCGAGAACTTCAGCATCGAGCGAAGAACCTCCTCGCGGTCGTGCAGTCGATCGTCAGCAATACGCTTCGCAACAGTAAGGATGTGCACACGGTCAACGCCACCATATCAGGCCGCCTGCAAGCACTGGCGCGTGCCCAGGAATTCATTGCCGCCGGGCCGGGTGGCGGAGCGCCGATCGGCGAGATCGTGCAAGCCGAGTTGAGCGTTTTTGGCGGACGCGTCAGCATTAGCGGGCCCCCTCTTCTGGCCGGCACCGCTTTCGCGCAGATGTTTGCCATCGTCGTACACGAGCTCGCGACAAATGCCACAAAATACGGGTCGTTGGCGGTGCCGGAAGGTCATGTCGATGTTTGTTGGCTGGTCGAAGACGACGCCACCTTGCTTTTCTCTTGGAAGGAACGTGGGGGACCTCCAGTTGAACCGCCGGCGGCGCTTGGCTTTGGCAGCGAGGTGATGCGGGTGGCCTTGATCGAAAATCCGCGCATCTCCTTCGCGCCTAGGGGTTTCGAGTACGAGATCAAGGTCCCGATTGCCAACCTGCGTTGACTTGGGTTCGTTTTGGTGAACTCGATCGCGGCATTTCCAGAGTGCCCAGGGGGGCCAGGGTGGCAGATCGCGAGAAAAAATGAGCCGCGCCAGGCCGCCTGCAACTCCGACGCAGCAAAGGTTGGCGCATGCCCGCGAACACGGTGAAGGTCGACCGCAACCTTGTTTGGCAATCCTTTCCTGGCAGTCGAAGAAGCTCTGGCTCAACTGCAACGCGCTTGCGCGAATGGCGTTTGCTGCTCGACGTCTGCTCTGGCCCGCTGCTTTGGGCCGCTCAAGTCTGGCGAGGCGCCGCCGGGGTTGACCTGCACTTGGGGTAGCGACGGGGAAAGGCGCCGGCGGCGGGAAAAAAGTCGCGATAAAATTCACCGCATAGAGCAGCCGGTCGGCATCCAACCGATGGGGATCTGCAAACAGGACCTGCAGGCTTAGCGGTTTTTTGATGTCGGGATTGGCCACGAGCCGCCGACGAGCAAGATCGTTGACGTCCTTGCGGCCCAAGAACCGTGAAAAGAGGTTCATCGTTCAGGTCCCCCTGCTGTAGGTTTACGCGGCCCGCCAAGCAGCAACTGCAATCGCTTGATGAGGCCGCCACATCTTCGGCGGGCCACTCCAATCGAATTGGTCCAGAGTGTTGAACATCAAGGACACCCAGGCTTTGGCAACCGCCGGCGCGCGGCTGGCTTCAAGGCTATCCTGCGCAGATGGCCGAAAGACGAAGGGCTTGGAGCCCATGGTCGAAGGCCCTGCCATGAAATGAAACCAGCTGGTACCCGGCGGTTGGCAAGGCGAAGACCCTGGTCAAGGTGGAAGTTCGCGATCGGGTCAGCTCGAGAAACCTAGACCCAAGCAGCATGCGCCCGAGCGACTCAATGATCTGCCGTAGCCTTGCGCGGGCTGCACTCCTCTTGCGTGCCATCAGCGACCACTGCGCGCCGAGCCGCAATTCATTGGCTTCACAGCCTCACCTTCAGGGTTTCTACTGATTTGAAGGCGGCCTCCTTCCAGAACATCGTTGGTCCTGGTGAGTTTCCTCCTGGGTCAGGAGCCGGTCATGGCCGTCCGGCCTTGCCAACGCCTTGGTGTTTGTTGGGCCTTCCGTGGCGATGATGTCCAAGGATCATTGATCGGGCCCGCCGAGGCGCAGCGCCAACGGGCCTCGGCCACCTACCATGCTCATTTCGCGTCCCATAAGACATTAATCGCGAGCTTCGTCGCAATCGTTTTCCCTTTGCTACGATCCTCGCAGTGATTGCGGCACAAAGAAGCGTACACTGAGTGAAAAGCTGAGGATGAGTGCACAGGCAAAATTCGAAAACGATAATAGGCATGTCCTGTTCGACGGCGGGCGGCTTGGAATTCTGCTGATTCACGGACTAGGTGGCACGCGGGCGGAACTGAGATTCGTGGCTCAGGCGCTCAATCGTGCCGGTCATACGGTTTATTGTCCGCTTCTCGTCGGTCACGGTGGATCCGGTGAGCATCTGAATGCAACGACATGGATGGATTGGTACAAGTCAGTCGAGGAAGCGCACGATGCACTGAAGGAACGCAGTGACGTGATTGTCGTCGGCGGATTGTCTGCAGGGGTGTTGCTTGCGCTGCACCTGGCTGCCAAACGTCCGCAGGAGGTTGACGGATCCCTGCTGTTCTCGCCAACTTTTTGGCCCGATGGCTGGGCGATTCCGCGCTACCTCGGGCTCTTCAAACTGGTCCGGTACAAATGGCTCGCCAATCTGGTAAACCTGCATGAACGTGCGCCCTATGGCATCAAGGACGAGCGCATTCGCGCGGTCGTTCTCAACTCGCTGCAAGGCGAGGGGCGCCCGCTGAGAGATATTTTTGGGCGCAACGGCGGCACGGTGCTGGAATTTCCGTTGGCTCGCCCAAACCGTCGAGAAAGAGCTGGGCCAGATCAAGCAGCCCGCGCTGATCTTCCACCCGCGCTTTGATGACCAGAGCGACATCAGCAATTCGATGCGTCTCCAAAGGAAACTCGGGGGTCTGGCGGAGGTGGTTGTTCTCAACGATAGCTATCATATGGTGACGCTCGACCGGCAGCGCGCAGACGTGGCCGATCGAAGCGTGACCTTCTGTGCCTGGGTGGTGCGCCAGCACGCGACAATGCCGCTCAAAAGCGGGGGAGATTACTCAATAGTTGCCCTTTAATCGATCTCCGGTGCGCCCGCACCGAGGACCTCATGCAAAAAGGGGGAGTTTGTCTTCTCGCGTATGACCTATTATCCGGCACATGGTTGGATCACTCGACCTCTGAAGTGGCGCACAACGATGCACCGCATTTATCTCATCGCGTCGGATGCCGCGGCGAATTTCAGACCGCGCCGAAAGTTTTAAGGGCGCGCCGCAAACGATCATTGCGGGTGTTGAGTTACGACACCGGGGACCTGACGGGCCGCTCGCGCGGCTGCGTGGAACCGACGCACCAGTTCAAGGTCCTTGGCGTGTAATCCGCTGCGATCGGTTTTGGTCTTTGAGTTGACACCCGCCGGGCGGACCTGGCGTATGGCATCGGCGACGTTCTCGGGTCCAAGACCACCAGCCAATATAGCCGGAATGCGCACCGACTCGACGATGCGACGACTAATACTCCAGTCGTGGGTGATGCCAAGCGCTCCGATCTGTCGATCTGAGGGCTTGTAGCTGTCCAGTAGCAAGAAATCGGCAATTCGATCGTAGGTTTTGGCGAGTTCAATGCTCTCTTCGCCTGATACCGGGACGCTTCTCATGATCAGGGGGCCCGCGAGGTTCTGTTTGAGTTTGAGCACCTGTGGCGGGACCAGGAGTTCAGGCGCAGCCCCCAGATGCACGATGTCGGGACGCAATTTGCGGGCCCACGTCTCGATAAGGTTTACATCGTGGGTTAAAAACAGCGCCGAGAACTTTGCTGGTAGAAGAATCGCTGCTGCAATCCCTGCGGCAGCGCCTAGTGTTTGCTCACGCGGGAACTGACCATCGCCGACGAGCACACCGACGTGGTCAACGCCAATGCGCGATATAGCGGAGGCCTCGATGGGGTCCGAGACTTCATAGATTTGTGTTAGCACGACATCTGTCTCGAAGCTCCGATACGCCGCAGCTGACTTGACCGACAGTCAATTTTGCAGCTCCGGTAGACTACCTCGACATCGCGTCTGATCGGAGCGAAGCCCTTGCTGGCACGTCGGTCTCCAAGTACGCAGCCCTGAGAGCGACATTCATGGCGCACTTCAAGTCGTGCGAGTAGCAGTGGGCGATCTTAGGGTATCGGGTTTTATTCGACGGCGCGGCATCAGGGCGAGAAGATGTTTGAGATCGCGTCCACAAGGGTTGAACGGGTTGGTGCCCCGGAAGAGGCTGCCGGCCTCTGCCTTGCTCGGATCGCCCTAATCTCATCGTCGTAGCGCGGCGTGACGAACGGGACTTTGCTGCCGAAGAGGCTTGCGCCCATGCGCGTGTCGAGACCGTAGAGATCGCCGAAGGTCCGCAAGTTCCCTTGGCCGTCGACCATCGCCGTGAAGTACGTGACGTGGACCGGGATCCGCTTGGTGAGCTCCACCTCGCGGGTGCCGCCGTTCAACAGGCTTCCCACCTGCTGCTCTGACCAGCCCTTGTCTTGAGCGAGCAGGACCGCTGCAAGTCGGCGCGGATCAGCCACGCGCATGCAGCCGTGACTCAGACCGCGGAACGATCTTGCAAAGAGGTCGCGCTCCGGCGTGTCATGCATGTAGACGTCGTGCTTATTGGGGAACATGAACTTGATCGCCCCGAGCACGTTCGTTGGCCCCGGCGGCTGACGGAATTCATACGCGCCGATGTTGACGCTGCTCCAGTCCACTTGATTGGGATCGATCGGACGGCCTTGGTAGTAGACTTGCAGCTTGTGTTGCTCGAGCAGGGCCCGGCTTGATTGTGCGCCGGTGAAGAGTCCGAGCAAGTCGCCTCGCGAGCTGTTAAGCAAGAGAGGCAACAGCTCCTTCCTCTTTATTCCGTCAGGGACGCCCCAGCTTGGATGAAAGACGATCATCTTCATGTTTGCCGAGAACGCAGGCGTGGCCCACTCGGGCTGACCCGCGACGACTTTATCGGAGTGGATGGTCTCGCCCTTCTTAACGACTCGCGTCAGAAACTCCGGGACGTTGTTCCAAACATAGTAGTCGCCGAGGTCCGCCGGTAGCCAGCGCCAGCGCTCCATGTTGACGAGGATGCGGCCCAATCGGACGGTCCTATCAGCGCTTTCTTGCCCAAGTTCCGAGCTTGAAGTCGCGTCCGACCCCAGCGTCTCGGAACGGACGAGTTGAGGCGGAGCGGTCTGCCCCTTCCCGCCGTAGGCGGTCTCCCCGTCGCCGCGCCCGCGCAGCTTCAACAGCAGCCGGCGCAAGCCTTCGAACTGCTCGTGTTGGGGGTGCAGCGATCTCAAGTAGGTGTCGGGGGCAGCGCTGGCGGCGATGTCCGTGAGAACGTCCTTGGGTCGGCGTACGGGCGGCGTGTAATCCAGCAGTTTTGAGATGTTCGAGGGATCACTGAACCGTCCACCGCGCGCGTAACGCGCGTATTTGAGCACCGCAAAGGTCAGCTCAATCTCGGCTGCGGCCGCCGCCTCGGGGGCGATAGCTCCGGCGGGCAGTTGAGGCACGGCGAAATCGCGGGCGCGCAGCCCCCAATCGTCGGCTTTGCGAATCTCGGCAATGACGGCATTGCCCCGTTCCGAAATCCCGCTCCCCGTGACCCAAAGCAGCGGCGCGCTATGTGCGTTGTAGAATGCGGTCGCGGCCGCAAGATCCTCGGCATAGGCGGGTGCGACGTTGGTTCGACTGGCGAGCTGAGACAGACTGCTACGAAGGGCAACCAGCGCCGGCGTGGGGGCTGGCCGCACGAGTGTGCCGAGATCGGCGAGGTTCGCCCACGGCAGCAAAGTGCCGGTCAGATGTAACGAAACACCAGAATAGAGCGCGATGGCACTGACCGCTACGATCCAACGCCACACTCTCAAGGTTGCCGGTCGCAACATCGCCCCCGGAGTTCAGTTTAGCCTACTGGCAACATCCCCCCGCCAGGCCCGATACGGGTCGCACAGCCAAACATGGCTTGATGGTGCGGATGTGGCAGCGCTGCGCTGGGTCGGTGGTAAAACGGCACCATCTTGTCGGGTGCTTCTATCTCGTCGGGATCGCCCGCTGCGAGATCACCGGCCTCGTTCGCCGGCTAGCAAATAGGGCGCCAGGCGAAGCGGCACGCGGCGATGTGCACGAGATGGCGTCATCGACAGCGGATCGGGTACAAGTCAGCAAGGCGCAAAGGAGATTGACATGCTCAAGACCGCGACCCAGCAGCTGACCGAAGCGGTGCAGCTCTACCTCGACCTCATGTATGATTGCGACGTCGGCAAGTTCGACCGCGTGTTCGGATCGACCTCGCAGCTGCATGGGTTCCGCGAGGGCAAAATGATCTGTTGGCCGGCGGCCCAGTACAAGGAGGTTTTGGCCACTCGCAAGTCGCCGAAGGCACTTGGCTCCCCGCGCGATGAGCAGATTTTAATGCTCGATTTCGCGTCGCCTACGCAGGCGCTCGCCAAGGTGCGCGTACGCATCAACGACATGGTGTTCGTCGACTATCTTTCCTACCACAAGATCGGCGAGCAGTGGCTTATCACCTCAAAGGCCTACCACCGCGAGGTTTGAGCGCGGAGGCATGAAGCAATTTAATTTAGACCCTATCTTGCAGGTGGCTTCGCCTCGAGCGCAAAAACCTCCGGTGTTTGGGCGATCTCTCCACCGCCGGCACCGAACCAGCTACGCACTCGCCTTCCTGTCAGCCGCTCGAGGCGCGAGCGGCGGGCCTCTGTCTCTTCGTCCTCGACCTCCTTCAATGATCTGTGGAACCAGCCTGACCAAGAAAACCCCATCCATCGCTTACCGCGCTCGGCACAGAGGGGTAGACATCGGCGCACTGCGCATTCATCTGGCGGCAGGCTACGGTGCCGGCAGCCGGCCGAAGAGCTTCTCCAGTGCAAGCCCGATCGAAAGCAATTTGCGGTCGCTGCCTGCCGGGCCGTCGAGCCCAAGCCCGATCGGCAGCCCGGCTTGCGTGCGCGCGATCGGAATCGTAATTCCCGGGATGCCCGCGTTCGATCCGGGATCGGCGTTTCGGATGAAGGTCGGGAAGGTCGGCACGTCCTGACCATTGAGCTTGGTCTTCTCGTCGTCGCCGATCGGTGCCGCGGGAAGCGGTGTCATGGCGAAAGCGATCGCCGCGATCCTGTTCTGCGCAAAGGTATCAGCAAATAGCTTCTGCAACCTCAGCCGCGTGGCAAGCGCGGCGTTGTATGCCTCCGGCGGAATTGCTTTCTCCGCACCCGGCACCACCATGCCGTCGAACACGCCTTTCACGTCTGGGCTTTTGATTTGTGCGGCGACGCCTTTCACGTCGATCGGTATGCCGAACTTCTTTAGGTACTTTGCCAGATCCACGTTCGCCTCGAAGAGCGCCACCGGGAAGCTTACCTTGTCATCCAGGTCCTTCAGTCCCGGCATGTCCACTTCCACGATCTCGGCACCCGCAGCTTTGAGCTTGTCAATTGCGGCAAGCGTGAGTTTTTCTGTCTCCGCGTCCACGCCATCGAAGTAGTAAGCCTTGTGCACGCCGATGCGGAGGCCTTTGAGGTTCGCTGCGGTCACCTTGTCCCTCGCGCCTGTGATCACGTCGTCGAGCAGCACCAAGTCTTCCACTGTGCGCGCCATGGGGCCGGCCGTGTCGCGCGTGTGCGCGATCGGCGTGATGCCTTCCTGCGAATAGCGCTTCAGCGTAGGACGCAGTCCGGCGATGCCGTTAAGTGCGGCTGGAATGCGCACCGAACCTCCGGTGTCTGAGCCAAGCCCCGCCGCGGCCATCCGAGCGGCGATCGCCACCCCGGTTCCTCCCGAGGAGCCACCCGGGATGCGTTTGGGATCGTAGGGATTGCGCGCCGGACCGAACGCACCGTTATTATTGGTGATGCCGAAGGCGAGTTCGTGCATGTTGTTCTTGCCGACAACGATTGCGCCGGCGCCGATGAGTTTCGCCACGATCGGTGCGTGCGACATGGGCCGGAAATCCTTGAGTGCGAGCGTCCCAGCGGTGTTCGGGAAGCCCGCGACATGGATGTTGTCCTTCACCACGATCGGAACGCCGTGAAGCGGGCCTTTGAACTTCTGCTTCGCGGCGGCGGCGTCCGCAGTGCGCGCGGCCTTGATCGCCGCCTCGCGATCGTAAGAAATGAAGGCGTCGAGATCCTTTTTGTTCTCGATCTGATCCGCCAGCGCCTTCACCAAGTCCTCGCTCTTCAGTTTTCCGGCGCGGATCCGTTTCGCCGCTTCCACCGCGGACAATTCTGTGAGGTTCTCCTGAGCCTGCAACGGCGGCGCCATCGCAGCCGCGGCGATGATGGCCACAGTCCTCGTGATCCGTTTTAGGTTCATGTTGGTCTCCTCCACTTCATGGTGTCTTGACCGGCTGGGCGGTCACGCTCTTGAGATGGTCGAGGCCCGCCTTGGAGAACCCCTTGAACAAGCTTGGTTGTCCCTTCGGCAACCATACGAGGAGGGTGCTGCCCCCGCAGCATCTACAACGACCACCGTTAGCAAAATCTTTCCGACCCACGTCGCCGAGCACCATACGGGACGACGGTCAGTACCGTACCATCAAAGTGGCACGCGAATGGATCGCGACGCGGGTCGACGTTTTTCGCCAAAAAACTGATCAGGGTGCGGCAACCTCTCCGTCGGACGCAGGCGGGGTCCACTCCCTCGAGGCCAGGGCTGGTGCCACAAGACGCCCGATGATCAGCCCTCAAAGGGCTTCCCGTTCCGGCCTTGGCTTTCCGCCCTAATGGTCGGCGCAGCTCGCTTGCGCCGCAGCGACGGCTATTGGACGGATTTACCGTCAAGGCGTTGCTGCTTCGGGCGGCGGTCGGCTTCAGATCTTTTAGAGCAGTGTCGAATTGAGTCAGAGTCCCAAGGACGGGAATGAAGCCTTGAAGTTTCAGTAGGTTAGCAGGACACCTGTTGCACAATTTGTTCAACTAAGCATAACCAAGCAGTACCGACTCCCGCAAATCTCCCGCACTTGTGAACGCGGTGCCCGTCAAGTCAATGAAACTCGAAGTGCCACCCAGAAACTTCGACGTCTCCATCTGCCGAGAGCAGATAGGTGCGCTAACAAGTAGCCGGCGACGGTCTGATAGTCGCGCTTCGGCGGAAGCCTGATGCCGTTGCCGAGTGCATTCTTCTCGATGCGGAACTGCTTTGTTCCGCGGAATGTCCTCGACGAAGCAGAGGCGATAATCAGAGGGCTTATCGAGCTTTCGCTAAAGCCGCGCATGGACCTTCGGAAACTCGCGACCGAGGAGTTGTCCAAGCACCCCGATCCCGATCTGCTTCTACCATTCAGCGTGGCTTGCCGTGCGGATTTGGATAACCTCTACCGGACCGTCCACTGCGCTCGACGAATTCTCGACGGACCTCGAGGCACCGCATCGCCAATGATCGGCGTCGCGAAAACGACAGCCTTAGAACGGCCCGTCAAACGGCGGGGAAGGATTGATTAGCGTTAAAGAGTTGACCTCGTGCAGGTCGTAACGCTGCAGCTCCAAGCTGGAGGCGCGCCGCAGCGTGGGCTAGAAGGCTCACTTGCAAGCCGATCGACAAGGAGGCTCTTTACTGGTCAACGCTCCTCCCCGGCCGGATTAGGGATAGTGTCCCGATCAATGCGTAGGCATCGGCATCAGGTTGGCGTTCAGGTGGGCGATGATCCAGATGGAGCCGCCGATGACGAGAAAGACGATCAGCACCCCAAAGGCGAGGGCCAGGATATTGTTCGTTTGATCGGGCCCGCTGCCCAGATGCAGGAAGAAGACGAGGTGGACGCCGATCTGCGCCAAGGCGAGCACGATCAGACCGACGGGTATGCCGGGGGGCCACAACAAATTGGTCTGCGCCACGACGAAAGAGGCGATCGTCGCCACGATCGCGAGCCCGAGCCCCACCGTGTACGATAGAACGCTCGCGGTCGACTCGTGCTCTTCAACACCCGGCGTCCGGTCGTCAAGCAGGCGGTCATCACTGTCCATCACTGCACCCCCATCAGGTAAACCAGCGTCATTACCCCGATCCAGACGATATCGAGGGCGTGCCAGAACAGGCTGAAGCACAACAGGCGCCGCAGCACGGCGGCACGCAAGCCCTTGGCGACGACCTGAGCCACCATGTAGATGAGCCAGATGAGGCCGGCGCTGACGTGCGCGCCGTGCATGCCGACCAAAGTGAAGAAGGCGGAGAGAAAGGCGCTGCGCGAGGGCCCGGCGCCTTTGCTTATCATGCCGGCAAATTCCGAGATCTCGAGGAAAAGAAAGGCCGCGCCGAGCACGAACGTGGGGACCGCGAAAATCAAGAAGCGCTCTGGTTTGCGCTGCTCGGCGGCGAGCGCGCCCAGCCCGCATGTATAGCTCGAGACCAGCAAACACATGGTCATGAGGAAGACATTGCGCACGTTGAACAGGTCGGCGCCGGTCGGCCCACCGGCGGTATTGCCTGCCAGGACCGCGTAGGCGGCGAACAGCGCCGAAAACATGACGATGTCGCTAAGGATGAAGATCCAGAACCCATAGGCGACGACGATGCGCGTAGGAGCCGGCCCGCTGTCGCGGTGGTGTGCGAGTCTGTTTGAAGCTGCCTCGATCGTCGCTGTCGTCATCCCGCCCCTCCGAGGGCTACCCGGGTCCGCTCCATGCGCGCGATTTCGGTGGCCGAGATTTCGCGCTCGCGCTCGTCGCTCCAGCCGAACGCCAGGATCGTGGCCGCGGCGGCGAGGAGGCCGAGGATCACGATCCACCAGATGTGCCAGATCAGCGCAAAGCCGGTGACGACCGCAAAGAAGGCGGTGATGAAGCCGGTGGGGCTGTTGCGCGGCATGTGGATGGTTTCATAGGTTGCCTCGACTGGGCGCCGCCCTTTGCGCTTCATCTCCCAGAAGGCGTCGATAGTCTCGAACTCTGGGCAGCACGGCGAAGTTGTAGGCCGGCGGCGGCGACAGGGTTGCCCACTCCAGGGTTCGGCCGTTCCAAGGATCGCCCGTCACATCGCGGCGCTGCTCGCGCGTGCGGATGCTGACGTAGAGTTGTGCGATCTGGCAGAGAATGCCGCAGAAGATGACGATGGCACCGGCGCCCGCGACCAGCAGCAGCGGCCGCCAGCTCGGATCGGCGATGTGCTGGAGGCGTCGGGTCATGCCCATCAGGCCCAGGACATAGAGCGGCATGAAGGCGAGGTAGAAGCCGACGAGCCAGCACCAAAAGCTGGCCTTGCCCAACCGCTCGTCGAGGGTGAACCCGAATGCCTTCGGGAACCAGTGATTGTAGCCCGCCAGCACACCAAAGAGGACGCCGCCGATGATGACGTTATGAAAATGGGCGACCAGGAACGCGCTGTTGTGGAGCACGAAATCGACCGGCGGAACCGCCAGCAAAACGCCGGTCAGGCCGCCGATAACGAACGTGACAATAAAACCGATCAGGAACAGCATGGGCGTCCTGAATACGATCCGCCCACGAAACATTGTGAACAGCCAGTTGAAGACCTTGACGCCGGTCGGCACGGCGATGATGGCCGACATGATGCCGAAGAAAGCGTTGACGTTGGCACCAGCCCCCATGGTGAAAAAATGATGCAGCCAGACCATGAAAGAGAGGATACAGATCGCCAGGGTGGCCAGAACCATCGAGCGGTAGCTGAATAGCGCCTTGCCGGAATAGGTCGCAGCCACCTCGGAGAAGATCCCGAAGGCTGGCAGGATCAGGATGTAGACCTCGGGATGGCCCCACGCCCAGAACAAGTTGACATACATCATCTGGTTGCCGCCGGCCTCGTTGGTGAAGAAATGCATGCCGAGGTAGCGGTCGAGCAGCAGCATCAGGAACGTCGCGGTCAGTATCGGAAACGCCGCGACGATCAGCAGGTTCGATGCCAACGCGGTCCAGCAGAACACCGGCATGTGGAAATAGCTCATGCCCGGCGCGCGCAACTTCAGGATCGTGGTCACGAAATTGACGCCGGTGAGCAGTGTGCCTATCCCTGAGATCTGCAATGACCAGAGGTAGTAATCGACGCCGACATCGGGGGAAAACTGGAGCCCGGATAGTGGCGGATAGCCCATCCAGCCGGTGCGGGCGAAATTGCCAATTACAAGCGATACGTTGACTAGGAGCGCGCCCGCTGCGGTGAGCCAAAGGCTGACCGAGTTGAGCACGGGAAAGGCCACGTCGCGCACGCCCAGCTGCAATGGAACGACAAAGTTCATCAGCCCGATCACGAGCGGCATCGCCACGAAGAAGATCATGATCGTGCCGTGCGCGGAGAAGATCTGATTGTAGTGCTCGGGGGGCAGGTATCCCTGCGCAGTGCCGATGGCCAAGGCCTGCTGCGAGCGCATCATGAGCGCATCGGCAAAGCCGCGCAGCAGCATGACCAGCCCCAGCGTCACGTACATGACGCCGATGCGCTTGTGGTCGACGCTGGTCAGCCACTCGCGCCACAGATAAGGCCACCAGCCCTTTACGGTGATAATCCCGAGCGCGACGAGAATGACGATGCCGACAACCGCGGTGCTGATCAGCGGCAGCGGCTCGCTGAAGGGAATCGCCGACCAGCTCAGCTTGCCCAGCATCTCAGCGTACCTCCTGTGGCACGGGCGGACCGACAGCGGCCTTTGGGGAACCCGCCGCCGTCTGGTCGATGATGCGCTCGAACAGCTTGGGCGTGACGGAGCGATATGTCGTCGGCGGGGCCGTGCCCGGCTTTGCCAGCTCGGCGATGCCGGCTTCATCGAGCGCAGTCCCGGTGCCCCGCACCTGCGCAACCCAGGCCTCGAAATCACTGCCCGGCACCGCCTTCACGAGGAACCGCATGCGGGAAAAGCCGTCGCCGCTGAAATTTGCCGAGAACCCCGGAAATTCGCCCGGCTCGCTCGCGAGCAGGTTGAGGTGCGTGGTCATGCCGCCCATCGTGTAGATCTGGCTGCCGAGCTGCGGCACGAAGAAGGAGTTCATCACCGTCGCCGAGGTCAGCCGAAATGAGACCGGGGTTTCGACGGGGATGGTCAGCTGATTGACGGCGGCAATGCCCTGATCGGGATAGATGAACAGCCATTTCCAATCGAGCGCCACGACGTCCACCCGCAGAGGGGCGGCTTTCGCGGAAATCGGCGCGCGCGGGTCCAGCTGATACGAGCTGATCCAGATGACCCCGCCGAGAAGGACTACCGTCAGCGCTGGGATTGACCAAGTGACGAACTCAATGCGGCCTTCATAGGCAAGCTCCGAACTGCGGACGGCGCGCGGATTGGACGACCTGTACCACCAGGCGAATGCCAACGTCGCCAGGATCACGGGAACCACAACCACGAGCATGATCGCGGTGGAGTTGATGAGGAGCAGCCGCTCAGCGGATGCGATCGGCCCTTTCGGATCCAAGACGCCGGATGATTGGCAGGAAGCAGTGAGCAAAGCAGTGCATCCGACCGGCCAGAGATACGCGCCTGTCCGTCGAAGGCCGCGCTGCAGATTGCTTTTTCTGCTCATCGAACGCGATCCAATCCGTCGGATCGATGACCGCATCCGAAACGCCCCGCTACCGCCAATCGGTGGAGCGGTCGAGGTCAATGACCTCATCGACCCGGCGACGGATCACGGCCTTCACCAAGTAGCATCTCGTGCGAGATGGAGCGGGCAATTGCAAGCTCCGCCGGGCTCACGACGCATCGATTAGAACCGGCCCGTAAATGGTGAAGAGCGGAAAGGCACTGCTCCACCTCGGTCGCGTCTCGATGCGAATGTCCTGAACGACCGGCAGGCCAGTATGCGGGGGTGGTGTGATGCAGCCATCCGCAAGAACCATGAAAGATCCTTGGCCGGCCATGTATTCCGCTTTCGAAAGATCTGCGACCCATCAGGTCCAGCCGCCAGCCCCCCTCGAAAAGCTCAAGGAGCCGACGAGGCCGATGACCGCTATCGCAGTTGCCTTCGTTGAAGCTGATGGCCACCGGATTGGGCGAGCCGCACGAGCGATTCATAACCGATTAGGAATGCAGTCAAGGCCAGGATGAGCTCGCCGAGCTTGCCGGTGCCAATGGCAAAGATCAACGCGTCGGCATGCGTGCACATGTGCCAGCCAGCGGTCGGCGACAAGCGCCATCGATCCGTAGATGTGGCAACCGATGACCTCGGCAACCATCATGGTGGCCGTGAGCGCGACGACCCGCTAGGTCCACCGCTCGTTGCGGTCGTGCCCGGCAATCGAGAAGGACGTGGGTCTTGGCAGCGCCCGCCCTCGGGATTGCAACCACGATCGGCATCGTCGCCGTGGTAACGATCATCTCGCGCCACGTGTTGGTCAAGCATGGACCAGGTCCGTGGTCACGACCTCAAGCACACCTTCGGCCGACGCCTCCGAGCCGCGGGCGTGGGCTTCGAGGATCGTCAGGATCTGCTGGGGCATCGCTCGGGTCGCATCACCTCGCATTGTTCGGCGGCGGAGCTGTCCCGGTTGATCGAGGCTGCCGAGAAGGTGTGCGAGCGAGATGGCCGCCGGCCAGAGATGGTCGTATTGCGGGGGGCCCTTGCGACTTACTCCCGCAAAAGTCCCGCAAAGACGATCGGTCCCTGAGCGGGTCTGCCGTAAGTTTTTGATTTTGTTCGAACTAGACTAACGGAGTTCGAGTCCATCACCCCGCATTGAATTTGCAGCGCTTTTCTACAAAACGGGTGCAAAACGCACCCAAGCGCCATCGTTGCGGGACGCGCGTATTTTGGGCTTTTTCGGGGCGGTATTCGGTAGGGTTTTTGTATGGGGGGCTAAGCAAGGTCTGTCTGTCCTGGCAAGCCCGTCCCAATGAGGGCAAAGGCTGTGTTGATCGCCATTGGAAACCTCGAGATGTCGGCCGTTGGCCGCGCTCAACTGGGCGCGGCGGACGGTGAGGAGAAATCCGGCGCCGCCGTTCCAGGGCGAAAGGTTCGTCCAAGCCGGTCATTGCCCAGGTATCATTGTCGCTGCAAGCAGTGCCGAGACTGGCAAGTGGCGCGCCGAATTGCTATCTTGAAAGCATGAGCAAGCAAGGAAACAAGAACCGTTCCGCCGCCCGGCGGTTTGTCACTGTCCGAGTGAGCAACGCGCCACAGGAGTCCAAGATCAAGTTTGGCAGCGTGACGATCTCTGGCAGGAAACCGAACGCTGCAGTCGTCACTCTAAACGTGGAGCGCAGCACCGAGGCACTTGAGCGGGTCGGTAAGAGGCTGATCAAGCCGGGCGTCACGATCCGGCGCAAAAAGGATGTTCCGCAGTACTCGGTTGCTGAAGGCGAGACGGGCGTGTTCATCCGTCGATTGAATGGCCGCACCGAGCGTGGTCGTTTGGTCAAAGGCGTGTTCCAGGTCATCGATTGAGCGCCTCCCGAGGGACCACCGGACTTAGCGAGGCCGTCGAGCAAATTCTTCAGGCGCAACGGAAGACGAAGAAGCCGCTTGCAATCGTGCTTGCGGGGCATAACGGCTCCGGGAAGTCCACGATGTGGCGCAAGAGGCTCTCTGGTCAGCTTCGCATTCCGTTGGTCAACGCCGACCGGATGATGCTCTCTCTCCTCCCTGAGCCGAGCAGCGACGGCAAACTTGAGCCATGGGCACAAACACTTCGGGACACCGATCAGAGCTGGATGAAGGTTGCCCAGGATGGTGTCCAGGCGTTTGTCGGCCACGCCATGCAGGCGAAAGTTCCCTTCTCCATGGAGACCGTGTTCTCCTATTGGGAAGAGCAGCCCGACGGCTCTGTGCACTCCAAGCTCGATCTCATTCGCGATATGCAGAGGGCGGGATATTTCGTCCTGGTAATATTCGTTGGTCTCACGAACGTCGAACTCTCGATGCTGCGAGTGCAGACCCGTGTCGCTGAGAATGGCCACGGTGTCGAAGTGGAACGCCTGAAGCGGCGTTTCCCTAAGACACAACGCGCCATTCGAGAAGCAGCAAAGATAACCGACGCCACGATCTTCACGGACAACAGCCGGGATCCAAAGGAGGCCTTTACGGTCTGCCGCGTCCAATTAGGAAAGGAGCCGCTGTTCGACTTGCGGCAAGGCACAGGCAGCGTGCCGTCAGCCATCGCCGCATGGTTGAACGTGGTTTGTCCTTAAAAAAACCGGGCTCTGGGACGCCCGGATCGCCCATGGCAAACCTCTCAGGCACACCACTTCGGGCCGAAAGGTATGGAGATTCGCGGCACCGGGGGGCGCGGGCTCCACAGGGGAGAGGGGGGGATAATCACGCGCCGCAGAATTACCCTCCCTGGGGCGCAAATGGTCAGCGATGTTCTCCGGCGGGTACCGCTCAGGAGGCGACCTTGCCCAAGGGATTTCAACCTGCGGTGTGTCCGGAAAAACCGCGCGAGTTGGCTGCAGAGTAAGGGGGGAGCGTTCACGCCCGGACAGGCCTTGGTGCTCTTACCTATACAGGAGGGTGAAACCGATACTTACCAGTATCTATTTGTCTCTCGGGTTTCGCATGCCAAAATCAGGGTTAGTGCGGCTTTTTTCCCCCATTCAATGGCGCAATGTTGTCAGCGGACGGCGATCTATCCCTTGGGCGTCGCTTATGGTTTGGGAGCGATAGATCGGCGGGCCGATCGCGATCACACGCTGAGGCCGGCATGACGAGGGTGTGCTATGAGAATATTTCTTGCCGGCGCCTCCGGCGTGATCGGGCAGCGGTTGATTCCCCGGTTGGTTCAGGCCGGACACGTAGTCGGCGGACTGACGCGCTCACCCAGCAAAACGGAGTTACTGAGCCACCTCGGTGCCGAACCGATTCTTTGTGATGTCTTCGACCGGGAGGCACTTATCCAGGCGGTCAGTGACTTCAAACCGGACGTCGTGCTGAACGAGCTGACCGATCTGCCGGATGATGCGGCGCAGATCAGTAAACTGGCAGATCTGAATGCTCGTATCCGAACCGAGGGAACCCGGAATCTGATCGAGGCCGCGCGGCGGAGCGGGTCGCCGAAAATCCTGGCTCAAAGCGTCGCCTGGCAATTACCTGATGGGCCCGATGCCCGGGCTGTCGCAGAACTGGAGCGTTACGTTCTCGCCGAGGGCGGTGTTGTGCTGCGCTATGGACAGCTCTACGGGCCCGGCACCTATAACGAGCAGCAACCACCCGAGGAACCTCGGGTTCACGTCGACCGAGCTGCCGAACGAACGGTGGAGGCCCTGGGCGAGCCAACGGGCGTCGTCTTTATTATCGACTGAGCGCGCGACCGCGATCCGGCCGACCTGGGCGCCCGTGGAGGCCACGCGGCGCCTGAGGCGAGGCCGCGTCAAGCCCTGATCGCCGCGATCCGCGCTTGATGCCGATGGATGTTCATGACGCGCGTCAGATTGTCGGCGAGGCCGAGAGGGCCGTCTCGGTTCACCTGTACCTCGCGGCACAGCAGCCGTTCGAGTGGACGGCGAACACGTAGCCGAGGATCAGCATCCGGATCATGAGCGAAAGCGATGACATTGGCGGGCCGCAGGGGTCTCTCTACGGCGATGAAGCGCACGATTTCGCGCCATCTCAGTCGCCGCGTTCGGGCGGGCTGCAGCAGTGAAGCTCTGCGCATACTTGGCCATGTCGATGTAGGTCAGTGTGCAGGAGAGGCATTACTTCTCCCCATCCCTTAGAAGCACAGTCGGCGGAGCACCTTTCACTTTTACATAAAAGACGAGCAGTTTTGCGGGTTGCGTCTCACTGGCATTGCGACTCACGCTGTGTACATCCGTGGGTGATTTAAAAAGACCTCGCCAGCGTGAACTGTCTGGAGGTTACCACCCTTCACTGAGTAATGATGCTTCCTTCCAGCACGTACACAAAGAGATCTGCGTTATGTCGATGTGGCTGTGAGACCTCGCCGGGAGCGAATTCGACGATCTCCACCATGCCTTCCTTTCCTGGAAAATCGGAAAGTCCTTGGTCATCAACGTCGTCGCTTTTCCCGGTCCCTGCATTAGCGCCGCTAAACGCTAGTACGCCGCTGAGCGCTATTGCTAGAAACGATGCCATCTTGTTCATGTTCTGCTCCTTGAACGCTACGGTTGACGTTTGCGCGCTAGCTGATCCCGGCCCAGACCGCGAATGTTGAATGACCACGCAATGGCGGCAATTGCCACGAGGTCGATGGTCAGTGTTTGCTGCGGAAGAGAACGTGCTGGTATCAGGGAGACTCCTGAAAATTCGCGTGCCTGACGCCTGCGAACCGCAGCGCGTGTCGCAGGAGCCAAGCGCCTTGATTGTCGTCACTCGCCACAATGTCGAAAATTCCCGCAATACTCACGCGCAAGATCCGCTGAGATGACAACATCTAGAGGCTGCTTGCGGGTGCTCACCGGGAAATTAATGCGGCTGGCGCGCAATGGCGATGAAGGCATCCGAGCGTACGTGCGCAGCGATGCGTTTTTAGCTGCCTTTGGTGGCCGTGATCCCGGCCACCGACAAACCGCCATGCGCTGCCACTTCAGAGCTGAGGCCCTGGGCGAGGCCAAGGCGCGTCATCCGATTGTCCAACCGAGGCCCATCGATGCCAAGCGGACCCAGAAGGTGAACTGGAGAGACCCTGCAATGCGCACCAAGCTGGCGGCTGCCTATGCCGCGGCCGGCGGCGATGACGAGAGAGCCGCGCGGGTGGCTCCGGGTGAGTTTTGGGTCGCCGCGGTTAGCAAAGAAGCGGCACTTGGATGCTGCAACCATTGGTCCTCGCAAGAAAGCCCCATAGCGGGCCACAGGTGGCCATCCGCCTTGGGAGGGCCAACCTCGAACGGCCAGCGTCACGGGCTGCGCGGTGGCTTTCAGAGGCCGTGGAAAGGCGACCGCCAGTTGCGCTCGATGGTCCGGTGTGAGGAACCCACGGCGATGAGAATTCTCATGGGTAGTTTCCGCGGGACACTAGGGCCCAATGCTAAGTTTTGCTAAGTTTCGCGCCCTTCCAAAACGAACGGTGTGCAACTCTTGCCGCGGTCGCGCGTCTGCGCGGACTGGCGATGGTGTCTCTGCCCGGACTACGACTTTTGTCAGTCCCTAAAAACGGGGCGACTGCCAAAAAACAGCCCGAATACCGCGAGGCCTATTCTGGCCCGTCTTCTTAACGGCTTCCGCTAACCGGCACCGCTACTCAACAACAGAAGTCGGCTTTAGGTCACACTTCTCACCTTACGTCATTCGGCCCTTGAGGTTACGGCGTAGCGCTCGCCAGTTGCTTGGGCGGGAGCCACCATGCCGAGGGCTCGTGTCACCTGGCACTAGTCGGCCAGGTTTGGACCTGGAGCGAGCAAGGTTCGTGTCAGCGGTCTTGCAGACGCTGGGCTCGGGCGCGTCTGCCCTTTGGAATGGACTCGGGAAGCGCACCATCGAACATTGGGCAGGCTTGCGCAGGCCGGTCACGCACGCAACCGAGGCAATCACCTACAGGATCGGCGCGCCGCTGATAGCGCCGTCCTGCTCAAGAGGCTTACTCGATCAGCCGAATAGCTCCCCGATCAGCTTCGCGATCGCGGCGGAATCAATGCAGCCATCGGCCCGATCGTGCGTTACAACGAGCGTGCCCGCGGCTCCGCCACCTTCTTCCCTTGGGAGGATATTGTTCGCCTTGTACCAGGCTTGGTCGGGCCCGAGCAATGCTAACCACGCCACGAAATGATGGGCGGCTCGAACCTTTCGACGGAACATTTTCGTCCTATATTTTGGGGAGACGCCGAGAACAGTTAAGACTACAGATTAGAGTGATGGACTCGCCAGCTTTTCGTCAGTTGACGGCTCGGATCCTGCCCAGTATCGCAGCTATCGACCGCAGGGCGTGGGATAAGATCTTCGGCGCCGCCAGCGAGGGTTTCGACTACTATCTTGCCTGCGAGAATGCACCTCCATCCATGTTTGAGTTTTCGGCGGTTGGAGTTTTGGATGGCGAGACCCTTGTGGCGGGTGCGCCCGCGTTTCGCACCAACTTTCGCCTCGACATGATGCTGGAGGGCCGTTCGCGCAACCTTGCGGACTGGGTCGGGCGCCGGTTCCCCCGGCTGATAAACATTGCGGTAATGGGCGCCGGCTCACCGCACTCAGATGACCTATCCCTGGCGATCGATCCTGCATTGAACGCATCACAGCGCAAGCTAGCGCTCGAAATGCTACTCGATGGACTGGAGCGGCAGGCGGCACTTTCGGGAATTGGCATGACATTCCTCAAGAATGTGAGCGATCGCGACAGCCATTGGTCGCACGAGGTCTTGCAGCGGCGAGGCTATGCACGAGTTGCCGCGCTCCCGATCGCCACGCTCTCAGTCCCAAATTCCGACGAAGCCTACATTGCGAGCCTATCGGCCAACATGCGCAGCAACATCCGGCGCAAAATGAAGCGTGCGAAGCAATTGCGCGTTGAAGTTCGCGGCTCCGTTGAAGGCGTCGAGGAGGAAATCTTTGCTTTGCGGGAGGCCACCCGACGACGCGCAATGACTAATTACGATGTCTTTGCCGAAGTTTCGACGAGTTACTTTCGGCATGTGTTGTCCCACCTCGGCGAGAGAGCCAAGCTATTGCTGTATTGGAGGGGCGACGCTCTTATTGGCTTTGCGCTCGTCTTGATCGAGCCAGGTCGGCTTATTGAGAAGTACACTGGCATGCGGTATCCAGATGGCCCCGTTCATGGCGTTTTCTTCATGAACTGGATGACGCAGGTGCGCCTATGCGTCGAGCGCGGCATTCCTGAGTTGCACGCCGGTGAAACGACATATCTCACCAAAGCGAGACTGGGGTGCAAGCTTCACCGCTCTTGGATCTACTTTCGCCACCATCGCAGACCCGTGAACGGTCTGTTTGGCCTCCTGAGCCGCTGGATCGCGTTCGATAGCACCGACCCCGACCTACGCAAGCTGGGGACTGAAGCGCCCTATGTAGAGCCATAGTTGTGAGCCCGTCCCGACTGAGCAGCCGCAGTCTATCGGCGCGGATTGCGCGTCTCCGAGGCTTCCAGATGCGCCGCGACCAGCTCGATGTCGAGCGGTCCCTGCCCTTGGGTGGTTGCGCGCCTGACGACGGTCGCGGTAGGAACGGAGATTGCTCTCCGCCAGCTCAAGGACCCGAACGCCTGGCAGCTCGGGGGTTAATTTTGCACCATACTAAAAGAGCCAGACGATGCAGAGATCTTTGCCCAACAGGATGTCTGCGCTGATTTCGGGAAGCCTGTCGATGGGGAACGCCAGCGCGCGCTACGACCTCGGTTGCTCCAGGAAAGCCGCTTCAGCCGATTCCCGAGCAGGTCAGGGGTACTTTGCCTATCACGCGGTTCCCACGAACCGCGCGAGCATCAGTGCTTTCCGCCGCTACGTGATACGGCTCTGGCACCGCACGCTTCGGCGGCGTAGCCAGAAAGACCGGTTCCCGTGGGAACGGATGCCGAGACTGGCGGGCGATTGGCTCCCTCAGCCTCGTAACTTTCATCCTTGGCCACATGTGCGTTTTGCCGTCAAACACTCGAGGCAAGAACCGGATGCCTATCCAGAAACCTGCGTGACCTGGGGTTGTGTCATGCCGCTGGCCTGATCTCAACGTCGAAGCCGAGATTGCGGATACGGTTGGCGAGCTTGGCTGCGGCACGGGCTGGGTTTCGGCGGGCGAAATGGTCGGCGCCGAGATCCTGGTAGCAAGTGCCGTCGGCCAACATATGGTAGGCGGTGGTCAGGATGGAGGCCGCGACGGCGACAACAGCTTTTTTGGGGCCACAGCGTGCTTTTAGCCGCAGAAACTGAGCCTCAAAGTAGCTGTTCTTCTTGCGAGCCGCGGCCCAGGCACACTGCACCAGCACAGGCTTCAGCCATGGAGCACCCTTTCTGACGCGGGTCGAGCGCCGCTTGCCGGCACTCTCGTCAAGGCGCGGAATGAGACCCGCCCAGGACAGGAGATGACCAGCTGTTGGGAACTGCCTCATGTCTGTGCCGATCTCGGCGATGAGGATCTGGGCCGAGGTCCCGCTCAGACCCGGAACCTCCTTCAGTCGTTCAACGGCGTCACGAAAGGGCTCGAGCGC
Source organism: uncultured Alphaproteobacteria bacterium (assembly GCA_963775835.1). GTDB lineage: Bacteria > Pseudomonadota > Alphaproteobacteria > Rhizobiales > Hyphomicrobiaceae > AWTP1-13. Next base: position 66,356 of record CAVZKV010000029.1, on the reverse strand, counting down.
GGCCTCGATCCGCGCGTCGAAGGCCGCAATCGTCTCTTCCAGCTGCTCAATGGTCTTTAAATGCTGACCGATGAGAAAGCGATGATGAGAGCGAATGCGTCCGTGCAAGGCGTCTGCAAGCTCTGCGCGCGTCGCCGCCAGACGTGGGCCGCCGAACTCGGATAGTTTTTTAGGGTCCGTCTCGCCAGCGACGATCGCCTGCAAAATGCGCCGCCCACTAACGCCCAAGATATCCGTGATGACCGAGGATAGTTTGACGTTGGCTTCCTCGAGCACCGCCTGGACGCGCTGGGTGTGCTGTACGATCTCCCGGGTGAGTTGCTTCCTCGTCCGCGTCAGATCGCGCAGTTCTTGGATGGGCTGTGGCGGCACGAAGCTCGCCCGGATCAGGCCATGCGCCAGCAGATCGGCGATCCAAGTCGCATCGTTCATGTCGCTCTTGCGCCCGGGTACACCCTTGATATGCGCCGCATTGGCCAGGATCTGTTGGAAGCGCCCTTCCAGCATGTGCCAGACCGGCTTCCAGTAGACGCCCGTCGCCTCCATCGCCACATGCGTGCACCCGCCTGCTCCAGCCAATCCGCAAGCTCCAGCAGACCTCGGGTTGTCGTCGCAAACCGACGCACCTCATAGGTCGCCTTGCCACGGATGACCAGCCGAAGGCAGGCCACCACTTCCTTCTTGTGCACGTCGAGACCCGCGCACCTTTTGTGCAATGTCTTCATTCGCGCCCTCCTTCAAGCGCTCGGCGTGAAGCCCTTGCTCAAAATGAACTCTATCCACCGTGCTCCCGGACAGGCGCCAGCCAAAAGCTGACGCTCGCCGTAGCCACAATTACGGGTGCTCGAAGGGCCTCCGGTCAGACTTAATTACGGGCTCGCTAGCACCAACGCAAAACCGACCTCGCTGCCGACCGCGCCGTAGAGTACACGTTTCATGAATCCGGGTGCGAACGCGAATGTGGACTTAATTGGGCCTGTCCGGGTCTGCGCGGGGGGCGGTGAGCAATCACCGTCCTTATCGCGATCCTGGCCCCAATGCGCCTTCACCGAACAACGGCTACCCAATCGCCTGATCTGATCGGGGCGGACAAAGATTATGGGCTGCCACTCCGCTCGCGGGCCCCTAAGTGGGGATGCCATCGATCGGGGTTGCCCACACTCGGACCTCCGCAACAACCCCGATGTTGGCATCTGTCGTCTCAGGTCAAGTTCGATGACAGCGAATCGAGCTGCCTTCACGCACAACACACAGGCAGCTTCACGGATTCTGCAATTGGTTCGTTAGCCTGCATCTAGCCGTACCAACCGACGTACCTGAATTGGGCCCTGAGGAACGTCGTGTCGCAAAAGCACGCGCAACGCCGACTAGAAGCAATCATGTTTGCCGACGTGGTTGGCTATAGCCGCCTCACCGGTCAGGACGAGGTGGGCACATGGCGGCGTCTGCGGAGTGTATTGCGTGATGTGGTTCGGCCAGAGCTCAAGGCGCACGCTGGACGGATTGTCAGGATCAAGGGCGACGGCATTTTGGTGGAGTTCCCAAGCGCTGTGGAGGCGGTGGCTAGCGCCGTCGCGCTGCAGCAAGCTTTGGCTCTGAGGAACGTCAATTTCGCCGACATGCAGCGCATCCAATTGCGCATCGGTATCAATCTTGGCGACGTGATCACCAATGACGAGGATGTCCACGGGGACGGCGTCAACATTGCGTGTCGCCTCGAACCTCTAGCGGACCCCGGGGGCATTTGCATTTCCGCCACGGTGCACGAGCACGTGCGTGGGAAGCTCGCTTACCCGTTCCAAAATCGGGGAGAACAGACGCTCAAGAACATTGCTACCCCGATACGAATTTATTCGCTAGGACCTGAAATCATTGCAGGACTGCCGCGAGACGACGCGCGATCGGAGATCCCTAAAAAGTCTTGGCGCCGGTACGCGGCCGCGCTTGCTGTGGGATGCTTGTGCACGGCGGTGCTGTGGACGCTATGGCAGTATCTTGGTCCATCAGGAGAAACGGCTGCCATTCAAACCCGTTCGTTTGGCCCGTCGTCCCCACCCATCCCCGCACCGAGGGCTCTTCTGCCGAGTGCGCCAGCGCAATCCATCGTGGTGCTGCCGTTCACCTCTCGCGATCCGGAGCAAGAGTATTTCGCTGAAGGGATTACAGAAGATTTGACCACCGATTTGTCGCGCATTCCCGGATCATTTGTCATCGCGCCAAGCACCGCCTTCAGCTACAAGGGAAGGCCTATCGATGTTCGGCAGATCGGTCGCGAATTGTCGGTGCGCTATGCGCTGCAAGGCAGCGTGCGCCGGATGGCGGATTCTGTGCGCATCAACGCGCAACTTGTCGATGCCGCAAATGCGTCGCAGCTGTGGGCAGACAGGTTCAATGGAGACGTTGCACAACTCGCGAAGGTGCAGGACCAGGTCACGCAACGTATAGCCGCCGCGCTGCGCGTCGTGCTCATCGATGCAGAGAGCCAGCGCGCTCTTCGCGAACGACCGATCAATCCTGAAGTCATCGATCTGACCATGCGGGGCTCGGCGTTGCTCAACAAGCAGGCGAGCCGCGAGAGCACGCAGCGTGCCCGTGAGCTGTTCGAGGCGGCACTGCGGCTTAGTTCAGATCATCTACCGGCCTTGAACGGCCTCGCTCAAACGATGTTGGTTCAATGGCAATCGACCTGGTATCCCAGTTCGAGCGAAGAGCATCTCGAGGAGCTACATCGCGTTATGAACAAGGCTCTCGCAGTCAAGCCCGACGATGCGATAGCTATTTACCATCGCGGCTACGTGCTGAAACGGTTGCGAAAAGATCTTACTGGAGCCTTGGCCGCTTTTGAGCGCGCGATTGCCATCGATCCCAATCTTGCGGTTGCTCACAACTACGTAGGTCAGATTAAGGTCTTCCTTGGCCGGGCCAACGAAGCTGCCGAGTACACGCTCAAGGCGATCCAGCTGAGCCCGCGCGATCCGCAGCTGGCACTATGGTACTACCAGCTGGCGCTCACTTACATTCATCAACGGCGCTACGATGAGGCTGTAGAATGGGGGCGGCGCAGCGTGCAGGTCAATCCGAACCTACGCTATCCTTATCGAGTTCTTGCGGCTGCTCTTGCACTGTCGGGACAGATTGATGAGGCCAAATTAATAGCTGCGGAAATGTTGCGCCGCTATCCCAAGGAGACGGTCAGTGCGTTCTTGGCGCGCGAGCCTTGGCCCAATCCAATCTACCGCGAGGGACAAAATCTCGAGATTGCGGGAATGCGGCTCGCAGGCATCCCTGAGTGAACGGAGGCGAATGCGTCAGTTGCCCACCAACACTGTGAGCATGCCGGGCGCCTCGACGCCACGGGGAAAGTACCCCCCAGTTTCTGCCGAAACCGCGCATTGCAACATAGGTCCCCAAAACCGATGACCGTCGCACGCTTGTGCTCCTGCAGCGCGCCGGCGCGTTGGTCTCTTGCTCCTTCAATTCCGGCCATGCAGGTGATCGACTGAGGCCCGGAAGTCGGTGGTGTCCAGAGTTTTTCGCACTTTCGAGGTTGGTGACGCTCGCGGCCGGATAGGCCGATTTCCTAATTGGCGAGTTCCAGGAAACTCAAAGCCATCTTCCCGGAGCCACCATCGCTCGCTCGCCCAATCTGGCGAGCGATGGGGGGCGGAGTGGAGATGGCGGCCATCCTCCTGGTGAACCAGAGCGAGCGCGTCGCCGTCGCTCATGTCATGCCACGGCATCAACCGCCTCCCTGAGCAGGTCCATGTTGAGATAGCGTCGCGTCGACCATTCTGAGCCGGCAACGTAGCGCAGACGAGCCGCTGCCAGGTTGAGCGCACTTTGCCCATCCGGGAACACGCCCACCACCCGCGTGCGCCGCCAATCTCGCGCAGCAGCCGCTCGAGCGCGTTGTTCGTGCGAATGCGTCGCCAATGCGCAGACGGGAAAGCGTGATAGCTCAGCGTCTCGCCAACCGTGGCGGCAATCCACTCCGCCAGCTTGGACAGCTTCATGTCCTCGAGCCTGGCCCGCACCCGCTCGGCGGTCGCCTCGGCCCCCTGCCGGCTCTCACTCGCGTGGATTGCCTTCAGCATCAAAGCAACTTCCGCCATCTTGGCCCGCGGCACGTGCACAAACGCGTTGCGGTACCAGTGCACCACGCACCTTTGCCAGCGAGCGTCCGCAAACACCTCACCAGCGGCCTCCACCAGCCCCAGGCACGCATCGCTGATGATTAGCCGCACGCCGGCAAGACCCCGATCCTTCAAGTGCTTCAAAAAGCTCAGCCAGCCGGCCTTATCCTCCTTGGCCCCTTCGACGATGCCGAGGATCTCGCGATAGCCCTCGCCGTTGACCGAGGTCGCAACCAGCAGCGACACGTTCCTAACCTCGCCCGCCCAGGTCCGCTTCAACACAATGCCGTCGAGGTATACGTAAGGGTGCTCACCGCTGATCGCCCGGTTCCGCCAGGCCTCAATCGTGCCGTAGATCTTTTTGTTCAGGTTCGACACCGTCGCCGGCGACACGCGAGTACCCCACAAGGCTTCGGTGATGTCCTCTACGCGCCTAACCGACACCCCCGCCAGGTACATCTCGATCAGCGCCTCCTCGACCGAACTCTCCCGCCGCCGGTAACGCTCAATAATCGCCGTCTCGAACGTCTGCTGCCGCAGCTTCGGCACCTTCAGCGTGACCTCGCCAGCCTGCGTGCCAAGTTTGCGCCGATAGCTCCCCGCTCGCGTGTCGCGCCGCGCCTCGGTGCGCTCGTAGCGCTGCGCTTTGCACAGCTGCTCCGCTTCCGCCTCCAGCAGCGCGTTCAAGGTCTCCTCGACACTGCCGCGTACCACGCTGCGCAAGTAATCACGTACACGTTCGTCATCGATCCGGATGACCTGACCCAGGTTCGTGCTATCCTCGTTCATTGGTGGCTTCCTCTTCGGTTGGCTCGATCGCTTCGAACACGACCAGCCTACCCGAACCGTGAGGCCACCAACCCCTCAGAAAATTTCGCGAAAGATTCTGTACGTCATCCGGAAGTCTCCACCATTTATTTTCCGCGAATGCAACCGCGCTGGTTTGACCGGGCGCAGCTTGAGGGTCAGCTCCTCAGGTGGAAATCGCGCGCGCCTGCGCATGAGCCCGCAGCGATCTAGCCCTGCGCACAGGTCCCGCGCGCATCACGGTCGCCGCTCGAACCAGTGGTCCCGTGCGTTGCCGTGAGCAGATGCGGCAACAGAGTCCATCTACTACCCGTTGAGCCATGACGTCTGGTGGTCCCCCACTATTTCATCTCCATGTTCCAAAACGCAGGTGCCGGAGCTTGCACCATTCCGACGAGGTTCTTGTCCATGAGCGAGCGTTGATACCACTGGCCAAGTGGAATATGTGACACCATCTTCGTGGCCTGCACCTGCACCGCCTCGGCGATCGGAATATGCTTCGCAGGATCGGTCTCCCGTGCGAATTGGTCACGCAGCCTTTCCATTTCCGGATCGCATGGCCAACCGAACATTGCCTTCTCACAGGCTGAATTCAGAAACCCAGCGAAGACGGGATTTGAGATGTCCGCCGCGACCCACGACGTAAGGAACGCATGCCAGCCGCCTGCATTGGGCGGATCCTTCTTGGCGCGTCGGGCGACCAACGTCTGCCAATCCATCGCCTGCAGATCGACCTTGAAGCCCGCCTTCTCCATGAGCGATTTCGCAACCGGCGCCAGATTCGTGAGTACGTGCACATCGGTAGATTGCATCAATACAATCGGTGTGCCGTCATAGCCGGCTTCCATTAGCAATTCTTGAGCCTTTTTGAAGTCGGACTTCAGCAGTCCTTCCATGCCTTTCTCAGTGGAGAGTGGCGTGCCGCACGGGAAATAGGAGTTGCACAGCTTGTAGAACTCGGAATCGCCGATTGTCGCCTTGAGGAAATCTTCCTGATTAAAGGCATACAATAGCGCCTGCCGCACCTTCGGATTGTCGAAAGGCTTGTGCAGCCAATTGGGGCGGAATGTGTACTGCAGGCCAAGCGCGTTCCATTCGAATGCCTTGATATTGGGATTCGCCAGGCCAAGCGGCAGCAGGTCATGCGGCGGGGTTTCGATGAAGTCGATCTCGCCGGCGAGAAGAGCATTGACGGCCTGCTGGTGATCTGCGATGGCGCGCCATTCGACCCGATCGAACTTGGCAACTTTGCCCCCGGAAAGGCCCGAGGCGGCTTCGGAACGCGGGATATACTTGTCGAATTTGGTGTAGACCGTGCGGTCACCAGGCTTCCACTCGTCGCGCTTAAACACAAACGGGCCAGAGCCGGTGAATTCAGAGATCTGCGTATTGGGATCGGTCTCGGCCACGCGCTTCGGCATCATGAAGGGAACGTTTGAGGACGGCTTGCCAAGTCCGAGTAGTACCAGCCCCGTCGGCTCCCTGAGCTGCATCACGAAGGTTTTTGCGTCCTTAACCTCGAGGCTCGACACAAATGTCATCAGTTTCTGGCCGGTGGAGTCCTTCGCCGCCCACCGCTTAATGGAGGCAACGCAATCTTCGGCCTTGACCGGCTGGCCATCGTGCCAGGTGAGGCCGTCTCGCAGTGTGAAAGTGTGGATGAGCCTGTCGGGCGACGCGTCGTACTTGCCGACCATCTGTGGTTTGACCTCACCGTTCGCATCGATCGCGAACAGTGTGTCATAGATCATGTAGCCGTGGTTTCGGACGATGTAGGCAGTTGTCCAGATCGGATCGAGGATTTTGAGATCGGAGTGCATTACCGCTCGCAGGGTCTTTCCTGCTTGCGTCGGCGCAGCGAGGCTGAGAGCGCTGGCGGCGGCTAAAATCGCGATCGTGCTTCGGTGCAAGTAACCCATCTTCGCCTCCCAATGACGGATCTTTTAACGGCGGGTTTCAGCGGGGCTTGGTTTGCGGTTCGATTACACGACTGCCCTCGAGACAAGTCAAACCATAAAGCGTGGCAGATTGCCCGTCGTCCTCAGTCGACTGATCGACCGGGCGCTTTCACTGACCCACGCCGCACTCGCGATCTTTCGTTCCGTAGGTGTGGAAAAGCAGTGCGCGCACAATCCGCGGCAGAGCATCGGAGACCGCAAGGGTTCGTGTTGCGATGCACTATCGAAGTCGGCTCAGCGTCAAAAAGGCGGTTACTTGAGGCAGTGTCCGTGCATTCCAGCTGGTCAGCTCTACCCCGATGAACGGACTAGAAATGACGTTGGCGCCATTCAAAATCTAACGAGGCTACGCCTCAGACCTACGAGGTATATCGGCACGGCATGAGCGGAGGATAGTGGGGATTTCCGGTCAATCTGAGTGGACTCCGGCCGAACCTGCAGGGACATGCCCTGGATATAGGAGCTTGACGCTCGGTGGGTCCGAGGACCCGTGGACGACCGGAGCCCGCGATGAGGATAGCACGATCCGTGGCGGACGCGTTGGTCGAGCATGTTGTGCTTGAGTACGAGTCGATCGACCGGATGTACCTCAACGTCTATGTGCCACACCTGCAGACCGTAGGAGGCATGCTGGGATATCTGCGGGTCCACCGGGCCCAGCGGTTTGCCTCCACGACGACGGTGGCACCGATGACGGTCGTTCGTTCGCAACATCGAGCAGTTCGCTGATAGCGAAGTCATTGATCTCATTACCTTTGAGAAGGGCAAGCGCAAGGACGCCATCACACAAGCGTACCTGCGGAAGTTCAAGAAAAGCGAGGGCGTGCTCTATGTCGGCAAGGCGCAGGAGAAAGCGCGCGTCATGCGCACCGAGCGTCGCCGTTGTAAGCGCACCGGTGCGAGCTATCCGTGGATCGTGAAATCCACGGCCATGGTCAATCACTACTACTTCTATTGTGTGGACGAAGACTTCGGACCGTTCTTTCTGAAGTTCTGCTCCTACTTTCCCTACAACGCCAAGCTTTGCATCAACGGTCATGAGTACCTGAAGCGCCAGCTTGCCAAGCGGGGGTCGCCTTCGAGGCCCTCGACAACGGCATCAAGTCCTGTGCCAACCCTAAACTGCTGCAACGACTGGCCGATGAGCTGAGCGCGGAAAAGATCGATCGGCTACTCCGCAAATGGCTTCGCCGATTGCCGCATCCGTTTCCGCCACGCGATCGTGCCGCAGGCTATCGCTATCAGCTGTCGATCCTGCAGGCGGAGTTCTCGCTCACACAGGTCCTCGACCACCCGGTAACCGGACGCATCTTCTTCGAAGAAGTGATCCGCGAGAACCTGGACATTGGTCGACCGAGCCAGGTCAGCCTGGTCTTCAACCACCGCACGCCCGGCCGCTTCCGTACCCGCGTTATCACCGAGGGCGCAGGACCTTCCCCGTGAGACGACCCTTATCGGATTTTGTGGTGCCCCCTGGACAGTCGTTCCCTCGTTGCATGTCGACTACAAGAAGTCCCGCATCAAGCAGTACCACAAGGAGGGGGAAGCGCTTCGAACCGAAACGACCATCAACGACACGCGTGACTTTGGTATCGGCCGAGGCACCGAGAACCTTGCCGAACTGCGCAAGATCGGCTTTGCGGCCAACCGACGTCTGCTCCACGTCCAATGCAGATGGTTTCCCAGCGATGACTTGGACGACAACGCGGCGATGCTACGCGCACTCCGCTTTAACGTCCAAGTTCACGATGTCGAACGCGATGCCCATCCCTTACGGGAAATAGAAAGGCGCGAAGGCACGAAGCGGCTTCTTACAGCACAAAAAATCCTCAAGAGCTTGATAAACGGGCAGGTGATCGAAGGCCCCTCCCCGGGAGCTGTCGCGTTCCTCGTGGTCGCCATTGGTATCAGCATCAAGCAGGACGGTCGAAGGATGATTGCAGGCTCCGTTGGTTTGGAATCGCCATAGGGGAAAAAAAGGTGAGGAGGGGGAGCCACCCAACAGTCTGATCGGGGTTTCCTAAGGCGCGACATCAAGGTGGAGACAGCGTCAATCAGGATGAGAACGGGCCGGGGCTGGTCTGACGGAGAGAGGGCGGAGCCCGAGCGACGGCAGACCAGCCCCGGCGGCAGGTTTGCAAAACTCGTCTGGCGGTCGAGTAGGACGGTGCCAAGCTGCTAATTCGTCTCAAGCTTAGAGGGATCAGCATTTGCCCGGCCTCCACATCAGCGACCACCAGATGAGGCTGTACATGAGTTCCCGACCAACCCACACCACCACCGTCGCCGCCGCCAAGGCGGGTTTCTCACCAGCAACCGGCTACCGGATCGAGGCTGATCCGCGCCTGCCCTCGCAGAAGAAGGCCCCGCGCGGACGACGGCGGCCCGATCCGCTGGCCGACGTATGGGACGCCGAGATCGTGCCGATCCTGAAGGCGGCGCCAGGCCTGCGCGCCATCGCTGTCCTTGCGGAGATCCGGCGTCGCCATCCGGAGATTGGCCCGGGCATCCGGCGCACGCTGGAGCGTCGCATGCGGGCGTGGCGGGCCCTGGTCGGACCGGAGCAGGATGTCGTGTTCCGGCAGGAGCACCCACCCGGCCGTCTCGGCTTGTCCGACTTCACCGACACGAAGGTGCTCGGCGTGATGATCGCCGGCGTCCTCCTGGCGCATCGCCTTTATCACTTCCGTCTCGCCTTCTCGGGCTTTGCGCATGCCCATGTCGTGCTTGGCGGCGAGAGCTTCGTGGCGCTGGCCGAGGGCCTACAGAATGCCCTGTGGGCGCTCGGGGGCGTGCCGTTGGAGCACCGCAGCGACAGCCTGTCGGCCGCATTCCGCAACCTCGACCGCGATGCCCAGGAGGACCTGACGCAGCGTTACCAGGGGCTCATGCGTCACTACGATATGACACCATCGCGCAACAACCCTGGCGTCGCCCACGAGAATGGGTCGATCGAGAGCCCGCATGGCCATCTCAAGAAGGCGCTGGAGGATGCGCTTCTGCTGCGCGGCAGCCGGGACTTCGACGACCTCGATGCCTACCGCCGCTTTGTCGACGAGATCGTTGGACGGCAGAATGCCAACAACCGCAAGCGGATCGAGTTGGAACGGGTCAGCCTGTTGCCCTTACCCAAGCGGCGAACTGCCGACTATGAGGAGAAGATCGTCACGGTGACATCGAGCGGCGGCTTCACTCTGCGTCGGGTGTTCTACACGGCTCCCTCGCGGCTCATCGGCCATCGCCTGCGCGTGCACCTCTACGATGACCGCCTCGACTGCTTCCTCGGCTCGACGCCGATGATGACCCTGCGGCGGGGGCGGATGGTCTCCGATAGCAAGGGCGGACATGTCGTCGATTATCGGCACGTCATCCACGCGCTCAGAAAAAAGCCGATGGCGCTGCTCAATCTGGTCTACCGCGACCAGCTGTTCCCACGGCCGGCCTATGCTCGAGCCTTCGAGGTGTTGTGTGCCGAGGCTGGCGACAGGCGGGCGTGCAAGATCACGGTCGAGCTGCTGGCGCTAGCGCACGATCGGGTCTGCGAGGCGGAGCTGGCGCAGGTCATCGATGCCGAACTCGAGGAAGGGAGGTTGCCGGACATCGACGTGCTGCGGGCTCGCTTCCAACCCGATGCGACATCGATCCCGGACGTTACCATCGAGCTGGTTGCGCTCAGCAGCTACGACGAACTGGCTGCGGTCTATGCCGTCGAGCCGACCTCCAATCTGGAGGTCGCGGCATGAGCACGACCACCACAGTCGTATCGGAGACGCGCGCTAAGCCCTACGTCGGAGACGCGCGCGAAGCACGACGCCGCACGCGTCGAGTTGCTGCTCAGCGAGCTGCGCCTTCCGGGCGTCAAGCTGGTATGGGCCAAGCTCGCCGAGCAATCCGACAAGGAGGGCTGGCCGGCTGCCCGCTTCCTTGCAGCGCTTGCCGAGCACGAGATGGCCGACCGTAGCCGCCGGCGCATGGAGCGGCATCTCACCGAAGCCCGTCTGCCTGCAGGCAAGACGCTCGCCACGTTCGACTTCGACAGCGTGCCGATGGTCTCCAAGGCCCAGGTGATGGCGCTCGCGTCCGGCGACGCGTGGTTGGGCAAGGGCGCCAACATCCTGCTCTTTGGTCCACCTGGCGGCGGCAAGAGCCATCTGGCAGCAGCGCTCGGCCTCGCACTGATCGAGAACGGCTGGCGCGTGATGTTCGCTCGCACCACCGATCTCGTGCAAAGGCTCCAGGTTGCACGGCGCGAGCTGGCATTGGAAAGTGCCATCGCCAAGCTCGACCGCTACGACCTGCTCATCCTCGACGACATCGCCTACGTCACCAAGGATCAGGCCGAGACCAGCGTGCTGTTCGAGTTGATCGCCGCGCGCTACGAGCGGCGCTCCATGCTGATCACCGCCAACCAGCCGTTTGGCGAATGGGGAAAGATCTTCCCCGATCAGGCCATGACGCTGGCGTCCATTGATCGCCTCGTGCACCACGCCACCATCCTGGAGATGAACGTCGAGAGCTACCGGCGACGCGAAGCCCTCGATCGAAAGCGCGGTCGCGGGCGGCCAGCGACGCACGCGACAATCAAGAAAACCGAGAAGTCCGAAGACTGATTTGACGCGCCCCGTCAATCAAAGCACTTGCCAAACCAACGGCGAGCGTCAATCATCAATCCGCTCGCCGCCTCGTCTCATCCTGAGATGCGCCGTTCTCACCCAGATTGTCGCGCTATAGTTTTCTCTAGTCGCGCGCTCCAGATGTCCGGTCGGGGTCATTTTCGGCCGCCGATAGCCGGCTCACGGAGCTGTCCGAAGCCTCTGCTGTCCCTCAGTAAGCCGACCATATTCGCGCTCGCGCGGAGGTCGTCAGCTGGGGCAATCGCTCCGCGTGGATCTACGGTCAGCACAATTCGGCACAGCGGCAGGTCGGGAATGTAGGCTCGTTTGAGGTCGAAGCCGGACGTTGGCCTCCGCATCCTAGGGGGTAGTTGATCGAGCGGTTGAAGCGCGCGCTCGATGCGGCCAAGGCGGCCCGCGGCGCGGTGACGACCGTGCTGGTCACCACCGAGGGCATGCCCTGGACCGGCGATGGGTTCAGATCATCATGGCGCAAGGAGGCCGGCGTCACCGGGCTGACCTTCCACGACCTGCGGGGTAGCGCCATCACCAGGCTGGCAATTGCCGGCGCCACAGTATCCGAGATATCCACAATCAGCGGCCTGTCGCTGGGCGATGTGCGCGGCATTCTCGACCGGCACTACCTGAATAACGAGGTCGCCCTGGCTGAGAGCGCGATCCGGAAACTTGAGGACCGCTCCATTCGCTAAGTGTCGCAAACCTTCGCACACTATAATGTGGGGAGACTACGGAACGAACAGGGGGCAGGAACTGTAAACCGCGGTAACCGGCCTACCGGGTCTGGGTTCGTTCTTCTGGAAAACTCAATGAAACCAATTGGCTGGGGAACTAGGATTCGAACCTAGACTAGCGGAGTCAGAGTCCGGAGTACGGGAATGAAGCCTTGAAGTTTCAGTAGGTTAGCAGGACACCCGTTGCACGCTCTGTTCAACCGAGCACTACCGAGCAGTACTGATCCCCGCAAATCTCCCGCACTGGTTTCACGGAAGTAGGTTCAAATCGGGGACTTGCGACCGCGTTTGTTATAACTCCGGGCACAGCAGTTCTCGGCGTGTGTGCCCACCGAGGATCGCCAGCAACTCGCCGCGTGGCGTGGCGTTGGTCTCGCCCCACCGCCCGGTGCTCTGATCATCGACCGGACCGGGCCTTCGCCTCCATCCGGCGAGCGTGCAGGATAGGCTCGGTGTAGCCGTTTGGCTGCTCGCAGCCCTTGAAGACTAAGTCACATGCGGCCTGGAAGGCGACCGAGGAGTCGAAGTTCGGTGCCATCGGCTTGTACATCGGGTCGCCCGCGTTCTGCCTGTCCACCACGGCGGCCATGCGTTTCAGTGTTTCCGTCACCTGGGCTTCATTGGTGACGCCGTGATGCAGCCAGTTGGCGATGTGCTGGCTGGAGATGCGCAGGGTAGCGCGATCCTCCATCAGTCCGACGTTATTGATGTCGGGCACCTTGGAGCAGCCGACGCCCTGGTCGATCCAGCGCACCACGTAGCCCAGGATGCCCTGCGCGTTGTTGTCGAGCTCCGCCTGCACCTCCTGCGATGACCGGTTGATGCGGTCCACGACCGGTATGGTGAGGATATGGTCGAGCGACGCGCGCGGCCGTGAGCGCAGCTCCACCTGGCGCACGGCCACGTCGACCTTGTGGTAGTGGATGGCGTGCAGGGTTGCGGCGGTCGGCGAGGGTACCCACGCCGTATTGGCGCCGGCCTCCAGGTGGGCGATCTTCTGCGCCATCAAGTCGGCCATGCGATCGGGCATTGCCCACATGCCCTTGCCGATCTGGGCATGTCCCGGCAGGGCGCAGGCTAGGCCGATGTCGACGTTCCAGTCCTCGTAGGCCTTGATCCAGGCGGTGCCGCGCATGTCGCCCTTGCGGATCATCGGACCGGCTTCCATGGACGTGTGGATTTCGTCGCCGGTGCGATCGAGGAAGCCGGTGTTGATGAAGAACAGGCGATGCCGTGCCGCGCGGATGCATTCTTTCAGGTTGACGGTGGTGCGGCGCTCCTCGTCCATTATGCCGATTTTCAAAGTATTGCGCGGGAACCCCAGCGCATCTTCGGTGCGGTCGAACAGCTCGCCGGCGAAGGTGACCTCACCAGCCCCGTGCATCTTCGGTTTGACGATATAGATTGAGCCGGCGCGGCTGTTCCGGACTATGCCCGTGCGCTTCAGGTCGTGCATGGCGATGAGCGAGGTGAATACGCAGTCGAGGATGCCTTCAGGTGCGGGCTTGCCCTGGCGGTCGAGTACGCTGGGGTCCATCATCAAGTGGCCGACGTTGCGCACCAGCAGCAGGCTGCGGCCGTGCAGGGTCAGCGTCTCACCGTCGGACGTGGTGTAAACGCGGTCGGGATTGAGGCGGCGGGTCATCTCCGCGCCGCCCTTCACGAAGGTTTCCGACAGCGTGCCGTTCATCAGGCCCAGCCAGTTGCGGTAGGCGCCGACCTTGTCCTCGGGATCGACGGCGGCGATCGAGTCCTCCAGATCTACGATAGTGGTGATGGCGGCCTCGAGTAACACGTCGGCCACGCCCGCCGTGTCGTTCTTGCCAATGTAGTGGCGGCTGTCGATCTGGATCTCAATGTGCAGTCCGTTGTGGCGGAGCAGGATAGCACGGGGCTCCGACGGATCGCCGCGATAGCCGACCAACTGCGCAGGATCGGCGAGTCCCACCGGCGTCGTCGCGGAGGACAGGCCGATCAGCCGCGCGGCGCTGTCCAGCCAGGTGTCGGCGACGTTGTCAAAGCTGACCACCAGCCCGCCGTCCTGCACCGCATAGCCTCGCACGGCTGCATGCGAGCCTTTCGCCAGCGGCGCCACCTCGTCAAGGAAGCGCTTGGTCCAGGCGAACACCCTGGCGCCGCGCATCGGATTGTAGCCGCCGCCGCGGGTCGCTCCGTTGTCCTCGGGGATCACGTCAGTGCCATATAGTGCATCGTAGAGGCTTCCCCAGCGCGCGTTGGCAGCGTTTAGGGCATAGCGGGCGTTGGTGACCGGGACCACCAGTTGTGGGCCAGCGACGCAGGCGATCTCATCGTCGACGTTGGCGGTGTCGACCGCGAAGTCAGGGCCCTCCGGGACGAGGTAGCCGATCTCTGCTAGGAATTTCTTGTAGGCGGTTAGGTCGGAGGGTTGGCCAATATGCGCTTTGTGCCACGCGTTGATCCGGCTCTGCATATCGTCGCGCACCTTGAGCAGCGCGCGGTTTTTCGGTGCCAAGTCGTGCACAATGCGGTCGAGACGCGTCCAAAACGCGGTCTCGGATAGGCCGGTACCCGGCAGTGCTTCCCGGTTGACGAAGTCATAGAGAACCTTTGCGACGCTCAAGCCGCCGACCAGCACACGCTCTGTCATTGCTTTCTTGTTCCGAGACTGCTCCGCGATCACACCTTCCTTGATCAGGTCGTCGATCTCCCTCGGGGCATAACCCGCCTCGACGAGAACGTCTCGCGAACGCTGTCCCAGAAGGGAGACTATGCATATGGCGCCGACAACTTCACGGGCAGCCCTCGGTGTGCACCTTGCCGGCGATGCTCCACCACCGCTCTGCTCCAGCGCGGTCGATAGGCTCGGCACGCTGAACTCATCGCGAGGCATTTCAACATGGCACTGGCCCGCATCGACGACAAATGGATTTTTCCGGCAACATCGATAGTTCTACCTATGAATCTTAGCCACCCAAGATCGTTTCACGTTGGTGGCAAGCTCGAGTGGTTTCGAGGCGGGGCATATAGTTGACGTTCTGCACTTCCGGCACCGACAGCACTTTCTTCATGCACTCGGTAGCAGTGCGATCAGCAATGCTGTCATGCTTCGCCACCTCGTCAACGGCTCCTTTAGGACCGCGACTGCGATGATCACCCCAACCACTCGCTGGACTCCCGAGGCGCCGCGACAATGGGGATAGGTACCTTCGCGTCGGCTAGCGAGCGGAAGCGGTGCAGCTTCCACTCGACTGGACGATACCGATACGCCTGGGCCCGGCTAGACGGGAGAATTTGGCGGCGATATCGCAACTTGGAACCAGGGGCGGAGAAGCTTTTCGGATACGAGGCCATGTGAACTGGGAGCTACTCGGCAACGGTAGCGACCGCAAGATGAGGTTGTCGTGGCGGGAGAGCGGAGGGCCGCCGGTGACTGCTCCCCAGCGCAAGGGGTTCGGTTCCGTCCTGATCGAGCAAGGTCTTGTGGGATACGGCGAGAGCTTTCTCGACTTCCGGCCAGACGGGCTTAGGTGCTCGCTCGAACTCTCGCATAATTAGCACGAGCCTCGAGCATATTGGTTCGCCCAGGGAGGCGATGAGGCAATCGCTGCGCACTCGGCGCGCTAGTCCTACGGTCGATGTGGGTCACGAGGCGGCATGCCGCTCAAGCCGGTGTTCGAGGTGTTGAGGCCCTCCGTGTGGTCGCGAGAGAGCATCTCGGGCCTGCACCGTCTCGGTCTGGCCCTTCGATATTCGACCCGAGGAATCGAATGGCGATCTGTTGGTCGGCGTGGGGCGCTGCCGGGCCCGCCTCAGCAAGGCTTCAGCGGCCGCACGGCCGCCGCTACGAAGTACCGATGTTCCAGATGCGGTCCGCGTACTCGCGAACCGCTCGGTCGCTGGAAAAGTGCCCCATGCCGGCGACGTTGCGAATGGCGCGTGCGGCCCATAGTGATGGATGGGCCCAGGTACGATCTACCTCGTCCTGCGCCGCCATGAAGGCGGGGAAATCGGCAAGCACCAGATAGCGGTCGCCGTGCTGCAGCAGGGCTTCCACGATCGGCCGGTGGCGGTCGGGCTCGCCCGGAGAGAACCGGCCACTTGCGATTTGATCGATGGCCTCGCGGATGGCCCTCTCCTGCGCGTAGCGGTCGCCCGGCGCATAGCCCATCGCCCGCAGCCGGCGGACGCCGGCTATGTCGAGACCGAACAGGAATATGTTCTCGCGGCCCACCGCGTCGGCGATCTCGATGTTGGCGCCGTCTGCGGTTCCGATTGTCAGGGCCCCATTGAGGGCGAGCTTCATGTTGCCAGTGCCGGACGCTTCCGTGCCCGCCAGCGAGATCTGCTGCGACAAGTCCGCAGCCGGTATTATGACCTCGGCTAACGACACGTTGTAGTTGGGCAGGAAGACGAACTTCAAACGGTTCGATGCCTGCGGATCAGCGTTGATGACGGCTGCAACGTCATGAGCCAGCTTAATGATCCGCTTCGCCAACCAATAAGCCGATGCCGCCTTGCCAGCCATGACCACCACGCGCGGCGCCCATTCGCGCAGCGGGTCGGCTTTGATTGCGTTCCAGCGGGCGATGACGCCCAGAACGTTGAGAAGCTGGCGTTTGTACTCGTGGATGCGTTTCACATGCACGTCCACCAGTGCTCGGGGATCGGTCCGGACGCCGGTGTGCTGCTCGATCAGCCGTGCTAACCGCACCTTGTGGGAATGCTTGATTTGACGCATGCGCTCACGACAGGCGCTGTCATCGGCAAAGCGCGCAAAAGCGCCGATCCCCTCGAACTCGTGCCGCCAGTCGGGCCCGACCGTCTCGTCGAGCAGCGCCGAGAGCTGCGGGTTGGCGGACATAAGCCAGCGGCGCGGCGTAATGCCGTTGGTGACGTTTTCGAACCTATCGGGGAAGATGCGTGCAAATTCGGGAAACAGCATTTCCTTGACCAGGTCGCTATGCAACCGCGACACGCCGTTGACGCGATGGCTCGCCAGGGTTGACAGCCGCCCCATGTTCACGTGATTGTCGGATACGTCGATGAGGCGCACCTTCGCATGCACGACGTCGGCGTCCGGCAGCGTCGACACCTCAGCCAGGAAGCGCCGCTCGATCTCTCTGATCAGTTCGCAGTGCCGCGGCAGCAGCCGCTCCATCAGCTCGACCGACCAGGTCTCGAGGGCCTCGGGCAAGAGGGTGTGATTAGTGTAGGCGCAAGTGCCCTGAGTGAGGCGCCAGGCGCGTTCCCATTCCACGGCATGCACATCGACCAGCCGATGCATGAGTTCGACCGGGGCGAGGGCCGGATGCGTGTCGTTGAGGTGGATCGCTACCTTGCGCGGCAGCAAGTCCCAGTCGCCATAGTCTGCGAGGAAGCGAGCAAGCACGTCCTGCACTGACGCGGACACAAAGAAGTACTGCTGCCGCAAGCGCAGCTCCCTGCCCTCGGCCGTGGAATTGTCCGGGTAGAGCACGCGGCCAACGGTTTTTGCGTGGATCTTACGCGCGAGCGCGTCGAGAAACGCGCCGCGATTGAACGCGGACAGGTCGATCGGGTCGGTCGGTTTGGGAGACCACAATCGCAAGGTATTGACCGTGTCGCTATCGTAGCCCGGGATAAGGCGATCGAACGGTACTGCGAGCACGGACTCGCCATCTATCCAATACGCGCGCTGGTCGCGATGCTCGACCCTGCCGCCGAACTTCACGGCATACGTCCGCTCAAGACGGGGAAACTCCCACGGATCGGCGCCGGTCAGCCAGTCGTCGGGCTGCTCCACTTGCCAGCCGTCCGCCAGCTCCTGCCGGAACATGCCGTATTCGTAGCGAATGCCGTAACCCATGCCTGGCACGCCAAGCGTTGCCATCGAGTTCGAGGAAGCAGGCGGCCAGCCGACCGAGACCGCCGTTGCCGAGGGCGGGGTCGGTCTGCTGCTCGTAGACCTCGTCGAGGGAGACGCCAAGCTGGGCGAGACGCGATCGCACATCGCCCTCCAGGCCCAGGCAGTCGAGAGCGTTCTTCAACTCGCGCCCCTCGAGGAACTCCATCGACAGGTATGCGATCTGCTTGAGACCTTGCTGGCGCACCCGGGCATTAGTGCGGTGCCAGGCCAAGATCATCCGATCACGCACCATCAAGGCTGTCGCCCGCAGCCAATGCTGCAGCTCGGCATCGGCGCGCGCGACGCCAACGTCCTGGACAAGGTGCGCCAGGATAGCGTCCTCTACTTGTTGGGGCGTCGGTACCTTCGCAGTGTCGTTCATCGTCGTCAGCTGTCTCCGCCACCAGTGCTCAGCATCAATGCCACTGGGCATATATGCAGGATGGCCTCGAGCGCAACCTCAGCCTTGGCGTCGATGTGTTGGCCTGTGCACACATCCACCCAACGACGGTTTGCCAACGGCGCAGGTAGGACGACGGTCGTGCTGCCCCATCGTGGCGGCGGAACCATAGGCACATCAACGCGATCGAGCAGGCCAAGGGCCAGCCTGGGCGCGACGGCAACGGTGGCGTCCTCGCCCAGCACGCGCGCGAGGGCCACCACGCGATGGCAGTGATCCCCTGCAACCTCGAGCGGCACATAGGCTCCGGCACGGAAAAGCGCAGGTTTCTCTGCGCGGAGCCGCAGCCCTGTCTTCAAGAGGTGTAGCTTGATGGCGCCCGACCGCCAGTCGTGGACGAGCGCCGGCACATCGCGTCCGTCGATGCGAGCGGCAAGGTGTGAGATCAGCTGGAAATCGATGGGTCGCCGGTTGTCAGGGTCCACCATGCTGAAGTCCCACAGCTCGGTCCCCTGATAGATGTCCGGCACGCCCGGTGCCGCCATCTTGACTAGGGTCTGCGTGAGCCCATTGAGGGCACCGGCGACAAAAATGGGCCACACCGCACGAACAAAATCCCAGAGAAAGGCGGACGAGGCCTTCGGGTCTAGTGTGCCGCGCACGAATTGCTCCAGGGCCTGCTCGTAGTCGGGGTCCGGGGCGGTCCAGCTCGTGTGCAGCTTGGCCTCGCGTGCCGCCTTGACGGCAAACTGCGCCATGCGTTCGGCAAAGGCTGCAAGCCCGTTCGCGTCAGCGGCATCGAGGTCAAGCGGCCAGGCTCCGGCGAGCGCTTGATAGAATGCCCACTCGGCCTCCGGGTCCGGCATGAGGCGGCCCCGCACGTCGCGCTTGAGCGAGAGGTTCTGCTCACGCCATCGCGCGGCCGCCACTGCCCACGCCTCGGGCATCTCGCTCAGTGCATATAGGCGAGCGCGGGCATCCTCGCCGCGCTTGGTGTCGTGAGTTGCCGTGGCGCTGAGACCCGAGGGCTGCTGGCGGCGTTCAATCATCGCCCGGTGGAACTCCGACACCGGCGCGCCGAAGACTACGGGCTCGCCGCCGACCTCGTTGAGAGCCAGCAGGCGGTTGTAGCGGTAGAACGCCGTGTCCTCCACCGCCTTGGCCATCAGCGGTCCGGTCGTCTGCTGGAAGCGGACGGCGAACTGTAGCGCCTCCGCCCGGTCCTCGGGTGCCACATCCATCAGGGCCAGGCACTTCACGAAGTTGAGCGCCTCCCGGTCCTCGACTTCGCGCGTGCCTTCCGCCTCCTGCGCCGCTGCCTCGAGGATCGAGCGATCGGTCGCGCCAGGCCCCGAGGGCCCAACGTACGTGCGATAGACCGGCAGCGCCGAAGCGAGCTCGACAATGGCCCAGCGAAGCGTGTCTGCACCCAGATCGCGCGTGGCCGGATGGCGGACAGCCAGCCCATGCGCCATATGCGTCAGAGCGCGCAGCTCACCGGCAAGGTTGTGCGTCAGGGTGCGTCGCTTGATGTCTGTGACCAGGGCCTCGTAGTCGATGCTTCCGGCACCAACGAGCCGACGATAGACGTCGGTCATCGCGGTCTCGCCCTGGCAGTCCACCAGCAGCCCCGCGAGGGCGCGGATGAACTCGTAGCCGGTCGTACCTGCCACCGGCCAATCCTGCCGCTGCACTTCTTGTGGGCCCAAGATCTTCTCGACTAGAAGATAGAAGGGTTCCTCTCTTTCCTCTCTGCCCAGCGCCGCCTGCAGCCGCTCGAGATAGCCTTTGGGATCGGCGAGGCCGTCGATGTGATCGAGGCGCAGTCCATCGATGCTGCCATCTTTTGCGAGCCCGAGCACGCATGCATGGACATCGTCGAACACTTGTGGCAGCTCAACCTTGAGACCGACGAGATCGGCGATCTCGAAAAAGCGGCGGTGGGTGAGCATTTCCCGCGCGGTCCGCCAGTGAGTGAGCCGCCACACCTGCCGCTCGTGCAGGCCGTGCAATGTCGGCCGCTCCGCGTTCGTCTCGTCCAGCGCACGCATAACCAGGGCGGCGGTATCCGGCTCTCGAGCGGCAGCAGCCAGGGCCGATTTGAGGAGTGGCGCCATCTCGGGCGTGGACGCTGCAAACCGTTGGGCCAACTCGGAAAGGGCAGGCGCCCGGCTCAGAATGTCGGCGTAGGACGGCGGCGTCAGCGGCAGCGCCAGATCGAAGTATTTCAATGAGATCGTGCCTGTTGAGGCATCGAAGGCCAAGCCCAGCTCGCCTTGCTCCAGGACCTTGCCGTAGCCGCGGGCGAGCACCGGCAGGATCAGTTTTGGCGCCGACCAGTCGATGTCAAAGTGCTGGGCGTGTCTGGCCGTCGCGCCCCACTCGAGTACGTTGCGCCACCAGGGGTTCTGCGGACTGGCAGCCATATGGTTGGGCACGAAGTCGAGGATGAGGCCGATGCCGTGGCGGCGAAGGGCATAGGTCAGCGCCCTGAAACCTGCTTCGCTCCCGAGCTCGCTGGCGATGGCGGTGTTGTCGGCGATGTCGTAGCCGTGTGTCGATCCGCGCACGGCCTCGAAGATTGGCGAAAGATAGAGATGGCTGATCCCGAGATCGGCGAGCTGCGGCGCGAGCGCGGCCGCACGAGCGAACGTCATGCCGCCGCGGAGCTGCAACCGATAAGTGGCGGTGGGACGTATCATCGCAGGCGAGGCCGCTCGGCGGCCACGGCGCCGAGGACACGCTGGAAGATGCAGCAGCGAGTCAAATCCTCCAGGGTCACCGGTAGTTTGCGGCGCCAGTTGGGGTGCTCATCGACAGTTCCTGGCAAGTTGGCCTGCTCCTCCATGCCGACCAGGTCCTCGAGCTGGACGGCGACAAGCCTCGAGCGTGTGCGCGCCAGAAACGTGTGCAGGCCGATCAGGAGAGGATCGGGAAGCTCCTCAGAGATCGCGCCGGCAACCTGCTCGCACGACAGCTCCGCGCGCCCTAGGGCTTGCTGCAACAGCCGGCGGTCGCGCGCACGCCCGCGGCGCTGCAGGTTGACGGTCTCGGCATCGAAGAGACGGAGGCGCTCGCGCTCCGAGATGTCGCGCCCCTTCCACCAGCCGCGCAGGGTCGGCAGATCGTGCGTGGAGATGCAGGCAAGGCTTTCGCGCGCATACGAACGGGGCGCGCGAAATCTCCCATCCTTGCCGCGCTCGAAGTAGAGCACGCGATAGCCCTGAATTTCCATGGCGCGCATAACGTCGCGGAACCCGGCGGCCACCGTGCCCAGGTCCTCTCCGACCACGAGCGCCGAGTGCTCGAGCGATGCAGAAGCCAGTTGCCGCATGAGGATGTCGCCCGGGTAGCTGACGTAAGCGCCGTCGGTGGCGGCAAGGCCGAGGGGAACCCAGTAGAGCCGCACGAGCCCCATGACATGGTCGATGCGGATCGCGCCGGCATGAGGCATCAGGTCGCGCAGGGTGGCCGCCACAGCGGCGCCATCTCGCTCGCGCAAGGCCACGGGAGAGAGTGGGCAAAGCCCCCAGTTCTGTCCGAGCGGATTGAACGAATCAGGCGGGCTGCCGACATGCGCACCCCTGACCACCGCTTCAGGCGCTGCCCAGGTGTCCGCACCGTCTGGCGCGGCGCCCACCGCCAGGTCGAGATAGAGGCCGATGCGCATGCCGGCTGTGCGTGCGCGCCGCTGGGCGTCCGCGAGCTGGCTATCGGCGACCCACTGCAGCCACTTGTGGAATAGAACCCTCGTGGGATTATCCTGCGCGAACCGTACCGCAGAGTTGCCCGCTGGCGACTTATAGTCGTCGGGCCAAGCGTGCCAACCGCAAGAGATGCCCTTGGAGACGAGCACCTCCGAGAGCGCTTCATAGCGCGCAAACAGCTCCAGCGCTTCCCCGCGCTTGGAGCAGAAGGCTTCGAAGCGGCGGGCATTCTCAGTGCGCAGTGCCAGGTCCTCACGCTCGAATTGGGCGAAGCGGGCGGCCAACGCAGACCGCTTGATCTGGTTGACGGACGCATAGTCCACGAGGACAGCCTCGCGCATAGCTGCGATGGCCCGCGCGCTCGCCGGATCGGCTCCGCCGAGCTTGTCGACAGCAATGTAGAGCGGGTTCAGGAACCGGCGGCTCGATGGCGAATAGGGGCTGCGTCGACCAGGGTCGGCAAGGAACAGGGCATGAAGTGGGCTTACGCCGAGGAAATCCGCGTCGCAGGCGCCGGCGCTTTCGGCAAGCCGCGCCAGGTCCTCGAAATCACCGATACCCCAGTTCCGCTCCGACCGCAGTCCGTAGAGCTGGCACGTGATGCCCCAGGCGCGGCCCTGCTTCAGCCACTCCGGAACGAAGCAGCAGGTGCCGGCGGGCACTGCCAAATCGCGCGGTTCCGGCGCAGGCGCTGCGGCAAGACTGGCGGCGACGTCCTCCTCGGTGCCGGCCGCGATGCCGAGAGCCGCCAGGATGCCTTCTTTGGCGCGCTCGCTGACGCGTCGATAGGTGTCGGCCTTGCTCATGTAGCCCAGAGAAATACCGTAGGCCTCAGCCAGCTTGTCCAGCGACTCGCTCACGTCCCTAACCCTGTGCGGCAGGTGCGTCCGCGAGCCTGAACACCACCGACCAGGCGGGAAGTGAGCCTGCACGGAGCTGTTCGCTCGCGTCCCCTGAGGTCTGATATAGGGTCCGCCCGCATACGGCCGACGCGGCACCCAAATCCAGCAACGGCGTCTGCGCCCCAGACAGGTTGGTGAAAAGAGCAAGCCTGCTGGCGTCGGCAAGCTGCCACTCGACGACGAGGCTTGCGCTGCCGACAGACAGCAGCCGCCCCGCGTGTCCTCCCATGCCCTTCAAGCGCGGCACGATCTCCTTCCGGCGCAGCTCCAGAAGCAGCGAGGTAACGGCCAACCTGGCGCCGTGCGGGGAGCCCTGGGCGGCGCTCCAGTCGAGCATGGAAGCCTCGAACGTAGCAGGCGCATTGGGGTCGGGGATGCGCGCGCAGTTGGCAGGATCCTGAAAAGCCGGCCACCTGCGAAACTCGCCGCGGCGGCCCTCGCGAACCGCATCGCCCAGCTGGCCATGGAAATCCGTGAAGAAACAAAAGGAGCCCGTGTCTCCCCACTCCTCCCCCATGAACAAGAGCGGGATCTGCGGGCTCAGCAGCAGTATCGCCGTCAGAGCCTCGAGGGCCCTCGGGTCGGCAAGGCTCGCGAGCCTCTCGCCAAAGGCGCGGTTGCCGATCTGATCGTGGTTCTGCAGGAAATTGATGAAGGCGGTCGGCGGAAGATGCCCGCTCGGTTCGCCGCGCCTGGCGCCATCACGGAACGGCGACGGCTCTCCCTGGTAGATATAACCTTCGCTCAAGGCGCGGCCGAGCTTGGCCAGGCTTTCCTGCGCATAGTCGGCATAATAGCCGTCACGGTCCTTCGTGCAGAGGACGTGTGCAGCGTGATGGAAGTCATCGTTCCACTCGGCGGCATAGAGCCTGGGCTCACCGCGCGGCGACCTCTCGTGCAGGAAGGCGACGTTGCGATCGTCCTCCGTCGTCAGATGGATGTGGCGATCGCTAATGGTGGAGCGCACCGTGGCGGCGAGCTCTTCTAGGATGTGAGTTCGCGACGAATCCTGGATCTGATCGATAGCGTCGAGCCGCAGTCCGTCGAAGCGATACTCCTCCAGCCAGTACAAAGCGTTGTCGATGAAGAAATCTCGCACCGGCCGACGGTCGTAGGCGATTGCCGCACCCCAAGGCGTGTGGCGCTCGGGATGGAAGAATTCCGGAGCATACAGATGCAAGTAGTTGCCGTCCGGACCGAAATGATTGTAGACGACATCGAGCAGCATCATGAGCCCGCGCTCGTGCGCCGCGTCGACAAGCCGCTTCAAGGCTTCGGGACCGCCATAGGCGACATGCGGGGCGTACGGTAGCACGCCATCGTATCCCCATCCGCGCCTTCCGGCGAACTGGCCCACTGGCATCAGCTCGATGGCGGTGATGCCCAGCCCGGTGAGACAGTCGAGCTTGCGGCGAACGCCGTCGAAGTTGCCGGCCGGGGTGAACGTGCCCGTGTGAAGCTCGTAGATGACGGCTTCCTCCCACGGCCGCCCGCACCACGCATGCGTGTGCCAGGCATAGGCTTTCGGGTCCACCAGGCTGGAGGGACCGTGCACATCGCTCAGCTGCGCACGCGCGGCGGGATCGGGGATGCATGCGCCACCCGGCAGCAGGAAACTATATCCCTGCTTCAGTCCCACCAGGTCGGTCTCGACTTCAAACCAGCCGTCGTTGCGGGGCGCCAGTGCCGTCGTGGCACCGGTCGCGTTGGCCACGAGCGAAACAGCCTCCACGCCCGGCCCCCAGAGGCGGAAGCGCGCGCCCCCGTTGCCCGAGAGCTCGGCACCCCAACTCCGCCTGAACGCGAACCGGTCGCTCACGGCCCTATCCCCGCGAAAAGCAGCAAGGTGCGGTCCGGAAGATCGACGTCAGCTCCCGGCTGAAGCTGGGGCGCTTCAGGCTCGACCAGTCCGGTAGAGGTATCCACGAGCAGGCGCCACTGCAAAACTGCCTTCGGCGACGGCAGCCGAAAGCTCAAGTCCTCGTGGTGGGCGTTCGCCAGCAGCAGGAGCAGGGGTTGGCCGGTGCGCGCCAGCATCACGCCGATGCAGCGAGCCACACCGTTCGCCCAGTCTTCGGGGCGCATTTTTTCGCCATCCGGGCGCAGCCAGCTGACGTTGCGGGTGCCGTCGCGCAAGGCACGCTCACCGTGCAGAAAGCCGTGGCGTGGCCGCAGCAATGGGTAATGCCGCCGCAGCGCGATCAGCGCTGCAGTGAAGGCGAGCAGCGTCCCTTGCTTGCTTTCGGCGGCGCTCCAGTCGAGCCAGGAGATCTCGCTGTCCTGGCAGTAGGCGTTGTTATTGCCGCCTTGGGAACGGCCCAGCTCGTCACCCATGAGGATCATGGGTGTGCCCTGCGAAAGCAGCAGCGTGGCGAGCAGGCAGCGGCGCATCTTGTCTCGCAGCTCTACGACTTGCGGATCGTCCGTCGGACCCTCCACGCCGCAGTTCCAGCTGCGGTTGTCGTCGTGCCCATCCTTGTTGTTCTCGCCGTTGCCCTCGTTGTGTTTCTCGTTGTAGGAGACGAGATCGGCGAGCGTGAAGCCGTCGTGGGCGGTGACGAAATTCACGCTGGACCATGGCCCGCGCCCCCGCTTGTCGAACAGGTCAGCCGACGCAAGCAGGCCGCGCGCCAGCGCCGGCAGCATGGCATCGTCGCCTTTCCAGAAGCTGCGAACGTCGTCGCGATAACGCCCGTTCCACTCGGCCCACCCCGGCGGAAAAGCACCGAGCTGGTAGCCCTCCTCGCCGAGGTCCCAAGGCTCGGCAATGAGCTTGACCTGCGAGAGCACCGGATCCTGTCGGATCGCGCCGAAAAAGGCCGCGTTGCCGTCGAATGCCCTCAACTCCCGGCCGAGGGAGCTCGCCAGGTCGAAGCGGAACCCGTCGACATGACATTCCACCGCCCAGTAGCGCAGCGAGTCCATGAGCATCTGCAGCACGCGCGGGTGGTGTTGATTGATCGTGTTGCCGCAGCCGGTCGTGTCGAAGTAGTAGCGCGGATCTTCGGCGAGCATGTAGTAGCTGGAATTGTCGATGCCGCGGAATGACAGGGTCGGACCGAGGTGGTTGCCCTCGGCCGTGTGGTTGTAGACCACGTCCAGGACCACCTCGATCCCGGCCTCGTGCAGGCGATGCACCATGCGGCGGAACTCGGCGATGTCACCGCCAGCCGACAGATAGCGCTGCGCCGGGGCGAAGAAGGCGAGCGTATTGTAGCCCCAGTAATTCTTCAGACCCTTCTCGACCAGGTAGCGGTCATCGGCGAAGGCCTGGACCGGAAGCAGCTCAACAGCCGTCACGCCAAGCTTGACCAGATGCTCGATCGCGCCCGCATGGGCAAGGCCGGCGAAGGTTCCGCGCAGGTGCGCCGGTACTTTTGGATGGCGGGCGGTGAAGCCCTTGACATGTGCTTCGTAGATGATTGTGTCGGTCCAGCTCGTCTGCGGACGCCGCTCGCGCTTCCAGGGGAAAGTGGGGTGCCAACGCTCGCTCGTCTCGACGACGCGGCATTTGGGCATATACGGCGCCGAATCGCGTTCGTCCGGTGCCAGGTCGGCATCGGGCGAGCCGACCCGGTAGCCTAAATGCGCGCCGTCCCACTTTATCGATCCGAACAGCGCCCTGGCATAGGGATCGAGCAGGAGCTTGTGCGCATTGAAGCGATGCCCCTCCTGTGGAGCGTAAGGTCCATGCACGCGGTAGCCATAAAGCTGGCCTGGGGAGATGCCCGCTATGTAGCCGTGCCAGACTTCGTCAGTCAGTTCGGGCAGCCGTATGCGTGTGATCTCTTGACGGCCGTCGCCGTCAAAAAGGCAGACCTCGACTTTCGTGGCGTTGGCCGAAAAGAGCGCGAAGTTGACGCCCTTGGCGTCGGGCGTCGCCCCCAGCGGATAGGGGGCTCCTGTGTGAACGGCCAGGCGGCTTCGGCTCATCCCTGTCCCCCTCAAGCGCCGACGTGCTGGAAAACCAGGGTTGCCAAAGGCGGAAGCGTGATTTCGAAGGAGAACGGACGTCCGTGGTGCGGCCGCGGCCGCGCGTCGATGCCCCCCGCATTGCCCACGTTCGACCCGCCATAGGCATGGCCGTCGCTATTGAGGCGCTCGGCCCAGCGCCCGCCTTCGGGCACGCCGACACGATAATTGTGACGCACGATCGGCGTGAAATTGCACACGACCAGGACCGGGCGCCCACCCATGTTGCCGCGCCTGAGGTAGACCAGCACGCTCTGGGCTGCATCGCCGCCCTCGACCCACTCGAAGCCCGCCGGCTCGCAGTCCAGCGCATGAAGCGCAGGCGTGGTGCGGTACAGCCGATTGAGATCGCGAACTAGGTTCTGCACGCCGCGATGGTTCCTGTCGGCGAGCAGGTGCCAGTCGAGTGCGTGATCGTGGCTCCACTCTCTCTCTTGGGCGAACTCGCCGCCCATGAACAGCAGCTTCTTGCCGGGATGGGTCCACATGAAGGCCAGGTAGGCGCGCAGGTTGGCGAACTTCTGCCAGCGATCACCCGGCATCTTGCCGAGGAGCGAGCCCTTGCCGTGCACGACCTCGTCGTGGCTGAGCGGGAGTATGAAATTCTCGGAGAACGCGTAGACCAGGCCGAAGGTCAGCTCGTTGTGGTGGTACGCTCGGTGCAGCGGCTCGCGGCTCATGTACGCCAACGTGTCGTGCATCCAGCCCATGTTCCACTTGTAGCCGAAGCCCAGACCGCCCTGATCGGCCGGACGCGATACCTGCGGCCAGGCGGTCGAACTCTTCGGCAACGGTGACGATGCCGGGATGCCTGCCGTAAGCAAGCGTGTTGAGGGCCTTGAGGAAGGAGACGGCTTCGAGGTTTTCGCGGCCGCCGTAGACGTTGGGGACCCACTCTCCAGCCGGGCGGCTGTAGTCGAGGTAGAGCATGGACGCGACCGCATCGACCCTGAGCCCGTCGACGTGATAGCGTTCGAGCCAGAAGAGCGCGTTGGCGGCGAGGAAGTTGGCCACCTCGCGACGTCCAAAATTGTAAATCAGGGTGTTCCAGTCGCGGTGGAACGCGAGCCGCGGATCCTCATGTTCATATAGCGCAGTGCCGTCGAACCGCGCCAGGCCGTGCGGGTCGGTGGGAAAGTGCGCCGGCACCCAGTCGACCAGGACTCCGATGTCGGCCTGATGACACCTGTCCACGAACCGGGCGAAGGCCTCCGGCGGTCCGAAGCGGGCCGTGGGTGCAAAGAGGCCAACCGGCTGATAGCCCCAGGAGCCCGAGAACGGGTGCTCGCTGATCGGCAGCAACTCAATATGCGTGAACTCCAGGTCTTTCACGTAAGGAAGGAGCTCGTCCGCAAGTCGGTCGTAGCTGAAGAAGCTATTGTTCTCGGCGCGGCGCCAGGAGCCGGCATGCACCTCATAGATCGAGATCGGCCGGGTCGGCCTGTGCAGGGCCTTGCGCCGGCTCATCCAATCGCCATCGTGCCAATCGATGCGTGCCTTGCCGGTCACCCGCGATGCAGTGGAAGGCGGTGCCTCCAGAGAGAAAGCCAAGGGATCGCTCTTGAG
Organism: uncultured Alphaproteobacteria bacterium; assembly: GCA_963775835.1. Taxonomy (GTDB): domain Bacteria; phylum Pseudomonadota; class Alphaproteobacteria; order Rhizobiales; family Hyphomicrobiaceae; genus AWTP1-13. Next base: position 37,680 of record CAVZKV010000029.1, on the reverse strand, counting down.
CGGCAGGCGATCGCCGTGTGGACCGATGATCTCGTATTTGTAGAGTGCGCCGTGGTCGACACCCGGCACAAACAGCTCCCAGACGCCAGCCTCGACCCGCTTTCGCATCGGATTGCGCCGTCCGTCCCAGGCGTTGAAGTCGCCCACCACGCTGACGCGCCGCGCGTTGGGCGCCCACACCGCGAAGGCCACACCGTCCACGCCTGCCATGGTAACGGGCTGTGAGCCGAGCTTCTCGTAGACGCGCTCGTGGCTGCCTTCGGCCAGGAGGTAGGTGTCGAGCTCGCCCAAATAGGGAGGAAACCGATAGGGGTCGTGGGCCTCCCAGTGATGGTCCCCTCGTCGCATGCGCAGCCGATAGACCGGCTGGGCGTCGGTTGTACGCGCGATCAGGCCGGCAAAAAAGCCGTGGTCGTGTAGCCGCTTCAGTGTCGCGAGCGGCACATCATCCGCGGCATCGATGACCTCCACTTCTTCGGCATCCGGCGCGAACACGCAAATTGCATACCCGGCGTTGCCCACTGCGTGCGGCCCCAGCACGGCAAACGGATTGCCGTGGTCTCCGGCGACGATGGCTTCGATGTCGGATTGCGGCGGGCGCCAAAGAACGTTCGGGTCGGACTGGGCGGATCCGCTTGTCATTCCACCTTCGCCTCCGCGCGCTCTAGCAGCTCAAGCATCCCGCGCACGGGCACGGTGATCCAGGACGGCCGATTGGCCGCCTCGTAAGAAATCTCATAGAGTGTCTTCTGGAGCAGGAAGAGCTCCAGCAAGGCAGCGGCATCATCCCTGTGCTGCGGAAAACTCGCCATTCCGCCCGCCGTTTCCACGTAAGTGTCAATGAATTCGCGGCCGGCCCGCTCTCTCCAGGCGGCGGTGGCGGCAACGACCCGCTCCGGCAATCCACCGGTGCGGGTTGCATAGCGGTCCAGCGCGGTAGAGGCGGCATAGTCGAGCGACCGCAGCATACCGGCCACGTCGCGCAGGGGTGACGTCTTCTCCCGCCGCTCGGCCAGCGTGCGGCCAGGTTCACCTTCAAAGTCGATAATGACGACATCGTCTTTGGCAACGAGAACCTGTCCGAGGTGGTAATCGCCATGGATGCGCGTTACCATTCCGGTCGCGTTGACGCGTGCGAGCGCCTCGATGTAGGCGAACAGCACTGGCCGCGTGGCTAGCAGTCGCGTCACGTGCTGGGCGGTCGACTCGTTGACCTCCCTTGCAACGCCTTCCAGCGCCGCGAATGCCCTCTCGGCATCGCTGCTAATCGCCTCGCACCATCGCTGAACCTGCTCCTGGCCGAGCGGCTCGGCCTTGAACGCTGGATCGATCGTCTCCGTGGCAAGAGCCCGATGCATTTCGGCGGTGCGCTGGCCGAGCTTGGCCGCCAGGTCGAGGGGAAACCCGTACAGGCGATCGAGTGTTTCCTGCCAGGGGTCGACATCGGGCAGCAGCGATATGTCATAGAGCGTGCGATCCAGGGCCTCGACAATGACATTCCAGGCATCGCCCTGGTTCTCGACAAATGCAAAGGCTATCGCCAGCGCCGAGGGTTCCGCGCCGTCCTCGGCATGCTCGACCGCACCGAGCAGAGCCGGCGTGTTCTTGAAGCCGGCGACGTTGGTGAGAAATTGCGCCACCTCAAGTTCCGGCTGCACCCCCGGCCGGACGTGCCGATAGAGCTTCAGCACCATGCTTTCTCCGACAATGAGCGAGACGTTGCTCTGCTCAGCGCCGATCGGCCGCAATGAAACGTCCTCGTTGATCGGCTGCAGCGATGGATGGATGGTAAAGCGGAGACCGTCCGACTGTTGGCCAAGGCTCCGCGACATCGCCATCGCGAGATCCAGCACGAAAGCCTGATCTTTGGCCGCATCGAGCAACGCACCGACGCGAGAGCTCCGTCTGATCTTGGCCAGGGTGAACGGCAGTGCCGGCGATGTGGAACTCACTATGTCACTGCCCCAGGCCGCCGACAGCGGCAGGAAGTAACTCTGTGTTTCACGTCCGGCGACCGACACCTCGCAGAGGGCGAGCGGATAGGTGGTCGAGCGGCCCTCGAGAGTTGCGAACTGCTTCAACGCGACGGCAGTGATCCTTGTGTCCTTGGCAGCGAACCAGCGCTGTCGCATTAGGAATTCAGGGAGGACATCGCGCTCCAGGGTCTCTTGGCCGCGGCCCTGAAGGACCCTTTGCCACGCATCGGTTGCCACCAGGGTGACGAAGGCGGGCGCCGGTTCCGGTGTCGCCACGTGCCAGCGCGGCGCCTCGACCTCCGTCGCCAGGACGAACCAGTAGAAGCCGTAGCCGGGCAGAGTCAGCAGGTACGACAGTTCGCCGATCGGCGGAAAAGTCGAGCTTCCCGTCAACTCAACGGGTACGGCACCCCGGAACTCGCGTAGGTCGAGCTCGACGGCCTGGGCGGAGCGACCCATGTTGAAGACGCACATGATGCGCTGACCCTCGTGCTCGCGAACGAAGGCGAGAATCTTGCGGTTCCGCGGATGCAGCAGTCTGAGGGTGCCGCGACCGAACGCGGAATGATTCTTGCGAACCATGATCATGCGTCGCATCCAGTTGAGAAGCGATGACGGGCTCCTCTGCTGCGACTCCACGTTGATCGAATGGTAGCCGTAGATCGCATCCATGATGGGCGGCAGGTAGAGCCGCTGCGGGTCTGCTCGCGAGAAGCCCCCGTTGCGGTCTGCCGACCATTGCATCGGCGTGCGCACACCGTCCCGGTCGCCCAGATAGTAGTTGTCGCCCATCCCCAGCTCGTCGCCGTAGTAGATCACCGGCGTGCCGGGCAGGGAGAACAGAAGAGCGTTCATCAGCTCTATCTTACGCCGGTCGTTGTCGAGCAGCGGGGCAAGCCGGCGGCGAATGCCGAGATTGATGCGCGCACGCGAGTCCGTGGCGTACATGCGCCAGAGGTAGTCACGCTCGTCATCGGTGACCATCTCCAGCGTCAGCTCATCGTGATTGCGCAGGAACAGCGCCCACTGACAGTTGGAGGGAATATCGGGCGTCTGGCGCAGGATGTCCGCAATCGGATGCCGGTCCTCCTGCGCCAGCGCCATGTACATGCGCGGCATAAGCGGGAAGTGGAATGCCATGTGGCATTCGTCACCATCGCCGAAATAGGGGCGCGTGTCCTCCGGCCACTGGTTGGCCTCTGCCAGCAGCATCCGGTCCGGATAACGCGCGTCGACCTCCTGGCGAATGCGCTTCAAAACCGCATGGGTTTCGGGGAGGTTCTCGTTGTTCGTGCCTTCCCTTTCGCACAGGTAGGGGACCGCATCGAGTCTCAGACCGTCGACGCCTAAGTCAAGCCAGAACCGCATCACTCCGACGATTTCGTCGACGACGCGGGGGTTGTCGAAATTGAGGTCCGGCTGATGGGAATAGAAGCGGTGCCAGAAATACGCGTTCGCAGTCGCGTCCCAGGTCCAGTTCGACGTCTCGGCATCCAGAAAGATGATGCGGGTGCCTTGATAGCGTCTGGTCGGTATCGCTCCACACGTAATAGTCTCGCTCTGGCGAGCCGGGGGGCGTCTTTCGGGCTCGCTGGAACCAGGGGTGCTGGTCGGACGTATGGTTGACGACGAGCTCGGCGATGACGCGGATGTCGCGCCGATGCGCTTCTGCAACGAACGCCCTGAAGGCCTCCAAGTCGCCGTAGGAAGGGTGGATCTGGCCATAGTCGGAGATGTCATAGCCGTCGTCGCGCAGGGGCGAGGGATAGAATGGCAGCAGCCAAATGGCGGTGACCCCCAGTTCCTGCACGTAGTCCAGGCGCTGCATGAGGCCCACGAAGTCCCCCACGCCGTCGCCTGAGGCATCCTGGAACGCCTTCACGTGCATCTGGTAGATGATCGCGTCCTTGAACCAGTCGCACGCAGCGAGGTCGATGGCGGTTTGCGTCGCCTGCTCCGCCTCGGTCTCGGAGGGCACAGCAATGGCAGCCGAGGGCGCGTCCAGCGACGTCATCTGCTGGCCTGTCGGTTGGAGAGCCTCCAGATGGCGTATGGACGAACGCTGGGATCGAGCAGCATGTGCTGGACCTTGCCGGTCCAGGTAAACCGATTGCCGGTCACGAGATCCTCGACATCGATGGAGGATGCGTCAGGGAGGCCGAACTCCCAAAGGGGCACCTCGAAGTGGCATCCTTGCGGGTTGTGAGGGTCGAGATTGACCGCGACCAGGACAAAGTCCTGCTTATCAGGCGGTAAACTTGCCGTAATAGAGAATGTGGTCGTTCCACGCGTTGTAGAAGTTCAGGTGCTGGAACTGCTGCAAGGCCGGCCGCTCCCGCCGCAGCCGATTGATCAGGCGGATATCGTCGCGAATGTGGCCCGGCCGCTCCCAATCCCAGGCCTTGATCTCGTATTTTTCCGAGTCGAGATACTCCTCCTTGCCGGGGATCGGACGCCCCTCGCAGAGCTCAAAACCATTGTAGATGCCGTAGTTGCAGACGAGCGTAGCAGCAAGGATCAGCCGCACCCGAAAACCAGGCCGTCCGCTCGTCTGCAGATAGTAGGGATTGATATCGGGCGTGTTGACGAAGAAGTTCGGTCGGAAATATTCGCGCGCCTCGCTGCGCGTGAGCTCGACCAAATACTCCGTCAGCTCGTGCTTGGTGTTGCGCCATGTGAAGTAGGTGTAGGACTGCGTGTATCCGAGCTTCGCCAGCCGCATCATCGGCTTCGGGCGCGTGAAGGCCTCGGACAGGAAGATGACGTCAGGAAAGCGGCCGTGCACCTGGCGGATCAGCCACTCCCAGAACGGAAACGGCTTGGTGTGCGGATTGTCGACCCTGAAGATGCGAACTCCCCGCTCCGACCAGAACAGCACGATGTCGCGCAGCGCATACCAGATCGCGGGGAACGCCTCGCGGTAGAAATGGACGTTGACGATGTCCTCGTATTTCTTCGGCGGGTTCTCCGCGAACTTGATAGTCCCGTCCGGCCGCCAGTCGAACCACTCGGGATGCTCCTTGATCCAGGGATGGTCCGGCGAGCACTGGATGGCGAAATCGAGCGCGATCTCAAGATCGTGCGCCCGCGCCTCCGACACGAGTCGCTCGAAATCGGCGAAGGTGCCGAGCTGTGGATGGATGGCGTCGTGCCCCCCTTCCGCAGAGCCGATTGCATAGGGGCTGCCTGCATCGCCGGCCTCGGCCTTGAGTGAATTGTTGCGTCCCTTGCGGTTCGTGCGGCCGATCGGGTGGATGGGCGTGAAATAGAGCACGTCGAAGCCCAGATCGCGCACGTAGGGAAGCCGTGCGATCACGTCGGCGAAGGTGCCGTGCCGCCCGGCGTCTCCCGACTGGGAGCGCGGAAACATCTCATACCAAGCGCTGAAAGCGGCCTTGCGCCGGTCGACCCATACCTCGAGCTCCCTGTCATAGCGTGTAAAACTGGTTCGGGGGCCGACCCTCGCCATGAGATCACCGGTCTCCCGGCTCGTCAGCCACTCGAGCTTCGAGGTTCCGTCAGGGTCGTCGGCGTGCCGCTCCAGCATCAAGAGCAAAGCCTGGAGGTCGCCCGGGTCGCCTCCTCTCGGCTCTCCCTGCAGTGCCTTCTCGATCATCATTCTGCCCTCCTCGAGCTCGAGGTCGACAGCGAGGCCGGCGCTATGCTTCTTGCTGATCTCGTCCCGCCATGAGGAGAACAAGTCGCGCCAGGCAATGATAGTGAAGTAGTAGCGGCCGTTGTCGCCCAGGGGCACCTCGCCGCGCCAGCGGTCGTTGTCAAGGCCGCGCATCAGCACTTCCTGCCAATACGCTTCGCCCTCGCGTCGCAGGAGCAGTGCTGCAGCGATCCTGTCGTGACCGTCGCTGTAGATGTCTGCGTCCACCGTCAGCACGTCGCCGACCGCGCGCTTGACGGCAAAGCGCCCACCTTGAATCTGAGGCCAGACTCGTTCGATGGCGACGCGGCTTTGGCTGAGGTTGGACAGAACCTGCGCCGACGACGGACGCACATCGCCATCGAATGATGCGACGAACTGGTCCTGCCTCGATGCGAATGTTGTCATCTCGGTCATTCACCTGCCATTCCAGACGGTCGGAGAGGGGCTTTGCGCGGCTCCATTAACCCGGGCTTCGCTGTCCGTTGTCGCCAGTGGCGAAGCCCCATCCTAGGCAACATTTGCCCCTCGAACGCGCCACGGTTCAGAGCCGACGTCGAGGAGCCTTCGCAATCCTGATGCGGTGCCCAATGGGCGGCACGACCTCGGGCCCGCGGGACCTGGCTCAATGCCAGGTACGGACTGTTTCCTCGGCCGTCTTGCGCAGGCGAACCACATCATTTTCGACAGCGTCGACCATGTCCATATCGATGTCATGGTCCATTCCGACGGAAGCTAGTCTCAAGCGTCCATCTTCCACGCCCAGGACGGTACCGATGTGCTTGCCGTCCGAACCCTTCACTTCCATGTTCGCTTTGATTTGGGAAACGTCAGTCATGGCGATCACCTCCTGCCGCCACGTAATCACGCGCCATTCACCGCGCGTGATTACATCTAGGGGGACCAGTTGGTACCGGTCCCCTTAGTTCATCCTACGTCACTTGGTGCTTGGCATCGGCCGCTGGGCCGGCGCCTCGCTGCGCCGCTGCTCGGCAGCCTTCTCGGCGTCCTGATCCCGCTTCGACTTGAACGTCGGGGCGTTGGTGAGCTCATCCTTGGTCATGTCCATGGCGAGCTCCATGGCGCCATTCGGCGCCGGACGCCATCTTCAGCCGATCCATTTTCAGGGCCACGCTCTTCTCGCCGATACCGAGGAAGCCGCCGACGCCGATGACGAAACCATCGACCGTCTTCGCATCCTTGCTGAGGATGAGATCGCTGATGCTGCCGATCTTGGCCTTATCAGACGCGGGAAGAACGGTCTGGCCGATCAGGTCCTGCTTAGCGAGAACTGTGTTGGCGTCCTGCACCAGGATTTGCCCGGCTACGGGTGCTTTCGGAGCTGGTTCCGCGGCCGGCGCCCGCTGCGGCTGGCGCCGTCTGCGCCATCGCTTCCGGAGCAAAGCCCAGCACGATTGTTAACGCTGCCAAACTCGCTGCTGTTCTGAGTGTCATTGCAACCTCCAACAACAGGATGTCTTTGCCTGAGCCGCTTGGCTCAAGCTCTATTTTAGAACGCTCGGCGCTTGGAAAGGTTGCGCGAACGGCAGCCGAGCCCAAGACACCCCCCTGCGGGAATCGGGCGTCTGACACGGGAATGCTGCCAGACTGCGCGGCGAGCGCCACAAGTTGGCATGGGCCTGCCCCGCCTGCCCAGGTTTGTTCACTTCAATCCTGCGCACTTGCTTCCGTGCGGTCGCACGATGAGGTCGATCACAAAGGACCACGGCAGCGTGACAACAGGCTCAAGCAGTAGAGCGGTGGGAGGAACATTCAGACTCCTCCCTTGGTCTGGCAACGCAACATCGCACGATCAGAAATCGGCGAGGCCCCTACTATGCCGGCGTTCCGGTGAGTTCGAGCTCCATCTGAGTAATGGCAGCATGCGCTGCGGAACCATTCGTCTCCGATTGCAGAACAACGGCAGGGTTCCTCTCCCCAACTAGGATCGGTGGCTGTCCCGATGCGGCTTTGCCGCGCACGTATCGTTGCGAAAGAAAGCCACTTGGCATTTTTGCGTCCGCAGGGCCGATCACCGCCCAGACGAGAACGACCTTTCCCGAAACGAGCTCTTGTTCGCTTGCGCGGATGGTTCCGCTATACTTCTCGTCGGCACCTGTTCCCGCCGCCTTGAAGCCGCAAGTCATTCTCTGCCCTACATCCTTGTCCGGCTTAACGAGCGTACAGGTCAACACACCGACATTCGTTCGCGCTTGCTCCGCCCATGCAGCGCTGGCCGTCACGATGAGCCAGATCACCAAGACGCTGAACAACCTGCCGGAATGCATGGACGGGCTCCTCTCTCATCCGCTGAAGCCAACGCTGGTGACAGCGAAAAGTTACGCCGACCTCGTGGGCCAAGCTGAACACCGCCTACTCCGCGAGCAGGAGCCGCCATCGGCACTGACCAGAGCCTTAGCTGACGAACGCCAGCATGCGCGACCACGGAACAAGGAGCCGGCTTAGTCGGCCGCCAGTATGACGGCCAACGCTCTTGCTAGAATTTGACTCTGATGCGCTACTTATGGTGGCGTGCCGGAAGCTTCTGTCATCCATTAACCATTACCGAATGTCATCCATTAACCATTACCGAAGTTTTGGCATTGGGCGTATCAACACCCTCCTCACCGCGTTGCCTTGTCCAGGAGGTGTTCGCGCATGCCTCGTTATTTCTTCCATGCCAAACGCGGTCAAATGACGATATTAGACCGAGAAGGCATCGAACTGACCGGTATTGAGGAAGCAGCAGAGGAAGCGGCGCGGCAGGTCCGACAGCAGGCCCGACAGCAGGCCCAACAGATCGCGGGGCGCGAAGCTTTGATCGGCATTCCTCCTCGTGGCGGGACGATCATCGTGGATGATGATTTACGGAGGGTCTTCGAATTGCCGTTCGAAGCCGTCTCCGGCTAGGCCTCCCCCCTCTTTCCCTTCTCTTTTTTCGTTCGTTCTCACGGTGGCCCCCTGCCGCACCTGCTCCTGCGCGGTCGGCGGCGGCTTTGGTCTGCCCGGCGCCTCGGGCCCACCTCGTTGGCGTCGGTCCGGTTGCGTGGGTCGTGCCCCTGTCGGTGTTCCTCGACGCTCTGTCGCCGCGCGCTTGCTCTTGCCGCCGCGACGCCGGCCGGCCGCACGTCGGCCGCCGCGGTGTGCCGTCGGCGTGGGCGGCGCCGCGACGCGCGTGGCTCGTGTGTGCCGCTGCCGGCACGGGGCTTCACGCGTGTCGGGCCGTGGGGCGCCCGCTTCCCGCCCTTCGCGTCCGCGCCCGCTCCGGGCGGGCTCTGTGGCGGCGCGGCCGCCCGTCCGTCTTTCGGCGGGGCGGCGCCCGGTCGTCGGCGCGCCTCGGCTACGTTCGTCCTCGCCCGCCGGGCGCCGCCGTCCGTTCGGCGCGGTGTTCTCTCTGGCTGTCGTCCGCGCCGCCGCGGCCCGTCGCGCGCTCTCTGCCGCTCCGCGCCGCGCGGCGTACGTCGGCTGCGCTCTGGCCGCGCGCGCCCCCGCTCCTGCTCGCCCGCGCCGCGTCGGTGCGCGCGGCGCTCGCCGGGTCGGCGGTGTCTCGCGGTCTCGCTCGTCGCGCCTTGCCGCCCTCCCCGCGGCGCGCGTCGCGCGCCCGGCGCGCCGCGGCCCGCCGCTCGCTCTTCGCGGCGCGCCGCGTCCCCGCGTCCCGCGTGCCGGCCGCCTGCCGCCGCCTCCTGTCGCTGCTCTCGTCGTCGCGGTCGCGTTCGCCTCGCACTCTTCGCTCGGCGGCCCCGTGCCTGCCCGTCCGTGGTCGTCGCGCGGCCCGCTGTGCCGTCCTCGCGCGCGCGCGCCCTCCGCTCCGACGTCGTGGTCCGCGGCCGTCGCGGGCTCCTGCCGCGCCGCCTCCCGTGCGCGCTCGGGCCGTCGGCGCGCGTCACCTCGCGCTCGCGCGTCTGGGCCCCCCTGGCCGCTCGGTGCCGTCTCGCGCGCGCTCGTGCGGCTTCGTCCCGCGCGCCGCTGGTCGCCTCGTCGTGCGCCGCCGCGCTCCACCGCGGCGCCCCGCGCCCGTCGCCGGCTGCGCTCGCCCCCTCCGCCCCGGCCGGCGCTGCGCGCGACGTCTTGCGTCCTCTGCTCCCGCTCCCTCCCCTGAGCTTGCGGATGCCGTCGATCAGCGTTGCGGCAGCTGCGATAAATTGGCAAGCGTGCGTTTCTTGACCCTGCGCCCTCACGATAGCTCTCGCCAAAAGGATCGCCGGTGGCGACTTCCGGTTCGGGATGATCATGAACATGTCCGCCAGAATCATCGTTCGTGGCGATTGGCAAGTGCCTTACATGGACACATCGTTGCAGAAAACTCACAGAGAACGCTGGCGTGCCTCAACTTTTAAGTCGAACAAAGTGAAAAGTTCGCTAGGCTCGCGAGCCGACCGGATCGCCGCCGCCGGGCCGCCCTACGCCATCGGCGAGGTCATCAACGCCGCACCAGATGTGGACCGCGACCTGTTCGGGCAATTGAGCAAATCGATCCGGGCCAAGGGTGGGGGCTTCACCCTCTACGCCTCGCGCGGCGACTGGGCGCTGCGCCTATCGGAATGGCTCTGGGGCGAGGCTCGCGCCGGCTACATCGGCAAGGACACGCCGCTGATAGCGCCCGGCGTCGATACCATCGATCCACAAGCCTCTTCGCCTTCAACCACGACTTCTAGGTCGAACCCGATCCTGGTCGCCGACATGCGCCGCATCCTGCAATCCGGCGCCCGCCCGCCGGACAAGCGCACCAAGGCGTTCGAGCGCGTCGACTCCAGGCCGGCGGCTACTGGCGACCACCGCTCGCTGCAGGCGGCAGAGTAGATCGGGCTAGCGGGAGTGCATAAACCCGACGTGTGTCAGATCTCTGCTAACGGTGGAAGATCCCTCGCACGGATGCTGCGACCATCGCGCCGATGCCCTCGCGGCCGCAAATGTGCCCTTCGCGCGGCTGAGCGGCAGTTCCGCTGAGGTGCTGCCTTCGCCTCATCGGTCGCGGCCGTTTGCCAACAAACCCTTTGCAGCTGTTGGGATTTTGCCTCATCGCGCAGGTGCTCAAAACTCCGTGACGCGGCTGCCCGCAGGTATACCAGGAACCGGTTCTTGCCTGAGGGGCTTAGTGGGTCAGCCAACATAACGAGGGACGCCGTCCCAGCAAAATTCATCCGGTTCGACGACGGTGACCCCCGAAACGAGGAGGGTCACCCGTGACCACGGCGCCCGACCAGCGAGCCAGCATCGTCCAGACGGTTCTCGCGTCAACGAATCCTCGGACCATGCGATCGTTAGCAAGGATCTAAACGGCATCATCGGCACCTTTAACAGGGGCGCCGAGCGGATCTTCGGCTATTCGGCGGATGAGGCGACAGGTAAGCCCATGATGCTGATTCCGGCACAGCTCCAAGCGGAAGAGGCGACGATCCTTTCCAGAATCCGAGCCGGTCGACCATTACGAGACAGTGCACAGGCGCAAGGACGGGACGCTCATTGACATCGCGCTGACGGTCTCGCCAATCCGGAACGCGGAGGGTCTCATCGTCGGCGCGTCGAAGATCGCGCGCGACATCACGGACCGCAAACGCGCCGACGCGCTGCTGCGCAAGCAGTCCGAGAGGCTCGAGACGCTCAACCGGCTAGTAACGACGATTTCAAGCGACGTAGATTTCGAGCGCATCGTGCAACGCGTGACCGATATGGCGACGAATCTCGCGGGCGCGAAATTCGCGGCGTTCTCCTACAATGTCCGGCACCGGGGCGGGGAGGCGTATCTGACTGTTCACGCTCTCAGGCGCCCCGCGCGTGGCGTTCGAGCGCTTTGGGCTGCCGCGCGCCACGGCCGTTTTTGAACCGACTTTCCATGGCACCGCGATTGTGCGCTCCGATGACATTCGTGCCAACCCGCGGTATGGCCGGAATGCGCCACACCGCGGCATGCCGGACGGACACCTGCCGGCGGAGCCACGGCGCGAACTTGCGCGTGATCGCCAGAATTTCCATCGTCCTTCTCTGCGTGTCGTTCGCCTTCATGGTTCTGATGTTCGCGGTCGCTGTCGACGCATTCCGGGAGATAACAGGCAAGGCTCGCTCTTCAGCGAGCTGCCGACCCACTTGGCGGAAATGGCACTTGTTTGCCGTGAATACAGGCTGCCGGGACGCGGAGATCTGCAACTTATTGTGGGACTGGGAGGTCGATGTGCCGGAGCTCGGCACCTCGATCTTCATTATCCCGGGGTCGCGGGTCAAGAACGGGGACGAACGGGTCGTGGTTCTCAATCGGATCGCTCGCTCGGTCGTTGAAGCCAGGCGTGGCCAGCATGTGACGAACCTGTTCACCTTCGGGTGCGTGCCGGTCAAACACATGTTGAACTCCGACTGGAAGAAAGCTCGCGCGATAGCGGGCCTGGACCAGGTCCGTGTTCACGACCTCAAGCACACGTTCGGTCGACGCCTCCGAGCGGCGGGCGTGAGCTTCGAGGATCGTCAGGATCTGCTGGGGCATCGCTCGGGTCGCATCATCTCGCATTATTCGGCGGCCGAGCTGTCCGGGTTGATCGAGGCTGCCGAGAAGGTGTGCGAGCGAGACGGCCGCCGGCCAGAGATTGTTGTCTTGCCGGCAGCCCTTGCAAATTCCCTGAGCGAGTTTGCCGCAAGTCTTTGATTTCATTGGCTGGGGAACTAGGATTCGAACCTAGACTAGCGGAGTCAGAGTCCCCCTTCCTACTCTGATATCGCTCGGCTTTTCTCCCAACCGAGGAGAAAAGCACACATGCAGTGTCAATCGGTTGCGACAGTTTTCCCAACCGCAATGGCAAGCCCAGCTGGTTGTAGCCAACGGTGTTGCAATGAGTAACCGTCGCCTACCGCAGCGCCCGCCGCTTGCCCCGCCGGCCGAAGTAAATCCACTCAACGGCTTGGATACGCCCGAGGCCATCGAAGCCTTAGAGCGCGCCGCCGAAGAGCTGGTGAAGGGGAGCAACCTCGAACCCCGCGAGCTCGTCCGGGGGCTGTTGGCCAATGAAGGCGATCGGGCGGGTACCCCAGGATGGCCGGGGACGAAGCCCCCGCTACCTATCCCCCAGAGAAAAAATCGGCCGTTTTTGACCATCCCCTCCGACCAAATTCGAGCTTGCCCCTTGAGTCCGCTCTGATGGTGGAGATCTGAGGATGCGCCCCAGACGCCGTCCGAAGCGCTGTCGCTGCCTCTCCAGGGCACGTATCTGCGCAACTCTCCTTGCTGCCGCAAGCACGTGCGAGACCCAATCTTTCCCCGCACTTCGCGCGCGCACGCGTGAGATCCGCCGACTCTGCGGAAGACCGCGCGGCTCGAGCGGATCTTCAGCTCAAAACACCTGCAACATAGGAGACACTATCATGGGCAAGCGCAAACCAATGGCCAGACCGTGTGAGAGCTGTGGGATTAGACCTCGAGGCGCCGGCGGCAAGCTAACCAGGTGTTTGGACTGCTTGAAGCGCCTCGTCGAGCGCGACCGAAGGCTGCGCGCTGAACGCGCCGCCCTTCGGAACGACAGGATGATCAGAGTGAAACTGTCGACAGCCCACTCTGGAGTGGAACGCCAGCGAACGGAACAGTCGGCGTTGATAAAATATCAACGAAAATCAAGCCCGATGTTGACGCGAGGCAACGATGGAAGCTGATGGTTTCCCGTCATTCCGGCTATCAAGGGACCCGTCAACTCGACGACGACGTGGCAGGCCGAAGGGTACTGACTACCGCCGAGTTGATCGTCCTCTTCACGAGGAGATGCGCCGCAAGCTCGACCAATGCGAAGTGCCATCAAAGATGGCGGCAGCGAGAACCGTAGCCGACAAGGCATACGGCGATGGCACGCATGACTCGAAAATCACACGCTTGGTGAGAACATACCCATTCTGATTTCTGCTCCGTTCCAATCGTTTTTACTCCTTTCAAATCGCACGACTGAAGTCGCGAAGCAGCTCAGGTGTAGGTCATCTGACCCACACACTATGGAGCGAACCGATCATGCAAGGCGTAGCAGTTCACTTCCCCGATCGATTGAGACTTCGCGGGCCACGCGGACTCCGCACGGCCATCGAGATGGCCGCTGCCGCACACAACACGACGCCAAGCGAATGGTCACGTCGTGCCCTGCTGCAAGGTCTGCAAGCCGATGGACTGCATCTGCGCGATGGTCAAATCGCAGTCATGCGCAATCATCGACCGCAAAACCCAAGGCATTCCAAGCACATCGCAATCTGACAAGTGAGAGAGGATCAGAAGTTTGACCGGCAAGACAAAAAGCACCGAGCCCACCCCCTCAGAACCGGAAGCCTCAGAGCAGGACGGAAAGCGCTTACTCATCCGCCATCCGTTGACCAGCCTGAGCGGTCTGATCGCTGAACCAGCGCGTGTCTATCGCGCAATGAGGGACAACAAAATCGAGCATGGCAAAGGGCGGAGCCTCGTGTGGGTTCTTTCTCAGATGCGCGCCATGATCGAGACCCAAGCATTGGAGAGGCTTGAGCAGCGGCTAGAGGAATTGGCTCCATCAATCGAAGGCAAAGCACGTGGCTTCACGAGCACAGATCGCCCGTCTCGCACAGCTGCCCGCACGGCACACGCGGGGCGTTATCCCGAGGATGATGTCGAGACGATGATGGTTATCGGCTGGCAACCCCTGACGGGAGCCGAGTGGATCGCGAAGTACGGCGTTTCGACAGTCGAGGAATAGGTGATGGTCACAAAGGCGCAGATCGACCGCATCGCCACCCGCATCGAAGCGCTGTCTCCGAAATCCGACCGTGGCGTCTACGTCTGGCGCAATCGGGGCGAGACCGCTGAAGAGGTGCTCGCACGGCACTATCTCACTTCGCCAGCTGATCGTTTTGCTGGACAAACTTACATCTTCAGCTGGCTAGAAAGTTGAGGGCCCCATCAGGTGAGTGCGCATTGATCGAGAGGGACACCGCACGCCCGCGTAATGCCACGAGCGCGTGAGGCACTTTGATGTCCGCCTTACCCCAATAAGCGGGCCAATGACGAGCGGAGCGCGCACGGGTCCGACAAGTGCCAATTACTAACTCATGCACTGCAGCAAGCTCGGTGTAGTGATGTGCTGGATCTAGGGGCGGGGGCAATGACGCGCGTTCACTGTGGTCGCGACGCTGACGGGGAAGGTGTTGCTTCTAAAGCCAGCGACCCTGGTAAACGCGCGGTTAATTCAAACTCTCCCCCAAACTGGGGATACCACCACCGCGCGGCCTTCTTGCCACGACGTGGGAAGTAGTTTCAAATGGGTTTGGTGCGGATGCGGGTTGGGTCGGTGCAAAGCCGCGCGGTGCGGCTCCCAAGCGCTGACCAATTGAACTTCAATTCAGCATTGGCGACGCTCACAGGTCCCTCGGCCATCCGGTCTCGACCATCGGATGGTCTGTGATCGGGTATGCGTCCGCAGAAGCTCGGCTTGACCGACCGCCTTCCCGGTCGCACCGATTGTACTTCAGTGCTGGGAAATCGCCATGGGCGAGAGCGATCGCAGGAGAACCTCGATAAGCAGTATTGCGGAGTGGCTCAAGGGACTCGGCCTCGCGCAGTATGTCTCCGTCTTTGCGAAGAACGTCGTCGACATCGACGTTCTGTTCGACTTAACGGAGGCGGATCTCGAAAAGATGGGAATCCCGCTTGGCGACCGCAAGCGGGTGCTTAAAGCTATCGCCGCCTACCAGCAGAGGTCCGCACCGCGAACGAGCATGCTGGCCGCAACAGCTGCATCGCCGCACTCGGAGGCCGAGCGACGGCATCTCACGGTTCTGTTTTGCGACCTTGTCGGCTCGACCGGCATTGCGGTCGAGCTTGATCCCGAGGAACTGAGCGGCGTCATTCGCCGGTTTGAACATACTTGCGCTGCCGTGATCAAGCATTTCGGCGGTTACATCGGCAAATTCATGGGAGACGGGCTGCTTGTCTATTTCGGTTATCCGCAGGCTCACGAAGACGATGCTGAACGCGCCGTGCGGGCAGGGCTAGACATTGTTGCGAAGGTGGGGCAGCTCCTGCTTCCTTCCGGCGAGCCGCTGCAGGTCAGAGTGGGCATCGCCACAGGATTGGTGGTCGTTGGGGAGACCATCGGCGAAGGATCGGCGCAGGAGCAGGCGGTCTTCGGGGAGACGCCAAATCTGGCTGCCCACTTGCAACAATTGGCAGCTCCGAATTCGGTTCTCGTCGCCGCGAGCACGCACCGGTTGCTTGGTAGCGCGTTCGTCTGCGCCGAACTTGGCCGCGACGAAATCAACGGAAAATCGAAGCCGGTCACGGCCTGGAGGATCATCGGTGAATGCGTGGTGGAAAGCCGGTTCGAGGCGATCCGGCCGAAGCGGCTCACACGTTTTGTCGGTCGGCAGGAGCAGCTGAGTCGATTATTGAATCTTTGGGAACAGGCGAAGCGTGGCGCGGGTCAGGTCATGTTGCTGTGCGGCGAGCCCGGCATTGGCAAGTCGCGGACAAGCAATGCACTTTTGGACTCCATCGGAGAGGAGCCGCATATCAAAATTCGCTACCAATGCTCGCCGCATCATACCAACAGCCCCTTCTTTCCCGTCATCCATCAACTCGAGCGTGCCGCGTGCTTCGAGCGGGAGGATTTGCCCAATACTAAATTGAATAAGCTCGAGGCCGTGCTGTCGCAGGCCGGTGATGCAAGCCTTGCGGACGCCCCGCTCTATGCTGCCCTCCTGTCGATCCCGTCCGATGCTCGCTATCCCGCCCTGACGCTCACTCCCCGGCGGCAGAAGGAGCTCACGATCGCGGCGCTGTCCCGTCAGCTTCTCGGCCTCGCGTGTTCCCGACCGGCGCTCTTGCTCATCGAGGACGTACACTGGATCGATGCTACCACTCTCGAGGCAATCTCCCGAAGCATTAGCTTGATCAAGACGGCGCCCGTATTTTTGCTGATAACTTTCAGGCCGGAGTTCATGCCCCCGTGGCTCGACCAGTCGCACGTGACGATGCTGCGGCTCAATCGACTGCCGCGCGAGCAGGTCGGCGCCATGGTCATCGACGTGGCCAATGGCAAGGAGCTGCCTCGGGAAGTCTACGACCAGATCATCAGTAGGACCGACGGCGTGCCATTGTTCGTTGAGGAACTCACCAAGACTGTATTGGAATCGGGACAGCTGCATGCCGTGGGCGACCGATACATCGCCATCGCGCCGCTGCCGTCGCTTGCGATTCCGGCGACCCTCCACGATTCATTGATCGCGCGTCTCGACCGGCTCGCCTCCATCAAGGAGATCGCACAAATCGGTGCTGCTCTCGGGCGTGAATTCTCGTATCGCCTGCTCGCCGCCGTCGCGCCGACTGCCGGCGCTCCGTTGCAGGCGGCACTCGTCCAGCTAGGCGCGGCAGAATTGATCTTTGCCCGCGGCGAGCCGCCGGATTCAACGTACACCTTCAAGCATGCGCTCGTGCAGGAAGCAGCTTACGCGAGTTTGCTGCACAGCAAGCGCCAACGGCTTCACGGCCAGATCGCCGATGCGCTAAACGAGCACTTTCAGGAGATTATCGAATCGCATCCTGAGTTGATGGCCCATCACTTGGCCGAGGCTGGGCTGACCGAGCGTGCGACCGAATACCTTCAAAAAGCCGGTGAGCGCGCGATCCAGCGCTCGGCCAACGTTGAAGCCATCGGCCACTTGAAGCGCGCGCACGAATTGGTCCAATCGCTTCCCGATCATCAGGGACGCACGCGCAAGGCGCTCGAACTGGTCGTGTTGCTCGGCCAGGCGATGATCGCCGGCCGCGGCTATGCGGCTGTGGAGACCAAGGAAGTTCTCCTGCGGGCCAAGGCGCTGATCGACGACTCCACCGATCCGGCGCAGAAGTTCTCGATCCTGTATGGAATTTGGGCGTGCCATTACGTCGGTGGCGAGGTAGTCCTACAGAGGGACGCGGCGTTGGATTTCATCAGAGCGGCCGAGCGCCACGGCGACACCGCCGCTCTCTGCCTGGCGCATCGCACGCTTGGCACTACCTATGTCACAATGGGCGAGTTCGTCGCCGGCCGCCAGCACCTCGAGCGGGCGCGGGCGCTCTATAACCCAGTAGAGCATGCGAAATTCCGCTATCAGTATGGACAAGACATCGGCGCGACCGCGCTGTGCTACCTGTGCTGGGCGCTGTGGCACTTGGGATATTTCGATCAGGCGTCGGAAGTCGCCGCGGAGGCAGTGACACACGCCGATGAGGTCGCACATCCGCACACTCAGGTTTATACGATCTGCCACGCACGCGGGATGCTCGACATATTCCGCCGCCGGCCTGAGGAGACGTCATCATATGCCGGCCTTGTCGTTTCACTTTGCGACGAGCATGGCTTTCCGTTTTGGGCTGCAGGTGGGCGCATTCTGAATGGCTGGGCAGCAACTTGCCAGGGCGAGGCGGAACTGGGCATCGAGCTGCTTCGCGACGGAGTGGCGGCGTGGCGGAACACCGGAGCGCGCTTGTGGCTCCCGATATTTCTGGCACTCGAGGCCGAGGCTCACGCCAAGGCAGGCCATACCGATACGGCATTGCAGGTCATTGCGGAGGCCATCCTGATTTCGGAAGAGACCGGTGAACGATGGGCCGTCGCAGAAGTCTTGCGCATCAAGGCTGGCCTCCTCCTGGCCACCGGCCGCCCGACCGAGGAGGTCGAGGCTTTGCTCGTCAACAGCCTGCAGATTGCTCGTCATCAGCAGGCCCGCTCCTGGGAGCTGCGCACCGCTTGTGATCTGGCTCGTCTTTGGCAGCACCAAGGTCGCGGTGCGGAAGCTCTGCAGCTGGTACAAACGATTTACGATCAAATCACCGAAGGCTTCGATACCGCGGATCTCCGGGACGCCGAAGCGTTGCTGGTCGAGCTGGAATGCGCGCCGTCGCGGGCCTTCGTCCGGTAGATCAGGCGCACGCCGTCGTGCTGGGCAACCAACGATATGGAGCCCTTTCGTCCTCCAGCTCGCGACCACGTCTGACCAACACGGGGACGCGCGCGGGAGCCGACGTCTCCCAGCTCTATTTGACCGAGGCGGGGGTTGACAAACGGATGCGGCTGCTCGGCTTTGAGCGTTTCGAGGCGAATCTCGCCGCGTGACGCTAACCGACGATCCGCGATTGCTCGCGCGTTACGACGGCAGCGCCGGGCGTTGGCGCATCAAGCAGGGCACCTACCGGGTGGGCACTGTGCAAGAGTGCCGAAGACCTGGTGCTGACGGCCGACGCCCTTGATCGCGCGGCTTATTCGGAAACTGATGTCGTCGCCACTGACGTGAAGGTGCGGAGTTCCTAGCCCAGCCTACGCTGGCGATACAAGATCGTCGCCGCGGCTAAAATGACAATGGAGTATGAGAGCGATTAACTGCCCTGGCGCATTGCACAATCGAGTTCGCCTTTGGGTCAATGAACGAAACCGCTATCGCGGTAGCCTGCGGCAAAGGTCAGCGGCGCTGCGGCAAGGGGTAGGCCGTTAACGGAATGTGAACTGCCTTGGCTTGAGGACCGAGCGCAAAACCTCAACTCCAACACCAGAAACCATGCCGATGTGCGAGACGCCGATCAGCCAGTTGCGCGGCTTCATGATCGAAGGCAAGCGCACCGCGCGAGAAGACGCGGAACGATCACATCCCCTACATTAAGACTTTCTCAACGTTCCTGACCCCTATTGCGGCGGGCGCATCCTGATCATCGAGACGTTCAAGGCGGGTCGCAGCGCTCCACATCCTTTCTCTGCACTGGTCCCGAAATCAGCCATTAGCTCCTCATGACCCGGCGCACCTCGGCCTCGATCACTCACTTCTCTCCGCTGCTGACGTCTCCCGGCGATAGGGCACCGCCTCTCCAGCGTTCCTCTAGGCCATCTGCCACGCAATCAGCTGATAATCCCCTGAAACTGCTACGTGAACGCACCCGCAGCCCCTCTCTCGCCCCAACAATTGCCACAGACGCCGGCCTTGCAGCACCAACCCTCAAGGGCGAAATCCCCATAGCGCCCGCAGATATCGCCCCAACAATCGGCACCGGCACCTGCCTTGCGGGATCTCCGCTGCACGGACCGTGCAATAATCCCATAGCGCCCGCGGATAGGGGTGCTCCCCCACCCGCGGTTTCGTTCATTGGCGGCTTTCGAACGCCGGCCGACAAGCCGACGTGCGTGTCGCGCGCTCAGTGAGCGGGCCGGCGTCCGAAACCCGTCACATGTGTGGACGGCGCCCCTGCGTCAAGTGCTGAGTTGGCGTGGTGACGATTGCGGTCGGGTGCAGTCATGTGTCTGGCCTGTTGGTGCAGCCATTCTCGCGGCTGCTGGCCATGATGTGGTTCGCGAGGGCAGGTCCTGATCAAAAACCTGGGCTCGATGCCCGTGACCCGTAGAAGGTTCTCCCGCCTCGACGACCGACCGATCAACATCATGCCATCAGCACCTCCGCAACCCGTGACGCCTTACGGCGTGTTCCTCTCGCTCTGGCGTTGCATTCATGCGCCGCCGCTGCGGCGATCACCCATCGCCGAGCCACTTATCCGGTGACCGCGCACGCCTCGGCTCGATAGTGGGCGGGGCGATGGCCGGCTTCGTAGACGCCGCCGTGGACCATGATCGCCCAGGCGATCCGCGCGGTCTTGTTGGCGATCGCGATCGCCGCCTGCTTGGCCGACATGCGGCCAAGCAGCTTCGTGACCAAGGGATTCTTATCCGGGCGTTTCTGCGCCTGGCGCACGACGGCCATCGCGCCGGTGACGAGAAGTGAGCGCAGATAGCGGTCGCCCTTCTTGGAAAGCCCCTTTTGCTTGACCTTGCCGCCGGTCGAGTCGTTCTCCGGCACGATGCCGATCCACGCCGCCAGGTGTCGGCCGTTCTCGAACAGCTTAGCATCGGTGATACGGGCCCTGAGCGCACTGGCGATTGCCGGGCCGACCGAGGGGATCGTCTCGAGCCGCGGGCCTAGCTCGCTCGCCTTGTTTTCCTTGCGCAGTGTGCGGTCTAGCGCGGCGATCTCGGCACTGACCATCTCGATCTGTCGCACAAGTACCACCAGGGCTGCGCGTGCTGTCGCGGGCAGGCGCTGGTCGCTCTCGTCACGGACGATTGCTGCCAACTCGGCGAGCCCGAGTAGCCCTCTTTCCGCGATGATGCCGAGCTCGCTCAGGTGCCAGCGCTTGCTGCCGGCAACGCTGATCGACGCGCTGCATGCGCCGCGCGTCTACTACAGCGAGCCGGGATTCGCGGAGTTTGGCCAAGCGCACTACGGCCTCGGTTTCCGGCGCCAGAGCTATCTCGGTGATCAGCTGGTTTGGCACGGCGGAGGCTTGGTCGGTTGGGGCGCGCGGATGACCCTGGTGCCGGACATTGGCATCGGAGTCGCCGTCTTGACTAATCGCAGCCCGAGTGAAGTGCCGACGACGCTGACCTGCTACATCATCGACCGGCTACGTGGCCGCGAGCCGATCAACTGGCGTGAGCGTTTCCGCAAGAAGCGCGAGGAACTCCTCGCCCAGATGAAGGTGGACCAAGACGTGCGGGACAAGGCCCCTCGCAAGCACACGCGGCCGGCGCACGACCTCACCGATTATGCCGGCGACTATGAGCATCCGGCCTACGGCAAGATGTCTATCAAGGAGCAGGATGGGACACTGCACTGGTCATGGCGCGGCATGTTCGCGACAATCGCGCATCGCCACTACGAGACGTTTGAATTGCCAGAGGTGCCAGACCGCCTGCTACCCGATAGGCTTGCGATCACTTTCGTGACGGACCGCGATGGGAACATTGTCAGTCTGTCGGCACCGCTGGAGCCGATGGTCAAGGACATTGTGTTCACTCGTCTCGCGGCCGGTGACTCTGATAAAGCGCAGGGGCTCCGGGAGGCTGGTGATTTGCAGCACGTCCCCTAAAGCCGACATGTCCATGTCGGCAGAGAAGTGCCAAAGACGGTCGTCAATCGCTCAACCCCTGGCGTCAGGGTTTATCTGACAGTCAGGCAAATCCTGACGTGCAGACAGGAGGTAAATATGTCAACCTTGGCCCAGGCAGAGACGCAATACCGCAAGCGGAAACCACGCCTGTGCCAACGAAAATTCTCTACTGCACCTTCTGCTTCAAGTCGCAGCATGAAGTGAAGAGGTTGATCTCTGGCCCCTTCAGCGTCTTCATCTGCGACGAATGCGTTGAGCTGTGCAACGAGATCATCGACGACCGGAAACCGAAATCAGCAAAGACGGGCTCAGTAGACGACTTACCAACCGAGCGTTTGTTGCGACACCTGCAACCGATCGCGGATACCCTTCAAGGCAAGGGCAATCAGCTCCAGCAGATCGTGGACATTCTTCGGTTGCGCGAAGTCAGCTGGGCCCAAATTGGGTCGGCGTTGGGTATCTCGCGGCAGTCGGCATGGGAGCGATTTAGCTGACCGAAGCGGCTGACCGGCAAAGGCCACTCCTAAGCATGTGTACCGCAGTGAACAGGGCACACGCATTGCTTGGCGGAGGCAGCAACAGGTCAATTTCGCCACTCGCCAAAACGTCTGTTGCCGGGGAAGAGGGGAATCTCCGCATACCACAAACGTGGTGGTGGGAGGCAGATGGGGGCCGGATTTCCGCCGCGAACCCGGCACAGAGTTCGCGGCCATGAACCCTTCACAGGGTGCGAGCGCGCTATTGAGCCATGGATGAGGCGTCGGTGCCGGAGTAATTCGATTGATCAACCTGGCAGCCAGGAGCCTGGACGTGGGCCGGCGAGAGGTTTGTGGCCCGCCCGGTACCGGGCGCTTCTCGAGACAAAGAGGAAAGTGTCAGTGAGCGCCGCAAGGCCTGCGGCTATGTTCATCACTAGTTTTCTCATGATGAGGGTTCCTTGGATTGCCGGAGCAACAGGAACGCACGGAATCATCTTGCAACTTTCCGCGCCAATGGTTCGTCTGATTTGCCGATTAAGTAAAGGCCCGAACGAACCCGGCAGTCGATTTCTACCACACTGTGAACGCGACCACGACTTCTGAATCGGGTCAAGGGCAGCCGCGACACTCATCGGGACACTATGAGAACAGATGGTCCGAAGTACATCCGGAAGCGAACCTGAGAGACGGACCACCGATCGACGGCAGCCCTGTGCCAGGCGCAGCCTAAAGCACATCGTGCTTGAGCACAGTCTCTCCAACGAGGGGTGCAACAGAATAGGCACCTGAAAATATTGCTACCACGAGGTCCAACTCGGGCAGGATGTACAGTCGCTGGCCGCCATTGCCCAGTCCGGCAATCCAGCGGAGCTCCCGTCGACTGTGCAATGCGCGTCCGAGCCACCATTGATAACCGTAGAAGAGAATACCTTCGCCGTTGATATGCGCATCCGTGGACTCCGCGATCCATCCGCGAGGAAGGATTTGGTTTCCTCGCCACTGTCCTCCGTTGAGCACGAGCTGGCCGAGCTTAGCGAGGTCGCGGGCTCGCAGTCGCAGGCCACCAAAGCCTTTCGCGTCGCCGTTTGGGAAGCGAATCCACTCAACATCGTGGATGCCCATCGGCTCGAACAGAGCTTCCTGCGCCAGCACATCAAGCGCCTTGCCAGACGTCCTCTGGATGGCGCCTTGAAGTAAGGTCGGGGCTCGTTCGTCGTTGGCGGGACTGTCCCACGGCAGCCTTTCGTCCCATGCAAGGCCCATCGACATCGTCAGCAGATGGTATAGCGTGATCGCTCCCATTCCGGTGTGCACAAATCGGCATGCTCGGGAAAGTAGGCGTGTCGAGATTACCGATCCACCCTCGTTCGCGCGCTAGACCGACCATCAGCGATGTCACACTCTTTGTGATCGACCGAATGTCGTGCCGGACCGTCGCATCGAACCTGACTTCGGCGAGAAGTTCATTCCAGTGCCAATCCTCGCCGCTCGTTGCCGCTGACTGGCCGATTGCCGCGCCCCATCGTGATACCGTTGCGGTGAAGTATTGCTCGTAGACCAACATGCCGTGGCGGACGACCGACGGTGGACGAGGGCGTCTATTTTGAGGACCCGAGCGGCCACCTGCTGGAAGTCATCACGCGGTCCTATGGCAGCAGCGGCTGGGAGCCCTGAGGCAGGCGGTCTGCACCAGGCGGATCGTGAAAAAGCCGCCCAGGTTGTCTTCTGGTAGCCTCCGACTGGTTACATGCCGCGCGGCTGCAGCATGCTCACGCGATTGCCTTCGGTATCGAAGAAGGAAACGTATTGGCCGATACCAGGTATCTCCATAGGTTCTCCAAGTACCTTGCCGCCCGCTTGTCCGACCTTCCGCATCGCGGCCTTGATGTCTTCCACCGCGATGACAATCGACGGAACTTGCGCCGGCCAATCAGCCTTCTTCAGGAAGAAGCCGCCGTTGATTGCACCAGCGGGAGCGCCTGGCTTTGCGTCCGTTTCGGCGGTGGTGACGATCACGTAATTGCCCATTTCGGGACCCAGCTTCTGCGCTTTCCAGCCGAACGCTTCCTCGTAGAACCCTGTCATGCGGTCTCTGTCTTCCGCCGGCATTTCGAAATGAACGACGGGACACATTTGGCTCATGACGTCCTCCTTCCGTAACTCGTGACGGTGCCAACCTTGGTAGGTACCTCTCGCTTCTGGCGATCACCTCAAGGACGGCCGAAGTGCCGCCGCTCCGACAACCACAGGGAAATTTTTTGCGGGTCGCCAGCGCCCGTCACCCGACAGCTCGGGTCGGCTACGCTGAAGCCTACCGGGCGTTAGCGCCACTGCTGAGCTACCCACCTGGAGGAACTTCTATGCACGCGGGATATGGCATACGCCGAATGTCATCGCGATCGAGACGCTTAGCGCGTCTCTAAGACCTCGGTCAACGACGCCCGACGCCCGGCTTGCCAAGGACAGAAGTTGCCCCATGCGGCGCAATCGGCAACTTCGGGCACGAATAGTTGTGCCCGGCAGCGCCGGGTGGCCGGCACGGCCACAGACCCTTTGGCGGTACCGCTGCAGCTCGTGAAGAATGGCCAGGGTCCCACGGAGCACTGAACTGGGGACGCAGGTCCGCCCTCCGATCCGGTCAACGGCGTGTTGACCGCCATGTTGGTTTCACAGAATTGCTCTCGCGGTGGCTGCGTCGCTCAGGTTTCCATTTCCCATAGATCTGGATAGATTCTGGCAAACCCGTTTTCGGAGACTTGAAGCATGGCCTCGTATGCGCCCGTCGGTGATTTATACCAATACGATGTCTCATCCCGGCGCTCGTATCGCTGTGGCAATTTGGTGAGTGTAGTCGCATCTATGTCAAACCATACAACTGACACGTCCATCGATTGGCCCGCATTGAGGTTTATCCTGCGTAGTAGCTGCATATTCGTAGCGGGGGTAAATCCGTAATCGAGATCCACCAGATGATGTAGGCCCGCAATCATGGTGCCGTTGAGATACCAGCCGTCATTCTCACGCCTGATGACGTGTCCAATCGGCCTGCCTGCCAAAAAACCTCGAATATCGCCGGAGATGGTACCCCACGATCGATCAAGTTCGACGGCGTAGTCGATGCATGCCGGTCCAGCCTCATGCTTGAAGACTGCCATTCCACGCAATGACCATCCCCCGTCATTTCGGGTCAGAGTAGCTGCGTCATGACCGGGCGTGTCGAGCCGACGCCACATTGCAAAGTCGACCATCGATCTTTCCTAGGCCTCGCTAAGGACATCCTACGGTGAAGGCACCGTATCGTGAGGTGCTGACAGCCCCTGTCAGCAGACTCGAGGTTGGGGATGCCCTGCCCACTATGCTGCCGTTCCTCGTGTTGGCTTGGCTGATCGCACCAAAGCCAAAGTCTTTCCCGCGGCCGCCCGAGACTCTGGAGAATACGACGCATTTCGGCTGAAGCGCGAGATCGAAGACTTGCAAGACGAGATCCAAAGGCGGGTCGATAAACGGAAGCGGAAGCAGGCGACGTGACTGCTATCCCCGATTTCATCCGGCGCTGTCCTTCTGATTTTCAAGCAGGTGTTGTGGATCAGCGTCGATACTGTGCCTTCGCTGGCGCCTTGATCCGGCCCTTCACGTGTCGCCCGATCAGTTGGTGGTAGGCATAATCGATCTGCTGATACTCGTCCTCACACGTCTTTGCCCGCTCCTCGGGGAGGTATCCTTTTTCCACCAGGTCGCCGAACAGCTCTTTATCCGATCCAAAGGCAATGCAGAGCAGATTGAACAGGCGCTGCGCCGGCGTCCCGTGCTCGTCCGCGAAAGTGATGTGGCGTCCCACGTCCAATCGGCGCCGGTAGAGATCTCGTGCGCTGCGCACTTTCAATTCGCTTGCGTAGGAATAGGCGCCGCCCAGAATAAGCCTGCGCTTTGTTTCCTTGGGAAATTGCAGCACAAAATAGGCCGCCAGCTGGTCGGCTGCATCTTCCTCGCGGCCAAGAATAGGAATCTTTGAACAAATCGAATATGCCGTGGCCAGTTTCGTGCAGGAAAGTGTCGACGAATGGGCCGATGAATGCATCTTCCAACGAAATGGTGGAAGGTCGCTTTGAAGAGTTGGCGCTTCGCCACATATCGTCCAGGTGTTCGTAGCAAACGGTGACCACAGCATCCTCGTACCAGGCGTTTGACTCGCCTTCGCAACCCTTCAGTTCCAGCCGCAGCGTGCGCGGCCATCTAATCGGGGTGAGAAGCTTCCGTACGCGCTCAAGAGCCTGATGCTCCTTGAGCAAGTCGTAGAGCGGCTTGTGCGCCTTATCGATGGGTTCCACGTATTCGATAACGACTCCGCCCGCTTTTTTGGACTGTTCGTTGGCCGCAGACGCAGCACACAGAACCGCGCTGATGGGCGCGGCAAGGACTGCCCCCAACCGCAGGATCCGTTTCATGGGCGGACACACTCAAGACACTGCTGAAGTACCAGCCTAGCAGTCCGACACCTTCGACCCAATACGTTTGAAAGACCGTTGGTGACCCATTTCTGCTGGACCGAGTTGCATGGTGTCATCCTTGGTTGCAGAAATCGGCCGGACAGCACCCTCCGTCGCACCGCCAGTTTTCTTGATGCGCGCCTCTGCCAGCGATTTGAAAAAGCTTGAGCGACCGCCCCCGAGAGCTGTTCCATTCAGACGCCCGAAAGACCCCTGACAACAGACCGACTTGGCGCGACCTAACGCGATGCCGAATGGGTCGGAGTAGTGCCAACTTCAGCGGTTTTGGCGAGCCCGAGTGTTGGTGCCGAAAGTAAGATCGCACTTCCCCCCGCGTTCTCCAGAGAAATTGCGAAAAGAAAGGGCCGGCAAAAAGCCGGCCCTCTTGGCTTATCGACGGTGACCGCCAAAGTGGCCACGGTGACCACCCCATCCGCGACCGCCACCACCGAAGTACAGGCCGACGCCAGGTCCGTACCCGTATCCATAGTAGCCGTCGTCGTAGTACGGCGCATATCCATAACGGTACCCGCGTCGGCAGACGAGATGGCCATGCCGGTGCCAGCAGCGCCTGTAATTTACGTGATCGACGGCCGACGTTTCGGCGGCAGTCGTCTTCAGCCCACCGACCGCCGGAGCGGCGCTGGCCGGAATTGCGAGACCGCCGAGCATCAAAGCCCCAGCGCCCGCGAGCAGTAGCGATTTCATCATCCTTCTCTCCTTGAACGCACATTGGATCGGCGTGTATGGGAAACGGGCGCGCGACTGCCGCGTTCCTGGAACGCAGCGCAGCAATCCGCTGAAATATTTTTCGATGGAGCGCGACGGAGATTCGAGATGTCGTCGATGAACTGACAAATAAAAAAGCCCCGCATTTCGCGGGGCTTTTCGATGAACGTTAGTTCATCTTCTCTTTGCAGATCACCGTGACCTGCTTATCCGCCTCTTCACGGGTCTTGAAGGCGGCGGGGCCGACCTGAATCCAGGTGGTCTCGGTCGCTGACGGCCGCGTCTCGACGATCTTGCACTTCTTCGTGGCCTTCTCCTGGACAACATAGTACTCGGCGGCCATTGCGCCGGACGTGCTGATGGCGGCGACAACGGCGGCAAGTGCGATCTTCTTGAACATGCGATCCTCCATTCGAGTGTGGAGCGTAAACGTCGCCACGGACGCGGCGTTCCTCGACGGGTATCACCCTGGTTAAGGACTGCCGGCGCCAATCGATCCGGCGCGCCTTAGTTGACTTTGGAAGCCCTCAATGGTGGCGGCTGCGTCTTCGTTCAACAGCTTGCCTAGCCGGATTGCCGTGTTCAGATCCTTGAAAGCTTTCTGGACCGTTATCTCATCGTCAGGGTTTAAGGCGCCCCAGTTCGGCTCAGGAGAAGGTGGGTACGCCCCGGCTGTTGACGCTGCGTGGCATCCTGGTACGCCTTACTCACCCCCAGGATGCCACCAAGCCGATGACCCGGAGGGCTCTGGATGGGACGGGTTGCCGGGCCGGGTCGCAAGGAAAACGACCGGGCGGCAATGATATTTCCAAACCGGGTTGAGTTCGTTGTGGATAAGCTTTCGTCAGTTACCTGACGGTATTCTAGATTACCAAGCACAGTGCTCCTCGACAGGTGGTCAAGCCTGTGGAATGTCATCTGTGGATATTTTGTGGATAAGTGCGATGGCGGGAATGGCGATTGAGCGCGCCTCGAGCCTAGTCCAGCATTGGGAGCGGCGGCTTGAATTTTGCCGGCTCCATGTCTCGTCGCGACTCCAGCCCGGCACTGAGACGTGCGCCAGGTGGACTGCCTTTCTGAGGAAGTTCGAGGCGAAGCTCTCTGCTCTTCGGATGCGCCGTGACGTCCTCGTTAGTCTGGTGGAAGTAGAACAATTGGACACCCTGCCTATGGGCGCCTGCTATCCCCATGAGACCACGAGTTAAGGCGTTGCTGAACGCTTCGCGGCTGTATTCGCTGAAAGCGAGCGCAGGGTTGCCTCCGCATCTGAAACCAACGCCTCCTGAAGTGAGATGAGCCCGTGCCGGCGAACCGGTGCTCTAGCGCTTCACCAAGTCCTTGAGGGCAAGAATGTAGCTTGAGTAGGAGGCGCTGGGGGCGGCAAAGAAGGCCTCGCTCCCAGCGCTAGCTGTTCGCTCGCAAACGGCATGCTTGCCGTCAGGCAATAGCTCACGAACGATGAAGCGTGTGGGCTTACCGATCAGGCCGACGATATCGCCGATTTTGATGGGCATTGGTCTTGCTCGCCACCCTGAATTGACGCCGGCACCCGAGAGAGTTTAGCTCAACATGCGGGGAGAGCAGCAACATGAGCGGCGCACAGCTCACGCGCCGGCCCTCCACGCGTCGGAGACGCAGAGATGTCAGCCCCAGCGGATCTCGACCCGTATGCACTCGGTGACGGCTACGAGCGCGGATCCGGCTCGGCATGTCGAAGCAGGAGCGAGCCGCCCAGTGCCGGGAACGCAGACCCTGGCGCATAGAAGCATGTGGGGGGTCGGAACCTCGCAACCGGTCGCAACATTGTTGACGTAGCAGCGTCGAGGTTTGCTCTGGTGACAGCATGCGCGGTGAACGGTTCCCGGTTGACACTCCGCTCACGACATCAGGCGGCGCCACATTCACTTCGCCGTCGGGCTGGGAGGTCACGTTCGGTCCCGACAAGTGTGTGCTTAATCCCCCGGAGGGGGACTCGCATCTAGCGCTCGTTGACGTTGATGCGGGAGACGCCGCCTCCGCAGTGGCTGGGGCGTGGGCGAGCTACCCTCCCGGCGCTCGCCGGCCGCTCAAGATTGCAATGGCGTGCGCGCCCTGCGAAGGTTGGAAAGAGGGGCATGTTTTCGTTTATGAGACCTCGCCCAATGAAAAGGCCGTGGTCTCGGCACAGGCTTGGCGGGCAGCCGAAACATGGACGGTCGCCATCATCGAAGCGACTGAGGCCACCTATGAGAAGCGCATCGCCGCTTTCTCTCTGATCCTTAAAAGCCTGCGGCCGAAGGGCTACCAGCGCGAGATGTTCACCGGCCGGAAAGCGCGACTGCTGGACGCCAAACGGGTGGTTCTGATCACGGATTTTGTCCGCGATCTCATGCAACAGTTCGGCATTCCCGGGGTTGGGCTCAGCCTCATCGATGCCGGCAAGATTGTGTTTGAAGGCGGCTTCGGCGTGAAAACGTCGGGCAAGCCTGACCCGGTCGATGCCAATACGCTGTTCTTGGCGGCCTCCAACAGCAAGGCGCTGACGACCCTGCTCCTCGCCCTGTTGGCCGACGAGAAAAAATTGCGCTGGGACCTGCCGGTGACGGAGGTCTACCCGGGCTTCGCGCTGGGCGACGCGGAGACCACACGGCAGGTTCTGGTCAAGCACCTCGTCGGCGCCTGCACCGGACTTCCCCGTCAAGATTGCGAGTGGTTATTCAACTTTGCCACGGCCACACCGGCATCCGTATTCGCGTGGCTTGCCAGCATGCAGCCGACAAGCCGCTTTGGCGAGGTCTTCCAATATAGCAATCTCATGGCGGCGGCCGCCGGCTATGTTGCGGCACACGCGATCAGTCCCCACCAGGAGCTTGGCGCCGCTTATGATGAGGCCATGCGTGCCAAGGTGTTCGAGCCGCTGGCAATGACGTGCACGACTTTCGATTTTTCGCAGGCCATGCACGGCAACTTTGCGAGCCCGCATGGCGATGATGTGGATGGCAACACGAGGCCTGCGCGAATGGATCACAATTATTCCGCGGTGCCGTTTCGACCGGCCGGCGGGGTCTGGACCAGCGCGCGCGATCTGCCGCGTTACCTGCAAATGGAGCTGGCGCGCGGCGAGCTGCCCAGCGGAAAGCGGCTGCTCTCCGAAGAGAACTTGCTGGAGCGGCGCCGCGCCCAGGTCTCGATTGGCGAGGACGCGATCTACGGAATGGGGCTCGAGGTCAGCACGCTACGGCATCCCGGTTGTGAACCACGGCGGGGCTCTGTTCGGATACCAGAGCGACATGATCTTTCTTCCCAACCACGGGGCAGGGGCCGTCGTCCTCACGAACTCCGACTCCGGGGCCTATCTTATTGGTCTCTTGCAGCGCCGCCTACTCGAAGTGCTTTTTGACGGAAAGCCTGAAGCGGTCGAGCAAGCACACTTCGCCAAGACGCAGCGGACTGCCGCCATCGCCAAGGAGCGCGAGCGCCTTGTTATCCCGGCGGATGCCGCAGAGGTTGGCAGGCTCGCGGCCCGCTACGAGAGCCCGGCACTCGGTGAATTACTTGTCCGTGCGCAGGACGGCGCGACGATCTTTGACTTCGGCAAATGGCATAGCTCGGTCGCCTCGCGTCGGAATGATGACGGAACGACGTCCTTCATTCTGATCGACCCCACAGCCATCCACTTCGATTTCGTGGTCGGCGAGCGCGACGGCACACAGGCTTTGATCATCCATGATGCCCAGCACGAGTACGCGTTTGTCGCCAGAACGCCGTAGCAGGTGCAGAGGTGCTATTGCACAAAATTGAGCTGACGATTCAGACAATTCTGGAGAACGATCAGCAGTAATGTGACGGGTCAAGAAGGACAAACAACGAGCGCAATGAACAATCGTATCACGGCTCGATCATGCCCGCTGTGGGACAACATAGAAAAGATGCGGCAGTACGACATCTGGTGAGTAATAAAACGGACCCTCGCCGATCCTGATCGCTCCCAGGCGCCTGTAGAAATCCTCGGCGGAGGGTTCGGCATAGATCATGAGCCCACCGGTCTTCAGCGCTCTTGCGCGAGTAGCGGCAGTCTCAAAGAGCACTCGCCCGATCCCGCGTTTCCAAAATCCGCGTCACTCGTCGGGACACCATGAGAACAGATGGTCCGAAGTACATCCGGAAGCGAACCTGAGAGACCATTACCGATCGACGACAGCCCTGTGCCAGGGGCGGACTCGTATGACAATCAACGTAGACTGCCCCCCGTTTGGCGGCGCGGCCGGTCGCGGCAGCGGAAATGGCGCGACATGAAGAAATGACCCGCAGTCGCGCGCTTCGCTTGGAGAAACGTGTAGCTCTCGCCCGGTCCGAACGCCCTCACGAGCCGCCGGGGCAAGATGCCCACGACTGGCCTCAGCCGCCGGTGTTGCCGCCCGCTTATGCGGTGGCGTGTAAATTCGAAGAGCTGCAAAGGTGCAACTACCCGTTGTCCGAGCACGATTACCGGCGACTGCCCGCCGAACTCGTCGCTTCTTTTGATCTGCGTGGGTCCGACTTTACCGTGATGAACCTGCTCGCGACTCCGTACGCAAAACACAGTCCGGCGCCTGAAAACAGCAACGCACGGATTTGGGCCAACTGGATAGCCCGCAGTTGGGGAGGCTCATGGGGCGTCTCAGGGGCGGGTCTGAACGCTTTTCTCAGCTGGTGACGGTTACGGCTCAGCTGATAGTGGCGGTAGTGGCGGATGTGACGGTGGCGGCTGCTGAAAGTCCACTATGCAGTGTTGGCAGCTTCACTTAGGTGGAGGCTGTCCCTGCCCGGCACCCATCAAGCGGAGTTCGCCGACAGGAGTACATATGCGCTCCATCACAACGACAAAGTGCCACGACTATGGCCACCCGGAGCTGGTGCTCGCTTTTGAGCCAGGATGCTTGAGGCCGACGCGCTCTGGTTTGCCGGCACCCTTGAGCAAATGGTTCAGTCGGGGTCTTGCTTTCAGGGGCCAATCCCTGCAGATCGGGTGGAGTGTCGCCTGTCCGCGACGCTGCGCTGGACGCACCCGCGTGATGTTCGCAGGGATGGGTAAGATTGGCTGCCGGCGCTGTCTTCGTGTTCGTTATCGGTCGCAATGTGGGGATGCGAAAGATCGTGCGCACTTGGCAATCGCCAAGATCGAGCGGCGCCTAATCACGCGGCGCGGCCGCTTCTACAAGCCGAAGGGAATGCTCTGGCGCACGTTCCATCGCCTCTGTGACCGCTACGATAATCACGATGCAGTGTTGAATGCCGGGCTTGTGCGTGCTGCCCAGAGGCTAGGGCGTCGATTTGGGCCAGTATGATTTCTGGCTCTATTGGGCAAGCACATGGTCACTCGCGCACAACTCGACCGTATCGCGACCCGCATCGAAGCGCTGGCGCCAAAATCCGACCGCGTCGTGTACGTCTGGCGCAATCGGGGCGAGACCGCCGAAGAGGTGCTCGAACGGCACTATCTCACGTCGCCAGCAGATCGTTTCGCTGGACAAACTTACATCCTCAGCTGGCTAGAAAGTTGAGGGGTCCACCTCTCAATCACTGCCGAGAGGTGGGAGAACCACAAGTCCAGGTTCCGGTTCCTCGTGGGGTTCGCGGATATTGGCCTCATCGGCGTGGCCTACCGCGCGGCGAATCGCCTACGCTACCAGCCTCTCACAGCGTCGCAGCCACGGGTTTGTCCCGATAGCTCCTTCCCGATTGGACGGTCACAGTCGCAGTTACCGCGTGAGCAGCCCTCGCCGGAGCCATTAGCGCGCTGTGCTGCGCACGCCCAATCGGGACCACTGGTCAGGCGCGGTGCTGTAGCCCGCGCCAGGCATGGCTGATTATGAACGAGCGCAAATTTGCCCTGCACGCGTGAGGAGCCAAGCACGGGCAACCGAAGAGGAGATCCTGATGACAACACGGAAGCTTGAAAAGACAGAGTGGCGATCGTTTCTCGATCGTGTCTCAAAGCTACTGGAGGCCAAAGAGGCAGAAATCGAGGTCACTTCCCTTCGCCTCGGCGATCAAGTACAGGCGGAATGGCTGCCTCTCATCGGCATCACGTACGACCCCGGGGACGACCTCGTCGAGGTTGCTCTTGAGGGGTTGGACCATATGATCCGCAGGCCGCGCGATATCTATGTTGAGATTGGCGCAGGAACGCTAGCTAGCATCGAAATCATCGATGCTGGTGGTATCAAGCAGATTGTTAAGTTCAGGGACCAGCTGCTGCTGCCGCCTCAAGGTAGATGATGACATCACTCGGCGACCCCCAAAAAGGAGGTGCCCGTGATTCTGCACCCACAAATAAAAGAGCCAGATGGTGCAGAGATACCTTGCCCGCCGCGGCGCTCGATGGCACACGCCAGTGGGCGATCCTCGGCTTTTTCGCTTCGCACTAACCCAATGATAACGGCGCTAAGCCTGGCGCACGCCCGAGTAATGCCACGAACGCGTGAGGCACTCCGATGTCCGCCTTACCTCAATAAGCTGGCCACGACGAGCGGAGCTCGCACGGGTCCGACAAGTGCCAATGAACGAAACCGCTCATCGCGGTAGCCTTCGGCAATGCCCTAGCGCTAGCAGCGTTGCGACATGAGAGCGTAGGATAACGGAATGTGAACTGCCTTGGCTTGAGGATGAGGGATACAAAACCTTCACCTCAAGACAGGAGCATCCCCATGAGCGAGACGCGATCAGCCCGTTGCGCGCGGCGCATGATCGAAGACATGACGTGCGCAAGTTCGGCGCGAAGACGCAAAATGACTACTCCGTGCAGTCAAGAATTTCGCGACGTTTCTTGGCCGCTCGCCCGACACGGCGAGCCCCGAGGACCTGCGCCGCTATCAGTTGCATCTGAGCGAGTGCCGGTGCGCAACCGGGCTCATCAACAGCACGGTCGCGGCGCTGCGGTTCTTCTTCAAGGTGACGCTCGACCGACCGGACATGGTGAACCACCTGACCCGTCGTCCCGAGCCGCGCAAGTTGCCGCGTCGTGCTCAGCCCCGAGGAGGTGGCGCGCCTGCTGGAGGCGGCGCCCGGGGTCAAGTACAAGGCGGCGTTCAGCGTGGCCTACGGTGCCGGCCTGCGCGTCTCCGAGGTCGCGCGCTGAAGGTCTCCGACATCGACAGCGAGCGCATGCTGCTCCGCGTCGAGCAGGGCAAGGGCCGCAAGGACCGCTACGCGATGCTCTCGCCCCGTGCTGCTCGAGCTGCTGCGCGACTGGTGGTGGTTGCGCGGCCGACCGAGGCCTGGCTGTTCCCGGGCCGCGACCCGCTGCATCCCCATCACGACGCGCCAGCTCAACCGCGCCTGTCATGCCGCCGCGCCACATGGCCGGGATCAACAAGCGCGTGTCGCCGCATACGCTGCGGCACAGCTTTGCGACCCATCTGCTGGAGCAGAGCATCGACATCCGCGTGATCCAGGTCCTGCTCAGAACGGCGACATACTGCCAACGAACAGCCGGCTGAAGCCCGGATCACCTACCGCTACCATCCGCGCTTCGGCGAAGTGGTGCAGATCAGACGGCGGCTCGAAAGCGGCGGCGTCGAGTTCGTCGTCGTGCTCCAGCCCGACGGCTCGTTCGCCTGCTTGCCGGCATGGATGACTGAACCGGCAGCGTCTCGTTTCGAGATCGGCGATGAGCCGCACTTTCCACTCGATATCCTGCGCTCGATGCGTGCCGAGGTCGACGCGCTCCTAGGCTTTCTCCTGTCCGAATCAAAAACGGAGACAGCCGATAATGGCGCGCAAATCCGAAAATCACCAACCAAGTCTGTTCGACGAGGAGACGCCGCGCGTGGAGCCGTGCCCGGCTCACAGGGTCGAGCTCGCAGGCCTCGTGGAAGCACTGCTCCGCGAGATCGCAGCGACGCTGGTCAACGTAAGAAGCGGGGAGAGCGTCCATGAGCAAGATCACGGCTGAGCATCTACAGCGCAGCGCATGCGTCTATATCCGTCAATCAACCCCGGATCAGCTCGTGCACAATCTTGAAAGCCAGCGGCGGCAATATGGGCTTGCCGATCGCGCCAAGCAGCTTGGCTGGACGACTGTCGAGATCATCGACGACGATCTCGGACGATCGGGCGGCGGCATTGCCCGTCCAGGCTTTGAGCGACTGCTGGCCGCCATCTGCGACGGCCGTGTCGGGGCGGTGCTGGCGATCGAGGCCTCGCGTCTCGCCCGCAACGGCCGCGACTGGCATACGCTGATCGAGTTCTGTGGATTGGTCGGCACCATCATCGTCGATGAGGATGGAATCTATGATCCTCGCCATCCCAATGATCGGCTGCTGCTCGGCATGAAGGGGACGATGAGCGAGCTTGAATTGTCGCTGTTCCGCCAGCGCTCGCAGGAGGCGCTGCGTCAGAAGGCGCGCCGTGGCGCGCTGGTTCTCGGTGTGGCCGCGGGCTATGTGAAAGTCGGGCGCGACCGGATCGAGAAGAATCCGGACAAGCGCGTGCAGCAGGCCATTCAACTCGTCTTCACGAAATTCGCCGAGCTCCAGAGTGCACGGCAGGTGCATATCTGGCTCAGAGACGAAGGGATCGAGTTGCCCGCCAAATCCCGCCGGGGTGAAGCACATGGCGTCGTGTGGCGCTTGCCGGCCTACAACATCGTGCACAACATCCTGACCAATCCGATCTATGCCGGCGCCTATGCGTTCGGGCGCACGACGAGCCGGGTGAGCGTGGTGGACGGTCGCAAGCGCATTCGTCGTGGCGTGCACCGGCCGATGGCCGAATGGGACGTTCTGATCAAGGATCATCACGCCGCCTACATCACCTGGGACGAGTTCGAACGCAACCTCAAGGCAATCGCCAACAACGCGACCGGCATGAGCAGCGCGCTCACTCGTGGTGCAGCCCGTGAAGGCGAGCTGCTGCTGCCGGGACTTCTGCGCTGCGGCCACTGCGGCCGCAAACTCCATGTGCACTACGGCGGCAAGCTCGGCCGCTATAACTGCTACGGCGCACGCATGAACCACGGCACCGAGCGCTGCATCTCGGTGAGTGGCTTGAGCATTGACGCCGCGATCGCCAAGGAGGTGCTGCGCGTCCTGAAGCCACTCGGCATCGAGGCCGCGATCAAGGCGATCGATGCCCAGTCGAGCGAGACCACGGCCGCGCAACGGCAGCTGGAACTCTCCCTGCAGCAGGCACGCTATGAGGCCGCCCATGCCCGCCGGCAGTACGATGCTGTCGATCCGGCCAATCGGCTCGTCGCCGCCGAGCTGGAGCGCCGCTGGAACGAGGCGTTGCAGTCTGTCGCGAAGATCGAAGGAGAGATCGCGGCAATGATCGCGCGACGCCCACCACCGCTTGGCGAGCCAGAGCGGCAGCAACTGATGGCGCTCGGTGCCGACCTCGAGCGCGCCTGGTCGCATCCGGCCGCAACAGCTGCAACGCGCAAGCGGATTCTGCGCGCCGCGCTCTCGGAGGTCATCGTGCGCCGCGATGGCGCGATCATCCATGCAGTCCTGCACTGGCAGGGTGGCGACCATACGGGGCTGCAGGTGAAGCAGCGGCTGAATGCAGCCGGTCGGCACAATCCACGCATTCCGGACGACACGATCGCGCTCATGCGCGAGCTGGCCCGGCTGATGCCGGATCGCCAGATCGCGCGCCTGCTCAATCGCATCGGCGTCGAAACCGGCCATGGCAATGCGTGGACGCAGGAGCGCGTGCGCGGCTTCCGCCATCACCACGAGATTGCGGGCTACCGCGACGGCGAATGGGCCGAGCGCGGCGAGATCACGCTCGAGGCGGCAGCGAAAATCGTCGGGGTCTGCAATATGACGGCGCTGCGCATGCTCCGCCGCGGCGACATCAAGGGCCGGCAGGTCTGCCCGGGTGCCCCATGGGTGATCAAGGCCGCAGACCTGGCTGGGTTTACTGGTCGGAAGCGATCAGGGCCTCCGCTAACACCAAATCCCGATCAGCAGGCCTTTGACCTTCAATGAGTTAAGAGGACGTGCATTATGACTCGTGCCCGCTCGGCCACGCCAAGCTCGACACGACCGCGCGCTATACGCGCGTTGCCACCAAGGTCATCCGCGCGGTCATGAGCCCGCTCGATCGGCTCACGCCACTCGAGCCCAAGGAGGACGAGCCGCCCGACGTAGCGCGGGCGCCGTGTCGCGTCCGCTCTGGAGGTCGCGGATATCTTCCGCGACCACGGGCCCGCTTGGCGTGAAGCCAATCGCGGCCATGTGAGCCTCGACCAGTTGAAGGTGATGACGGCGATCGAGAGCTGCCGCACGGCGGCGCTCGGCGGGCATGTCGCGCGCTGCGAGGACGTGCGCACACCGTCATCGCCTACAACAGCTGCCGCAACCGGCACTGCCCGAAGTGCCAGGCGGCAGCGCTCGCATGGATGGCAGGAGCGCGAGGCCGAGCTGCTGCCGGTGCCCTACTTCCACGTCGTGTTCACGCTGCCGGCGCCGTCGGCGACATCGCCTACCAGAAC
>CAVZKV010000028.1:0-73921 GCA_963775835.1 uncultured Alphaproteobacteria bacterium | reverse complement strand
ACCATCGAGACCGAGGCCGGCTTTGCCGTTGCCAACTATCGACCGTTGCCCGGCGCCATTGCCATTTTCCACACCGAAGTCCCCCTTCCTTTGCGCGGTCGCAATATCGGCGTGCGGCTTGTGCGCGGCGTTCTCGAGGACGTCCGACGACAGGGACTTAAAGTGGTGCCGCAATGCTCGTTCGTGCGCGCCTTTATGGCTCGTCATCCCGAGTACCAGGATTTGCTTGCCGCCGAAGCCGTCGCGGCACGCTAGCCGACGATGGTGTGTGCAATTCGCGCGGCTCAGGCGGAAGGCGCAAGCCATTTACCTCATGTTGCGTGAAGCATGAACTGAGCGAGCCCTTGCGAGAGGCTTGCGCGAACAGCGTTCCGCAAAGGACGAGGTTGTAATGCGCCGCCACTTGCCGACGATCCTGCTCCTGCTCGTGCTTTTGGGGCTTCTTGCCCTGGCGCTCACTTTTATGGTCAGTGCTTGGCGGGGCAGCACCGCACACATGAGCGTCCATGGCTGGATCGCACTCAGTTTGGGCGTCTTTTTTTCGGTTCTGATCGGGTGTGGCCTAATGGCGCTGATGTTTTACAGCAGTCGGCAGGGCTACACGACCGTGCGAGCGGCGGCGAGCCACCTCCAGACGACGGCTAAACGGCCGATGTTTCAATTCACCTTCACACCTGGGGATCGTTAGGATGCTTTCAAATCCGGCCCCGATCGCCCCGTCCCCTTGCCGCGGCTGCCGCCATAGCCTTTGCTTCGGCCTTCCCCGCCATGGCCCTTCTCACCGGGCGTCCAGCTCCCGTCTTTTTCCGTGGCGCATCTGGCCCGTCGCCTAGGGATCGCCCGAACGGCTGAGGCGGAACAGCCATGCCTTGCGGCAGACGAGCCTCGACGATGCCGGTGACCAATCGGCATCGCCTGGGTGGAGGGTCTGCGGCAGCTGCCGTTGCCGTGCGTTCGGCAACAGCACGAGCTTGGCCGGGCCGGGCGGATGGTGAGGCCACATTGACTTTCCGCATTCGTACCATGTGGCGGGCCGATGGCAGTGGCCCGCATCTCGTCAGCACAACATTGCAAGCGGCAATCTGGTTCAAAACGATGGCGTTTTGGCGCGTCGAACGCGGCTCGACGCGCCGACACCGCCAAGAACCACCGCGGTGTCCTGCGGCCTTATCTTCTGGCGACGACCTTGCTGGGCGACATTTCCCGATCTTTCCCGCCGCCTTTGTTTGTCGTGCGCCGGGTTGATGATAATGCCGCTCGCGCGGCGCAATTTTTCGAGCGCATCGGTGTTTTCCTGATCCGGAAAGGTCGGGCGAAAACCTGCCAATTTCGAAGCTCGGCGCGGAAAGCCCTGATCGCTACCTTCTCTTCCATGAGCTGCAGGCAATGAGCTCAAGAGATCATAGGGAGACAGTCATGCAGACCATCGCGTCCACCCTTGTTGCCCTGGTCTTGCTCTCGGGGATCGCGGGTTCGGCCCAGGCCCTCGACGCCAGGAGCTTCTACGAGCAGGTTGATCGCAATCATAACTAGCAGGCACGCCTCTCAGAACGGCCATTCAGAAAGACTTGCTGATCGTGAGCCGCCGCGCCCAAGAAGGCCAGATCGCGGGTTGTGCGGGGAACCGCGGGCTGCGCGGGGAGGAGTGAGACATCGCCGTCTCACTCCTCAAGTCTTGAGGAAGCCCCGCGACATCTGCAGGGCCTGGACGCGGTTGTGCACCTTTAGCTTCTTGAAGATGTGCGCCAAATAGTACCTGATGGTACTCGGTTTGATATGGAGCTTGTCGGCAATTTCCTTGTCGGTCAGCCCCTTGCAGACGCCAGCCAGGACCTGCTGCTCTCGATGGGAGAGTCCGGCATGACCGCCGACCTGCGGCTGGGCATCGAGGCTCGAAGATACCAGAAGTTGGGCGCCCAGCGCCGGGGCGATATACGGCTCGCCGGCCTGCACACCCCTGATTATTTCGACCAATTCGCTGCCGCTTATTCCCTTCAAAACGTAGCCCCGCACGCCGGCGCGCAGAGCGTGTGTCAGGTGCACCTCGTCATCTGACGCGGTTAAAACCAGCACTTTGGTTTTGCGGTGCGCGGAAAGGATCGCGCGCGCTGCCGCGATGCCTCCGCCGCGAATTAAGATCTCTAGGATAAGAATATCGGGCTTCTGCAAAGCCGCAATGCGACGCGCATCAGCGGCCGTTTCCCCTTCCGCAACGCAGATCAGGCCTTCCGCGCGCTGCAAGGATTGAATTAGCCCCTGCCGAAAGAGGTGGTGTTCGTCGACCGCCGCGAACGTAATCGTTTCAACCATGCGCGGCACCCAGTTCGGCAAAGGCAAAACGGGCAATGATTGAGGCACCCCTGGCAGGGTCGGTCTTTACTTCGAATGTCCCGCCCCACGATTCTACGCGATCGCGCAGACTGGTGACACTGCGCAAAAAGGCCTCTTGCTGCCCGCTCTGGCTTGGTTGCCCCGTAATCACTTCGATGCCGATCGCTTCGCCATCGCGACTGGCGCGCACCACATGCTCGCCGCCCGTCGCATAATGCGACGCCCTATCGAGCCCCTCTTGAGCAAAACGGTAAAGACAGGTCTTCAACTGCCCATGCACGTCCGCCGTGGCGACACCGCCTACGTCACAGCGAACGGGCCGACCGGTTTGCGTGCATGGCGGCGGGCGGCCATGCACACCGAATCGGCCAGCGAAAGGTTTTCGATTTCGAATAGGATCAGCTCGGAGGAAACGTTACGCATCTCGTCCAAGGTTTTACCCAGCGCCTGGCGAATGATTTCGATGTCCTCAACATGCGCGGGAGGCACCTGATGCCCACCTGTGAACGCCGATGCACAAACGGCCTCGATCTTCAGGAGCGCGAGACTGATCAGTTGCACCGGCCCTGAGTAGAGCTCGGTGCCGATGCGGCGAAGATTGTGCTCATTGTTTTCATTGACGCCACGCGCGGCACGCCGCAGGCGTCGTTGCTCCCCCTCGACATCCGCTTTCATGCGTAGCAACTCGCCGATTTGGCTAACGAGTGAATTTTGCTTGCGCCGCGCGCTGCGCATTACCCTTGGAGCAGCAGACCGATACCCAGCGTCGAGGCGCCGATCAAAAGCCAGGCGAAGGCCTGCGCGGTTTGGATGCGCGTCTCGAGCTCGGCGGCAGCCTCATAGGTCTCGATCAGGGCAATGATACGCCCCGTGCCACGCTCGCGGACCGGAGCGTAGACTTCCAGAATGGGCAGTGGAACATCGAAGATCTGCTCATCGTCCTCGTCGATTTGGTTGAATTCCCCGGTCACATGGCCGGACCACGCAGTTGCTCTCTGGGGTATTGGGAAAGGACTTGCCGATGGCCGTCTTGTCGTTGCTGAAAACGATGGTCTGCCCCACCCAGATGCGAACACCGACCAGAGGTCGACCTGCCGCGGCCGGCGACAGCAGCTTACTCATTTCGGCTTGGGTGGCCGTCGAAAGCGTTGTGCGCGTGGCCGCTCCTGCGCCAACGGCGCAACGAAGCTGTCCATGTACAAGGCCGTCGCCGCCGCAGCCTTGTGTACGAGGTTATCCTTGATGTGGGCGGCAACGAATAGCCCGAGACACCCCATGCCGCAGACGAGCGTCGCGATGGTCACACCCGCGAGCGTGCGGTCCGTGACAAACGTGTTCCAACACCCGCGCCAGGGGCGTTTGGCGCAAACGCACTGCCATAGAACCCAACGACTGCATCGGTTGCCTCCGGCTTACCTGACACGAGAGTGAACCCGCGTTAGCAACCCGCCTAGGGCCTTGGGTGCCTCACAAAAGGTCCCATCGGAAAGCGCGAACGGCGATCGGCATTTACGCCTTTTGCTTTTGCCGCGCCACCCGGCCTTTAGGACTAACTCGGGCGGCAAGGCAAGCCCGCCATTGCCAAGCTTGCCCTTACCGCTCCGGCAGGGACGCTTGCCCAAAAAACGAGACCCGCCCGGGGCCGAAGCCCGCCAAACGGGCCTCCGGAGCCCTAAATAGTGGAGCCCTAAATGATGATGTCGGCTTTCAACGCATTGGCGATGGCCGTCGTCAACGCGTGTTGGTTCTGCAGCTCGATTTCCATGTCGACGATACCGTCGCCGGTCGCATCGACCAACCCACCACGTCGTTATTGGCAGCGTCGAGATGTGCGCTCACCTCGCCGTGTCCGGTCGCCGTGATATTCGTGGCGAACGTGAAGGTGTGGTTGGGGTCGAGCTGCGACAGATCGATCTTGTCGGCAACCGTTCCTGCAGTGGCGTTCGTTTGCAGGGACAAGTCCGTGATGACGTCCCGATTGCCGAGGCCGACGCCGCTGTCGGCCGCCGTCTTGAAGATGAACGTGTCCGGTCCGGTCGCCGCCAGCACCGCGCCGAACGACCCCGTACTGATATTCCAACTCGGGCCATTGCCGGTCAGGATGTCAGCTCCCAATCCGCGTGATCTTATTTGCAGCGGCATTGCCCGTCAGCGTGTCGTTGAAGTCGGAGCCGGTCACGTTGCTGATGTTCTGCAGCGAATCGCCCTCGGCAAAACCACCGTGCTGCGCAGTCGCCTTGACGGGCCCACCGGTCGGACGCGTGCCGTTCGGAATCTGCACGTTGAGGTCCACCTGTACGGCGCCGGTGGAGCGTTCATAGGACACGGTATCCTCGCCGGGAGGAGCCACCCCCGCGTTGGCCGGGACGATCAGGCCGCCATCGATTTTATCGGGACCGGCCCCGGCAATGAGGAGATCGTTGCCGCTGCCGCCCTGCACACCGTCGCCGACGTTGTCCATAATGATGGTGTTGTTGCCGGGGCCGCCGATAACGCCCGTCACCCCGGCAAAGCTGATGATGGTGTCGCTCGGATCAAGAGTGAAGGCATTTTGGTCCGAGGTGATGGCGTGACCCGCCGCGTTTGTGCCGCTGAGGGTCTGGTCGAGCAGATCGATGGTCATCGCGCCGACGCCGGTGTTGCTGAAGTCAAGCTGTCCCGCGCCAAAGCTATTCAAGACTTGCGACACGCCAGGCAGAATGCTCGGCGCCAACGCATCACCAGCCGCGACGTTGAAAGGATTAAATCGAACGTAACAAACAGGTGGTGGGCCGAATAGTTGCCGACCAGTCCGGTGAAATCCGCGGCACCAGCCTGCACACCGCCATTGATCAGGATGTCTGTGACCGTTGAGTGACTGAGATCCGTGCCGGCATTCACCGTCAGCTGCGGTGTTCCTCTGGCTGGATCCGCGTCGCTCGAAAAGTCGAACTGCAAATGCTGAAAATTTGTGCCCGACACGGCCCCGGTGACGGTTTTGGCCAATCGTCCGCCGCCCGGCGAAATCGTTTCCGTCACGACATTGCCCGCTGCCGCCAGCGTTATGAAATCGGAAGGTTGATCCAAACCGTCCACGGCGCCGGGAATGGCGTTGTTGAAATCGAGCGTGCTGTCGCTGCCGGCCACGGCGGTGACGGAGGTAAAGCTTGCCGCGTCGCCGGGGAAGATGAAGGTCCCCGATCCACTGAACAGGAACGGCGAACCGGCCGTACCCGCGCCGGTGGTATGCGTAAAGGTCGGATTGTCGGCGAGTAATTCGGCGAGCGTTTGCGCCGCGCTCGGAATGGGATGCGTTGGGGTCGTTGGGGGAGTTGCCACACCACCGCCACCTCCGCCACCGCCACCTCCGCC
The DNA here is from genome assembly GCA_963775835.1 of uncultured Alphaproteobacteria bacterium. GTDB lineage: Bacteria > Pseudomonadota > Alphaproteobacteria > Rhizobiales > Hyphomicrobiaceae > AWTP1-13. The sequence goes on along the minus strand of CAVZKV010000028.1, from coordinate 68,239 downwards.
ACCGCCACCGGTTGCACCGGCGCTATCACCAAGGAGTTCACGACCGCCGCCGCCGCCTTTCGACATGATCTATCCTTTCAATCCAACCAACCGATTGCCAAAAGCGCCTCCCGGCCAGACGGCCCCAAGAGCCCGCGAGCCGCCGCGTCGACACACTCGCGTTGGATGCCCTTGCAGGTGCCTGTGCTGCCAGGACGCGCGTGGCGAGCAAGTTGGCGATCCCAAACGGATTTCCCTAGGCGCCTATCATTGGAAAAGCGCGCCGGATAAGGTCCGAGGCGCACACGGACCTTTTGTCAGTCGTGGACGGGACGCGTTGGTGTTGACCAATGCATGGCGGCAGGGGCCGTCGTGGCCGGCCGCGCCGAGCGACTTTGCAGCTGGTGGTTTTTCTCGTCGCGCCCAGCCGTGCTCTCACCTCGAGCATCTGCGCTTCAAGTCGCTTCACGGGATCAGTCGGCGAAGGCGTCGCTGTCCTATCTCGGCCTGGGCGTCCAGGAGCCGGTCCCGGCCTGGGGGTTGATGCTGCAGGGCGGCGCCGAGGAGTTTGCGACCAGCGCACCCTGGATCGCGATCTTTCCCGGCCTTGCCATCGTCCTTTCCGTGCTGGGAATTAATCTCATCGGCGATGCCTTGCGAGATCACCTGGCGAGATCACCTGGATCCCAAGCTGCGCAAGCGATAGCTCGACGGCCACGCATGCCGTCCATGCACCGACCCACAATGGCGCGGCCGTCCGCCCCTAGCCTGCCGGGCTTGATGGCGGCGCCAAGCCGCCGGCCTCAAAGCCCACGCAGAACTTTGAAACCGCCGGTGAACATGCGCTTCATGTCCACGGGCATGTTTTTTGCCAACTCCTTGAAGGCCTCGTCTGCCACAATGGCCTGGTTGGCGCGGTCGGATCCACCCGTGAAGGATACACTGCCCACGAGGAGACCACGATTTCGTCACTGCGCAGCTTCACCGCTTGCGGGAAGGACGTCTCCTTGCCGGGCTTCACATCGTCAGCAAGGCAGTTCACGTACTCGATCGCGCCATGCTTTTTTGCGATGGCGCCATCTTCTCGGCAAACTTCTTGTAGTCGTCGATTTTAGCCTTCGAGACCGGCATGACGAAGCTATCAACATACTTCTCTTCGTCGCCATGGCTTACTCCGATGCTGTTGCTGGACGCCTGCCCGGCCAACGCCTCGCCGCCGCCGGCGTTCCCCATTGCCAGCGCTGGCGTCATTTCGACGAATTGTGCGTGCTTAACGCCATGTGGAGCTCCTGCTTGTCTTTCGGGGCAATGACGAGTGTGGCGTGTGACCGAGGGAACCGATGGCGCCGGCCATCGGTTGTTTTTGATGGAGATGCAAGGATCACGCATGCCTGGCAGGCCGGAACCCGATGGGCGTTTGCAGGATCCGGTTGGCGTTGCCCACGCCTGCTACCAGGCCTATGTCGACGAGGATCGCAGCGCGATCGAGGCGCTCATGGCGGATGACTTTCGTTTCACAAGTCCCCTCGACAACGGACTTGACCGAGCCACCTACTTTTCGCGATGCTGGCCGAACAGCAAGGCGATCGCGGGCTTCGACTTTATTCATCTTGTAACGGAGAGAGACCGCGTCTTCGTCACCTATGAGGCACGCACGGCGCAGGGAAAGCGGTTTCGCAACACGGAGATCCTGCGCGTTCGCAATGGCAAGATCACCGAGGCCGAGGTTTACTTTGGCTCGGACGTGCCGCATCCAGCGACCACCGGCGGTTTCGTCGAGCGGGACTGACGCTTCGCGTAGCAGCCATTTTGGCGAGCGTTAGACGGCAAACGTTCAGGCTCGTCGGTCGCGGCCGATCGTCAAAAGGTAAACCGTCAGGTGAAACTCGAATTATGAGGTGGCGACATGCCAGTCGAGTTTAATCACACGATCGTTTGGTCAAAGGACAGCAGAGCCTCAGCGGCCTTCCTCGCGGGCATCCTTGGCTTACCGCCGCCGAGGAAGTGGGGCCCGTTCCAGGTCGTGGCGACCAGCAACGGCGTCAGTCTCGACTTTATGGATCGGCAAGGCGAGGTCTTGTCCCGACACTTCGCCTTTCTAGTCAGCGAGACCGAATTCGACGAAATCTTCGAGCGCATCCGGGGCAGGGTCTCCCCTACTGGGCCGACCCGGCGCGGACAAAGCAGGGTGAGGTCAACCGCCACGATGGCGGACGCGGCGTCTATTTCGAGGACCCGAACGGTCACCTGCTGGAAATCATCACGCGGCCGTACGGTAGCAGTGGCTGGGAGCCTTAACACCAGGAAACGCGGGCGAGCAGAGTTGTTAGCGAAGGAAAATGAGAAGACATCATCCCAAGAGGACATGAGTGGGATCACTAAAGCGGCTTTGAGCGTTTTTGGGACGGCTTGGTTTTTGCTCGTCGCACGCCGGCCGCTCCGGCATGGTTTGTCTGGGAGCCAATGCCGATAGCCAGTCGGCTGCTTCTGGCCGTCGCAGCGACGGCATTCGCTCTGGCGTCGTTGAGCCATGCTGGAATGCCGTTTTTCGGCTGGGAGCACGCCCGCGCCGGCTGCGTTGGCCAAGCAAGTCCATGACACCTCCTCTATTGCCATGAACAGCCGGCAGCGCGAGATTGAGTTTGCGATCGAGGTGTTCGTGCGCGGCCACAGCGCCGGCAAGAGCCGTACCTTTCCCTATGAAGCCCACCGCTTCGCTCCCTATGGGTCATGCGCGATGCGCCGCGCAAGAATCCTCGCGACTATCGCAAGGAAGAATGGATTGCCTACGACGTCGACGCAGACGAAGTCGATGCGGTGGCGCGAAGCCACAGCCGCGGGCGCTTCTTTGTAGGCGCGATGGTCGAGACCGGCGTCCCGACCAACCGACCCGAGCCGCCTACAGATGCCTTGGCTACCGGCTGCTCGCCACGGAGGGTTTTTTCGTGCAGCGGCTACGGCGAATCCCGAACTCCCGTTCCTCTGCCGATCGAACGCGTGCGTACGCCCGAGCTGGCGTCGCGTATGGCTCAGGCCACGCGCACGCGCCCCATCTTGCCGAGCCGCTCGAGAACGATGCGCCTTTCCGTCAGTATGTGGCGCTCGATGGGCAGGAAATCGTGGGCCGGGTACGCAGCGTGGATGCGGTCGAGGCGACATGGTGCGCGGACATGTACGTCAACGCGCCCTATCGGCGGCGCGGGATCGGGCGGGCGCTGTTGTGCCGAATGTTGCGTGACGATCGCGCCCGCGGCGCAAAGTGTTCGGTGCTGACGGCGAGCCACGTGGGGGCGCTTCTGTACCCGCGCATGGGCTACGAGCGGATCGGAACGCTTTTGCTCTTCGCACCAAGGAAGGGTTAGGCGACGAGCCGACGGTTTCCCTCTGAACTGCGGAGGCCACCGAACGCCTGCCAAGCTCCATGACTGCCTGGCCATTCAATCAATGCAACGATGGCCCTCGATCAGCCGGCGCTGCTCGGCAAGATGGTGCGCCAAGAAAATCCAGCACCGCACGGAGCCACGCGCCTGAGGTCGGGGTGACAACAACCGCACCTACGCTTCACGAGCGGAGCACGCAGGCGCGAAAGCTCGGGGTCCGGATCGCCGAGATGCCAGGGCGGCGCAGCAACCCCGTGCCGGCACGCGCCGGACGGTAGGCGGGATCGAATACGCCAGCATCAACGCGAACGGCTATGTACCGGCGCTTGAGCTCGACGATGGAGTGCTCCTCACCGCGCCGGCCGCAATCGTGCAGTACCTGGTGGCTGACCAGAGGTCAAACTTGGGTCTGCAGCCACCCGCGGGCAGCTGGCGAGGGTGGCGTTGAGATCTTCTTGCCCTCGCGAAGCGCGGATGCTTTCATGCCACCCATGGCTGTATACAGTCGACAGGACCCCGCCGTCCAAACCATCGCGCGCGTAACGCTCGCCGACCGCGTCTTCGATCAGATCGTGGAGGCGATCGTGCAGGGACGCATCGCGCCCGGGGAAACCATCAACGAAGTCAACCTTTCTGCTCGGCTGGGCGTCAGCCGGGCGCCGCTGCGGGAAGCCATTTTTCGCCTGGAGGCAAAGGGCTTGATCCATCGTGTCCCCCATCTCGGGGCGCGCGTCGTCGAGCTTCAACCGCGCGATCTTGAGGAACTGTTCCTCATCCGCGAGGGCCTCGAAGGCATGGCGGCGCGGTTGGCGGCCGTGGCCATGTCCGGGAAAGATCTGGATGCGCTCGAACAGAGCCTGGCGGCGCATCGCCGGCAACCGGATGTGGCTAGCGGCACCGCCTACTACCAAGCCGGTGGCGACCAGGATTTCCATTTCCGAATTGCCAGCGGCAGCAACAATCGGCGGCTGTTTCGGCTGCTGTGTGAAGACATGTACAGCCTCATGCGCGTCTATCGCTTCCGCAGTAGCGCCACGCCTGGGCGCGCGCGCCAGGCCTACAAGGAGCATCAAGACATCCTGGCCGCACTACGGCGTCGCGACCGATGCGGCGGAGGCGGCCATGCGCAAACATATCCGCCTTTCGTGGTCCAATACCGCAGCGCGGCTCAAGGTTGCCGGCAGTTCCCCGCGAGAGAGATGTCACCCCATGACGCGCAATACGACACGCCTGAAATCGATCCTGGCGCGACGCGATGCCAGCCTCGCGCCCGGCGCCGCCAATGCGCTATTTGCGCGCATCATCGAGGATCTCGGCTTTGAGGTTGCCTATGTCTCCGGCGCCGGTATCGCCAACATGCAGTTGGGCGTACCGGACATCGGACTGACCACGCTGACCGAGATCGTCGACACGGTCGCAGCCATCTGCGGATGTCGTGGCGCTGCCCCTGCTGGTCGATGCCGACACCGGCTTCGGCAATGCCCTCAATATGCGTCGCACCGTGCGCATGCTCGAGCGTGCGGGCGCGGCCGGTGTGCAGATCGAGGATCAGGTTTTTCCCAAGAAGTGCGGCCACTTTTCCGGCAAGGCCGTGATCCCGCTTGCGGAAATGCTGCAGAAGATCAAAGCCGCCGTGGATTGCCGCCATGACCAGGACTTCCAGATCGTCGCGCGCACGGACGCGCGGGCGATCGAAGGGCTCGATGCCGCAATCGCGCGCGCGCACGCCTTCATCGCGGCCGGCGCCGACGCGACCTTCGTCGAAGCGCCCCTCGAAGAGGCTGAGCTCGCCCGCATTGCCCAGCGAGCTGCCGGCACCGCAGCTCGCCAACATCGTGTTCGGCGGCATGACGCCGGAGATCGGGCAGGGCAAACTGGCGCAGATGGGCTTCGGCCTCGTGCTCTATGCCAACGCCACGCTGCAGGCCGCGCTCAAGGCATCGCGCGACGTGCTCGCGGCCCTGAAGCGGGACGGCTCGCTTGCACGCCGTCGCCGACAAACTGGCAAGCTTCGGCGAGCGCCAGCGCACGGTGGCGAAGGCAACCTACGACGCGCTCGAGCAACGCTACGCCGTGCAGCCGGTCGATTGAGCCGCCAAGGGAGGCCGCCGATGCGTACAGCAAACAAGCCGTGGGATGGCATAATTTCGCAAGAGGAGCAGCGCGCCTATGCGGCCGCCGGCTTTGGCCGACGCACCGGTCTAGGGCGTCCGACCGGCCCTGCTGATCATCGATGTGCAGTACCGCACGGTCGGCTCGACGCCGAAGCCCTTCTGGGAGGCGATCAAGGAATTTCCGACGGCCTGCGGCGATGTCGGATGGAGCGCGGTCGCCCAGATCGCACGTTTGCTCGCCCTCTTCCGCGCAACGCAACTGGCCGGTTCTGTTTCCCTACGTCTCACCCAAGGAGACCTTCGATAAGGGACGGCTCGCCGACAAGGTCCCGCCATCATGACCATTGCGCGCAACGGCTATGACTTCGTCGCTGAGGTCGCCCCGCGTGAGAACGACATCCTGCTGCCAAAGAAGCATCCGAGCGCGTTCTTCGGCACGCCGCTCGCGAGCTACTTGATCAACGCGGCTGCCGATACGCTGGTGGTGACGGGGTGCACGACCTCGGGATGCGTGCGCGGCAGCGTCGTCGACGCGTTCGCCTTCAATTTTCGCGTCGCGGTAGCCCACGACGCCGTCTACGACCGCAGCAAGACTTCGCATGCTGTCAATCTCTTCGACATGTCGGAGAAGTACGCCGACGTGTCCAGCACCGATGACTTGCTGCGGGAGCTGGCAAAGATACCGCGCCCCACCGCATCCGGCGGCGCCGCCTAAACTCACGCATCACTCGACAACGCAAGGGAGGAGCCACATGACCATGCCAAGCACGTCTCACAAAGCCGCCGCGCGACACTCTTGGCAGGCGGCGCCGCGCGTGCTGTTCATGACACTTGCCGGCGCCGCGCCGGCGCAGGCACCCGCAACCTACAAGTTCGGCCTCGCCATGCCCTTGTCCGGATCGCAGGCGCTCTATGGCGCCGACCAGGTCAAGGCTGCGCAATGGGCCGTCGACGCACATCAACGCCAAGGGCGGCGTCAACGGCAAGAAGCTCGAGATGATCGTGCTCGACACGCAGGCCGACCCGCAAGTCGGCATCAATGCCGTCAATCGGCTGGTCAGCGTTGAGAAGGTTCCGGTCTTCATCACGGCCTGGTCGTCGGTCGTGCGCGCGGTCGCGCCGATTGCCAACGACAACAAGGTGGTCGAGTTGTCGATCGGCGCCAACTCGCCCGACATCGCCAAGCTCGGCGACTACGTCTACACGACGTTCCCGCTCGCCGACGTCGATGTCTCGGCGCGTGGCCCGCTACTCGGTCGAGAAGATCGGGCAAGAAAAAGGCTGCGGTCCTCTACATCAACAACGACACCGGCATTGTCGCAAGCACAGGTCTATCGAGACACCTTCACCAAGGCGGGTGGCGAGATCGTCGCTTACGAGGCCTACGATCCGAAGGCGACCGATTTCACCGGCGCCATGCTGAAGGTGCGCTCGGCTCAGCCGGACATCATTCATCTGCATGGGCTCGTCGCAGACATGCCGCAGGTGGCTGGCGCAGATGCGCCAATTGGGTCTCAACCAGCCGATCACCTCCTATTCGGCGATCTACAATCCCAAAGTGATCGAGCAGCTCGGCAGGCTGCCGAGGGCATCATCGCCACCTCGCTTGGCGCCGGGCGTGACCGATCTGCCGGCCGTCGCCGCGTACGTCGAGCGCTGGAAGAAAGAGGAAAAGCGCGAGCCGAATGGTCTGCCCTACACCCAATACCTGCATGACGCGCCGTATATGGTGGCCGCGATCTTCACGTCCATGGACAAGAAGGGACTGGCACCGACCGGAGAAAATTTCCGCAAGGAGATGCTGGCGATGGCGACCTTCGATCTTCCCTTGACCGGATGCGATGACCGTTTCCGACAGCCACACGGTGTCGAAGCCCGTCTATCTGGTCGAGGTGAAGGACGGCAAATGGGTGCCGAAGGGTCGCCAAGTGACGTTCGCACGATAGATCTGAGCGCACTTGCTGCGCCAGAGCGCACGGGCAGGCAATGTGCCATGACCGTCGATGGTGACAACGACCTTGCGCTCGAGCCGGCCCCGCAGCCGTGAGCGCCGCATGCCCGCAGGACCGACGCGGTTCACATGTTTAATCTGGACAACCATGGCGCAGATCCTTTGGACCTCGCTCGCGACCGGCAGCTACTACGTGCTGTTTGCGGTCGCCTTCGCTCTGGTGCTCGAAGGTCAACGGCGTCTTCAATTTCGCGCAGGCGGGGTTGATGACCATTGCGTTCTATACGGCTCACGGCGTCGATTGCCTGGGCTGGCCTCGGGGGACCGCATGCGCTTTGCGGCTTGCGCTGGCGGCAACGCTGGTCAGCGCTTGGGTGCTGGAGAACTTCGGCTTTGCGACGCTGCGGCGCAATCAAGCCTCGCCCATGTTCGTCTTCATCTTCACGATCGTCGCCTCCGAGTTCATCGCCTATCTCGCCATGCTTGCTGTTCGGCACCTGGCCGAAGACGATCTTCCCGCAGTTGTTCTGGCCCGTGACGCTGGTCGGCGAGATCGCGGTGAGTGCCTGGGACGTGCCGGCTGTGCTCGCGACGCTCGGCGCCGTGGCGGCGCTGTGGCTGTTTCTGCGCTTTACGCGACGCGGCCAGTTCATGGTGGCGGTCGCCGACAATCCCGCCTCGCCGAGTTCTATGGCATCGACCGGCGCGCGGTGTACATGCTGACGATGTTGATTGCGGCGCCTTGGTCGCGACCGGCATGTTCCTCTACGGCACGCGCGCGCAGGTTCAGCCGCTGACCAGCCTCGAGATGATGTTGTTTGCGACCCTGGCGACGATCCTCGGCGGCATCGGCAATGATCTGGGGCGCGGCGCTCGCGGCGGTCGTGCTCGGCGTCGTGCAGAATGCGAGCATTCTCGTCATCCCGTCGGAGTGGCAGGGATTTCTGCTCTACGTGTTCCTGTTCGCGACGATCATCTTCTTTCCGCAGGGTATTCGCCTGCCCGCACGGCTGTCAGGAAGCTCGCGCAGGGCTGATGCCGTGACGCGCCGGCGGCCGACAAGCGCGCGCAATCGGTCGAGTGACGACGCGATGGACTACATCTATTCCGTCATCATTCTCATCGGCTTGTTCGTCATTCTGGCGTCGAGCTTCAACCTCGTCATCGGCTACGGCGGGCTGATCTCGATCGCGCACCCGATTTTCTATGGGCTCGGCGCCTATACGTCGGCGCTGCTGGCGCGCGATGCTCGGCCTGCCCGTGCCGCTGCGATGCTGGCTGGCGCCGCTGCTGGCCACCGCGCTGTCGGTCGCTGATGTCGCTGCCCGCCTTGCGCATCTCCGGCGACTATCTGTTGATTGCCAGCATCGGCTTTCAGCTGGGCATGATCGAGCTGATCAAGAACCTGCGCTTCACCGGCGGCGCCAGCGGCGTATCGGGCATTCCAGCTTTCCTCGTGCCGAGCTTCGGGCGCGTCGTCCTATGTCGCGCTGGTGCAGCGTGCGCGGCGGTTGCCGTCGTGTTGTTGGTGCGCTGGATCGCCCACAGCGACTACGGCCGTGCGATCAGCGCCATGCGGGACGACGAGGTGGCCTTTGCCGCGCTCGGCCGCGACGCGAAGTGGATCAAGTCTCGATCTTCGCGCTGGGCTCCGGCATCGCCGGGTTTGCCGGCGCGCTTTATGCGCACTATTTCCGCTTCGTCACGGTCGGAACAATTCGAAATCCTGATGTCGTCGACGATCCTGACCATGGTCGTCGTCGGCGGACTCAGGACGCCCATGGGGGCCCGTGGTCGGCGCCATCCTGCTGCAGATCCTGCCGCAGGCCATCACGTTCCTGAATCTGCCGCCGGTTCTTCTGGGACCGCTGCAGGGGCTGCTGTTCACGGGCTTCGTGCTGATTTTCATGTTCCTTCGCCCGGGCGGATTGATGCAGGCCGGCACTACCTGGACCTCGACGGCCGCGCAAGGCGCGGAGGCGGCTGAGATGCTCGAGGTCAAGGGCCTCTCAGCAAGAGCTTTGGCGGCATCGTCGTCGCAGACAACATTGATCTGGTCGATGCGCCAGGGTCGGATCCTCGGGCTTGATCGGGCCGAATGGCGCCGGCAAGACCTCGCTGTTCAATCTCGTCTCGGGCCTTTATGCACCCGACGCCGGCACGATCACGCTCGATGGCAAGTCGCTTGACGGCTTGGCCCTGCACGAGCGGGCGCGGCGCGGCTTGGCGCGCACCTGGCAGCACGTTCGGCTCTTCCCTTCGCTGTCGGTGATCGACAATCTGATCATCGGTGCCCGCCACTATCCGGCAGAATTGCTGGTCACGCTCATGTTCCGGCCGGGCAAGGTCCGCTCCGCTGCCAAGGCCGCACGCGCAAAAGCCCTCGATATTCTGGCCCGCATTGGCTTGCCGGATACCGCCGATAAATCCGTCGGCGACCTGCCCTATGGTCAGCAGAAGCTCGTGGGCGTCGCCCGCGCGCTGATGAATGATGCCCGCTGTCTCCTGCTCGATGAGCCGATGGCCGGCGTCGAAGGCCAAGCCTATGAGGCGATGCAAAAGATCGTTCGCGAGGTCGCGCAATCGGGCGTCGCCGTCTGCGTCGTCGAACACAACGTCGCCTTCATCCGCGACCTCTGTGACGAGGCGGTGTTCATGTTTCAAGGCCGAATTCTGGCGCGGGGCAGCATTGCCGAGCTGATCGCCAATCCCGAGCTCACCGAGCTCTATTTTGGGCACTGAGAGTCGGAACATACATGCTCGCGATCGACAATCTGTCCGCCAGTTACGGCCCGCTGACGGCGCTAAGCGGCATCACGCTGAAACTGGCGCCGGCGGCTCGCGTCGGCATCTTCGGCCATAACGGTGCCGGCAAGACGACGCTGCTCAAATGCATCGTCGGCGCGCACGCCCCGAGCGCCGGCACCGTCATATTCGAGGGAGCGCCGATTGCCGCCGGAAACGTCGCCGCCACGGTGCGCTCGGGCATCGCCTACGTGCCCCAGGGCCACAACGTCTTTCCGAATTTGTCGGTAGAGCAGAACCTGACGATCTCGGGCCTGCTGTTCGACCCCTCATTCAGCAAGCATATCTACCAGCTGTTTCCGATCCTGAACGCGCGCCGCCACCAAGCCGCCGGCTCCATGAGCGGGGGCGAACAGCAAATGCTGGCGCTCGGCATGGCGCTGATGACCAAGCCCAAATGGCTGCTGCTCGACGAGCCGTGCACCGGCCTGGCGCCGATCATCATCGAAGCCGTGATGAAGCGGCTCGTGGAGGTCAATCAACGCTATGGCACCGGCCTGCTGGTCGTCGAGCAGAACGTCCCGATCACGCTACAGGCCATCGAGCGCGCTGTCATTTTGAAGTCGGGTCGGATCGTCTTCGAAGGCCCGGCGCATGAACTCGAGGCAAAAAAGGACCTCTGGCAATGGTTTTGATGGACAACGCGCAACCAGATGCGCGGCGTGCAAGCGGCCATCGTTTTGTCGAGCTCTGCACATGGGCGGCCACGACCTCGCTCGCTGCCGTGCCACCGCAGGTGCGGCGGCGCGCGAGCCTCATCCTTTCGGACGATGTCGCCGCCATCGTCGCGGCGGCGACCGAGCCGGAAGTGGTCGCCATACAGGCAGAGCTTGCCCGTAGCACCGGCAGTCCGGCCGCTGCCACCGTATTGGGCCGCACCGCCGTGCGCGTCGATCGCTACACCGCCGCGGCCGCCAACGGCTTGGCGATCTGTTGGACAGAACTCGACGAAGGCTATCGGCTCGTCGCCTGTCATGCAGGCGCCTACATTATCCCGGCCCTTATCGCCGAAGCCGAAGCGACGGGCGCGCCGACGGCGGATGTCATCGCCAGCCTCGCCGTCGCCTATGAAGTGACCGCGCGCATCGCGCACGCCTTCCCCGCCCAGCCGCTGCGGGTGCATCCGCACGGTGCCTTCGCTCCGCTCGGCGCCGCGGCCGGGCTGGCGCGGCTCAGGGGCTACACCACAAAGGACTTCGCGGCGGCGCTGTCATCGGCAATGAGCATGAGTCACGCCGGACCCTATAGCCATGCGCCCGCCGGGGCGCTCGCACGCAACGCCTGGACCGCCACCGGCGCCTGGGCGGGCTATCGTGCGGCCGACTGGGCGCCCATTGGCATCGGCGGTCTCCCCGAGACGATCTTCGACGTCATGACCACCTGCTATGGGCATGAGGCCATGCCGGACCGGCTCACCGCGGGCCTTGGGACCTCATGGGCGGTCAGCAGCGGCTATCACAAAATGATCGCCTGCTGCCAATATGCCCATTCTGCCGTCGAGGCGACCCTGCGCCTGCGTGCCGAGGTCCCCGCCCTCAAGGATCCGGCCAACATCGCCGCGATCCTGGTCGCAACCCACCCCATGGGCGAAACGCTGGCGACGGCCGAGCCCGAGACGGTGCTCGGCGGGAAATTTTCCATGCTGCACGCGGTCGCAACGGCGGCCGTTCACGGCAGCGCCGGAGCAGGCGCTTTCGCGCGCGGCTCGTTGTCCGACCCGCGCGTCACGGCGCTGCGCAGCCGCATTCGCCTGGTGCCGCACGAGGACCTCAGGCCGTGGCCCAAAGATCGGCCCGCCCGCGTCGAGGTGACGCTCACCGACGGCAGCCGCAGGGCGGTGAGCATCGACAGCGCCCGCGGCGGACCGGACGATCCTTTCAGCGAGACCGAGCTGCGGGGCAAGATCGCTGCGCTGACCGGCGAGCTTTACCCGGCCATGGCCAAAGGCCTTGCGGATTTGGCGACATCGCAAAACCGCTGGGCCGACGACATGGCGGCAATGGTGGCGCAACCACATTGAGTGGCGGCCAGCGGCGCCCCAACCAGCAAAGATGGGAACTTCCGAGCCATGCGCCAAGACCTCGACATCCTCGTCATCGGCGCCGGCGCCTGCGGGCTTGCGGCCGCGATCGCCGGACACGACGCGGGGGCGTCGGTGGCGATCGTGGAAAAGCGCGCCGCCCCGGGCGGCAACTCGTCGCTGTCCACGGGCTCGATCCCCGGCGCCGGCACGCGCTACCAGCGTGCGGCCGGCATCGAGGATAGCCCGGCGCGTCTGATCGAGGATCTCATGCGCATCGCCGGCGAGACCGACTGCCCGGAACTGGTGCGGCACCTGGCCGAGCAATCCGCGCCCACCGTGGAGTGGCTGGTCGATTGCGTCGGCGCCCGTCTGTCGCTGGTGACCGCCTATAAGCATGTGGGCCATAGCGTTCAGCGCCTGCACGCGCCAACCTCGCGGCGTGGCCAGGATCTGGTCGACGACCTATTGGCAGCCGTTGCCCGACGCGCCATTCCGCTCGCCCTCGGCAATGGCGTCGATCAGCTCAGCGCCGCCGGCAATGCGGTGGTCGGTGCCCGCCTAAAGACGGCATCGGGTGAAAGCTCGACCGTTCACGCCGCCAAGACCATTCTCGCCGTCAACGGCTATGCCGGCAATGCCGCGCTCGTTGCCCGCTTCTGCCCCGAAATCGCGGGCGCGCCCTATTTCGGCGCCTTGGGATCGACGGGTGAAGCTGTGCTGTGGGGCGAGGCGCTTGGCGCGGCCTTCGCAAATATTGGCGCCTACCAAGGCTACGCCGCGGTCGCTGATCCGCACGGGAACTTGCTGTCATGGACCACGATCGAAAAGGGCGGCATCATCGTCAATGCGGCGGCCCGGCGCTTCGGCGACGAAAGCGCGGGCTACTCCGGTTTCACGCCCAAAGTGCTGGCCGAGGCCGCGCCGCGCTATGCCATCTTCGATCAGAAAATGTACGATGTGGCAGCGCTGGAAGAAGAGTTCGTCGAGCTTGCACGGCGCGGCGGCTTCAAGGCGGCCGCGACGGCGCAGGATTTGGCAAAGCTGCTCGGCATCGAGCCTGGCACCCTCGCGGCCACCGTCCTCGACGCGCAGCGGTCCGCCCGCGGCGAGCTTGCCGACGCGTTCGGCCGACGCGATTTCGGCCTTGGTCCGCTGGATCAGCGCCTTTATGGATGTCGCGTCGTGCCTGGACTATTCCACACCCAAGGCGGACTGGCCGTCGACCTCGATGGCCGCGTGCTCGACAGCAAGGCGAGACCGATCCCGAACCTGTTCGCAGGGGGCGGTGCCGCCGGGGGCCTGTCGGGGCGCAGCGGCGCTGCCGGCTATGCCTCCGGTAATGGCCTGCTATCGGCCATCGCGCTGGGGCGCCTGGCGGGGCTCGCGGCGGCGGCCGAGGTCAGGGGAGAAAACTCATGACCTTGTCGCGCCAGCTTGCGCGCAAGCTCCGCGCCATCGGATTTGCCGACATTCCCGCAGACGTACTCGCGTGTGGTCGCCTGCATTTGCTCGATGCCATCGGCGTCGCGCTGGCCTCCGCGGGCACCGGTGTCGGCCGACCTTATCTCAGCGCCGCAGCGGCCCTCGGCGGCGCTGGGCCCGCGAACGTCTTGGGGACCAGTCTGACGCGAGACACCGCGACGGCGGCCCTCCTCAATGGGGGGCTCATGCACGGCCTCGAATACGACGACACGCATACGGGTTCGATCGTGCACGGAAGTGCCGTGCTGGCGCCGGCCGCGCTAGCGGCGGCGCAGGAGGCCGAAGCCAGCGGTGAAGACCTGCTCCGCGCCTACATCCTTGGCTGGGAGGTTCTGGTGCGCATCGGCCTCGCGGCGCCGGGCGCCTTTCAAGCGCGCGGCTTCCAGGTCACCTCGGTCGGCGGCACCCTGGTGGCGGCCTTGCAGGCGGCCGAGATTGCAAAACTCGACGAGAACCGCACGGTCGCCGCGCTCGGCATTGCGCTCAGCCAAGCCTCGGGTGTGTTCGAATTCCTCAGCAACGGCGCCTCGGTCAAATCGATGCACCCGGGCTGGGCGGCGCACGCCGGCCTGGTGGCGGCGCGGCTGGCAGCCGCCGGGCTCAATGGCCCCGAAACCGCGCTCGAGGGGCGAATGGGGTTGTTCAAGCAATTTGCCGCGGACGGCGCCGTCGCCGTCGAAGAATTCACGGCTTTGCTGGCAACGCTCGGCCGGCAATGGCATATCCGGGAGGCGGCCTTTAAATTCCTGCCCTGCTGCCACTACCTGCATCCCTACGTGGAGGCGCTCGATCAACTCGGTGCGGTGCACCCGGCCGATATCCGTGCCGTCAACTGCCTGGTGGCGCCTGGCGCCGCACAGATCATTTGCGAGCCGTGGGCACGCAAGCAGGCCCCTGCGACCGGCCACGAGGCCCGCTGGAGCCTGCCGATCGTGGTGGCGGCACGTCTCACCGACGGCGCCATTGGCCATGCGACGTTTGCTCAGCCCCCGGCCGGGGCGGTACGCGAACTTGCCGCACGCGTGAGCTGGTCGCCCCTCGGGGCCTCGCAATTTCCGCAGCGCTTCGAGGCCGAGTTGACGGTGGTGTTCAGCGATTGCCGCGAGCAGCGCTGTCGGATCGAGGACGTCTTCGGCGGCGCCACCCGCCCAGCCAGCGCCGCTCAGGTCAAAGCCAAATTCCGTGCCAACGCCGCGCTTTGCCTTGACGGGGCTGCCGTCGCCGAGCTCGAGGACGCCGTCGACACGCTCGCGGACCATGCCACCGCGCGTCTTGGCGTGCATCTGTTGTCCCCACCCGCCAACGCCTGCTTCGGAGCAAACTCATGACGCACTTCGACCTCGTCCTTGGCGGCGGCGACGTCCTGCTACCGGGCGCGGCTCCCGTCGCAGCCGACCTTGCGATCCTTAATGGTAAGTTTGCGGCAATCCTCGCGCCGGGAGCGGCCGTCTCCGCCCGGGAGCGGCTGGAGATTACCGGCTTGACGGTATTTCCCGGCGTCGTCGATGCCCATCTGCATCTCGGGCACGGCAAGGACATTTCGCGCCCACGCGTGGCCGACGACGCCGCCCAGGAGACCGCCGCGGCCGCCGCCGGCGGCATTACCACCTTTATTCCCTACCTGATGGCCACCGAGCCGTTCGAAGCCATTTTCGAGGACGTGGTCAAGGTCACCGAAGCGGGCGCGCGCATCGACTTTGGTTATCATTTTATCATCTCCACCGAGGCCCAGCTCGCCAGCGTGCCAGCCTACGCATCAGATTTCGGTGCCCCCTCGTTCAAGATTTTCATGAACAATCGTGGCGGCGAGGGCAAACGCCTGGGCCTGCCCGACATCGACGATGGCTTTCTGTTGCGACTATGCGAGGCCGCCGCGCGGTCCGGCGGGATCGTGTGTCCTCATCCGGAGAACATCGAGATGTCCTGGGTGTTGCGGGAACGCCTACGGGCGGCCGATCCCGATGGCAAGGGTGGCCTTGCGACTTGGAACGCGTCACGCCCGCCCTTCGTGGAAGCCGACGCGGTGCAGCGGGCCGGCCTCGTCGCTCAAGCGACTGGCTGCGGGCTGTATATCGTCCACACCACATCGGCGGCCGCACTCGAGGCGGCGCTCAGCGCCCGCGCCCGCGGCTGCCGGATCGCCATCGAAACCTGTCCGCACTATTTGACGCACGACGTCAGCTTTGCTGGAGGCGACACCGGCAAGATCAACCCGCCGCTGCGCGAGGCGCCCGATCGGGAAGCCCTTTGGGCTGGCATCGCCAACGGTGAGATCGACACGGTCGCAACCGACCATGTCCACCGCGATCTCTCAGGCAAGGCCGGGGGCATTTGGAGCGCATCTCCGGGCTGCCCCGGGCTCGAAACGCTGCTTGCCGTGATGCTGAGCGAGGGCCACTTCCGCCGTGGTCTTCCGCTTCAGCGCATCGCGGAGGTGCTGGCGCACAATCCCGCACAGGAGATGGGGCTCGGGCAGCGCAAGGGCGGCATCGTGGTGGGCCATGACGCCGACGTCGCCATCGTCGATCTTAAGCGACGTTGGAGGCTCGATCGGGCCGGTGTCGTCTCCTCCGCCGGCTATTCGATCTATGAAGGTTGGGAGTTTCAAGGCCAGGTCGTGCACACGCTGGTCCGGGGCCGCCCAATTTTCCGCGACGGTGCGCCGGTGGCGGATAGCGCGGGCTGGGGGCGTTATCAAAGGCGGCGAGCACTGAAGCAAGCAACCGGTGTTTCTCGCCAAGGCACGGGTTGACTCGAGCCCTATCGCCGCCGCGGCCGGCACCAATCCGCCGCCAAGGTTCCAAGCCTTGCGCTGTACGTGCGCTTGCCTTGCGCCCCAGTGCACTTGCTTGGGCGCCAGGGTCCCCCCCGCGGAAGTGACAGCGCGATTGGCAACTGCGCGCGTTGGCCTCAGGCCTGGCCCAGCTGACGCTCAGCTTGCGCCAGCCGCTCGATCGCCTCGATCCGATTGCGCACTTCCATTTTCTTGAAGAGGTGTCCGACGTAGTGCTTGACCGTGCCGACGGTCAGGCCGAGCCGATCCGCGATCTCCTTGTTGGTCAGGCCCTTGGAGACGTGATCCAGCATCTGCTTTTCACGGTAACTGAGCGCGTCGTGCAGCTTGGCCGCGCGCTTGGGCAAGAGTGCGCCGCCCCTGGCTTCCCTGAGCAGGCGTGAGGCCAGCTCAGGCGTCACGAAAGGCAGCCCAGCGTGAATGGCCTGGATGGCGCCAACGAGCTCCGATCCAGAGATGCCCTTGAGGATCAAGCCCTTTACTCCGGTGGCCAACGCCTTTGACACGCTTGCCACATCATCGAGCGCCGTGAGCACCACCAGCTTGCAATTGGTGCTGCTTTTGGCCACGCGCAGCAGGGACTCGATACCATCCTCCGCGATGCTGATATCGACGAGCAGAATGTCCGGGGCGACCTCTTGCACGGCGCGCTGCGCATCCGCCTGCTCCTTCGGCAACCAGCAAAAGACCTTCAGAACGTGCAATGGCCTGCACCACTCCTATGCGAAAAATCGG
Source organism: uncultured Alphaproteobacteria bacterium (assembly GCA_963775835.1). Lineage (GTDB taxonomy): Bacteria > Pseudomonadota > Alphaproteobacteria > Rhizobiales > Hyphomicrobiaceae > AWTP1-13. Next base: position 50,976 of record CAVZKV010000028.1, on the reverse strand, counting down.
GTAGGGGTCGACGACGGCGATGCGGATTTGTCGAGGATCCTTGTCCGTTGCACCCGATCCTAACCGGGTTACCGACGAGGCGACGATCTCCGTCATGGCCGTGGATACGGCATGCGCGCGGCCCTCAACCTGGCCCCGTTGCATCAGTGGCTCCAAAATTTGACCGTCCCTGCCTCTTGATCGGCACCATGCGTCGGATTGGCAGTATGCGTCAGATAGTAGCCATGCTGCGAAAGCGCAATGCTTACTTAGGCACTGCGTTTTTCAGTCGCGAATTGCCATTGGCTTGCAAGAGCGTCAACACAGCCGCGCGTTGCACTGCAACGCTTTCGATCTGCACTCCAACCCTAGAGACCCGCCCGTTTCGCTGACGCGTTGCCATTGCCTGGCAAGAGCGCCAACACAGCCCAGCGTTGAGACCAATAACGAGCGAGCGCATCTGCATTGCGGCATTAACGGTGACCGCCGGCCGCGGAGGTAGTCCGTCCCGTCGCCGCGAACCACCCTCAGGAGGCGCCAACCCTCGACAAAGCCACTTCGAAGCGCGCTGCCCCTGCGCTATCCTGCTCCGCCGCGCCGCCAGGAAAATCGATCGCCTACGACCGGTAGGCGAGGCGCAAGAAAATAGGTCGCAAAGGGTCGCAAAGGACGCCAGGCGCGTACTCAGACGCGATGCGGGCGAGACCAACGGGCCTTTACCCCATGACACGACGATATCTCGATCAACGCCTCAGAATCTCCCTGCTCCGCGCCGTCGATGCCGTGGAAGCGCATCGCAGCTTGCTCGCCGCCTCCGCGGTGCTCGGCGTTTCGCAGCCCGCGCTAACCAAAAGCCTGCACGAACTGGAGGACATCATCGGTGCCCGCCTGTTCGATCGCCACTCTCGCGGGGTGCGGCCGACCGCGGCCGGTGCCGTGTTCGTTGAGACCGCCCGGCGGCTGCTGGCCGAGTTGCGCCGGCTCGATGACCAACTCGACCAACTTGCAAGCCCAGGCGGCGGCACCGTTGCCCTCGGCGCGCTACCGGTGGCTGCGGCCGGCGTGCTTCCAGGCACGTTGACCCGGCTCAAGGCGACCTATCCAGACATCAAGCTTCGACTGCAGGAGGGTCGCACCGGAGACCTGCTGCCACTGCTCGCCTCGGGTGAGATCGACCTGATCGTGGGGCGTCTGTATGAGCCGGCGGCGCCGGATCGCTTCCAACGCGAGCCGCTCTGGACCGAGCCGATCTCAATTCTGGCCCGCGCGGAGCACCCCATCTTCGCCGGTCCGATCACGCCCGATGCGCTCCGCCGCTACGAACTCGTCCTGCCGACCGTCGGCCAGCGCGTCGGGCTGGAAATCGAACATCTGCTGGCTCTCCTTGGCCTGCAGCCGACCAGCTCGCTGCGCTCCAGCTCCTACGGCTTCATTCGCGAGATGCTGCATGCCACCGACCTCATCTCGGTTATGCCGCGGCTGATGATGGTCGGTGATCTCCTGCGAGGAACCCTGAAGGTCGTGCCGCTACCGATCCCCGCCCCCGATCGGCCGGCCGGGCTTATTCTTTCCCGTGAGCGCACGCTGGCTCCGGCGGGGTGCGCCTTGGTTCAGTGCCTTCGCGCCTTCGTCACGGAGATCGCCGAACGCGGCGTCGCCGATATAGCCGGCAGTTATAGCAGCGCCGAAATAAGCGATACGACACGGGCAGACGAGCGGGGCTAGGAGGCGGCGCGGCCGGCGCGCTTCGCCTCGCCCTCACATCGCAAGCAACCATGGCCGTGCCGGCACTGCGGGCGGCATAGCGCGCGCACCATCTCATAGCCCACCGCATGCAGCCTGGGCGCAGCAAGGCCATAAGGGCGATAAGGGTGCGGAGGCTTCAATCCAGAGGTCTCGCTGCGCAAGCGGGAGACGACGTCATGCACGATGAACCGATCATGGACGTGGCTCATCTCGGGCATCTTGAGGTGCTCACCCCCAAGCCGGAGGAAAGCTTGCGCTTCTTCGTGGACGTGCTCGGTATGACCGAGAGCGGCCGGCAGGGCGCTTCCGTCTACCTCAGGGCCTGGGACGACTATGAGCGTTACTCTTTAAAGCTCACCGGCTCGACCACCTCCGGCCTTGGCCATGTAGCCTTCCGCGCCCGCAGCCCGCAGGCGCTGCAGCGGCGTGTTCAGGCGCTGCAGGGTTCCGGTCATGGGGTCGGGTGGCACGAGGGCGAGTTGGGGCATGGGCCCGCCTATCAGTTTCACGATCCCGACGGGCACCTGATTGAGCTCTACTACGAGACGGAGTGGTACCAGGCACCTCAAACCCTGCGACCGGCGCTCAAGAACCAGGCGCAACGCTTTCCGGCGCGCGGGGTGAACGTGCGCCGCCTCGACCACTTCAACTGCCTCGCCGTCGACGTGCAGGCCAATCGCGAGTTCTTCGAGCGCTATCTGGGCTTTCGTCTCACCGAACGCATCGTGCTCAATGACGGCACGGAAGCCGGCATGTGGCTCACCTGCACGAACAAGAGCTACGACTTTGCCTACACGGGCGAAGCGCATGGCGTCAAAGGTCGCTTCCACCACGTCACCTACGCGCTCGATAGCCGTGAGGACGTGCTGAGGGCGGCCGATGTCTTCTTGGAGAACGGCATCTACATCGAGACCGGGCCGCACAAGCACGCGGTCCAGCAGACCTTCTTCCTCTATGTCTACGAGCCCGGCGGCAATCGCGTCGAGGTGGCCAATGCGGGGGCACGACTAGTGCTGGCGCCGGACTGGAAACCGATCACCTGGACGGAGGAGGAGCGCAAAAAGGGCCAAGCCTGGGGCCTGAAAACGATCGAGAGCTTCCATAGCCACGGCACGCCGCCGCTGCTCGGCCAGCACGGCACTGACGTGGGTGGGGACCAAGCAGACAAGGGTAGCCAATCATGACGACGGCAGCAAAGACGGCTCTAGTGGTGAGCGCACATTCAGCGGACTTCGTGTGGCGAGCCGGCGGGGCGATCGCGCTGCATGCCGAGCGAGGTTACGCCGTAACGGTGATCTGCCTCTCCTACGGCGAACGCGGCAAGTCGGCCAAGCTTTGGCGCCAAGACGGCATGACGCTGGAGCGGGTCAAGGCGGAACGTCAGAAGGAAGCCGACGCCGCCGCCAAGCTTCTCGGGGTCGCCGACATTCAGTTCTGGAACCTCGGCGATTATCCAATCGGTCTCACGGAAGCATCCCTCTACCGCCTTGTCGATGTATACCGGGCCGTGCAGCCGGCCTTCGTGCTGTCGCACTCCCGCAAGGACATCTACAATCACGATCACCCGGCCACCACGGATTTTGCGCAGCACGCGCGCATCATAGCGCAGGCGCACGGCCACAACCCGGGCCAGAAGGTGCTGGGCGCCCCACCCGTCTTCCTGTTTGAGCCACACCAGCCCGAACAATGCGACTGGCGGCCGACGGTGCTGTTGGACATCACGCCGGTCTGGAACAAGAAGCGCGCTGCCATCGAATGCATGGCCGGCCAACAGCACTTGTGGGAATACTACACCCGCGTCGCCTTGCAACGCGGCGCACAGGCGGCCCGGAACTCCGACCAGAAGATCGCTTACGGCGAGGGCTACGAGAGCGTCTTTCCGCACGTGCTCGAGGCGCTGGCATGAGCCTCGTCATCACCAATCCGCCGCGCGTCGCACGCAAGATTGCCGAGGCGTTCGCGCGCTTCGGGGTAGCCACCGTGCACGAAGCGCAGGCGCGCAGCGGTCTGCTCGCCGCCTCAATGCGGCCGATCTATCCGAGCGCCAAGATTGCCGGCAGCGCCGTCACCGTCTCCATTCCGCCTGGCGACAACTGGATGCTGCACGTCGTGGTGGAGCAGTGTCAGGCGGGAGACGTGCTCATCGCCGCGCCCACGTCGCCCGGCGACAACGGCTATTTCGGTGAACTCCTCGCTTGCTCGCTTGCTGCGCGCGGGGTGCTGGGGCTGGTGATCGAGGCGGGGGTGCGTGACGTTGCGGCCTTGACGCAGATGCGCTTTCCGGTCTGGTCGAAGGCCGTCTCGGCGCAAGGCACCGTGAAGGAGACGCTGGGCTCGATCAACGTGCCGATCGTCTGCGCCGGCCAGATCGTCCACCCCGGCGATTTGATCCTCGCCGATGATGATGGGGTTGTCGTCGTGCCACGGCTCTCGGCTGAGGTCGTGCTCAGCCAGAGCCAGGCCCGCGAGGCCAAGAAGGCCCAAACGCGGGCACGTCTGCAGGCCGGCGAGCTCGGGCTCGACATCTACGGCATGCGCGCGAAGTTGAGCCAAAAAGGTCTCGTCTATCGCCCGTCGGACCTGGAGGGTTGACCGATGCCGGACCGGGACGGCGGCCAGATGCCGCTCCAGCGCGCCGTGCTTCGCGCGGCCATCGGCAAGTATCCGCATACGGCCGCCCTCAAAGAGGGGCGCATCTCGTCCAATCTCCTGACGCTCGATTTTGTCGATATCGCCCCTATCAACCGTGCCTTCGCGCCGATGCTGCGCGAACACCGCTTCGACGTGAGTGAAATCGCCATCGCCAGCTTCCTGCAAGCCAAGGCCTACGGCAAAGCCTTCGTCCTGCTTCCCGTGGTGTTGGCCGCGCGCTTCCAGGAGCCTGCGCTTTTGTGCCTCGCCGCTAGCGCCATCCGCAGCCCTGCCGATCTGGCGGGGCGCCGCGTGGGGGTCCGCGCCTATAGTCAAACGACCGGGGTTTGGCTGCGCGGCATCCTAGCGGAGGCGCACGGCGTACGACCCGAGACGGTGCGCTGGGTCACGTTTGAGGATGCGCACGTCGCCGAGTACCGCGACCCGCCCTGGGTCGAGCGGGCGCCACTCGGCGCCGACCTCTTGGGCATGTTGCGGCAAGGTGCGTTGGACGCCGTCATCGTCGGCAATGACCTGCCCGCCGATCCGGCGCTGCGCACGGTCTTCCCCGACCCGATGGCGGCAGCGGACGCGTTCTGGCGCACGCACGGCATCGTGCCGGTCAACCACATGGTGACCGTGGGGAGCGAACTGGCAAGCAGCCGCCCGGATCTCATCCGTGACCTTGTGCGCATGTTCCGGGCAGCCGAAGCCGCCGATCCGGGAACCTCCCAGCGCGCGCCCTATGCGGTCGATGCGACGGCGCTCACTTGCGCGCTTCAGCTTGTCCTGCGCTACGCCACCGAACAACAATTGCTGCCGCGCGCCTTATCGGTTGCGGAGCTCTGGGCGGAGCTGCCGGCAACGGACTATCCGCGAGGCTAGCATGAAACGCGAGCGTCCTGCCGACGACATCAGACGTCGGGCAATCAAGGCGCGCCTACAGGGCATGCCCAGCCGCGAAATCGCGCGGCGTCTCGAGCGGAGCCATGACACGATCAAGGGCTATCTTGGCAGCTGCGGCGCCACCATCAAGGGAACCTACTATTTGAATGCCCTTGCCGCCGAAGCCTTGTTCAGCGAAAGCGAACTGATGCAATTGGGTGCGGTCTGGAACGGCCGCTGTTGGGTAGGCCCCGGTCGCATCCCCCGTGGCGATGCCCCCGACATCTAACGACCTCGCGCGCAACGTCAGCGCGCCAGCGTCCGCACCGCGGGCCAGACCACATCGAACCTTTTTCGCTTGGCATCGCCCCCGCACGCGCCTCGTCACCCCGGCGGCTATGCTGACGGACCTTGGTCACACGCTAACGCTCCTCCCCTCTGCGCGCGCACCCACGCTCGCACGCCCCTTAAGGATCAGGCTCGTCTCGGGCGCCGAATGCTCGAAATTTGCCCCAGCCGCCCAAGATGCTATCGCGAAAAAGCTCCGCGCGCGCACGGTCGGTCCCGTCATTTTGGTGGCCTGGGTGTGCACCGCGGCGTGCGCAAGGCGATTTTCCCCGTCTCGACGTAGAGCCCGCGGCGCGTGGCTGCGCGCGTTGATAGTGCCGGGATCCAATTCCGGCGGCCAACGCCGCGACGACATCGCCGCCGTCGTTTCCACCCCAGTGCGCCGACCGCTCCCGCCCAACGTCAAGCGCCCAAGAACCTGGCGGCTGTCCGCTAACTTTCGTGCTATCCTCCTCGCGAGAGCGGGCTCGCGTATAACCTCGTTGTTGAAGCAATCTCTGGGGGAGGGCATTCATGACTGGTTCTGCGATCATCCGCGTTTTGCTGACGACGGTCGCGCTTTTCGCCTTGCCACAGATCACCTGGGCACAGTCGGCCGCATCGTCCTGGCCGACCGGTGACGAACTCGGCATGGCCAACACGCTCGGCTCTGCGACCTGGAAGCGTTGCGCGCCGCATCTCGCCAATACCAAAGCGAAATCCTACGAGCTGTCGCATTTGCGCTCAAACAGCATGCCACAGTCGCCCTTCGGCACCCCGCTGGTCGACAAATACCGACCCACGGTCGGCATCCCCGGCACCATGCACGCCTTCAACGGCGAGGAGACGGTCAGCGGTGAACCGGGGGCCCAGGGCACCCAGATGGACGCGATCGGTCATTTCGCGGTGCTGCCCGAGAAATGGGACGGCAAGACCCCATTCCCTGCCGACAAGGCGAAATACTACGGCGGCTTCACGCAGCAAGACGTCAAACCCTCACCCGACTCGCCACTCAAGAAGCTCGGCATCGAAAAAGTGCCGCCGATCGTCACCACCGCCGTTCTGCTCGACGCCAAAGCCTATCTCGGCAAGGGCAAAGCCATGCAGCCGGGCCAGCTCGTAAAAGCGGCCGACATCGAGGCAATGCTAAAAGCGCAGGGGCTCGCCAAACGCGGCATTCTCCCAGGCGATGTGCTCTACATCTACACCGGCTGGGGCGACAACTGGAAAGACCCCGACATGGAAAAATTCTACTACACCAAGGGCCCAGGGCTCGCCTACGACGCGGCGAAATACATCGAACGCAAGAAGGTGGTCCTCGTCGCGCTCGATAATCCGTTCACCGACCCGGTCGCCGACGGCTTCCTCCAGGGCAAGGCCGCGCCACCCGAGGGTGCGCCGGACGGCCTACCGTTCGTCATTCACCACTACAATCTGGCCCACTCCGGTATCCACCAGATTCAGAATGCGCGTCTCGGCGAGCTTGCCAAGGACAAGGTCTGGCTGTCGTGCACCATGATTTTGCCGCTGCGCGCACAGGGAGCCTCAGGCTCGCCCGTGCGACCGGTGTCGATCGGCGCCCCCTCGAAATGATCGACAATCGTCTGCGCTCCCAAACCCTTCCTGGAGCGTCTCCCGAAGGGAAGGGACGGGCGGAGGAGCCTCGACAACAAAGGGCCTCGACAGGACAGTCCGAGTGTCGGGGGGAGGAGGGAGGGTGTCCTTGTCGAGGCCAGGTGCCTGACGAGTGACGAGTGAGCGAAGGGTTCGTCAGGTCTGCGCAGGATAGGCCACCCCCGGAGAGCCCGACAACCTGACGAGAAGTCCCCCACAAAAAGGGTACGGTCTGGGCAGGGGCGAGAGCGGACGTCGGGGGAACAACAACGCGCTCTCGCCGTGGGCCACGGCCATCGGGGGTAGGGACGGGCAGCCCTGCACCAGACAGGGTCGAGGGATAAACCCTGCTACGGCGCCATCTCATTTCTGGCAGGAGCCGAAGTTGATATCTGCACGGAGGAATACCGACCGGGAGTGAAATTTTTCGCAAACGCAAGCCATGCCTCAAATGCCCCTGACCGAGACAGCCTTGCCGCGATCCGCGCGCAATGGCTGCGGCTTCCTGTCGGCACCGGCTGAGCCAAGGCAGGTGAGGCGGGGCGCAGGGTTCGCGCCAACCAGATGGGTCAAGGTTTTCGGTAGAATAGAACTACCCCCAGGCAAGGAGCTGGATCACGCCGGGCCTGGGGGCGGCTCCTTGTGCGTCTCAAGCGATGACAACCGCAAAGGGAGCACGAGCGCAAGCAGCATGCGCCGACGGATTGCTCGCTGTCTATCAGGGTTAGCCGGCAGCAGCGGCCACCCTCCGACCGGAAGAGCGAACCCGCTCCATCGCCCTGCCGGTCCGAGAGTGGCCTGTATCGGGAAGATCAAGGTCCAAGCCACAGCCCTTGATCGCCCTCTACTCCTGCTGCGGTACTGAGGGACAACCGCAGCTCGACCATTAGTCTGTCCTAGAGATCCGGCGGCCGCCTATCCGGGATAGACCTGAGAGCGGCAATGGTAATTAACCGACGACACCATGGCGTCATGGCCGCACCCCGCGCCTCGCTGCAAAGGAACGCAGCGGTAGGGGAGCGGCGACACCCACCATTGTCAGCCACGGTTCGCACCGAGCTTTTTTGCCGCAAACGCGTCCGGCGCCTACGTGTCGCCGATAGGTGCTGCCAAGCATGGCACCGGCGCCGGCCAAGAGGGCTGCGGACGCCTGCCAAGGTTGCGCAAATGTCCGGCGCCGGCAGCTGGCTGCGCTCGTGCGATCTCACCCTTTTCGGTGATCCGGCTGACCGGGCTAGCTCTTATTTTCCCGGTCACAACCGCAAAGCACACGGGTCCTTACGGGGACGGCTACAAATCGTTGCGCATCATGGACCGAACTTGCCAGGCTCCGGGCTGCTGGGCTCAAGCGGCATCATCCTTCGCCGCCTACTGCCGATCCCATAGGACAGCGTTGCGCCGTCATGGCGCCGTCGATCAGAAAGCGATCAGCCAAGCGCAGCTCAAGCCTTACCTGAAGCTGGTCAAGGTCCGCATCGCCAAGAACCCGGACAACCAAGCTTGGCAGACTTTGGACAATCGCTGGCGCGTTCTCGTCCAGCTGGCCCAAGACATCATTGCCCACTTCGAAAGTGGCAAAGCCGGCAACAAGTATGAGCTGATGGCTGCGCGGGAAGTTGTGAAGCTGGCACCTGAGGTAAGACCTCGCGACGTCGTCGAGGTGGTCGGCGCGATGATCATGATGCGTATCATGGAGCCGCGCTGCTTCAAATCCGACGAGGCGCTTTGGCTGCAGCTCGCGCGTCGCGTTCGGGGCCTCACCGATCTGCACGTCGGCGAGCGATGGGATCACACACGGCGACGCGTGCGGCGGCGCTATCGTGAGCTGAGCCCGAAGGCCGCCCTGTTCCTCGGCCATTGGCTCGCCAAGGCGCTCGGCGTCGCCGGGCAAGGGTTGGCAAAGGCCGAGCAGGCGGCGCGCGATAGGTGCGCCAAGGAAAGCCGAGAGCTCAACGAAGCGCTCTCGAAGCTGGTCTGAGGGGCGCGCCGATGAATAAGGCTCAGTCGAGGCGGGCAGAACTCAAGTACAGCCGCGCGGCGCTGCGAACGATCCAGCAAGCCGTTGAGACCGTGACCCACAGCATCCATCAATTAAAGGTGCTTCGACGTCACATGCATCGAGGACACCGAAAGGCCCTATGGGCACTCCACACGGCCCGGCACCATTCCCTCAACGAAGCCGATATCAAGCGCGTTGAGGACATGGTTCGCGGCTACGCGCTGGTCGCCGACTGGCCCGCGATGATGCGCACGCGAAATCCGCACGCGCACCTTGAGCGACCCCTGAGCGATACCGAGAGCACCGTGCTCGCCAGCGTGGCTGGCTCAGCTCTCACCGTTGCGGCTGGGGCCCTCACGGTCTGCAGAGCAACTCGACAATTGGTACGGCGGACTGGCGGTGGCGGCAGCGGTGTCCGCTCGGTTGGCCCTGCCGAGCGTGACGGCCCAAACGCATAGGCGGCGGGCCGACAAGCTCATGATCCGGCTGGAGCAGCTGTGCGCCAACGATCAGATCAATTGGGCGTTCGTGGCAGCCGCAGGCCGCCCGACCGCGGTTCGACCTCCGCCTCCGCGAACAACGCTGCACTGAGCCGGATAAATCGGCGACACCTCAACCGCCGGTCGCGGGCTTCGGCGACAGCTCCTTGGTCTTTACCGCAGGCTGCCGCGCGATCGCTTCCCGGCGGCATGCCCGTTAGCCGCCATGGGTGGCCGACCAAGTCGGCCTGTCTGCGGCCGAGCGGCCCTCTGCTGCCATGAGGCGCGCGAGGTGGCCGTTGCGCCCTTCCAGAAATCTCCACAGGCGCCCGGCATAATCCGCGCTGACCGCATCTCGGACCGCCGGTCGGGCGGCGAGTGCCGCGCGCCAGCGCGCGAGCTTCGGCTTGCCGGCGAGAATGCCGAAGTCCGCGATGGCATCAAAGACGTCGAAATAGCGAAACATCGGGGCCGAACACGGCATCAACGAGCGAAAAACTGTTCACCGTCGAACCATGGTGCCGCCAGCACGCGGGCCTCGAGCCAGGCAAACCGGCGTTCGAGCTGAGCCCGCTTGGCGCCGAAGGCTGCGGCGTCGGGCGCGGCGTAAAATCCCCAGATATCATTGAGGACGGCCGAACCGTATTCGATCAGGGCGCGATGCTCGGCGCGTCGTAGCGGGTCGGCTGGGTGCATGGGCCTGGGCTCAGTTTCCTCGAGGTATTCGAGGATGACAGCGGATTCGAAAATGGCTGTATTGCCGACCTTCAGTACCGGTGTCTTGCCAAGCGGCGAAAGCGTTTGGAACCACCCAGGCTTATGCGCGAGATCGACATAAACACGCTCGCATGCCACGCCCTTCTCGGTGAGCGCAATGACGGCACGCTGGACGTAAGGACAGAGGTGGTGGCTGATCAGGATGAGGGGCTGGGTCATGACGGCAGTCCTGGTGCGGCTCGTTCAAGCGCGGACCGGGGCCGGCCCGCGGCAAAGCCCGACGACGGCATCAGCGCATAGGCCCCGTCGCCGAGTAGCGCCTGGGCCAGACTGGCGATGATCAGGTAGGCTGGATATTCCCAGCCACCGCCGGTCGCGGTGAACACCCAGCCGTTGGCGCCGTGCACCCAGACAATGGCGCCGAGCAGCGGTGGCAGTAGCGCTAGGGCGACCCAGCGCGCCTGGATGCCGAGCACGAGCAAAACCCCACCCGCGGCCTCCGCCGCAAGCGTGAGATAGGCGAGCCAAGGCGGCAGGCCGACGCTAACGAAGAACTGTGCGGCGCCGGCTGGCCCATAGGTTAGCAGCTTGAGGACCACGCTGTGGGCCAAATACATCGTCCCGAGCGCGATACGCAGCAGGAAGATGCCGGCGGGAGCCAGGCGAACATCGACGGACATGGGGGATCTCTCCGGTCGTTGCGATTGCAACAATATATAGCTAGAGGTTGATGCAATTGCAACAATCGTGATAGCGTTTTTTCATGCCCAGAAAGCTCTCCCGCGCCGCCGTGGACGTGTGGGCGCGCTTCGTCCGCGCCGAGCACAGACTGTTGGAGGCGGTCGAGGCCGACCTCAAGGCCGCTGGGCTGCCGCCGCTCGTCTGGTACGATGTCGTGCTTGAGCTGGCGCGCGCCCCGGACGGGAGGCTGCGGCACCGTGACCTGCAAGCCCGTGTGCTGCTTGCCAAATACAATCTTTCGCGACTGATCGACCGCATGGCCGGCGATGGCTTGGTGGCGCGGGTCCCGGTGGCAGAGGACGCGCGCGGGGCCTACATCGCCATTACGGAGGCGGGCCGGCGGCTGCAAAAACGCATGTGGCCTGTGTATGGGCGCAGCATTGCCCGGCATTTTGCCGCACACCTGGACGAGGGGGATCTAACCGAACTCGACCGCATCCTGGCAAAGCTGCGGGCCGTGCAGCCCTAAGGTACCGGCGCTCGGCGCAACCTAGTGAGCAGCGCAAAAATGCGCTTGCGAAAGACACTTCGCCGCCGGATACAGCCGCCATGAAGTTCGCCACACCGCTTCCGATCGACGCGGTCCTCAACGAATTGCGTGCGGCCGTCGCCGCGCACGCATCGGCCGTCCTCGTCGCACCGCCTGGCGCCGGCAAGACCACACGCGTCCCGCTCGCCTTGATGGACGAGAGTTGGCTGCAGGGTCGTAAGATCCTGGTGCTGGAGCCGCGTCGCATTGCTGCGCGTGCTGCCGCCGAGCGGATGGCGCATTCCCTATCGGAAGGTGTCGGCGAGTGCATCGGCTTGCGCGCGCGCATGCTTTCGAAATCGGGGCGCAAGACGCGTATCGAGGTCGTCACCGAGGGCGTCTTCACGCGTATGATTCTCGATGATCCCGAGCTCGCTGGCGTCGGCGCCGTACTATTCGACGAATTTCACGAGCGCTCACTCGATGCCGACCTGGGGCTTGCTCTCGCGCTCGACTGCCAGCGCGGCTTGCGCAACGACCTGCGCATCTTACCGATGTCGGCGACGCTCGACGGCGCGCGGGTGGCCCAGCTTCTCGGCGATGCCCCCGTTATCGCCAGCGAAGGCCGCGCCTTCCCGGTCGAGACGCATTACCTCGGTCGCGATGCCAGCGCGCGCATCGAGGAGCAAATGGCGGACGCGGTGATGCGGGCCTTGCGGGCGGAATCCGGCTCGATCCTGGCTTTCCTGCCGGGTCAGGGCGAGATCCGCCGCCTCGAGGAGCGGCTCAAGGCACGCATTAGCGATCCGACGATTGTGCTGGCACCCGTTTTCGGGGCCATGGAGGCAAAGGCGCAGGACCTTGCGCTCGCACCGGCGCCCAAAGGTCTGCGCAAGGTGGTGCTGGCTACCTCGATCGCCGAGACGTCGGTGACCATCGAGGGTGTCCGCGTCGTCATCGACAGCGGTCTAGCGCGGGTGCCACGATTCGACCCGGACGTCGGCATAACCCGGCTTGAAACCGTACGCGCGTCTCGTGCCGCCGCCGATCAGCGCCGAGGCCGCGCCGGCCGTACCGAGCCTGGCGTCTGTTATCGCCTATGGGACGAACCGCAAACCCAGAGCTTGCCGGCTTTCCGCCGAGCCCGAGATTCGCTCCGCCGATCTTGCCGGCTTGTTGCTCGATTGCGCGGAGTGGGGCACGGCCGATCCGCGGTCGCTGTCTTGGCTCGATCCCCCGTCGGCCGCCGCCATCGACGCCGCGCGCGAGGAGCTGACGAAGCTCGAAGGGCTCGACGCGGAAGGCCGCATCACCGACATCGGTCGACGGCTGAGGTCGCTGCCGTTGCCGCCCCGGCTTGCCCGCATGACGCTGGCCGCGGCCGAGCTCGGTTCCGCCGCGGAGGCTGCTGAGATCGCAGCCGTGATCGTGGAGCGTGGCCTCGGCGGCACCGATGCCGATCTCGCCCATCGGCTGGAAGATTTCCGCCGAGACCGTGCACGCCGTGCCAGCGACATGCGAAAACTGGCGGCCACCTGGGCTCGGGCGGCAAACGCCGGTCGCCTGCGCAAAGGGCCGCGTCAGGACATATCGATCGCGCGGCTGCTGGCGCTCGCCTTTCCGGAGCGCATCGGCAAGGCACGCGGCGCACCCGGCCAATTCCTTCTCGCCAATGGCCGCGGCGCCAACCTCGATGCTGCGCACGTATTGGCGCGATCTCCATTCCTGGTCGCGGCGGAGCTGTCAGGATCGGCGGCCTCGACGCAAATCTTGCTCGCGGCCGCGGCTGATGAAACCGACATCCTGGCGGCCGCGCGCCAGCGGATTAGCGAGACGGACGAGATCGAATTCGATCCAGGCGCGGCGGCGCTGCGGGCGCGCCGGGTACGCCGCCTCGACGCCATCACGCTGGCCAGCGAACCCCGCGCGGTGGTGGCGAGCGAGGAAACTGCGCGCCTGCTCGCCGACAGCATTGCCAAGCTCGGACTGGGACGTCTGCCGTGGAGCAAGGCGCAGCTCCAGCTCCGCCACCGCGTTGGTTTCTTGCGCGCGGCCGGAGAGGACGAGTGGCCGGACCTCAGCGATGCTGCGCTCGGCAGCACGGCCGCCGCCTGGCTTGCCCCTTTTCTTGCCGGCAAGACGAAGCTATCCGAGATCGATACCGACGACCTCGATACGGCGCTCGGTACATTGTTGCCTTGGCACTTGCAGCGACGTTTGCAAGAGGAGGCGCCAACGCATTTCGAGGCGCCGACGGGCAATCGTCACGCCATCGACTATGAAACGGCGGGCGCACCCGCCTTGCACATCCGCGTACAGGAGCTGTTTGGGCTGAGGCAACATCCTTCGATCGCCCGCGGCAAGCTACCGCTGACCTTGCATCTGCTGTCGCCGGCGCAGCGGCCGATTCAGATCACGCGCGACCTGCCAGGCTTCTGGAAGGGATCCTGGGTCGCGGTTAAGGCCGAGATGAAAGGACGCTATCCGCGGCACCCGTGGCCCGAGGATCCCGCCTCCGCCGCTCCGACCGCCCGGGCCAAGCCGCGCGGGACATAGCAGACGGCGCCATTCGCGCAGGGCCGCCCCGAGGCAACGCAGGTCGCGCGGGCGGACACCAACCTTACGCGCAAGGTTGTCCCATAGCGGCGCATCGGCCAGATCGCGTGCGCCGTTGGCGCTCAGTCAGGGTCACTCGAACCGCTGACCCGGTAGCCGCAGTCGCGGATCCGTTGCTTGCGCAAATCCACAGCAAATGCACAGGTCCGGGCCGTGGCCTTGTGCCAATTGGCTACCGCCTGCGTAGGATGGTGCGGTAGGGACACCTATGGGCAAGCTTATCGGCAAGTATCCGAACCTCGCGCTGATCCTGATCTGGGTAACTCTGGTCGGGGCGGTGTGGCTTTTGCCAAGCGAACCACGGCCGCAAATCCTCACGGCTCAGCGTGCCTGGGCCGGCAATCTTCCTTCGGGCATGCGGCCGTCCACCGCCTAATCATCGCCAGGCATCGCCCGATCGCGGACTGACCTCAAGGCCCCTACAATCGTTGCAGGGCATCTGAGGTCGCGGCTTTGCATTGTACGAGTGCCCCTGTCCAGCGTCCAGCAAGGATACCGCTGGCCCTGAGCATCGCCGGATGCGCTCCCGGCAATGTTTTTGCAGTCACGCACATTTTATTGATCTGCAAAATCCGAAGCGATCCCGAAAGCGTATGGCGCCTCAGGCGTCCCCCATTCCTGCCCGCGATTGGCAGGGCCCGATTGGCGGGGGATCGGCTTGAGCGGGTTCGGGGGACGATCGAAGGGAGATCCCACTATGAGAATCTTTCGGCACCCTCGGATTGACCCGGACGCGAACGAGGTTGCCATTCATGCGGTCAAAGCCTCCGAAGGGGGCCGCGCCGCCGCCACCATCATCTCAGCCATTGCCCTGGTCTTCTCGGCTTACAGCCTGTGGGAGACATCGCTGAAGCAGGCCGACCTCAATGTCTATGCCACCGGCGTGGTCACCTATGGGCGGGACACGTCCGATGATGCCTCCATACAGCCGTCGGGCGGCTTCGAGGTGCTTGCCGTGCCGGTCACCATCGCCAACGGCGGTGCGCGCGACGGCGCCGTCCTGTCGCTGCAGCTCGACGTCAAAAATCCCAGCACTGGACTGACCGCACGCTTTGACGGCACCTACACCGCGGACGCGGCCTATTTCGTCGATACCCGTGGCAAGCGACCAAAGACGCCCTTCAACGCGCTGGTGATTGCTGGCCGCTCGGCCTGGACCGGCACGGTCATCTTTTATCCCGTGAGCTACAGCAACGGGAAGTCGCTGACGCCTGTGAGCCAAGTTGCTGCCTTTAACGACGAGCTGCGCAAGAAATATGCCGGCGAAATGGGTGGTGCCAGCAGCATCAGCATACTGCGTGAAAAGCTTCCCAACCTCCCCGAGTTTGCCGAGCTCGATGCGTACGATGCGAAGGTGCTCAACCAGAATGGCAAGGTCGAGGCGACGCTGCGGCTCATCGCTCCCGCGCCGAGCGGTTGGCTCGATCGGGTGCTCGGCACGCCGGTGCAGCCGATCATGCTCACCTTAGACATGCCGAACATTCCGGGCGACCGCGTCTCGCGCGGCGAGCTCGTGCGGTTGCGGACCATGGCCGCGGGATCCTGAACCCCTTTCTCCACGACGCCACCGTTCCCGGATCGCTGTCGGTGCGCCATCTGGAGCATGACCTCGCGGCCCCTCGGCACGAGCTGTTGAGCAAATTAGGAGTTGCCCCCCATAACCGTCGACTTGCTGCCATCGTCTACCAAAGAGTGGATCATGGCACGCAACGGCCTAACGCGGCGTCAATGCGGGATGGCCATGGCTGCCAGGGCCGCGGCTGCGGGTGCCGCAGCAGCACAGCTTAGGAGCGGGGTTCCCGGCGCAACCCGACGTCGGACCATTGACGGGCGATACGACCCTCACCGCCCTCCAAGTTCGGTGGCGAGATCGGTCCCAATGCGCCTGGTCCCGACCACCCTACTGGCCTGCCCGCGTTGTTCCGCCCAAGAGCGCGCCCAACGTCCTGCTCATCTGACCGTCGATGTCGGCTTTGCTGCGCCGAGCAGGTTCGGCGGCGTGATCCCGACGCCGACCCTCGACCGCATCGCCAGCTCGGGGTTGTGCAGCTGCGCGGTACTCCTACTTTTTGGCGTCCGGCAAAGAACGTATCTCCGCATCCGACAACCGCAGCTTGATCCCGGCCAACTGTTCGAATTTGTCGGCGTTAATGGCCACGACCTTTGAACCGAGGCCGAGCATTCGGCCAATGTCCACCTGGATGGACTGAACCTTGCCGTCCGACCCCCTAACGACTTGAGCGACCTGGCCCAGGGCTTTGTCATCGGAACTGTAAACCGGCATGCCTACACGCGCCATTAATCCCTGCACCCTCTGTCCCAAGATAGTAACGATGGTTTCGCACGCCGGAGAGAGCGATGCCTTCTTCTGCGCCACGCACTGTCCGACACCACCCGTCTCGCCGCAGAGTGCACGCACTTCGCTCCAGCACATTTCCGTAATGCGCTCGGCGCTGCGTTCAAGAGTGCTCGAGACGCGGTCTAGCGCCGCCTGACACCTGCGACTGAATTGATCTTCGTGAGCCCGCATGCATAACACTAGCCGACCTGCTCCAGGTGTGACCCTGGCACAAAAATCATCGATGTCATCGGCGCATGCACCATGGACTGTCTCGATTGCGTTAGCCATGCGATCCCTGAATTCGGATCTTAATTGGTCACTCGGCTGCTCGCTCCGAGCATCACGCTCACCACTTCTCTCGACGTTGGCGGGCTCACGCCCTTCAGAGCGCTGCGCCTCCTGGCTCAGTGTAGGCAGTGGTGCAAATATTAGCGCCGCCGCCACGAAAACGGCCTTCTGCATTCGATCTCTCCCATTAAGCTCTCGTCCCACTTGGCGAGAGTGCACAGTCTCGATTGCTGAGACGCTGATCGGGGCTAGTTATTTCCACCAAGGCGATCGCGGAACCGATTGAGAAGAGGACCAAGATCGTCTCGGTTGCGGACGCGGTCCGAGATTAAATCGCGCAGATCGTTGCGCCTCTCCAACCGGTCCATCAGGAGATCGCGCAAGTCGTTGCGCCGCTCCATGCGGTCTCTCAACAGGTCGCGAGCATCATCGCGAGTTGCCAATCGATCCAAGATGAGGTCGCGCAGATCGTTGCGCCGCTCCAGCCGGTCTCTCAAGAGATCGCGGAGATCATCACGAGTTGCCAACCGGTCCAAGATGAGGTCGCGCAGATCGTTGCGCTTCTCCATGCGGTCTCGCAATAAGTCGCGCAAATCATCACGGCTCCCCGAGCGATCCGAACTGAGATCACGCAAATCGTTGCGTCGCTCCATTCGGTCTCTGAGGAGGTCGCGGAGATCATCACGAGTTGCCAACCGGTCCAAGACGAGGTCGCGCAGATCGTTGCGCCGTTCCAGCTTGTCTCTCAGAAGGTCGCGCAAATCATCACGAGTTGCTAACCGGTCCAGAATGAGGTCGCGCAAATCGTTGCGCCTCTCTACCCGGTCTCGCAATAGGTCGCGCAAATCATCACGGCTCGAGGACCGCTCCGAAATGAGGTCGCGCAGATCGCCACGGCTCTCGGCTCGATCCCCAACAAGGTCGCGCACTCCCTGGGCTGACGCTGCCGTTGTGCTCCCAACAAGGGAGGCCGACGCGGCAAGGGCGAATGCAGCTGATGCAATGGCGGATGCCCGCTTCATCGAGATTCTCCTTGGCTATCGTGTTGGACTGATTCAACCAGCTCAGCTTTGGAGCTGCCCCGTGCTGAAATTAACTACGCTCCTGCGCTGCACCGGCAATGAGTGGAAACCCCGAGATAACGACCGGCGGTCAATGCAGTAGTCGAGGCGCTAGGCGCATCTCTTGAGGCTCCGCGCCGGACTATGCCTTAGGCGTTACCTCCCGTCGGGCCCCGAGGGCCGCCTACAGACCCTGTTGACGGCTGATCGTGGTTCTTTGGTAGTGCCCGTCTCGTGCTCGGGTGGCATGCTCATACAAAGCTCGTGCCTTGAAGAGGAGACCGCAGAAAGGTGTCGGCTGATGTTTTTGGCACTGTTAGTCGCGGTGCCGCTTTTGGCCTTGAGCCCTCAGCCAGCATAGGCCGTGCTGGGGTGGGTAGGTTCCCTGAACGGCCGACCGAGCGGCCAGTTGAGAGTAATCGCTGCCGTTCAGGCAATGGGAAGGGCTTGGAAATTCCCGGCGCGCGGGCAGCAGAACCGGACCACTCTACGCTTTGTGGGTCCCCTGATTCGAACTCTAGCGAGAGGCATTGTATGTCACGAGATCCTCGTTTCGTTTCTTCCCTTCACCGGGTCGAGAAATGTGCGCTAGCTTTCGCCGCCGCGCTTACGCTCGGCTGGCCACCACTTATCGGCAATGCGCAAGTGTCGAAGAAGTTGAGCGTTGCCAGCCTCGAAGGCTCGTGGAGTGGTGGCGGCACCGTATCGTTCGCCGCGGGCGGGAAAGAGCAGGCGCGCTGCAGGGCGAGTTTCAGTCGGGCCGGCGAGCGTAGCTATACGATAAATGCCACCTGCGCCACGGCCTCTGGTAAAGCTGCCCAGACGGCGACGGTGCGGCAGGTCGGCAGCAACAGATACTCCGGTAATTTTTACAATAGCGAGTATTCGATCTCCGGCGTGATCGACATTGTCGTGCACGGGTCAAGCCAGACCGTACGCCTGATGAGCGACAGCGGATCTGGTGTCTTAAATCTCAGCCGATAGACGACGCTGACTGCATCGCAAGTTTTACGTCGCGGCCGCGGCTCGATCATTATTGGGACCGTTCTCAAATTGCACCTTTAAACCAATTGCCACTCGAAGGGCCTTAAGGCCGGTCCGTAGAGAGCTAGCCAGAGCGCCACCATCATCGAGGGGCGACAAGGTAACCGAAAACGTAATTGCCACCCCCTGCGATGATCGCATCAGTGCGGGGAGCGGTGGACACGACGTCCCCTCTTGCAGGACCGCAACGCATTGATGGTTGGTTCATCGAGGCGCCGGATGGGCTTTCCGGCAACAGCGAAACCCGAGAACTTGTGAGCGATGAACAACTCGAGCATCGCATCGCTAAGGTCATTCGGAATCAGGAGATCGACGGTGTGCCACTTGTCGCCGTTTTCGATAAACGCAATGGGACGGCCTTTCGACCAGCCACCGTTGGGTGTCACCACATTCACGACAAACTGTCCAGAAATATCCAAGCGCATGTTAAGCTGCCCGACCGAGTTGCAGAGCCTGAAGTTCAAGTCCTTCTGGGCAATGAACAATGCTGAAATTGCCGTCGCGGCTCTCCTCGCGCGCAAATCGGATGGCAGCTTGTCGGGTAGAAAAGAGCCCCGCCCGCCGGCCGGTCGTCTCCCGAATGACCCAGGCACCCGTCGAGCTGAGGCCGAGCCGGAAGTACGACGCGGTGGCTGTCGGCATGACTCGGGATGGCAATGCCGGCCACAAGGTTGGAGACATGACACGGTCTTCCTCACACATCTGATGACGCTGCAGAGCTATGCCCCGCCGCATATGAATTCGAGGGGGACAGACGACCTAGGGCATAAACGGGAAAGTATATGGAACCGACACCGGCATACCGACCCTACATCTGGAGGCGCAGCGCAAGGGCAGCGAGAAGCGGCAGTCCCGCACCTGCAGCGACACCCCCGCCATGAGTGTGCGTTGCCAGAATAGCCTGACGATTGCATCCCGGCGCAGCTTAAGCTTTACTGGCCGTGGGCTGAGAAATGTCATACCCCGCTAGACTTGCTCAGTCCTGCGGGCTCTTATCCCTCTAGGAGCCCGTTTTTTGCGTCAGAGCTTCAAGCTCTGATCGCAGTGACCGAGTAGACGCTCGGAGGTAGGCCCCAGCCGTCCGGAGGCTAACCTTCGCGTCTCTCGCTCGGGCGGGGGCAGAGAATGGCCCTCAACTCGCTCGAGATGAAGTTGCGCTGCGCAAAATGGAGCCAGCGCTTGCCACACATCACCAGAAAATTGGCATTCGACGGATCAAAGAACACCTCGTCACGTTGTGGTCGAGGAGGTGTTTGCGATGCCTCGCTACTATTTTCATGTGAAGCGCGGACAAGTGACCGTGCTCGACCATGAGGGGGCAGAATTGTTAGATCTCGCAGAGGCGGAAAAGGAAGCGCTGCGACGCACACAGGAGATCGTGGCGCGAGATGGGCCCATGGCTAAAGGTAGTATCATCGTTGCCGATGATAACTGGCGGACGCTGTATGAGGTGCCTTTCTGAGGGTGCAATACCTCCCAGAGCCATCTTTTCGACAAGGACCTCACGTGCGCGCCCGTGCTGAGGTATCGCCTTCTGCGGCCGCCTGCTGCGGCGGGCCGGCAAACAAAAGGCCCCGACAGGACAATCGACATCTGCAGGAGATGCCTTCGCCCCGCGCCGAGGCCAGTCGCTGACGCTGTGCATTGGGCCGTCAGGGGAAGGACAGGATAAATCCTGCTCTTACGGTGTCCAATCACGCCCCTTCACAAAATCCGGATTACCAGAACGGGGTGCGGTCTTGTTAGCATTCCAATGGGGTCGACCATGCAACGCTCCGCGACGGCTGATCGATGACCCCCCCTCGAACAGGTCATACCGGTCTGCCTTAAGATGATCGAACACCTCCCGAAAGTCGGTAATGTGCCAAGGCTAAGGGAAAGTCAGGGTGTCGATGGCTTCGAGGAAGGTCCGTTCTGTAGGCGGCGTGACCGGTGGAATGGTTTTTCCAGTCACGGCGAAGGCGCAAAAGCCTCATCTTCGCTTCGTCCCGAAAAACCAAGATGAGCACTGCCTCCCCCCAAAAAAGCGCCCTGGCTGGGGGAGCGGCCACAGGGCGCAAAATCCTCGGGGCGGGCAACCCGTGGGGAGCGGACGCCGTTTGGAATGAACACGGCAGCAATACTGCTACCAGCCACCATCGGTTTAGTTCCTCGTGCCCCAACTGTGGTACGTTCGCAAACGCACACAGACCACTGTGGTCTTGAGTCCCCATTCCGCTAACTTTGGGACAGCGGGGGTGCTTTGAGGCACCACCATGTCCCCGAACCTCCCCCAACAAATCTCGGCTTGCAAGAACCGCGTCGGGTTAGTACCCGCTCAGATCGCCGCAACCAGATTTGAGATCGTGCAGATCGACCCGACCGGGGTCGCCATTGTCTCGCTCGACGGCGAGCCGAAGATCTCGTGCTGCCGAACACCACGCGGGTGTTCTGGAAGACGATCACCAAGGTTGACGTCGAGCACATCGACGTGGCAACCGAAGTGCGCGTTGCCAAGCAGCAGCTGGACAAGCTCGACCCGGCGCGTTCGCCGATGGTCGCGCACGCCTTGGTGGAGGCGCACGAGGCGGGACTGCTGTTCATCGATGGTAAGCTCACCGAGCGGCTGCCGGCGGGCCGACACGCCTTCTGGGCGGTGAGCCGCACGGCCAAGATCCAGAAGGTCGACACGCGGCCGACGCCACTCGAGGTGACGGCGCAGGAAATCCTGACCAAGGATCGCGTCGGTATCCGCGTGACGCTGACCGCATTCACCCGGATCGTCGATCCGGAGAAGGCGGCGCTCGCCGCGGGCGATGTCGCCAATACCATCTACCGGCTCGTGCAGTTCGCGATCCGGGAGGCGGTGGCGATGCGCACACTCGATGAGATCCTGGCTGCGCGCGACACCATCGACCGCGAGACCCGCGCGTTCGTGACCGAGCGCGCGGGCAACCTCGGCGTGGAAATCGGTGGGATCGGCGTCAAGGGACGTAAATCCGCCGGGCGACGTTCGCGAGCTGCTCAACCAGGTCGTGGAAGCGGAGCGCACGGCCAAGGCCAACCTGATCCAGCGCCAGGAGGAGACGGCGGCAACGCGGTCTCTGCTCAACACGGCACGGCTGATGGAGAACAACCCTCTGCTGCGGCGCCTGAAGGAGCTGGAGGCGCTGGAGAAGTTGGGCGAGAAGGTCGGCCGCATTGATCTGCATGCGGGTGCCGGAACCGGTGGCTTCGATGCCCTACTGCAGAACCTCTACCCATGCGCGGCGAGATCGACGCGGCCAAGCCGACCTGAGCGCGAAGGGGAGCTGTTGCAAGACGGCTCCTCTTTTCTGCGTCGAACAGTGCGCTGATCGATTGGGAAATCGTGACGGCTGGTCAATCGATGCCCGTAGGCGCCAACTAAGGTGCGACGGGCACAGCTGCCGCGCCGCCTACGCTATCACTGCGCGCTTGCTGTCCCCGCGCGCCGCCCCGGCAGCACGGGAACTGCACCGAGCAGCCGGCGAGTGTAGGCATGCTCGGGTTGCCCCAGCACGCGCTCGGCCGGGCCTGTTTCGATGATCCTTCCCAGCATCATTACGGCGACACGGTCCGCGAAGGCGCGAGCCACCGAGATATCATGCGTTATCAACAAGTAGGCGATGGCACGCTGTTGCTTGATATCAAGCAAAAGATTGAGGATCTGGCCGCGAATTGAAACATCAGCTCCGGACAGAGGTTCGTCAGCGACAATGAGCCGAGGCTGCGGAGCCAGCGCGCGAGCGATGGTCAACCGCTGTCGTTGCCCGCCGGAGAGCTCGTGAGGCAGGCGGTTGAGATACTCATGCCCTGGCCGCAGACCTACGCTTTCGAGCAGGGCGATCGCCTCCGTCTCGATGGCAGCTCCACGCACGGCCAGGGCCTGCAGCAAATGTCCTCTCGCGGATCGGCGAGGATTGAGAGCGGCGGCCGCATCCTGAAAGATCGGCTGCATTTCGGCCCGCACCCGCCGAAGCTCGGCGGCGCCAAGTTGTTGCAATTGGCGTCCGGCAACGAACACCGAACCGCCGTCCGGCGCGAGCAAGCCGAGCGCGATCCGGCCAAGCGTCGACTTGCCCGAACCGCTCTCGCCGACCAAGGCCACCGTTTCGCCGGCAGCGACGCGCAAATTGACCGAACAGAGAGCAGCAACGCTTTCCGTACGCGAGCGTCGGAAGGTCTTCGACACATCCCTGAGCTCCAGCAAGGGCACGGTCACGACGGCGCTCCATTGCGACCCGTTCGATTGGCCTACGCCATAGAGCCAGCAGCGCACCGTATGCTCCAGCTGCAGCCCGACCGGCCCGGGCATCAATTCCGTGCATTGGGGCAGGGCACGGCTGCATCGCGCCGCGAAGGGGCAGCCTGCTTGCAAGCTTGTCAGATTGGGAGGTTCGCCGGCGATGGTGACAAAACGCCCATCCCTGTCTCGATCCGCCTGCGCAGCATGCATTAAGCCGATCGTGTAGGGATGAGCCGGAGCCTCGAAGATGCTGGCCGTGCGGCCCCATTCGATGGTGCGCCCCGCATACATCACATAAATACGATCGCAAGCCGATGCCACGATGCCGAGATCATGGCTGATCAACAGCATCGCCATGTTCAGCTGCGTGCGAAGGTCTTTGAGCAGTGAAAGAATTTCCGCCTGGGTGGTGACATCGAGCGCCGTCGTTGGTTCGTCGGCAATTAGCAGTTTCGGTCGACAGGCGATGGCGATTGCCAGCAAGACGCGTTGACGCATGCCGCCGGACAGCTCGTGCGGGTAGGAGACCGCGCAGGTTACGGGAAGTTTGACCTGCTCGAGAAGTTCGCGCACACGCGCGTCGACGGGCAAGCCAGGTGTATGCAGCTCCACGCTTTCGGCGATTTGCCGTCCGACGCGCATGACTGGGTTGAGGTAACTCAGGGGATCCTGAAAAACGATGGCAATGCACTGACCCCTCACTCCCACCCAGCCATTCTCCGTGAGATGGGTCACATCGCGTCCGGCAACGCGAATGCGTCCCGACTCGATGTGCGCTGGCGTCAGACCCAGGACCGCCCGGGCAACCGTGGATTTGCCGGACCCGGATTCGCCGACCAATCCCACGGCTTCACCTTCGGCAATCGACAGGTTGACCGCCTGCAGGGCGTGCACCACGCGCCGACGCGTCCTATAGCTCAGGCTAACGTCCACAATGTCCAGCAGCGGAGGACCGTTCATTGCGAAGCCGTGCGCGGATTGAGCGCGGACCCCAGCGCATCCCCAAGCAGATTGAATGCGAGCACGGTCAAGAATATTGCGGCGCCTGGAAACACCGACAGCCACCAGGCATTGAATAGAAATCGCTGGCCGCTGTTGAGCATGCGGCCCCAACTGATGATTTCAGCGCTGCTCAGACCAAAAAAGCTCAGGGCTGCTTCGAGCAGAATCGCTTGCCCTACGATCAAGCTGCCAGCGGCCAGGGCGGGCGCCAAGGCGTTGGGTATTATTTCATTGGCCAAAATCGTGGATTCCCGCGTGCCGAGGCAACGGACGGCATCGACAAACTCCAAATGCTTGAGCCGCATCACCTCTCCGCGCATTAGGCGCGCGACCTGTGGCCACGCCAAGAGCGAAATCACCGCCACTACTTGCGGCAAGCCGGGACCGGAGAGCGCAACGATCAGGGCCGCCAAAATGAAACTCGGCACGACCTGGAAAATCTCCGACACGCGCATGAATAACAGATCAAGGACGCCACCGTAAAAGCCGGCCGTCGCTCCGACCACGACGCCAATTGCTGTGGCACCGAATGCCGCGGCGAAGCCGACGGTGAGGGAGACCCGGATACCGTGCAAGATGCCCAACAGGACGTCACGTCCCAGCTCGTCGGTACCCAGCGTGTGTGTGGCCGACGGCGGCCGCATTACCGCGCTCGTGATGTCGTGGGGGTCGGAGCCGGGGACAACCTCGAGCACCAGCATGACCAGGATGAGAACCAGCACATAAAAGCCGGCCGCCACGCCGTAGCGATGCGACGCGAAGCGAAGCCAGAACTCACGCATGGCTGCGCTGGCCCACTCGCACGCGAGGATCGAGCACGCCATAAAGGACGTCGGTCACAACGTTGGCAACCACCACGGTCATTGCCGTAAACAGAAAGATGCCTTGCAGCACAGGATAGTCGCGATTGCCGATCGAGGTGATGAACAGATTACCGAGCCCCGGCCAGGCGAACACGGTTTCCACCAGAATGGCCCCCGTCAGCGAGTAGCCAAAATTGTAGCCGATTACCGTCACCACCGGGATCAGGCTATTGGGGAGAACATGGCGCCAAAGCACCGCGCGCTGGCCCAGTCCCTTAGCCCTTGCCGTCAAGACATAGTCCTGCGACAGCGTTTCCAGCACGCTTGCCCGTGCTACCCGCGCCACCACGGCAACGTAGAAAATGGTGACGCTGAGGGCAGGTAACACTAGGTGCCAAAGGACATCCCAGACCGCCGCCCAGCCCGTCGGCGTGTTGCGCAAGGTGATCATCCCCTGCGCCGGTAGCCATTTGAGCTTGATGGCGAAAACGATGACCAGCAGCTGGCCCAGCCAGAAAATCGGTATCGAATATCCGACGAGGCTCAGAGCTGTGATGCCGCTGTCATAGATACTGCCAGCGCGCGGTGCCGCCGCCAGGGCCAGGACGATCCCCAAAATTGCCGCGAGCGTGAGCGCGGGAAGCATCAAGAGGAGCGTCAAGCGAGCACGGTCAAGAATGAGGCCCAGTACCGGCTGACGATTGGCAAAGGAAAACCCGAGATTGCCGTGCGCCAGGTTCCACAGGTACAGGCCCAGTTGATGCGTGAGCGGTCGGTCCAACCCGAACTCCTGCCGCACCTGCTCGATGTATCCCGGCGGCGTCGGGAAATCACCGACGAGCGCCTGTACCGGGTCACCGGGCACAATGTGCACGATCATAAAATTGATGACGACGATAGCCAGAACGATGGGGATTGCCCAACCAAGCCGCACCAGTAGATAGCGACCCATCAAGCGACCTTCCCCGCATCGCCTCTGGTCAGAAGGCGTGTGAGAATGCGCAAATCGTCCAATTCTTCCAGCCGCGCGATGGTTGCGGCGATCTCGCTGCGGCGAGACGCACCCAGCACCGGGTCGATCAGGGATGCGACCTTATCGGCAAGCTCCTTGTCGCTCAGTGGGTTTTGCGGTGCACCTTTGGCGAACTGCACGTGACGCTCAAGGCGACGACCGTCGCTGAACACGACCTCGATGGGAGGATAGTCGCCCGGCGCAATGACGCGGTCGTCCATCAAGGTTGTAGCCGCCATCAACCGCCCAATTTCCGGATCGCCGGTGCGCGGCGGGTCGAACCGATCGAGCGTCGCCCGCCCGCTGACGGCCGCCACCGCTAGGGCGTACTGCATACTGAACTGCGCATCGAGCAGGTTTGTCGGCTCCAGCCGGTCGAATTGAAGACGGAACTGCGCGTTGCCGTGCACCAAGATCCGGGCGATCGAACGGCTGTCGGATTGGGTTTCGGCCAAGATTTGCAGGAGCGCGTCGATCCCCGCGTGCAGACCACGGCAGCATGCATACGGTTTCATTCCCGACCGCTCGATCCGAAACTCCCTGCCAAGTCCGTCCAGGGTCGCCGCGGGCGTTGCGATCCCCGGGCTATAGGTGGAAAAGAAGCCTCCCCACTGCGTCTCCAGCAGGTGCCGCGGACCCGTCATACCGGCCGCAGCCAGCAACGCCGCCGACAAGCCATTCTCGGCGGCTTTGCCGGGATGGAAACGCTTGGTCATGGCGCCGTCGGCCAGGAATGCCCAGATGCCGCCGGTGAACGTCCCGGCAATGCCAAGGGCGTCGGCGAAGTTCGCGGGCGCAAGCGCTAAGGCGCGCGCGGCAGCGGCCGCGGCGCCGAAACTTCCGCAGGTCCCCGTGGAGTGCCAGCCCAAATCGTTGTGCGGGCGATAGCCGCCGGCCCCTTCCAGCACGCGCGCGGCCAGGTCATAGCCCGCAAGCAGAGCCATCAGCGCGTCGCGGCCAGCAAGTTTTCGCGATGCGGACAGGGCCAGCACCACCGGTGTGACAACGGCACCGGAATGGCCGCAGCCACCGAAATCATCGAGTTCGAAGGCGTGCGCTGCGGTGCCGTTTACGAGCGCCGCCTGCGGCGGCGGCAGTCGATCGCTGCGCCCCCACAACACGGCGCTACCGGACGTGCTCTCCGTGCCGGCGCGCGCAGCGGCGATGGCTATCTCCACAACTTCGCTGTGTGAACCCGCGATGCCCGCGGCAAGCGTGTCAAGCAGAAACCGCTTGCTCAAGCGCAACGCCTCGGGGGTCACGTCCTGGTAACCCGCCGTCGCCCAGTAGTCGGCGGCCTGCTCGATCAAAGTACCGGCAGCGGTCGCCTTCGCAGCGGAGCGAGCACCTACTGCGCCAGCCATATCTGGTGCCACCATTGATAGACCGCGGCCTTCCATTGATTGCGCAATTGCACACCCGAGACGCCGATCTGGGCCTGCTGGTGGATCGTCAGCACAGGTAGGTCATGTGCCAGCACCTCCTGGACCTTGAAATAGTGGACTTTGCGCTCCTGTTCGGTCGCTGCGTCGCGGCCCTTGTCGAACAGTGCATTCACCTCTGGGTTCGAGTAACCGCTGGCGTTGTTAAAGTTTTGCCCCTGCTTGATCGCTTCGCTGTGGTAGGCGCGCGAAATGCCGAGTGCCGGATCGCCCGAGGTCGAATAGTTCTGCAGCGTCGCGTCGAAATCGTAATCGCTGTACACACGCTTGAGCACGACCGGCCGCTCGGCGCCCTCAAGGGTCGTCTTGATGCCAACCGCCTGCCAATAGCGCTGCAGGGCCTGGGCCAGCGAAGTGTACTCGGGTCGCCCCGTGTCGAAGGAGAGTCGCAACACCAAGCGCACGCCGTCGGGACCCGGCTTCAGGCCGGCCGCATCGAGGAGGGCGGCCGCACGCTTTGGGTCGTAGGCATAGAGCTTTTCGTAATCGACCGCTGGGTTGTAGGCCCATGTCAGCCGTGTATCGATGACGCTGCGTCCGACTTGCCCGGTCCCCAGAAACACGTTCTGCAAGAGGTAGTTGCGATCGATCGCCGTCAGTAAAGCCTGTCGCACCTTGGGCTGGTCGAGAGGCGCTTTACGGGTGTTGAGAATGATGAGGTCGTCGCTCGGGTAGCTCACTTCTTTGAGCACGAAGCGTGGATCTTTAGCCAGAAGATCGTGCGCGCTCAGGGGAAAGTAATACTGGTCGATATAGTCGACCTCGCCGGCTTGCAGTGCAAGCAGGCGGGCGGAAGAGTCGGGAACGATCTTGATAATGATGCGGTCAAGATAGGGCTGTCCCGGTGTCCAGTAGTTCGGGTTGCGGACAAGCGTGAGGTGGTCGCCGCGCACCCACTCCAGCAATTGGAATGGCCCCTCGCTGATCGGCGAGACGTTAGACGCCGGGTTCTTCAGCACGTCCGTGCCACGAAAGACATGCGCCGGCAGGATTGCTGCATTCTGCTCGCACGCCAGCGAGAACAGAAACGGACCGAACGGCTTGGACAAGCGAATAACCACCGTCTGTGCATCGGGGGTCTCGATATCCTTGATCGCCTTGCCTGGGGCGACGAACTTCGAGCCGTACTTGGAGCTGACCTCTAGCAGCGTGAACTTCACGTCTTCCGATGTCACCGGTTTGCCATCGCTCCAGTTCGCGGTGACGAGGTGAAAGGTATAGCTCAGGCCGTCAGGCGCGATCTCCCAGGACTTGGCCAACGACGGCACAATTTGAAAGCCCTTGGCGAAACGCACGAGCCCGTCATAGAGCATGCAACCGGTCAGAACGTCCGGCGCTCCCACCGTCACGTTGGGATTGAGGATAGCCGGGTCGGCGCCAATGACGACGATCGCGGTGCCGCCGCGCTTGGGTTCTTCGGCGGCGCGGACGGCCGATGCGGAGACAAACACAGCCAAGGCTCCGACCAGGGCCCAGGCCCGTCGTTGCCAGCCAGCACACGTCATTTTTCGCAAGTCCTCCTCAAGATCGAGCCGCCAGGATGGCCAGTGTCCGCGCCATCTCATTGGTCTAAATCATCAGGGCTTCATCCACCCCTAATCCAGGCTTGGAGAGCATGAAGTCCGGCGAACAGGCAAGACCAATGTGCGTGCAAATGCGGGCAGAGTGATCGGTCTCGTTGGCGGTGCCGCCCAGGCTCGATCCCATGCTTTTTTCCCGGCAATAGATGATGGCCTCGATTGTGTTGTTGATGCCGCCAAGGTCAGGGGTCTTGATTTGTACGTAATCTGCAGCCGCGGCATCGGCAAATAGCTTGATGTCTTGTAGGGTGTTGCACCACTCATCGGCGATCAGACCCACGGCGATGCTCTTTTCCTTCAGCAGCGCACGCAGCTTCTTGAAGTTGGCGATCTGGTCGTCCTGGCTCTTGGCGATGATCGGCGATTCCACCAGGAGGCCATAAGGCTGCGCTGCCTGCGCGAGGCGACCCAGATAGTCCGACAAAGGCTCCATCTTCATGTCGAACAATTCACCGAGGGTGCCGTAAACATCGAGATGGATACGTGGCTTATAGTCGGCATCTCCGATCTCTTTGATACGCTTGGCAACGGTGCTGGCAAACGACAGTAATTTCTCGCCCTCGAGCCCCACGTGCTCCTTGACGATCGTGAAGGATGCATGCGGCAACAGCTCCACGCGCTTCAGGATGGTGCGATCAAGTTGCAAGGGATCGTCCTTGTGACCCGAGGCCAGGATCGGGATGGGGCGCTTCGATATCGTCGTGCCGTACTCGGCGGCGATGATTTCCGCCATGGTTTTCTTGTGCGCAAGCGCGGCGGCGTGCAGCAGGGCTTGCGTGAGGCCATAGCGCACCGCAGTGTGCAGTGGCTTGCCCTCGCGCCGGTAGCGATCAAACTCCGCGGCGTTGTCACGAAATTTTGCGACATCGCGACCCTTAAGCAGAGGCCCGATCTCGCGGCGCAGGTAGTCGACGTGATCCTCGCCACGAAAGGCTGGATCGCGACCGGCGACGCCGGCCAAAATCACATCGGCGCAATCACCAAAGGCAATCTGTCCATCATCCAACTCCAGCATCACCGAAACGATGGTGGCGGGCTCGACGATCCGCTTAAATCCAGGGGACAAAGGCTTGCCGTGAAAGAGAAAACCGTCTTGCCTGGCCCCCGATTTGATGCCCAGGAGGTCGCGGTGCATGTAGCCCGACCGCCCCACCGAGCAAATGACGGATTTCACGCGCATGCTGCCTCCTTGCAGGTTCGGTGACGCCAGGAAAATCTCGCCACCCAAAAAGCCTAGTTTAGTGGTACGCCGTGCGCAATTGATGCTTAGGCATGGCAACCTTGTCGCGCCGCAGACGATGGCGCACGACCAGCTCCGAAAACGCCGCAGACGCGCACGCTCAGAGCTTGTCGGGACGCCACGATTCCGACCCTGCCCGACGGTCCGGCAAATCCAATCCTGCCTCCAACCTTGCCCGACTGGCTTGGCTCCGACTGGCGGGCGCTCGCCGCATCCGCCTGCCGTCCGCGATCCGCTTGCCGTCAAGGGCCCAAAGCAAAAGGCAACCCTGGTCCAACGCCGCCCCCAACCGTTTTGCTCCTGATCGGCAAGGATGGCGCTGCCCGATCTCGGCCGTATCGAGGCGGTGTTGGCCGAGATCGCCGAGCTGATGGAGGGTTTCCCCGGCGCTTGGCTTGGGACCTTGCCAGCTTTCGGCACACGTGGGTGGAGACCTGCATCTGGCGAGACTGCGCAAGGCCCGAGTGCGCGCGCGCCGAGATCTGAGACGCAGGTCGCTTACCTGCTCTGACGCTTTGGCCCCGACGCGCTTCCTTTGGCACCGCCGCCGTGCGGACCACCGGTGCCCAGCGCCATCGCAAGTCGCCGGCACTTATTAACTTCAATCACAAGTCCATCATGGGCGCATTCCTCGGTGACGTTCTCGAGATTGGCCAGCATCTCTCGACCAAGATGCGTCAGAATGAGGCGTTTTGCCTTGATCTCCGCCCTATGCTTGACGATGTCTGGATAGTTGAGGTGGAAGCGCACCGGTTTTCGAAAGAAGTAGCACTCAGCAATCAAGAGATCGGCACCATCCGCCAGTGCCGGCATGTGTTCGGTCCACTCGCTGTCACCGGTGTAGGCGATCACCTTCCCCGCAACCTCGACACGCAAGGAGGTGGGATTGGTTTGCTTAGTGTGCACGGCAGGAAAGCTCGTGACCTTGAGAGGGCCGATCTCAAAAGGGCGTAGGACCGCCATGTCAAGATAGGTGATCGGGAATTTGGGGACCATAAGGTCCATTCCCGGCATCATCGCCGCTGCCACGGCTTTCAGGCGCTCCGTCGTCATTGCAGGCCCGGCTATGGTGAGTGGCCGATCGCGCTTGGCAGCAAGCATGGCATCAACCAGAAGAAAAGGTATCCCGCCGCAATGGTCGCCGTGCAGGTGCGTCAAAAGAATGCTGTCGATCGTATTGTGGGAGATGCCCAGGCGTTCAAGCGCAATCAGGCTCGAGGCGCCGAAGTCGATGGCGAAGCGAATCCCGGGGGCGTCGACAAGGATGCAGGTGTTGAACCGTCCCCCGGAACCGAATGAGTCACCTGACCCTACAAAAGTGACGCTCGTCGACATGATGCACGCTTCCTTTGCCGCGATACTGCAACCTCTGGCGAGCGCAGCGCGGTGTTTGGGAGCACGCGAGAACAACTGCCACCGCGCCTGCGCGCCTACCCTATCGACCATGAGGTGTCAGCTCTTCTCCTCATGCCCTTTTGCGTCCGTGAACCCAGCGCGCTCCCTGTGCGCAGACCTGCCAACATAACCGCACTGGCGCGCTTTGCTCATATAGGATGCGACACGGTAGCCTCGCTCCGGAGTAAGGCTCGCTTCGGAGTAAGGATTGTCCGCTCGTTGCTAGTTGACGATGTTTCCGTCATTTAGAGTGGAGCGCCGAGGCGGTCGCCACGCACCTTGCGAGTGAGGCCCACGCGGAGCAGCGGCGTACGCTGCTCGATCCGATCGCGCCACCTTATCGGCTCGGAGCCTTGGGCAGTTCCAGGAGCTCGATGCGGACCTCATCTGGCGCGCCGAGAAAGGCGAATCGCACGCCGTTGGACGCCAGAATCGGCCCTTCCTGAAGCTGTGCACCCAGCTTCTCGAGACGCGCAATCTCAGCTTCGATATCGTCGGTCTCGATGGCGAAATGCTCCAACCCGAAGTGAGCGGCAGCGTTACCCGGGCCCAGGGTTTCGCCGGTGCGAGCATTGGAAATGCTCAAGAGCAGCCCACCTTGTCCAGTGTCGCAGCGGACAAAGCGATCGCCGAACTGGCGCGTCTCGTCGCTGACGACCTTGAAGTCGAACGCGTTTGCCCACCACTCGGCCGCTTTGCGCGGGTCGATGGCCTTAATGTGAATATGGTTGATGCGATACGGCATCATTTCACCCCTTCTGCTCAGAGGGACTATAGTGGGGCGGAAGGGGCTAAGGCAATATTCAGTCCGGGCAGTTCCGTCGGCTCGAGCGACAACCACGATCGCTTAATTCAAATTGTTGTCAGCTCGGAAATTTGGTGGCTGGCACCTCCCGAGGCCCGCCGCCCCGATCGTCAATGTTATGCGCAACGGTATTGCGGGCGACAGTAAATCTCGCGATGGCGACACCATCTTGCCTTCATGAACTCCTGCAGATGGCGCTCTGAAGCCCCAGCAAACAGGGAATGGCCTGCGTGGGACTTGTTCGGCTGTGTCAAACATTCGACCCAAATGGTCGGTTGTATCAACATTGGGCGGGCTCAAAAGAGGGGACTTACGACCATGAGAAAGATTATCGGCCCTGCTCTTATCGTGCTCTTCCTTGCTGGGTGCTCGCCCGGTAATCTCGCGGGAGACAGCGACTGGAGCCGAGGCTATTTCAAAGTCGCCGACAAAGAACAGCGCGCGAACTAATTCATCGGCGATTGGGTTGCGCTGCGTCCGCCCTACCTTTTCGGGGCCTGTGAGGCGAAACCGGCGTGCTGAGCGTCTCCGCACTCAACGGGACCCCGGGGGCAATGAGCATCGGGCGCTGAGGGCTGCCACCTTCAGCCAACCGCACCTACGCGGCTGCCTCGTTGAGGTCAGCCGCGACGGTTCGAGATCCATGCCCTCACGAGGCAGAACGCCGCGTAGACCACGTAGCTGATCACAGTGAGCGCGAAGCCAGCTATCACACTGTCGATGATACTCAACAACATCGTCCTGCTCCCCCGCGTGATGTTGCACCCAATAAAAGGCTGGGCAACCCGTCAGAGGAACCGGGCTAGCGTCGAAGTAGATCCTTGTGTCGAGCGGGTGACACCAACGGTTGGCCCATCTGGCTCATAGTGATCCCACAAGGAGCCGGACAGCCGGCGGCAATCATGGCACTCCAGGTCTGGAGGCCCGAGCGCGCGGGACCCTAGATCGCGATGCGATAGAACCTCGCCGCGTTTTCCGCGAACAGCTTGCGGCGGTCTGTGAGCGGGAAGTCTGCCACCGCCCGCTTGAACTGGCTGTAGAGATAGTCCCAGCTGCCCTTGAGGCCGTCGACTGGAAAATTCGACGCAAACATGCATCGGTCGATCCCGAAGATGCGTATGGCGTCAAGGATGATGGGGCGGTTGGCGACGAGCGTCCATGGCTCGTCTCTGACGGTCAGCCCCGATATCTTGCACCACACGTTTGGGCAGGCCGCCAGCGCCTCCATGCCGCGGCGCCAGACGGCGAGTGCTCCGGGCGAGCGGTCTAGCGGGTAGCCTGTGTGATTGAGGACCGTCTTTAGGCCAGGGTGCTCGCGCACGACCTCAGCGGCTTCCTCAAGGTGCCACCACACCACGCGCAGGTCCCATGATAGGTCGTGCTTCTCCAGCAGCGACAGTCCACTGCGCCACTTGGGGTCCTGCATGCTGCGGGGCTGCCCCCGCACGCTTCTGTCGGGACCCTCGGAGATGATGGGCTTGGTGCGGATGCCGCGCACAAGGGGCCATTGCTTGTGCTGGAGGAGAACCTCCTGGGCGTCTGGGGTATCGATCCATGCGTGGGCGACGATGGCATTGGGCATGCCATGACGGGCAGCGATTGCGCTCAGCCAGCGCGTCTCGGCGACCTGCTGGGTGCGGTCGCATTCGGCCTCGATATGCACGGTGGCGACGACGTTGTGCAGGGCAGTGTCGCGACGGTATTCCTCGGGCAGGTAAGACCGGCGCAGGGCCGAGTTGTCGCCCATGTAGGAATGGTGTGGATCGGCCTGCTTCAGCCAGGGGTAGCGCACATCACCCTCAAGGTCCCAGAGGTGGTGGTGGGCATCTACGATGGGCTGGTCGTCGTACATATGGGCGCGCTCTCGGTGCCTTCGGCCGCAGATCGTTCAATGTGGCGACCATTCCGGTTCTTGTCATCAGGATCCATCGTGCCGCGGGCCGCGGCTCTCGGTGCACGATTGATATCGTACCGGCTGACGTTCGGCGCCCCGTGCCTGCGCATTACTGTGCCAATAACCCGATCTCGCTACCGCTATTTTCGATTTCGGGTTGAGCGATGGCGGCGCTGGTAAAATTTGCGAGCGTCTCAACGCCCGAGACATCCCATACATCCTCCATAGCAGGAGCACGTTAGCGAGGCTGTCGCAAGGGCATCCACCTCACGAGCTATCGCCGATTCTTGGTGACGGCCTGAGGGTCAGGCGGTCCCCACCCGTTCGGCCAATTTCTGATCCTTGCATTGCAGCGAAGATCAGCCCTCCTGGGCTCTCTGCGCCCTTGCCCCCAAACAGCGCGAGAACTCATAGTTTTTAGGCTAAGAGCTCCCAGGTCCTATTCTTCGATTTCTTGAGTTTCAGATCCTGGCAGTACAGCGTCCGGTTTCCCGACAGGTTCTGGGGCACCAATCTATTGGCCCAGCCAACGCTCCGCGGACCGCCACCGGCCGCAGTCGCGGATTTCAAAGAAAGTCAGTCCATCATCTGCGCCGCGCCATTGAAGCGGTCGGCGTAGCCATTGCGCGCAGGACAACGCCGCCGGCGCAGTCGCTGGCCACGATCCGCGACCTCGCATCTCCGCCTCGCCGCTGCTTCGCTTGTCGGCACGCCGGTCCGGCTGGACTTCGTGCGCGATGACCGCATCGTGGGGCCCATCGCGTGGGCCGCGCTCGACCTCCTGCGCGGCGATGAACTCGGCCGTCTAAAGCAATGTCCGCCTGAGGATTGCCGTTGGCTGTTCATCGATCGCACCCAAAACGGATCGCGCCGCTGGTGCGAGATGGCGACATGCGGGAATCGTGCAAAGAAGGGACGCGCTGAGCGGTAAGAACACCGCTTTCCGGCAGAAATCCGGACCCGGCTCCGCGCGGCCAGATCGCCGCCACTCCAGTCTGCAGTCCCGCACCCGCAGACATTCTTGGTCCAGTTCCCTGTAACGGGATCGGTCCTAGCTTGGCGGCGCAGATGCACGCCAGAACCGACCTCATGGGACGAGAATTTGTCCGTTAGGTAACTCGCTGCGCTCCCGCAGAATTTGCTGACACACGTGCAGCTCGTCCGTCAGCTGCCGTCCCGCCCACCCTCAACCGACCATTGCGAATGGTGCCCAGCAGAGAGGGTGCGCCTCATGCCATCCAACATTGCACCGTGCACAAGCCACGGCACTTGCGGTCGGAGCTGGCGGCACGGCCGCCGTCGATTCTGAAATGATCTCCGCCGAGAATTGCGAACCCGCGTCGATGAGTACGTCGAAGCACCGGGAGAACAAGACCGAGGCCGATCGCGACCCTCCTGCTGTTAGGCTATCGAAATGCAGCGGAGATGCTGGTATGACTGTCCGCTACGACGCCAAGCGTTGGGCATCAGCGCCTTTCTCGCCGACCGCATCAAGTGGAACGGGTGCGACGCAAGAGATGCATGCCTATCCGCTTCAGCCGAAGGAAGGCTTGGAAGATGGTGGCTTTGAAATCGAGATCATTTTCTGGGAGAAGCCCAAATCGAACGTATGCGCATTCCCGATCGAAGACGCCCAAGACCTCAACTTCTTCGATCAGCCGAAGCCATCAGCCGAGGAAATCCCCGAGGGTACCGTTCGGCCTGAAAGCGTCATCGGCTCCTATGCGGTCTACCACAAGACCAAAGTCAACCACCGAGTAGGCGATACGATCTATGCCACCGGGAAGGCCTGTCACACCTATCGGCCGAACGAAGTTCGTATCGGTCCAATGAAGTTTGGGCAGAGCTCGCTATGGCAAGGGCTTGTTGCTACTCCGCTGGTCGCCACGCTTGCAACTGAGGCGTGCGCGTTTGGGAACTCGGGTTTGTCGGCGGGCACACGGAAGTCCACGCCTTGGGTGGCTGCCTTCAGCCAAATCGTGGGCATATACTGGCAAGAACTGTCGATTAGCTAATGCGTTAATAAACGTGTAGGATGACGAATGGCAGTGCGAGGTTCGTCGATCTACCCTGGCGCGGCCAGCTCTTTTGTAACAACAATGCTGGCAAAGGGAACATCGCATGGCGCGCGTGACCGTCGAAGATTGCGTTGACAAAATACCCAACAGGTTTGAGCTCTTGCTCATCGCAACGCATCGCGCTCGCATGCTCGGAGCCGGTGCTCACATCACCGTTGAGCCTGAGAATGACAAGAACCCTGTGATCGCACTGCGCGAAATCGCTGCGAAGACCATCTCGGCTAACGACTTGCGCGAAAGCCTCATTCACTCAATTCAGGAACAGGTTGAGATCGATGAACCGGAGGGGGCAGCCGCACCGATGGCGCCGCGCCAAGATCGCCCCACCCTTGGACGCGACAGTCAGTCGAGCGACACGACCATTGACGCGATGACAGAAGAGGAGCTCTTGCGCGGCTTGGAGAAGTGGACGCCCGTCGAGCCGCAGATTTCGTCTGGCAGCTAGCAGACAAGCCATGAGCCTATCGTCGGTTGGCAATCCAGCGTGGGAGACCATACGGGGCGTGCGGTTCGCTATGCTCGATGGCACAACGCTCGTTGCAGTCTTGGTTACACATGCCGCGCTTGATGATATCGAGCGTGCGCGACCCGGAGCGGGCCGGTATCTCGCTTGCTTCAACAAACACAGGAACGCTATCGAGCAAGTTGCAAACGTGAAGCACCAGCGCGGGCAATGCGAGGAAAGCGGCGCGGTGATCGTGCAGGGCGGCGATCTAAAGTCTTCGAGCCCTTGAGTTTGTGACCGTGCTACAAGAGTGCCGAGAATTGTTTTCCAATCGCGACCAACGGAGTTCGCCATGAATGGGACCGTGAAGTTCTTCAACGCGGCGAAGGGCTTTGGATTTATTGAGTCTGATGACGGTGGCAAGGACGTATTCGTTCACGCGAGCGCGCTTGAGGCCGCGGGCATTCGTATGCTCAACGAAGGAGACAGAGTAAGCTTCGTCCTCGAAGACGATCGCAAAGGAAGAGGCAAGCAAGCCGCACAGCTTAAGAAAATCTAGTAGCCTTTATCGGCTTCACCTGACGTTCGCGCAGAGCCACAGTTCATCGGAGGCTGCATCCGATGTTGCTGGACTGAGAATCATTCGAGATCAGGGCACGCCGGACAGGATGCGACTGCGAACACCTTTGTAATTGAAATCGCCTTGTGATTTGAGGCGGAGGGTGCGCATTGATTGGGCATCGCCGCCATATCCACAGCAGATCGCCGTAACGCACCATCGAAATGTTGCGGCTCTATCCGACCTTTGCCAGTGATGGCGTGGGATGGGCGGCGAACATCGTGCTTTGCGTGCCGGACATCCGCCAAGCCCGAGGCGGTGACGCGATGCCACGCGGTGCACAGCGGCAGATTGAGCTGTTTCCCGACCTGCCGGCGATTTCGAGAACATCCCATGCTGGAAGCGGGGCAAGCGACGCAACCGGCGACGGGGAGGGGCCCGTGCAGGGCAGCACCCGTGGAGCGGGCGCTGTCGGGCCGGCCTACGATTCGCGGCAAGAGGCAGATCCAGACCTCTGGTTACAGCGCCTGGTCAGCGCGTTCGAGCGTTTGCAGCCGGCCGATGGCTATCTGCCGCTGGCGGAGGCGGCGCTCAAGGCGTGCCCGGGCGATCCAGATCTGCTGCTGCTGGCGGCCAATGCCGCACTCATCGACGGCGATCATCCACGCGCATTGGTTTTCCTCAAGCGCTTTCACAAGAGGGCGTCGTCGACCAGCGAGCACCTGCTGAGGGCGCTCGCCCTGAATTTGGCCGGCCTGCAAGGTGCTGGGCGGCGGCTTCTCGAGCGCCACCGACTGACCGGCCCGTTCGCTGCGATCAGTCATTTCCCGGCGGGACGCTCCCATTCCGACTGGCTGATCCGACACCTCAACCAGATCATGGGCCGCGATCAACCTCTGCGCCCGCGTGTGTCCGAGCGAGGCGGGGCGACAAAGGGCGCAAAAGCGCCTCAGGTGCGCAAGACAGCCGCGACCGAGCAACGCGGCAAAAAAGCGACGGCTAGGTCGACTGGGGGAAAGCCTGCCAGGCCGGCCGTCGAGGTGCCGGCGTCCGAAGCTGTGCCGGCGGCACCCGCGCCGCTGCCGCTGGTCGATATCGACATTCCGCTCGCCTTCCAGCTCAACGCCGCCCCGCTGATCGCGGGGCTTGGACGCGCGCCGGAAACCGAAGGGCGCGACTTCCAGCTTCGCGAGCGGCTTGCTCATCTCAGCCTCGTGCAGGGCTTCGACGAATTGATGTGCCTTCCGCACCTCGTCGGTGTGGAGCCGCTGTGGCATCAGATCGAGACCGTGCGCAAGGTACTCAAGCAATTCCGTGGCCGCGTGCTGCTTGCTGACGAGGTCGGCCTCGGCAAAA
This sequence comes from uncultured Alphaproteobacteria bacterium, assembly GCA_963775835.1. Lineage (GTDB taxonomy): Bacteria > Pseudomonadota > Alphaproteobacteria > Rhizobiales > Hyphomicrobiaceae > AWTP1-13. The sequence goes on along the minus strand of CAVZKV010000028.1, from coordinate 12,182 downwards.
CGATCGAGGCCGCGATGGTGCTGAAGGAGTACGCGCTGCGCGGCATGGCGGCGTGTTCCCTGGTGCTGACGCCGGCCTCGCTGGTCGGCCAGTGGCGGGAGGAACTGGAGACCAAGTTCAACCTCCAGTTCGCGACCACCTATGACGCATTGCTGCGCGAAGATCCGCACGCCTTCTGGGATCAGCCCCGCATCGTCGCCTCGATCGCGACCGCGCGGCGGCGCGAGCACATGGAGGTGCTGGCCCGGCGCCAGCTCGACATCGTGGTCGTCGACGAGGCCCACCATCTCCGCGATCGCTCCAGCGCGGGATGGAAGCTTGTCGATGCACTGAACAAGCGCTTTCTACTGTTGTTGTCGGCGACGCCGGTGCAGAACGACCTGATCGAGCTCTACAATCTGTTGACGCTGCTGAAACCGGGTATCTTCAAGACGCAGGCAGAGTTCCGTGCCGCCTACATGCTGCCGGGCAAGCCGCGCCAACCGGCCAACGTCGACAATCTGCGCCAGCTTGTGCGCAGCGCCATGATCCGCAACACACGCGCCGTGGCAGCCCTTAAGCTGCCGCGCCGGACGGCGGTTACCATCAAGGCAGAGCCGGCTGCAGGCGAGGCCGAGGCCTACGCTGGCGTCGCCGATGCGGCGCGGGCCCTCGTTGCCGGGTGCGGCACGGGCGGCGTGGGACGGCAGCGTCTGATGCTGCATCATCTGCTCGGCGCGGCGGGTTCCTCGCCTGCGGCCGCGTCCAGCGCCGCCGCGCGCATCGCCGACAAACTCGATGGCGACAAAACTTGGCGCGCTCTCGCAGACCGTTTCGCCGCAATTCCGTGCGGCGGCAAGGAGGCAGCGCTGCTTAATCTCCTGCGGCGCAACGCGGACGAGAAGAAGCTCGTCTTCGTGCAGTCACGTGAGACGCTCAAGCATCTGGCGGCGCGGCTGGAGGCGGAAGGCATCGGACATGCCCGCTTCGACGGCAGCATGAGCGGTCCCGACAAGGACGCCGCGATCGCAGTCTTTCGCGAGCAATCCTCGGTGCTGTTGTGCACCCAAACCGGCGGCGAAGGCCGTAACATCCAGTTCTGCAACACACTGATCAACTTCGACGTGCCATGGAACCCGATGGCGATCGAGCAGCGGATCGGCCGCATCGACCGTATCGGCCAGACGCGCGAGGTGTTCGTATTCAATCTCGTCGTCCGCGGCACCGTCGAGGAGAAGGTGCTGGGGCTGCTCGAGGAGAAGATCTCGATGTTCGAGCTGGTGGTCGGCGAGATCGGCGCCATCATCGGCAGTGTCGAAGAGGAACGCGAGTTCCCAGATCTCGTCCTCGATGCATGGCTCGAGGCGAGCGAGGCCGGCCGCACGGCGGCATTCGATGCGCTCGGCGATAGGCTCGATGTCGCCCGCCGCCGGCACGACCAAGCCAAGGAGCTCGACGAGCGGCTGTTCGGTCAGGATTTCGAGACGGGGTGAGGAGCAGAAACTACAGTCCACTTCCTCGTGTCCTACCTTTTGCCTTCTAATCTCCGAGTTGCCGACTTCCGGACTTCCGATTTCCCCAAGAGGCAAATCTCATGACTGCGCTACGCGATTTCGTGTCCGATCTCCTGCAGAGGGAAGGCGCCATCGTGGACGTCGTGGAGCCTGGCGGCCTCGACGTCATGGCGCCCGAGGCGTTGCGAACCCGGTTCGGCTGGCCCGATCTCGCGCGGCTGAGCTTCGGCACCGGCGCCGGCGCGCAGGCCGGCTCGATCCCAATTGGGCTTGAAGATGACTGGCTCGACCGCCTCGGGGCCCTGCTCGATGAGCGCGGCAGGAGCGCGGTGCAGCAGATCGCGCTGCCAGAAGGAACGGCTCCGCCGAACAACCCCGAACGACTGATCTCTGGCACCCTGGAGCTGCCCAATGCCATTTGGCGCCTTAAAGCCGTGGAGCTCGCCAGGTGCAATTGCCTGCTTCTTTCGTTCCGCTACACGGCCATCTCCGACGAGAAGCGCGACGGCATCGTGTGGCTCGGCTTCAATTGCACGACGGGAGCGCTGCTCCACGACGAGCTGGTGGCGGCGTTGCGGCGCTCGCTCGATCGCGCGGACGGCTGGCAGGCGCCGACGCCGGATGCGATCGGAGCCACGGGCACGGCCTGGCCGGCGGACATGATTGCGGCACGCGCACTACCAATCGTCGAACGTCTAGTCCGCGCCGACCTTGAGCCGTTCCTCATCGCGATGCAGCGGCGCGCCCGCCGCGACCGTGATCGCGTGCACGCCTACCACGAGGACCTGCGGAACGCGGCGATCGCCAAGCTCACCGGCTTGGAGCGGGCCGCCGGTCCGGGCGGGAGGGGCAAGAAGGGGAATGAAGAAGAGGCGAAAGCATCGGAGAAGTCTGCGGCTGCGATCGCTCGCGAGCGCATGCGCATTAGCGCCATCGAACGGGAATACGCTGCCAAGCTCGACGACCTGCGACACAACTACGCGCTCACTGTGAAGGTCGAGTGGGTGCAGTCGCTCGCCGTCATTGCGCCTGTCTATCGGCACAACCTGCTCATCAAGCGGCGCAAGGGCGAACGAACGATCGCCGTGGACTGGCATATTGCCGCCCGTCGTATGGAGCCGGCTCCCTGCGACTGGGGCGAAAGCGTCGAGCGCACACGCATCGTGTGCGATGAGGGGCTGCATTTGACGCCGGCCGAGGGCCAATCCCCTTGCCGAGGATGCGGCAAGGCGTTCTGCCGCGCATGCCATCCTGACACTTGTCGGCGCTGTGGTGCGGCGGTCTCTCGGCCCGCAGCCGGTAGCGGGGGTTCGCAGTTTTATTCCGTACGGTAGGTTGATTGGCGCTCCGAACAGGCTGTGATCGCCCAGCTGGCTCAATGTGCCATCGTGCTCGCGCCTGTAAAAAAAGCCTGCGGCGGCGGGGTAAGCGCGCTGGGGGTGTCTTGCCCGATCATCGTGGCGCTGGCTGTCAGGTTGGACCGTGAGGCGCCGAGCGATCGTCGGGCCGGCCGAGCGACCATGACCCGACTGGGTCGAGACCGCGGCTTCCGGCCCGGCGAGGCTCGGTCGCGGCTAGCTTGCTGCGCGATAGGGTGCGACCTCGGCCATCTTCGGCCCAATCTGGCCAACTCATTGCGGCAAGTGTCCGTTCATTGAGACACTTCCGTGCGTTATGCTCGCCCAGAGCCTTCCAGGGGGCGTGACGGCTGCCGAATTCATCCGCCTCGTTCGCCGCCAGGGCGTCAGCGCCCACGCTGTCCAAGGTGGGCATTTGTCCCGGGACGGACAGATTTTTTCGTCTTCTTGTGCCGGGGTGACAATTGAATCGAGCCGACATGGAATAAGTTTGCCCCCTCGTGCGTTAAGACCGCGGAGCGGAGTGTTGCCCCGGTGATGCCGGAGTGCCGAACTCGCCGCGCTGTGACGTTGGCACCTGTACTGCGATTGTGTGATCGCTGGCACGCCCGCCTGACCCAATATGTAGTTGGCGCCAATAGCCAAGAGTGCTTTGCCGAAGGGGGTAGTGCGATGGGGGGTACGACACGTCGGAATGTCATTCTGTCGGCGGCGGTAGCGGCGGCCGCCTTTGGGCTTGATGGGCCCATCGCAATCAGCGCGCCAGTGCGCCGCGCCAAGACGCCGGATCCGACGCCGGGTTTCCATCGCTTTCGCGTCGGGGCAGCACACTGCACCGTTTTGTACGACGGCATCTGGGAGAAGGCGCACGATCCAGCCTACTTCAGCAACGCCACCGTCGAACAGACCAAGAAGGCTCTGGCACGCGCGGGGTTGCGCTCTGATTTTATCCCGATTCCGATTTCGGCCCTCGTGGTCAACGTTAACGGCAAGCTCACGCTCTGCGACGCAGGAGGTGGGGGTCAGGTGCAGGCCTACAATCCGCAATCGGTCTTCACCTCCGGGAATATGATACGCAATATGCGTTCGGCCGGCATCGATCCTCGCCGGATAGAGACAATACTTATCTCGCACTTCCATCCCGATCACATCTTCGGGCTGCTGCAAAGCAGGACCAATGCACCAGTGTTCCCGAATGCTGAGATCATCGTGCCCGCCGCCGAATACAAATGGTGGACGGACCCGTCGCTCGTTGACCGAGTGCCCCAAGCCCGCTGGCCGCTTGCACGGCGCATCCAAGCTGTGATCCCGCAATGGAAGAACGTCTTGCCGGTCGCCGGCGAGGACGAAGTTGTGCCCGGCATCCGCTTTGTCAATGCACCGGGCCACACACCCGGCCACACCGCATTTCACCTGAGCGCAGGCAATCAGCAACTCATGATTGCCGCTGATACCGTCTACATGCCGGCGCTGGTTGGGCGGCATCCAGGCTGGCACGGGGTCTACGATCAAGACGCGCCGGCTGCCGAGACCTCGCGTCGCAAGCTGCTCGATCGCGTCGTAACAGATGACATCATGATCTATGGCTCCCACTTCCCCTGGCCCGGGGTCGGTCGGATGACCAAGGACGGCGCTGGCTACGTCTTCAGCTTGCAACACCCACGCGCACAATCCGGAAAGGGCAAGGGTTAAACGCTTCCTTCTGGCTCTCTAACACCTCGACCTTGCGCCGGCGTAAGCGGAATTCCGACGCCCTTGGCGCAGGCACGATAACGTAAGAACTGGGCGCCAGGTCACATAGGAGGCTGGTGACTTGGATCCCGACATGAAGACGCCTTACGACATCCTTGGTGTGCCGCGATCTGCAGACGAAAATGCAATCAGAGCGGCACTTCGCAGGGCCGCCAAGAAATATCACCCCGACGTGAATTTCGGCGATGCGAACGCCGAGCAGCATATCAAGGAGGTCATCGCGGCCTACGAACTGCTGGTTAACCCGAACCGGCGAGCGGCCTATGATCGTTATCTACGACTCCGCCGCCAGAAAAAGGTGCGGCGCTTCCTAACCACGGCGCTTGCGAGCGCCGGGGTGGTCAGCGGGGTTTCGCTAGCTCTCGCGATTTGGCTTGGGAAGCCGAAGGAGGCATTCGTGACGTCACCCGAGCAGCGCGTTGCGGTCGTCGAGGCCGATCCCGCGGCGAACCAGAAAGTGGCTGTTTCCGGACACGCTGTACCTGAGGAGGTTGCCGACCGCGAGACCGACCAGGGTACCCCGGCGCCAGCTTCAGCATCGCTGGCGCGCGAATGGACGCAGATTGCAGAAAACGGCGACCCTATGCGGATCTGGGCGTTCGCGCTTCGCAATTCGGAGGCGCCCGAGGCGGAGCTGGCGCGATCGTGGTTGATTCTTTTCATCGACGCAGCGGAGGATGTGCCGCTCCTCAATACCCTGCGTGCTGCTGACCGTGTCATCGCCGAGCGGGCGCAGCGGCGCCTCAATGACTTGAGCGCAGCCGCCACCATCAAGGAGCACGCACCGGCAACGACCGTCGCTGCCAACGACGCCGAGGCAAAGATGCCAACTCCGTCTCCGGACGCCGCCTATTACCTGAAGCGTGGATTGCTCCGGCTCCACAAGGCTGACTTTGACGGGGCTATCGCCGACTTCGACGCGGCCATAGGGCTTGAACCCCGGAATGCTCTAGCGCACCGCCACCGCGCTAGCGCATGGGGCGGGAAGGGTGATCAGGATCGCGCACTGGCCGATTTAGAGCTGGCGCTCCGCATCGATCCTGGCAACCCCGCCATATTCACCGATCGCGGGATCTACTGGCGGCGCAACGGTGCGCTCGATCTTGCCCTCGTGGATTTCGATCAGGCAATCAGGCTGGGGTTCTCCGACGCCAGAGCCTACAACGAGCGCGGCTTGGTCTGGTACGAGAAGGGTCGCTACGAACGGGCCATTGCCGACTTTACGCGGGCGATCAAGATCGACCCGATCCTGGTGGCTGCTTACATCAATCGTGGCAAGGCTCTGCATGACAAGGGTGATCTTGCGGGTTACGTAGCCGACCTGGAGTACGCAACTCACATCGACGTCCCCCGGTCCCAGGGCAATTCCGATCTAACGCGAAGCGCAAAGTAGCCTCGCCGGGGGTAGCGGCCGAGTACATGCAGGTCACGAGCAGCTACTTGGTAACCATCGGGACCGTGGCGGAGAAAGACCTCGTCTACGATCGCTTTGCGGCCCTGCAGCCCGTCGCAGGCCACCGCCGTCGCGAACGCGATGGCAGCGTCTTTGCGACAGATATGAGCGGAGCTATACCAGTGCCGGTGCATCGTTGACGGTAAGGTGGTTGCCGCATGACCGAGGACGAAGTGCTGTGCCAAATCCAGGCGCTGGTCGCTGCTGGCGAGTATCTCGATGAGCTTCTCGGGGTGCCTGGCGCCCGACTCGCAGGCGGTGGGGCATTTAGGGGGAGCCAACGCATCTACAGTCGCGGTACGCCCGAACACTTAGAGGCTCGCGCCGCGGGACTTGTGGAGAAGCTCCCACCGCTCAAACCGCCCACGTCAGTCGAGGCAGTTGAGGCGGCGGAGCACGTCCTCGGTTATCCCCTTCCTTCGTTGCTTCGCCGTCTGTACATGCAGGTCGGCAACGGTGGATTTGGTCCCGGCTACGGGATCATCGGCCTCCTCGAAGGGGACGAGGCTAGGCACCCCCGCAGTGAACTCCGACATAGGCGATGGACTAGTGCATGTCCCGCCGGCACCGCATTGTTCCCGTTGTGCACTTGGGGCTGCGCGATCTACTCATTCGTTGATTGTGCGGATGCGGAGGCTCGGATCTGGGCGTGGGACCCAAATCCTGCGCCGAGCGACGACATTGGCAAGGCGTTGTTCAAGGAAGAGCTATCGTTTTGCGAATGGCTCGACCGGTGGGTGAATCGGAGATTGTTCCAGCCCTGCCTTGTCGAAGACCTTGATAGCGGCGAATGGCGCGGTGCGACCGAAGAAGAGAAGCTCACCTGGATGAGTGATTGGTGACCTGGGAGATAGGTCGGCAGCCCAATCACCAAACCTAATGCTCAGGCAGTATTGCGCTTCGCCCACGATCACGCGCAAGGTGACGGCGCTCGTGAGCCTGCTCGAGACCCCTGAATTTGTTCAGTCTTCAGACTGTTCGTTGCAGGAACACCACACATCGCTAGCAAAAGCGCCGATGTCCCTTAGGTGACTGGTTGAGGATCTACCAAGGAATAGCCTTAGTGCGTGTCCGTCATGCGGCGGACGCGAGATTCTTGCAGGTGACTGGTTTCGCAATTCCACAGACCTAGAGAGTCGAGAAACACCACTTCCCTCCGCTTTGCCGCTCTTCGGCACAGGCCTCGGCCTAATGGGCTTGGGAGCTGGTGGCCGAAGAGGCACGCGGAAGTGGTGAGTCTAAGTCGATCCGGCCTGCGTTTCCAGCCGCGGGAGCATGGGCAGCAACCGCATAGGCACCGCTTCATGACGTTCATTGGACGAGTAATCGGGAGACCACATGAGCCGACTAACTTCATTTGCCTATCTGCGCTTGGGTTATTGGGGCTTGCCGTCCTGCCAGGCGGCGCCGTCAGTCAGCAAAAGTCACTCAAGGATCAGCTCGTCGGAAGTTGGACGCTCTTGTCAGCAACTCAAATGACCAAGGACGGGGTCAAATCGGACCGCTGGGGGCCGAACCCGAGGGGGCGCGCCATATTCGATGGGGACGGTCGGTACTCATTCATGATTTTTCGGTCCGACGTTCCGAAGTTCGCTTCTGATAATATGAACCAAGTCACGGCGGAGGAAGGCAAAGCCGCAATACAGGGGATGACAGCCAATTATGGGACGTGGTCGATCGATGAGACGACGAAAACCCTCACCACAAACATCGAGGCGGCGTCGTCTCCAAATTTGACTGGGGGTACGCAGAAGCGGATCATCACCACGCTTACGGCGGACGAACTGAAATACACCAACCCCGCCTCCCAGATAGGGACAGTTGACGACGTGGTGTGGAAGCGAACAAAGTAAGGCATCTGTCGCCTGCATGTAGTCGATCAAGACTGCTGCTCTTTTTTTACTACGCGGCCCAGTGATAGGCGACCGCTGATCATCACCGACAAAGCTTCAGAGACTCCGGGCAATGCGAAAACTTTGCACACCGCTGCGGTTATGCGGGAGGTTCCAGTAGCGGTAAGCAGAGCGCAGGTAGGTTGGGCCATAGTTCCAGGCACCACCGCGCGCGACGCGCCAAGCGCAATCGCCGGTCGTTCTTACGCTTCCGTCTCCCGGATTATCGGCGTTACTCTCGTTCCAGCAATCGTCGGTCCAGTCCCAGACGTTTCCGTGCACGTTGTAAAGACCCCAAGGATTCGGACGGAAGCTGTCGACGCGAACGGTCATCTGGCGCCACTCTCCGCTCGGGCCAAGGACAGAAGCAATGGTGCCGTTGTAATTGGCGGCATCGGTTGAGATTGTATAGCCCGACCAAAATGGCGTGTCCGTTCCTGCGCGCGAGACATACTCACGCTCTGTCTCCGAAGGCAACCGATAGCGCTTGCCGGTCTTGCCCGAGACCCACGATGCGTAGGCTTTGGCTGCCTTCAAGTCGACGCAGGTCACCGGATGCCGGTCATCCTGCGGAAACCCAGGAGAGCGCCATGACCGGTCCGAGCGCTCCTCCCACGTCGTCCCGGTCCAGAAGTAGCAGCCCTGATCCAACGCATAGTTGGTCGCTGCAACGAAGGCTGCGAACTCGCCGCGGGTGACCGCAAAGGCGCCAATCGCAAATGGCCTGGCGATGGTGACTAGCACCTGGTCTTCGCGGTCGGCTTCGCGTTCCGGCTCCGTTGGTGGTGAGCCCATCACAAATGCCCCGGCGGGCACGACGACCATCTCCGGGCAGTCTGCGCAATCCTTGAACCGTTCTCCGCCACCGGGGCGAAGGCAACGGCGCTCGTTGGTGGCGACGGCTAGCTCGACGCCGTCGCATTGCTGAGCGGTACTCGGGCTAGGCGAAAGCAGTCCAATGAGCAAAACCATGGCAAGCCGGGTCGAAGAGGCTCTGGTACATGGCCGGAAGCCCAGCTCTGCCAGTCGAGCAATGGTTGCATGGTGGACCCGTTATGTCTTAGCGATTGACGGGCAGCTTTCACCGGTCTCGAGCCGTTTGATGGCTTCCTTCTGCTGGTGATCGTCCAATTTGGGCCTGCGGCCGAGTTTGCTGCCCCGCTTGATGGCGGCGATACGACCCTCATTCGCGCGCCGCAGGATCTGTGTGCGCTCTTCCTCGGCCAGACCCCAGAGCAGAGCAAGAATGCCTCGGTCCGAGGGGGTGGTGAGATCGAGCCCGGGCTTGTCGAGCACTTTGTTGTCGGCACCGCGCTTGTGGACGCGCTGCATAATGGCGATACCGTCCACTAGGCTCCGGGTCGTGCGGTCCCGTTCCGCCAGCACCAAGACGCCCTTGGTTGGCAGCGCGTCGATCGCCTTCTCAAGCTCTGGGCGGTTGCGCATGTCTTGGCCCGAGACTTTTTTGCGGTAGATCTTGCGGCAGCGTTCGGCGCGTAGCGCTGCGATCTGTCAATCGAGATTTTCGGTCAAGGCAGGAAAACTGTCGCTTAGCCAATTTTCATGGTTTGAGCTTTCTGAATTTCGTGATGATTTCGACTGACTCCAGACGAGGAAATCCGGGTCTTTTGCGCAAGTCGCGATTTTTGCGCGCACAACGCTAGTAGGCTCGGCTGCCAGGGCTTCCTCGACGCAGTTACGCGACGAGCAGATGTCTTCCGCTTCATGTGCTCCTGCGACGTAAGCTGTGCGCGATCCTGGTTCGAAGATGGCCGGGCTGGTGTGATGACGTTTTACCTCTTTGACTGCCGCGGTAATTCCCTCCGCAACCAGCACACTTGCCAGAATGGCACAGAACCACGTCCACGGAGACATGATTCTGTTGCAACACCCGGCAAGGGAGGTTCAGAAATGACGTGGTGAGCGATGGTCGGGTGGGTCTGATGGCATTGGATACCGTACCCAGTATCGGTGCGGCTGCGATCAAGGGCAGAACATTCGAAGCCTTAACGGCGGCCGGCACCGCGTTCATGGGTGCCGCAGCGACGTGGGGCTATACGAGCAAGCCGAAGATATGAGACGTGGCGGCCCGGGCGCTTGATCAGGGAAGCCCGGGCCGCTGTACTCCTCACGTACGCATTACGGGAGGGGACGCTACGCATACAGACCCAATTGCTAGCGAACCGCATCCGAGCCTGCGGGCTGGGCAACAGGGGAAGGCTAGTTTGTTGGCTGTTAGCTGCTCTCTCTCTTTTTTTATCACGGGTGAACATAGTGCAAGACAGCGCAGAGCATTATCCCAACAGAGGCAACGGCGGCGAGATTGTCAGGGATACGGAAGACCCTAACCTCTGGCGAGTTTACTGGATGGGGGAGATCACGTTTGCAAAATTTCCCTGCCGAGTGACCGCCTTCCGGTACTTGAACCAACTAAGGCAAGGCAAACGAACACCGGAGCAACCAATCTGATGGGTCCACTACCCGAAGCGCAAGCGCGCTTGCACCCAGCCTACCTTGGCAGCCTGCATACCGCCGCCTGCCGCGCCGTCGTACACCGCAACGATAGCTTCGCGGTCTACATGGATGGCGAGGCCATTTTCGTGCAGAATGCGGATGCTCCGCCGCCAACAAACGCCGCATTGGTCTGCACCGCGAAGCACTGGCACGGCATCACTGTCCAGGTCAGCTTCAGCGGCGCGCGATTGAGTGGATCGACGTAACCCTGCAGGAGGCAAAGGATGCGCAGCCAGTCTAACAGCATACCCAGCCCCCTGCGTCCCGTATTAGGGGCTGAGCAACAGGGGGAGCCTAGTTTGGTTGGCGCTTAGCTGGTCTCCCCGTTTATCACGCTTAAGCCGGGCGGGGTGATGCCATGAAGCGAATTAGCCGAGACTGGCATGTCAGGGATCATCGTCCCACACAGGTACTAGAACAGTGGAGGGTTTACTCCCAAGGCCGATTGACGGCTTCCAGCTTTGGGGGCCAATGACATCAAACGCTTAGGCCTCGGCCATTATTGGCGCAATCCGACGCTTAAGGGTTACGCGCGGAGTGACAAACGCGTACACTATCGCCGGACCCGCGACCACCTCTGCCAAAGGCGCGGCCGCATGACGCAGTTCAGACAACCCTACCCGTTCCAATCATCCCAGATTATCGCCGTGACGACGGCCCCAATCTCGCATCCTGACTTCAATCGGCGCGCCGCTCTGGGAATAGAAAACTCGGCTAGTGGAAAGCCTCGCTTCGGAGGTTTGTCGACGACCCTCGTCCCCCCTTATTTCCCTCGGCCCGGATTACCCAATCAAAGTATTCCGGGCGGTCGTTGGGCGTGCGCGGTCAGAGACCGCAAGGGCATTGAAACTCTCCAGGTCCGACCTTTTGTGTCGAAAAGTTGCACTCTTACATTGCGAATCAGTTTAGGGCTCATGCAGTGGAGGGTTCCGCTAACAATTCGCAAAGTGGGTGGTGGCTCCATTGTCGGTGCCCACTTTATGAATTCGTCCCTAGAAGGAGGACGAAGATGACACGTTGGATTTCAGCGTTTGCATGCGCGATTACCCTGTCTCTCACGTTGCCCCTTGGCAATGCGGCTGAAGCTGACGGCGTTGCCCGCCCTGTTGCTCGCCACATGAGATGCACTGCCCCTGCAATGTTTCTCATGCGAACTCCGACAACATGGGTGTGCAAAGCAAGCCAGAAATGCTGCTACGATCGGCTGCTTCGCAAGGGCACCTGTCTCGAAGCGGCGGATCGTTGTATCTGATCCGCTAGAGACCAGTAGACCTACTTTCCATAAAGTCTGGACACTCGTTGACCGACCCTACGGCGGGTCGGTCTTCTTTTTCCCTCTCCCAATTGGGAACGGTCATCTGCACCTTTTCGCGGCTAGCCGGCATACCACGCTTGCTGTCGTGAGGTCACCGGCGGACACAATGAGCAGGCCGTGGACATCGCGGGCTCCTTGGGCTCTCGATGACCCTGCAGCGGCTACCGCTCCGCTGAGCACGAGCCGATGATGCGAGGCCGGACGCTGGCTCCGAGGGATGGCACTAAAAACCCGCGGCCAGTATTGTAACGTAGCTACAGGCCGTGGCCCCGCAATAAAGCGATACACTTTGCCTGCCCGACCACACGGCTTGTCGCATTCGGCAAATTGCCGTGCCGTGCCAAGTTTTTTCCCTACTCTGCGCACCTTTGGTGCGCGCCGCGCGCCCGATCTCCATGATGCGGC
>CAVZKV010000027.1:0-246230 GCA_963775835.1 uncultured Alphaproteobacteria bacterium | reverse complement strand
TTTGAGGCTGACGCTGTGGGCGGCCCTCCACGAGGTTGGCTTCTCACTATGACCGGCAAGGGTACGCCGAAATGGACGGTCGAGGGGGATGCCGACGGCGTGGTCGTGCTGAGGCAATCCGGCAAGGCCACTTACCCGCTCGCGTTGAAGGAGGGCACGAACATCCGAGATGGATCTGTGGAGGCAAGGTTCAAGCGCATCTCGGCTCGGAGGATCGGGCAGGCGCCATCGTCTGGCGGGCAAGAGATGCCAACAACTACTACTATGTCGTGCGCGCGAACGCACTCGAGAACAACGTCGTGCTCTACAAGACCGTGAACGGCGTACGTAGCTCGCTCGACCTCGTCGGCCAATCGGGCGGTTACGGCAGAAAGACAGCCGTGCCGCCAACCAATGGCACACCCTGCGGGTTGAGTTCGGTGGCGCCCGTTTCAACGTCGTCTTCAACGGCAAGCCGTTGTTTGCAGTCGAGGATGCCACCTTCCCGCAGGCCGGCATGGTGGGCCTTTGGACCAAAGCCGATAGCGTCACCGCATTCAGCGGATTGACCTACGACGAGCGACGCTAGGGGAGCGCGACGGGGAGCTTAAATTCATGCGAAGCACTATCGGAGGTATCTCACCGTATCGAGTGGCGATCGTGTTTCCGGCCGATCCGGAGCAACGACAGAAGACCCGACTAGAGGACTCGCGCTTTGCCCGGACCGCTGGGGCGCTTGCCGAGAAGGGCGTCGCGGTCGAGGGAGCACCCTATTTAGCTGACGCCGTCGAGCAGCTGCGAGTGCAGCTTATGTGCGTCGACGGCGTGCTGGTCTGGATTAATCCGATCGTCGATGGTCGCGACAGGACGGATCTGAACAAGGTGCTCGCCGATGTCGCAGCCTCCGGTGCTCCGGAGCGCCCATCCCGACGTGATCGCGAAGATGGGCACCAAGGACGTTCTCTTTCGCACGCGGACCATGGGATGGGGCTGCGACACGCGCCATTATCCGACTTTCGCGGCGATGCGTAGGGAACTGCCGGAGAGCCTGGCAACCGGCGAGGCGCGTGTCCTGAAGCAGGCGCGCGGGCACAGCGGCGACGGGGTCTGGAAGGTCGAGCTTGCAGATCACGCCGGCACCTCAACCGTATCCGTTGTTTCTCCGCACGCCGGTGTGCGGGTCCGGCACGCCAAGCGTGGCAGTGTCGAGACAACGATGTCCATCGCGGCGTTTATCGCGCAATGCGAGCCATACTTCTCGCGTGGCGATGGAATGATCGACCAGATCTACCAGCGGCGGCTTCCGAGGGCATGGTGCGCTGCTATCTCGTACGGGATCGCGTGGCAGGCTTCGGCGAGCAGCTCGTAAATGCCCTCTATCCGACCGAGCCTGGCGCTGCCGTACCACAGCCCGGTACACGCCTCGACTACCCGCCCACACGAGCGGACTTCCAGCGGCTCAAAGACAGGCTAGAGCGAGAGTGGCTGGACCAGCTTTGCGGCATCGTCTGCATAGAGAAGGCGCAATTGCCCATCCTATGGGATGCCGATTTTCTCTACGGGGAGAAGGACGCCGATGGCGCAGATACTTATATCCTTTGCGAGATTAACGTCAGCTCGGTCTACCCCTTTCCCGACGACGCGCTCGGTCCTGTTGTCGCCGCGACGCTCGCGCAAATCGAGCGACTGCGCTGATCCTGCTGCAACGGACTGAACTGCGCGATTGTCTCCGTCCGCGCAAGGGGAAAACGTGTCGGCGCTGCGGATCAGGCAACTCGCAACCAAATTGATCGGCCCGATAAGTTTTGACGTTGCGGCCGGTGAAGGTCTCGCGCTAATGGGTCCATCGGGGGCGGGCAAATCGCTCCTGCTCCGGGCGATCGTCGATCTCGATCCCAGCACCGGAAATGTTATGGTCGGTGCACACGCGCGCGACGATATGCCGGCCAACGAGTGGCGGAAGCTCGTTGCGCTTGTTCCTGCCGAATCCGGATGGTGGGCGGATCGCGTTCGCGACCACTTTCCCGCGAGTTTCGACGCGACGGAGCTGATCGGGAAATTGGGGCTCGCCGGCTCCTTCGAATGGGATGTCGGTCGCCTTTCCACCGGAGAGCGCCAACGGCTTGCTCTAGCCCGTGCGCTTTGCCGCAGGCCGGAGGCCCTTCTCCTTGACGAGCCCACGGCATCACTCGACGATCATGCGACCGGACTTGTCGAGGACCTCATCGGAGAGTGCTGCGGGGGTGGCATGGCCCTGCTGCTCGTGACGCACGATCGGCGGCAGGCCGAGCGCATGGCAAAGCGGCTGTTGCGAATAAGCGATGGCAGGATCGACCAGCCCTCGGGAAGCGCGCCATGAACTCATACATCTCGCTCACGCACGGAGATCTGCTGCTGGCATCGATATTCCTGGCGATGAATGCGGTGTTCTCGATCCTACTCAGTCTCCGACTCGAGCGCCAGCTCATCGTCTCCGCGCTGCGCATGATCATTCAGCTCTTTCTCGTGGGCTTGGTCCTGAAGACCATTTTCACGCTTTCCTCTCTGTGGCTCACATTGTTGGCCGCTACCGTCATGGTGATGTTTGCCGGTAGGGAGATCTGGGCGCGTCAGGATCGCCGTCTGCACGGCGTATGGGGGATCGGGCTCGGAGGCACGTCCATGTTGCTCGCAGGCACGATCGTCACGGTGTTTACTCTGACCACGCAGATCCAGCCGATGCCGTGGTGGTCGCCGCAGTTCGCACTGCCTTTGTTCGGAATGATCCTCGGCAATACAATGACGGGTGTGAGCTTGGGCCTAGATACACTCCACACCGCCCTGTACAGAGAGCGCGCTGCAATAGAGGCGAGGCTGCTTCTCGGAAGCACGCGATGGGAAGCGGTGGCGGGGGCGCACCAGCGTGCCGTCCGCAGCGGCTTTACGCCGATCATCAACTCCATGGCAGCGACCGGTGTCGTCTCTCTCCCGGGGATGATGACGGGCCAGATCCTGTCGGGTGTCGACCCACAGGAGGCCGTCAAGTACCAGATCCTGATCACCCTCCTCATTGGCGGAGCGACGGGCCTGGGTGTTCTTGCAGCGACCTTCGCAAGTATCTGGAGGTTGACGGACAGCCGAGCACGTTTACGGCTTGATCGATTGGCCGCGCCACAGAGATAAGAGGGACAGCCTACCATGCCGACGGCCGCGCGTTCACACATGGTCGCGATTGGCTGGTCTCGCGAATTGTCGAGTTCATCCGGGGGTTGCCCAGCGGACTTGTTCACCCGATGTCCGCTGACCAAGGTTCTGCGGCCATACCTTCACAACAATACTTCAGTGGATAAACAGGTTCGGCAAATGTCCGCTTCCTCTGCAAACCTGACGTGATGAACACATCGGCCAGCGCCCGCGTGCAGGCCCACAACTGGCCTCTGATGGCGCTCGGCTCCCGCTCGCAATCCGCACCGATGCCGTGTGGCGGAGGTGCAGTGATTAAGGGCAAGCCAAACACTCCTGGCAGCAGCGGCGGCGGCAAGGTTGCGCCGGAGACCCCAAAGCATGCCGCCGGTTTCGTGGCGATCGCGGGCAAGTTCCGAGAGGCGTCCATGACGGCTGCTCAAGGTGCGCACCTTTGCTTGCGCTTGGGCTCAATGTCCGCCCCCCAAGGCCTTCCTCGCGCGTGAAGGCCGAAAGGCCGCTTGACGAGCGGCATCATTGCCGGGATTGCGGATGCACTCAGCGACCAGAGCGGATCGAAGAAAGCGATATAGGTCCACCCATGATCTGGGGGACGCTCGGCGCGGCGCGTGACCTGTCCCGGCTGCGCGAGATGGCGAGGTCGAGCTCTCGCTCCAGGGAACGTCGAAATTGGGCCACGACCTGGACTGGCGCGTAGCGGCGCCCCAAGCTCCTCTAGGAGCGCCGGAAGCGCTCCTGTGGCTCGATTTCAGCTGACTTGCCGGCGTCGCCCCAGCAGAATCTGCCTGGCCCGCTCGAGCGCAGAGGCCAGCCCAGTGCGTCGCACGAGATCACCAAGACCGTGACGGATGAGGACTGAACTGCGTCGAAGCCCGCCATGTCGATCGGTTCGCGCGCAATTTTGCAGATGATCCTCATATCCTGATACCGAAAGTGTATTGGGATTTTATCAGCAGCCTGATGAATGTGCAGGAGTATGTGGCCGGTATTCGCGGCACTGACCTGTCTGCCATCACCGCCGCGGACCTCGACCGCAAGGTGCTGGCGGCACGCGGCTCCGATGCTGTGCTCAAGATGATTCTGGTCGACGACTTCTTTCACGCTGATCCGCACCCGGGCAAGTTTGTATCGAGAATGGGTTCCAGGTCGCTATTCCGGCGGCCCCACAGTTGGACGCCCGCCAACCCAGAACATGTGGCACTTTCGCCAGCGATGTAAGAGCTTCAGGCCTTGCCAGCGAGGCGCAAACAGAGCAATCGGTTCGAATCCTGATTTCGGAGTGAGACGTACCCTGGGCAATTCCGTCAGGGTGTCGGCGCAGGGTCGACTTGGCCTCGGCGGCACCAGCATCCACTGGGGCCTTTGTCTTCCGATAGATTTGACGGTCGTCAACGCGACTTGATTTCAGAGCCAGACGTTCCCTGAGCACTCCCGATTGAAGAGACGCCGGGCGCCGAAAGGCTGTCTTCGCGGTCTCGTTTGGCGAGGGCGTCGTAACGGGGATGTGATGGCGTTTCGGTTCGGCACCAACTGGAAAGTGCTGGCGCAGAAGACCGGCTCGATCCAGGGCCGCTCCCTGGCTATGAAACCTTCACCGCCTTCTTGTTGGAAGCGACGTTCTTCGGCGTCATGTTGCTCGGCCGAGAACGCGTGTTCGCCGCGCTTCTACCGGGAGGTAGATCAGAAAATAGCTGAGGCAATAGTCCGCGGCTCTTAGGAACTCCTGATACATTGCGGCAACGCTGGCATGCCACCGAGGTCTTCGGCACTACGGTAATTCGATCTGGTTTCGGAGGGACTTCTGTCGTGTCGGCAGGGCAACGGGCATGCGTCTTGGCGCGAAACTCCTACCCTGGAAGTTCGCCAAGGGCGGCATTGGCTGCACGAGCCCAAATGGGTTGGCTTCCGCTTCCCGGTCATCAAGGACGGCAGCGATGTATGGCTCTAGAGCGGCGCGGATTACAGGAAGTGTAGAGCCCGCGATGCAGCGAGCGTACTCTACCTACAATCAAGGTTTGGTCTTGCGACAGATCGGCGAACGCATCAATGCAAGAGCTGCACCCAAAAATCGTCAATCGGGAGGACGGTTTCCATCGATGGCAACCGCCTCGTAATGGACACCAAGCTATACCCAGAAGAACCGCCCTCACACGCTCTTTGGCATCTTGTTGAGGTTCGTAGCCAGTATTGCGGGAACACGAATTTTAAGCTATCGCGCGCCATCTAGTTGCCGTTGAAGCTCATCGTCCGCAATGCTGGGGGCGAGGTGGTGCGTGAAGAACAGTTCACTAGATCAGGGTGTGCGCCATAGCAAATTCTGAGGTGCCAACAGAAAGTAGCGTTAGGTTTGTAAGGGGGAAATCAAATGCCAGCGTGGTTGCGGAACGAGCGGGTGGAATTTTGCCTCGCAGTCGTCATCGGAGTCATCATCGGCAGCAGCCCAGTTGTCGTTATGCCCATTCTGGAGAACCTGCTGCCGGGCGTGGTGTTGTGGCCGGTGTTCTTGGCCTGCATTTGTGTGGCGCTGATCGTATGGTGGTTCACTCGTTCATCTGTCAAAACTCAATCGCTCCCCTTTCAGTCCCTCCGCAAGGACTAAGTCAGATGCGGTTTTGGCTCACCGTTAGGCGGCCATCATCCAAGCCTTCCCTGCTGTGAACTGGCCGGTGGCGTCCCAAACCTCCGCTGCCACGTCTTTCTTCACGCATCGTGGCCCACGCCTTGGCGTCCTTGTAAAACGCGGTCCATGGTGAACACGCTGTTGTCAGGCAACTGGATGGGCCTTCATCACAGAAGGCGAAAGCATTGGGCTCAAAGCCCAAGGCGATAGTGCAATGCTGCCGAGGTGGACGCCAGCGGCGGTCACAGCCCAAGCAATGATTGGGCACGAGCCTAGAGAACAGCGAATAGACTTGGCACGCACGCGCGCCGGACGCCAGTCGGCGAAACACTTCGGCCTGCTCCCGCCCGGCGATTACGCTGGACATGATTTCGGCCAAGCGTCGGTTCGGTCTGGCGGGCTTCGGTAGCCGATTGGGCTGCCGCCGGTTGGCCGCGGAAGGCGGCTACGTCTGCCGCCGATCATGCGGTGCCGACGACGATAGCGCGCCTGCCGACATGCGCTGCTTGTCGGTCGCTCGCTGAAAATGTCAGATCACTGGGTTTCGACGTGGATGGCCAATTTTGGCGAACTGGGAAGCTGTTGCTTTCGCGCGCTGACGCATGATCCAGTTTGAGAAGTGCCCATCACTGAAAACTCGAAAAAACTGCGTTGCGTTTTTTGCAGGTCGTGGCTTGCCTGCAACTAGTGCTCTCGAAATGCCAAACGCTGTTTGCGTGGCTGTCACTAATTGAGGCAGCATCGTGTGGTTGAAGCGTAAGCGTAATGGGGCGGGATCAATGCATAAGGTGGTGACTGCGTTCGCAGGCATGCTTGTCTGCGCGGGTGCGGCTTTTGCGGGTGACGGTTACACGCGTCAAACGAGTTCCGGCGGATTGTCAGCCTACGTCGGCGGCCATGCCGGCGTGTCCATCGCCAACACCGAAGTTGGCATCACTGGTGCTGGATCCGTAGATGGAGTTGGTTCGCACGGAGTAATCGGCGGCGTACATGCCGGCCTCGACTACACCCTGCCAGCCAGGGTCTTCGTCGGGCTCTACGGCTTCTACGACTGGCAATCTACTGAATCGAGCTTGAGGTTCGGCGGCTTCAGCGCCAGCGTTGACCTTGATGGCTCCTACGGGTTCGGCGGTCGTTTAGGCTACGACTGGGGTAAGGCCAAAGCCTACGGGCTCGTTGGTTGGCGCCACCGGACGCAGTCACTCTCGACCCGCAGCAGCTCAGTGTGATGGGCCGTCTGTCGTTGCGGTTCGGCGACTAACTTTCCTGTTGTTCCACGGTACCAATTCACTGCGAAGGCGCGTGTCGGCAGCGGTGGATGAGGGACGCTTGGCGACAAGCGTCCGAATTTTTTAATGCTCTTCGCTTTTCCAACCTATAGCTTTGCGGTTGGTTCGCATCGGCACCAGAACCCCGCACCTCTGGCGCGGTGTGGACCCATAGCACCAGTGCCTTATCCTCGATGGGATCAGGTGCGGGGGACGCTTGTGGGGGCACAAGCGTCCCTTTGTTTGCGCGCTCCGACCTTGGCGTTAGGGATGCATTTTACGCACCGCGCCAATCCACGCCCGCACCGGTACGTCCGTTAAGGGATCGCAAAGGATTGAAACGTTAAATTCTGAGTCGTTCGGTCGGCCCGGTCCCCGCTTGCCCGGCCAACATCAGCAACGCCCCAGGCCTCCCCGCGGCCTGGGGCGTAGTTGTTTGCGCGGCGACTTATCGCCGAACAACCCCTCGACCTCGCGGCGTTCCGGTGGAGCGTCTTGTTGCCCTCAAAGCACGCGCTCTCTCCGATAACAGAGCGTGGCCAAAAGGTCCGTTGCCCTCTTCCACACGAATCAATAGTTGCAGTCTGGGGCGTCGATTGGTTGGAACCAGGTCAAAAGTAATCGTGCGGATCCTTTTGCCGCCCCACCATAGCCGATGCCCCTCGGCATGGTGAAATGTTGCCCGTCTGATAGTGGTGCGGGACGCTTGACAACAAGCGTCCCTTTTTTGTGTAAGGCACGCTTCGTGGCCGATCTTGCACTATGCGAAGTCGCAAAACCGGAAATACTACCGTGAGAGGCGGTCGCCGCGACGGTGCAACGGATCGAGCCTGCCGTGCCAAACGCGGCCCATTGACAGACGCTGCAGCCACTCACAACTCTGTAATGGTCGCGAGCCAGCTTTGGTTCTCGCCTATCTCTTGCAATCGCTTTGTTGCTGCTGCTGCCTCCTCGTCAGCCTTTTGCTTGGCGACGAGCCGGCGGCTTTCCTCGAGTTTGTCACCTACGTGCGATGCACCGGTGCTCCGACCCGACAAGCCGGTGCCGGCACGTCCCGTCTGACGCCGGCACCCGAGACAGTTTAGTTCAACTTGCCCGCGCGCCGGCCCTACACGCGCGTTCGACTGTCGCCCAAGTCTGGACACGCTCAAAGGTGCTCTGGCCGAAGAAACTCAGCCCTATTCACAAGCTCGACCCCATACAAGGTTCACCCTGAACGGCCGGCGCCTCCACTGGGCCCCCGGACACCCGTAGGCAGGGCGCGATCACACCAAGCAGCCCTAGCGGGCACCTACAGATATTGGGAAAGACGACTGGCCGACGAAGCGCAACAGGTTAAGCAGCATACGTTAGTTCCTGACCGGGTGGTCGGGCGTTTTCAGGGCTGCTTTGCCTTCCAATCGCGAACTTGCCGACGAAAGGACATCAACAGAAATATTCCAGCCAGCGCCATGATCCCACCCACTATTGCATAGCCTAACATGCCGACGGACAAGCCGATGGCACCGATCCCAACGCCGAAAAAGATCAGACAGACCGCGCCAACCATCCACAACATAAGTCACCGCCAATCCTGGAAGGGGAAGTTCCCTCCTTGACGTTTCTGGAACACCTGCAAATAGCCCTGACCGGGCTTCACCAACTCGTTGGCAGGAGCTGAATGCCAGTTCCTCGACCGCAAAACACTCAGGGGAAACCCCGAAAAAACCGCTCCCACTAACCTCAAAAGCGCGCGGGCGCTCGCGTCATGAGGTCGGGCCCAGTCGTTGCGTTCGCAACTACTTCCACAAGCCTTCAAACCGGTGCCTGGCAACACGGGTGTAATGAGCGGTGTGCTTGGGATCTCGGTGACCGAGGTAGTCCTGCAGGGTGCGCAGGTCGGTGCCCTGGTCGGCAAGGTATTAGCCACAAGAGTGGCGCAGCATGTGCGGCCAGACGCGGCCGAGCTTTGCAGTCTCGCCAGCGATCCGCACGATATAATTGACGGCCAGGCGGGTGATCTGTGCCTGGCCGAGATTGTCGGTGCGGCTCCCGTAAGATAGCGCTTGATGGCGCGGAGCTCGTCGCCGGCGATCGGGTGCTCGACGCTAGGCTGCCCTTGAGGCGAGCGACCCACAGCCTCGACCGTTGACATCGAGCTGGTTGCGCCGCATCTGGACGGCCTCCCTGACCCGCAAGCCGTGCCGGTAGATCATGAGCAGAAGGGCGTGGTCGCGAATGCCGTGGCGGCCTTTCTTGGCGGCCTCGAGCAGCTGCTCTATCTCCGGACCGCTCAGAAAATCCTTCGAGCGCTCGTGAGAGTCGGTCGTTCCCGTCTCACTCTTTACCTTTCGCCTGTTGGGTCGCCATCGCTGCGTGCTTCGAAAGTGCTTGTTTTGTCTAGCGCCAGCATCCCGCACTTTGTACGTATTGCGCCAAGTGTAAAAAGTCTAAGAGACCCTATTGTAGTCGACCTCGCCGCGCGTTTTGAGCATCAACCGACATCTGGACGGTAGCGCTGATGCGGAGAGGCTCGGTATAGTGCTTCCGCGACTGCGTCGCACATCCTGGCAGCACTGATTCGCCCCGAGAAGTGACCGCAATGAGTGGTACCCGCTGGGGTCGGAGAAGTGCCAGTTCAAGGGCCAGTCCACGGAGCAAGGGCATGACCAGTACTGCGGACGAGAAGGACGCCATTCGCGAACTGATGGCGCGCTATTGCCACGCGCTTGATGCTTGCAATTTCAGCGAGGTGGCCTCCCTCTTCGCGGAAGATGGGGAATGGACGACGACCTATGGTAGAGCATGCGGCCGCGCGCAAATTGAGACTTTGCTCGCAGGCGTCGTCCCGAAGCCGGGCGAGGGCCCGCAGCGCAAGCACTACATTACCAACATGATCGTGGTGCTTGGCGGTGAAGACCGGGCCAGCGCGCGGTCAGACTACCTCGTGATCCGCGAATCTCCGGGCGGCCTGATCCCGGTGATGGGCGGGACCTACTTAGACTTATTCGTCAAACGAGAGGGTAAGTGGCAGTTTGCGCGAAAGGAACTCGTGCACAACATCGCAGGCGACATGGCGTTGAAACTCAACCCCGGATAGCTGCCGCCGGGGCGACACCTCAGGGAGCGCTGCGGCACTCCCACTTGGCGGACTCATTTTGAGCCACAATAGCCGTTCTGCGCAGCGACTTTCCAAGCACACTGAGGTTAGGGCCAATCGAGGAGAAAGTCATGCCCAAGATGTCGGACTCGCGCCGCAAGCGCATCCAAGCCAAGCAGCGCAAGGCGACGAATGCCGTGCAACGCGCGGCGAAGTTGGCGAAACGCGAACGCAATGGCACCAAGCCCGGGAAGGCGGCCGGTTAGGGCTCGTTGATTAGGCTTGAGGAAGAATACTCCTGGAGCTCTGCTGTTTAACTTTTCTAGCGAACCATCCCCGGGGAGCGGGCGTCCAGGCGCAAGAGCTAAGCAACGAACGAAAAGTCGGTGACCCGAGCGGTGGCACGCCTCCCACAGCAAGACAAAGTGAACGCGAGCAGAAAGGCCGGACGCGCTGGTGCGGCGCGCCCCTCCGCTGAACGATTGACAACTTCGGGTCTGGCTTACCGGATTGCCCTGCGAGGGCAAATCGATGACCGTCTCCGGACGCGCCTTGTCTGCCGTCTTTTTGCCAGCAAACGGGTGCGGCCACGAACGCCAGAGATGACAACACCGAGATCGGCAAGATTCGCATAAGTTTATCATCGGGCGCGGTCTTGGCGGGGTCCAGCCGCATCATAATGATGCGCCCCAAGGATCAGCAAACTTTCCGTGCGGCAGCAAGCGGCGCAAAATGCGGACACAGATAGTTTCCAGTTGCGCGTTTCTCAGCGTCTCAGCGTACCGCTCACAGAAAACGCTCGTGCTCGCGGCATTTGAAATGGCTGGGCTCGTCGCGAACAAGTACATGGCAGGAAGTGCAACATCTTTGCCAAATGGATCAAACGGCGCCGCACAACCGATGCAAACGGGCTTGCGCGTCGGATGGTTCGTCCAAAGGTGCCAGCCTCGATCAGATACGGATCAAGTGTGCGCCCGCTGCAAGGCGGCGGAAATCTGCAACGCTCGCCCGCCTTTGGTGATGGTTGCTCATGTGCCACCTGGTGGAAAATGCCTCGCCGATGCGATCACACGTGGCCGAGCCCGCCTGAGTGTCAGGATCGCCCCCTTCCTCTGTCTCAGACTTTCGTCACTTACATTTGAGGCCGCTACAGAGATTAGTCTGCTACTCCCTCTTATCCAGCGGGGTGGCAGTCAATGGTGGAATTGCAATCCGTCATCACGTGTCCAGAATGCGGTCACAGCGCAACCGAGACCATGCCGACTGATGCCTGTCAGTACATCTACAACTGTAAGGGATGCGGCCACCGCATGAAGCCCATCAAGGGCAAGTGCTGCGTCTACTGTTCCTACGGGTCGGTCCCCTGCCCGCCTATTCAGGAAGAACGCGATTGCTGCGCCGGCTCGGTTTGAATTGAGCAAAGTAAATCGGTGGCTTCGTCTGTTCTACCTGCGCTGGTTTGGTGGTGATCGAGATGGCCGCTCATGCTGCCGCTCTCCACGCTGGCGAACGCGGTTCCGACGGGACGCAGAACTTTCGGGCCGCGACAGCCGCAGCGAAGGCACGCGCGCCTGGGGCAATCAGGGGGCGCGGCGGGATTGAAGGCGAGCCTGAAGCCGTCACGCCTCATGCTCAAAACGACCGGCGTCGGAGCTGGAGCTTGGGCGGTCGGGGGCACCATAAGCACACCCAAGGAAGGGCTATTATCTGCTATTGTCCAACTAGAGCTTAGCCGTTCGGTTTGCCGGCTTGCGGCGGCTGTAGTAGGTGGCGCGGCCGATACCCATCGCCTGCCATGGCTTCGTCGCGTCGGCTGAGACGTGGTCGGCCCACATTTGCGCGGCACGGATCGCCGCGCGCTGCGCTTGCCGCTCTGAGAACTTGCATTCTGAGAAATGGCGCCACTTCCATTTCGGTACCGATTTAGCTATGGCGCGCACTTCGGACAGTTTCATTGCGCGGGGAAATTGTTAATTGAGCGAGATTGCCAAACGCTCGCAGCGAGCCAACCATATTTCGAGCGAGCCGTCACGCTTGAACGCGAGAACTTCGCGATAGGCAATATGGCGCAGTTCATCGAACACCGTGACGTTGCAGCCAGCACCGAACGTGCTCGGCGCTCGGGTCGGGCCGCAGTCCCATTCAAATATCCAGTCGGCCAACTCCGCCAGCGTATACGGCTCATCGCGTCGCCACTCGACACGCCAGTGCGGATGCACTGGGTTTTTGGAGATCAGCCCTGTGTAGTGGCGATCGGCACCGATGCGCCGTGCAATGCTACGCTCGACCGCGCCATAAAAGCGCAGCGGCTCGCGTGGACGTGCGCATTAATGCGCGCATCTCCTGCGTTAGACTGTCGGGCACGAAACTCGGCCGGATCGGACCATGTGCTAACAGATCAGATACCCAGTCGCATCCTTCACGTCGGTCTTGCGGCCGGGTATATTCTTGACATGTGCAGCATTGGCCAGAATCAACTGGAAGCCGCCATCGGACAAGATGTGTCATACCGGCTTCCAATCGACGCCGGTTGCCTCCATCGCGACATGCGTCCAGTGGTTCTCTGCCAGCCACTCCGACAACGCGATCAAGCTTGCCGTTGGCGTTATTTCTCTTGGGACCGGTCTTGGGGTGCGCGTTCTGCCGGGATCGCCAGCAAAATCAAGGGTTTCTGAGCAAGCCACGTTCCGAGAAGTACCTAACTGAACGACAGCGGAACGTCAGAGCAGCCCAGTTGTGCCGCGTCTCACCGTCATCCGTCCCCTCTGCAGTCGTTCGCCCACCCAAAGGTGACGATTGGCTGCACGAGCCCAAGTGGGATGGCTTCAGATTTTAGGTCATTAAGGACGGCGCCGGCGTCCGTTTCTATTCACGCACCGACCGCCTGCCTGGGATGGTCGAGGCCTTCGGCAAGCTGCCCGCGCAATCGGCGATCCTCGATGGCAAGCTGTGCCTAATCGATCCCCGGGGATCGGCGCATTTCTATCGGCTGATGGCCCAGATGCGTATCAGCCACCCGGACGAAAGCCAGGTTGATGTTCATGGCCTTCGATTTGCTGCATCAGGATGGCGTTGATTTGCGCGCCTTACCCCTGTCCGAGCGCAAGCGCGACCTGCGTCAACTGTGCCGCAAGTCGCGTGTGCCCTTCATGCGCCAGGGCAAACCTCACTGCTATTCGATCACTGCAGCAAGTTTGGTTTCGAGGGCGTCGTGTCCAAGCGCCCTCACACTATTCGAGCGGGCCGAGCCGCAATTGGGTCAAGACGAAGTGCCCGGGCTGGACGCGCATCAACGCGGAGCGGTATGGCCGCGCAAGCCCGAGCTTACGGAAGCCAGAAGACGCTCGCGAAAAAGCGTGAGGAGTTCGCCAGGGTAATGGAGCGCCTGCGATCAGTGGATCTCAGCCCGGTACTCAGGAAACAGCAGGCGTTTTTGAAGCGCGAGATCGCCGAGCTGGAATGGATATGATGGAAAGCGGCCAAGCCCCGCAACTGCCGCTGGCCGGGGGACAGAACCGCTCGGGGCGTGTCGAACGGCTTGCAGCGGGGGACGGCGATGCCGCTTGGTAGGCATACTAGGCGGCATGTTGCCGACCAGCGTTGTCAATTACATCGCACCGTCGTGGTGGCGATGGCAACCATGGTCGCCACTATGCCGTCTTTTAATTATTTTTTGCACTTGTCGCAGTAGCTCTGTCACTGCCCACATCCGTTCGTTTGCTGACAGCAAGACGGGCAAGACGCCGATTTACAGGACTGCGTGAAAGCAACCGCCCCTCCAGTCGCTGTGAAGGCGGCCAGTGCGCAAGCCATCAAAATCCTTTTCACAGTCTATCCTCCACAAAGCAGCTCGATCGACTTTCAGCCTCCGGAAGAAGCATGGGGACTTCGTACCGGGCTGTCACCACAGTGACACCGCATGGCCAATCGCCGTCATTTTGCATGGTGGTGTCCTCGATTGCCTGAGATAGTCTTGCTGTCCTTGGCCTCCGTGCGGGCATGCTCAGGAGCTGCGCAAGCATGTCGCTAACTTTGAGCAAGAGATCGCTCCGAATTTGGAATCAGCCGCAGGGTGCAAGGGATTAGTCGTGTGGCGTGGCGTCACCAGCCAAACAGTGCATCGGGCAACCATTTCCAAGCGAAGATGAGGCCGTAGAGGACGCCCAGGTAGAGGATGGCGATAACAACGTTTGTGTACCACCCGCGGGGCTCCGCCATTGGTGGCAGCCTCTTTAGTTCTTTCTGGCGTCGTCCCATCGCAGTGACACACCCCAATGCAGGGTCGCTGAGTAGGTCGAGCAACGCGAGAGCCTGGAAAGCGCCAAGAACTCGCTGATGTTTTGCTCCATATTCATCGTAGTCTCCCCGCATCCAAAGCTCAGATAGCATGCGGGCTGGTAGAGGGTTGTCACCAGGGAGACAATAAGCCACGGCATGACGCGCGAACTGCGCAGGCACGTGGTCATTCTCGAGCGGGAAATCGCGGAGCTTGAGCAGGCCTGAATCTAATCGGCAACACAGTTTTTTCCTTTGGATGCGAAAGGGAAATGGGCCGGATGAGATACAGTCCTTGCACGGAGGGAATGCAGATGTGGCTTACTTTGACAGGAGCTGACGCCAACGTGCCGGTGCATGTGAACCTGCAGTTGGTCACTTATATGTGGCGCTCGACTGACGGAACTAGCAAGGAACCATCATGTCTCCGTCAAAGAGAAGCCCGAAGAAATCCGGGCTCATGTGTTTTCTCAGGCGTCCGAGCCCAGACCTTTCTCCGATTGATTTGGGTCGGGCTCTCTGGCTAATATCCTTAAGTCGGGCAATCGTCGATGCCGACAGCCCCACGGATCCTTGCCAAACAAGGCTGCCAGCGCCTTTGAGAAGTTACCCGTTGAGATGCCCTTCAGGTAAATGAGCGGCAGCGAGGCTTCCACCGCCTTCGAGCGCCGTACGTAAGGATCGCAGGCGTGAAGCGGATGTGGCCCGGATCAACGGTGGCTGCTTCGCGATCGCGTACACGCGGCTGGCACACCGCTACCGGCTGATTTAGTTTGGTGACGCTATCGTTCGACACGGCATATCGCCTTCAGTGGAGAAGTGGAGGCTCTTAACTGGTTCGGGGTGCTAGCACATGTCAGCCAAGGTCGGCGAGGCGCCTGACGAGGTGACGCGTGTGTTGTGCCTCGGAGCGACGGTCGAAGTGACGAGGGCCAAGGCCCCGATAGGTGGTTCCGTCCTTGAGCATGTGGTAGATGGCGGTGAGGATGGAAGCGGCGACAGCCACGATTACCTTCTTTGCTCCGCGGCGCGCCGTGATGCGGTAGAACTGGGCGCGCAAATAGCTACCCTTCTTGTTGGCAGCCGCCCATGCGGATTGGACCAGTGTCGTCTTTAGCCAGGGCGCTCGTTTGCGCAGGCGATTGGAGCGACGCTTGCCCGCACTCTCGTCGTTGCGCGGACAGATGCAGGCTCAAGAGATGAGATGGCCGACAGAGGGAAAGCGGCTCATAACCCGATCTCTTTGCGCGTGCGCAGCAGAGCGCGCAGGTCCTGTGTCGGTGTGTCCGGGACAAAGCTCGCCCGCTGACGTCAGTCTTGTGGCCGGGCACATTCTTGACGTGTGCGGCATGGGCCAACACCAGTTGGAAGTCGCCATCGGCCAAGATGTGCCATACCAGCTTCCAATAGACGCTGGTCGCTTCTATGGCGATATGCGTACATTTGTGCTCGGTCAACCAGTCCGACAGGGCCATCAGGCTCGCGGTTGTAGTCTCAAAGGTGCGAACCCTTGGTAAGCGTCGGCTGGTGGCTGCCTTGCGGTACCCCCGCGAATGATGATGAGTGCCTCCCTGATGAAGTGAGTAACGACAGCAGCTCGTAACCTGTCGAATGGACTGCGTGGCGACGCGACGTTACTGCGGCACTGTTCAAAAGGCTTTGCAAGCATTGAGGGGGCGCAATGACTATAACCTTGACGATCTGCCCGTTTGAGGTCATCGCCGGCGACAATGCTGGCATTGTGATCGAGGACCGCAAGACTAGGCAATCCTGGCGACTCTCGAACCAACAGGCGCGCGAGTTTGTGCGGTTGATCGGTCGCCATCGCAGGCTCGCTGAGCACATCGCGGCGAACGTGTACCGCAAAGTTCCGCGAGCCGAAGCCTAACGCGCGATGCAGAAGCAGTGAACGGTGGGTGTGGCCGGGACGGCGCGGGTCCTCCTGACACGCCGTCGGCGTGGGGCTCACCGACCCGCAGCGAATGAAACACTGCTAGACTGCTGCCGCGTCCGTCGGCACCGAGGTCGGTCTTCCCGTGGTGCGCGTAAGCCCGAATACAAGTTGGACCCCGGGCTCCTGGAACACCCCAGACTGTCACGGGACAGGCTTCGATGCGCGAAAAATAATGGGACACTCGTTGCCAAGCGTCCCGAGGTATTGCGGGAGCTTCCGGAGCCAGGGTGTGGGGGCTGGCGTTGGCGCTCCCTGCAGTTAGAAAACTAGTGCTGGCGCAGGGAAGAAAGCAAGACCGAAGCCCGGTTTTCACCACCAAAAGCTCTGCTCTCGCAGCGGCGGCGCTAGGCGCCTTGGCGGGCACAAAATAAGGGACGCTTGTCGCCAAGCGTCCCCGCACCAACAGACATGATGGGAGCAATGAATGGACCCGCGCCGCTCGCTAAGGGTTTGCGTTTGGCTACGGTGCTCTCATTCGCAAACCTATAACCATCCGAGGGAAGAGGGTATCAGACCTTAGGCCGAAGCTCTGCAATCAGAGCCACGCGTGTCTTGAAAGTAACACAGCGCCGCCTGACACCTGCCGGTGGCTTACGTTTAATGATCTCTTAACGAAAAGAGCAAAGATGCGTTGGCACGTGAAGAGTGTGTGGGGGGCGCGAACTGGCGGTTCGCGCAAGCTTCGATGCAGGAATCGCTTGCAAGACTGCGGCTGGAATCAGCAACCCGGGTCGTTGAAAGACATTCACAGTTTTCGCCCGTCGGCGAACCGTGGAAAAGAGCCTTCGACGTAGCAATGGCTGTCGTGGCGCTCCTATTGCTGATGCCGCTCATGCTTGCGGCAGCCGTTGTCATCCGCCTGTTAACGGATGGATCCCTTATTGTCTCCGAAAGGTTGATTGGTCAGGGCGGCACGACCTTCGTTGGCTACAGGTTCCGCCTTCCAGTTGCGAACCCGAAGACCACTCGTTGGGCCAACCGTGTTGCGGAATCTTTCCGCGCTTCAAGTTTGGATAAGCTACCGCAATTGTTCAACGTCATACGCGGGGACATGAGCCTGATCGGACCGCGGCCCCGCGCTCCGGCCGAATTCAACGACTACTTTGCGCAGGCACCAGAGTGCTTGTTCGCAAAACCGGGTTTGACCAGCATCTTGCAAAGCTACAACCCACCTCTGAGCGATCTGCAGACAGAAATTGCGCTCGACCTCCACTATGTGCGCAATTGGTCGATAGGGTTAGACCTCGCGCTCCTGAGCAAGGCCATTGCTGCGGCTCATAGAGGCCAGGACGTCTAAGTTCGCCGCACGTTGGCCGACAGACAGCGAGCCCAGTGCGCGAGAGCAAAAATCCGTCCACACAGTACGCGCGCACGCGCGCGAGACATAAACCGCTCTCCAAGCAACCTTCCATCGGGTGGCATGGTGAACTCAAGCCCGAAGCCTCTCATTGAGTCACCAAGAGTAAGCACCTTGTCCTCAATCCTTCCCAAAATTTGAATACCTGAGCGGTGTTCGCGCATGATTGGCAATCACGTGGAGAGGCCGCACGTCGCCGAGCGCTAGCGCTGGCGAATGCGCCCGTCCGCGCCGATGAAGGGTTCATCGGCCGATTGCCACTTTTGGCTGGCGGGTGCATCCCCTTGACCCGGCCCTGGCCCTGCGCCGAAGGCTTGGGTGATCTGCTTAAAGCCTTTGCCGCCGGCGGCGGGCCGCAGTTTTGCCGGCGGCGCCTGCAACTCGGCAAGGCTCGCGCGGGCCTCCTTGATATGACGGCCGTGGGGATGGGTCAGCAAATATGCCGCGTAGGCGGCCTTGCTATTGCGCCGCTGGGCTTTGAGCCAATTGGCATCGTCGCGCAGGTGTTCCTCTTGCGCTGACTGGGGGCTGGTCGCGGGTGTCGGCGCCATCTTTTGCGGCCCGCTCAGGGGGTCTTGCTCGGGCGCCGGCTCGCTCGCCTGCGCTGGGTCGCTCGCGGCCTCCGGCGCGAGGTCTTGCGCAAGGGCGACGCGTTCGCTCGCGTGGCGTGCTTCGCTTGCCTCCAGCGCACGTACCGTTTGGCGCGCCGCGGCCACATGCGCGCCTTCGGGATAGGCCGCGAGATAGTGATTGAAGGCGGCTTTGCTTCCCTCTTGCTCCGCCTTGGCCCAAGCGGCGGCCTCGGCCCTTTGGCGCGCTTCGTTGGCCTCGATGGCGGCGATCGCTTGCCGCGCGGTTGCGGCATGATCCCCATCGGGATGGGCGGAAAGGTAGCGCGTCAGGGCTGGCTTACTGCCGTCCTGGCTGGCCTTGGCCCAGGCGGCGCGATCGGCTTTGAGGCGCGCTTCGCTCGCCTCGATGGCCGCGATCGCCGTGCGCGCGTGGGCCGCTTGATCCCCGTCGGGATAGACGGCGAGATAGCGACGCAACCCAGCCTTGCTGCCCTCCCGCGACGCATCGCTCCAAGCCGCCTGATCCGCCGCCCGTCGCGCTTCGCTGGCCTCGAGGGCGGCAAGCGCCTTGGTGGCGTAGGCGGCATTCTCCCCGCGCGGATAGGCCGTGAGATAGCGACGCAACCCCTCAGGCGTGCCCAGCCGTTCGGCCTCGGCCCAGGCCTCATGCTCGGCGAAGCGCGCGGCCTCCGCCGCAGCGATCCCGCTCAGTTTGCCCTCGACCTCGGGTGCGAGGCGCCCGTCGGGATAGATATCAAGATAGTGTCGCAGCGCCGAGCGCGCGGTCTCAACCGTCGTGCGGGTTTGCCCCTCGAGGCCTTGCCCAAGCGCGATTTCGGTGTTGACCACGGCCGGCAGGGCGGCGGCTGCTTGTCGCGCATGGCGGCCGGCGCTGTAGCGGCCGAGATAGCGGTGGAACGAGGCGCTGGTGGCTTCGCGCTCGGCCTCGAGGAAGGCCGCATCATCAGCGGCCACGCGGGCCGCTGCGAGTTGGGCCGGGTCCGGCTTCGCCACTGCCTCGGCGGGCGCCGGCGCGCCGTGCGGCTGGCCGCTCGCGCCGTGCTGCCGGCTCTCCGCCGCCAGCCTTTGTTGGCCGCCGTCGGCGTCGAAGAGGCCCGCATAGTAAAGGCCGCCGACCAGGACGAGCAGGGTGAGGCTGGAGCCAAGAAAGCTGACGACAAAAAAGGCGCCGGGGCGGGCAAACCAGCGCCGGTGTGGCGGTTGCGGCGCCGGCTGACGCGCGCGCGCCCTCAAGTCCTGATAGGCCTTGTTGACGGCCTTCAACAGTTCGCCGGCCATTGGATCGAGCTCGCGTCCATCGGGATGGAGCTCTTTGACTAGTTTCAGATAGGCGGCGCGGATTTCCGGCAGCGAAGCGCCGCGGGGGACCCCGAGCACGGCGTAGGGATCGACCTTGCGTCCATCAGGGTTGGAGGTGAGCCGGCGTGCGAGTTGGTTGGAGCGAAGGGTTGTGTCTTTGCGCCACCGGGCCGGCAGCGCGAGCCCGGCGGGCAGGCGCGTGTCTTCATCGCCGTAGGCTTGATCAATCTGCGCCTGCGTCAGATTGCGGGCGCCCTTGAGGCTCGCTCCGCACAGCGTCGCCTCGGTGAGCCGCGCCTCCTTGAGATCGGCGTGGTCGAGGCGCGCGTCGCTCAAGTTGGCGCCGCTGAGATTGGCCCCCGTCAGGCGGGCGTGCGCCAGGTTTGCTTGCAGCAGATAGGCGCCCGTCAGGTCGGCGCCGATCAGTGTCGCGTGCTCCAGGGCCGCGCGGGAGAGATCGGCTTGGCTGAGATCGATGGGTCCGCCCTGCGCGACGCCGAATTGCCGGTGGCCGACGGGCAGATTGAGATCGCCGAGCTGGGGCTCGGCGCGTGGGTTTTCGCGCCGCCAGGCGTTCCAGGCCCGGGCGCCCTCCTTCAGTTTACTGACGTGCTCAGACCTGGGCATCGCTCGTCATCATTCGCTTGGCGCCCTCGCGTGGCCGCGAGCGGGCCCGGACCTCCATCAAAATTGAATGCGCGCACAAGACAAAGCCTTGCCACGACCCCGCCGGCAGGCTGGTGGTGTTCGCCGGATCACCTCCGCACACATTCGATTTTATAAAGTCGCACGGATATCCGACAATTTTAGGATCATAAAAGTGCGCCTGGGCGTAGAGGACGGTTGCAGCCGCATCAAATCCCTGTTCGACGCCAAAACCCCAGCGGCGCACTTCGGTACTGGTCAAGGTTCCCCAGACCACGGGCAGGCCGGTGTCGGGATTGACGCTCAAGGGTTCGTAAACGTTGAAATCCTTGTATAGCCCATAGTCCGCATAAAGCGTGGTTTTTCCGAACGTTACCCACTGTTTGCTGATACCCAGTTGGGCATCGTAGAAATGGGCGGGATGATCGGGTCCGGCTACGGAATGCCGGGCGTTGCGCGCGCCGCCGGCAACCGAGGCATAAAGCCCGGTTGGATCGTGGATCAGAGACGCCGATCCGCGCACGTCCTCAAAGTCACTGCTCGCATCGTTCATGTAGCCGATGCCACCGGCGAAACGAAAGGCATTGGCGTCCTTCTGATAGCGGAGCGCCACATCCCAGATGTCCTCATTCACCGCCGCAGATAAAAGAAAGCCGTTGATGATGGGCGTATCGTAGCGAACGAAATTGCCGCGCAGCGAATCCACGTTATGGGCGATTTGGCCCCAGGTCAGGGCGGTGATAATCGCGGGCTTGGCCAAATCCAGACGAATGCGAAAGGCGTTGTTGTAATGCACGGGGGCGTCATTCATCTGGCTTCCCAGATTGATGATCGTCACATCGTCCGTCGCCGGCGACTGATAGCCGACCGAAAGGCCGCCGACACCCTTGCTGGCCAGCGTCCAATAATTCTGGCGGACACGAAGCTGATTGGATCCTGCGGGAATACCTGTGTGGCCACCCGGCGCGTTGAAGATTTCGTCTGAAGACGGAAAAGCAGCCTCGATTTCCAGGCGATAGCTGGCCGTTAGGCCCGGTTTGATGGTGGCTTGACCGACAAAACCGAGGCGGCTGGAGGAGGTATGATTGTCGACCACATGGTCGCTGGAGTTCGAACCCGTCCTTCCACAGCAAAAGGGCGCTGTTGACTTGGCCGTAAAGACGAAAGGACAGTTTGCTGAAGCCGCTGCGCACCGATGTGGCCTCGAGTTCCGCCAGGCGCTCCTCAAGGTCATCGCAACAGGGCGTCGGCAAACCTTCGCCCCGTGCCGAGTTCAATTGGGCTCCCGCCCCCACCACGACTGCACAAAAACACAGTGCAAGCGCACCCCGCGCCACTGCAACCGCCATACGCATCTACTCCCCCGACGCTACTCAAAACTGCACCCTGCCGAGGCATTCCGTCGTCTGATTTGTTGGGCTGGCCTAGTGGGCGACCCACCTCCTCGCTCTCATGCGTGATCGAATGATCCGTCTGCAATCGAAGAGGGTATGATTAACACTAAACCCTGCCCTGTCCAGTGCACCGGACTCAGGCACGCGACGTGGGCGGACCATGTTGTTGATAAGACACGCTAAACGCAACAGACGCGGGGGGCGTGACGATAGAGGTCTTTGCTGGCGCGCCAGCCGTCGCGTAGGCCTGGGTCGATGAATCCAAGGGATTTCCCTTCAGGCGCTCCGCGCTCTTTTGCGCACAAGAAAAAACGCAAAAGGCGGTCCGATCAGCCATAACAGGCCTGTTGCTCGGCCATAAGAAGAGGGCCGCGCCATGGACGCAGCCCTCCAGTTCAAATGCGCTAATAAATTGGGAGCTGACGTGTGGCCGCCGCAGCCTCAACCGCGGTGCGGGGTGGTGGTCAAGACGCGCAGGCTGAGCGCCAGCTCCATCCCCAGCATACGATAAAAATGCCCGCCGTCGGCAGCTCGACGCAAAAAAGAGGGTTTTTGCTCAACGTTCGCAGAAGTCCACGATTTGTGTCGCAGGAGCGCGTTGCGCAACGACATTAATTTTCTATCTGAGAAAGGGAATGCGCGGCGCCTCGGCCGCGCGGCCTAGGGCGCGGCTGCGGCCAAAGCGGGACGCCGAGCCGCGCCTGCGGCTTTGCCCTCTTTCTTTCACAAGGGGTCGCGCGCCGCGTTTAAGGAGTGCCTTGCGGCTCGACACGGATAGGCGACGAGGTGATGCTGTCGGCGGCGGCTGCTTTGCGAGACACGGGGGTGATCGACGCGACCGCTCCCTATCCCATCGGCTTCAAGCGGATATTGCTTGCGCTTGCGCCAGAAGGCGGCGGTTTGGCGCGCTCTGCGGCCGGGTGCCCAGGCGCTCGTGCGCCAACGACAGGGCAACATCGCGCAATTGCGCCCGCGTCGCGGCCTCCGCGAGGGTCCAGTCGATCACGTCCCGTTGCGCTTGACTGCCACCCATTTTCCAAAGTTCAAAGCGCGCCGGCAGCAGGCGTTCCACCGCCTGGGCGTAGGCCCCGTGGTGGAAGGCGGCAAGCGCCTCGACCAGGGGCAGGCCAATGTCGCGATAAAGCGGGGCCGCTTCGCAGTGACCAGCGGCGGTTTCACGCATTGCCGCCAGCCGACGCTTTAAGGCCTCCATCTCACCGGCCCGTAGTTCCGCCATGGCGGCATGAATATCGCAGAACACGTAGAGCTGGCCGTTGGCATGGCCTTGCCACTGGGCGACGAGCCGTTGCCAGCGCGGGCCGACATCGCAGCCCAGCATCTCCAAGCGCCACAGCAACGAGGTGGCATTGCAGATGGATAGGCTGGCGGGCCGCATTGCCGCTAGAATGGGCCCGTCATAGATCTCGAGCGCCGCCGCGTATTGGCCGAGCTCGACGTGAAAGAGCGCCTTGTGCCACCAGATATGCACGCGATTGTTGTTTTCCTTCGCCGACCAGAACGGTTGGCGCGCCAGCATCCAGTCGATCCCCATCTGCGGCCGGCCCGTCATCTCCAGCACGTGCGAGACGCAGTGATGCGGCCAGTAGCCAAACGGTTCGAGCTCGGCGGCGGCGCGCCCAACCTCTTCGGCTTGGGTATAGTCGCCCGCTTCCTCCAGGCCAAAAGCGTAAAACGACAGCAAGATCCCGTAGTTTGCCTGCGCCTTGGACCAGCGCGGTAGCGCCCGCGCCGTGCGCGGGCGCGCCAAGGGAAAACGCCCCAAGTGTCCATCCATCTGCAGCGCGGCCATATGCGCGATAAGATCGAAGGGATAGGCCATGAGATGCCGGTCGAGGATGGTCACCGCCGCGGCGCGATGGCCGGCAACCGCGTGCGACAGGGCGGCGAGATGGGCACTCTCGCGCTCGTTGCGGGGCAGGGCGCGGGCCGTCGCAAGCACGCTGTGCGCCTCTTGCGCCAGGAGGGGATCGCTGGCGAGGCATAGCACCCAGGCTTTGCCGAGGTGGGCCATGACGAAGCAGGGCGCGGCGGCGCGGGCGGCGTCATAAAGGCCAAGCGTGTCGCCATAAACCAGGGTGAACGCGCGCACGGCGGCATCGAAGGCGCCAACCGCCTCGCGCGTGGCCCCGGACAGATCGTGTCGGTGGGCATCCCGCAGCATGGGCTTGGCTCCTCGGCGTCGCCCCATCCGATCAGGGCCGGATCAAGGCCAGGCTCGGCCTGAGCGCCAGGCGGGCCCGAGGCAATGCCGGCCGAGCCGCGGCGCGTGCCGACACGTTAGCCGATCGACCCTTGGCGCGCGAGGCCTCAAGGGCGGCACCTCATGGCGGCAAAAGAAAAGGGCCGCCTCGGAGGGAGCGGCCCCTTTCTATCCTGCACCGCAACGTGTGGGAGAACACACGAGCGGCATCCTAGCCCAGGCGTTCGCCGTTGTCACCCTCGGGCTGTGTGTAACTTTAAAACCGGCGTCTAGACCAGGTATTTGTCGGCTTTTTCGCCCGCGGAGACTTTGTCGGCCAGCCATCGCGCCATGCGGCCGCGGCCCGACCAGGTATCGCCGGTTTTGGGGTCGCGGTATTTCACCGCCGCGGCGCGTTTCCGGCGCACGCTCTTGCGGGCACGCTTGCCGCTGGCCCGGCCCCGACCCGTTTCCAATTCCGCGAGCTGTTGACGCAGCGCATCGATCTTCACCTGCTTCGCGCTGTCGTGGGTTTGATTGAGGGAGCCAAGGAATGCGCTCTGCTTATCGAAGTCCATCTCCGAAAACCATGCAGATACCTGCTTTTCGGAAAGCTTACCATTGGGCCGTGCCATCGTTCCTACTCGTGAATACTGTTGACTTACGTCTTTTATCGATAATGCTATGTCGATGCAATTTATTTGCATGGCATAGTTGATATGTAATTCGTGCACGGACAAATGAGTATGGCGCAAAATTAAGCGCTGGTATTGCGGCGGCACGTGTTTCGGGCGCTGGCTTGACCGTTACGTGCCGTTTTAACGCAACCCTGCAATCTCCTCGCTAATATTGGCTCGCGCGCGCGCCTCCCAAAGCGCATGCAACCGCTCGGTGCGGTAAATCCGCTTCCGTGCCAAGAAGCCGTCGAGAATTTGCCGGCGCCCGCTGCGATAGAGCGCGTCGGGCACGTGACGATACTCGCGGCGAATGGCGCTGGCGTAGAGCCGGTAGGCGTCGGACGCTGCCGCCAGCGTCGACAGGTCGAGGTCGAGAAGCAGCGCTAGATCGGGATCTGTGATCTCAACCTCCGGACCGTGTTGGGTTGCCTCGATGTAGGAAACGATCTTGTCGACGCCGGCAGCGCGAAAGCCGAGCGACGTCAAGCGCTGCCGCGCCACGGCGGCGCTTTGCGCCTCGTTGTCGTGGCGTTGCGGGTCGTAGACGAGGTCGTGAAAGAGGATGGCCAGCGCCACGGCGTCGTGATCGATGACGCCAGCTTTGTGCTGCTCGAGTTGGCGCAAGAGCGCGGCGATGTGGTCGAGCGTGTGATATTGACGTGCAGGCTGCAAGTAGGCGCCGATCAGCTCATCGAGCACGGCCTCGGCGCTCGAAGCGTGCGCACCTTGGCGTGCGGCCAGTCGCCGCCAGGTCTCAGACAGCAGCTCTTGCGCGGTCATGGACTGCTTCCCAACCGAGGCGTGTCGGCCAGAGGGCGCCGGGCTTCGCTGCGAGCCATTTGCGGCACAGCCGTCGCATTTTTTTAAACACTCATTCCGCTTTCACGCCGAGGCTGCGCACGACCTCGCCCCACTTTTTGATTTCCGAGCGCACATAGGCCTCCGAGCTGTCGGGCGAACCGCCGACGGGCACCATACCCAGCTGCTCGAGCCGTTCGCCAATGGCGGTCTCGGTGAGAACGGCATTGGCGTCGCCGTTGAGCTTATTGATGACGGCGGCCGGCGTCGCCGCCGGCACAAACAGTCCGATCCAGGTGGATTCTT
Organism: uncultured Alphaproteobacteria bacterium; assembly: GCA_963775835.1. Classification (GTDB taxonomy): domain Bacteria; phylum Pseudomonadota; class Alphaproteobacteria; order Rhizobiales; family Hyphomicrobiaceae; genus AWTP1-13. Next base: position 220,603 of record CAVZKV010000027.1, on the reverse strand, counting down.
CGCTGTCCCCATAGCCCTGCTCGATGGCGGTCGGTACCTGCGGCAGGCTCGGCACGCGTTTGTCGCTGAGCACAGCCAGGGCTTTGATCTCACCGCTTTTGATGAGGGCAATCGCCGGCGGCATGGCGAGCGAGGCCACGGGGATGTGCCCACCCAGAAGCGCGTTGAGGAGGGGAGCGGCGCCCGTGAACGGCACGGGTGGCATGTCGACGCCCGCCAGCGACCTGAAAATCCTTTCGGCGGATAGATGTGGCGTGGTGCCCGGTCCAGGCATGCCGTAGGTAAACTTCTCGATTTTTGCCGCGTCGATGAGCTCCTTGAGCGTTGAGGCTGGCAGCGTCTTGCTGGCAACGATGATGTTGGGAGTGGTGGCGGCAATGATGGCGGTTTTGAATTCGCTCTCCGGGGCGTAGCCGGCGTTGGCCGTCAAACTCGGATTGACGGCAAAAGCGCTGGTGGTGACCAGGATGGCGTAGCCGTTGGGTTCGGCTTTGGCGATCTGGCGCGCCGCGATATTGCCGCCGGCACCGCCGCGATTTTCGATGACGATGCCTTGCCCCCATTTTTCGCTCAGGCGCTGGCCAAGAATGCGGGCCAGGGCATCGGTTGGTCCGCCGGCGGGAAAGGCCACCACGAACTTGACGTTTTGGCTGGGATAGGCGTCAGCGCCGGCGGCAAAGCTTACCCGTGGCGGGCCCAAGGCTGCAACGAGCGTTGCCATCACGGTCGCAATAACGGCGGCGCGGCGGCACCGCGTGGCGAGACGCCGAGGCATTGAGGTCCCCTGCATCGAAGTTCCTCTGCTTCCCGCACCGGCACGACTATAGCAGCAATTGCTGGCCTCAACGCGCCTGTCTTTGGATGCCGCGCCGCCGCTTTCCGCTGGTTGAACGCGCGTGCCTTCGCTGCTAGATGTTGTACGATAACCTGACATCCGTGTCACGCTCGAGTGCATTGGGACCATCATGATGGCAGAGCATGCAAAGTTGGTTGCGGCGCTCGGCTCGGGTCTGCTTGCCTTCCCGGCGACGCCCTTTGACGGCGACCTTGCCTTCGACGAGGACAACTACCGGGAAAGCATCGCCATTAATATCAGGCATGGCGCCGTTGGGCTGTTCGCCCCGGGCGGGACCGGCGAGTTCTTTTCGCTCACCCCCGAGGAGGCCCGGCGCGTGACCCGCGCCGCCGTCGTGGCCGCGGCTGGGCGGGTTCCCATTGTCGCCGGCACCGGCTACGGCACGCAATTGGCGGTGGCGATCTCGAGGGACGCGGAGGCCGCGGGCGCCCAGGCCGTTCTGGTGCTGCCGCCCTATCTTCTCAACGTCGAGCAGAGCGGCTTGGAGGCGCACATCGACGCCATCTGCCGCGCCGTCGGCATTGGCGTCATTCTCTACAACCGCGACAACAGCATCTATGCCGCCGAAACCGTGGCACGGCTGGCCGAACGCCATGCCAACCTGATCGGCTTCAAGGATGGGCACGGCGATGTCGAACAGCTGGCGCGCGTGCGCCGCTTGCTGGGCGAGCGCCTGCTCTATATCGGCGGCATGCCGACGGCTGAGGTCTTTGCCGTGCCCTATTTCGCCGCCGGTTTCACCACCTATTCGTCGGCGGTCTACAATTTCATTCCGGTTGCCGCACAACGCTTCTATGCGGCCGTCAAAGCGGGCGACCGGCGCACGACCGATGATCTTCTTGGCACATTCTTTATGCCCTACGTCGCCTTGCGCAACCGCCGGCGCGGCTATGCCGTCAGCATCGTCAAAGCGGGCATGCGCATCATGGGACGCCCCGCCGGGCGGGTTCGCCCGCCGCTGACGGACCTGACGGAGGCGGAAATGGAGGACCTCAAAGGCATCATCGAGAGCGCCTTCGGCGCCCGGGCCGGCTAGCGCGGGGCGCGGCGGTGCTTCGCGGGGGATCGCAGCGCCGTGCCGCGGCGGGAGGCCACCCAAGCATCGCCCTGAGCCGCCCACCTTTGAGGCGCGAGGATCGCGCCAGGAGCAAGAGCCAGCGTGAGCGAGCCAGCCCCGATGCAAGACAATGCCACGCCTATCGTGACCGAGCTCCAGGCCATTCCCGTGGCCGGGCACGACAGCATGCTCCTCAATTTGAGCGGCGCGCATGGTCCGTTCTTCACGCGCAATCTCGTGATCCTGAAGGACAACGCCGGCCGCACCGGTATCGGCGAAGTGCCGGGGGGTGAGGCCATCCGCCGGACCATCGAAGACGCCAAGCCGTTGGTGCTGGGGCGCTCGCTCGGTGCCTACAACAATAGCCTCAGCGCCGTGCGCACGGCCTTTGCGGCACGCGATGCGACGGGTCGTGGACAGCAGACCTTCGACCTGCGCACGACCATTCACGCCGTGACGGCCTTGGAAGCGGCGCTGTTGGACTTGCTCGGCCAGTTCCTCGGCGTGCCGGTTGCCGCGCTGTTGGGTGAGGGTCAGCAGCGTCGGCAGGTCAGCGCGCTCGGCTATTTGTTTTATGTCGGTGACCGCAACAAGACCAACCTGCCCTACCGGCAGGAGCCCGCCGCACCCAACGACTGGTTCCGCCTTCGGCATGAGGAAGCCCTGACGACGGCGGCGATCGTCCGGCTCGCGGAGGCTGCGCAAGCAAAATACGGCTTCAACGATTTCAAGCTCAAGGGCGGCGTGCTCGCCGGCGAACAAGAAATCGAGGCGGTCGCCGCCTTGGCGCAGCGTTTTCCAGGGGCGCGGATCACGCTCGACCCGAACGGCGGCTGGCTGCTTGAAGATGCCATCCGTCTGTGCCGGGGCATGGACCGCGTGCTCGCCTACGCGGAGGATCCCTGCGGCGCCGAGCGCGGCTTTTCCGGACGCGAGACCATGGCCGAGTTTCGCCGCGCCACCGGCTTGAAGACCGCCACCAATATGATCGCCACCGATTGGCGCGAAATGGGCCATGCCATCCAGCTGCAAGCCGTCGATATTCCCCTGGCCGATCCGCATTTCTGGGGCCTGCAAGGCTCCGTGCGGGTGGCCCAAATGTGCGACGCCTGGGGCCTGACCTGGGGGTCGCATTCCAACAACCATTTCGACGTTTCCTTGGCGATGTTCACCCAGGTGGCGGCCGCGGCGCCGGGACAGATTACGGCCATTGACACGCATTGGATCTGGCAGGACGGACAGCGCTTGTGCCGGGAGCCCTTTGCGATCAAGGCGGGCCTACTCGAGGTACCGGAGCGTCCCGGACTGGGCGTTGAGATCGATATGGCGCGCGTCGAGGCGGCCCATCGCCTCTATCAAGCGCACGGGCTCGGGGCGCGCGATGATGCCGTGGCGATGCAATTCCTGATCCCGGGCTGGACCTTCGAGGCCAAGAAGCCCTGCTTGGTGCGCTGAGCCTTGCCCCCGCGGCGCGGCGGCGGACGGACAGCGCCTCCACCGCGAGTCGCACAGCCTCGATGTGGCCTGGCGGGGCCTGGAGCCCATGCCTTGTCCCTGGGCGCGCCACGCGCCGGGCGCTGACTGTGACAACACCTCGCAAACGCGCCTTGACGCGCGTGAAGATCCCCAACCCTTGGCACCCCACCCATGCGGGCAGAGGTGCCCGGGCCTGATGTGGGGCACCCGCATCGAACGCAGCCGTGGCATGCCAGGATTTAACTTTGATCCATTCGCTTCAATGACTATCTGCAGTCCGGGTCTTTGTTCCCCTCACATAACCACCGCTCAATTGCCGATGCTTGACTATGCACCGACAGCAAAGGCGGTTACAGGAGGTGCGCCAGGGCCCGAGGCTTACGGTCGCCTCGCCCGGGGCTGTTGCAGGCACCAGGCGGTGCCGTTGCCCATGAGGTTTGCTGGGCGGCGAAGCACCCTCAATGGGCGGTCCCCCCGGAAATTGCAGGTGCGATGATCCCCCGATCTTCTCGTTCCCGTTCGCAGGCACGTGACGTTGGGCACTGGTTGTGCAGACACGGCTCGCGCCTGCTGGCGCCCATAACGGCGACGATCGCCAAGCACGGCGCCTCGCCCGTTGGCGCGGCGCCGTGGCCTCGGTGGCTTGGTCTCGCCGTCGCGGTGGGCGTTGCCTACTTTCTGGCCGCCCAATTGGGACTTGTGCTCTTGACCACCGCGGAACCGGTGGCGGTCTTCTGGCCCGCCTCGGGAATTTCGATCGGCATGCTGGTCGCGTTCGGGCCCTGGGCGCGGGTGCCGGTGGCCGCCGGCGTGATCGCGGCGACCTTTGCCGCCAGTGTCACCGTGGACAGGAGCCTTTTCAGCGCGCTCGCGTTCGGTTTGTGCAATGCCGGCGAGGCGCTTTTGGTGATGTGGTTGATTGCCCGCTGGCTCGGTCCCGCCTTTAGTCTCGACAGCCTGCGCGGCGTACTTGGGTTTTTTGCGGCGACCACTGTGGCAGCGGCGGCGACTGCCACCGTCGCTGCGGGCGCGATGGAGCTGCTTGGCCCTGCCAACGCGAATTTTCTCGAGGTCTGGAAGGTTTGGTTCGCGGCCGATGTGCTAGGTGCGGTCACGGTTGCACCACTGTTGATTGGAGTGGTGGCGGCCGCGCGTGATGTCCCCCCTTTGCGTGAGCTGCTTGAAGGCAGCCTCGCAGTCGTCGTCACCGCCGTGACGAACGGCTTTGCCTTGGCGCTTCTTGCAGGATCTTCCTCGTTAGTCGAGCCGGCCAGTTTTCTGTTTCCGCTGTTGCTCTGGCTTGGCGCCCGCTGCCGTCCGGTATTTGCGGCTGCGGCCGTATTCACCATTGCTGCCGGTATCGTCTGGACCACCATTCACGGGTTCGGCCGCTACGGCGATGCGAGCCAGGCACTCGCCGACCGTGTCTTCGCCGCCCAGGTTGCCATGCTCGGTACTACCCTGGCGGCGCTCGCGCTCGCGGCGATCTTTGCCGAGCGGCGCCGGCATCAAGCAGCGCTTGCGGAAAGCGATACCAGGCTGCGATCGAGCCTGGATGCGGCCAACGTCATCGCCTGGGATGTGGATCTTGCGCGCAACACCGTGCACTCGGCGGGTCCCGTCAGACGCCTTCTCGATCTGCCGGAGGGCTCGTTGCCTCAGGACTTTAGCGCCATGGTCGACACCGTTCATCCGCTGGACCGCGACCGCGTGATGGGCCAATTCTGGAAAGCCATCGGCACGGCCGCGATCTACCGATTGGAATTTCGCCTGAATGTAACTGAGGACGTGCGCTGGGTTACGGCCGAGGGGTCAATCGAGCGCGAACCGGATGGCCGACCCATGCGGGTACGCGGCATCACGCATGACATCAGCGAGCGCAAGAAAGCAGAACTAGCGCTGGCCGAACGCGACGCGCAGCTGCAGCTGGCAGAGAGAGCGGCGCGCGTCGGCAGCTTCGCGATCGATCTTGCTACCGGCAAGGTGCAGATATCACCTGGTTACGCCACCATACACGGCTTGGCCGAGGGTACTGTGGAGTTTGCGCGGGCGGACTGGCGGACGCGTGTCCAAGTTGATGATCTCGCCCGCCTCGATGCTCTTCGCAGTCGGGCGTTCGCCGAGCGGCGCTCAGAGCATAACACGGAGTACCGCATCGTTTTGCCGGATGGCAAGACGCGCTGGATCGAATCGCGCGGCCTTCTTTCCTACGATGAGGACGGACGCCCGACCCGTATCGTCGGCGTCAACATCGATGTTACCGAGCGTAAGCGTGCGGCGGCTGCTCTGCAGGAGAGCGAGGCGCGCTACCGTGCACTCTACGATGACAATCCCTCCATGTACTTCACCGTGGACGCGGCGGGCATGGTGCTCTCGGTCAACGAATTCGGCGCCCAACAGCTTGGCTACACACCGGCCGAGCTGGTGGGACAGTCGGTGCTTCAGGTGGTCCACGCCGAAGACCGGGAGGCGGCGCTGCGGCACCTTGCACGCTGCGCGGAAAATCCCGAAACGGTGGTCACGACGGAGTTGCGCAAGGTCCATCGCGACGGCAGCATTATGTGGGTCAGAGAAGTAGCACGAGCCGTGCGGGATTCGGGTCTCCTGCTCGTTTGCGAGGAGATCACCGAGCGCAAACGAGCGGAGGACCAGCAGAGCCTGCTGATCGCCGAGCTCGACCATCGCGTCAAAAATGTACTTGCCAGCGTCGCGGCGATCGCCAGGCGCACGGGTGAGCGCAAAGGCTCAATGGAAGACTTCATAGATACGCTGGACCGGCGCATCCAATCGATGGCGGACGCGCACGACCTGCTCAGCCGCAATCGCTGGCAGGGCGTCAGCCTGGCCGCACTGGTCAACCGCGAGCTGGCGCCCTATGCCACGGACGGAAATACTGTGGTGGAAGGCCCCGACATCGTGCTCGCGGCGGCAGCGACCCAGGCCACGGCGATGGTGTTGCATGAGCTTGCCACAAATGCCGCCAAATACGGGGCGCTTTCGACCCCGCGCGGCCGGGTGCGTGTGCGTTGGCAGCGGCTGTCGAAGGAGGGCGTTCCGGCAAAGCTAAGGCTTGACTGGCTTGAAGCTGGCGGGCCCTTGGTGGCTCCGCCGGCGGAGGTGGGCTACGGCACCAGTGTGATCCGCGATCTCATCCCCTACGAGCTTGGTGGGACCGTCGAGCTAGACTTCAACCCGAGCGGCGTGCACTGCATGATTGAGATTGCGGTCGCCAATGACGGTGTGCGCTTGGTCGATCCCAGCGCTGACTTGAAGGTTTTGCGCGTAGCGACGCCGGCCTTTCCGACCACGGCTCCGGATAGCGACACGCCCTAAAGCGGCGGGAGCCGGGTGGCGGGCGCTGCGGGCATCGGGGGCGCAAAAGCTGTGAGGGGTTGCCTGCTAGACGCGGGAAATGTGGCCCAGGGGAAGGCTCGAGGTTTGCTTCAGGCGATCGAGAACGATTGATGAGTGCACGTGTTGGATACTGGCGTGCGGCAAGAACACATCGTTGAGAATGCTGGACAGCGCCTTGAGGTCCGGCACGACCAGTTTGACGAGATAGTCCGCCGTCCCCGTCAAAGCATAGGCCTCCTGCACCTCTTCGAGGTCGTCGATCAAGCGCCGGAAAAGTTTCGAGGTATCGGGTGAATGCGTGGCGAGCCTGACCGCCACAAACACCACGACACCCAGGCCAAGCGCCGCGGCCGACAAGTGCGCATGGTAGCCCTCGATGATGCCGGCCGCCTCGAGCGCGCCGCGCCGGCGCGAGCACTGCGAGGAGGACAGCCCAACGCGGTCGGCGAGCTCTTGATTGGTCAGCCGGCCATCGTCCTGCAGGGCGGCCAGTAACTTTCGGTCAAAGGCATCCATGCACAATCTCCGCACATTTGCGCAGTAATCCGCACAATCTTTGCAATCATGGTCGGTAATTCCCGCTTTACGCAAGCCCCATGCGCGGCGCTACCGGTAGCATTGTGCATCTTCGAATCAAGCAGGGAGACCGCGATGGGTCCGTTCCCGCACGATGCGCCCCCGGCGAGCATCAGCCCGGATAACCCCGCCGGCACGGATGGCTTCGAATTCGTGGAGTTCGCCCATCCCCACCCGCGCGAACTCGAGCGGCTGTTCCAGCAGATGGGTTATGTCGAGGTTGCCCGGCACAAGGCCAAGAACATTTCGCTCTACCGCCAGGGCAGCATCAACTACCTCATCAACCGCGAGCCTGACGCCCACGCTGCCCGCTTTGTCGCCGAGCACGGACCCTCGGCGCCGGCAATGGCCTGGCGGGTGGTCAACGCCAGCCACGCGCTCGAGCGCGTCATCGCCTGCGGCGGGCGCCAATATGTGGGCTCCGATAGATCCCTCGACGTGCCCGCGATCGTCGGCATCGGTGGCTCGCTCTTGTACCTGGTCGAGAGCCCCGGTGCTAAGGGTTCGCCCTATGATCGCGAGTTCCGCTGGCTGGGTGCACAAGATCCCAAGCCGCCGGGCGTCGGATTTCACTATATCGATCACCTGACGCACAATGTCCGGCGCGGCAACATGGACACCTGGTACCGCTTCTATGCGGAAACCTTCAACTTCCGCGAGATCCGCTTTTTCAACATCGAGGGCAAGCTGACGGGTCTGACCAGCCGCGCGCTAACCTCGCCCTGCGGCAAGATCCGCATCCCGATCAACGAGAGCGCCGACGATAGGAGCCAGATCGAGGAGTACCTGCGGCAATACAAGGGCGAGGGCATCCAGCACATCGCGGTGGGCTGCAACGACATTTATGCCGCCACCGACGCGCTTGCCTCCCGCGGCCTCAAATTCATGCCGGGGCCGCCCGCCGTCTACTATGAGCGCTCGCGCACGCGCGTTAAGGGCCACACCGAGCCGATCGCGCGTCTTAAGACACATGGCATTTTGATCGACGGCGAAGGCGTGGTCGACGGCGGGCGCACGCGGGTCCTGCTGCAAATCTTCTCCAAGACCGTGATCGGCCCGATCTTTTTCGAGTTCATCCAGCGCAAGGGCGATGAGGGCTTCGGCGAGGGCAACTTCAAGGCCCTCTTCGAGTCAATCGAGGAGGATCAGATCCGCCGCGGGGTGCTCAAGGCCTCCTGACAGGCGGGAGCTTGCGGCGCGCGCGCGTGCGCACGCGCCGGCCCCGCGGCCTCGGGCGCAATCTAAATACCTTGGCGCGGGGTGCGGCATTCGTACGGCCGCCTCGCGTCTCGGCGGCCATTGGCGTCAGTCGCCGCGCACGACACCGGTTGAGGCCTTGCGGTGGTACCACTCGGCGGCCCCGGCGTGGAACGGCAAAAAGGTGTTGCGCGTGAAGTTGGCGGGCACCGTTTCCGCGGCGGCGCCATGCAAAGTGAGCATTTCCTCGTGATTGCTAAAGACGGCGTCGACGATCGCATAGACGAGATCATTGGGCAGCGCCCAATGGGCGACGGCAAAGTTGAAAAAACCCACCGTCGGGTAGTGACGCAAAAGGGACGGGTAGGTTCCCGCGGCGACGAGGGAGGGGGAAAGCTCGGGCATGGCCAAACGCAGCGCCACGATTTGGGAGGACGTCAACGGCAGGTAGCGGACTTTGAGTTTCCGCTCGAGCTCGGCAAAGGCGGGAAAGGGCACCCCCGCGGCCACGGCCAGCGCATCGAGCGAGCCGTCCGTGACCTTCCTGGCAAGCTCGGCCCAGCTGCCCACCTCCAAGGCGGCATCGATCTGCAAGATCTTGAAAAACTGAGGCATATAGATGCCGGTCGTGCCGCCGGGCGGCCCGACGCCGACGCGCTTTCCCGCCAGGTCTGAGGCCGAGACGAGCCCGGAGTCGCGCGGGGCCAGGAACTGGAACGGCGTGTCGTACATGGGAAAGATCGCGCGCATTTGCCTGAAATGCTTGCCGTCAGTCCAATCACCGGCGCCGTTCCAGGCCTGTTGCGCGACGCCTAGCGTCACGAAGGCGAGATCGATCTCGCCGCTCTCGAGCAGTTTGATGTTTTCGCTTGGCCCCTCGGTTGGCCTGGCCCAAACCGTGGTTTTGAGCTCGCGCGTGAGCATGCGGGCAAGCCCTTCGCCGTAGACGAAGTAGGTGCCCCCCACCGAGGCGGTGCCGATGCTCAGCGTTTCGGGCCAGTGGGGCTCCCGGGCTAACGCGGCCGTCGCGGCGATCAGCAAGGCGCCGAGCAGGGCAGCCAAGAAAAGCGCGAGTGTAGGCATGGCTTTGCGCACGGGCGAGCTCTCCTCCTGGCTATCGGCGTCGGCCGGCGCCTCTATTGCATGTGCTGGCCGCCGTTGATGGCGATGTTGGCGCCGGTGACAAAGGCTGCCTCTTGCGAGCACAAATAGATGATCAAGCCGGCGACCTCTTCGGGTTTGCCCAGCCGCGAGATCGGGATCTGCGGCAGGATCTTGCTGTCGAGCACGTCCTTGGGGATGGCCGTCACCATTTTGGTGCCGATGTAACCCGGCGAAATGGTGTTGACGGTTACGCCCTTGCGCGCCGACTCCAAGGCCAGCGACTTGGTGAAGCCGTGCCTGCCGGCTTTCGCGGCGGCATAGTTGGTCTGCCCGAACGCGCCCTTGGAGCCGTTGACCGAGGAGACGTTGATGATGCGGCCCCAGCCGCGGTCCATCATGCCGTCGTAGACCTGCTTGGTCATGTTGAACACCGAATTCGAGATTGGTCTTGATGACCGCGTCCCAATCGGCCTTGCCCATTTTGCGGAAGGTCATGTCTTTGGTGATGCCGGCGTTGTTCACCAGGATATCGACCGGGCCGACCTCGGTGACCACCCGCTCGACAAAGGCTTTGCTCGAGGGAAAGTCGGTGACATCGCAGGCGTAGGCATTGAAGCGGTAGCCTTTCTCCTGCATGGCCGCCAGCCACTTATCGCAGGTCTTGTTCGACGGCGAATAGGTGACGACCACCCGATAGTCCGCATCCGCCATCTTGGTGCTGATGGTCTCGCCGAGACCTCCCATGCCACCGGTTATCACGGCAACGCGCTTGGACATTTGCTGCTCTCCTCTTGGGCTCGATCCCTAACGTACCGCGGCCGGCGGGCTCAGCACGTCGAGCACGCGCTCGGGCTCCTCGGCGTCGGCATCCGTCTCGCTATCGAGCAGGCGGCGCATGCGGTCATTGTCGAGCGCGCCTTCCCAGCGCGAGACCACCAGCGTGGCAACGCCGTTGCCGATCAGGTTGGTCAGGGCACGTGCTTCCGACATGAAGCGATCGACGCCTAAAATCAGGGCGATGCCGGCCACGGGGATCGTGCCCACCGATGACAGGGTGGCGGCCAGCACGATGAAGCCCGAGCCGGTCACGCCCGCCGCACCCTTGGACGTCAAGAGCAGGATGCCGATGATGCCCAGCTGCTGGGCGAGGCTGAGGTCGGTGTTGGTCGCCTGGGCCAGAAACAGTGCCGCCATGGTCAGATAGATGCAGGTGCCGTCGAGATTGAAGGAGTAGCCGGTCGGAATGACGAGGCCGACCACGGATTTCTCGCAGCCGAGGTTCTCCAGCTTGGCGATCATGCGCGGCAGCACCGATTCGGAGGACGAGGTGCCGAGCACGATCAGCAGCTCCTCCTTGATGTAGCGAATGAACTTGAAGATGTTGGCGCCCGCCAACATGGCGAAGAAGCCAAGCACGCCAACGATGAAAATCACGCAGGTGACATAGAAGGCGAGCATGAGATGCGCGAGCGAGACCAAGGTCGCCAACCCGTACTTGCCGATGGTGAACGCCATGGCGCCGAACGCCCCGAGTGGTGCAACCTTCATGATGATGGCGACCACGCCGAACAGCGCGTGCGAAGCCTGATCGATGACGCCGAGCAGTGCCTGGCCGCGTGCTCCGAGTGCCTGCAAGCCGAAGGCGAACAGGATGGCGAAAAACAACACTTGCAGGATCTCGCCCTGGGCGAAGGCGCCGACCACGGTGTTGGGAATGATGTCCATCAGGAACTGCAGCGTGCTCTGCTCCTTGGATTTGGCGACGTAGCCCTGGATCGATTTGGTATCGATCGTGGTTGGATCGACGTTCATGCCGGCGCCGGGCTGCAGCGTATTGGCCACGATCAGGCCGATGATCAGCGCCAGCGTCGTCACCACTTCGAAGTAGACGAGCGCCTTGAGGCCGACGCGGCCGACCTTGCGCATGTCCTGCATGCTGGCGATGCCGTGCACGACCGTGCAGAAGATGATCGGTGCGATGATCATTTTGATCATCTTGATGAACGCATCGCCCAGCGGCTTCATTTGCTCGGCCAGCTGCGGCTGAAAGTGGCCGAGCAGCACGCCGGCGAAGATGGCGAGCAGGACCTGGAAGTAGAGGCTCTTGAAGAACGGCTTGTGCCTGGGCGGGGCGGATACGGCGTGGGCCTGCATCGTGGCCTCTCCTATCGGGCTCGCTTAGCGTTGCGTGTTGGCGTCGACCACGGCGAGCGCAGTCATGTTGACGATGCGGCGCACGCTGACGGCCGGCTCGAGGATGTGCGCGGGCTTGGCGGTGCCGAGCAAGATCGGGCCGACCGTAATGCCGCTGCCGGCGGCAATTTTTAAAAGATTGTAGGAGATATTGGCGGCATCGACGCTGGGCATGATCAGCAGATTGGCATCGCTCGCCAGCCGCGAATTCGGGAAAACGTCGTCCAGGACCAGCTTCGACAAGGCGGCGTCACCGCGCATTTCGCCTTCCACGATCAGGTTCGGATCCCGCTCGATCAGGATGGTGCGGGCCTCGCGCATCAGCCGCGCCTCGGGGGCCGCCGAGCTGCCGAAGCTCGAGTGCGATAGCAAGGCCACGATCGGTGTCAGATTGAAGCGGCGAACCTCTTCGGCGGCGAGCAGGGTCATCTCGGCAATGTCCTCGGGGCGGGGATTGTGATTGACGTAGGTGTCGCAGATGAAAATCTGGCGATTGGGCAGCATCAGCATGTTCATGGCCGCGAGCGTGTGCACCCCCGGGCGACGGCCGATCACGTCGTCAATGTAGCCGAGGTGCTCGTCGAAGGTGCCGACCGTGCCACACAGCATGGCATCGACATCGCCGCGCCGCAGCAGCATGGCCGCGATCAGGGAGGCCCTGCTGCGCATCGCCTCTTTGGCGATGGCTTCGGTGATGCCCTTGCGCCGGCCCAGCTGATAGTATTCGGCGACCACCTGCGAATAGCGAGGATCGCTCAGGATGTTGACGACCTCGCAGCCGTGGCCGATTTTGAGGCGAAGGCCCAGCGCGTCGATGCGCTTGGCGATCACGTCGGCGCGGCCGACCAGCACGGGGTGCGCCAGGCCCTCGTCGACGGCGACCTGCACGGCACGCAGCACGCGCTCCTCTTCGCCTTCGGCATAGATCACGCGCTTGGGCGCACCCTTCGCCGCTTCGAACACCGGCTTCATGCTGTTGCCGGAATGATAGACGAAGCGGGCGAGCTGTTGACGATAGACCTCGAGATTGGCAAGCGGGCGCGTCGCCACCCCGCTGTCCATGGCGGCCTTGGCCACCGCCGGCGCAATCCGCTCGATCAGCCGGGGATCGAAGGGCCTCGGGATCAGATAGTGGCGACCAAAGCTCAAGGATTGCCCGCCATAGGCGCTGGCCACGATATCGGATGCCTCGGCCTGGGCGAGGTCGGCGATCGCGTGCACGGCGGCAATTTTCATGGCCTCGTTGATGCGGGTCGCACCGACATCGAGCGCACCCCGAAAAATAAAGGGAAAGCACAGCACGTTGTTGACCTGGTTGGGATAGTCGGAACGTCCCGTGCAAAGGATGGCATCCGGGCGGGCCACGAGGGCAACCTCGGGCCTAATTTCGGGCTCCGGATTGGCGAGCGCGAGGATCAGCGGATTGTCCGCCATGTCCGTGATCATCTCGGAGTGTCAAAACGCCGCCGGCCGACAGGCCGAGGAAAAGGTCGGCACCGGGTACGATCTCGGCGAGCGTGCGCGCCTTGGTGTCCTGCGCGTAGCGTATCTTTTCGCTGTCCATCTCCGCCGCGCGGCCCTTGTAGACGACGCCGTGAATGTCGGCGACAAACACCTGCTCGCGCCTGAGCCCGAGGGCGACCAGCAGATCGAGACAGGCAAGGGCGGCGGCGCCGGCGCCGGAGACCGCAACCTTGATCTGCCCGATCTCTTTGCCGACGAGCTGCAGGCCGTTGAGCACGGCGGCGGAGACGATGATGGCCGTGCCGTGCTGGTCGTCATGAAAGACCGGTATTTTCATGCGCTCGCGCAGCTTGCGCTCGACGATGAAGCACTCGGGCGCCTTGATGTCTTCGAGATTGATGCCGCCGAAGGTGGGCTCGAGCGCGGCGACGATGTCGACGATACGATCGGGATCCGTGGCATCGATTTCGATGTCGAACACGTCGATGCCGGCGAACTTCTTGAAGAGACAGGCCTTGCCTTCCATCACCGGTTTGCCAGCCAAGGGACCGATGTTGCCAAGGCCGAGCACCGCCGTGCCGTTGCTCACCACCGCCACCAGATTGGCGCGCGACGTCAGGGTCGCCGCTTGCTGGGGGTCGTCACGGATGGCGAGGCAGGCATAGGCCACGCCCGGCGAATAGGCGAGGGAGAGATCGTGCTGGTTGGTGAGGCCTTTGGTCGGGGCGACGGAGATCTTTCCGGCAACGGGAGCGCGATGGTAGTCCAGGGCAGCTTCGCGAAGCAGTTCTTCATCCATGGGCGTCCCCAGCGATCCCTCGATCTCAACCCTTGCCGAAACCCGGCCACGATAGGCGCCGCCCGAGGGGCCCGCCAGAGAGCGGTGGGCAAGAATTGCGGGTGCTGCCCCTGGCGATGGCACCACGGCGCGCCGAGAAGACATCGGGACCAGCCAGGCGCGGGCTGGCGAGGGCTTGGGGCCCTCGCGGCGCCACCCCAGGGGGTGACGACGCCGGGCCAGGGTTTCTGGGCTTGCGGCGGCGCGAGGGGCGAGGGGGGCTTGCGAGGTGCGGGACTGTAAAGGCCCGCGCGCGTTCAGGGCCTTTCGCAGTGCAATAGAAAAAAAAGCTCACATCCGCCTTCATGCGCCCGCCTGAAATCGACAAAAAAAGTCTGATGAGCGGGGAACTTAAGGTGGCTCCCGCGCATTTCCTCGGCATGCATATGCTCGGGCAGGCCGCCCGGCTTTTAGTCAGGACGAGACCTGTTAGGTTGGCCGCGCTCTCTCAGCCAGAGCGCGGCCTTTGTTGTTTGCCTTGGCCGCCTTGGCTTCAAGCCGCGGCACAAGGCATTCGGGCGATGATCCCTCGTGAGGGTCGGCGGTCGCCTCACGCGACCTTAACCATCCGCTTGCCGCGATTTTGTCCGGCCAGCAGACCGATCAAAGCGCTTGGGCTGTTTTCCAGCCCAGCGATGACGTCTTCGTGGACCTTGAGCTTCTCGGCCGCGACCCAGCTGCGCAAATCGGCAATTGCCTGGTCGCGTTCCGCGAAATAGTCCGTGACGATGAAGCCCTTGAGGGTGAGGCGTTTGACGACAATCAGGCCCGGAACGCCGCGCGGGCCGGCCGCCGGCGCCGGCCCGTCATAGGCGGAAATGGCGCCACAGCAGGAAATCCGGCCGCCGATGTTCATCTGTGCCAGACAGGCCTCGAGGATGTCGCCGCCGACATTGTCGAAGTAAACGTCGATGCCGCCGGGCGCCGCGGCTTTCAGCGCCTTGAAGGTCGCGCCGGCCTTGTAGTCGACGGCCGCATCGAAGCCCAGTTCCTGCAATAGCCACTGGCATTTGTCGGCGCCGCCGGCGATGCCGACCACGCGGCAGCCTTTGATTTTGGCGATTTGGCCGGCCAGGGACCCGACCGAACCCGCCGCGGCCGAGACGACAACCGTGTCGCCTTCTTTCGGCGTCGCCACTTTGAGGAGACCGAAGTAGGCCGTGAGCCCGGCAATGCCGTAGACGCTGAGCAGATGCGTCATGGGTTCGATGTTGGGCTAATGGGACAAGGCGCTTGGCGGGCAGCACGGCATAGTCCTGCCAGCCCGTATCGGCAAAGACGAGGTCACCTGGGGAGAAAGCTGGCGCTTTGCTCTCCACCACCTCGGCGACGGCGGCTCCCGACATGACCGACCCCGCCACGACCGCATCGCGATAGGTGGCGCCCTGCATCCAGGCGCGGTTGGCGGCATCAAGCGAGAGGTAGCGCACCTTGAGAACGACCTCGCCGGCATTGGCCGAGGGGATCGCGCCCTCCCGCAACGCGAAATGCTCCGGCGCCAGTTTGCCCGTGGGGAGTTGCACGAGCAGAATTTGTCGATTGGTCGCGGCCGTCACGGTCATCTCCCGGCGTTGTTTCAGGACCTCGTGCGGCCGCCATGATGGGCCACCCCCTCAAGGCTTTGCAAACCTTTTGGCCCCGGCAACCAAGGACGGCGCCGGCACCGGCGCGCACTTCTCGCCCGCCAGCGGGGGGCAATTTGCCCAGGAGGCCGAAGACGGCTTACAACGGGCCCCCGGCTTGGCAGGACCCACCCCGTCCCTGGGCCCCGCCACAGCCCCGGCCTTGGCCGCGTATGCCCTTGGCCATTTGGGGAAACTGCCCATGGCAACGATCTCGCACCTGAGCCGCCGTGCCTTCCTGCAGGCCGGCGGGGCGCTCGCCGCCGGCGGGGTTGGCGGCAACGCCGGCGCGCAGGAGGTCCAAGCGTTCGCTTCCGCCCACCATCGCCTGTCGTTGGGGGCACACGAGCTCATGGTGTTGAGCGACGGGCACCTCGTCGTCCCCTCGCAAATGCTGGCGACCAACGTGGTGGCGAGCGAGCTCAAAGGCTTCCTGGGGCGACGCGGCCTTGGTCCCGATCGCGTCAATTTCCACATCAATGTCGCCCTGTTGCACGCGGGCGATGAGCACATTCTGATCGATGCGGGTTCCGGCGGCACCTGGGAGCCCACCGCCGGGCGCCTCGCCGAAAGCTTGGAAGCCGCGGGGATCGCGCCCGAGACGATCGGCAAGGTGGTGCTGACCCACGCGCACCCCGATCACGTCTGGGGCCTGATCGACGAATTGGACAACAGCTTGCGCTTTCCGCGGGCGCAGTACCTGGTGTCGGCCAGGGAGTTCGAGTTTTGGACCGGTGGCGAGGCAGGGCGCCTCACGGGGCCAATCGAAGGGATCGCGGCGGGCGCTAAACGCGTCTTCAAGGCCATCGAAGGACGCACGCAGCGCATCAAACCGGGCGCCGAAATTGCGCCGGGGATCGTCGCCCTCGACACGGCCGGGCATACACCGGGCCACCTCTCGGTGTTGCTGACGTCGGGCACCAGCACGCTGCTTATCACCGCCGATGCCGTGCAAAACAATCACATTGCGTTCGCCCATCCCGACTGGCGGCCGGCCGCCGACATGGATGGGGCCAAGGCCGCCGCCAGCCGGCGCAAGCTGCTGGACATGGCCGTGACCGACAAGCTGCAGGTGCTTTGCTATCATATGCCGTTTCCGGGCTTCGGACGCGTGGAACGAAAAGAACAGGCCTTTGTCTGGGTCGCCGACCCCTAAGGTCGAAACAAGCTGTGGCGAATGTAAACAACGAGGGGGAGGAAATGGTGCAGGTGCCCACAGTTGGTCTCGCCGGGCTGTTAGCGGGTCTCATCGCCGTCGCGTCGCCGCAACCGCTCCTCGCCCAATCGCGTGCCGAGGCAAAGGATATGGCCCTCGTCGGCTACAGCGACCTGCAGGCGCGCAGCGCCTACCAACCCACCATCCACAAGCAGGGCGAGCGCTGGATCGCCTACGTCGGCCATCACGGCGGCAGCAAGGAGGTGCCAAAGCCGCGCAACCCGCTGACGGGCGCGGAAGAGTTCAACGGCACGTCCATCGTCGATGTGACCGACCCGCGCCGGCCCAAGTATCTCTTTCACATTCCGGGTGATGCGGGGCTCGCGGAGGATGGCGGGGCGCAGATGGTGCGCGTGTGCGACGGCAACAGCCTGCCCAAGGGCGATGCCAAGGCGGTGTACATGTTGCGCACGTTTGGCAATCAGGCGCACGAGATCTGGAACACGACCGACCCCAGCAGCCCGAAGCTCATCACCCGCCTCGACGGGTTGAAGGGCACGCACAAAAATTGGTGGGAGTGCGATACGGGCATTGCCTACCTCGTCTCCGGCGTTGCCGGCTGGCGCGTGCCACGCATGACCGAAGTTTACGACCTCGCCGACCCGGCCAAACCGGTGAAAATTCGCGACTTCGGGCTGCCCGGCCAGCAGCCCGGAGCCGGCGGTCCCGTTCCCACCCGACTGCACGGCGCCATCTCCACGGGTCCCAAGGGCAACCGCATTTACTTCGGCTACGGCACCAACGAGGGCGGCGTGCTGCAGATCGTCGACCGCGAGAAGCTCCTCAACGGTCCGAAGGAGCCGACCGATGACAACCTCACCTACCCGCAGGTCGGCAGGCTCGATATGTCCCCGCTCACGGGCGCGCACACGACCTTTCCAGTGCTGGAGCTGCCGGTGGCGGAATTTGCCAAGGACAAGGTGGGCAAGGTTCGCAACTTTGTGGTCGTCACCAACGAGCAGATCAAGAACGAGTGTGAGGAGGCGCGTCAGTTCGTGTGGATGGTCGACGTGACGGTGGAGCGCTATCCCGCCTCGGTGGCGACCTGGGGCGTCCCCGAGGCGAGCGGCGGCTTCTGCGGCCGCGGCGGCCGCTTCGGCACGCATGCCTCCAACGAAAGTTTGGCACCCGTCTACTACAAGCGGGTGATGTTCTTTTCGCACTTCAATGCCGGCGTGCGCGCCGTCGACATTCGCGATCCCTACCACCTCAAGGAAGTGGCGCACTATATCCCGGCGGTCACGCGCAACACCGACAAGCGCTGCATTCCCCTGGAGAACGGCGCCGAACGCTGCAAGGTGGCGATCCAGACCAACAATGTGGAGGTCGACGAACGCGGCTACATCTATGCCGTGGATCGGGCCAATACCGGCATGCATATTCTCAAGTTGACCGGCCAGGCCCGGCGCGTCGGCAATTTCACCGCGGCCGTTCAGCGATAGGCGCCGATATTGTTGACCGCGCCAAGCGGTGTGCCGGCCGCCGTCATGACGGCGATCAGCTTGGCGGCGAGGAGGTGCGGCTCGGCGAAACGCAAGGCGCGCACGTTTTTGCGCGCGGGGTCGATCAGCACGTAGCCCGAGCTGTGGTCGACGACGTAACCGGCGTCCGGCTGCGCCACCTTCTCGAAGGACACACCGAGCGCGGCGGCGGCCCGTTTGATTTCATCGGGGGAGCCACCGAGGCCGATCAGGCGCTTGTCAAAGGCCTCCGCGAAGCGGCGAAGCTCAGGCCCCCGGTCGCGCTCGGGATCGAAGGTCACAAACAAGGGCTGGACCTGCGCGGCGGCCGGCCCGATCTGCTCGAGTGCATTGGCGAGCACGCTCAGCCCTGTCGGGCACAGATCGGAGCAGTGCATATAGCCAAAATAGATGAGGAGCCACTTGCCTGGAAAATCGCTGCTCAGGACGACGCGGCCGTCGGCATCGGCGAAGCTGAGCGCCTCTTGCGGGGCGCCTCGCACGTCCTCGGTGATTGCGGGGGCGGGGCCGGCGAGGAGGGCCACAAAGAGGAAGGCGACAGCAACGCCCGCAGGGCGCGCCGTCGGCAGCGCGCCCCGCGCTCGCCCGGGGCGAGGTCGAAGGAGCTCTCGAAGCTGCGGGATTTTCGCGCCAACAAGCACGGGTGTCGAGCCGATCGAGGAGACCGCGGCGAGCAACACGCACGCCACCCCTGGGGCAAGCTGCCCCAGCGCGGTTGCGCGCGCAAGCCTGCCGGTCAGAACGAGGGCGGGCTCAAAGGTCCGCCGGCGCCAAATAGGGGCTCGCCGAGGACTTGCTGGTCGGCTGCCGGTCGGGCCCGCCGACGTTAAAGCTAATCGAGGACCCGGGCGACCGCGGCGAACACAATGCCGGCAACGATCGTGACCAGCATTGTCATCAGGAAAGGCCAGCGCATGCTTGCAACGATGCGTTTTCTCTCCTCCGCGAGCCAATCCCGCACGAAGTCCATGGTTGGCGCCAGGCGCTCGTGCTCGAGGGCGGCGAAGGTGTGCTGCCCCTTCCGTTTGTGACGTTGATAGTGGGCGCGCACCTTGACGTAGCCCAGGCGCGCCAGCGCCCGCCGGCAGCGGGCGTCCTCGCGCGCCCTGACGACGATGGCGGGCAGGGCGTGATCATCCGCGGGCAGGCCGGCCGCCGACGTCTCCTCGGACCACGCGCGGCGCAGTTTTGGCCTGCCAAACAGCCGGGACAGTGCGGAGGCAGCCCACCCGCGCCCCAACTTGGTGGTGCGGGGTGTGGGCCCAGAACCCAGCATGTAGCAAAACCCCTAAACCCAAGACTTCACGGCGACCAGCCGCAAAAAAGAGCGCAAATGCGGACGACTGAAGGCAGCCCTTGGCGTTTGGGTGCCGCCGTGGCGGAGCGACCACAGCCAAGCGGCGCCCTTGCCCCACTCAAATGTCGCCCCGCCAGCGCCGGCCTCGGCGATTGCCCAGGGCTGGGGAGATGGGCCCGCGCCTCCCCAGGCCCAAACAAATCCGCGTGGTTATACCTAGGCCTGTGCCGGCGTGATCGTTGCGACCGCAGCCATCGCGCGCAAGGCGAAGGGGCGCCGTGCCCAACTTCTTGCGCCATTCCGCCTCGGCGCGGGCGTCGTTTTTTAAGCCTCCGCATGATCGCGATAATTATTTTTCGTATCGACGCGGTGCGGTCGCGCCTGGCCGTCGATCGCGGCTACCCCCCGCGTGGCCCGCGCGCCGCAGCGCGGCGCATTTGTGTCTGAAGTCGGGCTTGGCCACTGGGCTGCCGCAATGGGCCTTAAGGCTGTGCCCATGGAGCGCATCCATGGGTCGCGGGAGGGTGCGGATTGGGTCATTGATTTCTTCGATTGGTGAGGACTGTCATGCTCCCGAGAGCGCGCGAGGCACTCCTTTCGGATTGGCGCTGGTGGATCGTGGAGGTGGCCTTAGGGATTTTGGTCGTCCTTATTGCCCTGCAGTTGACCGGCCTCGTCGATGTCGCCCAGGTCATCAAGGAATATCAGCTGTTGATCGGCTTCGCCGCGACGGGCGGCTTGGGATTTTGGGGCGTGACGGCCACGCTCAGGGCCAACGCGGAGGGCGCGCTGGCCCAGAGGGAGCGGGAGATCGAGCAAGAGCGCGTGGGTGCACGCGCGATGATCCTTGCCGAATTGATGGTCATGCACGACAGCCTCTGCACCATGCATCAAGTGTGCATGGAGGGTCGCAAACGCAGCAATTTCACGGTGCCCAAATTCATGGGCGGGTCGGAGACGTACCAGGGGTATCGCGGGCAAGTCGCCAAGGTCGGACTGCTGCCAAAGGATCAGCTGCTCTCGGTCGTGTGGGCTTATGCCACCCAGGAGGGCATGTATTCGAATTGGAAGTGGATGGAGCAACTCCAGGACGCCTACGACACGAGCAAGATCAATCAACCGCACGAGGTGTTCATCACCGGCTTGACCACGCTGTTGCGACGCGTTGAGACTGCCATCGTGGCTCTGGGGGGCGAAGTCATGCCGCGCAATCGCAATAGCTTGGGCGCGCCGGAGCCCCTGGCCTCGGCCCTCGCCGTGCCCGACGATCGCCCGCAAGCACCCGTCGAGCGCCGCGTCATCGCCATGGCAAAATAACGGGCAAAAAGGGCGCTCACTCGCGCTTTAAGACCGAGGACCAACGGGCGACGTCGTGCTCCACGCGCCCTTGCAGGGCCGCGGGCGTGCGGTCTGCCCGGTTGGGAATAAAGCAGCCGATCTCCTGAAGCCGCTTGGCCGTTGCCGGATCCTCGAGCGCGCTCGTCAGCGCATCGGCCAATTTCGCCTGAATGTCCCGCGGCAGGTTGCGTGGGGCAAAAATCGCATTCCAGCCGGAGACCTGGAATTCAGGCAGGCCCGCCTCCACGGTGGTTGGGACGTCCCTGATCACCTCGGCGCGTTCCGGGCTGGCGATGGCGAGGGCTTTGACCGTGCCGCCCTGGATCTGCGACACCACCGTATTGATGGAAACGCAACCGAAATCGACTTGGCCCGCCACCAGGTCGTTGATGGCCGGGGCGCCGCCGCGATAGGCAATGCGGGCCGTTTTGGTGCCGAGGATGGACTGCAGGAGCGTGCAATAGGTATGCATTTGCGAGCCGACGCCGGCATGGGCCTCGTTCACCTTGGTGGCATTTTTTTTCAGGTAGTCGATGAACTCCGCCAAGGTATTGGCCGGGAAATCCTTGCGCGTGACGAGCACCGCCGGGGCTTCCGCCGTCAGGCCGATCGGCGTGAAATCCTTGGCAGGGTCGTATTTGAGATTGGGGTACTGGGTCGGCGCGGCCCCGTGCGTTCCCATGCTGCCGGCGATCAGGGTGTAGCCGTCGGCAGGCGCGGAGGCCCCGCGCGCCGTGGCGGTGGTACCACCGGCGCCGGCGTCGTTTTCGACGATAATCGATACCCCAAGCGTCTTGCTCATATGCTGGGTCACGATGCGCACGATCACGTCATTGAAGCCGCCGGCGGCAAACGGAACGATGAGCGTGATCGGCCGCGCCGGGTAGGACTGCGCGACCCCTGGCCCAGCGTCGAGGCCCATGAGCACGACGCCCGCCAAACCCGAGATGAGAACGCGTCGGCTGAGCATGGCGTAAACCTCCCTTTTTATGGACTGAGACTATTGTTTATGGACTGAGACTATTGGCAGCGGCCCGCAAATTTTCATGACGCTTGGCGTTGCCGCTGATCTTGCGTGCGCAGGCGGCGGGTTTTGGGCGGCCCCGCGCCAATCGGTCGTTTCGGGAGCGGCAAAAGCTTGGCTTGGCGCGCGGGCAGATTAAGTCGGGTGCTGACAAGGGTGCGGTGTAAGGCGCTAAAAACAAACGGCAATTTTGCCTTTTGGCATTCGCGTCTTTTGTCCCGCACGACGGCCGGGACGCTGAAAGCCATAATTTGCGGTATACTGAACGCCTCCGCACCGGCGACCAGCCGATGAGCGCGGCGCCGCGGAGCAATCATGGGCAGTTGTCCTGCAGCAAAAAAAGTGGGAGGAGCCCTATGACAAAGATCGGGCGTCGTAAGTTTTTGCAGCTGAGCGGGGCGGGTGCCGCCGCCAAGGCCGGTGGTCTCGCCGGCATTCTCGCCACCGCGCGGGCCCCGGCCTACGCGCAGGCCTCGGCAAGTGTCCATTGGTTGCGTTGGGCGGATTTCGTCCCCGCCTCGGACGTGCTTTTGAAAGGGGAAATCACGGCGGAATGTCAAAAAGCGCTTGGCATCAAACTCACCGTCGAGACCATCAACGCCAACGACATTCAGGCGCGCATCACCTCGGCGATCCAATCGGGTGCCGGGCCCGACATCGTCAACGTTCTCAATAACTGGGCGCATCTTTACACCGAAAGCTTGGCCGACGTCGGTGATATCGCCGAGGAGCTCGGCAAATCCCAGGGCGGATATTACGATACCGCCCGCGCCGCCGCCCATGACGGCAAACGCTGGTTGGCGGTGCCCTACAATATTGTCGGCGTGCAAATCGCCTATCGCAAATCCTGGTTTGACGAGATCGGCTACACGACATTCCCGCAGACCTGGGATCAGTATCGCGACGCCGGCAAAAAGCTCAAAGCCAAAGGCAGACCGCTCGGCCAAACGCTTGGCCATACCTTTGGCGATGCGCCCAACTTTGCCTATCCCTTTCTGTGGTCGTGGGGCGGCAAGGAGGTGGAAGCGGACGGCAAGACCGTTGTCCTCAACAGTAAGGAGACGATCGAGTTGGTCAAATATATGGTGGGGTTTTGGAAGGATGCCCACGACGAAGGCGGGCTCGCCTGGGATGACTCCAACAACAACCGGGCATTTTTGTCGGGCACGATCTGCGCGACCAATAACGGCGCCTCGATCTATATCGAATCCAAGCGCAAGCCCGACGCCTATCGGACCGAAACCGGCAAAGCCATGCGCGAGGATACCCAGCACGCGCCCCTGCCGGCCGGGCCGGCCGGTCAATTCAGCTACCACGGCGCCTTTTCCAACGCCGTGATGAGCTATTCCAAAAATCAGAAGGCCGCCAAGGAGTTCATCCGCTGGATGAGCTCCAAGCCGATCTTCGAGAAGTGGTTCATTTCCCAACAAGGCTTTGCCATCGGCTGCACGACCGAGTGGGAGAAGCATCCACTGTGGAACGAGGATCCCGTCATGCAGCCCTTCCGGTCCGCGGCGCGCACGGGCCGCCTGATGGGCTACGCCGGACCACCCAGTCGGATGGCCGCCGAGGTGCTGAGCAAGTACATCATCGTCGATATGTATGCCAAGGCGGTCCAGGGCATGCCCGCCGAGGACGCGGTGAAATGGGCCGAAGGTGAAATCAAAAAGGTCTATAGCGCCTGAGCCGGGCCGACCGGTCGCACGGCTGTCCTGCCAAGCGAGGGGCCGCCTAGCGATCAAGCCCCTTGTCGGCGGCCCGCGCCCCCGGGCGCGGGCGTTGCTTGTGGGGCCGGGGGGGTGTGACCGCCCCCGGTCCCACGGGCCATAAGGAGCGGTTCTCCGCGCGCAAATCCCCGCGCCGGCAAATTTTTACAAAAAACATCGCCCGGCTCGAATTTGGCCCGCTAGGGGCTGGGCGCCGCGCCGGCCTACATTTTTGAACGCGCACCACCGCCGGCTGGGGTAAAGTCCTCAACTGCAAGGCCGTTGGAACGGGCTCAGAGGAGAGTTCGATGCAGCAGCAGCTCACCAGTGAAGACAAGCTCAACGAACTGGCCGAGATCACCGTCAAGACGGACACGCGCGATATCCTTGCGCATGCGAGCATCCAGGCCGAGGCGTTGGAAGACTACTTTCTCGTCGATATCGACGCGCACGTGACCGAAACCTCGTTCTGGAACGAGATCATCGAACTCATCGACAACGACGTGATCCGCCAGATGGGCCAGGCGATGGCGTCGCGGCCCGGCGTCAGCGGCGCCCTGCTCAACGCTCAGCCGGGCGTCGCCTTTCAGAATGTCTACGGCCGCATCCCGCATCAGTTGGCCTTGTCGGAGGCCGTCGACGCCGGTGAGGGCCACCACTTCACGCAGCTGGCGCGGCGGGCGATGGACGCCATGGGCCTCGACTACCAGGTGGTGTTTCCCACGCCCATGCTGGTCCTCGGCATGCATCCGCAGGACGACATCGAGGCGGCCGTGGGCCGGGCCTACAATCGCTGGCTGGTCGAGCGGATTTTGCCCGAGGACGAGCGCATCAAGGGCCTCCTGTATCTGCCCTTCAACTCACCGCAGGCCTGCGTCGATATCGTCAGAGACTTTGGCGAGGCCAAGGGCGTGATCGGCTTCACCGTTACCTGCACACGCAACAAGCCCGTGCATCACGATCAATACATGAAGCTTTATGCCATGATCGAGGAGATGGGAAAGCCGCTGGCATTTCACTCGGGCTTTCATTGGGGTGATCCCTCCTTCCTGCAACTCAATCGCTTCATCTCCATGCACGCCTTGTCTTTTGTGCACTACAGCCTGATTCATCTCACCAACTGGATCATCAATGGCTTGCCGGAGCGCTTCCCAAAACTGAAACTGGTCTGGGTGGAAAGCGGGCTCGCCTGGATACCGTTCATCATGCAACGCCTCGACCACGAGTTCATGATGCGCGTTTGCGAGGCGCCGATGCTCAAACGTCCGCCAAGCGAGTACATCCGCGAGATGTACTTCACCAGTCAGCCGCTGGAGAAAAGCAACCTGAAACTGCTGGAGGCGACCTTTGCCGCCATGAAAGCCGAGACGCAGTTGCTGTTTGCGTCGGATTGGCCGCATTGGGACTTCGATCCGCCGAGCGCGATCACGACCATTCCCTTCCTGACGGAGCAGGCCAAACGCAACATTCTGGGCTTGAATGCGGCAAGGCTCTTCAATTTGGAGGTAAAGCGCCTGCGGCCAACCGCCCGCGCCGTCATGGCCAGTGAGCGGGCCAGTGAGCGGGCCAGTGAGCGGGCCAGTGAGCGGGCCAGTGGAGGCGGGCCAGTGAGCGGGCCAGTGAGCGGGCCAGTGGGCGGGCAAATGGGCCGGCAACCGAGCCCGGACCTGGGCACGGAGCGCCGTGATATGTCCGCTTCGCCCACGGCGCTCGCCGCCGAGTTTCACGGCGTCACGCAAGCGTTTGCCGAGCTTGCCGCGCGGGCGCTGGCGAGCGGCGGCACCGAGGCGATTGCCAGCGCAGATGTCGGACGCGCCATGACGGCTATCGTCAAGCTCTATGCCGCCAAGGCGGAGGCCGAAGGCGCCCTACCGGTGCCGTTCTGCGCCGATCGGGTAACCCCGACCGAGGTCGTGCTGGTCGTGAGCGAGATGCTGCGCGCGCTCGACATCTCTCTCTTCGACCTGGCGATGTGGTATCGCCGGGGCCAGCCACAGTGATCCCCGCCTGACAGCCAACGAGAGCCCCATGCGAGAGATAGCCATCGGCAAGGTAGCGGCGTTTCCCGATCCCGGCCGCAAGGTGGTCGAAGTGGACGGCGTCGCCGTCGGCATCTTCCGCCACAATGGCGCCTTTACGGCCTTCGAGAACGTCTGCCCGCACATGGGCGGGCCGGTCTGCCAGGGCAAGATCATTGCGCGCGTCGAGGAGCGCGTCCGGGAAGACAAGACCAGTTTGGGGCTGTCCTTTTCGCGGACGCAAAGCAATATCGTTTGCCCCTGGCACGGTTACGAGTTTGACATCGCCACCGGCCAACATCAGGGCAACCCACGCCTGCGGCTGCGGCCCGTTGCGATCAAGGTGGTCGAAGATGACCTGGTCGTAACCTTGCCCGAAGGCACGCGCGAGCGCATCGCCCGCGCGCGCTCGGCGGCCCAGCGCGCCGAGCCGGCCCCGTAGGTCTTGGAGACGACGTCGGATGCTTCGGCTGCAAGATCGGGGTTGCCTGGTGCGGTGCCGGCCCAACTGGCCCGGTGCGAGCGGGCACGGCGGGGTGAAAGGGCGCATTGACAGGCCAAGGTCGGATCGGGCCGAGTGCCGATTGGCTTTGCTGTCCTGGGGCCGGGGGACCAGTCGCCTGCCCGCCGTTGCCTGCGGGAGGAAGGCTTGGGACCCGGACCTTAAATAAAAGCGCGCGCGGCGTCCGGCGTCCCACAACGGGGCACATCCGCTGAGCCCCAAAGCTTTTTTTGCCTAACACCTGTTTGCCTCAGACCTCGCTTTTCAGAAATGAGCCTCAGCTTTCAGAGAAGACCAACCCTGTAAACGACCAGTAAGGGAGTACACGCCATGACCATCAAACGCAGGACGGTGCTGGCCGGCATGTTGGCCAGCGGCGCCAGCGCCGTCGCCGTGCGGATGCCGGTCGCCCGGGCTCAGGCCGCGCCCTTCAGAATAGGCCTCTTGACCGTCAAGACCGGCCCTTTGGCGCAGGGCGGCATCCAGATGGAGCAGGGCATCGCGGCATTCCTGAAGGAAAAGAACAATATGCTCGCCGGTCGCAAGGTCGAGCTCCTGGTCGCCGACACCGGTGGCAACCCGGCTGGCGCCAAAACCAAGGCACAGGAGGTGATCGAGCGCGACAAGGTCAACGTCATCTTGGGCCCACTCGCCGCCTTTGAACTCTTGGCGATCAGCGACTACGTGCGCGACAACGCCACCCCGCTCATCAGTCTGGCGGCGGCCGAAGACGTCACCCAGCGCAAGGCCAATCCGTTCGTCATCCGTCCGTCGGCAACGTCCGGGCAGTGCAGCCACGTGATGGGCGACTATGCCGCCAGGGAGCTCAAGCTCAAGCGCGTTGCCACCATTTCCGATGATTTTGCCTTCGGCCACGAGCAGATATCGGCGTTCCAGCGCGCCTACGAGGATGCCGGCGGCAAGGTTGTCAAAAAGCTGTGGCCGCCGCTGGTGACGCCGGACTACACCCCCTTCATCGCCCAGATCGGCAATGTCGATGGCGTGTTCCACGGCTTTGCCGGCTCCAATCCGGTCAAATTTATGCGCTCCTACGCCGATCTCGGCCTCAAGGGGAAGGTGCCGCTGCTCGCCGGCTGGACCGGCATGGACGATGCCTTGCTGAAAAGCCTCGGCGATGAGGCGGTCGGCGTGCTCTCGGCGGCCTACTATTCGGCAACCGCCGATACGCCCAGCAACCGGCGGTTCGTGGCGGCGATGCAGAAGGACTATGGTGTGCTCCCTGGCGGCTACTCGGCGGGGATGTATGTCGCCGGCCAGTGCGTGGAAGCGGCCATGCAAGAGCTCGAGAGCAAGGCCGACGACCGCAAGGCCTTGGCCGAGGCGCTGCACCGCGTCGCCTTGACCGATACGCCGCGCGGCGCCGTGAAATTCGATCAATACGGCAACGTGGTCGGCGAGGTCTTCATTCGCCGCTGCGACAAAAAGGACGGCCAGCTGGTCAACACGGTGATCAAGACCTATCAGAACGTGAGCCAATTTTGGAGCTACAACGAGCGCGAGTTTCTGGCGAACCCGGTCTATACGCGCGACTATCCGCCGGCGAAGAACCTCGAAAACTAGCTCGTTGGCGCGGCTGGGAGGCAATTTGGTGCGTGCCGATGGGCAGCGCTTGACCCGAGCGACGTGACCGAGGCGAGGCTACATGAGCTTGTGGCTGACTTTGGCCGTCAACAGCATCGCGCTGGGCGGCCTCCTGTTCCTGCTCTCGTCGGGCTTCTCGCTGATCTTCGGGCTGATGCGCATTCCCAATCTGATGCACGGCTCGTTTTTTATGCTGGGGGCCTATCTGGGCGTGACCCTGCTGGCGCGCGGCGTCAATTTCTGGGTTGCGGCGCTGGTGAGCACGGCGGCCTTGGCGCTGATCGGCGGTCTCATCGAGCGCGTGCTGCTGCGGCGGCTCGCCGGCGATCCTTTGCCGCAAGTGCTGTTGACCTTGGGTGGCGCCTTTATCGTTGCCGACCTTTGTTTGCTGCTGTGGACGGGCGATCCCTGGCAGCCGGGCACGCCCGAGCACCTGCGCGGCGTCGTGCAGGTCGCAGGACTTTACTTTCCGTTGTTCCGACTGGTGATCGTCGCCGTCGGCCTGATCGTGGCGATCGCGCTTTGGCTGTTGGTCGACTGGACGCGGCTTGGTGCCAAGATCCGCGCCGGCGTCGATGATGCGGCAATAGCCCGCGTGGTCGGCATCAAGGTCTCGCAGCTCTTCACCTTGGTGTTCGCGCTGGGCGCGGCGCTGGCTGGTTTCGGCGGGGTGATGGGGGCGCCCTATCTGTCGGTCTATCCCGGTCTCGACTTCGAGATGCTGCCGCTGGCGCTGATCGTCGTGATCCTGGGCGGCACCGGCAGCCTGCTGGGGGCCCTGGTCGGCAGCTTCCTGATCGGCTTTCTCTACAATTTCGGTCAGGCGATGTTTCCCGATCTCGCCTATGTGATCCTGTTCTTGCCGATGCTGGTGATCCTCGTGCTGCGCCCGCAAGGTCTGTTCGGCAAGGTGGTGCCGTGAGCCACCGCAACGCCCAGTACGCCGCGCGCGCGCTCGCGATTGCGGTTCTCGTCAGCCTGCCCGTCTGGATCGGCAACTCCTATTACATCAATATCGCCAGCCAGATTCTGATCTGGGCCGTCCTGGCGCTGGCGCTGAACCTGCTGGTCGGCTACGCCGGCCTTACCTCGCTCGGCCACGCCAGCCTGTTTGGCATCGGCGGCTACGCCGCCGCGATGATGCTTGCCGCCGGCCACGGCCACGCCCTCGCCGTGCCGGTGGCGCTTATCGTCACGCTGCTGGCCTCGGCGGTGTTCGCCGTCCTGGCGCTCAGGGCGACGGGCATCGGTTTCCTGATGATCACCTTGGCGATCGGTCAGATCCTGTGGGGCATCGCCTACCGGTGGGCGAGCCTGACCAATGGTGACAATGGCATCAGCGTGTCGAGCCGGCCGGCGCCGTTCGGGCTGTCCTTGGCAGCGGCGCCCGCATTTTACTACGCGACGCTTCTGGTGTTCGGGCTCGCCGTCGCCAGCATGGCCGTGTTCGTGCGC
Organism: uncultured Alphaproteobacteria bacterium; assembly: GCA_963775835.1. GTDB lineage: Bacteria > Pseudomonadota > Alphaproteobacteria > Rhizobiales > Hyphomicrobiaceae > AWTP1-13. The sequence continues at coordinate 191,227 of CAVZKV010000027.1, read as the reverse complement.
TCGCCGTTTGGCGCCAGCCTGGTCGGCACCCGCGACCAGGCGCGCCGCATGACGGCGCTCGGCTACAACGTCTGGCTGATACGCTTCTCGACCATCCTTTTTTCCGGTTTCTGGTCCGGCGTGGCCGGGCTCCTCTTTATCTACTACAACCAGTTCATCAGTCCCCAGGTCGTGGCGCTGACGACCTCGGCGGAAGCGCTGCTGATGGTGATCTCGGGAGGCAGCGGCACCTTGCTCGGTCCAATCGTCGGTGCCGCCATCGTGGTGGTGATGAAGAACGTGGTCAGCGCCTACATCGAACGCTGGAACCTGGTGCTCGGCGTCATTTTCATCCTCATCATCAGCTTCATGCCGGAGGGTCTGGTGCCGGGCTCGGTGCGGTTGTGGCGCGCGGGCTGGCAGGCCTTGCGTGGCAAGAGTGTGGCCACCGCGCGGGCGGCGGGCGCGCCGGAGGCGTCGCGATGACGGCCCTTGAAATCGACGGCCTGAGCAAGGCCTTTGATGGTCTGCGCGTGACGCGGAATGTGAGCCTTGCCGTCGCCCCGGGAGAGCGGCGGCTGATCATCGGTCCGAACGGGGCGGGCAAGACCACGCTCTTCAACCTGATCACGGGCGAGCTCACCCCCGACAGCGGCAAAATTAAGCTGTTCGGTCGCGACATCACGGCTGCGCCTTGCCGCCGACGCGCACATCTCGGCATGGCACGCACCTACCAAATCATTACGCTTTTTCCGCGCGATACCATTGTGCGCAACATCATGCTGGCCTTGCTCGGCCTATCGCCATTGCGTTGGAATGCCCTACGCGATCTGGGCTCCCAGCACGCGCTCGTTGCCGAGGCAGGCGCCGTGCTGGCTCGCGTCGGGCTCGTTCACATCGCCGAGCGGCGGTTGGGCGAGACCTCCTATGGCGAGCGCCGACGCGTCGAAATTGCCATGGCGCTGGCGCAGAACCCCAAGCTCTTGCTGCTCGATGAACCGTTCGCCGGCCTTTCGGTTGACGAGCGCCGCGACGTGCAGAAGCTGCTGCTTGGCATTTCCCGCGAGGTGACCGTGGTGATGATCGAGCACAATATGGACGTGGCCCTCGAGCTCGCCGACCGCATAACGCTGTTGCATTTCGGCGAGGTGATCGTCGAAGGCACGCGCGCCGCGGTGGTGGCCGATCCGCGCACACGCGAGGTGTACCTTGGCGTCTGAAGCCCTCTCGCTGCGCCAGGTCGATGCCTACTATGGCGACAGCCATGCCCTGCAGCAGGTGTCGTTCGCGGCGGGGACGGGACGCTTGCTCGGCCTGGTTGGCCGCAATGGAGCCGGTAAAACCACCGCCATGAACGTCGCCGTCGGCCTGTTGCCGCCGCGCGCCGGCAGCGTGGAGGTGTTCGGCAGCAACGTTGCGGGTTTTACGCCGGAAGCGATTGCCGCCTGTGGCGTGGCGTTGGTGCCGCAAGGCCGCCGCGTCTTTCGTAGCCTGACGGTGCGCGAGAACCTGAGCGTGGCCGCACGCAAGCCGATCGTCGCCGGCAAGACCACCTGGGACCTCGACACGGTGTTTCACATGTTTCCCCGGCTCGCCGAGCGGCGTCATCAGCTCGCCAGTCTGCTCTCCGGTGGTGAGCAGCAGATGTTGGCGATCGGCCGGGCACTGATGGGTAATCCACGGCTGCTGCTGATGGATGAGCCCTCCGAGGGCTTGGCACCGCAGATCGTCGCCGACGTCGGCCGTACCATTGCCCGGCTCAAGGGCGAAGGGCTTTCGATCGTCCTGGTGGAGCAGAACATCAAGCTGACCTTGGACTTGGCCGACGACATCGTCATCTTGAACTCTGGACACGTGGTGTTCAGCGGCTTGGCGCGGCAGATCGCTTTGGACGATGCCATCGTCGCCCAGCACCTGGGCGTGCATTGACGCGGAAGGCAAAAGCAAGGGCCATCAATTGCGGGCCATCGGTCGGGCAGAGTTTTAGGACAGCCAAGAGCATTTGCGGAGGACCCCATGAGCCAATGGAACAAGTATGGGCCGACGGCGGCGCGCGCGCAGCTGAGGCCCGGGCGCGAGATCAGGCCGAAAAGCCTGACAGTCGACCTGCACTCGCACCTGGGCGTGCCGCGGGCGAGCGAATTCGTGAAGCCGCATCTATCGCCGCTCGCCTCTCCGTTGGTGCGGTTTGCCAACGCCGAGACCAAGGAGCTCAATCAAAAGCAAGAGGCCGACATTGTGGCGCGCGCCAGCCTCGAGCAACGGTTGGCCGATCTCGACGTCATGGGCCTCGATATGCAGGTGATCAAGCCGCCGCCGCCGCAGTGCTACTACGCCGTGCCGATCGAGATCGCCGTCGAGGCGGCGCAAATCATCAACGACGGCATTGCCGAGTTCGTGGCCCGCAGGCCCGACCGCTTCCGGGGCTTTGGCACGGTGCCGATGCCGGACGGCAACGAAGCGGCAAAGGAGCTCGAGCGCTGTGTCACCCGGCTCGGCTTCAAGGGCGTGCAGATCCTCACCAACGTCAACGGCGAGGAGCTATCGCATCCGACCTTTGCGCCGTTTTGGCAAAAGGCCGAGGAGCTCGGCGCGCTCGTCGTCATCCATCCCAACGGTTTTAGCGACGCCGGCCGTCTGTCCCGGTTCTACTTCAACAATGTGATCGGCAATCCGTTGGAAACCAGTATCGCCGTGCACTATTTGATTTTCGATGGCGTGCTGGAAAGGCACCCGAAGCTGAAGATTTTGGCCGTTCACGGCGGCGGCTATCTGGCGGCCTATGCCGGACGCATCGATCATGCCTGGGGCGCGCGTTCGGATTCGCACGGAAAGTTGCCGCATCCGCCGACCACGTATCTGAAGCGCCTTTACTTCGATACCATCGTTTTCACCCCACATCAGCTCAAGGAACTGGTGCGCCTCTATGGCGTCGACCGCATCATCATGGGCACCGACTATCCCTTCGACATGGCCGACTACGATCCCGTGGGGCACGTTGCGGCCTGCGACTTCGATGCGGCAACGACGGCGGCCATTTGCGGCGGTAATGCCAAGGCGCTGTTGGGGCTCTAGCAGGAGGCACGAAACTGGGGCGCCGGCGCTACGCAACTGGCGCAAAAAGCACGGCACGGCTCCTTACCCCTGTGCAAAGGCCTCAGCGGAGCGCGAATCACTCCACCCTCCGATGGGACTATGGCGGGCGCACACCGCGGCACCGGTGCTCAGCCCGCACTCTGGCGTATTTTGGGCCTGGGTGTCGTCGGGCACCCTGGTGGGATTGGCCCCAGCCCTAGGACGCAGTTTGGCGTGACAGGGAATGTTTTCGTGCCTCATTCGTTGTCAATACTGGCCGCCCGTGGTCAAGGCAGGTGATTCGCCTTTCGAGTTTGCGGCTCTCGTCGGTTCGGGTCTTTCCAGTTCACTTAAGTTGTGTTCGGCGGTGCGCCAGTCCTACTCGAGGACCGCATCGTTGCTTAATGCGTTTGCTCTCACAGGGGGTGGCCGATTTTGCAGGTCGGCAATGCTGAGCTTCGGCGACGCGCGCCGTTTCGATGCGCAGGTCGAGGCGTGTCTGCTTGGGTCGCGGCGTCGCCTCCTGATCACCAAACTCGTCAGCGATCTTTTTGGCCAGTGATTCGTCACAGGCTATGGCGATTGACAGAAAGAGGGATATCAGCAATGACGACTAGTCTCGTCGAGCAGGTCGAGGAAATGCGGGTTCGCATGAACCAGCTTGCCCGCAGGGAACAGGACCTGGTCAGGGCCCTGGGGCAGGCGCTAAACCGTGCCGACCAGAAGCTCCTACAAGACGTGCACAATGTTGCCCTTGAGCACGAGATGCGGCGTGAGGGGATCCTGCGCGAGCTGCAGGCGTTGGCCACGCGCATGGGCGCCCTGCCGATGCCGCGCAGCCCCTATGCCTCGCTGGAGAACGCGCCGATCGACGTGCCGACCTACGAGCCGACCCAACCGGCCCCTCGTACGGGTGACTGGCGTCAGGCTGCGGCGAACCTGCGCGAGCACCTCCCGAATTGACACACTAAGTGATAGGCCGATGCCACCGGTCGCCGCACGGCGACCGGTGCCCTAGAGAGTTGGGCCGGGCGCGGACGCGGGGCGTGCCTCGCGGGCCCGCCCCCTGCGAGCGCGGCGCGTGGCCTTGAGACCGCGGTTACCCAAGGGTCCAACGCCTCCCAACGGTCCTCACCGACCCAGATGATGGGTCTGGGACCTGCCGCTTCCCGATCCGACGGTGCGCGCGGCGCCCCGATCACATCGCCGGGCTCCCCGGCAACGGGCGGCAAGCCCGGGAAAGGCTTCGCTTGCCGGCCTACCCCCGAGCTGGCGGGTAAAGGTTCGAGGCCGGGCCTTGGATCGTGGGGGTGCTCGAGTGCCTTTCGAACGCGGTTGAGAGCAGATACGATAGCGGCGGGTGGCAGGCTCGGCCCTCGGCGGCACCGCGCCGGCCGTGGCCCAGATTGCGTTGGCGCCAGGAGGTTGGGCTTTTGTCCGCGATCTTCGCAAGCGACGCGTAAACGAGTGGATCAAAAAAGGGGGACGTTCGCATGCGCCAGTTAGCCAACCTGCTGCTCACCCTGCTGACGACCGTTGGCCTCGCCCCTGCGGCCCTGGCGCAGGACGCCGCCAAGTATCCCGAACAAATGGTGCGCTTGGTTGTGCCGTTCTCGGCCGGCAGCATGACCGACCTGCTGGCACGCGTGGTTGCCGAAAAGCTGCAACAGCGTTGGAACAAGGAGGTGGTGGTCGAGAACCGGCCGGGACTGGCCGGGACCGCCAGTGTGGCCAAGGCGACCCCCGACGGCTATACCCTGATGCTGTCCTCGAACGGGCATACCGTCATCGGGCACCTCAACAAGAATTTGGCCTTCGATCCGGTGCGCGACTTTGTCGGCGTGACGCAGGTGGCCGTCACGCCGCTGATTTTGGTGGTGCCGCCCAACTCCGCGCCGAAAAACGTCAAGGAGCTCGTGGATCTGGCCCGCTCCAAGCCGGGCGATCTCAACTACAGTTCGGCGGGGTTAGGCAGCACGACGGGCATCGCCGGAGCGCTGTTCAGGCAGACGACCAAGACCGATATCGTGCACCTGCCCTTCAAGGGACTTCCCGAAACGCATACGGCCATCATTCGCGGCGACGTCGCGATGGGGTTTTCCTTCTTTGCGGCGGCGGGCGATCTGATCCAGGGCGGCCGCATGCGGGCTTTGGCCGTCACCGGTCCCGATCGCTTGACCGTGCTGCCCGATGTGCCGACCTTCAAGGAGGCGGGGCTCTCCGAGTTCGAGTACGATTCATGGTTCGGCGTGTTGGCGCCTGCCGGTACCCCGAAAGCGATCATCGACAAGGCCAGCCGTGACATCGCCGAGGTCGTGCGCATGCCAGACGTCAAGGGGCGCTTTGAGCCGCAGGGCGCGGTGCTGGTCAGCACCTCTCCCGACCGCTTCGACCAGATCCTCAAGGACGACGTGCAGCGCTATGCCACGCTGTTCAAGTCGACCAACTAAGGGGCGCACAAAGATAGATCGGCGCCTAAACGGGGTCCTGGCAGAGCCGACCCTCGGTTCTTCTCACAAGGCGCAAAACAAGCGAGGGTGGTGGAGCGCCGCCACCCTCGCTGCCAGCAGCTATCATCAGGCAACGCCGATGCAACCTACGACAAGCCCGTGCTCAGACGGTGCTTGGCTTCCTCGATCTGCCCGAGCAGTTGTGAGAAGGCTCCGCAGCCTCGCAAATCTGCTTCGTGGCTTTCAAGTTGGTCGAGAATACTTTGGCGCCAGCGATCCAGGGTGCCGAGCTTTTCGCCGCGTGTGAGCAGCATTTCGTCGACAATGTCAGAGGGGCTATTGAACACTCGCGCTGGATTTCGCTTGGCGAAGGTGCGGTTTAAAGACGTTCGTTTCACGCTTTCCTCCCGAAAGCCCGCATCACATTGGCACATTGATTCGCGGCATTAATGTGTGCACCGCCCATCGGCGGGCGCCGAAAAAATTTGATTTTCCCGCGCGGCAAACATCGCCTCGGCCGTCTCAGCGCCGCGATCGTGTCACACGAATTCATGCGGGGGTGTGGGATCAATCGAGGGAAGGTGGACTATGACTCGCACCGACATGATTGCAATCCGACGCCGGTTGAGGGACGTCAACATCGAGTACAGTGGCTTGGTGAGAAACAAACTCGGCGAAAGCCGCTTCGTGCGCATGGAAGAGTTGAAGGCCGAGCGCGAGACCCTGGTCGGCCTTATCGTCCAAAACGAGAAAAGCGGACTGCTCGCGGTGAGCAGTGCGATCGCGCCGGAAACATCGCGGCACGCGGCTCACTAAAAAATAGAGACATGAACCGCGCCCGGCCAGGCTCAGCCGGGCGCGCAATTGCCACCGTCAGGGGGCTACCGTCGGGGGGCATGGCCGCGGCGTCGTGGGCGAGCTAAAGCAGGCCTTGCAGCTGTCCCAGCTCTTTGGCGTTAAGGTCGGATACGGCCCAGAAGGTGATGCCGCCAGCGGTCCAGGTGACCGTATTGTAGCCCTGCAGCATCGACGGGACCGGCGCCTTCGGGTTCTGTCCGTCGGCGGGCCACATGAAGACGTTGATGACGTGGCGGCGGCGTTTGTAGACCAGGGTCGCTATCCGCCGATTGTCGATAAAATCGAGGCGGCCCCCGATCAGGGGAAAGCCTTCGGCCGTCAGGTCCTTGACGGTTGGAGCAAACTCGATGCGACCGTTGAACCAGGGTTTGACGGTATGGCTTTCCGAGGAGGCAATCTGCACGGTGTTGTCCTGCAGCAACGAGCGCACGTGGGCAGCGACGACGTCGCGCTCCAAGCGGCGCTGCTCGAAGTTAGATTGGGCCAGATGCCAGCCCACGAGGCCCGACAGACCACAGACGAGGAGCAGCGTGGCGGCTTGTTGCGCGAAGCCGCGCCAATTGAAGCGTCGATTGTCGTTGGCCGAACGAGCTTCGGTCGCGAGCCGGGCGAGCACCTTGTCGGCAAGATCGGGCGGTGCGGTCATCCGGGCAACCGTACGCAGCTTATCGCCGATGCGGCGATAATCGCGCGCGACCTCGGCGCACAGCGAACACCCGGCGATGTGCGCTCTCGCAGCCTGCTGCTGCTCGGCGCCGACTTCGTCGTCGAGAAGGGCGCTCAGGACCTCGTGCGCCTCGTTACATTGCATTGGGTTCATCCTTGGCGACCTGCCGTGCCAATCGATCGCGTAGCTCCGCGCGGGCCCGTGACAGCCTCGACATTACCGTGCCAACCGGTGCTTCGATCGTCTCGGCAATCTCATGATAGGTTAAACCCTCCAATTCGCGTAGAACGATCACTTCACGATAGTCGACGGAAAGCGCCGCCAGGACCGACAGCAGCCGTTGCTTCTCTTCGGCCGCCACCAGAATGCTTTCGGCGGAGGGTTCCTCCGACTCCGCTTCGCTCAGGGCCTCCTTGTCCCTGTGCTTGAGATCTTCACTGAAGAAAATCACGTTCGCGGTCCGTTTTCGATTTTGCAGGGCCCGATAGGCAACGTTGCGAACGATGGCGAGGAGCCATGGCTTTGCCGCTGCGCCACGAAAGCCGGCGAAGGCCCGGAAAGCCCGCATGTAGGCGTCCTGGACAACATCCTCTGCTTCCTCGCGGCTGCGCATGATCCAGTAGGCCAAGTTGAACGCCGCCTGCAAGTGTGGCGTCACCAGTTCTTCAAATGGTGTCTTCGCGACCATTCCCGTTCTCAGCAACCCCGGGGCATGGTGCATTTATACTTAGATCCCGACGGCAGGGAATTTATTCCGGCTGCGAGGCAAAAATAAATTCCGATCCGGCGCCGGGCTTGGGAATGCGCCGTCGTTACCCGGAGTTCTCGGGTGTCAGGGCCCAGCAACGACAAGCACAAGCTTAGGACGCGGGGGGCCTGGCGGATGCCTCGTCCGCCCAAACCGGTGAGCGCGAACGCAGTGTGAGGCTCAAGTACGTGAGGACGTGAGTGGAGCCTTGCGGGTACGGGAGGTTTTGTGACTACAGCTTTAACGATTGCTGCCGTCAGTGCGCTGCTTATTTGCGACGCCGGTTGCGGGGCGCTGCAGGCGCAGGAGACCGCCTCCGACGGTAGCACCAGCGAGTCCCTGGTGTGGACAATATGAGTGCGTCACCGCTTCCCCTTTGAGCGAGCGGGAGGTTGAGGTGAGCCTTGCGACCCTTGCCGCGGTGCGACAGCTCGCCGGCGCCAAGCCCTGGAGCCAAGCCCCAACGTCGTCAGTGCGTCAGGGGTCCATTGCGGCCAGTGCCCGTGACTAACGGGATCGCGAGGTGCCTCGGGCAGCGCCTGCTGAGCGATCCGATGCAGCAAATCGACCTGTTGCTGTTGGAGGATCTCATGCTGCGAAAAAATGCACACCCGGTCAGCCTCGGCCGAGCCTTTGAGACGGCGTCGATCCTCGTGGTCCTGCTCTGCCTGTTCGGCCTTCTGATCCATGCCACCTTGGCGGACACAACGGTCGTGGTGGCGGCCCCGCCGCCGGGCGCCGAGCCCGTCGGTTCCGTGGGCGGCGGTGCGCCGGCGCCGTGACGTGTTTGCTGAGGGGAGAAACCACCTGCGCCGACGCGCCGCGCGAGCGCTTGTCGCGACTTCATCCCAGCTTGTGGAGTGGAGAGCAGGGATTGGCCCGATGCCGCTTGAGCCGACGACAGGCTTGTCGACTGTTCGGTGCGATCAGTACCATGGGACCACGGCAGCGCGTTGAGGCGAGCCGCAGCAGGAGAGCAGGATGGCCGACACATTGCATAAGCCCGATCCGCCCCAGCGCACCATCGGCGTCATTGGTCTCGGCCTTATGGGCGGGGCCATGGCCGGCAATCTCGTGGCCGGCGGCTGGCGCGTCATCGGCTACGATATTGACGCCAAGGCGATGGCGGCCGCCAGGCAGAAGGGCATCGAGGTGGTCGACGACGCGGCCGCCGTTGCCGCTGCAGCGTCAGACATCATCACCTCTCTCCCGAGCGCGCGCGCTGCCATCGCCACGGCCGAGACGATCGCCGCGGCGGCGCCCGCTCCCCTCGTCGTCCTGGAAATGAGCACGCTGTCGCTCGAAGATAAGGAGGCGTTTGCTGCGGTGCTCAAGGCCAAGGGTCACATTGCGTTGGACTGCCCGTTGTCCGGGACCGGCGCGCAGGCCCAAGCCAAGGACCTCGTCGTCTATGCCAGTGGCAGCAGCAGCGAAATCGAGCGCCTGGGTCCGCTGTTCCGCGGCCTTGGTCGCAAGTACTTCAATCTCGGTGCTTACGGCAACGCCACTAAAATGAAGTTAGTCGCCAATCTGTTGGTTGCGATTTACAACGTCGCCAGCGCCGAGGCCATGGTGCTTGGGATGAAAGCGGGGCTGGCGCCGCAGCAGATCGTGGAGGTGATTGCGGCAGGGGCGGGAACGTCCCGCGTGTTCGAGTTGCGCGCGCCCTTGATGGCGGACAACCGTTACGAGCCCGCCAGCATGCGCTGCTCGATTTGGCAAAAGGACATGGCCGTAATCGGTGCCTTCGCCGCCAACCTCGGCTGCCCGACACCCCTATTCAGCGCCACCGAGCCCATCTATCGCTCGAGCCTTGAGCGCGGACACGGCGCCCACGACACGGCCTCGGTGTGTGCGGTGCTCGAGGACATGGCCGGCATCAAGCGCTGATCAGCGTGCGTGGCGCCCCACTCAAGCCTCCGCCAGCCGGGCTCGCACGGCATAGCGCACCAAAGCCGCCGATGAGGAAAGATCGAGCCGGTGCATGATATGCGCGCGATGCGTCTCCACGGTCTTGAGGCCGATGCCGAGAATTTTGGCGATCTGTTTGGTTTGATAGCCCTCGGCGATCAGCTGCACGATGCAGCGCTGGCGGTTGGTAATGATGGAGCCTTCATCGGGCGTCGCCAGCAGCGCCTCGAGCAGGAGCAGGGAGACTTTGCTGGTAAAGAACGGCTGATGGGTCGGCAAGCGCCGTCAGGGCAGCGATCAGGTCACGGCTCGGATCCGATTTGAACAGGTAGCCGCGTACACCCGCCTTCAGGGCCTGCTCGATCAGGACCTCGTTGTCATGCAGCGTGAACATTAAAAACTCGGTTTCGGGTCGCACCGCGCGGACACGGCGCACGACCTCCAAGCCGGTGAGGAGGGGCAACAGGTACTCGAGCAGGATCACATCGGGCTTGGTTTCGGCAGCCTTGGCAACGGCCTCTTCGCCGTCGCCGGCTTCGCCGACCACCTTCAGGCTCGGTTGAGCACGAAGAATTCTGCGAATCCCAAGCCGGACTAGGTATTGATCGTCGACAATAAGTATGCGTGCCATGACACGCGCTGATCTCTCACCCCCTTTCGTTTCTACTCAGGCATTCTTGCCTCCCTTTGTGGCCAATTGACATCGAGGGAAACCCCGATACGGGCGCGCGCTCACCCTTTGCCGCGGGCTGTCCGAGCTCCGGGTCGTCTGTCATCGGGGTAGCCCCGCGGGTCGGCGGCCGATCTTCGCCGGCCCGCCGAGGCTCTCCCGCCTCGGGCAAACGCGTGCGCGAGCTACCAGCGCCAACCGCAAACGCGACGGCCGCGGCTCCACCAGCACCGCCGGCGCCGCCGCCGATGGCGCGGCCCGACCACAACACCTTGTGCCTTTTTGACGGGGCCCGGTCCCGACGTCGATGTCGTGGGGGTAAGGCCGGGGAGCGGGGCCGCGCGCGTTGTCGTGGCAACCAAGAGGCTTGCGCTGCCGGCGATGGCGATCCCACCCAGCATGGCGCCGAGGACGCCCCGGCGGTCGAGTTCGGGCATGGTTTCACTCTCCTTGATTTGGGCCTTGAATTTGGCGTTGAATTTGGCGTCACACAGGCTCGCGGGGGCGCCGGTCGTGCGCGGGCGACCCCAGCAGGGTGTGCGCAGGGTGATCGCGTCTTGTACATGCATGAGAACCCTGATTGTCGCGGGCTATCGTCCACCGGCGTTGGCGTGGGGCCGTGCGCGATCGATTTGGCTGGTTCGTGCGCGGCTAAAGCGCACCCCTACGAAAGGCGCAGGCTTCCGCAACCTTTGAGCCGCGCGGGGCCAGGACGCGGGTGCCATGGGCGGCGCGACATGGGCGGCGCGCCGGTGCGCGGCGTTAAGCGATCGGGTGCAACGCAGCGCGGCCCGCCGCGTGCCGGGCGGGGCTTGGCGGCTGCGGATGGAACAACAGCCAACACGGCGCGCAAAAGCGCTGGACGGGCAAAAAGCGTCTTGGCTTTGAAGCTGAGGACAACTTGGGCTCCAAAGCCCATAGTTTTGAGTTGTTTTGTCATCCTCGCGCTATTTCACCTTTTTTGCGCGTCGTCAGTCACCCGCGGTGCCGGTCAGAGATTTCCCCTCACGAGCTTGGGACTGAACCTGTGCGGAAGCTGAACGCTTTGGCCAGCGCCTTTGGGCTGCTGGGCATGCAACAGGCGCTGGCTGCCGACCAGGCCGCGCCGAAGGCGGCCCATCGGCCGCAATGGAGCGTGCTCGTCTCGTTTTCTCCAACCTATACCAACAATGCCCTGGTCAACCGAGACGATCGGCGGCGCGACGTCTATGCAGAACCCGACGTGACGCCTGGATGGAAAACTGACATCGGATATTTCCTATCGCCTCTACGGGCGCTCATCCTTCGACGCCTTCGCGCAAGAACAGATTTCAAACGCAAGCTTTGCCCTGCTCGGCGCGCGCCTAACAAGGAACATCTGGGGTTGGCGATATCAGCTACGAGCACCGGTTCGAATACGCCGGCGTCTACCAGGACTTCCTATACATTGCCGATGACGTGCTGATTTCCACGACGCGCGACTACTGCTACGGGCCATTTAACCGCGCAATTGTCCTACCGGTTTGCCGACGTTCCCGAGGCGCGACGCTATCGGCTCGACCTGCTGCTGCCCCTTGAAGCCAGGGTTAGGTCGCGCTGGTCCCTCGTTTCAACGCCGTTCGTGGAGGCCTGTTGGTTTACGGTTGAATGGCGCACGTCGAATGTGCCGCTCAGGCATTATCGCGATCTCGAAATAGGACGAGATTTGACATGGCTCTAGTGTTCTCGGAGAGGAGCATGAAGCCAATCATCATCGCAGCAGTGCGCGGCGCCCGCCGGCGCGGCCCCGCGTTGCCAACAAGGCTTTAGCGGCCCGCGCCTTCCAAGCGCGCACCACCGCGGCCCTCTGCGCGCGCGGTGATGTCGATTGCCTTCAGCTTGCTCGCCAAGCTGGCGGTCGCATCGCCGGTGCGAAGGCTCGGATTATTTCTTTAGAAGATCGGGGTTCTCATAGATATTGCCGACGACTTCAAGCTGTCGTGCCATGTCGGCAGAGCTGTAGAGCACGCGCAGCGCGTCCTCGCATTTGACCAGACCACCATTGCTGCCCTTGAGAATGTCACCCTCATAGATGTCCCGGCCGTTCTTATCCTGGAGCCCCGTATATTCCATCAGAACAACGTCAGGCTCTTTGTTGGCGTGGTTGATTGCATAAAGGGGCATGCCGGCCGCGCTTTCCCAGGCGATGAAGCGCGGGTCATAATTCATCTGACGGTTAACCGATTCCCAGGCCCTGAACTTAATGTCTCGCATATTTACGCAGCCGATAAAGGCGCACACATCCCTGCGACGAGCCCCCTATTTGTCCTGTAGATTTCGCATCTTATAGGGAACGCGTCATCTTACAACCAACGCCACCTCGTTGCGCCAGACGAATTCCAGCTTTTCATAGGCCGCCCAAGCGCAGCGCGTTCCGCCGCGCTCGGCCGCAAAACCTCGCCCCACCACGCCGGCCAATTTAGCGTCGGGGCGGGGCTAGGGATCGGCGACGCCGAAGGCCGGGCAGAAAAAGCCCTATCAACGTGGCAACGAGCCGGCTAGCGACAGCGGCCGCTTTGCTCCCGCGCGCTTATTTATTCGGCCGCCATGCGGATCGGTTGCGGTTTGATGTCCAGACGCTGGCGAACCAGCTCGATGTGTCCGCGCAGGTCATAGAGTTGATTTGAATAATAGGGCGGGACGCTGATGGTCCGCACGTGCGTGTCGATCCGGTCGAACTCCGCCTGCATGGCTTCGGCGTCGAATTTTGCGCCGCCATTATCCAGTTTTCGTTCCAGCGCCTTGAGCTGCCGGTACCAATAGACCAGGCGCCGACGCACCATCCAGACGTAAATGCCTGGAACTGCCCGGGTCAGCGGCAGCAGCAGGGCCAGCATGCCCAACCCGCCGACCAGCGTGGTCCAATGCTCATTGAGGAACGCCGTATAAGAGAACGGCACGCCGAGGCTCGTTGCTTTTGGCGCTAGGCTCTTGAGCACCACCGGAAGCTCGCCGGTTTTATAAAGAATGCGGGCGGCATTCGGCACTTCGAATTCCGGGTCGTTGGCGGTGGGAAACTCGCCGGCGCGATAAAACAGCACCGGATCGCCGTTTTTGTCGAACCCTGACTTCGGACTGTGCACCACGGCATGGGTGAGCAGCGTAATCAACGCCGACTGCATGTCGGGGCGAACCACCAAGGCGACCGCGGTCGATAGTAGGGTGATGTCTTCGGTGGGCGTCAAAGGATCAAAATCCACGGCACCCTGGCGCAGGACGACTTTGGATAGGGCGGGGAAGCGGTTGGTGTAGGCTTCCGCCTCGCGGGCAAAGTCCATCAGGCGAATGTTGGGAACGCGCAGGAGTTGTTGGATCTTCTCGGTATCGGCGGCCGAGATGACAATGCCGGCATCGGCCGTACCCGATAACAGCGGCTCGGCATTGGCCGGAAGATCCTGATCAATGAAGGTTGCGTTTTCCTTTTCGATCACTCCATTGGCTTTCAACAGCTGCCTGGTGACGCCTCGCGCACCACTATCGCGTGTGCCGATCATGATGCGCTTGCCCTTGAGATCGCGCAAAGTCGTGATCGGCAAGTCGCCGCGTGTGAAGACCCAGATCGGCTCATGAAACAGGCGTCCGACCGAGAGCAGCTTTGAGTATTCCGAGTGGCGGTCCTTCTGTTTCTCGGTGGCGAGGCTCCCTTGCAGGCTCCCCACTAGGTCCCCCTTGACGAAGCCGGCCGTGATCCCGGAGTCATCGTCGACCAAGGCACGCAGCGTAATGCGGCCTTCCAACGGTCGCATCGTCGTGCGCCCATCCTTTTCCTTGAACGGAACAGTTTGCCGAACCACCATATGAACGCCAAACTTGGCGAGGACCTCCTGGTAGCGTTGCGCGAGTTCCGCGTATTGGGGATTGCCCGCGGCGATGACGATCGTGCCGTGCTTGTCGAGTTGCTGCGCGTGGTTCATGACCCCAAGCGTGATGGCCCCGAACACGGCGACGAGCACGGCGAGTACGCCCGTCTTGATTGGAAATGAGTCCATGGCACCCCCCACATCGGTGACACACTGAGCGCGAAGCGCTGACCGGTATACAGCAATTGCCAGCAAGAAGCGCAGTTGGCGGGCCTATGTCCAGCTACATTTTTGCCGATCCGGGCCTTGGGCGCGCGGCGCCGGCTCGGCTGGCGGCGCTATGGTGTCATCGCGCTGTTAGGCTCATTGCGTAGACAACGGCTGCAACCGGCGTATTGGCAAGGCCAATTTGCCGGAGCCAAGGGCACGCACGCGCCAGCGCACGCGAGCCTGCGCGCCGTTCGGCGCCGAGTGGGTGCCAGCAGAGCGTCAGCTCACAAATTGCGGGCGCCGGAGCGGCGCTGCCACAAATCGGACACCATCTGCAGTTGTGGCGACGTCGGTCCCCGTCTCGACGCCAAGCCCACGCGGATCCTGGCGGCATGGCGCCCCTGGCGTGATGGATCCAGGCCCGGGCGAATCACATGGGGTGCCCGAGCGCGCGCCATTGGTGCTCACGCCGGCGGGAGCGCGCCGCCCAAGGCGATTGTGAGGGGGCGATTGCAAGGAGGGGCTATTCGCATCAGGGCGTGCCACTTCTGGTGCGCGGTGGCCGCAGGCGGCGCACAAAGTGCTGTCCGCGCGGCATGCCGCCAGGCCCGGGCCTTGACCCAGAGAAAAATGCGGCTTTGCCTCGACTGAGGCGGGGGACGCAGGACGACGCATAGGGTGTCTAAAAGATGCTTGCCTGGAGGGCGGATGCGGATTTCCAGACGCAGTCTGGCAGCGATCTTCGCCAGTCTTGCCCTCGCCGATGTCGCGCTTGGCCAAGTGCAAGCCCCCAGCGGCGAGACGCCGCCGGCGGCGGAGCCGCCAGCTCCGACGCCGACGCCGGAAGCCACCGCTCCCGCCTCGAAAGCCCCCGTTTTGCCAAAGATCGAGGTGGTTGCGCCCAAGAGCGCGCCAAAGAAGAAGGCGTCGCGACCGCCCCCAACGCCAGCCAAAGCGCTCCCCGTTGCGGCGCCGCCCCCCGCTTCCCCGGCCGCCCCCCAATCCCCGTCTGCTGGCCCTGTCGCGACGTCGCCGCCACCCGCCTCGATCGCAAACGTCGAGGTCAGGATGTCGCCCGTTGCCGGAAGCGAGCTGCCGATCGACAAGGTCCCCGCCGGCATCAGCGTCATCCCCTCGGCGCAGATCGAGCGGACGGCCTCCCCGTCCATTACCGAGGCGATCAACACCTACGTTCCCAGCGCGACCATCAACGAGGCGCTCGGCAATGCGCTTGCCACCGACCTGCAATATCGAGGCTTCAGTGCTTCGCCTCTCAATGGCACGCCGCAAGGCCTCGCCATCTATCAAAACGGCGTGCGCATGAATGAGGTGTTCGGCGATACGATGAACTGGGATCTGATCCCGCAGATCGCCATCGCCGACATCGTCATGATGAGCAACAATCCAGCCTTCGGTCTCAATGCCTTGGGCGGCTCGGTCAATGTCATTATGAAGGATGGCTTTAGCTTCCAGGGTGCAACGGTCGACAGCCGGATCGGCTCCTTTGGACACAAGGACGTGGCGGCCGAGGCCGGTCAGCGCTGGGGCAACTGGGCAACCTATGTTGCGGGCGAGTGGATCGACGAGAACGGCTGGCGCGACTTGTCACCGGCGTCCGCCAAACGGGCCCACGCCGACCTGGGCGTCAAGGGTTCGGGCGCCGAGTTCCATCTCAACTACACCTTTGCCGATACGTTTCTGGGCGTCGTGGGGCCCACCCCGGTCGAGCTCGTCGAGGAGCGCCGCGCCAATGTCTTCACCTCGCCGCAGTCCTTCGACAACCGCATGCAGATGGTGAACCTGACGGGCTCCGTCTCGGTCACGGATACGCTTAAGGTTTCCGGCAACACGTACTATCGTGGCTTCAAGCAGAAGCGCCCCGACGGCAACGTGTCGGAAGCGATTGCCTGCGATCCGGCGGGGCCGAACGCGGGCCTCCTATGTTTCGAGGAGGCGGACGACGTGCTGTTCGGCCGTCGCGCCAACGGCAGCATTGTCAACGTGCCGATCGCCAGCTTACCCAACGGCGATCAGACCGTCCTCGGCGGCAACGACAGGGTCTCCGTCGAGTCCTTCTCCTATGGCGGTGCCGTGCAGGCGGTCAGCAAGGCGCATCTCTTCGACCGGCCCAATCAATTCCTGCTCGGTACGAGCCTCGACCTCGGCCGGGCGCGGGTGACATCGCAAAGCGAGCTGGGAGTGCTCGACCCGCGGAGCCTGGCGGTGTCGGGGCTTGGCATCATCATCGACCAATCGCTGAACCCCGATCTCGACGCCGGCGATGTGGAGGTAACGCCCGTCGATCTCGTGGTGCATACCCGGTACTACGGGCTCTATTTCATGAATACGCTGGACGTCACCGACCGGTTGGCGGTGACCGTCGGCGGCCGCTACAACCTCGCGAACATCAAACTCGAGGACCAGCTCGGCGACGCTCTCAACGGCAATCACACCTTCCAGCGCTTCAATCCTCTGATTGGTGCAACCTATAAGCTGATGCCGGGCCTGACCGCATATGCCGGTTATTCGGAGTCTAACCGGGCTCCGACACCAGCCGAGCTGGCCTGCGCCGATCCACAGCGACCCTGCCTGCTTGAGAACTTCCTTGTCTCAGACCCTCCCCTGCAGCAGGTGGTGGGCAGGACCATCGAGGCCGGTCTAAGAGGCCAGGTTGCGGCCGGCTACGCGGGCCGCGACGCCTTGGGCGCGGCCAAAAGCAATACGCTCGGCTGGAGCTTGGGGTATTTCCGCACCCTCCTCAGCAACGACATTCTAACGGTCGCGAGCCCGATTCAGGGCCGCGGCTTTTTTGTCAACGGTGGCGACACTCTGCGCGAAGGCGTGGAGGCGGCGGTCAACTACCGTTCCGATCGGCTCTTCCTGTACGCAAGCTATGCCTTTGTGAATGCCACCTTTCGCAATGCCCTGGAAATAGCCTCGCCGGATGCGCCCGTCGGCGTGCCCTGCAGCGCCTTCGTCGCCGATGATCCGGAGGACGAAATACCAAACTGCGCCAAGGTGCGCCCCGGCGACCACATTCCGAGCATTCCCAGTCACCGCCTCAAGTTCGGTTTCGACTATTGGGTCACGCCGCAATGGCGGGTCGGCGCCGACCTCATCGCCGTGTCAAACCAATTCTTTCGCGGTGACGAGGGCAACGACGATCGACCACTGCCGGGCTATGCGGTGGTCAACCTGCGGACCGGATACAAGGTGACGGACAACGTCGAGGTCTATGGCTTGGTGAAGAACCTCTTCAACAAGGACTATGCGACGTTCGGCACCTACTTCGACGCGGAAGGATTGCGCAATGTCGCGGGCGATCCGGTGGGCGTTGGGCGTAACGCCACGGTGCTTGAAAATCCGCGCACCATCACGCCCGCGGCGCCCTTCGCCATCTATGGCGGGGTCAAAGTCAAGTTCTGATCGGACCCGCTCAGCGGTTGCGCAGAGCCGTGGACGCTGACCAGCAAAGCGGCGAGCTCGCCGCGCGCTCGATTTGCGCCTTAGCCAAGCTTGTGGGTAGGGTGTCGGCGCCGGCCCAGGCTTGTGCTGAAGGGGCCGGCTCGGACCATAGCGAGGGGGCGCGTACGTGCGCCGATCCGCGGCGCAAGCGCAGAGGGGAATTGCCCGATGCAAGTGAAGCCAGCCCGTCTGCTCGTGACGCTCGCGACCAACGTTGGTCTTCTGTTGACGGGCGACACCTCGCATGCCGGCGATGCCTTCCCTACCTCCCCCGTCAAAATCATTGTTCCCAATCCCGCCGGCGGTACTGCCGACATTCTGCCACGCATCATCGCCGACGCGCTCGGCAGCGTCTGGAAGCAGCCGGTTGTCGTCGAAAACAGGGCCGGCGCGGCGGGCAATATCGGCGCGGAGGCCTTCGCGCGCGCGCCGGCAGATGGCTACACCCTGTTGGCGTCGCCACCCACCACCCTGGCGATCAATCACTTGCTTTATAAGAGGCTCAACTACGATCCGACCAAGTTCAAGCCCATCACCATTCTCGCCAGTTCGCCCAATGTGCTGATTGCCAGCCCCAAGCTCGGGGTCACAACAGTTGGCGAGCTGATCGACAAAGCCAAGGCGGACCCCGGCGGCATTGCCTATGGCTCGCAAGGGATCGGTGCCACCTCGCATCTGACGACGGCTTTGTTCGAGACGATGGCGGGGGTCAAATTCACGCACGTTCCCTATCGCGGCACGGCCCCGGCCATGAACGACCTGCTTGGGGGGCACATTCTCTTCATGTTCGACAATTTGTCGTCCTCGCTGCCGCACCATCAGTCGGGGGCGCTCAGGATTCTCGCGGTCTGCACGCCCGAACGCTCGCCCCATTTAGCCGATGTACCAACCATGTCGGAGGCGGCGTTGCCGGGATTTGTATCGTTGGCCTGGTTCGGCTTGGTGGCTCCGCCGGCAACCCCCGACTCGATAGTGGCGCGGATCAATAAGGACGTCGTTGATGTTTTGCAAAGTGAAGATGTGCGCAAAAAATTCCGTGCCCAGGGCGCCGAGCCGATCGGCAACTCGCCGCCGGAGATGGCGGCATTCCTGGAGCGCGAGCGGGCGCTTTGGGGTGGCGTAATTGAGCAGGCCAAACTCAAGGCTCCCGAGTAGAGACGCTTCGATGGCCGCTGCCATGCTCAAAAAGCCCTTGCGTGTAGCGATCGTCGGCGGTGGCATCGGCGGCGCGGCCGCGGCCAGCGCGCTCAGCCAGCGTGGCGTCACCGTTCGCCTGTTCGAACAGGCGCCGGCTCTGGCCGAGGTCGGCGCCGGCGTGGCACTGCAGCCCAACGGCATCCGGATGTTGCGGCAGCTCGGGCTTGGAGGCGCGTTGCTCCAGTGGGGTGCGCGTTGGCTCGATCCACAGTTCCGCCGGTCGGACGGCAGCTTTATCGCCTGCATGTGGCCGCCCAAACTTGGCAATGAGATCGAGTTCTACGGCATGCACCGCGCCGATTTGCTCAATTTGTTCGTGGAGCGGCTGCCCGCGGACGTCGTCGCGACCGACCACAAGTGCGTAGGCTTCGAGCAGGACGAGCATGAGGCAATCATCAGGTTTGCCAATGGCCGACGGGAGGTCGCCGACGTCGTCATTGCCGCCGATGGCATTCACTCAAAGCTTCAGGAATTCGTCGTCGCCCCGTCCGCCCCACTGCCCTCGGGCTCGGTCGCCTATCGCGGTCTCATTCCGGCTGCCAGCGTCTCCTGGCCGCGCGGTGCCATGCGCAATTGGTTGGGGGCGGGCAAGCATTTTCTCGTCTATCCGGTGCGCTCCGACGCGCTCCTCAACTACGTCGGGTTCGTGCGAACAGACGAACAAATGCGGGAGTCCTGGTCGACGGCAGGGGATCCCGTGGCCCTCGCCCAGGCCTTTGCCGGTTGGGACCCAATGGTTGAGGCCATCACGGCCCAGGCCAGCATGACCTTTCGCTGGGGTCTGTACGACCGCGAGCCGCTGCCGGTCTGGACGCGCGGCCGCTTGACCTTGCTGGGCGATGCCGCGCATCCGATGCTGCCTCATGTCGGCCAGGGGGCCAACCAAGCGATCGAGGATGCGGTCGCATTGGCAACGGTGTTGGCGCGCGCCGACCGGAGCTCCGCACCGCAGGCCCTGCGCATTTACGAAACCTTGCGCCGGGCGCGGACCGCACGCGTCCAGCGAAGCGCACGCGTCAATGGCGCGCGCTACGACGGGGCCAGCAGGGACCTCGGGGTGCGCGACCAACAGCTCGCCGCCCAGTCGCAAGAGCGCGCTTGGATCTGGGACTACGACGCAGGGTTGGAAGCCGCCGCGGCGGCTGCCGCTCTGTGATCGCCGCGCGGGCCAAATAGGCGAGGAGGCCGCGCGGGCGCGCGGCCTCCAAAGCCCTTTACCAGCCGCGGCGGCACAACCGGTAGCGGTGCCACCAATAGGGGCTGCCCGTGACGAGGGCGCGATGGCGCAGCCAGCCGCAGCCGCCGTAACTATAGGCATAGACCGGAGCGCCGATCACAAACCCTCGGCGATGGAAGTGACCGAAGTGCCCGCGGTGATGGAAGTGACTGAAGCGGCGATGACCGGAATGACGCCAGCCAACCGTACTCACCACGTTGGCCGTAGCCTTGCTAAGGTGGGGTTGAACTGCCGCCGACACTTGCGGCGCAGACCCGACAAACGCAGCCATCATAAGCGCTGACGCTACGAGGACAGCTTTGAGCATGTTGATGCCTCTCACAGTGTCCCCAGCGAGATCCATCTGTGGAACGGGTGCGACGGATTGGATCCGTCGGCGGCTCACGCCAATTTTTGTCGACGGCAGAAACCTCCCGCTCGCGCCAGGATCCGCCGAGAAAGGTCATCTGCATGACCATCGAGGCTGCGCCGGCTTTCTGGTCGGCACGGCGGCAGGCACGCGCCGTGCCGCAAGGACGCAAGCGAAGTCTGGGTCAAGCGACGTCGAGCTCGTTAAGGTTTGGCCTGAGCATAACAGGGGTTAGCGCGTCCAGCGTGCCGAACCGCGGCTTGCCGGACCCGCTGGTTCCATGTCCTCCCTAACCCGCAGCTGCCAGCTGCGTCGGTGGTGGGGAGGACGCCTCCTCAGCGGTCGGCAAGCGCGAGTTTGGCGCCGAGTGCCGCAAACGCTCCCGCGAAGGTGCGACGCAACCAGGTTAGCACCCGCGGGCGCGAGATCACGTGCGTACGGACGGAGGCGGCAAAAATACCGTAGCCGGCGAACACGACGAACGTGAGCACCATAAAGACCGCGCTGAGGGTCAGCATGCGCGCCAAGGGTTGGAGGTCGTCCGCGCTGACGAACTGGGGCAGGAAGGCCAAAAAGAAAATCGACAGCTTCGGGTTGAGGATGTTGACCAGGATCGCGGAAACGATCACCTGCGTTGCCGAGCGGGCGCCGATCTCTTCCTCGATCCTAAGCGCGCCCTGCTCCTTCAGCGAGCTCCAGGCCATGTACAGGAGATAGGCCACCCCAAGGTATTTGAGGACTTGGAACGCCAGTGCGCTGGTGTGCAGGAGGGCGGCCAGTCCCAGGACGGCCGCCAGCATGTGGGGAACGATGCCGAGGGTGCATCCGAAGGCGGCGATGACGCTGGCGCGCCAACCGCGGGACAGGCCGGCCGCCAGCGTGAAGAGAACGCCGATCCCGGGCGAGGCAACGATGATCAATGAGGTGACCAAAAAGTCGAGGCTCATGGCCGAGGCTCCTCAGCTAGGGCGGCGTGCGGGACGGGAGAATGTCTCGCCTGGCCCCGGCCGGCAAGAGCGATCAAGGCGACGGGTCAAGTCCGCCTGTTTGGACGACATCAGGGGGCGTAGACCGGGATGGCCGGTTGCGGCGCGCCATCCACGCGAGGGAAGGGCGGAGCCAAGAGTTGGTGATCTCGGCCGCGGATAAGAAAGGCCGCGAGGCAATGGCCGTGCGGGCGCGGGTTTGGCCGGGACGCGGCCAAACGGAAACGCGAGCGCGTCGGTCCTCAAAACGGCTTGTTATAGAGGGATGGGTTGTTCTTCACCACGCGCTTGCAGGTTTGCCTCCATTCCCGCCGCGACATTTGGCTCGAGCGATCCCAGGTTGCTAGACATCGCGCCATCGCCGAGGTGGCCCGTACCGTTTGTAGGTTTTTTTGTTGGTAGGGCTTCGTCAGGGACGGCTGTGAAGGCTCCGCCCGGGCACTGCCCGTCAGCGGGAGCGGGACGCCTGCAAGAAGCAGGCTTGCGCACAGGCCGTGCAGCGGCCTCAACTTTGCTGGCAACATGTCGGCCGTCCTATTCGGTTCGGGGGGCCTACCGGTCGGCATCCTCGCGCGGGACATCCTGGCGCGGGATGCGGGCGCTCGTAATCGGCACAAACCCCCGGGACGCCCGCACCTGCGCCCCTAAGGGGAAGTTCGAGGAAGCCATCGACCAGCCATTGCAGCCACCGGGCGGACCTTGGCTCCGCGCGTGCGGTCAACGGCTGGCGCCGCCGGGTCCGACATGGTGAACGCCTTGGCGAAACCCGCGTCACAGTCCTTGCCTGGAGTCAGGGCATTCCCGGATTGCCGAGCAAGCGCGGTGCCGACACACAAAGGCAGCCACACGCGCAGGGGCGACAGAATAGGCAACCCCTCAATGCCCACCCCCCCATCCAGCACCCCCGCCCGCCCTGCGATTTTTTGGCTTGCCGCACTTGCCCTGCTCGTAACGACGGCCGTGTTATTGCGCGACGTCTTGCTGCCATTTGTGGCGGGTCTGGCGATCGCCTATTTGCTTGATCCGCTCGTCAATCGGCTCGAGCGCTTGGGCATGAACAGAGCTGCCGCAACGCTCTTTATCCTCGCGGTGTTCTTTGCCGGTGTGATCCTTTTGCTTTTGCTGGCGCTCCCTATCCTGATTGCCGAGATCAGCATCCTGATCGAAAAACTTCCGGGCTACATCAGACGGCTGCAGGCTTTGGCCGTCGACCCAAGCCACCCCTCGATCAGCAAAGCCATTGAAGTCGGGATCGAAGAAGCCGAACGATCAAGCGGTGAGCTGGCGAGCGTTGGCGCCGGCTGGCTCTCGGAGTTTCTGCGCGCACTTTGGTCGGATGGCAGGATGCTCCTGTCCATCTTTTCATGGTTGGTGGTGACACCGATCATCACCGCCTATCTGGTTTACGATTGGAACCGCATCATTGCGACCCTCGACAGGCTCGTGCCGGTGGCCCACCGCGACACGGTCAGGGCGCTGGTCCGCGAGATCGACAGCACGGTGGCGGGTTTCATGCGCGGCCAGGCAACGATCTGTCTGATGCTCGGCGTCTTCTACGCCCTGGCGCTGCGCGCCATGGACTTGAACCACGGCCTGCTGATCGGCGCCGTATCGGGCCTGCTTGGTTTTGTTCCCTATTTTGGCTCGCTCACCGGGCTCTTACTGTCCCTCGGCGTTACCATTGCGCAGTTCGGGTTGACGTGGACACCAATATTGTTGGTGTTTGGCATCTTCTTGGTCGGCCAATCGCTGTCGGACTACGTGTTGGTGCCCTATTTCGTAGGCAGCAAGGTTCACTTGAACCCCGTCTGGCTGATGTTTGCCTTATTTTCCTTTGGCTATCTTTTTGGCCTCGTCGGCCTATTGATCGCGGTACCGCTGGCGGCCTCGATTGGGGTGCTGGTGCGCTTTGCCCTACGTCAGCAGCCGGCGAGCGCCATCGACTGCAACGTAGCAGGAGAGCTCGAGCCCGGCGTCGACTTAAGCAAGACGCTCGGCGAGCGGCCTTTGCCCTGACGTTGCCCGCAAACCCCTGACAGGCAGTGCGATCGGTATTGTGGCTTTGGGTGTCGACGCCGTTTTTGCCTCGTCGCGTTGGCGGCGCGGCAGAATTCGCGCCGGACCGCGCGCCAGGCCGGTGGCCAAGCCTCGGATTTATCTCCATCGTTTCTAACAACAGGCGAGATTGGCAGCCGTTGACCTGCACCGACGCAAAGGGGCTAGCGCGCGATGCTTGGCGGAGACTAGAATTCGGCCCCTATGCAACCCGGTGAGCACTGAAAATGGACCGCGCGGCAGAGATCAATCTCCTCAAGACGCTGCTGCATTACGTCGATACCAAGACGACGGCGATGGCGGCGGCGCCATGGCACAACGAGGTGACGGCCTACACCTGTCCGGAGCGGCACAAGCGGGAAGAGGAGATCCTGATCAGAAAGCGGCCGTTGGTGATGGGGCTTTCCTGCGACTGGCCCACGCCCGGCGCTTATCGCACCGACGATTGCGCCGGCGTACCGATCCTGACGGTGCGCGGTAGCGACGGGAAACTGCGGGCCTTCCTCAACGTCTGCCGTCACCGCGGCGCCAAGGTTGCCCAGGGCGCGGGTAGTGCGGGGGCCTTCACCTGCCCCTACCACGGATGGACCTACGGCAGCGACGGGCGGCTGCGCGGGTTGCCCGAGGAGGCGACGTCCTTTCCCGGCGTGCGGGCGCAACGGCCGGGTCTGACGCCGCTGCCGCTTGCCGAGAAGCACGGCATGGTTTGGGTGGTGCCCACGGCCGCCGCCGACCGCTCGGCCGATCTTGCTATTGATCCGTGGCTCGACGGCTTGGGTGCCGATCTTGCTTCCTGGAAGCTCGACACCTACCATTTCCACGATCGCCACGTGCAGCACGAGGAGATGAACTGGAAGCTCCTCGTCGATACCTTCCATGAGGGTTATCATTTCGGCTTTCTGCACAAAGAAAGCCTGCGCGATATCCTGGTGCACAACGTCGGCGAGTTCACCCCGTATGGGCCGAACTTCCGCCTCGTCTACGGTCGCACCAAGCTTGACCGGCTGAAAGCCGTGCCGGAGAGCGAGTGGGACCTGATGTGGAACACCACCATCGTTTATTCGATGTTCGCCAACACCATCTTTTCCCCGCAAGGCGACCACATGGAAATATTCCGCATTTTTCCGGTGGAGGGTCGCACCGATCGGGCGGTGATGGAGACGTCGCTTTACATTCCCAAGCCGATCGAAACGGCGGATGAGAAGCGCCACTGGGATGCGAACCTAGC
This sequence comes from uncultured Alphaproteobacteria bacterium, assembly GCA_963775835.1. GTDB lineage: Bacteria > Pseudomonadota > Alphaproteobacteria > Rhizobiales > Hyphomicrobiaceae > AWTP1-13. Next base: position 166,324 of record CAVZKV010000027.1, on the reverse strand, counting down.
GCTCGCCATCAAGGTGATCACGACCGAAGATTTTCCGGCGGGCCGCACCATGCAACTCGGCTTCAGCTCGGGTGCGCAAAGCCACGTCGTCTACGGGCGCAACGAGCCGGCGCTCGCGCACTACCACAAATCGATCCGACACGCGCTCGGTTTGCCCGTGGACGAGGGCCCGGTTCGCGCGGCGGCGCAATAGGATCAAGCCGCGATCAGACCAGTTCCTCTCGGAGCCGACGCGATACTGGTGTCCAATTGCGCAGCGCCACATCTTGGGCCCGTTGCTGCCGCTCGCGATGGCATCGGAGCAAGGGGGTGGCCCCTGACAACCGACCGTCCGTGATGTCCCCTGTATCCCAGAGCGTTGCGCTGCGAGATTTTCCGCAACGGGCCAAAGCTTAAGTAACCCGGGGTGGATTGTCCGCGAGCGGGCTGTGCTTAGGCCGGCAGAGATCGACCGGGCCTTGATGGGGAACTGGAGGAACACCCCTAACAATTCCCGCCTTGTTCGAAGATCGCCGGGACCCGAAGCCGGTGCGCTAGGCCCTTCGAAAATCGTGGCGGGTCGATCGATGTCTCTGTGGAGTGTGCGTCGCAGGTGATTGCGAGACGCTGAGGGCGTTGTTAAGCAGAGGCACTCGGGGAGAGGGCTCAGATGCGCTATCTCGGCATCGTCATTTCCGTCCTCGTTTGCAGTTTGCTGCCCACTCCGGCACTCGCCCAGCGCGCGCCCGCTTCAGAGGTGCGTATCGCGACGAGTGCTCTTGTTGCCTGCATTCGGCAGGACATTCACAAGCAGAGCTCCATTGCCTCGGCAGCGACCTCGCCGCTCACTGTGGCGACATCCGTTGAGGCGACTTGTCACTCACAGATGCAGGACGTCGAACGCGCCTCTCGCGGAGAACGGGGAGCTGCGTTTGATCGAATGGCTTTCGAGCGCCAGTGGAGAGCCGCGATCGCTGTCGGGGCGCAAGACGTTCTAACCGGTGCGTCCGCCCATTCCCTCGATTTAGAAATAGGGCTCAAGAGTGGGCAGACGAACAAGGAGTTTGATCGGATCCTGCAAGTCAACGTTAAGGCAAAAAGGCTTGCTGCCCAGACCTGCCTATACTCGAACATCAAGAAACACGCCGGCACCACACAGGAAGCCGCCGAGGCCGTCGCTCACGTGGCCATAGAGGCATGCAAGCAGGAACTGGATCGACTGAACCAAGCCAGCTGCTTGCACGTCACGGGTAACAATTGCACGATTGATCTAACGAAGGCCAACGCCCTGCAAATGCACATAAACGAATGGGGCTCAGCTGTGACTGCCGCCGTTGCGTCGACGCGGTGGGACGGCCAAGCGCCGCGCTAGCCTGCCTGCAACGGCTGCGGCGATGCCTCGATACGATGTCGAAACGTGACCTCGTTCAGCGCTTTTGCACCTTCGGCACCTTGCATTGGCTTCTGCGAGTCCCTGGGCGCACAGTCGCTCGTTCCAGTCGCGTCTTTATCCTTTGCGGCGGCGGCTTTGGTGTGCGATCGCGCCGGCGGACAGTTCCTCGCAACGGAAGATTGTCGGGCTCGCGCCGTTGAGGGGCCATGCGCCACGCGCAGCAAGGCAGCCAATTGCTTCGACATTGAGGACATGTTTGAGACACGCGCCGCACCAACGGGCCGTCGTCGGGCGCGACCGACGGGGCGTCGCCGACGAGGATTGGCTGCCCGGACGTCGTGGGCTGATGGTCGCAAACGTCGTGGCTTCCCCTCGACAGATAAACTATCGTGGGATCAGCATAACCAAGCCGCGCGTCGGCGAACTTTGGGGAGAGAAACGATGGTGGGGCGTCTTCGATTAGGTTGGCAATTTGCAATGCTTGGGCTGGCGCTGGTGGCGGCCATCGTGCCTGGGGCGGTGGGCGCGCTTGCAGCGGACAAAAAAATTATTCGCATCAATCACGCCGGGGCCGACGACATCGTCGGCACGGAGCACCAGATGTTTTCTTGGGTCTTTGCCAACTACGTGAACTCGAAATCACCGACCCTCGACGTCAAGATCTTTCCCAATAGCGGCCTGGGGCAGTCGCGACAGGTGATCGAGGCTATGCAACTCGGCTCCGGTGCCAGCATGCACGTCGGCGGCATGGCGGAGTTCGCCAATTTCTGCAAGGCCAAATGCGGTGTGATCGGCCTGCCCTTCATCTTCTCGGGTTACGATCATGTGCAACGCGTGCTCGATGGCCCGGTCGGTGCCGAACTATCGCAGGAACTGGAAGCGATCGGCTTCAAGGTGCTCGGCTACTTGTATTCCTGGGGCTACCGCAACGTCGTCACCGCCAAAAAGGAAATCAAGACGGTGGCCGATTTGAAGGGTCTGAAGATCCGCACCATTCCAACGCCGGTCTTCGTCGGGGCCGTCAACGCCATGGGCGCATCGGCGACGCCGATGAATTTCGGCGAGGTCTATACCTCCTTGCAGAGCGGGGTGCTTGATGGTTACGAACACACCGCCACCACGACGGCGTCTTTCAAATTCTACGAGATCGCCAAGTACTACGCCCTAACCCAGCACCTGATTGATCCAACCGTGGTCGCCTTCTCCCTGTCGGAATGGAAGAAGCTTGATGACAAGGAACAGGCCGTGGTCCTCGAGGGCGCCAAGCTTGCGACCGATATCGCCCGTGCCATGTCGCCCGTGCGCGATGCCGAAGGCATGGCCGAGCTGCAAAAGCGCGGCATGACTATCACGCGTCCGGACATGACGGAGGCGCGCAAGGCCGCGGCCGGCTTCCAGCAGGAGATGGCGGCCAAACTCAAGGCCGAGCATCTGCTGAAGCAGATTTTGGCCCAGCAATAGCTGGGGGCCAGCGAGGTCCGGCGGGACCCTTGCCGGACCTTTCGCCGAAATCGATCGCAAGGAGGAAGAGGCGAGGCGGCGTCATCAGGCGCGGCCGCCGGCTTGGGAACAAACATGAAAGCACTGTTCGCAGCGATAGATCGCGGCATCGAGCTGTGCGTGGCGGCAATCTTTGCCGCCATGGTTCTGATCGGTACCTGGCAGGTCTTCAGTCGCTTCGTGCTGAACGCGACGCCGAGCTGGAGCGAGGAAGTGCAGATCTTCGGGCACATCTGGCTCGTCTTCCTGGCCATCCCGATCGCCTACCGGCGCGGCGCCCACATCACGGTAGAGGCGATACGGCGCGTTCTGTCGCCCTGGCTCAATCGGGCGCTCGATCTGCTGGTCGAGCTGATGTGGGTGGGCTTCGCCGTCGCCACGGCCTACTACAGCTATCGGGTTTCCCTGGTCACGCGGAATTCCGTTTCGCCCGGCCTGGAGATACCCATGAGCTATCCCTACTACGGCATGATCCTGGGCAGCGTGTATCTGGCATTTGTCGTCATCCGGCGGCTCACCGGCGAGCTGCCGACACCGGCAGGCGATGAGCTTCCTCCCGAGGTGACGAAGCCATGATAACGTTTCTGCTCACCTCTCTTCTCGGCGTGATGCTGTTGGGCATCCCGATCCTCCTTGCCATTGCGCTGATCGGCTTCGTCGGCATGGCCTTGTTGCCCGAGGTCGTCATGCCGCTGTTCGCCCAGAAGATGTTTGCCCAACTTGATTCCTTCACACTGCTGGCGATGCCTTATTTCATTCTCGCCGGCTCCATCATGACGGCGGGAGGCATCAGCAAGCAGCTTGTGGATTTTGCACGGGCCCTGGTCGGGCACTTTCGCGCCGGGCTCGCCCATGCCTCGGTCGTCGGCAGCATGGTTATGTCCGGAGTGTCCGGCTCCTCGACGGCGGATGCTTCGGCGATCGCTTCGATTCTGATCCCGACCATGAAGCAGTCGGGCTACAAGCCGGGGTTCGCCGCCGCCCTGATTGCCACCGCGGGAACGATGGGGGCAATCATTCCGCCGAGCATGACCATGGTCATCTATGGCGCCATCGCCCAGGTGTCGATCGGCGGGCTTTTCCTCGGCGGGATCATTCCCGGCGTCCTGATCGGCATCGCCCTGATGCTGACGATCAAGGCCTACACCTATCATCCCGCCTATCCCGAGCTGCGCCAAGTGACGGCACGCTTTGACCTGTGCGCCTTGTGGCATTCGGTGAGCTCGGCATGGTCGGGGTTGCTGGCGCCGCTCATCATCGTCGGCGGCATTCTATCGGGTGTATTCACCGCCACCGAGGCTGGTGCCGTCGCCTGTGTCTACGCCTTTATCGTCGGCTACTTCGTGGAAAAAAAGATCACGCTGAAGAAGGTGCCCGACATCCTGGTGGACGCGGCGATCACCACGTCCATGGTGTCGGGTATCATCGCCGTGTCGGGGCCAATGGGATGGGTTTTGTCCTATCTGCAGTTTGACGGAATGGTACTCGCGCAGGTTTCAACGCTGTCGGCGAGCCCGACGATGATCCTCCTCATCCTCGCCGGCGTGATGATCTTGCTCGGCACCTTTGTCGATTCGTTGATCGTTCTCCTCGTCTTCGCTCCCGTAGCCGTCAGCGTCACAAAGGCTTATGCCCTCGACCCCTTCCAGGTCGGTCTTGTGATGGTGATCTGCAATCAAATCGGGGCGGTTTCACCGCCGACGGCACCCCTGCTGTTCATCACCACAAGTATCGCCAAGACGCCGATCGATCAGACCAACCGTCATGTTTGGACCTTTATGCTGGCGGAAACGTTGGTGCTCGTGCTGGTGATCCTCATCCCCGGCCTTTCCTCGTGGATTCCCAATTACTTCCTAAAGTAGCCACCGGTCATTGAGGTTGCGCAGGCTTGTCTTTGTCGTGTTGGCGCAGAGGGTGGAGAAGGTTCGTCGTGAGCTACCGGATCATTGAACGGGAGGCGATACGTGTGGCCTACACGACGTCCATCGGCGATCCCTCGGCGTCGGATGCCTTCCAAAGGCTTGAGCAGGTGGTGCCTCTGAAGGGCAACCGCTTCTTTGCCACCTTCGATAGCCTGACGCAGGAATACCGAGCCTGTGTCGCGCTCAAGGCCGGGCAAAGCGCTGCTTGGTATGGCCTACCGGAAGGCGTGCTGCCCGGTGGAACATATGCCTACACAAAGCTCTCCGGCCCGTTCGCCGATATCGTGGCCCGCATCGCGCCGACATTTGCCCAGATGCGCCGGGAACACGGGCGCGACCCGGCGCGCTTGCCCATCGAATACTACAAGCGCTCGAGCGAAATCATTCTTTACTTGCCGGTTTTGCCCTAAGCGGCGGCGGGCGCCGCGGCGTCCGAGCGCTTGGATAGAGATCACGTGGGGCCGCGTGCCTCGGCCTCGCGCGTGCCGATCCATAGCCCGGGGAACTCGACGGCCAGCCATTTTGCCAGCGCGGCATTGACCGCAAGCGGCTGCTCTTGGGCCATCCAATGGCCCGACGGGACGATCACTTCTTTAAGCTGCGGCGCGTGCACCCGCATGGGTTCGGCAAGGCGTGACTGCAGCGTCTCGCAGACATAGTCGTAGGCGCCATGCAGGAACAGGACCGGCATCCTCAAGTGCCAGTCGGCCTGGGCGCGCTGGGCATAGGCGGCGTTCGCGTCGGCGTTCAAATACCAGCTGGCGGGACCGAAGAAGCCATTGCGCTCGAGCGCGGCGACGTAGCGGTGCTCGTCCTCCTCGCCCAGCACAGCTGCATCACGCGGCAATTGCGGGGCCGTGCGCTGGGCGCCGAACCAACCGCCGTTTGCGCGAACCGATGCGGTGCGCGCCGGCTTGCCTTTACCGCTCGGGTCGCCCCCGCGGAAGAGCGCGCGCACGGTGGCGCGAACATCACTTTCGAAGGCGGCGCACGCGGCCGCAAAGCTCTCGCGATAGAACAGCTGGTAATCCCATTGCGCCGCGGGAAACCGATCCTCCGGATAAACGCTTCGATCACAGAGAGGAACGATATGCTCGACGCGGAAGCCCGCGGGGATATAAGGCACGCACAGACTTGCCACGCCATGGCAGCGCCCGGGATGGTGTTGCGCGATCGACCAAATCACCGGTGAGCCCCAATCGTGACCGACCCAAATTGCGCGTTCGGCGCCGAGCGCGTCGGCGAGCTCGATCATGTCGGCAACCACTTCTTCGAGGGCATAGTCTTCGTGACGCCCATAGATGCTGGAGCGCCCGTAGCCGCGCATGTCCGGGGCAACGGCGCGGAAGCCAAGGCCTGCAAACACCGGCAGCTGATGCCGCCAAGAAATCGACAGCTCGGGCCAGCCGTGCAGAAAGATAATGGGCGTCGCCTGCGCCGCCCCGCACGCCAAATAGAACGACGTGTGTCGCCGGCTGCGGGCGACGTGTTCGGTGATCGGGAAGCTCATGTCCTCTCGCCAAGGTTGGTGGTTCGGTCTCGTCTTTGCGCCTGGGCAGCGATTGATTGCCTCGGCGCAATGCACGGGGCCGACCCAAAATGCGCTTTGGCTGGCCCTGCCGGTCCCCTGACGGTAGCAATACGACGTCAGGGGATGGTGACTGATCTTGAGCCAAATAGTATTGCGGTGGAAGCGGCCGCTCCTGAAGCGAATGGCACCCCTGGAGACCTGGTCGCCAGCGCGAGCGCCCCCTCGCCAGCAATTGCTTAGGCCGTCCCATGGCACAGCGATGGGCGATGACTTCGAAATTGCTTGCATCCAGCCCCGATCACGTCTCGCGCCCACGGCTTCTGGGTGCAAGGGACCCCACGGCTTCTGGGTGCAAGGGACAAAGACGACATTTGTCTTGCGGCAGTTTCTCTAAGATTATACTTTAGTATTAGATTGAGCGCTTACGTTTTCGGGGTGGCCGCGTGGATGTGCCGAGAACTCACGGCCCTGGCGATGCGCGCCGTGGCGCCAGGGCGCTCAGTGGCCCTCTGCTCGGCTCGGTCGCCTCTGGTCTGGCCGAGCGCCGGGGACCTGATTGTCAGGGTGCTGGGGTCGCTTTTATGTGGAGCCACGCCAAGCTTCGCATCGCTTGCCTTGTTCTCCTCGCTGCCGCAACACCCGCCGTAGCGGGGTTTGCGTTGTCGGCACCGGTCGTGCGGTGGCTGAGCGTCGCGTGGTTGGCCGTTATTGCCTTTTTTATGCATTGTCTGAGCCGGCGCGCTTGCGACCCCCTCGTCGTCGTCTTGGTTGATCAGCGGGGAATTTTCGATCGTCGAATCATGCCACGGCCAATTGCGTGGCAAGAAATTGCAGCCATTTGTCCGGTCGACACTGACCGATCCTGCGTTATTGATATTGATTTACGCTGGCCTAAGATCACCCTCGGGAAGACGCGCTGGTCCGTTCGAATTGGTGCCTACTGCCAGACTGCATACAACGTACCTGCCGTTTCGATCAGCATGCTCTTGCTCGAGAGCAACGCGAGCCAGTTCTTGCAGGCAGTGGCTCAGTATCGCCCTGATTTGCTGCATCACAGTAACCGCAGAGTGCTCATTGGAACCCAGCCATAACGGGCTTCTTGCGGCATCTTCGCGCCCAAGGGCCTTAAAAGCCCTAAGTGCCTCTAAAACCCTAAGTTAAATGACGAATGGAAGGCGATGCGTCGGCTGCTTGCGCGCCGGCAAGGCTCCGGGGCGGACCAGACATCGGTCGGGCGACTTTATCGAGACCACCGACACGTGGTGACCAGCGCCGATCGCGATCGGTCGTCTTGCTATCGATGATTGCGGCGTTTGGCGCCAAAGCGCCGTGGCAGTGCGGCTTATTCAGGCCATAGGTCTTTCCCGCCCTCAGGTCCTCGGGGAGTTCGCAACTTTCTCGGCTCCGCCGTGCCTTGCCCGAACCGAGGCCACCACGGCTGTGCCATCTAGGCGGCTTGTCAGCTCCTCGTGCACATTACACAACGTAGCCCTGAGATAACCGTGAATGGTCGGCAACTCGCTCCGCCTGAGGCTCTCGTTGATCGGCAGCAAATCGAAATAGGCTTTCACGTACGGATCAGCGATCTCGAATGCGCGCTTGGTTGGATGCAGGCCGACGAGCTGTAGCCGACGCGAGAGTTCGCGACGCGCTTGGCTCCACCAGGGCGCATCCAGGACTGTCGGCAGGGGATAGCGATCGAAAATGGAAAGTACGAGCTGGCGCAGGGCGTCGCGTTGGCCATGAGGGTCGTCCCCGGCGTGAGGGCGCAGCACCCCCTCCACCAGCTCCCCCACCATGGCAAGTCCGAGCGGATAAGCGCTCCAACGCGACCTATCGAGGGCGTTGATAAAAACCTGTTCTTTGAAGAGGACCTTTGAGTAATGACCGGCTCGCGCCCGGGAATATTCATAGATCCCCTTTTGCACGAGAAAAGCCGATTGGGCGTCTATGAAGTCCGCCAGCATCGTGGCGTTGTCGATGCGCGGCGGACGTGCAAACAGCCCGTCCCATCCGGCACGGAGCGCGTCGCCAAGCAGCTTAAGTTGGTTCAGCACGTTCTTGGGCCACGTTCGACCAAAGTCTATGAGGAGCGTTCAGGCCTTCTGTGTAGACTTTAGTCGTAACTCGCGACTCGGCGCAAGACCGAGCAAACGGCGGCACCGGGGGGATGTCGCAATGGCATTCCCTCCCGCCAACGCGTGCCGGTCGTCGCGAGTTCAAAGGGAGACTTTGAAACCATGGACAACTCTAATGACCAGGCTCACTGGCGGAGGACGACCAGACTGATGTTGGTGCACCTCGGCATCTGGTTCTTCTTCGGCTACATCATCCATATGTTCGTGAACGTCCTAAATCAGTTCACGATCCCGATCCTCAAGTTTCCGCTTGGCTTCTATATGGCCGCGCAAGGTTCGTTGATCGTGTTTGTGGTCATGCTCTTCGTATTTGCGTGGCAGCAGGACCGCATCGACCGCCAGCATGGCGTGGCCGAAGACGACTGAGGGGGATTAGACCATGGTTACTCAAACCGCGTCCGCACGCGCGGACTTCATGCGAAGTCTGGGCCGCATGTACGGCCTCTATACCGGTGGCTTTCTCGGGTTCATCGTTCTGCTGGCGCTGATGGAGCAGGCCGGCGTTCCAAATAAGATCCTCGGCTACTTATTTGTCTTCTTCACGCTGGCGGTTTATGGCGTGATCGGCATAGCGATGCGCACAGCCGAGGTCTCGGAATATTACGTCGCTGGCCGGCGCGTGCCAGCCTTTTACAACGGCATGGCAACCGGCGCCGACTGGATGTCGGCGGCGTCCTTCGTTGGCATGGCGGGCACGCTATTCTTGCTCGGCTACGACGGGCTTGCTTGGGTGCTCGGCTGGACGGGTGGCTTTGTGCTGGTCTCGATTCTGGTTGGTCCCTACTTGCGCAAATTCGGTGCCTATACGGTGCCCGACTTTATGGCGTTCCGTTACGGCGGCAACTTTGCGCGCTTCCTGGCCGTGATCGTCCTGGTGTGCTGCTCCTTCACTTACGTGACGGCGCAGATTTACGGCACGGGCATCATCGCCTCGCGCTTCCTTGGCATGCCGTTCGAGATCGCGGTGTTTGCCGGCCTGGTGGGAATCCTCCTATGCGCGATGCTCGGCGGCATGCGCGCCGTGACCTGGACGCAAATCGCCCAGTATATCGTGCTGATTGTCGCCTATCTCGTCCCGATCGTGATCCTGTCCACCAAGCATTATGGCATTCCCATCCCCGAGCTCACCTACGGACAGGCGATCGCGGAGATCACGGCGCGTGAACAGGAAATGGTGCGGACGGGCCTAGCCACGTTGTGTACGGCCGCCAATTGCGGACCGACGACGCTAAAGCCGCACATTCAACCGTTCATGAACTACACGCCACTGAATTTCTTTGGCATTATCTTTTGCATGATGGTGGGCACGGCGTCGTTGCCTCACATCCTGATGCGCTACTTCACGACACCCTCTGTGCGTGAGGCGCGCGTCTCGGTCGCCTGGTCGCTGCTCTTCATCTTCCTGCTCTACTTCTCCGCGCCGGCCTATGCGGCGTTCTCAAAGCTGGAGGTCTACACAAATATCATCGGCAGGGACATCAATAGTATTCGGCCGTGGATGTTCACCTGGGGCGAACTCGGCCTCATTCAAGTCTGCGGCAAGAATGCCGTCAACCTTGACGCAGTGTTAGCTGCCTGTAAGGCGATTGCGGGGCATCCTGGCGTCGTCCGCTTCCAGGATTTTTCGATCAATACGGATGTGATCGTGCTCTCCACACCGGAGATCGCGGGCCTTCCTTACGTGATCTCCGGCCTGGTCGCCGCCGGCGGTCTCGCGGCCGCCCTGTCGACCGCCGACGGACTGCTGCTCGCTATCGCCAACGCCCTGTCGCACGACATCTATTACAACATGGTCCAGCCCGTGCGCGCCGCAGGCCAATGGTTGATCGCCATCATTATTGCAGCGGTCGTTGTGGCGTTGATCTACCTGCTGGCGGCCGTACCAGGGCCATTCGGCATCGAATGGCGATGGTGGTCGCTGCTAGGTCTCGGTGGCCTCGTTATCGTGGTGGCACCACTGATGCGCACCGCTAGCGGGGTCGGGCGGCGGTTGATCATGGCGCGAGTTCTTGTTGTTGCTCGTGGCGGTTTGCTCCGCGGCCCTGGCGTCGACGCGGCCGTCGGACATCCTGGCCATGGTTGGATGGGCGTTCTCGCTCGCCATGGCTGGTAACTTCCCGGCCATTGTGCTCGGCATTTGGTGGAAGCGCACGACCACGGCCGCGGCCATCTGGGGCATGGTTGCCGGCTGGGGCATTTGCTTGTTCTACCTCGTCACCACCCGGTATTTCCCGCAGATGGGCATCACCCATTTCGGCATGACCTCGTTGCTCAATCCAGAAACCGGACAGCCGCTCGTCAATATCGCTCAGGTGATGGCCGATCCAAAATGGGCAACCCAGTGGCCGGCGCTCGCGGCCAACCCGCTCGCCAACAAGGTGGGCTGGTTTGACCTCAACAACATCAACTGCGGATTGCTGGGGATGCCGCTCGGCTTCCTGGTCATGATCGTCGTCAGCCTGTTAGGCAAGGAGCCGCCGAAGGAGATGCAAGCCCTCGTCGACGAGATTCGCAAGCCTCGCGGGCGGACGGTGTTGGAAGAAAAGACGACCTAATTCGAAATTAGGCGATGACTGAGAGCGGGGCCCTTTTGCGGCCCCGCCACTGTGCGGCCCCGCCGCGTCGCAACCTTTGAGCGTACGCAAGCCAGATCGCATGGTGGGCAGGAGTTGGCCGTGAGCACGATCCCAGTTTTCAGCTACTGGTACTTTCATCTGCCCAACTTCGTGCTGGCCGCGCTGATGTACACGCTGCTCGGCCGTGCCCTGCTCTCGCTGTTCCTGGATCCCGATTCGTCCAACTATATTTGGCGCTTTTTTTACCAGGTCACCGAGCCCTTCGTTGGCGTCGTCGCCGCCGTAACCCCAAAGGACGCGGCGCCGATTGTCGTGTGGCTATTTGGCTTCGTGTGGCTGTTTTGGTTGCGCGTCCTGCTGCTCTACGTATTTCTGGTCGTGGCCGCAGCTCCAGGCGGTAACTAAAGCGAAGCCATGGATCGCACCCTCTTCTATATCGGCATCGCCTTTTTCGGCATGGTCAACGGCATCTTCAATCCGCTGATGGCGTTCTCCTACGTGTTCAGCAAAGTCCTGATGCAGGTTCCTTTGTTCGGCAGCGAGAGCCTGATCTTTTACTTTGCCGCGCTGATGTTATCGACCGCAACCATCATTCTCGCAGGCATTCCCGCCGCGATCTACGAACGCGTCGTCGGCGCGAAAGAGGAATCGAACCCAATCTCCCTCTGGATCTGGCTTGCAGGCACTGGCCTGCTGGCACTTCCCGCCGTCGGGAACTTTCTCAAAATTGGCCTGTAACGAACGTGCCCACGCGATTGTGAACGCGCTTGGCCAACCAGGTGCGAGAAATTCGCTATGCTGGGCACACTCGGTTCGACTTGCGGAGACATTTGACCGTGGAGGACATGCGACGCATCGCCTTCGAGACGGTGCTACGGGCATGTGGCTTTGGTTCGCTCGCCATCTTCTGCATCATGATCGGCTTGTCCTTTGAGCCGCGCATTGCCTTCCAAACCGGCGGCGCGCTGACGCTACTGATGGTCGCAATCCTTCTCATCAAGGCACAGGAAGCCCTCACCAAGAACTATCGCCGCACCGAAATGTGGCTCTATTTACCCAAGGAGCTGCGCCCCCCCGCCGCGTTCGCGCAACAGACCACCTCGGTCATCATGCGCGAGACCTATCTGTGGTTTGCCTATTGGACCTCGGCCGTGGCCGTCGGCATGTGGGCGCTTGCGCTTTTCTTTACTCTGCTTGGCTAGCTGCGAGGCGGGGCTGAGGACGATGCGCCGATCCTGACTTTTGTGACCTTGCTCCGTGCGCGCTGGCGCAAGGGCTCTCGAAGGAGGTCGTGCCGCCGTTTGGCCTCAGGCCCAGCCGACGCCCGAGAGCAGGAGCGGCAGGACCCATTCGCGCGTCAGCGGCGCCAGCCGATAGCGCTAGCGGCAGCCGCATCGATCCAGACCACTTCTTCGATTTCGGGCGGCGGGTATCGCATCGCCATCGATCGCCACGGCGAAAAGATCGGCAAGCACGGTTTTGCCGGCCTCATTGGCGGCCGGCGCAACGAACTGGCCCAGGAAGCGAGCGGTCTGAGGCCGGATGCGACAGCCAAGCTCCTCGAACACCTCGCGGGCAAGCGCGGCGAGCGCCGATTCGTTGGCGTCGATCTTGCCACCGGGCTGCATAAAGGCGCTCGTGGCGCGCTTGCGCACGAGCAGCAATCGACCCTGCTGGTCGTGAATGACCGCCGCCGCGATTCGTATCGGTGCGCTCATGGCTGAACCGTTGGATTGTCGGGGGATCTCCACTTGCTCGGCGGCGGCACATAGGCGCGAAACGCCGCGAGGATCTCCGGCATCCTGGTAGAAAACGTGAGCATGGCGGCGAACTGCGGCAGCAAGAACCCCTCGGCGACCATCCTGTCCACCATCGCCCGGATCGGGTCGAAGTAGCCCTTGAGGTTGAGGAAGGCGCAGGGCTTGCCGTGAATCCCGAGCTGGCCCCAGGTCCACTGCTCGAACATCTCTTCCAAGGTCCCGGCGCCGCCCGGAAGCGCCAGAAAGGCGTCCGCCAAGTTGCTCATGGTGGTCTTTCGTTCGTGCATGGTCTCCACGACATGGAGATGCTGCAAGCCACGATGGGCGATTTCACGTGCAACGAGCGACCGTGGCATCACGCCAATGACCTCGCCGCCCACCCCAAGCGCGGCGTCGGCGACGACGCCCATCAGACCCACGCGGCCGCCGCCATAGATTATGGTGGCGCCGCTCAGCGCCAGGCTGCGCGCCGCGTCCGCGGCGCCGTCCCCATAGGCGGGATCATGTCCACTGCTGGATCCACAGAAGATGCAGATTTTCATGGCCGATAGCCTGCAACAGGGGTGCGTGCGCCGCTGCGCATATCACGGCGACCTTCCTCACAAAAGAGCAAGAGCGATGTTGTCTCGGCCCATCAGCGGGCGCGAATCATTCTTAGGGCTTGGTCGTCTAAGGGCGCAAGCGGCCGCGCCTGGGTCAGGTGGGTGCCAGCGCCGGCACATAGCGACGCCGAGCCCGACAAGCGAGAGGTCCGCGGCGGGGCAGTTCGCGCTCGGGGCGCGCGCGTCAGTTGCTGTAGTTCTGCGTAAGGTAATCCTTGATGGCCGCCGCCTCGGCGTCTTCGATCGGCGCGCCGAAGGCCTTGATCATTTTGGTCACCTCGGCGTCCCAGACGGCGGCGCTGGGAAAAGGCGAGTTCATTTGAATGTAATCCAAGCTGTGACAGGCGGCGCAATTGGCCTCCACCTTGTCCAGGCCTGGGGCCTTTTTGAGCTCAATCGGCTTTTCGTCGGCGGCAACCGGACTAGCGATCAGGGCGGCGGCGAGCACGCAGAGGATGGAGCGCATCTTCGCCTCCTCAGACGACCGTCAGCGCTATGCTGTGCATGACGTTGTGATGGTAGCCGGCAGAGTTCAAAATCAATTCGGCCGTTTGGGTCTCGCCGATGACATTGCTGGCGCGCGCCATCACGGTTTGCTTGCCCTTGGTTTGCAGGGGGAAGCTCCAGGTGCGAAAGGCGTAACGGCCGAGATCCGCCCCGAGTGTGGCGGAGCTCCAAGTCTTGCCACTATCGCTGGAGGTCTCGACCGTGCGGATGCCATAGCCTCCATCCCAGGCAATGCCCCCGAGTGGGCTGCCAACTTTGACCTCGGCGCCATCGCTATGGCTGCTGATCAGCGAGTTGACCATCATTTCCGTGATCGGCGTGTTGGTGGCGGTGTCCTGCGAGGTGAAACGCGCAACCAACCGAAATTTGCCGAGCGGAATTCGATAGGCAGCGCTCATCCAGAAACTCGACTCGGGCTTTAGGAGCGCCTTGATCGAGGTGACATGCTTCATCCAGTAGGTGCCGGTCCAGCCCGGTACCACCAGACGCGCAGGATAGCGGTTGAAGTGCGGAAGCGGCTGGCCGTTCATTTCGTAGGCGATGAGCGTGGTATCTTCGATGGCCTTCCACACGGGGATGCTCTTGATGAAGTCGGGTGTCTTGTCGACCACCGGCCCATCGGCGCCATCGAACACGATCTCGATTGCTTCCTTTTTGAGCCCGACCTTGTCGAGAACGTCTTTCAGGCGGGCACCTCTCCAGCGGGCGCAGCCCATGGCGCCACAGCCCCATTCGACGCCGGGCACGTGTGGCTGGAACAGGCCGCGGCGATTGCCGGAGCACTGATTTACCGCGACCACCTCGGCCGCCGGCATGGCTTGCAAATCCTGCAAGGTCAATTGGGCCTGGCCGTTGGCGCCATCGCCGCCGACCGAAATCTTCCAGGTCTTGAGGTCGACCTCGGGGATCACCGCCAAATGGTAGCGAACAAAAAACGCGTCATTTGACGTGATCGCCTCGCGGAAGTACTCGACGGGCGTCTCATAGTTCGGCGGCCGATAGCTCAACTTGATGAGCGGCTTCTTGCCGGGCAGCGCGTCAAGCACAGCGCTGGCACGAACGCCCGCGGGCAGGGCCGCGGCCAGGTCCGGTTGAGCAGCCCGCGCCGCTGGAAAACTTGGCAGGCCGCCCGCCAAGGTCGCGCCTGCCGCGGCCGAGCCGCCGAGGAAGTGCCGTCGATTGAGCGTCGGCATCTGCGTCCTCCCTGCCAGGTATTTTGTCGCAAGCAATTCTACACATGGCCTCGGCAGGGAAATCCGTTTCTCCTGAAGCGGCGATTGAACGAAGGTCGCCCTTGCACTGGGTTGTGCGCGCCAGCGCGACCTCGGACCTCGGCTGTGAGGTTGGCCCGATCCCCCCTGGGGCCGGTTTTTTCGGCTCTAGGCCACCCAAATGAGATCGAAGCGCTCGAGCACGGTTTCGATGTCATCGTGCATTGCGAACCCTTCACGCGCCGCTCGCCGAGTGAAGTAGTTTTGATGCGCGTTGAGCCACCAGGCGCGGCTTCGATCGCCTTCGCCCTCATCCCAGGCGAACCGCGCATCCACTTGCGACAGGGGCTTTACCTCGACGCTCGTGGTCTGGGTGATGCATCTTGGGCAGCCCGAGCCATCGAGCCAGACGATATACTCACCGACCGTCGGGAACGGGTGCCTGCCGGCGCGCTGGTAGTCGCGGGCGAGCGAGGCCGTCGCCCGTTTGCGACCGCAAAGAACCAACGCAAGAAGCTCATCCGCCATGGCCGCGCTATCGCCGAACGAGGCGACGATGTAGTGGGCGTCCGCAAGGTTCTTCTCGCGTGCGAACCTCGCCCAGAACGCCTCGGCTGCAGGATTGCTCATTTTCGAAACCTACCTATTGCAAGGTTTTTCCAAGACGGCCGAGCGACGGTCAGCGGGACAAACTATCGCGCGTGCCAGCGTCCTGGCGCAGCTGGCGACCGTCTTGCCGGCCTTTATTGCTGGGGGGTGAAGCCGGAGGCCTTGATGACCGGCGCCCACCGCTCAGAATCCGCCTTTTGGATCTTTGCCAGCTCGTCGGGTGACGTGCCGGTGGCATAGAGGCCGAGGGCCAGCAATCGCTCCTTGAGCTCGGGCCGTCGCAGGGCGGCAACGATTACGTCATTGAGCCGGGCGACGACTTCGGGTGGGGTCTTGGCGGGAGCGTACATGGCGTACCAGGCGGTGCCTTGGATGGCGTATCCCTCTTCCTTGAAGGTGGGGATATCGGGCAGCAGGGGCGAACGCTGCTGGTCCGACGTGGCGAGGATCCTGATGCGCCCCGCCTTGTGCATTTCCAGCAGGTCCGAGGTGGTCGTGAACACCATCGAAATTTGGCCCCCGACAAGGTCGGTGAGGGCGGCGGCGGAGCCGCGATAGCCGACGTGGCGCAGATCGAGGTTGCTGGCGCGAGCAAAGGAGACCGCAAAGAAGTGCGGCAGCGTGCCGGCGGCAGGGGTGCCATAGTTGGCGGCGCCGGGATTGGTCCGTACCCAGTCGACGAGCTCTTTGAGCGTCTTGGCCGGAACCTGCGGTCCTACGGCGACGGCGAATTCAAAGGTTGCCACCTGCGCCAAGGGTTCGAAATCGGCGACCGGATCGTAGCCCAGAGGGTCATAGACATGTTGGTAGACCGCGACCGGCGCAATCGGCGTGAGCAGGATGGTGCTGCCATCGGGCGGTGCGCCCTTCACCGCCTGAACGCCAATGCGACCGGCGGCGCCCGTCTTGTTTTCGACAATGACGGGAACACCGAGGCCGGTGCGCAGGTGCTCGGCCAACAGGCGCGCCAGCGCGTCGCCGGAGCCCCCCGCAGCAAACGGGAAGACAAGGCGCAGAGGTTGCTCGCGGCTTTGAGAGTGAGCCTGGCTGGAGAACAGCACTGTCCCGGCAACGGCGGCACAGACAAGACCTCGCAAGAGGGTTCTTCGCTCGACCCCTGGCATCCGGTTTTCTCCCTCAGTCTCCACAACTGCCGTCGCTCGCCTGCCTGACGTCGGCGCGGGACCTGCTGCGGGCGGCCGCAACACTCACCCCAACTTGAAATGATCGGGCCTGCCGGTGGGCCAGGGGTCGCCCCAGCACTGCTGGCCGCCATCGACCGTGAGGACCTCCCCGGTAATGAATTTGGCCGAGGCGGCCGCCAGATAGACGGCGGCTTCGGCCACATCCCAGACATCGCCCGCCTTGCGCAGCGGATTGGCCTCTGTGTAGGTCTTGAGACCTTCCGGCGGATAGTGGGCAAACCCTGAGGTTTCCAGCACGCCCGGCGCGATGCAGTTGACGCGGATGCCAAGCGGCGCCCACTCCACGGCAACGCTCTTGGAAAGGTAGGCAACGCCCGCGCGCGCGGCGGCCGTATGCGCGATGCCGGGCATACCGCGCCAGAAGTCGGCGACGATGTTCACGATGGCGCCTGCTGCCTTGCGCTCGACCCACGATTTGGCCGTGGCTTGCATCATATACCAGGTGCCATTGAGGTTGTTGTCGATGACCGCGGTCCACCCCTTGGGCTTGAAGTCGAGAGCCGGCTGCGGGAATTGGCCGCCGGCATTGTTGATGAGCACGTCGAGGCGAGAATGCTCGCGCCAGACGTTGGCGATATAGGTCGTGCAGCGCTTCGGGATCGCGGATATTCAAAGCCTCGGCATAGACCGGCGCGCCGAGGCTTTCGAAGAAGGTCTTGGCCTTGAGCAACCGCTCCTCGTTGCGGCCAAGAATGGCGAGCCCGGCGCCGAGACGAGCAAACAGGCTGGCGATCGCAAAACCAAAGCCGCTGCCGGCACCGGTGACGACGACGACCTTGCCCTTGAACAGGTCGGACCGGTAGACGGTCGGCATGGCGCGAAGCTCGGCCTCCGTCAAGCCGTAGTGCGGTGCGCCTTCCAGGGCCATGGCGTTGGTCTCTCTTGGCATGTTGACGGCGGCAGTCCACCATATCCTGCCCCAGCCGCGATGCCCATGCGCCAAGCCTGGCTTGTTGCGGGCGAGGCGACGACGGCTCGAGATCAAGCTCCCGTCCGCGACCGCCCGGCGCGCAGGGCAGGCCCCGAGGAGATTTTGCCATGCAGGCGTGCGCCGCGGCGGCGGCGTAGGCGCGGTCGCCATGCATGAGCATGAGCGAGATTGCACCCTCGGAAAGCAGCCAGATTTCGCGGGCCGACCCGACGCCGGCTTTCGCCGGCCTGTCGGCAAACTGGGCTTCAGGCATTGGATTTGTGCCGGCGCGCAATCAGGCGCGCCGGGTGGCCGGGAAGATCAGCGAGCTCGATCACCAGGCGCGTCAAGCCCGAGCCCGCCCAGAGAGGTTTGTCCGCCCACACCGCAAGTTCGCTGAAGAGGCCGTCGATCATGGCTTCCACCGAGCCCGCGAGGCGGTCGCCAAACGTCCTAAAGACATCGACCGGTATTGAGCCTCCAGCACGGCGGAGACCAACGCGTCCTTACTAGACTTAGCGAAGTGATAGTAGAGGCTGCGCTTCGTCAGCCTGGCGGCGCTGGCGATCTCGTCCATGCTGACGCGGCTGTAGCCACGCCGCCGAAACTGACCATAGGCCGCATCCAAAATGCGCTTTCGCGTCTTATCCGCATCTCGTGGCATCGCCGACACCGATCGAAAGTATACCGATTAGTGAATTTACATCGCCGGCTTTTCTCGGGAAACGACACGGGTGGCCAGCGCAGTTAGCGAGACGCACCATGCCCATGCCGACCTTGACCTTGCGAAGCCTCAGGGCACGCCCCGTGGTCTTAACACTCAAGCGCCCCGTCGTTGCCCGCATTGCCACCATCGCGCAATGGCCTCTCGTGCTGATCGACCTTGCGACCGAGGAAGGCATCGTCGGCCGCGCTTATCTCGCACCCTATATCGTCAAGGCGATGCGCTATCTGGTGCCGGCGCTCAATGATCTCGGGACCGCGCTGCACGGTCGGCGCGTCGCGCCTTTCGAGCTTTTCGATGCCGCGCGCAAATCTCTACACTTCGTCGGCTATGAAGGTCTGTCGGCAATCGCCGTTGCCGGCCTCGACATGGCGGCCTGGGATGCCCTGGCGCGGGCGGCAAATGCGCCGCTCTGCGTTTTGCTCGGCGGGTCGGTCGGCGCCGTCCGCTGCTACAACAGCAACGGCCTGTGGTTGAAGGCACCGGCGGCCGTCGCGGCGGAAGCAATCGAGCTGCGAGCGGAAGGTGGTTTTGATGGTCTCAAGCTGCGCCTCGGGCGCGATAGCCTGGCTGAGGACCTCGCGACCATCACCGCGGTCAGAATGGCCGTAGGCAGCGACATCAATCTGATGGTGGACTTCAACCAAGGGCTCGATTTCGCCGAAGCTTTGCAGCGTTGTCATGCCATCGACGACCTCGGTCTTGCCTGGATCGAGGAGCCGATCGTCTACGACAACCTCGACGGCTATGCCAGACTTGCGGCGGATCTCAAAACTCCCATCCAAATCGGTGAGAACTTCTATGGACCGCGGGACCTGCACAAGGCGCTACAGCGCCAGGCGTGCGACTTGGTAATGCCGGATTTCATGCGCATCGGCGGCGTCACCGGCTGGCTCCGGGCCGCCGCCATTTGCGGCGCCGCCGGAGTGCCCATGTCGACACATCTTTATCCCGAGGTCGCAGCCCACGTCATGCGCGTCACCGAGACGGCGCATTGGCTGGAATGGCAGGATTGGGCCAATCCCATCCTGCAGCAGCCCTACGACGTTAAGGCTGGTCGGATCCACGTTCCAAATTTGCCCGGCATCGGTCTGGAGTGGAACGAGGCGGCCGTTGCGGCCCACCTCGTCGATCTCTGATGGGCTAAGGCCGCAACGGGCGCGCCCGCGCAAGCTTGCAAAGGTCATGCAGGCGCCGTGGCCGCGCGGCGCTCGACCGATTAGTGCTTTGCGCCGGCTTGGCTGCCGCCGCGCAACGGCCGCAACATCACCATCGTCAACGGCTAGAGGGGTGCGGCGGCCCGGGTTCGGTCGGTCATGCAGCCGCGGATTGCCGTTAGGGTCCGCGCCGGCAGCAAACCGATCGCCGCGGATTTTGTGAGCTCAACTGGAGCAACGACGGAGGCAGCATGTGGTGGTCGAGGCAGAGCATCGACTTCGAGGCCATCGTGCGCAAACACATCGATCGTGAGTTCTCCCTATTCGCCTGTGGGGAGAAGCCGCCATCGCAAGCCGATATTGCCGCTTTCGAACGCGATGCGGGCTGCGTGTTGCCGAGTGATTTCAGAGCTTTTTCGCAGGGGGCCGCTTGGCGGCCTTTATCTCGAGGTCAAAGAGGAGGTGTGGCCGCGCGCCAAACCCCTCGAGGTTGGGCCATTCTGGTCGTTCCTTTACGGCCTTGCCGTCTATGGCTTTGCCCACGATATCCCGGAGTGGATGGACATGCGACGGCAGGCCGAGGCGTTCCGGGGCGCGGTCGGCGACACCAACGTACCGTTCCTCAAGATCATGGCCGACCCGGATCTTTATTGCAAGGACGGCCGCATATCGCAGTGGAGCCACGAAACAGGTGAATTCCGTGCCGTCGACAAGAGTTTTGCCGAGCTGCTCGATTTCGAGCTCGCCGAGCTAAAGACGCGCAAGGAACGCAAGAAGGCGCAACGGGCCGCCGGCTAAATCCTGGTGCGGCGACTTTTCGGCATCTGGGGCAAGGCCATGACCCGGACGCGAAGACCACCGCTACGAAGGCGACGTTGGCAAGCACGGCAGGCCACAAGGACAAGGTGGGTTCCATGAACATCCGACCTGAAGAGCTAGCCGAACGCTATTTCGCGGACAATGGCGCAAGTTATGACCACATTGCGCGCGTCGCGACGCTCGGACTGGATGGTTGGTGGAAGCACAAAATTCTCAAAAAATTACCGGCGGCACCTCAACGTATCCTCGAGCAGGCCAGCGGCACCGGAATTCTGACGTGCAAAATCGCCCGGCGCTATCCGAGCTGCCGGGTGATCGGGGTGGAGCTGCAGGAGGATTATTTGCACATTGCCAAAAAAAAGGTGCGCGATCTCGACTTGCGCAACGTGGAATTCATTCACGGTCGCGCGGAAAGCGTGCTTTTGGAGGGGGAGTTTGACTGCATCGTCTCCGACTACCTTGCCAAATATGTCGACCTCGACCTTTTGGTGGCGCACGCGTGGCGGATGCTGCGGCCGGGCGGCCTGCTCGTTATGCACGAACTCACGCGTCCGACCCGGCCGTTATTCGTGGCCCTCTGGAACGCGCATTTTAAGGTTCTGCAGGCCTATGGCAGGTGGGGGCACCCCGAATGGAGTGTGGCCTTCAACGATGTGCCCGCTCTGCTGGCAAGAACACGGTGGGTGGACGAGCTCAGCCAAGCCCTACGGGCGCATCGATTTTCGAATATTGAGATTGAAAATCAACTCTTTGGTGCCTCCGTCCTGGTGTCGGCCAACAAATAGGTCGCGCGTGGGTCGCCGCGACTGCGCCATCCCCGCACGGCCGAAGCGCACCTTACTTGCAGCCCTAGGTGGCTGCGCTTTTCTAAGACATTGCCCGCAACAGTCACGGCAAGGACCGTGAACGGAGTGCCGGTCCGCGTTCGGGCACAGATTTTTTTTGCCGTAGCCTTTCGCCGCGCGGCCGGTAGCCGCCAAGCCCCGAAGCCGCCACGATTTGTCGAGCTCGCGGCGACATCCCTGAGCCGACCGCCATGCCGCTCGCAGCGGCCATCGGCGTTCCTCGCCAGGGAACTCAAGCGCCACCCATCAGTTTGCTAAGCGTTCACAACGTGAGCGCTGCCGTAGCGGCGACCCTACGGCATCTGAAGGGAACCTTTGCTCAGGGAAGGGATATCTCATGTCACAGTCAGGCAAGACACTCGGGGGCAAGACACTTAAAGGCAAGACGCTTTGGGGCAGGAGACTTGGAGGCAAGACAGTTGGGCTCGCTCTTGCAGGTTGCGCGTGGTGTTTGCCGGCAGCGGCGGCCGAGCGCGAACAAGTCCGAATGGTGATCAATCTCGTTGCCGGGGTGAAAATGCCTTTCCCGAGCAATGTGCGCAACAATGTCGCGCGCACCGAACGCGTCCAGCTCGACACGAATGGCGCCACCGTCGCCTGCCTACGCCTTGATGATAAGCAGAGGTGGTGTTACGAGCACATCGCCCCTGTGGGCGCGCGCGCCGAGATGCTGCGCGTGCGCAGCGAGCCTGCCGACGGCCCACTGGTCGGCCAAGTCTATCATTATGTTGATGATTACGACCTTGACGGTGCGGTCGACGTCGGCAGCACGACAAAGCTCGAAGGTCAGCCGTATGCCCCCGTCGGGGTGGTCAGCCAGTTTTTTCATCGCGGAACCAATCGGGGTGACCAATTCCGTGGCGATTATCAAAAGCTTTACGACGAAGGCATCCAGATTGCGCTGAAGTATCTTGGCGAATAATGCCTGTGTGCCAGTGAGTTGCGCGCATGGCATGCCGTGTCATGCGCGCCATCCTTCCTACTGCTTTGTGCGTGAACGGATACCAGCCGGTTGATCGGCGCACCGCCGCTTGGCTGCGCGGCACAATCGTCGACGACCGGGTGCTGCGGCCGCAAAGAAACACATCGGGATTATTTGTGCACGCACAGAACCGCAATGGGGGTTCGGCGTTGCACCTTGGGCTCTGCCTCGCAACCAGAAAGTATCTCAACGGACGAAATTTGGCCACGTCGCTGAGAGCCTGCGGCTCATTGGGAAGGGATTTGTCAAATGCTTCAGCACGCTAAGCTTGTTGTTCTCGCAAGTTGCCTACTCGGTATCCCCTGTACGGGTGGCATTGCCGCGGAACGCGAAGACGTACGCAAGGTCATCAATTTGGTTACGGCGGTAAAGATGCCTTATCCGGAAGGGCTGCCGCGAAACCGGGCGAAGACAGAGCGCGTCTGGCTGGAGCGCGACACAACCACAACGGGATGCATCCGCCTTGAAGAACGACGCTGGTGCTATGAGCACATCCCACCGCAGGGCAATCGGGCCGAGATGCTAAGGATCCGCAACGAGCCGTCGCGCGGCGTCTACATCGGTGCCCTGTACTACTACATCGTGGATTTGGATCTCGATGGTCTGGTCGATGTTGGATCGACGACGCGCATTGAGGAACTCGATCAAAGGCGTCCGGCGACCCCGATCGCGCATGTCATCCAGTTTTTCCATCGCAGCACGAAGCGGGCAGAGCAGTCGGTCGGCGATTACCAGAAGATGTACGACGATGGGCTTCAGATCGCCTTGAAATATTTCGGCGAATAGCCGTCTAGGGCGAACCGCCGAACCTCGCCGGCAGGCCGAAGCTCCGGCCTGCTGTGAGGGCCGCTCGGGCGGCGATCGGGCTGGCTGAGCGGACGGACGGCGCGCGCCCCGAGCGGGGGCCGGCGCGGGCTTACGACACCGCGCGCGCCCTTGCGACCCGGCCAAGGGCTGACCTCGGCGTGCGGTTTGGTTTGGCGTTGGCGCTTGCGCGCGGGTGCATCCCGGCTCACGAACGCCGGCACTTGGAACTTGCGCCGGTAGTCACCGGGCGCCATTCCGGCCAGCCGCCGGAACAGGCGTCGAAACGAGGCCATGTCCTCATATCCCACCTCGCGTGCGACGGCCTCGATGGTGGCGGAGCCCGTTTCCAGGAGCTGCTTGGCCTCCTCGATGCGCAGCGCCTGGATATAGGCCAGCGGCGAATAGCCGGTGGCCGCCCGGAACCGCCGATCGAAGGTGCGCTTAGGTAAGCCCGATTGGCGCGCCAGTTCCGTGACGATATCGGCGCGCTCGTAGTTCTCAGCCAGCCAGGTCTGGCAATTGAGGATGGCCGTATCACCGTGGTCGACGTTGGCGACCGTTGAGGCGTAGGGCAGCTGGCCGTCGCGGTGCCACTGGTAGAGAAAGAGCTTGGAGATGCGAATGGCTTCTTGCGTACCGGCGTGCCGGGCGATGAGCAGCAGCGCCAGATCTTGCCAAGAGGAGGCGCCGCCGGAGCAGACGATGCTGTGACCGACACTGGTCTGCACGAGAATACGTTCCTCGTGCAGGGTGACGTTTGGGTAGAGGCGGCGAAAGAGCGGCGCATAGCTCCAATGCGTGGTTGCCTGCTGGCCTTCGAGTAAACCCGCCTCGGCCAGCACCAGCGATCCGCCGCAGGCCGCATAGATTTGGGCGCCTTGCGCGTGCATGCGCTTGATCCAAGACAACAGGCGCGGGTCCAGGGACTTCATGTCCTCGGCCGTCTCGGCCATCACGTTCGGCACAAAGACGATGTCCGTGTGGGCCACGTCGGCGATCGTTTCCTGCGGCAGGATACTGACACCGGTGATGAGTTGCAGGCTTCCCGGTTCGGCCGCCACCAGGCGCGGCTCGAACAGTCGTCGCCCCGTGTGCTGCTTCTTGAGCGCGTCCCAGAGCCAGCCCGCCGCCCACAGCGTGTCGTAGACGCCATCGATGATCGACGGATCGCATTCGCGAAATACCGCCAGGCTCACGCGGATCGGCTCGGAGGTCATGGATCGGGGGCGCATGGCTCAATTGGCTCCATGCTGGCCATTCTGCCTCTCACGCGCGCCCGCCGCCAGAGCTAACTCCTGGCCGCAGCGGCGCCAACCGCGCGGCAATTCAAGACGAATGCAAGAAAGTTGAGAGGATCTGGCCATGAACCTGGACACGATGAAACTCGAGTCCCTGCTGGGGACGATGGTGAACGAACTCGGCGCCGCCGCCAACGCGGCGCTGGTGCTCGTCGGCGACAAGCTGGGGCTCTATCGCGCGCTCGCCGGTGCGGCCCTGACCTCGGCGGCGCTCGCCGAAAAAACCAACACCCACGAACGCTACCTGCGCGAGTGGCTCTCGGCCCAGGCGGCCTCCGGCTTCGTCAGCTACGATGCCGGCGCCGAAACCTTCACGTTGTCGCCCGAGCAGGCGGCCGTGTTCGCGGACGGCGAAAGCCCCGTCAATATGACCGGCGGCTTTTATTCGCTTGCCGCGGTGTTTGCCGATGAGCCGAAGCTGACGCAGGCATTCAAGACCGGCAAGGGTGTCGGCTGGGGAGAGCACTGCAACTGTCTGTTCTGCGGGGTGGAGCGCTTCTTCCGCCCTGGCTACAAGGCCCATCTGGTTGCCGAGTGGCTGCCCGCGCTCGACGGCGTCGTCGCCAAGCTCGAGCACGGTGCCAGGGTGGCCGATGTCGGTTGCGGTCACGGCGCCTCGACCCTCATTATGGCCAAGGCCTTCCCGAACTCCGAGTTCATCGGCATCGATTTCCATGCCGCCTCCATTGCCCATGCCTGCGAGCATGCCGGCGGCCTCCCCAACGCGCGCTTCGAAACCGGACGAGCGCAGGACTACCAAGGCGCGGGCTTCGATCTCGTCACCATGTTCGATGCGCTTCACGATATGGGTGATCCGGTGGGCGCTGCCGCGCACGCGCTGACGACGCTAAAAAGCGACGGTACCTTGATGCTGATCGAGCCAAGGGCCGGCGATAGCTTGGCTCAGAACCTCAACCCCGTGGGCCGCATCTTTTATGCGTTCTCGACCAGCGTTTGCGTTCCCGCCTCCCTCAATCAATCAGGAGGTCGGCGCCGCGCTCGGGGCTCAGGCCGGCGAGAAGCGTCTGGCCCGGGTCGTACGCACGGCCGGTTTCTCGCGCTTCCGGCGGGCCGCCGAGACGCCCTTCAACATGGTGCTCGAGGCCCGGCCATAGGGCAACGACGGCGGCGGCGGGCGAGGTGCCGCCGGCCGCAGCCCGCCACGGTCTGCGCCTGCAATTCTTGCAGCCACTTTTGCGGGCGGCGCGGTTGCCGCCGCGCCGCCAGGGGATGGTGCGGGTTTCATTGCTAAAAATGGCGGTAGGCCAGCCAGGCAGAGAGCGCGCCCGCGGCGCTCCAGATGCAGGCGATGGCGCCGGTGGCAACCGCACTGACGGGTCGTGCCTCGATGCGCGCCGCCGCGCTGCGGTGCTCGGCCAGGATGGCCGGCGGGATCAGCCGGATGGCGAGCAGGATGCCGAGGGGGACGAGGATGAGGTCGTCGAGGTAACCCAGAACAGGAATAAAATCCGGAATGAGATCGATGGGGGAGAGCGCGTAACCGGCGACGATGACCGCCAATGCCTTCGCGTACCAAGCCACACGTGGATCGCGACCGGCAAGATAAAGCGCATGCACGTCGCGCCGAAGCGTGCGCGCCCAGCCCTTAAGATCAGGCATCGCCGCCAGCTCCCAGCGCCGCCCTCGTTGCCGCCGGGCGGTGGCAGGGTTGGCTCGGGCGTATCTGCTTGGCATCGTCGCTCTCCCTGTGATTGGGTCGAGGCAATGGATCCATCGCCGGATGGTCCGTGTCGACCCGCCCTATCCTCTCGCCTGGGTGCCAGGGTCACCCGTGTAGATCATGAGGACACCCGCTTAAAGGAGCGCAGGCCATGCCCGATATCGGCCTCCCAGCCTGGATGGTCTGGGCCCTCTTGTCCGCCGTCTTCGCCGCGCTGACCGCGATCTTCGCCAAGGTGGGTGTCGCAAGCATTGACCCCGATCTTGCCACATGCATTCGAACCGTCGTCATCCTTGTGGTCTTGGGCGGCATCCTGGTTTTGCGCGGGCGTTTGCAACCGCTCGCAAGCATTTCCGGTCGAACCTATGGGTTCCTGGGTCGGGAATGGCGACGGGGGCGTCCTGGGTCTGCTATTTTCGTGCGCTTCAACTGGGGGATGCCGCGCGCGTGGCCCCGGTCGACAAGCTGAGCGTCGTTCTGGTTGCCGTTTTCGGGGTGCTCTTCTTGAGCGAGCATCTTGCCCTTCACCATTGGCTGGGCGTGCTCATGATTACCGCCGGCGTGGTTCTCATCGCGGTGCCGTGAAAGTCGCGGGCGGTCGGCGAGGTTGCGGGCGATGCTTGCCAGGCCTGGCGCGCACCTTGCGCTAACGAGCCAACCAGGGTCCGTGCCGCGTTGTTGAGCGAAGCTAAGGAGACGAGCGGTGCCCGCGCTCGACAAGAATGCGGGTCCCGGTGCCGCGCGCCTTGTCGGCTTGCCCATTCGCGGCCGGGCGCTAGTATTCGTCACTTCTCCCGAGTGGTGATGGCAAGCGAACAAGAGTGGAGTGCAGCGTGGATCCAGTGCAAAAGGTCTTGCCCATCGATCTGCAAAAGCTGAAGGAGGAACGGCGCAAGATCACGATGCTGAGTATCTATGACTATGCGCTTGCCATGCTGGCCGATCGCGCTGGTCTCGATACGATTTTGGTCGGCGACTCGCTGGCCATGACGGCGCTCGGCTATCCGAGCACCGTCGCGGTCTCGCTTGAGGAGATGCTGCATCACACGCGCGCGGTCGCCCGCGGCGCCAAGCGGGCGATGGTTGTCGCCGACATGCCCTTCATGTCCTATCAGGTTTCGGCACAGGAAGCCGTGCGCAACGCCGGCCGGTTCTTGCAGGAAGCCGGTGCGGATGCGGTGAAGCTCGAAGGCGGGCGCGCGATCGTGCCGACCCTGCGGGCAGTGCACGACGCGGGGGTGCCGGTGATAGGTCATATCGGGCTCACGCCGCAGAATGCGGCGCAGCTGGGTGGGCTCAAGGTCCAGGGCGGCGATGCGGTCGCCGGCAGGCGGCTCCTGGAGGACGCATTGGCGCTCGAGCAGGCAGGGGCGTTCGCCGTGATCCTCGAATGCGTCCCGCGCGAGGTCGCCAGGATTATCACCGCACGCCTTCGCGTGCCAACGATCAGCTATGGGGCGGGAGTGCATTGCGATGGCCAGGGCATGGTATCGGCGGACATGCTGGGCCTGTTCGAGCAGTTCACGCCGCGCTTCGCCAAGCGCTATGTCGATCTTGCAACGCAGATCAGCAGCGCATTCAAGAGTTACTGCAGGGAGGTGGTCGCCGGGCAATTTCCCGACGACAAGCACAGCTATGGAATCAATGCTGCGGAACTCGAGAAGCTCGAGGCCGAGCTGCGGCGGCCGTGACGGGTGCGCGCCCGTCGGCTTGCTATTGGGCTTCCGTCCGGGCTCCGCATCGCGTATCCCTGGTTATGCAATGCCCTGGCCTGAAGCGTAGTCGAGGTCGGCCGTGAACCTCTCCCAAGACGTGCGGCGGGTGGCCAACCGTCTGCCACACAAGCCCGCAATCACCTCCGATGCCGGAACGATCAGCTATGCCCAGCTGGAGGAGAGGGTCAGCGGCATTGCCGGCGGGCTGCGCGGACGTCTCGGGCTAGCCCGCGGCAGCCGCATCGGCATAGCCATGGAGAACTGCGCGGAGTACTTGCAGGTTCTCTACGGCATCTGGCGGGCCGGCATGGTGGCCGTGCCCATGAACGTAAGGCTGCATGAAAAAGAGATTGCCTTCATTATCGCCAATGCCGGCTGCGCGGCCTGTTTTTGCACGCCTGATGTAGCAGACCGCCTGTCATCGCTCGACGTCTTCGAGCCAGGACACCCCGGTATCCTTTGCACGCAGACGAAGGATTACACGGGCCTGCTCGGGTCCGAGCCGATCGCCGAAACCTTCTCAACCGCCGACGACGAGGCTTGGCTTTTCTACACCAGCGGCACGACCGGCCGCCCCAAGGGCGCCGTGCTGTCCTTCCGCAATCTGCAATTCATGTCGCACTGTTACTACGCCGACATCGACCATCTCGATGATCGCGATGTGAAGCTGCACGCCGCGCCGTTGTCGCATGGTTCGGGTCTGTATGCGCTCCCCCACATCGCCAAGGGTGCGCATCACATTATTATGTCCGGCTCATTCGAGCCGGATCGGATCTACGATGTCTTGGCAAAGCAGCAAAACGTCACGATGTTCGGCGCCCCTACCATGGTGTCGCGGCTGATCAACCATCAACGGGCCGGGTCGTCCGATACCAGCGGGCTCAAGACCCTCTACTTTGGCGGCGCGCCGATGTACGTGAGCGACTTGAAGAAGGCGCTCGAGATCTTTGGGCCGAAGCTCACGCAAATCTACGGCCAGGGTGAATCACCCATGACCATCAGCTATGTCTCCAAGCGGCTGCTCGGTCAGCGCGAGCATCCGCGCCGCGAGCAAATTCTCGCCTCTTGTGGCGTGCCGCGCACTGGCGTCGACATGCTGGTCGTCGATGCCGACGGTCGCGAGTTGCCGGCGGGCGAAATCGGCGAGGTGATTACCCGGTCCGACTGCGTCATGAGCGGCTACTGGAATAACCCTGAGGCTAACGCCAAGGCGCTGCGCGACGGTTGGCTTTGGACCGGGGATATGGGGTTCACCGATAGCGAAGGTTTCCTCACGCTGAAGGATCGCTCCAAGGACATGATCATCTCCGGCGGCTCCAACATTTACCCGCGGGAGCTCGAGGAGGTCCTGCTTACCCACCCGATGGTGCTCGAATGTGCCGTGGTCGGCCGCGAGCACTCGGAATGGGGCGAGGAGGTGGTGGCGTTCGTGGTGGGGCGCCCGCAAGCGCACATCACGCCTCAGGATCTCGATGCCGTATGCCTCGACAACATCGCGCGCTACAAGCGGCCGCGCCATTACCGGTTCGTCGAGAGCCTGCCCAAGAACAGCTACGGCAAGATCCTCAAAACGGATCTGCGACAGCTCCTGAAGGAGAGCGACAATGCGTGAGGTGGCAATCACCGGGGTAGGCTCGACGTCCTTTGCAAAGCACGACGGTCGCGGTCTGGAAAGCCTCGCCGTCGAGGCGGCCAACGCTGCCCTGAGGAATGCCGGCGTGGCGCGCAAAGAGATCGGCGCCGTCTATCTCGGCAATTTTATCGCCGGCCCGCTCAGCGGGCAGGAGGTCCTGGCAGGCATCGTCGCCGACGAGCTCGGGCTCGAGAACATACCCTGCACCAAGGTGGAGGGCGCCTGCGCCTCCGGGGGCATCGCCTTCCGCCACGCCGTGCTGTCGGTGGCCGCTGGCCTGTGCGATGCGGCTTTGGTGGTGGGCGTCGAGAAGATGACGCACGCCTCGGGTGGCCAGGTGACGCAGGCGCTCAACTGCGCCATGGACAATCGCTCCGACGGCCCGTCCGGGCTCACCTTTCCCGGCCTGTTTGGCCTTGCCTGGCGCATTCACGCGGCCAAATACGGAACCACCCGAGACGAGGTCTCCGCGGTGGTGATCAAGAACAAGGCTAACGGGCTGAAGAACCCCCTGGCCCAGCTTGGCGCCGACCTCAGCCCGGAGATTATCCGGCAGTCGCAGCCGATCGCCGATCCTATCCAACTTTATGACTGCTGTCCGGTAAGTGATGGGGCCGCGGCCGTCATCGTGGTTGCCAAGGATCGTGCCATGGACGCGCCGGATTTGCCCATCGACGTCCGCGCCTGCGTGCAAACCCGCGGCTCGCCCAGGATCGGTGGCCATCAGGACATCGTCTCCTTCGATGCCACGGTCAAAGCGGCCGAACGCGCCTACCAGGCCGCCGGCTTGACGCCCAAGGACATCGACCTCGTCGAGCTGCACGACTGCTTTTCCATGGCCGAGATCATCGACAGCGAGGACCTCGGCCTGGTTCCCCGCGGCATGGGGGCCAAATGGGCCGCGGAGGGGCGCACGCGGGTTGGCGGCGACATTCCGATCAATCCCTCCGGCGGGCTGCTGGCAAAGGGCCATCCGGTCGGGGCCACCGGCGTCGGCCAACTCTACGAAGCCGTCCTGCAGCTGCGCGGGATGCACGCCAACCAGGTCAAGGATGCCCGCATCGGCATGACGCACAATCTTGGCGGGGCAGGCATCGCCTGTACCGTGAGCATCCTGAAGCGATCGGATGCGTGATGGACGTCAAGCCCGGCATGGTCGAGGTTTTACGCTGTGGCGCCTGCGGTGCGCTCGACGCCGGCCCGCGTGAGATCTGCCCCCGTTGCCACGAGGCGGCGCTGCAGCGTCATGCTGTGGCAGGCGAGGGCACGCTCCTGACTTGGACCGTCATCCGCCGCCCACCGGCCGCGTTCCGGGCCGAGGGTTCCTACGCGGTGGCCGTCATCGAACTCGATGCTGGGGTTAAGGTGACCGGCCGACTGGAGGCACCTGATGACGTCAAGGGCCTCGGCGCACGCGTGAGATTGGTCGCGCAGCAAAGACGGGGTTGCGATTTTTCGCGCCGCGTGAGGCGGGCGCGATACCGACAACAAACACAACCGGACATCATAGGAGGAAACGAATGACACGCAGACTATGCTGGGCCGCCGTGCTGGCCGCGTTCGCCGTCGCACCAACGCAAGTTAGCGCCGACACGGTCAAGCTTGGCGTCGTGCAAGGACTGAGCGGCCCGCCCGCAATCACGGACTTCGGCGAGTCCTACCTGCAGGGCATCAAATCCGCGGTCAAGGACTACGAGGCCGCGGGGGGCAAGCACAAGATCGAGCTCGTTGTGTACGACGACGAGGCCAATCCGCAGAAAGCCGTGTCCTTGGTCCAGCGCCTGATGCAGAACGACAAGGTGCCCGTGATCATCGGCACCGTCTCGAGCGGTAACGTGCTGGCGTTCGCGCCGATCATGCAAAAGGCCGGCGTGCCTCTCGTGGCCGGCCCGTCGATTGCCACCAACATCACCGCCCAATTCATCAACGAGAGCCCCAGCTACATCTTCCGCTGCTCGATGGTGGAGAAATTCCAGATCGAGAACATGCTTGATTGGGGCGTCAAGAGCTTCAAGAAGATCGGCCTGGTGCACTCGACGACGGGGTATGCCGTTTTCGCGGCCAAGGAGATCCAGGAAGGCCTCAAGGCCCGCAATGCGCAGCTTGTGGCCGTCGAGTTGGCGGCTCCCAACGTCAGCGATCTGACGCCGCAACTCTTGAAGATGAAGGAGGCCGGGGCGGAGCTGGTCTTGAATTTCCACGAGTCCTTCGAGCTGATCTACCGGCCGATGTCGAAACTCGGCTACAAGCCGACGGTCGCCGGCAACTGGGGGCTGTCCTCGCAGAAGGTCCTGCAGATCGTCGGGCAGCAGGAGATCGAGGGCACCGTCATGGGCCAAGCCCTCGACATGTCGCTCGACGCATCGAAAGCCTTCGTTGCCAAAATGGAGAAGGAGTACGGCAAGGACTTCCGCTGGCCGGTCATCGCCGCGCTCGGCTACGACGCCACCCAAGTGGTCCTGAAGGCGATCGACACCGCCAAGACCATCGATCCCAACGGCGTCCGGGACGCGCTCGAAGCCGTCGACGGCATCAAGGCCATCTCGGCGACGCCGCCCAAGCCGTTCGGCCCCAAGGACCACGAATGCCTCGACAAGGAGCACGTGTTTCTCGGGGTCTGGAAGAATGGCCAGGTCGTGCGGCTGAATTACTGATAATCGGGCATCCCAGCACCCAGGCCCCTAGAGGCGACGGTTCGATGTCTAGCGCAAATGTCGTTCAGCTTTTGCTGAGCGGTCTGGCCATGGGCGCGATTTACGCGCTCACGGCCACCGGTCTGTTCATCGCCCACCTGGCGACCACGCGCATGAACTTCGGCCAGGGCGAGTTCCTGATGTTTGCCGCCTACCTCAGCATGGCCTTGCTGCTCGCGGGTGTACCCGTTCCGCTCGTGGTCGCGGCCGTCATTGTCGTGCTGGCGAGCATGGGCTGGGCGCTGGAACGGTTTGCCATCCGACCGCTCGACCGCCTTCGCTCTCTTGGGGGCGGTCAGTACTCCTGGGTGCTCACCACCATGGGTGTCGCGCTCATCGTCCAGAACGTCGTCACCTTGGTGTGGGGAAAGTCGTCACAGTATTCCCCGCCCCTCTTCTCCGGCAATCGCCAGAATGTCGTGCAGTTCCTGGGGGTCGGCGTGTTCGTCGAGGAGCTGCTGGTCATCGTGGTGGCGCTCGCCGTCATCTTGAGCTTCTACGCCTTCCTCTACCGCACCAGGCAGGGGAGGGCGATTTACGCCGTCGCCTTCAACCCCGAGACGGCGTCGCTTCTGGGGATCGACGTTCGCCGCACGGTCGTCATTGTCTTTGTCATGGCGTCCGTGCTCGCCGCGATCTCCGGCGTGCTGGTGGGGCCGATCGTGACGGTGCAACCGCACATGGGACTGGTATTCACCGTGAAGGCCTTCGCGGTTGCATCGTTCGGCGGTTTTGCCAATCCGTTGGGCGTCCTGGTTGGCGCCATCGTCTTCGGCGTGGTGGAAAGCTTCTCCAACTACATCAACTCGGCGTTCGGCGACCTTTATCCCCTGCTGCTCGTCATGGCCCTGCTCGTCATCAAGCCGAGCGGCCTGTTCGGCGAGGCCAAAACCGATGTCCGCTGACAAGCAGGCAAGTCCGTGGCCGCGGAACGGTGCCTACCTGGCGATGGCAGCGGCGATCTTCGCCTTCCCTCTTTTGCTGGGCAACGCCTTCCACATTCATATCGCACAAACGCTGTTTTACACCACGATCGCCGTCATCGGCCTCAATATGCTGCTCGGCTTGTCGGGACAAATGTCCCTCGGCCAGGCCGGCTTTTATGCCATCGGCGCCTATGGTTCTGCCTTGCTGACGGCCAAACTCGGCTGGCCGATCGCCGCAGGCATGCTCGCGGGAATTCTGCTGGCGGGCTTGGCCGGCTGCCTAGTCGGGCTGGTGGCGCTGCGCACGCGGGGCCTCTACCTCGCCATGGCCACATTGGCCTTCGGCTTCATGACCGAGATCGCGGCACAGCGCTGGATCGATCTCACCGGCGGCACCATGGGGGTCTACGGCGTTCCGGCGCTCGATTTCGGTTCCTCGAAAATGGGCAAGACCTACTTCTTATGGGTGGTGGGCAGCGTCTACCTCGCCGTGCAGATTGCCAGCGACTATGTGATGAGCTCACGCATTCGCCGCAAGCTGCTGGCGCTCAAGGAGAACGAGAGCGCCGCGCGCACCACGGGCATCAATGTGCCCATCTGGCGCACGACCACCTTTGCGGTGAGCTCGCTGGCGGCGGGCACCGCGGGTGCCTTTTTCACGCACCAGAACGCCTACATCAACAGCGACGCCTTTACGCTCAGCCTGACCCTGACCATGCTCATTGCGACCGTCATTGGTGGGCTCGGCACCTCCTACGGACCTCTGATCGGTACGCTGATCACGCTGATGATCGCTGAGTTGATTGCCTCGCTCTACGACGTGTCTTTCTTGGTCAACGGTTTGATCCTGCTGAGCGTCCTCTTGCTTTTCCCGCAAGGCGCAATCGGGCTGGTGTACAAGGTGGCAGCGCTGGTTCGCGGCCCCGCGCGCGCTGGCGCGGCTGCGGTTTTTCAAGCCGCGTCGCATCGCGCCTTCACCCCTGCCGCTGCGCCCGCCGCGACCGGTCCCACACTCGTCATCGAGAACTTGTCGAAATCCTACGGTGGCGTTGTGGCGGTAAGCAACGTTTCCCTTGCCGTCGAGCGCGGCACGGTGCATGCGCTGATTGGCCCGAACGGTGCCGGCAAATCAACGCTCATCAACTGTGTCAGCGGCCTTTACCGCGCCGATTCCGGCCGCATTCGACTTGCCGGCAAGGACGTATCCGACTTGCCCGCGCATGCCAGAGCCCGCATGGGGCTCGCACGCACCTTCCAGAACCTGCAGCTCGTCAACAGCCTCACCGTGATGGAGAACCTCCAGCTCGGCCTCCGCCCCAGGCGATCCGTTGTTGCCGACTTCCGCTCCTGGCTCCTTTCCGATGCCTTCGAGGTCGACGAGCGCGCCCGCGCCCTCGACGTTCTCCAGCAGTTCGGCATGGCGCATCTGGCCGCCGCCTTTCCTGAGGACCTGCCCTATGGGCACCGCAAGCTGGCGGAGCTGGCGCGGGCCATCGCCGAAGAGCCCATCGTCATGCTTCTCGACGAGCCCGTCGCGGGCCTCAACGATCGGGAAGCGCAGGAAATCTCGGGCGTCATCCGGCGCATCCGGGATGCCGGCACGTCGATCCTCCTGGTCGAGCACAACATGGACTTCGTCATGCAACTTGCCGATCGCGTGACCGTGCTCGACCATGGTGAGCGGATCGCGCAGGGTCACCCGAGCGAGGTGCAGAAGGACCCGCGCGTCATGGAGGCCTACCTCGGGGCGCCGCTTGAGCCGGCGTCCTCCGCAGCCGTGGAGGCCGCGTCGTGATCGCGCTCGAAAAGGTCAGCGCGGGCATCGGTCGCGTCCAGATTCTGCGCGATGTGGACTTATCCGTCGAGCCGGGCAAGCTGGTGCTGGTGCTCGGCGCCAACGGGGCCGGTAAGACCACGCTGCTGCGCGTGATCTCCGGCGTCGTCCCGCTCTGGAGCGGAACGATGCGGTTTGGTTCCGACCCTATTGCCGGCCGGCCGGCGCACGAGCTGGCCCGGCTGGGCCTGGTGCACGTTCCGCAAGGCCGGCAAATCATTCCGACCCTGTCGGTTGAGGAAAACTTGATGATAGGAGCTTCGCATCTGCCGGGCATCAGCAAGGACGTGATTGCACGGCGCCTCGAGCAGGAGTACGCGCGCTTCCCCGTGCTCAAGACCCGGCGCGGCCTAGCCGGTGGATCGCTGTCGGGCGGTGAGCAACAGATGCTGGCGGTCTCGCGCGGTTTGATGATGGCTCCGAAGCTCATCATGTTGGACGAGCCATCGCTGGGTTTGGCTCCCCAGATGGTTCGGCGCATTTTGGCTGCGCTGGCGGGCCTCGCCAAGAGCGGGATCTCGGTTCTGCTGGTGGAGCAGAAGACGATGGCCATCGAGATTGCCAACCACGTGCACGTGCTGAAGAACGGCGCGATCGTGCATTCGACCGCCGCCGCCGACGTGCATGATCACGAGGAGCTGTTCAAACATTACATGGGGTAGGGTTTGCGATCTGAACCCGCGGCGCAGGCGCGAACGCAAGGGCCTTGCACCGGTGGCTCGGCTGCCCGCGAACGTTTGTCCTTAAGCCCTGTCGCCGGTCTTGTCCTTGGCCCGGTCCCGAGTCCAAGCCCAAATCCAAGTGCAAGTCCAAGCCCCATTACTCCACGGCGATGAGAAGAAAGGGCGGGCGCTCGCGTTCAACGGCAAGCGTGGGTTGGGCGGCAATTTGTT
Organism: uncultured Alphaproteobacteria bacterium; assembly: GCA_963775835.1. GTDB lineage: Bacteria > Pseudomonadota > Alphaproteobacteria > Rhizobiales > Hyphomicrobiaceae > AWTP1-13. Next base: position 130,474 of record CAVZKV010000027.1, on the reverse strand, counting down.
GCGGCGTAGGCCCCCACTCCTCCAGGTGCGCCAAGCGAAAGCCTTGGCGCAGGAGGAGGCCGACATAGGTGGCAATGGTCCGATGCTGTTTGATGACGCCCTTTGCCAACCAGTCCGTCGAGCGCTCTCCCTCATGCAGATAGCCGTTCACCGGCCAAGACTTGCGACCCGAACCAGCATCGCTCCAGCCGGGCTGGAGGGGTGCCGTTACGATTGGGTGTTCGACGGAGAAGACCAAGCGTCCGCCCGGCGTCAGCGCCGATCGCACCTCCCCCAGCAGACCTTCGAGGTTGTGCAAGTAGTGGAAGGCAAGCGAGCTATAGACGAGCCCATAGGCCTTCCGCTTCAGCTTGATCGTCTCCAGGTCCTCGCGGGCATAGCTAATCGCTGGGTCGGTTGGCATCGAGCGGGCACGGGCCAGCATCAACTCGGAAACGTCGACACCGGCCACCCGACGGGCGCCCTGGGTGCGGGCCCAGCGGCAAAACCATCCGTAGCCGCAGCCGAGATCCAGCACGTCAAGACCGTTTAGGTCGGGCAGCAGAGCGCGCAGCGCCGGGAACTCCGGTGCAGCGTCCAATCCCTGAATTGACCGTGGCAGTTGAGCGTATGCCCGAAAGAAGTTTGGGTCGTCGTAGATGTTCTGGGTCATGGGGCACTCCTCCTCCAAGCATAGGCAGGCGGCGCCCAGATATCGAGCTGACGCCGAGGCGCACGGCCAGTTGCGGCGCTATTTGCCCGCCAGCCGCGGTTGTCCGCTGCACCCGTTCGAAAAAGGGAGCCGAGGCGCGCCGTCGCGCGCGATGGCCCTGCGGCGTGCAGCCGCCGCGGGTCGGCGCCGGGTCTCGCGCTTTTTTGCGAAAGTCCTGGATGAAAAGCCTCGCCATGCGAATGTGTGGATCGCCAGGCGAGGGGTTGAGCGCCCAGGTTGCGGGCGAAACGAAGCCCCATCGAGGACCGTGAGGAGGACCCTACCGATGCCCGACGCAATCCGCTTCTTCGCCGAGCACGTGAGCCGGACGCGGTTTGAGGATTTGCCCGCGGCGGCCGTGCGGGCGGCGCGCATTTTCATACTCGATACGATCGGTGTCGGGCTCGCCGGGAGCAACGGACCTCGTGTGGCGAGGCTGATCGAGTTGGCGGCCGCAATGATGGGGGACGGGCCAGCGCGCTGCTGGGGCCATCGCCGCACCCTGTCGGCGCCCGGCGCGGCCATGATCAACGGCTATCAGATCCACAATTCAGAGTTCGATTGCGTGCACGAGGCTGCCATCATTCATCCAGTGACCGTGTGCTTGGCCGCCGTTATGGCTCATGCGGACCAAAACGGCGGGGTCAGCGGCAGCGACCTCCTCACCGCGGTCGTGCTAGGGGTCGATACCGCGTGTCACCTCGGCGTTGCGACCACCACGGGTCTGCGCTTTTTCCGGCCCGCCACGGCCGGCATTTTTGCTGCCGCTGCCGGGCTTGGCAGCGTGCTCGGTTTCGATGCCGAGCGCCAGACCGCCCTGTTCGGCCATGTCTATGGCCAGCTGTGCGGCACCATGCAGCCGCATACCGAGGGGTCCATGCTGCTCGGCCTGCAGATTGGCTTCAACGCACGCAATGCGGTGATCGCGGCCGATCTGGCGCGCCGCGGCATCCCCAGCATCGAGAACGTCTTGGAAGGACCGTTTGGCTACTTCGGCATGATCGAGGCCGCCGGGGACCTGAGCCGGGTGTTGGGCGATATCGGCAAGGTCTGGCGCATTACCGAGGTGGCGCACAAGCCGTTCCCGAGTGGACGCGCGACCCATGGCATGCTCGATGGTACTATGCAGCTCAAGGCCGAGCACGGGTTTACGGCCGCCGAGGTGGAGAGCGCCGAGGCAGCTGTTCCCCCGCTCACGCATCATCTTGTTGGTCGGCCGGTAACCGACGACATGGCCGCGAACTATGCCCGCCTGTGTGGGGCCTATGTCTGTGCCTGTGCCTTGCTACAGGGTGAGCTTGGCATCGACGACTTCAGCGACGAGCGTCGCCGCGACCCGGCGAGGTTGGCACTCAGCCGGCGGATCAAGGTGGTGGTGGACGGCAATCCCAACCCAAACGCGCTGACGCCGATCACCGTGCGGATCCGCCTCAAGGACGGTCGTGAGCTTTCGCGCACCATCGATACCGTCTACGGCAATCCGGCGAGGCCGATGAGTTGCGAGGCGCAAGTGCACAAGTTCCGCCGCAACTTCGCCTCCGCTCTCAATCCCCTGCCGGCGGAGAACGCCGACCGCCTCATTGAGGTGCTGGATCGGCTGGAGGAGCTCCAGGATGTGCGCCGGGTCGGCGAGCTCCTCCTCCCCGCGACATGACGGCACCGCGGCACGCGAGGGTTGTCAGGCCCCTGAATATTTTCCCATCGATAAGGGAAAGCCGCCAAGGGTCGGGTTCATGGCAAAAACCTTTTGCAATCATCACTGTCATCGAGAGTGAGCCAAGCCTTGGCTAGTCTAGGGCAGCGCCGTGAAGACGGCGCCGTAGTGGTAGGGCGGCAGCTCGACCACTTCGGCCAATTGGAAGCCCGCCGCCTCTACCACGGCGGCAACGGCCGCCGGGGACAGGCGCAGTTTTATTTTGGGGCCGCGCGGTTTGCCGAGCACCGCCGTTTTTTCCGGGTCTGCGGGATACCAGTTGATGACGGCGAACGAGCCTTGCGGGCAAAGCGCAGCCTTTACCGCCCGGGCCAGCCCCGCCTGGTCCGGTACACCATGAAACGTGTTGGCAATGAGTACGAAGTCGACCGGCTCTGCGACATGGGTTGCGAGCGCCATGGCATCGGCGCATATCCAACGCTGAACTGCCGCGCCGGCCTCGGCGACTTCGCGTTTGGCCTGCTCGAGCATGTCGCAATCGATGTCGAGCGCGATCAGCTTGCCCTCAACGAGCTTGGCAAGCGGCGCCGTGAAATAGCCGTCGCCGCAGCAGAGGTCGAGCACCGTCACGCCCGCTTTGATGCCAATCGAGCGCAGCATCTCTTCCGGGTGCGGCCACAAGGCTGCCCACCAGGCGCGATCGGGCATCGAGGTCGCTGGAAATACTCCGCCCGCTGATGCCGTCTTAGCCAGGCTTGCGCGCGATAAAGGCATAGCCAAAGACCTCGAACCTGCGCGCGTTCGGCTCTCCTTTTGCGCCGCAGAACGTGTCAATCGGCGGGCCGATACGAACGTCCACAAAGCCACTGTCCTCGAGCATCTTTTGCCAGGCTGCACACGGCAGACCACCGGCAATTCAGGCCGTCCAAAGCTCGATGTTGGCGACCGTCGACGCGGGAACCGGCTTGCCATTGGCGATGTCGGCGAACTGCAAGTAGCCGCCGGGCGGCAACACGCGGCCAATTTCGCCGAACACCTGCCGCTTGTCGGCGCACAGGTTAATGACGCCGTTGGAGATGACGACATCGGCCCATGCATCCTCGAGCGGCAACGCTTCGAGGCTGCCTTCCCGGAATTCGACATTGCCGAGATGCATCATCTCCGCCGTGCTACGGGCCTTGGCCAGCATTTCTCGCGTCATGTCAACGCCGATGACGCGTCCAGTCGCACCGACCTTGCTCGCGGCAACGAAACAGTCGAAGCCGGCACCCGACCCAAGGTCGACCACGCGGTCGCCCGGCTTCAGGGCACGCAGCGAGAACGGGTTGGCGACACCCGCAAAGGACTCGACCGCCTGCTCCGGCATGGGGTCCACGACCTTGGCGTCGTAGCCCAGGCGGGCGGCCAAGGGCCGCCCGGTGTGAAAGTGGTACTTGTCGCTGGGCTTGATGGCCACCTCGCGATATTTCTTTTTGACCTCTTCACGAAGAGCAGCAGAATTGACAGTAATGGGATCACGCATTTCGACCTCCTCGCGCAGCAAATGGGCTCAGTGAGTCAATCAAGTGAATGATTGAATGACGAGAAAGCCGGCATGTCAAGTAATCCGAAGCGGGAACTGTACGTTGCCTTTGCCGCCGTCGCCAAAGCCATTGGGCACGAGCATCGGCTGGAGTTGCTAGAACTCATTGCCCAGGGCGAGCGCACGGTCGAGCGCCTGGCGGAGTGCGCAGGCCTATCGGTTGCCAACGTCTCACAGCACCTTCAGCACCTGCGTCGCGCGGGTCTGGTCGTCCCGCGGCGGCAGGCAAAGTTCGTCTATTACAGACTTGCCGATGCTTGCGTGCTGGGCGTACTGGCCGCCCTGCGTAAGCTAGCGGAGCGCAACGTCAGCGAGGTTGATCGGATTTTACGTAGCTACTTCCAAGAACGCGATCGATTGGAGCCGATCTCGCGCACCGAGCTGCTGCGTCGAATCAAGAGCAAGAGTATTGTTGTGCTGGACGTGCGTCCGGCAGACGAATTTGCGCTCGGGCACATCTGCGGTGCGCGCAACGTGCCCTTGAGCCAATTGCGGCGCCAGCTTGCAAAACTCGATCGCAAGACTGAGATCGTCGCCTATTGCCGGGGCCCCTACTGCGTGATGTCCTTCGAGGCCGTCGCCATGCTGCGCGAGCTTGGCTTCACGGCGCGTCGGTTGGAAGACGGCCTGCCGGAATGGAAGGCGGCGGGGTTGCCCGTCGAAGCAGGGATTTAACGGCTCGCGACCTGCGGGCGCGTCAGGCCGGAAGCGTTCGAGCGTAACCGGTTCGCACCCTCCCGCTGCCACGATCGAACGGTTTGCTGTCGCTGCCTAATTGGCGTTCCCAGCGGGTGAACGACGGGAATCAATCAAGCACGGCTAGCTCAGATCGTCGGCCGTAATGCGCACGACCAGGACGTTGACCTCGAAGTCAAAGCGTCCCTCGTCGTACTTGGCCGATGCGATCTGCGCGAAGCGCGATCGATAGCGCAGCAAGCGGCTGGCATATTGGGCCTTGCTGGTTGGCGCAGGCTCTTCAAGGCTTGCCAGCAATCGTTGACAGACGTCCACGCGCACCGTCCGATTGTTGTCGGTCATAAAGAATGAGGCGGTGCCGAAGGCGACGCTTATTCCGCACATTTTAACGTTCAGCACGGGCGGTTGCCTCTTTCGGGGTGGAGCCGGTTGCGGCGCTCTCAGCGCACCAATCGCCTGCGGCTAATCAACGGTCACCGATCCAGGCTCGGGGCACGAGCCAGAGGACTCGCGCCGAACCCAAGCGATTGCGAACTGATCGCCGTTCGAAATCAAACCGTGCCCCCTCGGGTTCGTCAAAGACCGACACTAGAGCTTGGACCCGAGAACGGAGGAAAATATTCCGGCGCGGGGCGGAAAAAAAATCGACGCCGCGTGGAAAATCATGGATGCACTTGCCGCGCCGATGATTTTGGCATCCGCGGCAACAGAAGGTTGTCGGAAAGGCGGAAGCTAAGGGACATCCTGGGGTGGCCAAACACGAACAACCGGCGATTGCAGCCGCATCAATCTTCGTTCCGAGCGGCCACGCCCGGCGACCCGCTCCGGGTCTGAAACCGGGGGCGCGTGATCTTTCTCGCGATGGTATCCGCGTCGTTACCATCATGCCCGGCCTGTTTCTGACACCGATGTTTGCCGGCCTGTCGCCGGAGGCGCAGCAGTCGCTGGCCGCGTCGGTGCCATTTCCCCCCGCCGCGTTTCCTTGCATGGCCGCAACGGAGGCCGTCCGCCGAGGGCCTAGCAATAGGATTGGGCCAGAGGTCTGATGCTCGCCCTAAGAAAAACGATATGCCTGGGAGGTTGGCAGCACTGGTTGTGGGCATTGGTGTCGCTTCCAACATGCCGGTCCACCCCCGTGATCGGCAAGCATGTTGACTGGTCGTTTTCGCAAGGGTGCAGGGACGCCTGTTGTCGCCAGGCGTCCCTTTTTCCTGGCGCCGCCCCAGCCTCATGCCGTGTCAGCGCGCGGCTCACGCCGCAAGCGAGCGCGACCGTGCCGCGTGCCCCGGTGCCTGCGGGGTCCTCCGGGCCAGGGCCCTGGTGGGGGAGGGTTCCGTCGCGCTGATCGACCAGCCGCCGGCGCAGAATCGCTCGCAGGCAAAAAAATATGGTTTGACGGTCGGATTTGCCGTCCTCCCGCGCGTCTTCACTGCAGAGCCGGGCTTGCTGCCGACGATAGGTCGCAAGCGAGGCTCACCACCGGTCGGGGCGCGCGGACACCGCCCCGAGCTAAGCCCAACTAGGATGCGCCGTTGCGGAGGGGGTCGACCATGAATACCTTTCTCATTACCAGCCAGATCGTTTGCTACGGCCTCGGCATCGTCTCGGCATCGGTCAACATTGCAAGGTTCGTGCGCCATCGGCGCTGCAAAGCTAAGCGCAAGGTCCGGGGTGGCCTCACCATTGTGCCAATTGCAGGTTGAAAGGCCTGTGTCGGTAGCCGCTCTTAGCTGGCAGTTCCCCCCACGATCCGCACATCCTCCGAGACAAGGCGCGCGGACTACCAGGTGTCATGACAACCGCGCGACCGAAGCCGAAGGTGGGTAGCAAGAACCGGTATGGCTTCGATGCCGTGAAATTCAAACCGATCGCGGAGTGCAGCACGGCGCCGGTGGCCGGCATGATCGGACTACCCCCATCCGCCGTGCAGCGCCTTTACTCGCCGCAAGCGGGTTTTTCGCGCGCGCACTCCCGCTTCCCGGAGGCCTCAATGAGCTGGGCAAGGAGAGCTCGCGGCTATGCCGGCGCGCTTGGTCCTTAAGCGCGCGGCGCGGAGGGAGCGTTGACCGCAACGAAAAGAGCGGACCGCGCTTGGTGCTGGTGGAGAAGCCAAACGCGGTCCAAGGATGCAGCTGTGCCCTGACCACCGGGGTAGAAGGCCGGGCTGTGGCTGCTCTGGTTGGTCGACCGAATTATCGAGCGAATCGTTGCCCTGACTTTGCCAGCCGGGCGGTCCACTCGGGGAGCAGCTCCTCTGACAACAAATGGTTCTTTTCGCTCGCTTCTTTTAGTGAAGACAAGGCTTAAGTTTTCGTAACGAAGAGGTTGGAGACGAATGGAAGAATGCGACGATATTGATGGATCCTGCAAAGCTGCCCGCCGAGGAAATCGCTGAAATTGGAAGCAGGGCTGATCCGGTCAAGGTTAACCGTCCGCTTCAAAGATATAGTAGCCGACTTGCCTCAACTGGCGGGACGCCTCTTCAAAGTCAGCGATGCCCAGGGGCGGCCGACATTTGTCGGAATTCGCCGATCAAGCTTACAGGCTTGATCCGAAATACAGGCGCGAGCGGGGAGTTGTGCACATTCGTGACATAGTCCTTCACCCACGCATCGTTGGGATAGTGATGCAGGTTGTTAATTTCTGCTTTTACGAGGTCTCCCACGTCCAACGAAATCGGGAGTTTAGAACTTGGTCCCCATCCCCATGACCTGCCCTCCCCCCGGGCGAAGATTATTTGTGGTCATTGCAAACTCGCCGCCATTGGTGATGCAAGCTTTTCTCGCCGCACTGTGTTCGCCCGACCACAGAACCACTCGTGTGCGTGAATATGCACGGACGCGCATAGTTCATTGATTGTCTGCCGGCTTTTTTCTCCAATCTCCGACACGATGGTGGGCAGTGCACCTGCGGGGATAACATTTTGTATTTCTCGCAGCTGTCACACGAACCATCCTATAGTGGGCGTGATTTCGTTGTCCGGTGCGGGGGAATTTTTGAACGCACAAGAGGGAGCACGCGGACATGGAAATTGGGCGCAATGGCGTCATTGCGTTGGCTGTGCTTGTGAGCACGGCGGTTGCGTCAATCCCGGCGGCCGCTGACGGAGGCCCCAACGGGGCCTATGCGGATCGCGACTATTATCCTTCAATCTGGCACGGCCTTTACGCCGGCGTGCATGTGGGCTTTGGCGATGGAGACGGCGTCCTGGGCGGCGGTCAGGTGGGCTATAACTGGCAGTCGGGCCGTGTCGTCTATGGCATCGAGGCCGATTTTGCGGCGTCCAGCATCGAGGAAGGGGCGTCGGGCTGCATCAGCTCGTCAATGGGTTCACGAATCTGCGCCCACGCCAGCGCCTCGCTTGATTGGTTGGCGACCGTGCGCGGCCGTATCGGTTATCTCATCGACCCTCGCATCCTCGCCTATGCGACTGCCGGCGTTGGTATTGCTAGCTGGTCTGCGGAAGCCGGTATTTCTGGATGCAATCTCCCGGAATGCCCAGAAATCAAGCTCAGGGGCAGAGAGACCGACTTTGTCTTCGGGCTGGGTGTTGAAGGCAAAATCAGCGAGACAATGTCGGCCCGCCTCGACTTTCTTTCGGGTGGCGATCTCGACGCCGACGTTGTTCGGGCAGGCCTGAACTTCAAGTTTGGTCAGTAGAAATCGGCTTGCCAGGCGCCATGACCGCGCTTCGCATCGCGATGCGCGGAGATCTCCACGTCCCTACGACCACTTGAAATCCGCATCGTCATGCTTGAAGCAAACACCGGCGCTATCGATAAACATCTTCGCGCTGACGATGCGGTGGCGGAGAGAATGGGTCGCGTAGATCAACTCGGCGCACGACAAGTTATCGACGAGCGGGCAATCCGATTAGTCGCCGCGCAGACCAGCGTCCTCTGCGGCGTCCCGTCGCGGGCGCCACAAAGCCGTGGCAAGGCTGCCATCGCAGTCATGGAATTTGTCAGCCGAGACGTGGTGAAACGCGCCAGGCGTTGGAACCGCGCGACGCTACGGCTCGTGTGATCACCAGCGGAGGAGCGCGACGATGGCCGACACTGTTAAGTGGGGTGGCGAGTTTCTGGTGAACACCACGACGGTGCGCAGCCAGGTTGGAAGCAGCGTCACAGCGCTTGGCGACGGCCGCTTCATCGTCATCTGGCACGACTATAGCAATACGGGTGACGACCAGTCCTACTCGGCGGTGCGCGCGCAAATCTTCAATGCCGATGGCAGTCCGTCCGGTGATGAGTTCATCGTCAACACCACGACGGACGGCACGCAAATGCCGGGCGCGGTCACGTTGCTGCCCGACGGACGCTTCGTTGTTGTGTGGACGCACGACACCGGCAGTTACTATGTGCGCGACGAGATCGTGGCGCAGATCTTCAACCCCAACGGGACGAAGTCCGGTCCCGAGTTCATCGTCAACACGGAATACCTGCTGGAGCAAACCGACCCGAAGATCGCGACACTTGCCGACGGTCGTTTCGTGGTGACCTGGAGGGACAATTACGTATACCCCTACGAGACGGGCGACGATACGTCCATTTCCGTGAAGGGGCAGATCTTCAATGCCGACGGCACTCCCGTCGGCACCGAGTTTCTGGTCAACACCACAACGCTCAACACGCAGGAGAATGCCGAGGTCGTCGGCCTCAACGACGGCCGTTTCGTCGTCGTCTGGCAGGACTACAGCGCAACGGGCGGAGATCATTTATCGTATGACGTCCGTGGACAGGTGTTCAATGCCGACGGCAGCAAGGCGGGCGACGAAATCTTCGTGAACACCACCACTGCGGGCCAGCAGTACTACCCAACGATCGCTGCGCTGACGGACGGCGGTTTCGCCGTGGCATGGTGGCATGACGACCAGACGGTTTGGCCCTGGGAGGCCAAGGTCTTCGTCCAGATCTTCAATGAGGACGGTACCGGGCGCGGTGATGAATTCGTCGCCAACACGACCGATACAGGCGGTCAGCACACGCCTGCGATGGCGGGGCTTCCAAACGGCCAGTTCGTTGTGGTCTGGGCCGGGGGAACCCCCGCTGGCATCGGTACCGGCTCGGACATCTGGGCGCAGGTGTTCAACGCCGACGGCAGCAAGGCCGGCGACAAACTCCTCGTCAACACGACCGTCACGGGCATGCAGGGCTGGCCGACCGTCGCGGCTCTCGGCGACGGCCGTTTTGTCGTGTCCTGGGACGACGGCAGCGCGTCGCCCGACGATCCGTCAGAGTCCGCGGTGCGCGCGCAGATCGTCGACCCGCGTGCAAGCGCCGTTACCTTCGAGGGTACCGCGGCTACCGATCAATACGGGGGCACAATCTTTGACGACACGCTCAACGGACATGCGGGGAACGATCTCCTCTTTGCCGCTCCCGGCAACGACACGCTGGATGGGGGCGACGGTGACGATCTGCTCGACGGCGGAACCGGCGACGACAATCTGCGCGGGGGAACCGGGCGCGACATGGCGTCCTATGCAAACGCCGCCTCCGGTGTCACGGTCAGTCTTGTGGCCGGCGCGGGGACGGGCGGCGAGGCCGCTGGCGATGTCCTGACCGAAATCGAAAATGTTACCGGCTCGTCGTTCGATGACGTGCTCAGCGGCGACGGCGGCGCCAACATGCTGTCTGGCGGAGCCGGCGCCGATGCGCTCAGCGGCCTGGATGGCGACGACGAGCTCGCGGGCGGGGACGGCGCCGACGCGCTCGATGGAGGGGCGGGCAGCGACACGGCATCCTACGCCGCTTCGATGGCGGCAGTTATTGTGAACCTCCAGACCGGAACCGGCACAAGCGGCGCCGCGGCCGGCGACACCCTGCTAAACATCGAAAATCTCGCGGGCTCTGCGTTCGCCGACGCGCTGATCGGCGACGGCAATGCCAATGCCCTAGCGGGAGGCGGTGGCGACGATCAACTCGACGCAGGCGCCGGCGACGACGCGCTTGATGGCGGCGGAGGTGACGATCTCCTGATCGGCGGATCGGGGTCAGATCGGCTCAGGGGTGGAGCAGGCGGGGACACGGCGTCCTACGCGGATGCGAGCGCGGCAGTGGCGGTGGGCCTTGCGGCCGGATTGGCTTCAGGCAGCGATGCCCAGGGCGACACATTGAGCGACGTCGAAAATGTGATCGGCTCGGCCTTCTCCGACACGCTGACCGGCGATGCCAACGATAACATCTTGGCCGGCGCTGCCGGTGGCGATCGGCTTGACGGCGGCGCCGGCAGCGACACCGCATCCTATGCGAGCGCGGCCGCGGCCGTGACGGTGAGCCTTGCGAGCGGCAGTGGCTCGGGCAGCGATGCCCAGGGCGACGTGCTCATCAGCATCGAGAACCTCACGGGCTCTGCCTTCAACGACACGCTCGTCGGTGACAACAGTGCAAACGTGCTCGCTGGCGGCGACGGTGCAGACCAGCTCAATGGTGGTGGCGGCGTCGATACTGCCTCTTATCTCAACTCGGCGGCGGCGGTCACGGTGAGCCTCGCAACGGGGACCGGTTTAGGCGGGGCGGCCGAAGGCGACGTGCTCGTTCAAATGGAGAACGTGTCGGGCTCGGCCTTCAATGACACGCTGACCGGCGACACTTCGGTAAACGTCCTGGTTGGCGGTGACGGTAACGACGTCATCAACGCTGGTGGCGGCGACGACTTTCTGGTCGGTGGCGCGGGGGATGATGACATCATCGGCGGCGATGGGATCGATACCCTCTCATACGCTATCGCGACCGCCGGCATCTATATCGATCTCCATACCAGCGGCTTCGGCCGCCAGGATGGCGGCGATGGTCTCGACCTGCTCTACGGTGACATCGAAAACCTCATCGGCTCGGCGTTCGACGACGCTTTGGCCGGCAATGACGCGGCCAATGTTCTCGACGGCGGCGCCGGAGATGACGAGATCTGGGCCAGTGGCGCTGACGACAGGCTAATCGGTGGTGCCGGCAATGATTTCCTGAGTGGATCCGGCTACGGCGTCACCACATTTGTCTTCGGGGCTAATTCCGGCGACGATCTCGTTGCTGGCTTCACGCCGAAGGCAACGCTGCCATCCTACCTTGCTCACGATGTGATCGAGATCGACCCCAGCGTCCTGGCAAATTCCGCGGCTCTCATGGCTGCCGCAACGGAAGACGAATACGGCCACACCACCATCAGGCTGAGCAATACCAGCTCGATCGTGTTGTGGTCGGTCTCCAAGGCTAGTCTAAGCGCAGACGACTTCCTGTTTGTGTCCCCAGGATGGGAAGGCAACGACACGCTTTACTCCAGCTCCGGCAACGACACGCTCAATGGCGGATCCGGCAACGACACCGCATCCTTTGCGGCGGCCGCCGCCGGCGTGACCGTCAGCCTTACGATGTCCGGTCCCCAGAACACGATCGGCGCCGGAACCGATACGCTGGTCAGCATCGAGAACCTCACCGGCTCCGGCTTCGCCGACACGCTTTTCGGCGACGCCTGGAATAACACTCTTATCGGCGGCTCCGGCAATGACAGGCTGACCGGACAAGACGGCCGCGATACGCTGACCGGCGGCGCCGGCAACGATCTGTTCGTCCTCAACGCCGTCGGCGAGTCGACCGCCAATCCGGTCATGTGTGACGTGATCACGGATTTCGTGCAGGGCGCCGACCGCATTGACCTGTCGACCATCGACGCAAACTGGTTCAAGGGTGGCAATCAGAGCTTCCGCTTTGTCGGTATGGAAGAGTTCAGCTTGCGTGCGGGCGAGTTGCGTTACGAGACCGTTGACCAGGCCGGCACGGCCAACGACCGCACGATCATTTACGGCGATATCGAGGGCAACGGCACCAGCGATTTCCAGATCGCACTGATCGGTCTGTACATGCTGTCGTCGCACGATTTCATTCTGTAGCTCCGAGCGGCAAAGGACTTACGATGCGGTTGGCGTGCACAGCGGGTCAATCGATGGGGGTGATGCCACTTTGTCCCGCTCCCTCTCATCCAGGGACTATTTAGCCGCCAGGGTGCAATTGGAAAAATTAGGTCCTATAACGGACGAGAACGAGCGCTACACCCGGGGGTCGCGACGTCGAAGCGGCGGGGAAACCACCAGAGCGACATTCGATGGAGGGAAACCATGGGCGCATGGGGTCACGGCAGTTTCGAAAACGACTCGGCGTTGGATTGGATGGAAAATGCTTTCAAACCCGGTGGAACAGCTGCTGTGGAGGAGGCATTGAGATCTGCCGCTGAGAGCGCTGAAGATGCATACTTGGATGTTGACGAAGCTAGTGCCGTAGTTGCTGCCGCCGAGTTTGTGGCGGCCGCGAGAGACGGCGATCTGTCTAAACTGGGCACCGCGCAGAATGATTTTGTTGTCCATCGGCAGTCTCTGAGCAGCCCTCACCTCTTGCCTCTCGCCAGACAGGCACTGGAGCGCGTTCTCCGCCATTCGGAGCTGCAGGAATTGTGGACCGAAGGGCAGGACAAAACTTGGCGAACGAAATGAACAACTTATTAGCGCGATTGCGCTGACCCACTGAGCTTAGCGAGTACAGACAGCTGCAGCGCGCGACAAACCAGCACCAGCATGTGAACACTCCCTCCGTCAACGGGCTTGCACATCCCGCAGCGCTTCGCCGCCGGAACCGTCAGGGTCGCGAACGGTTTGGCAATCGAGGTGCTGATCCGGTCCGTAAGGACCTCAGTAAACGGACTGGCGCGCTGCAGCGCCGAAGACGCCCGCCATGCCGGTATCATTGCCGAAATGGGCCGTCTCTATCGCTTGGTGAGACACGCTCGATACCCTGCCGCGCGCGGTCATCGTCACCAGGCGACCAGCCTCTCGTTTGGCAACGCCCGTGTTCCGTTGAGTGACTGAGCGCGTGTAGAGCCTGAGTAAACGGCGACTACTCGCTGTTAGTGCAGAAGGCGACTGCAAAATGATCGAGACCGTGCGACGCACAAGACCCGGCTCGGCCTTCTCTGCTTCACGCAGCATACGGCCTTGATGCACATCCTTGGGGGCGATACCGAGATCAGAAGCGGTAGGACCATGAGGATCGTGCAGCCGGCGAGCTTCGCCTCCCTCCCCGGCAGCACGGGCACAGGGCTTGTCTGTCGAGCAGCGAGCTTGCTCCGTGAGGGAAGTTACGAAACTCAGACCATGCGCCGCTAAATCGCACTTGCACGACGCCGGAAGTGTGATGCTGGGCGATGCAGAGAATGGTTGCGTTGGGCGGGGGCTCTTCGGCAGAGTGGAGGACAAAGAGTGCTTCGCCATCAAAGTAGACGTGAAAGCACTCGCCGCGATTGACAGAGGCGAGATAGGCGGCATGTGTAACCATCGCATGATAGTCTTTATGCTCGCGTGCGTTCGCATCGCGTGATGCCATGTTGTTGTCTTGCTCCTAGTCTAGTCAATTGCGCCTGCGCCCACCGCCTGACTGGTCACAGTTAGGGCGAGCCATCCCGCGTCATCGAGATGGTTCGCCCGCTTTCCTTCGTTGCCGGCTTAGCCGCGTGCGCCAGTACCGCGAACCTCGCAGCAGGCAGTGTGTATTGGTCGCTCCAGCAGGAATTTATTGCCCGTGTTTTCGCGCATCCTCAATCAGCTAGGCGAGCCGATTGCTCCAATGAGGATTGCCCCCACGTCCGGGCGCGCGAGATGGTGAAGATATCAGCGTCGGCCGGGTCGGATGACTTCGCGGCGGACGTGGCGGCGGGCGGATGTGGTCACGCATCTGCCGTTAATCATGTGCATGCCCGCGCCGCATCCTTCGCGGACTTGCGTGATCATGCTGTCGGGCTGATGAACCGGCGCGAGTGACATGGCCTGCGCAGATGTTGCGACGGCCAAGGCAAAGACAACGCCGATCAACCTGATCATTCTGTCCTCCTATGTGAAGCATGCTGATCTGGTGACGCGCGTCTCGTCTTTGGCGAAAGGCTCGGGTCGCAAGACGAGCGCTACAACACTCGCTTCATGAACCCCGTCCGACGAAACAAAAATGAGTAGATGTACCGACTTTCTCTGGTACGATAACGTACATTGAGACCTTATGCGGCACTAAATCAAGGCGCCGCGACGCGCCGTTATAGGCGCTGGCCATCCCTTATTGGAAACGTAGAGCGGAGGTTTTTTCTATGCCTCGCTATTGCTTCCACGTCCGACGTGGCCAAAGCACCGTACTAGACCATGCGGGCATCGTACTCGCCGATACTGCGAAGCGGAGGCCGCATTACGAGACCCGCGGACCTACAGGTCAGAGCCGGCCGAAAGTTGGGCCTCGCCGAACTGGGGAGGCAAGCGGCCTGGTCCAGGCGGCAAAACGATCAGGCCCGGGGGCAAGCAGGGCACGCGCAACAAGATCACGGCCGAGATCGAGCTTGCCCACGAGTACGGCCCCATGGCCATCAAGGAGCTTGAGATGATGGATCTTCAGAAGTTTGCCAGGGCTCTGGCCGCGGTCACCTTGGCGATTGCTGGTGTTGTTGGCTTACTTGGTGGCGGCGCGCTGGAATTCGCGATCGGACTATTTTTGATCGGTAATGCCTTATTGCTGCTCGGCACTCTGGTGTGGACTTGACGGGTGGTGGCCATGCCCATTGACGATCATCTGCGCCAAATGTCATCGGCGCACCTGTCGCCTCACGACGGCCGACGGCACCGCGAGTCACGGCGACATTCATGTTTGGTGGGAGGCTCGTAGCAAGTACATGAGGGCGGATAGCTCTGGGGCAGCTCGCCAAGGAGCGGCGTATCTCGGCGACGGCTAATCCGAAACCCTGGCCTGCAGCAGGCGTAGGTGCAAGATCGGCATTGTCGTTTTCGCCCGATCCGAGTAGCCAACCCCGTTGAGTTCATACCCAGAGGCTTTGTAATGCGCTCTTCGATGAAGCCCTGATCTGCTACCGCCCACTGCCGTGCCCCGTTTTGTTTTACGAAATCATTCAGCCAATCGAATTGGGGGTTCGTGGAACGACCTGTGGAACCGACGGTGGTTCCGACGGAACCGAGTTCTGCAAGGGCGACGGTTCAGTTCAGGAGCGCCGTGCAGGACAGGGATCGGCCCGGGCGGTGCGGGGTTGACCTGGCCAAACACAGAAGCCCATGCATGACGCTCCCAGGCGGCCTTCTACGTGCCTCGCTCCGAGCTGCGCAAATTACTTCCCGGCAATTATTTTCTCCCATCTGGCTAGCTGCTCAGGGTGCGACAAGATGCGCTCTCTGCGTGGAACGGACTGAGTTTTTTCCCACGGAACGAGCTACCGCTTTTCGTCAGTTCCAGTGTGCCGGGCCTCGTTTGACGTAAAGGCGCGCACGGTGGCGGTAGCGAGCCACTCATGACGCGCGAGCAGAAGGAAATTGCCTGCAAGGAAGCTCCGGTCTTGGTTGGGGAGCTGATCAGGGTCGCAACCAAGACCGAGAGCGAAGCGGTGCGCGTGGCCGCCAGCTGGGAGATGTTCGACCGTGGCTTCGGCAAAGCAACGCAGCCCGTCGAGGGCTCGCTGACCTACGGCATCAGTGAGAAACTAGCCGAGCTGTTCAAGGGCAACGAGGGCAATACGCCGGGTGTGCGATTGCGCGTCGTGCCCTGCCGGCACCGAATGGCCAGCAGCCCCACTGATGAGGATCAGCCGAGCAGGGCAAGGTCTCGACTGCTGCACGGTGCCAAAGGAGCGACCGCGTTCGGGCTTGTTGGTGAAGTTTGCCGAACGCGGTCCAAGGGAGGCAGAACGTGCCCTGACCAAAAACGGGAGGCCGGGCGTATGTCTGCGGCCGCCGGTTGATGCTCCAAAGTAGGAATGGATCGCGCCCTGACTTCCCCAAGCCGGGCGGCCCATTCAGACCGGTCCTTCACGAAGGGTAAATGACCGCGGTCGGACGATTTTTTAATCCCCAATTCGGGGGAGAGCTTCTTAGAGACTTGCTGGACGAGCCCATCGTGCGTGCAGCCTATTTCGCCCGCTTCCAGAGGACGTCAACACTGCCCCCCCGTGGAGGGCGGACGGTCAACTTGAGCTCGTCTTCCGTGATCTCGAAGAGACGCTGCTGATCGGTTCCATTCCAATTCGGGAAAGAGCTGCCCTCGACGTGGATGGCAATGGTCCGATCCAGCTCGTTCACTGAGTATGTCCCAAAGTAGGTTATGGTCCCTTGGGCTGTGGCCTTGTTTTCTTCAGCCGTGGCTTGCGCGATCTGCCCGAAGTTATCGATTGCATATTTGGCACGGTCTGCCCGCATCACCGTGATGATGTAATGGCCGGTCGTATCAAAGAAGGCGATCCCTATTGGATTTGCACCGAACTGCTGGACCGTGGTGCCATCCGCATTCCTCTGGCCCCAGGAGACAAGTGCCCAGGTTCCAACGAGTTGCTCCCTGAGAGGTTTTTGCTGGCTCATGGCGATTTGTAAAATCAGGCCCCACGCTAACATGGCCATGCCGAAAATGCCGACAATGCTAGCTCGGTTCATTTAGGTTCTCCCCTCCACATGTGCCAGGGCGCGGCAATCTTCCCCTGCGCCCGACAGGAAATCTCGGATCCCTAGCGTCCATGGGAACCTCGAAGCTTAAGCGACCTGTGAGGCGGCGAACTGCGAGCAAGCAGGGATGCTGCCGCAGTGCGGCATCGGCCACCGACCTATGGCCGATTTGAGTCGACGGCGGTCAAGCCCCCGGAATTTGAAGCCATTTTTAGTCTGCTTGACCCCGCGGATCGGAACCAGCTGAGCTCGATGGGTCACCTGGCGCGGCGGGCGCAAGTTGCCCAAGGACCAGGTGCACGGTCAAATAGTCGCCGCGCTCCTTGTTGTCCTCGCGCCACTAGTGACAATCCAAACGCGAAGGCGTGATAGAGACGCGGCGCCATCCTTTAAGGGAGGCAAAAATGATCCGTGTTGCTTGTGCGCTGACGACACTTTGCCTGCTCTGCTGGGCCGCCGCGGCCAAAGAGGCGAAACTCGGCGCGGTGGCACTAACCCTGCCGGCGCCGGCCGGGTACTGCGAATTGAGCGAGGCTCAGCCGGGCGATGCGGGCATGATAACGGCCATCGGCGCCATGCTGGACAAGGGCGGCAATCGCCTGCTGGTGATCAGCGCAGAATGCCAACAGCTCGACGACTGGCACGCCGGGCGGCGCCCGCTGCTTGCGAACTACGCCCAGTATCAGACGCTCAAGGCGTGGGAGAACTCGAACCTTCCAGCAGCGCCCGCCGAGGTCATCAAGGGGACTTGCGCGCAGCTGCGTGCGAAAGGCGAAAGCCTCACGACCAACATGACGCCGGACGTTCAGAGGCGCTTCGACGAAGTCATGAAAACAGTCAAGATCAACGAAATGAAGTTTCTTGGTGTGCTGGACGAAGACTTCAATACCTGCTACGCCGCTCTGCTGCAGCGGATACGGTTGCAAACCGGCACAGATATCGCGCAGGCCGCTGTGTTCGCCCCACCATCGTCAAGAGCAAGCTCGTATACTATTACCTGTTCGCACCCTACGTAAGCGGACAGAGCGTCATCGATTTGCTCAAGCAGCTTCGACGCAACGTGGCAGCTCTGGAGGCCTCGAATCGCAACTGAGGTCGATAACTCGCGGCAAGCCTATTTCCGACTTGGCAGATGCGGTCGCCAAAGCGTTTGCCACCGCGTGTTGCTCTCCGACCTTACCCGCGATCTTAAACACGTGTGGGTCCGAGCAAACCCTAAACGCCTTCAAGGCAGCACAACGATTCCGTCGTAAACCCTCGAAGCGGCGCGGACATCAAGCCGCATTGATCGCGCGCTTTACCCTTGAGCTGGTGCCCAACGCCGTCCTTGACCAGGCCGCGATGGGCTCCGCCGCGCTCCCCCCGCGCGCTCGAGCGCTGCGGCACTCGACCAGGGCCTTGCGGCGTGGGCCGGCTTGCATGGCGTCTTTGCATGGTCCGTGTCGATGTGATGGAGTCGATTGCCCTCTCTCAGCCAACGCCGGTGGCGTGTGACCTTTAACGGGCCCACCCGGCTGCTCGACGCTTAAGCAGACTGCTCGCGCTTGTGGCGAGAAGCTGCCCCCGTTGCCGGCAACGGCCCGATCCTGGCGGCGCGTTTCCGTTTTCGAATTGCCGGCCGCTTGCCCACGGCGCATACTTTCGCACAGCTGTTCACAGACGAAGGAGGGGGTGATGACGCTCGCGCGCCTCAGGATCGCGGCCACCGCCATGGCGCTTGGCGCTGCAGCGCCGGCGTTGGCTCAGGACAAGGTGCGGTTTCAGACCGACTGGATCCCCTCGGGTGAACACGCCATGTACTACGGCGGTTGGCAGAAGGGCATCTTCGCCTCCGAGGGGATCGATATCACCATCACCCGCGGTTACGGGTCAGGCGACACCGTCACCAAGCTCGCCGGTGGCGGCTTCGACTTCGGCGTCGCCGACATGGCGGCCGTGATGACGGCCCGCGCCCGCCAAAACGTGCCGGTGAAAACCATCGCCGTGATCTACTCCCAGTCACCGCACTCACTGTTCGTGCTGAAGAGTTCCGGTATCACCAACTTCAAGGGCCTCGAAGGCAAGAAGATCGGGATTACGCCGGGCAACAGCCACAAGTTTTATTTCCCTAAGGTCGCCGAGCGTGCCGGTACCGATCCGAACAAAATCACCTGGGTCAACATGGACGGCGCGGCGATGGCCACGCAGCTGATTGCCAAGAATCTCGATGCGGCACCGTTCTATTCGATCCACCACTACTACCAGAACAAGGCAGCCAAGGCGGCGGGCGAGGAGATCGTTGTGCTCCCGTTCGTCGAGGTCGGGTTCAAGATCTTTGCGGCCACCATCGTCGCCACCGACAAGATGATCGCCGAGAAGCCGGAGCTGGCGAAACGCTTCTTGCGCGCCATCAAGAAAACCTTCGAGTTCGCGCGGGACAATCCCGAGGAAACCTGTAAGGCGCACGTCGAGAGGATCCCCGAGGTCGCACTCGACGACTGCTTGGGTAGCGTGCGCGCCACGCTGACCTTCGTCTTCAACGACCATTCGCAGCAATACGGCTGGGGCAAGGAGAGCCCCGAGCGGCTCGCGTTCACATGGAAGGCGATTGCAGACGCACAGGAGCTCGATCCGAAATGGGACTACAAGCAGGCGATCGACACGTCTCTCGTCGAAAAGTGAGCCAGTCCGCGTGATCGAGATCGAGAACGTTTCCAAGCACTTCGTCTCGCGCGACCGCGATCGGGTCGCTGCGCTCAGCAATGTCTCGATCTCGATCCGTCGCAACGAGTTCGTCTGCCTTGTCGGCCCCTCCGGTTGCGGGAAATCGACGTTGCTGCGGCTGGTCGGCGGCCTGCTGCCGGTGAGCCAGGGCCGCGTGATGATTGGAGGGAAGCTGGTCGCCGAGCCGCGCGCGGAGACCGGCATCGTGTTTCAGTCGCCCACGCTACTGCCCTGGGCGAGCGTGCTCGACAACGTGCTCTTTCCCCTCAAGATGATGAAGCGTGTCACGCCCGAAAGCCCGGGTCGCGCCAAAAGCCTGCTCAAGCTCGTCGGCCTGGAAGGCTTCGAGGGAAAATATCCGCGCGAGCTGTCAGGCGGCATGCAGATGCGCACCGGCATCTGCCGCGCGCTGGTGCACGACCCCGACATCCTGCTGATGGACGAACCCTTCGGCTCTCTCGATGCGCTGACGCGCGAGGAGCTGACCCTGCAACTCATGCGCATTTGGCGCGAGCAACCCAAGACCGTCCTTTTCGTCACCCATTCGATCCCGGAATCGGTGATGCTTGCCGATCGCGTGGTCGTCCTGTCCTCGCGCCCCGGGCGCATCCTCGAGATCGTTCCCGTCGAGGTTCCGCGGCCACGACAGTTTGGGATGGAGGCTTTAGATGAGTTCCAGCGTGCAGCCAGCCGGATCCGTCAGCTCATCTTCGGAGTTGCCGCCAGCGCAATCCACTGAGCCGCGGTCAGCCCCTGCCTGGTTTGTCGAGATCGTGCTGCCGATCGCGGCGATCGCCTCGCTGATTGTGGTCTGGGAGGCCGTCTGCCAACTCTTCAGCATCCCCTCCTATATCATCCCGGCACCGTCGGCGATCTGGAGAGAGACGAGCGCGCTGCCCGGCAACGTGGCCTGGCACACGCTGGTGACCGGCAAGACCGTCCTACTCGGATTTCTCGTCTCGGTCCTCGTCAGCCTGCCGCTGGCCGTACTCCTCACCTCTTCGCGCCTCGTCGCGGGCGCCGTCTACCCATTGCTGGTGCTGACACAAGCAATCCCCAAGGTCGCCTTGGCGCCCATCCTCGTCGTCGTTCTCGGCACTAGCGAGCTGCCGCGCGTGGTCGTCACATTCCTCGTCGCCTTTTTCCCGCTGGTGCTGTCCGTCGCCTCGGGGCTCGTGTCGGTGCCGCTAGACCTTATCGAGCTCGGCCGGGCCTGCCGGGCCAACCGCTGGACCGAACTGTGGCGTATCCGCCTACCCTATGCCGTGCCCTTCATCTTCAGTGGCCTCAAGGCCGCCATCGCGCTGGCGGTCGTTGGTGCCGTGGTCGCCGAGTTCGTGAACGCCGATGCTGGCCTGGGTTACCTGATTCAAACCTCGACCGCGTTTTTCAAGGTACAGCTTGCCTGGGGCGCACTGGTCATTCTTTCGATCATGGGGATCGTGCTGTTCCAGATTATCGTGGCGATCGAACGCATCTTCTTCCCTTGGTCTCCCGGCATCGACAGGCCGACCGTTTAAAAAGGAGCACTCCATGCCAGACCAGCGTATGAGCATCGTGCGCAATGGCCGTGTGCTCGACATCGGCGGCCACCGGGCGCCGCCGGCCGATCTCCTGATTGCCGGCGACACCATCGTAGCGGTCGGCGCACCAGGCCTCGCCGCACCGGATGACGCCGCCCTAGTTGATGCCACAGATCGGCTGATCCACCCGGGCCTCATCAACGCCCACACCCACGGTCACGGGAATCTGAGCAAGGGTATGGGCGACCGCTGGACGCTCGAGCTCCTCCTCACCGCCGCACCGTGGATCAGCGGCAATCGCGCAGCCGAAGACAAGTATCTGACGACCTACATCGGCGCCTTGGAGATGCTGCTCAAGGGCTGCACCGCCTGTTACGACCTCACGGTCGAGTTTCCGCAACCGACGCCCGAAGGCCTCGGCGCCTGCGCCAAGGCCTATGCCGATGCGGGTCTGCGGGCGGTGGTGGCGCCGATGGTCGCGAGCCTCTCATTCTACGAGGCCATCCCCGGCCTGCTCGAGATCCTTCCGGCCAGCCTGCAAAAGGACGTCGAGCGCCTGAAGCTCGCTCCCTATGAGGCAAGTATCGCCGCAATGCGTCAGGTGCTCGCCGACTGGAACTTCGATCGCGAGTTGGTCCGTCCCGCGGTGGCCCCAACCATCCCGCATCATTGCAGTGACGAGTTCATGGTTGCCTGCGCCAAGCTCGCGCGCGAATTCGGCGTCGGCTTGCACACGCACGTGCAGGAATCCAAGGCGCAGGTGATCGTCGGCCTCAAGAAGTATGGCAAGACGCCGACGGCACACCTGCAGGACCTGGGACTGCTCGGCCCCGACTTCGTCGCCGCGCACGGCGTCTGGCTCGATGCCGACGACATTCAACGGCTTGCCGACCACGGCGCCTCGGTGGCTCACAATCCCGGCAGCAACATGCTGTTGGGCAACGGTATCGCCGCGGTGCGCACCATGCTGGACCGGAAGCTGAACGTCGGCATCGGCACCGACGGGGCCTCCTGCTGCGACAACCAAAACATGTACGAGTCGCTCCGCGTCGCTGCCTACGGCTCCAATGCGAAGGGACCCGATATCGATCGCTGGCTCAGGAGCGAGGAGATCCTCCAGGCCGCCACCGTTGGCAGCGCTCGGGCGTTGGGCTTTGCCGACAAACTCGGCAGGATAGCCAAGGGGTACAAGGCCGACCTGGTCTTTCTCGACCTTGCCCACGTCAACTGGATCCCCTGCAACGACCCGACCAACCAGCTGGTCCACACCGAAGACGGCAGTGCTGTGCATTCCGTCATGGTCGGGGGAAAACTGCTGGTGGAGAACCGCCGACCCATCGGCGTCGACCTTTCGGCCCTCGCCAAAAAAGCCGAAGCCACGCGCGAGCGCCTTGCAGCCCTCAACGCCGGCAACAAGGCTCTGTTCGAACGCCTGCAGGGCCTCGTCAACGGCTTCTGCCCTGGACTCGCCAAGACGCCCTACCACATCGACCACTTCGCCAGCGCGCACCACGCGCATTGAGGGCGCACGGCCGTCCGTGACGCAAGCGTTGCCTTGCCGACATTGCGTCGCTTGCAACCCTCAAGTGAGCGACGGCCGGGTGCGCAGGAGGCATGATAGCGGCACGGCGAGCGCAGCCGTCCAGGCCATCATGTGGAAGGCGTTGACGTAACCGATCATTGCCGCCTGACGCTGCACCTCGTTGGCGACCTGCATGAGGCCGCTGGTCGTGTCGAGGCTCCAGGGCGTGGGCAAACTAGGGTAGAGCAGCGTCTCGCGGTAGGGCGTCACAAACTCAGTCAGACGCGCATAGTTGATGGAGGTGGAGCGCACCAGCACCATGACCGCAAGTGAGATGAAGAGGCTGGAGCCGAAGTTGCGCATCATGGTGAAAACGGCGGCGCCCTCGGTGATCCGGTGGCGCGGCAGGGTGGCGAAGGCCAACACCGTCATGGGCGTGAAGGCAACGCTCTGACCGAGCCCCATCAGGAAGTGGCTCCAGAACAGGCCAAACTCGGTGACGTTAATGTCGAACTGCGCCATCCAGAAACCGCCCGCGGCCTGGATCGCGAGCCCCATACCGATGGCCGTCCTGGGTGCGACGCGCGTGAGCTGGGCGATGAAGAAGAACGCCGTCCAGTTGCCGAGCCCGCGGGAGGCGAGCAGTAAGCCGATGGCGTTGTCGGGGTAGCCGCGCAGATCGTGCAGCAGACTTGGAAACAGCACCAGGGTCGTGAATGTCAGCATGCCCATGACGAAGGCGATCATGGTGCCGACGGCGAAGTTGCGATCGAGCAGCAGGCGCGGGTCGAGGAAGGGTCGCTCGGCGGTGAGGCAGTGGGCAACGAAGATCCACAGCGACAACGCGCAAACGAAGGTGCAAATCACGATCTCCTGTGAGTTCGAACCAGTCGAGCCGCTGGCCGCGGTCGAAGATCAGTTGGGCGGCGACAACGGCGGCGGCAAGGGCGAGGAAGCCGGTCCAGTCGAAGTGTACCTTGGTCCGCCCGGTGTGGTCGGCGAGCGCGAACCAGATACAGGTCAACGCACAAATACCGGGTGGAACGATCATGAAGAACGCCCAGCGCCAATTGTAGGCCTCGGTTGCGACGGCGCCGACGATGGGGCCCGCCACCGGCCCGAACACGGCGCCCACGCCCCACATGACGATGGCAAACGCGTGCAGGTGCGGCGGGAAGGTGGCGAGCAGGATGGCTTGGCCCATGGGCATGATCGGTGCGCCGAACAGCCCCTGCGCCACGCGCGCAAGGATCAGGGTCTCGAGGCTGTTGGCAAGGCCGCACAGGAACGAGGAGACCGTGAAGCCCAGCACCGTCCCGAACATTAGATTGCGCCAGCCGAAGCGGCTCGACAGCCAGCCGGTCATGGGCGTGGCCACGGCGGTGGCCACCAGGTTCAAGGTGATGACCCAGGCAATTTCGTCCTGGGTCGTCGATAGCGTGCCGCGCACCTGCGGCAGCACCAAATTTGCAAGCGTGATGGTCATGCCGAACAGCATGTTGGAAAGCTGCACCATCAGCAGGGTCAGCCACTGCTTGCCGTTGAGGCTGAATATCCCGCCCTCGCCCGCCCTGCTGCTCATACCGTCACACGCTTAGGTTTTGCCGCCGGCGAGCTTCGGGCAGGCGGACGGGGATGTCCATGTAGAAGTGAGACCCGATAGTGCGCGGGTCCAAGGCTTGCGCTGGCAGTGGTCCAAGGCTCGCGGTTTCGGCCGCGGGGATGCCGATGCGGCGGCGCACCAGAGCGCCCTCGCACGGCCTCCCCGTTTCAATCATACCCCGAGGGCCACGGCGAAGGGTGCCCTTGGCGCCAGCTCGACCGCTTCGGTGCGGCCGCGGCTCGGCCCGGTTTTCTGGGATCTCAGCGGCTTGCCCGGTTCGGCGGCCCGCCTTTTCACCGCACACGGGTGGCCGTTGCCGGGTGCCATATCCTGATCGGTACGGTGTGCTGCCGGCTGCAGACCGGGTCTGGCGCCGTTGCATGACTGCGAACTCTTGCTTGAGCAGACCTGGCGATGCAGTGTCTTGAGGATTTTGCGGGAGGCCAAAGCCGGTTCCTCCGCTTTTTTGCAACGAACGGAGTGCACCATGAGGACGAGGCGAGTGGTTCTGGTCGGGACGGCAGCCATGCTCGCCCTGCCGGCGAGGGGACGTGCGCAAGCGGAGCCAGCCAAACCAAAACAGCTCGTCATCAACGCCTCCGGCGGCTCCCAGATCGCGTCCCTACGCCAGAACTATTTCAACGACTTTGAGAAGGATACCGGCATTAAAATCGTCGATACCAGCCCGACCGATTTCGGCAAACTTCGCGCCATGGTCGAGAGCGGCAATGTGGTCTGGAACATCACTGAGATTGGCGGTCAAGACGGCTACCGCGTAACCCAGATGGGCCTGGCGGAACCAATCGACGCCAAAATCGTCGATCGCAGCAAGTTCCAGCCGCAGGCGCAGATGAGCCACGTCTTCTCGCCCAGCTGCTACTCGACCGTCATCGCCTATCGGCCCGACGCTTTCCCCAAGGGAGCGCCAAAGTCTTGGGCCGAGTTTTGGGACGTTGCCTCGTTCCCGGGCCCGCGCAGCCTGCGCAACCACCCCGTCGACAATCTCGAGGCGGCGCTGATGGCCGACGGCGTCACCCCCGACAAGCTCTATCCGCTCGATGTCGATCGCGCCTTCAAGAAGCTCGATGCGATCCACAAGCACATCAACGTCTGGTGGACCACGGGGCAGCAGCCGGCGCAATTGCTTGTCGACAAGGAGGTGGTGTTGGCGACGGGCTGGAACGGGCGTTTCTACGACCTCATTCGCAAGGAGGCGCCACTGGCAATGGAATGGAACGGCGGCATCCTGAAACAGGGTAGCTGGGTCGTGCCGAAGGGCGCTAAGGACCAATATTGGTCGCTGAAAGTGTTGGCACTGATGAGCGATCCAAAGCGCCAAGCCGCGAACGCCGAGGTTCTCGGCTACTCCGGCATGCACCTCGAGTCCAATCAGTATGTGGCCGAAAAAATCCGACCGTTGCTGCCGCTCTTCCCTGACAACCTCAAGAAGCAGATTTGGCTCGACCAGGAGTGGTGGACCAAGAACGGCGCGGAAATGGGCGAGCGCTGGAATAAGTGGATGCTCTCCAAGGCATGATTTGCTCCCCCGTCGCGACCAAGCCCGCCCACACGGGCCGCTGCGCAAAGCCTGGCCCGTCCAAATGAGCGACGAGGCTGCGCGCCGTGCGGCCGCTCAGGCCGGCCACCTTGACATTGAAGGGGTGAGCAAACGCTTCGGCGACGTGGTCGCGCTCGCCGACATTAGTCTTGGGGTCGCGGCCGGCGAGTTCGTCACCATCCTCGGCCCGAGCGGATCAGGCAAGACCACGCTGCTGAAGGTGATCGCCGGCTTCGAGACCGCGGACTTGGGGCGCGTCCGAGTGGATGGTTCCGACGTCACGGACCTCGATCCGGCGCGGCGCAATATCGGCATGGTGTTTCAGAACTACGCCTTGTTTCCGCATCTGAGCGTCGCCCGCAACGTGGGCTATCCGCTTGCCATGCGGGGCATGACGAAAAGCGAGATCGCCGAGCGGGTCGGGGAGGCGCTGGAGATGGTCGAGCTCGGCGGCATGGCCGAGCGCCTGCCAAAACAGCTTTCGGGTGGGCAGCAACAGCGCGTGGCGCTCGCGCGCGCCACCGTCTTCCGGCCGCGCCTGCTGCTGCTAGATGAACCGTTCGGTGCGCTCGATCGAAAGCTCCGGGAACAAATGCAATTGGAGGTACGCCGCCTTCAGCGCCGCCTCGGCCTCACCACGCTTTTCATCACGCATGACCAGGAAGAAGCGCTGATCATGTCCGACCGCGTCGCCGTCATGGAAAAGGGGCGCTTGCAGCAGGTTGGGCCGCCGCTGGAAATTTACGAGGCCCCGGCCAATCCCTTCATTGCCGACTTCATCGGCGAGTCCAATATTTTCTCAGGCACCATCGAGGCCAGCGGCGGCGACGTACTGAGCGTTCGCCTCGATGGTGGCCCCAGCATCCAAGTGCCGAGCCGGCCCGAATTGGCGGCGCGCGTTGGGGAGCGCGTTCGGGTCATGGTACGACCCGAGCGGTTCGTCGACCTCAATGTTGTCGGCGCGCCCGCGACGGTGAACAGGATCGATGGGCTGGTCGCAGAAAGCGCCTATATCGGCGTTTCCGACAAGTACCGTATAGCCACGGCCGCGGGATTGGACGTCCTAGTGCGATTGCCAAGCGGGCCAAGCAGCCGGCGCTACGGGCCGGGCGAGCCCATCTCCACCGGGTTCCACGCCGCTGATGTGCGGCTGATCGAGGTTGAGTGACGGCGATGACGCTCTCATCGGCAGCTTCCGCGCCGCGCCTTGGCGCCGCCCCCGGGGAGGCCGGCCGAGCTCGCTTTGCCTCCGGGACGCTGGCGCTGACTTTGCCCGCCCTCATCTTACTGTTGCTGCTGTTCGTGCTCCCACTCGGCCGGCTCTTTGCCCTGAGCTTTGCGGGAGGCAGCCTCGAATGGTACGCAAAGGCGCTGACCGGCGGGCTCTATACCACGATCTTGCTTCGGACCTTCGAGATCGCGGCCATCGTCACGGTGTGCTGCCTGGTGATCGGCTATCCCGTGGCTTTCCTGCTTGCGACGACGACACCGGCCTGGCGGGCGATCGGCTTCGCCTTTGTCATGCTTCCGCTTTGGACCAGCGTGCTGGTGCGGACCTATGCCTGGATGGTGCTCCTCGGGCGCAATGGCATCATCAACCGCTTGCTGATCGACACCGGTCTCATGGACCAGCCGCTGCCGATGCTGAACAGCAAAATGGCGGTTGTCCTTGGCATGGTACACGTGATGCTGCCATTCATGATCCTGCCCATTTACAGCGCGGTGACGCGCATCGACCCCGACCTGGCGAAGGCGGCGCGCGGCCTTGGCGCATCGACGCTGCGGGTCGTGACGACCATCTATCTCCCCCTCACCTTGCGCGGCATCCTTGCCGGGGTGACGCTGGTGTTCGTCGTCTCGCTCGGTTTCTACATCACGCCGGCGCTGCTCGGGGGCGGCAAGGTATTGATGTTCGCCATGGTGATCGAGCAGCAGGTCAGAGAATTCCTGGCGTGGAACTTTGCCAGCGCCCTGTCGGTCATCCTACTGGCGGTCACGCTATTGGCATTCTGGTTGCTGAACCAGGGCGTCGCCCGCCGTCTCGGCGACTGATACTCAAGGGGGGACGAGGACGGCAATGCGCAGGCCAATAAAGCAACGGGGAGCGGGAGTTGGGCGGATCCTGCTGCGCCTGACGAGCGGGATTGTTTTTGCCTTCCTGATGCTACCGCTGCTCGTGCTGTTCCCCATCTCGTTCAGCTCCGGCAACTACTTGCGGTTTCCCCCGCCTGGCTTCTCGCTCAAGTGGTATGCCCGCTACTTCGGGGATGTGGCGTGGATCGATGCCACCTATCGCAGCCTTGAGATTGGCGCCGCCACGACCGGATTGGCCCTGCTGCTCGGCATCCCTCTCGCCTTTGGCCTTGCGCGCGGGCGCTTTCGCGGGCGCGCACTCATCGAGAATGGTATTTCCGCCCCGATCATTGTCCCCCACATCGTTCTGTCGATCGCGATCTACGGGCTGTTCTCGCGCCTGGGGCTGATCGGGGAGTGGTACGGGGTAGCGGTCGCCCACACCGTGCTGGCGCTACCCTTCGTCGTCATCGTCCTGCTGGCAGGCCTGCGAGATTTCGATGTCAATCTCGAGCTTGCCGCACGTGGCCTTGGTGCCGGAAGGCTCGCGGCGGTACGCACCGTCACGCTGCCGATCCTGGCGCCCAGCGTTTATTCGGCTGCGTTCCTGGCGTTCATCACCTCGTTTGACGAACTGGTCGTGGCAATGTTCATCTCCGGCGCCAACATGACGTTACCCAAGAAGATGTTCGACAACATCCTGAGCGAGATCGAGCCCACCGTTGCGGCCGTCTCCGCCATTCAAATCGTCCTCATCTCTGCGCTGCTGATTTTGGCAACCAGGCTGCGCCGGCCGGCGGCCGCGCCAATGGTGCGTTGATGAGACGGCTTTCGCGAAGAGGCACCCGATGCGCAATCGTGACATCCTGCATGAGGACTTCAAGCCGCTGCCCTATTGGTGGGAGGCGTACCGGCCCGCCACTGGCGATCTCGTCGACGTGCCGCGCAAGGCGCGCGTGGTCATCGTCGGCGCTGGCTATGCCGGGCTCTCCTGCGCCATCGAGCTTGCCGATGCCGGGGTGGAAGCGTGTGTGCTCGAAGCAGCCGAGCTCGGCGCCGGCGCCAGTACGCGAAGCGGCGGCGGCGTCAGCGGTGGCGTGAATATCGGCAAGAGCTTTACCGGCAAGGTGCTGGCACGTGATCCCGCGGTGGTGAAGACCATCTTGGCATCGGGCCACGACGCCTTCAGCCTGATCGAGACCCTAATCGAGCGCGAAAAGATTGACTGCTGCTGGGAGAAGAAGGGTCGCTTCGTCGGCGCCTGGACACCCAAGGATTACAAGTTTCAGGAGAGTCGCCTCGCCAATTTGAACGCGGGCGCCAATTCGGGCGCCTACATGGTGCCCAGGGAGCGCCAGCGCGAGGAGATGGCATCTGACTACTACTACGGCGGCATGGTGGTGGAACGCTCGGCCAAGCTGCACCCCGCGCTTTACTACAAGGGCCTGCTCGATGCGGCGTGCCGGCGCAAGATCACGATTTGTGCCAAGGCGGCGGCCGATCGCATCGACAAGCAGGGCAATGGTTGGCGCATCACCACCTCGCGCGGTGTCATCGCGGCTGGCGACCTCGTCATCGCCACCAACGGTTACACGGGCGACGCGACACCACAGCTCAAGCGACGCCTGATTCCGCTCGCCAGTCACATCATCGCCACGGAGGCGCTACCGGCCGATCTTGCTCGCAGCTTGATCCCGAAGGGCCGCACGCTCGCCGATACCAAGCGCGTACTGTGCTACTACCGCATGTCGCCCGACAACAAGCGGATGATCTTCGGCGGACGCGCGCGCTTCACGCCGGTAACGCCGGCGGTCAGTGCGCCGATCCTGCACCGGTTTATGACGGATCGCTTCCCGCAGCTGCAGGGGATCCGCGTCACCCATGCCTGGACCGGCAACGTTGCCTTCACCTGGGACGCGCTCCCCCATACCGGCGTCATGGACGGCATGCATTATGCGCTGGGTTGCAACGGCAGCGGCGTCGCCATGATGACCTACCTCGGCCACCAGACGGCACGTCGCATTGTCGGTGGCGCCAATGCCACGTGCGGCTTCGAGCTTGCTGAATTTCCAGATTTTCCGCTCTACAACGGCAGTCCAAACTGGGCGCTTCCGGCGATCGGTGCCTACTATCGTTTTCGCGACGGCTTAAGTCGTGCGGTGGCGCGCTACGCCTGACGTTCCGGCAGGTTGGTGCGCAGGGCCAAATTAATGCCAGGCCGTCGCGACCGCCTACGTCGGCTCCCAGCGGTACTGCCGACGTGCCAAGCCAACCGCCCTAAGCGGGCGGAGGGCCGATGCTGGACCCGAGCACGGGTTGGGTTGAGCTTGCTCGCGCAGGGGTGCGATCGGGCTCGCAAGACCAAACGGGTGGGATCGACTGGCGGCGCGGAAGCTTCTAACGTTTGCCGTCCGGCGCACGATCGAGGCACGGCGCGCAAATCCCGCGAGGCTTTCATGGCGTCCCCCACGTCTAACCGTCGCACTTTCCTCTCCGCGCTGCTTGTGGTGCCCACCGCCGAAATTGTGCAGGCTAGGTCTGTCAATGCGCAAACGTCGACCACGCTCCCCGCCATTGTCCAGCCGCAGGAGAAGACCAAGGCGGGCTTCCTTGCGCGCGCCCGGGCCCTGCGGGACCAAGCTGTGAAAGAGGGGGATCAGGCTTACGGCGCCGTCGTCGTACGCGAGGGCGTGATTGTGGGCGAAGGCCGGAACTACGTTGTGCTTGAGAGCGATCCCACCGCTCACGCCGAGCTGCTTGCGGTCCGCGATGCCGCGCGGCGCCTCAACAGACGCGACCTCTCCGACTGCGACGTGTATTCCACCGCAACGCCCTGCCCCATGTGCCAAGGTGCGCTCTATTGGGCCCGCATCCGCCGCTATCACAACGAGTCCACGCCCGAGGAGGGGGTCGCGCCGAGGCTTTCATGCTAGCCGACGGCGCACCGCGGTTTGGCCGGGCAAATTCGGCGGGGAGCGAGGGGCCATGGACGCCCCCATCAATGAGGTCATTCCGGTCTTCGGCCTCATCTTGACCGGCTAGCTTGCCGGGCGCTTTGAGGTGTTGGGTGAGGAATCGGCCGCTGCCCTCACCCGCTTTGTCTACTACTTTGCCTTTGCCGCGGCGCTTTTCGTGTTCTCGGCCCGAGCGCCAATCGACAAGACTTTCAACTGGCCATTCATCGGCGCCTTCGTCGCCGGTAGGCGGAACGGTAACCCCAAGGTGAAAGGGCGAAGCGATAGGCGGGGGAGGCGCAATCGTAGTCGTACTAGTCGAAGCGTCGATGCCGCGACGGGGCTTGGCGCGGGTCGGGCTACCGGGGCCGGGAATTGGGCGACAGGCGCTGGCGACGCCGGTAGCAGGCGAGGCGTAACCGCGCCGAGCATTTGCGCTCGGGCCACGCAAGCCGGAGCGACGCCCGCCCTTTTTGGTTGACAGCGAATGCTAATGGGATCGCCATGGGCGCGGCTCCGCGCTACACCTAAGCGGTTGCCATCGCCCCACCCCCAGCCGCTTTTCGTTTCCCCTTGCTGCAGCCCGCCGACACACGCCTCCTATTCGCTGGAGCCGACTACCGCCGCCTGTGGGCGATCGGCGGCCTGACGGGCGTTGCGCGCTGGCTTGAATTTGTCGCGGTCGCCATCTTCGCCTACGAGCTGACGCGATCTCCGGAGCTCGTCGCTCTGCTCGCCGTGCTGCGCATGGTTCCCTATGTGCTGCTCGGGTTTCTGGTGGGAGCGGTGGCGGATGCGATCGACCGCAAGCACCTGCTGGTGGTGGGCTTTGCGATCATGCTGCTGGCGTCCACAACGATGCTCATCGTCACGGCCACCGGCGCTGCCACATACGCGGCCGCTGCTGCGATCGTGATGGTGTCGGGAGCGTTCTGGACCACCGATATGCCGGTACGGCGCCGCCTCCTGGTTGATGCGGTCAGCGTCGAGAGCGTGCCCGCCGCGCTCGGATTTGACAACGCCACGATGTATGCCACGCGGGCGCTCGGACCGCTGCTTGGTGGTGCCACCTACCAGGTGCTGGGAATAAGCGGGATTTATGCCTTGATTGCGACGAGCTACCTCGTTTGCCTAGCCTTGGCGGCGCGCGTCACGGTCTATTCCCAGACCCCAAAGCTCGCACCATCGGGGCGCAGCCGACTGGCTTTCCTGCTGCCGCCGCGGCAGCTGGTCCTCGATCGGCGCTTCCAGATCATCATGGGTGTGACGCTCGTCTACAACCTCTGGTGCTGGCCCTTCATCGGCATGGTCCCGGTTATCGGGCAGAAGGATTTCGCCCTGACGCCGGTCCTGGTTGGCGCCCTGTCGGCCTGCGACGGGTTCGGCGGCACCATTGGCGCGATGGCCGTTGGGTTACTGGCCGCGCCACGCACACTCTTTCGCTTCTACTACCTGGGCACGCTCGCGTGCCTCATACTGATGCTCGGATTGGCGCTTAACCTGAGCGTCGGAACCGCCGTCGTCATACTGCTGATGACCGGCGTTGCCGCGGCCGCGTTTTCATCGACCCAATATGCGCTTGTCTACAACATCGCTCCGCCGGACATGCGGGGCCGGGCCACCGGCGTGCTTTCGATCTTTATCGGCTCCTCGATGCTCGGCCATTGGCACGCCGGGCTGTTGTTCGAGCGGCTCGGCTCCGTTGCGGCCATGAAAGTAATGGGGTGCGAAGGCTTGGCGGCCATGCTGCTGCTGGGGGTGCTATGGTGGCGCACGCCGATGAGCGGTGAGGTGTGCCGGCCAGCTGCCGCCCCTCGATCGACACGAAAAGATGACGCCCGTTAGCAATTGAAGGGTCGATTGACGAACGGCAAGCCCAGCATGGACCCGCGCGATCCTCCGCGCGCAGCCGTCGCAATTTTGCCAGCCTTGCCCTCCTCGGCATAAGCGCGGCGCAGCGGCAAACCCTTGACGGGTCACCCCGCGCGCCGCTTACCTTGCCAGACAAATAGCCCAAGGCAAACCGCTCGAAGCGTTGCGCGGTGGGCGGCAGCCTACCGAGGAGCAAATCAGTGCAGGTCTTGGGCGCCGTCCTGGCCGTTCTGTCGGCAGCTACGTTTGCCCTCACCAATGCCACCGGCCGCCGGGGAGTGATCACCGGCACGCCCGTGCAAGGCATGGTCATCAGTATCCCGGTCGGCCTGCTCTGCTTTGTGATGGTGGCGCTGCTGACGGGCGCACTCGAGAGCCTGAGCCGCATCAGCCTCGCCGCGTTTGCAGCGCTTTCTGCTGCCGGCGTTCTCCATTTTGTGATCGGGCGATATTGCAACTTCCGAGCGAGCCAAGCGGCGGGAGTGAATTTGACTGCGCCCGTCATGCAGCTGAACGCGGTCGTCACGCTCGTCCTGGCGGTGGTCGTCCTCCGTGAGCCCTGCACGATGCTGCAGCTGTTCGGTGGTATTCTTATGGTCGCCGGTTCACTCGTGACGCAGCGCGCCTCACAACCTGTGGTCGAAAGCAAGCGGAGCTCGCCAACGTTTGCACCACGCATTGCCGCGGGCTTCTTTTTTGCCTCGATCGCCGCGCTCATGTACGGCACGACACCGATCATCGTTCGCCAGGCGCTGCTCGACGTTGGACCGCTCAGCGGATTGGCCGGAGGCTCGATCGCCTACGCGGCAGCGACGGTGGCCGTCACGCTCGGGCTATTCATCCCCTCGTTGCGCCGAAACGTGATGCAAGTTCGCGGTGACAACGCGCGCTGGTTCGTTTACTCGGGCGTCTTCGTTGCTGCGGCGCAAGGCTTCCTTTACTCCGCTCTCGCCGTTGCGCCGATCATGCTGGTGGCGCCCCTTTTACAACTTTCTTTGGTGTTTCGCTTCCTGTTTGCGCTGCTCTTGAACCCCCATCATGAGCTTTTTGGCGCGCTGGTCGTTTTCGGGTCCATCGTCTCGATTGTCGGGGCGTGCGCCGTCTCCATCGACACGGATCTGATCCTTGGCACGCTGGCCCTGCCGCAGGCGCTCGCAGGCATGCTAGGTACGAAATTCTGAGCTACCCTTGGCCGCGCCCAAGGGCGCCCCCAAGGGCGCCCCCGATCAAGCTCTGGTGAACTCGGGCTATGTCGGCGTGTGGCGGCAAAATTGGCGATTTTCCTGTGCTGGCGAATGGGTTTGTTCACAGCGGCGTGCGCCGACGTGCTCGAATGCTGGCAAGCCCGGGGCGACAAGCAGCCTGATCAATGCTTTGCTGGCAGGCTCGCCCTGCCGATGCAGGCGCCATCGCTGAGAGTGCGCGTCGAGCTCGCTGGGGCTTACACGGCATTGCGCTCATGCCGGTGCAAGGGCCGGTGCAAGGGCCGGTGCAAGGGCCGGTGCAAGGGCCGGTGCAAGGGCTCGTGCAAGGACGCCTCCAATGTCCTGCGCAGCTCCGCGCGACCGCGCGACAAGCGTGACATCACGGTGCCGATGGCCGTGCCCGTGGTCTTGGCGATTTCAAGGTAGGACAGCCCCTCCATTTCGCGCAGCACGATGACTTCGCGGTATTTGAGGGGAAGCTTGGCGAGCGCCGACATCAGCTGTTGGCGCTCGCTCTCCGCGATCACCAGGGCTTCCGGGGTTGGGGTGGTTGCGGGAACCTCCTCGGCGTTGTTGCCTGTCGCTGCCCAGACGTCCTCGCTTAACAGGATAACATTGTTCGTGCGCCTCCTGCTTTCCAGCGCCGTCAGCGCAGCGTTTCGCACGATCATCAACAACCAGGGCCTGATGTCTTCGCCTTTGAAGCCGGAAAAGGCCCGAAAGCCCCGCAGGTAGGCCTCCTGCACGATGTCTTCGGCTTCTTCTCGATTGCCCAGCATCCAGTATGCCAAGTTGAAGGCAGCAGTCCGATGTGGCATGGCAAATCGCGCGAAGTCGTCTGTCTCGCTTGGCCGAGATCGTGGGTCCATGCGCGGGCTCGCTCGTGCGGGCGCGGATCAAATCATGGCCCAAGCTTGCCTCGCGGTTCGCCAGCGCAAAACTCTATTTCGCAGTCGCTAGGAGTAGGGCAAAGTCATTTAAACGCAATTGCGCGTCAGGTTCTTTCAACACCGCGCAGAACGTGTCAGGATCAGCACTAGCCCACGAGCAAGCGCGTTAGCCCCGAGGGGGTCCTTACTCCCTGGCGGCCTTTCATTCGGTTCACTGGAACCATCTGCTCCATGATGATTAACCTTTCAGGACACAACCGGGACCGATTTGTAAGCGACCTGCGCGACCATAGAGAGGCCTTCTCGCTCAGTGACAAGGAGTATGCAGAGCGGATTTTGAAGGTTTCTCCGAACACTTTCAGGAAATGTCTCGAGTTGTCGCGCAGAAGCCCGCTCGCCCTTAAGCGCCATACCTTTGTCAGCATCTTTACCGGCTCCGGCCTGGATCCGAAGGCATACGGGCTTTCGATTGGCGTTCCGAGCCAGACCTCGCCGCATGGCGGCTACAAAACGAGTGACTATCGTTTCCTCTGCGGCCGGTTCTTCCTATATCGGCGGACGTTCCTGAGTGCCCGCCACATTACCCGCAGCATTCTGGAGATTCAGACAAGTGATGCCAAGGAATGTTTGGCCTTTCATGAGCTGCACTACTATGACTCCGAAAGTGGCGTGCGTGAGGAAATACACTACAGGGGCGATGTCTATTTGAATCAGGAGCGCAGCATTCTGAGTATGCCAGCTTATTTCGAAGGACAGGTGCGGCTTACGCTGTTGCACATGCCGGAACGCCGAGGCGGACGCGAGCGGCGCAAGATGCGCGGGGCGCTGCTGGCCTTTGGCATACCCAAGGGCTACTGGCAGCCGACGATATCTTCCGTCTACGTTGAAGGCCCGATCGACGACAAGCGAGCAAACCCTAGGGAGCTGTGCCGGACGATTTGGGCCGAATTGGAAGAGTATCAGGCTCTGTCGTCCGAGCTTGCGCATACCGAGGAGCACGCTACCATCAACGTGCCCCTGATGTGGTTCAAAGCCCAGGGCAAGACAACGGTCTGACGAACCCGACGGTATGAAATGTTGCGGAAGCCACGCATCGCGGTCATCCTCGATGAGAATACCAGCGGCGATGCGAGCCGTTATGAGGCTTCGAAGGGTTATTTCCGCGCGATTGCCAACGCGGGTGGCTTGCCGTTCGGAATTCCCTATCACAGTGATCTGATCGATGTAGTCATCGAAGAGTTCGACGGCTTACTCTGCGTCGGCGGCCGCTTCGCATACCCCGACTATTGGTATCTGCCAGGGCAATCCTCCAAGGCTCCGCCGTCAGAGCGTCTTGCCGTCGAGCGCGCAATTCTCGAAGGCTATTTGCAGCGCGACAAACCCGTGCTCGGGATATGTGCGGGCATGCAGCTGCTCGCTTGCCTCAATGGGTGCCGACTTTGCCCTGATCTGCGGGCTTCCTCACCGGCCATCCTCGAGCACGACAAGCGCGACCATATGCACAACGTCACGATCACACCGCACACCAGGCTTGCTGCCCTGCTGGAACAAGGAAGCCTGCTCGTCAATACATTCCATCGCGAGGCAATCGAAGAGCTTTCGCACACGGTCATCGCCAGCGCACACTCGGATGATGGGGTCGTCGAGGCGATAGAGGTTCCATCCCATTCCTTCGCACTCGGCCTGCAGTGGCACCAAGAGCAGTTCGCGGGGACGGATCATGCGGGCAATCGGGTGTTCGGGGGCCTGATCGAAGCCTGCATGCGCAAACGTCGGGTCTGAACACGCCACGCGGTTCCTGATCTCACCCAGCGCCGATCGATGCTCGACGCATTGCACGGAATTTCTGTAAGCGGTTGGAATAAACCCGGCCGGGGCTGAGTTTTGGCTATCAACTAAGACATGCCCAGACGGGAGTTCGGCCATGGACCGGCCCAGGTTCAAACGAGTTGAGGGAGCGCGCGATGAGTTGCATCGCCGTTATCACGGCGGTGGCGTCGTCGAGGCGGTGTTCTGCCTGGTTGATGCTTTCTACCAGGGGCGCGGGCAGCTCGGGCGCCGGTCGCTCGCGCCGAATGGTAAATCTCTCAAGCTGGCTTGGGCAAGCAAGCTCGCTACGTTGAATGCCAGGCGCGACGGTCCCGCCTAAATCCGTCTTGCACCGCACCTTCTCTGGGAATCTCGAACATGCAATTGGCTCCCGTCCGGGAGCCGGCGGCAAGCTCGCGCGCGCGACAAGGAAATCAGCATGCCTAATTGTTAGTCAGTACAAGCTGCATTGGTCGGCCCAGCGCCTACCCCTGGGCACTTCCCAGCCCTCTTCCCTGTGCAATCGAATGGCTCTTGTTGGAGGATGACGCATGCGACCAACCGTTACAACAACCCCCGTGGCCTTGGGCTTGCAGACGGCCAGCCTCGCGGCCGTATTGTTCTTGCTTGGCTGGATCTTTTTCTACGCGGTTACGGCCGGTGATCGGGAGGTTGTGGCCGTCTCGCCCGGGGTGGTTGACGCCATCCAAAACCTTTCCGGCATGCCTTGAGAAGGCGAGCCCGCCATTCTCCGAGCCTGGGACCTGAGCGGGGGGTGCGGGGTTGTCGTGAGGAGCCTGGCGCTGGCGTTTTCCCGGCCCGCTCTTCGGCATGCTAATCGGCCAGTGCCGGCGGGTGGGCGAGGTCTTGCGTAACCAAGGTTTCGGCGACGGTGCCGAGAACACGATCGTGCTCGGACCTTATTGGCGGCCGAGCACTTTCTTGGGAGGATACTGCCGGAAGGTTCCGAGATGTGTGCGGATGCCATGTTGGAAAGCATCAACGTAGGCCAGCTTGCGTGTCATGTAATTGTGCGTTTCCTTCGGATCGAGATAGAGGTTGTACAAGTGAGCGTAGGCGAAACGTTGCAAAACCCCGGTGAAGCCGCCGGCGCCGGCTGAACCGCTAGCATCGTCGCTTGTTACGGTAAGCAGCATTTTGTACTCACCACACCGTAACCCTGAGAAATTGTTGACGAGCCAATAGTAGTGATATTTGCGATTGGATAGACCATTGGGGGTCAGCAGGAATGAGCTCTGATCGACGCCATCGATGTAGCGATCGGTAGGTAGCTTCGCAGTTTCGCCCGCCAAGCCGAGCAGCGTCGGCAGCACATCGTTCAGGTTGAAGAGCCCATCGCTTTGTCGGCCGGTCTCGATGACGCCTGGCCACGACAACAGGCCCGGCACGCGCACGCCCCCTTCCCAAGTCGATCCTTTGGCGCATCGGAATGGAGTGAACGCGGAATCCGGCCAGGTTTCCAGGTGTGGACCGTTGTCCGACGTGACGAAAATCAGCGTGTCTTCGAGCTGGTCAGTCACGCGCAGCGACTCGATGAGGCGCGCCATCACCTCATCGAGTTCGAGAAGGGTGTCCTTATAGGGATGTCGCGCCGGCGATTTGCCGAGAAATCGTTCGTGCGGATAGTTGTCGAAGTGGGCCCCGCGCGTGCAGTGGTAGAGAAACCACGGCCCGCCTCCGGCCGCCATCCGCTCGATGAATTCGACCGAATAGCGGCACCATTTCTCATCCAAGAGGGACAACACCGGAATTGTAACCTCTTCGACATTCTCCGCGCTCTCGCCCTTCCTGGCATGCACGAAACATTTGTTGAAGGGCATGTTCTTGACCCACTCGGTGCGCGCGTCCGAGTAGACCATCTCGGGAAAAAAATGTGGGTCGCGCCATTCCGAATACATGTCGGAAACCGATAGAAACCCATAGAAGTCATCAAAGCCGACGTTTTGCGGCTGTGAAGCAAGGCTCTCACCCAAATGCCATTTGCCAACCGCCTGCGTCACATAACCCGCATCCGAAAGCAGTTGCGCAATGGTGGTCTCGCCTTCCAGGCCTCCCGCCTCGCCATACATCGGCGGACGCTGCAGACCGTGTCGATGCGGCACACGTCCGGTTAGCGTCGTGGCTCGCGAAGGCGAACAGCTTGGCTCCGAGTAGCAGGATGTAAGCTGCAGGCCGCTACGCGCAAGCTTGTCGAAATTGGGCGTTGGAGCGCCGACCGCTACGCCACCGCCGTAGCAGCCGAAATCGCCCCAGCCCACGTCGTCCATCATGAAAATAAGAAAGTTGGGCGGTTTCCTGCGGCGCGCCCGATGCTCGGCGAGTTTTTTGAGCGAGGCATCGACTTGATCGGCGTGCACGAAGGCCGGTTCGAGGTTCTCCGCCTTGCGAACGGTGCGAGTGGCGATCGGGTCAAAATCGGACATGATCTACCTTTCCCAATGTGGTCGCGTTGGGGCTGCCGTGCCGTGGCGATTGCCTCGGTTCGCAGAAGGGCTTCGGGCCGAGCCGGCGGAGCCAGTGAGTGATGCCCCCGGAGCCGGCCCGGCGCGAAATCAATGCGCCACCCGGCCGGGGCATTCAACCCCCGGGGAAATACCAGGCCACACAGAGCTCCTCTCTGCGGGCTTCGCTGATCCCAGCGGTCGAGCCGACCTAAACCTAGGTATAAGCCCCCTTGTCCGCGCCGATAGCGGCGATGAACGCAGGCGCAATCGCATTCGTGCACTGCTCGAGGGATAGTTGCCGTCCGAAAGTGAGCGATGGCGAGGATTGGCGGCAGTGGCTTGACCCAACGCTGGATCGTCAGCAACCGCCCCAGGTCTTGCGCATCGCCATAGGTGTAGAGAGCAACCGCGCTTCGAGGCCCTGAATGTCAGCCAGATCAAACATCGCCAAGCACGTGGCCCGGGACGGAGTGACAAGTAGGCGTCCCCAGCGTCGTTTCACCGAAGAGCTCTTCGGCGAAATGCCTCGCTACTTCTTCCACATCAAACGCGGTCAAGTGACCGTGCTCGATCAAGACGGCATTGAATTGCCAAGCCTTGAGGACGCGGCGAAGGAGGCAATACGACGGGGGCAGGAGCTTGCGTCAAAAGCGTCGGCGCAAGGTACCAGCGGCATCAGAAGGATGATCATTATCGCCGATAGCGAATGGCGGACGATGATCGAAGTACCATTTTAGGGCACGCGTTCGACCAAAATTTCAAGTCGTCGCCGTCAAAGCATTTGGCGTCTTTTATGAGTGACAAGTCCACGCGATCGGTACAACGAGCACGGGGTTGCGAGACGAGTGAAAATCGGCGACGGGCAGCAATTTCGATGCTGGAGAGATTGAGCGAGAACAACGCTCGCGTGCGAAACGCAGAATTGCGCCTGATGCTTCAACGCTCGTTCATCGAACGGCTGGAAGCTGCCCATCGGGACACGACCTCGGCCGAGGAGTCCCTTGAGGTCATGCGCAACCTATTGGGCGACCTCTACCATGAACGAACCGCTCTGCGCCGCCACCTGACAAGCCAGAGCCGGCAGAGCGACGCGCTCGGCAAAGGCGAGACGCCGCGGCGCGGAGCCAAAACGCAAAAGTCTCCGCGTTAGGTTTTCTGTCGGAGGCTCTTGCTAGGCGGCGTGGAGCGCATCGGCACGCGTCACCTCAACTTGAAGTCTTGGCCTTTGTGCCATTGCAAAGCGTCCATCATCAGCGCGCTGCCAATGCCGCGCGAACGCGATCGCGCTTTGACCGACCACCGGCAGAAGAGGCGCCCCATAGCCTGTCTCGAAAGCGGGTCGCAGCGAGCCAGGTTATAGCCCCAATGCTCGGGAATGCCGGGGCGAGGACCTGTCGGCGCACGTTCACGGGTAGAGCCGCGAAACGCCTCGACAAGGCGGTGCGGCTCCCCCGTACTTATCGGCATTTGCGGCTACGCTTGGCTGACTCATATCTCCACGGTTATACCTCAATCAATAGCCAGCGGGTTATTGATCTCAAAAATCCCGAATGCCCACGACGTGCTCTTCCGAACGCTCGCCGATCCGACACGACGGGCCATCTTCGAGCGACTGTGTCGTGAAGGAGAGCAAACGGTCGGGGCTTTGACGGCGCGGGCCGGGGTCTCGCAACCGGCTGTCTCAAAGCATCCCGGAGTGCTGAAGCAGGCCGGGCTGGTGCGCGACCGCCCCGAAGGTCGTCAGACGCACTACAGCGCGCGGCCCGGTGCCTTGGCCCCGTTGATCGACTGGACAAGTCAGATGGCCGGCTTCTGGCAAAACCGGTTCGACAAACTCGAAGACCTACTCAAAAGGATGGACCAATGAGCAAACCCGCGACCGAACGCGTTCCGTCATTGTCGAACGAGAAATCCCATTTCCGCCGGAGAAGATCTGGCGCGCTCACGCAACCACACCTGATCGAGGAATGGCTTATGAAGAATGACTTCGAACCTGTCGTGGGCCACCGTTTCGATCTTCGTGCAGACTGGGGCAGTGTTGACTGTCAAGTCCTGACAATCGAGCCGAACAAAACGCTGTCTTACACGTGGGCTGCCTATGGTATCGAGAGTGTTGTCACTTGGACGCTCACCCCGACGAGCACGGGGACCCACCTACGCATGGAGCAGTCGGGCTTCCGGCCGGATCAGCCGCAGGCCTACCAGGGCGCCAAGTACGGGTGGCAGCGGTTCTTTGCGAACCTGGAGCAGGTCTTAGCGCGGATAGATTGAAGTCTGCCGGCACGATTCAAGGCTCGCCCTGTTTAGGAAGGAGCGGGCGAGCTTTGTCCCCTCGTTTGCCTAGAATCAATGGGAATGAACACAATGACCGGTGAGACGTCCAAGACCTCGGCGAAGGCCGCCAAGACGGGCGCCGCCAAGCGGGTCGCTACGAAGGCGGCCAAACCGCGCAAGGGAGCACCGAAGTCGCAGCCGCGCAAGGCAAAACCGGCTCTCCTCGCAGGCGGCAATCCGCAAATCGCGAAGGCC
The DNA here is from genome assembly GCA_963775835.1 of uncultured Alphaproteobacteria bacterium. Classification (GTDB taxonomy): domain Bacteria; phylum Pseudomonadota; class Alphaproteobacteria; order Rhizobiales; family Hyphomicrobiaceae; genus AWTP1-13. The sequence goes on along the minus strand of CAVZKV010000027.1, from coordinate 88,685 downwards.
GACGGCGACGCCCCCGTGCAGGCCTACATTGCGGCCATGCCGGGCTGGAAACGCGAGGTCGGGCGCCGCCTCGACGCGCTCATCGTGCGCACCGTCTCTGGCGTGCGCAAGGCCGTCAAATGGAATTCGCCGCTTTACGGAGTTGAGGGCCAGGGTTGGTTCCTCGGCATCCATACCTTCACGAACTACGTCAAAGTGGCTTTCTTCCGCGGCACGTCGCTGCGTCCTGTTCCCCCCGGCGAGTCCAAGAGCAAGGACACGCGCTACCTCGACATCCATGAGGACGACCAGCTCGACGAAGCTCAGCTCGCCGCGTGGGTCAAGCAAGCCAGCCGATTGCCCGGCGCACGAATGTGAGGGCAAACTAGCGACGTGCGTGCGTGGGGCGAGCGGACGCCAAGTCATCAGCCCGCAAGCCCACGATGCCGCGGCAAAGGAACTGCGGGGCATGCGACGCAATGCCCAAGGGCCAAGGGTGACGGCGGCGTGCAGGCCTGGTTTGACGTCCTGCGCAAATGCTAAACTATCCACGCTCGCCGCCGAACGTGCACAAAACCGTCAAGTGGCACGGGCCTGGTACGGCTGCCCCGTGGGCGATGGACCCGAGATCGAGACGAGACCAGCGTACGCTGGTTCGACATCGAAAACCCTGATGGTGGGGAGAGGCGATGGTAACTAGCGTTAGCAAGTGACGGGCGAGCGTCAACAACCATGAAGAAAGCAACAACAACCATGAAGAAAACGACAACAAGCAGGCAGAAAAACACGAGCGACTCCAAGGAAGAAAAAGGAGGAGACTCGCCCTCTCAGCTGATAGATGCGAGAATCAGGGAGCTGAGTGATTGGCGGGGCGAGATGCTCGCTCGGGTCCGAATTCTCATCAAGCAGGCCGATCCCGAAGTGGTCGAGGAGTGGAAGTGGCGAGGGGTTCCGGTGTGGTCGCATGCCGGAATAATCTGCACCGGTGAGACGTACAAGAATGTCGTGAAGATGACCTTTGCCAAGGGCGCCTCGTTGGAGGACCCTTCACGCCTCTTCAACTCCAGCCTTGAAGGCAATACCAGGCGCGCCATCGATTTGCATGAGGGCGACAAGATTAATGAAAAGGCGTTGAAGGCACTCATTCGCGCCGCCGTGGTACTGAACACGTCGGTGCGAGCTAGCGCTCGCCCCGCTGGCTCTCGGAAGAAACCGAAGCGCCCTTGAGCCAGGGATGATCGGGCTCATGGAGCCACGCGAGACCGCCTCGAACGAAGCCTCCGAGAGCAGGTCATCGAACCGGTTTCACGAGGCTCCTCATAGTGGCGATCACCCACACCCGGCAGGTTGGTTGCGGGCGGTCGCCTCCTTCCAGGTCCACCTCAAACTGGTCGTCATCGACGAGCGCCGCGCTCACGTCCGTTCGCCGGTCCCACCTTGCGCGACGAACTCAAGGCGCGGGTTGGGTCGAGCAAGCCCGCCAATTGCCCGGCTGGGCAAGGCCTGACAGGACAGGCGCAGGCTGGCAATGCGCCTCGAGAAAACCGCCGCAATTTCCGATCAATGCTGTATCTCTTTGCCGCAAGCCTGCCGGACAAATTGAGCCCCCACCCTTGGGGCTTGCGCCCGCCGGCTGGCCTTTGCTGTGTCTTGGCCGTCGATGTTGCCCAGATCGGTTCGGATCGTGGCAATAGTTAAGAAAAAACGCGATCATTGGCGTGCATTGCCGGCAGAATGGAAAGGGTGGACATGCGTGACAATCCCTATTTTCCGCGCCTGTTTTGCTCGCTCAAGGTCGGCGAGCGCACCTTGCGCAATCGCCTGGTGCTGTCGGCGACGCTCACAAACTATGGAGCGGACCACCGCGTCACCGAGCGCTGGACCAATTTTCTCGCCGAGCGCGCCAAGGGCGGTTGCGCAGCCATTGTCACCGAGGTGATCGCCGTCGATCCGGCGGCGCTTGCTCACGGTGCGATTGTGGCTGGCTATGCGAAGGAGAACGAAGAGGGCTTCAAGCGTACCGCTGCGGCGGTTGAGGGCGCGGGCGCCTGTCTGATCGGGCAACTCTGGCACCCGGGATGCCAACAACTTTGGAGTCCCGTCTGGTCACCAAAGGGTATTTCGGATCAACCGGACGCTTATAGCTGGACCGTGCCCCATGTCATGTCGACAGACGAACTGCGGCAGGTCGTCGATGCATTTGTGGCTGTCGCGCAGCGCCTGCAGCGCTGTGGCTTTGCCGGCGTGGAGCTGCATGGCGCCCACGGCTATTTGCTTTCGCAGATCCTGTCTCCGTGGTCAAACCAACGGTCCGATCGCTACGGCGGTTCGTTGCCAAATCGCGTGCGCTTCGTTGAAGAGGTGTGCGAGGCAATCCGGGCGACGTGCGGCAAGGAATTCGTGATCGGTCTCAAGATGCCGGGCGACGAGGGCGTCGAAGGTGGCATCGACCCCGATGAGGCGGCGCGAATTACCACCGCGCTCGTCGCTCACGGCAGCCTCGACTATTTCGCCTACAGTCAGGGCAACTTTTCCAACAGCTTGGAAAACCACGTGCCGGACATGCATTTCCGGCCGGCACCCTTCCTCCACATTCATAAGAGGATCCGCCCCGCCGCCGGCGGCAAGCCCGTCATGGCGATTGGGCGGATCGCGACGCCGGCGGAAGCCGAAGCCGCGCTCAGTGAGGGCGCGGGCGATCTGGTTGGGATGACGCGGGCGCTGATCGCGGACGCCGATTGGCCGAGCAAGGCACGCGAGGGCCGCGCCAAGGACATTCGGCCGTCAAGCTTCGACAACTTTGCTTGGGGGGAAGTACATCTCGGCAAGCCGTTGGCCGAGAGTCACAATCCGCAGCTCGGTGCCAGGGGCGAATCCAATTGGCGACCAGCCGGTGCCGCCAAAAAGAAGCGTGTCGTTGTGGTGGGTGCGGGCCCGGCTGGCCTGCAGGCGGCCCGCGTGGTGGCGCAGCGCGGGCACGAGGTCACCCTCCTGAGTGCGTCGCAAGAGCTGGGCGGCAAGCTGCGCTGGGAAGCCGGACTGCCCGGTCGCCAGGACTATCACAAGGTGTTGGCTTGGATGGAACGCCAGCTTCGTGACACCTTGGCAAAGATCGAACTCGGCAAGATGGCAACGCCGCAGGACGTTTTGGCGGTCAACCCGCAGGCTGTGATCCTTGCGACCGGCTCGAATTCGCGACCCCTGGCGGGGGGCGAGGGCGGTGCATCGGTTCGCGAGTGGGATGGACATCGGCAGAAGGTCCGCTCCGACGGGATAGCCGTTCTGTTCGACATGGACCACAGCGCCGCCACCTACGCGGTGGCGGACGCAATGGCGGATCGCTACGAAAAGCTCGTCCTTCTCACCCCGCGCCCGCAGATTGCCCGCAACGTGAATTATTGTAGCGCGATCGGCATCCACCGCCGACTTTACCAGGCCGATGCCGAGATCATCGTTGCTGCCGAGCCGGTCTCCTTCCGCGGCGGCGTACTGAGGTGGCGCAATGCTTTCACGGGGCGGGTGCGCGACATCCGCAACGTTGCTCTATTTCTGTGGTCGACGCCGCGCATCGCCAACGACGCGCTGGCCGAACCGTTGCAACGGGCCGGTGTCGATACGCGTTTGGTCGGTGACTGCGTTGCCCCGCGCAACCTCATCTGCGCCATCCACGAAGGCGAAGCCGCCGCCGCAGCCATTTGAGGCGTTGGAACGCGAGGCTCCCTGCAAGGACGCCATGGACTGCGCGATCGTCGCTGCAACTTTCCGCAGCGCCGGGCGATGGCTGGCCCGCTGGATCGCAGCTGATCGCCGCTGCACAAAAATTCAAGCGCGTCGGGGTCGTGCTGGTCTGGTCATGCAAGGTGGGCTGCGACCGACGCCGGGCCGGGAACTGAGGGGAGGTGGTCGCGTGTCAAGGCCCCGAGTAGCGCTAAAGGGCGGCGGTCTCGGGCTCACACCCTCACCAGGTCCTTGAGCGCCAGGATATAGCTCAAATAGGAAACCGGGGCTGGCACGTTGCTCGCAGACGGCGTGTCTACCGTCCGGCAGCAGGTCGCGAACAACGAGGTGTGTCTTGAGGCCGGATAGTCTGACCGTGTCGCCGGTCCTGATACGTATGGGCTGAAATCCCAGGGCCATTGCTGCCTGTCGCCTTTCGCTAAGAACAGGCGGGAGCAAATCGTTGGTTCTCTCAGTCGGTGACGCCTGACGCGTGAATGCCACCGATGGCGCCACATTAGCACGCGGTGGCGGTCCGCGTCATCCAGGACGGCATCCCAGAAGACACCGCAAAGATTTGAGCGGAACCCGCCTAACTGCTGACGGCGACGACGAGCGGCGGTGTCAAGCCGCAAGGGCCAACCTGTTGCCCGGGCCGGGCCTTGGCGCCTAACGGCTCTTGATCAGGTCAGCGGTTGCAGAGCCACGCCGGGGTCGATGCGCAGCTACAGCTTGGCGGGCTGACTGTTTGATTGCAGGGCCGTAAGCGTCCATCAGACCGGGGATTCAAAGCTCCTGCTTGCAACAGGTCACACCCAGAACGCCATCGTGCACACCGGCAGCGTCGATGCCGCCGTGGAGCTGATCGTCAAGCCCGTTTTTCACTCGAGACCTTTGGCCACGAAGGTCGACCGCGTGCTGCGCGCCCATAGAAAGAGGCTACCCGGTAGCGGCTTTCAGTCTATTCGCCGCTGGAACTTGGCTGGCGTCGGAGAGAGGGGCGGCATCCGGTATGCGCGCTAACGCGCAACTGCGCGCCGCAAGGCCTTCTCCAACGCCTTTAGTTCGAAGGGCTTCTGCAGGACGGCGGACCGCCCTCTTCCATCCAGCGAAGCGCGACATTCCAATCGACCTCTGCAGTGCCGTTGGCATTTGAAAATGCCCCGTACTTGACGGCATTGGTCGCCAACTCGTGCAACGCCATCGACAAGCGGCTCTTGGTCGTCCGCGTCCCCAAGCCGAATGGGGGCCGTGGCTCCGCCGCCGCTTGGGTCTAGGGCCAGATGCGTCACCCATGGCTGGACCGGTAACCCATTGCCCGTTGGCCGATGGTTTCCAGCCTGCCCAGCCGGGGAACGGCCTGGTTGCTTTTGTCATAAAAGGGTCCCGCTGCCCGTGCCAACGAGCAAGATCGGCGCAATTGCCAAAGCTGGCTTTTCGCAGCGAAAGGGCGTTTGGGCCTGGGCACGGGTGGACCTGTTGTTGTGGGCGCTGAGCCGGCGCAACTGGGCGGCCGATAGAGGCAAAACGAACAGTTGCGTGAGAGGTGCTCAATGGGTTCGCGAACAGCCGCTTGTTCCTGCGGCCAGTTGCGCATTGAAGTTCATGGCGAGCCCCTGGGGATCGGCGTTTGCCACTGCCTTGCCTATCAGCGGCGGACGGGCAGCGTCTTTGCAGCGCTGGCGAGGTTCGCCGCACCCTATATGAGGTCTTCGGCACGGCGACCGACTACGTTCGCGTCGGTGACCACGGCGCCAAATTCAGGTTCCGGTTCTGCCCTCGCTGCGGGACGACCGTGTTTCACACCGAAGAGGGGCGCGAACAATCCTCCGTCGCGGTCGCCGTCGGCGCCTTCGCCGACCCAAGTTTTCCGCCCCTCAAGATTCCGTTTATGACTGTCGCCGACACCCCTGGGTTCGGCTCCCACCGGGGACGAGAACCTACGACAAGGACCCTGGTCCACCCTAGGCCGCACCCGGGAGCAAGCCCGCCGGATCATCTTCAGATCAACCGACAGGACGCCGAGAGGGTCTTGGCATCTTGGCGCGACTTGGCCTTCGCGAGGCTTCGGCCCCGATGGGTGGGGGTGACCGCGGCGCGCGTCGCCGGCGGATTTAAGAGCGTATCGGGCGCGCGGGTTGGACCTGGCGCGCTGGCGGTTTGCCAGCACGGCGTGCGTAATCTGGACCAAGCACGGCGCGCGCCGGCGTGTGCGGGCCGCGCCGGCGCTTAGAATTTGCAATCGTGGTCATGAAATTCTTCGCCCCCAACGCCGGAAAAGGCGCCCGCCAGCGGATGGCAAGTCTCGTGCAATCCGGGGACCCGCAGGTGCGACTTGACAGGTGACCATATGGTCACCTATCGTCGAGTGGTGACGGACGACGACCAGGTATTCAAGGCACTTGCTGACCGAACGCGTCGCATCCTCCTGGACCTGCTCTTTCAGCGCGACGGCCGCTCGCTGAAAGACCTGGAGTCCGGGCTGGCCATGACGCGCTTTGGTGTAATGAAGCATCTCAAGGTTCTGGAAGATGCCGACCTCGTCCTGACGCGCCGGTCCGGCCGGGAGAAGCTGCATTTCCTAAATGCAGTTCCCATCCGGATGATCCACGACCGGTGGATCGACAAATACAGGGAACCGAAGGTCTCCGCGCTGTTGGCGCTCAAGACCGAGTTGGAGAAAAAGGATCGACGATCATGACGGAACAAGCCGCGACCACGCAGGTCTTCAGGATTGTGATCAAGGCCAGCGCTCAAACCATCTGGGATGCGATCACCAGCCCCGAATGGAGCGAGCGCTACGGATATGGCGGCCGCGTCGAATACGATCTGACGGCCGGCGGCCAATATTGCCACAAGGCCAGCGCCGAGATGAAGGCGGCGGGCCTGCCCGAGAAAATGATTGTGGGCGAAGTGATCGAGAGCGATCCGCCACGCAAGCTGGTGCAGACCTGGCACCCGCTGTTTAATGCGGCCACGGCCGCGGAAGTGCACACGCGCCTCACCTATGAGATCAGGGAAAGCCCGGCCGGCGTCTCGACGGTGACCATCACCCATGATGTCAAGGGCGCACCGATCGTTGCCGGCATGGTCTCCGGCGGCGGCGACCCCGCGCAGGGTGGCGGCGGTTGGCCGTGGGTGCTCAGCGATCTCAAATCGCTGTTGGAAACCGGGGCGCGCATGCCGACCTAGCCTGGGGCGTCGATGCGGCGGGACCCCTGACCGGCGCGGGTCCCGCCGTCGTGCCTCACCGCGTCGCTCCTAGGCTCAGAAGTATCGCCGAAAAAAAGCGACGAGCCGGGTCTGGTGCACCTTCCGCCCTTCCGGTGTCAGGCGATGCGTTTGCTCCGGATGGTAGTGCACCTCCGGCCTGCGACCGGCATCGCGGAGCCGCTTCTCCAAGCGCTTGGTTCGATTGACGGACCACACGTCATCTTTCTCGCCGCGGCTCAAGAATAGGGGCCCGCCGTAGCGCTCGATCTCGATGGGCGAGCCCGGCAGGAGCTGCTTAGAAGTACCCCGCCAGCACCAGGCGCATTTGGAAAAGCCGTTCCCACATCGCCACGGTTCCCCACGTACGCAACGAGGGGAGACCACGGGTCCAAAGCCTCGTTACCATCGGGGAGGCTCGGCAAGAAGCGCTCGCCGGCTGCTGCGGCAGATCCTTGTGTTATCATGCACCCCTAACCGACGGAGGCTCCCCGTGCTTACGGTCACGCGCGATATGATCCTGCCCACCACCATCACCGGCTCCTATCCGCGACCGCTTTGGTTTGACCGGAGTTTGGCCGGCCGCTCGTTCAAGTCCGCGCTTGGCGATTCCTTGTTCCGCGAACAGTATCTAGACGCCGTTGCCAGCATTATCGCCGAGCAGGAAGCCGCGGGTCTCGATATCGTGACCGATGGTGACAGTCGCTTCGATCTGACCGTGGGCGGCAAGTCCTGGTTCTTTTATCCAATCGAGCGTCTGGGCGGGGTCTGCGGCCATCGCGATACCTCGCGCGGCTGGATGTCCCGCCATGGCCTGCGACCCGGCAAGATATTGTGGGAGGTGCAGGAGGCCTATCAGCCCGGTGTCGTGACGGAGAAACTCACACGCGGCCCCCTTGAATACGCCGCGCTGTGGCAGGTCGCGCAGCGCACGACAGATCGGCCGGTGAAATTCGGTGCCATCTGCGCCCCTGCGCTCGCTTCGATGCTATGGAACGAGTTCTATGATGACGACAAGGCGATGATCCTTGACCTGTGCGACATCATGAACGCGGAGCTCCGCGAGATGGCGGCCGCCGGCTGCCCATTGATCCAGGTGGAGGAGCCGCCGCATCACATGCGCGCCCAGCAACCAGACTGCACGCAAGCCGATCTTGAGTTCCTGACAGCGGCCTTCAATCGCCAGCTCACGGGCGTGAACGCCGAGATCTGGGTGCATACCTGCTGGGGCAATCCCAATCAGCAACGCGTCCATTGGAAGGTGCCGAGCTACGAACGCGCCCTGCCGCATTTGCTTGAACTCAACTGTGACGTGCTGACGCTAGAATGTGCGAGCTCGGACGGACAGGACCTGCATCTGTTCAAGCACATCAAGACCGACAAGAAGATCGGCATCGGCGTGGTCAACCACTGCAACACCGTGGTTGAACCGGCGGAGCACGTCGCGGCACTGATCCGCAAGGCCCTAGAATATATTCCCAAGGAGCAGCTGGTCATCAGCACCGATTGCGGCTTTGGTCGCGAGGGCCTGTCGCGGCGGATCGCGTTCTACAAGTGCGTCGCCCTGGTCGAGGGCACCAATATCGTGCGCCGGGAGCTTGGCCTGCCGGAAGCCAGCGTGCGGGCGGCCGATCCGAAGCTGTGGTTCGCGGGGCGTGACAGCGCCCGTTGACGTCGGTAGCACCACGGCCGGACGCCGGATCGGCAGTTCGAGCCGGCTGGCTTAGAGCCAAGCGACGCGTCCTGATCATCGCGCCGGAGCAGGCCGCCTAGCGGCTGGCGGCGCTGCTCAAAGCTCTCTGCCTACATTGTGCCGCGTCCTGGACCTGGAAATGCGCGGCCCCGCAGCCGCGTCGCCGGTGCAAGCCTCGAGCTTGCTGGACAACCACCCCAACACCGTCTTGCTCATGACCGATGTCGTCATGCCCGGCATGAAAGGCCGTAAGCTGGCCGAGGAGGCTCTACGGCGGCGACCAGATCTGAAAGTGCTGTTCACCACCGGATATACGCGCAACGCCATCGTTCACAATGGGACCTTGGACGATGCCGTGCAGCGGATCGTAAAGCCCTTCACCTTGGATGGGCTTGCGGCAAAAATCGCCTGGGTTCTGGGCGGCAAGCGCGCCGATTGAGCGGATCGCTGCGAGGCACCGGCAGCGGCCCGCTGGCGTGGTTCTTGGTTCTCGGGCATCGGCCAAAGGCGCTTGCGCGTCGATCTTTGGGAATGATCGGCCTTGCCTCGCCTGGTCCCCGGGTTTGGTCCCAGACTTGGGGGCCGGATTGGGGCCCGGATTGGGGCAAGTCCGACGTTGCAGAGGTCCCGGCGCACTGATTGAATTTGCCATATCGGCAGCCGGGCCAAGGGCTGCGCTTGCACACCATGACGGGGACTGTCAACGGTTGCCATGGGAGAAAGCACGTGAAAGTCGATGGAGCCTGCCACTGCGGCCGCATTCGTTTCGAGGCAGAGGTCGATCCCGCCACAGTGGTGATTTGCCACTGCACGGACTGTCAGACGCTTTCGGGGTCCGCTTTCCGCACCGTCGTGCCGACGGTGAGCGGCAGCTTTCGGCTGCTGACCGGTGCACCGAAGGTCTACGTCAAGACCGCAGACAGCGGCAACAAGCGGGAGCAGACATTTTGTGCAGACTGCGGCACGCCAATCTACTCGGCGCCGGTCGGCGAAGACAAAAATGTCGTGAGCTTGCGCGTTGGCACCATCCGCCAACGGGATCAGATGATCCCCAACGACCAATTTTGGTTTCGCTCAGCGCGCGCTTGGCTTGGCATCCTGCCATCGCTGAAAAAGCGCGAGACGCAGCCCGTATTCGGCCGGGGCGGTGGGTTTGGTCGTTAGCTGCGCCGCGGCGCGCAATGCCACGGGGCTGAGGACCGTCGCCCTTGAGGCTACTCCGCGTGCATGCCCGTGCGCACGATTGAGGCGATCTCCGATGACGCCTTCATAAAGGGTGAGAGCACGCGATGCCCAAGGGTCTTGGCAATCAGGGTATCGTTGAGCGCCAGGTAGTCGATCCCGGTAGCCAGGAAGCATTCAACGGCATCGCGCGGTGTCTCGACAATCGGTTCGCCCTTGACGTTGAACGACGTGTTCAGCAGCACGGGCACGCCGGTGATGGCGGCGAACTCCCGCAGCAACCGGTGTAGCCGCGGGTTGTGATTCTCCCGTACCGTCTGCACGCGCGCTGTACCATCGATGTGGACCACGGCCGGGATTTTGTGCGTCCATTCGGGGCGAACGCGCTGGGCGAGCAGCATAAACGGCGATTCCGCATCGCCTTCGAACACCTCGTTGACCCGTTCCGCCAATACGACGGGCGCAAATGGGCGAAAGGCCTGCCGATGCTTGACGCGCTTGTTGAGTTTGTCCTTCATCTCGGGCGTCCGTGGGTCTGCGAGGATGCTGCGGTTGCCGAGCGCACGCGGGCCAAACTCCGAACGACCTTGAAACCAGCCAAACACGTTGCCCTCGGCGAGCAGCCGCGCCGTATCGGCGCATATGTCGCTGCTGGTCGTTCGCGTGGTCTCGAGCCGAACGAGCCAGGTGTTCAGCGCCTCGCTTACCGCCCGTTCCGGGTACTCGATACCCAAATAGGCGTGTTCCATGACGAAGGACCGCGGCTTCTTCTGGATCGCCAGGTGACCATAGTAGGCGCAGCCGATGGCGATGCCATCGTCGCCGGCGGCGGGCTGAACCCAGACGTGGTCGAAGCCGGCTTCGCGCAGGACGCGGCCATTGGCGACGCAGTTGAGCCCGACGCCGCCGGCGATGCAGAGGTTTCTGGCGCCGGTCGTCTTACGCAACCAGATGGCGCGATCGAGCAGCACGGTTTCGGCGTCATTCTGCACGCGCCAGGCCAGATCCTCCCAGTGGCGCATGAACGGGCTGCGTTCCCAGTCGCGATGGACCTCCGGGAACCAGGGCTTGTCGAATTCTGCGGTCCACTGCGGGACCTCTAGCGCGCCGCCCGCAAGCTTTATCAGCGACTTTGCTGGGTCGGGCCGACCATAGGGCGCCAGGCCCATCACCTCGCCGCACTTGTTCCAGTCCCCGAAAATGTAGCTGGAGACCCGGCTGTACAGGGCGCCGAGCCCGGGCATGAAGTAGAATTCGTCGCTGAGAAAGCCGCGCACCGGGTCGAGCCACACTTTTCGCAGCGGCGTGAGGTCGGAACCCTTGAATCGATAGTAGCTCTCCAACTCACGCGCGAGCGGATTGACGTCGCCGGCGAGCTGGCCCTCTTCGTGGATGTCGGAGGCGTAGTTACCCACGCCGTCCACAATCATGATGACGCCCTCATCGAATGGGCAGGCGGCAAATGCGCTGTAGGCGTGGGCGAGATGATGCGAGACGCTGATCACCTTGTTGGAATGGGCGCGAAAAAGCGGACTTTTAAGCGCCTGGGCACGTTCCTGCGCATCCATGAATTCGGGGATGTCCTCATAGAGCAGGCGCGTCTCCAAATCTTCGAGGGGCAGTACGTAACAATTGCGCACCACGAGGTCGAGGTCGTCGAGCGTTATGCCTTCGGCGCCCAAGCAATAGTCGATGACCTCCTGAAAGAACCCTGTGTCGTGCTTCTCGCGCGTGAGGCGCTCCTTGCTGATGGCGTAGGCGATTTCGCCATTGCGAAGTAGGCAGGCGCTGACGTCATGATCGTAGGCGTTGATGCCAAGCACGTAGGTGTTGGTTGACATCCGACGCTGCGGCGTCGCCGTCGCTGTTGCAGGCATGGCTCGCATTCATCTGGCCTTCATCTCGTGGCGGCAATACTAAGATGACTTCGCTCGGAATAGATGACTTTGTTTGGTGAAGATAACAACGCTCCGCGGGCCCCGTGTTGGCCTCGCGGAACCGAACCCGCTCCCCTGCGTTCCAGCATCAGGTTGCGGCAAAATAGGAGTCGACATAGCTTAGCTGAGTTGACCGTTTTATGTGGCCTCGGAGAGCCCAGATCGTCGCGACCTCAGGCCACCCAACAAGAAGCGCGCGGACACGGGCAAGAATGCGACCGTGCCGCCACAGTGCCCTTGGAGGTGCAGTGTGAAGCAGCGTAACGTGGTGCGGTGCGAAGGCCGATTGCCACACGTGGTCGAGGCGGCATTGGGTTTCGGCCGTACCCTCAAACGAGGTTTTATCCGCAGCGCCGCCGTGGCCACCATGCTGGCCATGTACGCGGCGGCATCGGTTGGGTCCATGGCGACGAGCACGCTTGGGGTTGCCGGCCTTTCGGGTCTGGCTCTCACGGCGACCGCGACGCCGGCGAGCGCCAGGAGACGCTGGCGAAGGCGCGGCGGCTATTGGCGCGGCGGCTACTATCGGCGTCACCGCCGCTATTATGGTCGCCGTGGGTATTACTACGGCGGCGCGGGCTGGCCTTATTATAGGCGCCGGCGTCGCCGCGGTTTCGGGATCCACTTGCATTTCTGACGCAAGCGAGGGCTCTGACCGCACGCAAGGGTAACTAACCCTCTCGAACCGGACGGACAGTGCCGCCGGTTCACGGTCGCCCACGCGAGGCCGACCGAGCCGTCTTGGCAGACCTGCACCGACCTCAGGGCCCAGCCTAGGGGCCCTGACTCGGGGCCGGACCTGCCTTGGGGTCGGGACCTGACTTGGGCTGCCCCGCCTGTTGATGCCGGGCGCTAGCGTTGGGCCGCCCCCGCACATCTCGACAAACGGCCGCGCGGCAAGACGCGCGTCCCGGTTTGGCACCCAATCCACCCCGACCTTCCCCGTGTGCTCCGCTTGGCTGCCGGGCGGAAGGCTGCCAGGGCTAACCCTCGACGCGGGCTTGATTTCGCGCAATCCTGTAGAGACCCCAACAGGAGACCCCCCATGCCCCTATCGCGTTGCAACGCTCTTGCCCTGTGTGGGCTGCTGGCGGTGGCGTTTGCCGGCGCGCCAGCCTCCGCCCAGAAAGCAGGCGGCACGCTGGTGCAGATCACGCAGCCTGAGCCTCCCAACCTCGCTCCTTACATTTCGACCTCCGCGCCGATCGGGCAGGTGACGGCCAAAGTCTACGATGGGCTCCTGGAATACGGCTTTGACCTCAAGCCCAAACCCGGCCTCGCGGAAAGTTGGGAGGTTGCAGCGGACGGCAAGACGGTCACCTTCAGGCTGCGCAAGGACGTGAAGTTCCACGACGGCAAGCCCTTCACTTCGGCCGACGTGCAATTCACGATCATGGACGTCTTGAAGAAAGCGCACCCGCGCGGGATCAGCACCTTTCGCGACGTGACGGCCGTCGAAACTCCCGACGAATACACCGCGGTGTTCAAACTCAACAACGCCGCCCCCTATATGCTGGCGGCACTGTCGGGTTACGAGAGCCCGATGTTGCCAAAGCACGTCTTCAGCCAGGGTGACATCAAGAGCCACGCGAACGCCAACTCCCCGATCGGCACCGGTCCCTTCAAATTCGTCGAATGGCGCCGGGGTGAACTCGTGCGCCTCGACAAGAACCCGGACTACTGGCGCAAGGGTCTGCCCTATCTCGATCGCATCGTTGTCCGTTTCATCAACGACGAGTTGACGCGCACAGCGGCGCTGGAAAAGGGCGAGGCGCACGTTGCGGGTTTCGGAGCGGTGCCCTACAGCGATGCCAAGAAGTTGGCGCAGCTGCCCTCGATCGAGGTCACCACCAAGGGCTACGAGATGATCAGCCCCGTGGTCGAGCTGCTGATCAACAGCAAAAAACCTGGCTTGGACAACCAGAAGGTTCGCCAGGCCATTGCCTATGCCATCGACCGGCAGTTCGTGATCGACAATATCTGGTTCGGCTACGGCCGACCGGCAACAGGTCCGATCAACTCGAACTTTGCTCCCTCGGGCATTTATACGGCCGATGTCACCAAGTACCAGACACCGGATGGCATCGAGCAGGCCAACAAGCTCCTCGACGAGGCCGGTTTCCCGCGCAAGGAGGGGGGCATCCGCTTCGAGATCGTGCACGACATCACGCCCTATGGGCCGGAGTGGCAGCGCTTCGGTGAGGTCGTGCAGCAGCAATTGGCCAAAATCGGCATCAAGGCGTCGCTTCGCTACGAGGACGTGGCAACCTGGCTCAAACGCGTCTACAGCGACTATGACTTCACCCTGACGTCGAACTTCCTCTACAACCTGCCCGACCCCGTAATCGGCGTGCATCGCGCCATTCACGGCAAGCTGATCAAGCAGGGTACGGTGTTCGTCAACGGTTCCCAGTGGAGCGATCCGCAGGCCGACGCGCTGATGGACAAGGCCACCATCGAACCGGACCCCCAAAAACGCGCCGCCTACTATCAAGAGGTGCAAAAGATCGTGGTCGACGGCTCGCCCATTGTCTGGGTGTTCGAGCTGACCTTTCCGACCATCGTCAACAAGCGCTATCACGACGTGATCACGAGTCCGCTGGGCATCTATACCAACTTCGCGACGGCATGGCGGGAGTAGGCCTTGCGCTCGGATGTTGTCATGGCGGCCGTTGTCTCGGGAAGATGCGAGCTATTCGCGCACGCCGGAACATGAAGCACGATAAATCCCGGTGACCAACAGGCGGTAGGCCGATGGGCAGCGCGCGGCTGTTGCGCTACGTTTTTCGTCGCCTGTTGCAGGCGATACCCGTCGTGCTGGGCGTGGTGGTGCTCAATTTCCTGCTGCTGCAGCTGGCACCCGGCGACGCGGCAACGGTGCTCGCCGGTGAAGCCGGAGGTGCGCCGGCCGAGTATGTACAGGCGCTGCGCCAAAGGTTCGGCCTCGATAAGCCGGTGCCGGTTCAGCTCGCACTCTACGTCAAGAACATCCTGGCTCTGGATCTTGGCTATTCCTTCCGCAACCAGAGCCCGGTGCTGCCGCTGATCCTGGCGCGCTTGTCGGCCACGCTGCTGCTGATGGGCACCACGCTCGTCCTTTCCCTCGGGATCGGCGTCCTGCTGGGGCTCATGGCGGCGGTGTGGGTGCGCAGCTGGAAGGACCACCTGATCTCGGTGGCCGCCATCATCGCCTATGCCATGCCGCTGTTTTGGATCGGATTGATGCTGATCTTGCTGTTCGCCATCAAGCTCGACTGGCTGCCGACTTCGGGCATGGAGGATGCGGCCGCCTTCTACGAGGGATGGGAACGCGTCGTCGATATCGCCCGACACCTGATCTTGCCTGCCGTCACGCTGTCCCTGTTCTACATGGCGCTTTATGCGCGCCTGATGCGGGCAACCATGCTGGAGCAGCGCGGGCTCGACTATGTGACAACCGCGCGTGCCAAGGGTCTGAGCGAGCGCCAGATCACGCTGCGGCACGTGGTGAGGAATGCCCTGATGCCCGTGGTCACGGTGGCGGGCGTACAGGTCGGCGGCCTGCTCGGTGGCTCGGTCGTAGTGGAATCCGTTTTCGCCTGGCCCGGCCTCGGTCAGCTCGCCTTCCAGGCCTTGTTTGCTCGCGATCTCAACTTGCTGCTCGGCATCTTCTTCATCTCCTCCTGTCTGGTGGTGGCGATCAACATCGTCGTCGACGTTGTTTATGTCCTTCTCGATCCTCGAGTTAGGGTCGGCTGATGCAGACTTTCTGGCGGCGCTTCTTCAACAATCCGCGCGTGGTGCTGAGCCTCGTGTGGCTCACCTTCATCGTTGCGGTCGCCTTGGCGGCGCCATTGTTGGCGCCCACCAGCCCCTTTGCCATCGTTGCCAAGCCGTTTTCACCGCCGTTCGGCGAATTCTTCTTCGGCACCGATTCGCTCGGCCGTAGCCTATTGGCGGGGCTCATCCATGGCGCGCGCACCTCGCTCCTGATTGCGATACTCGCGACCCTGGCAGCGGTCGCCTTCGGCACCTGCATCGGTGCCATCGCCGGCTTCTATGGAGGCATCGTCGATGACCTCCTGATGCGGGTCAGCGAGTTCTTCCAAACCATCCCCTCCTTCATCTTCGCCATCGTGTTGGTCGCCATCCTCGCCCCCTCGGGCACCAGCCTCGTCATAGCCATCGCCACGGTCAGTTGGCCGCCCATTGCCCGGGTGGTGCGCGGCGAGGTGCTCACCATCAAAGCCCGCGAGTTCGTGCAGGCGGCCATCGTCGCGGGCCAGCGCGACATGCCTATTCTGGTTGGCCAGGTGTTGCCCAACGCGTTGTCGCCGTTGATCGTCACCGGCTCATTGCTTGTCGCCAACGCGATCCTGATCGAGTCCGCGCTCTCTTTCCTCGGCCTGGGCGCGCCGGATCTGATGAGCTGGGGCTTCCAGATCGGCGCGGGTCGCGCCTTTTTGCGTGACGCCTGGTGGCTGGTGACGGTGCCAGGGGTCGCCATTCTTCTCACCGTGCTCTCGATCAATCTCGTCGGCGAAGGCCTCAACGACGCGCTTAATCCGAGGTTGCGCGATCTATGAGCGACGCCGTCCTCGCCATCGAGAACCTCACCGTGGCATTGCCCTCCTGGGCCGAGCGTGCGCACGCAGTCGACGGCGTCTCGCTTGAGGTTCTGCGCCGGGAGATCCTGTGCCTAGTCGGTAAATCCGGGTCGGGCAAGTCGGTGATGGCCAAAGCTATCCTGCGCCTGTTGCCCGAGCCCAACGTGCGCGTGACCGGCGGCCGCGTCATCTACGAGGGCCAGGACCTCCTGACGCTGCCGCCCACCGGTATCCGTGCTATCCGCGGCGGCCGCATTGCCATGATTTTCCAGGAACCGATGGTGGCGCTCAACCCGCTGATGACGGTTGGCCGGCAGACCGACGAGATCATCGAGGTCCACACCGCGCTGCGACCGGCGCAGCGGCGCCAACGTGTAATCGAGGTGTTCGGCGACGTGCGCCTGCCCGAGCCCGAGCGCATTCTCAAGAGCTATCCACATGAGCTCTCAGGCGGACAGCGTCAGCGCGTGATGATTGCGATGGCGCTGGCGCTGGAGCCGGCGCTCATTATTGCCGACGAGCCGACGACCGCGCTCGACGTCACCACGCAGGCCCAGATTCTGCGCCTGCTCAAGGAGCTGCAGGCCCGCCACGGCACCGCCATCCTGTTCATCACCCATGACTTCGGGGTCGTGGCGGAGATCGCCGATCGCGTGTCGGTGATGCGGCAGGGCAGGCTGGTGGAACAGGGGCAGGCACGCGACGTCCTTGAGCGTCCGCAGCACGCCTACACGCAAGCCCTGGTCGCGGCCGTGCCAAGCCTTAGCCCCCGTCATCTCTTCGGCACCCGTTCAGGCCCTGGGCCCGAACGCCCTCTTCTCGCCGTGGCCGGGCTGAGCAAGACCTATTCGGGCCGGGGCGGCGCCTTCTCACTTTCTCGGCGACGGGTGCCGGCCGTCGCGGGGGTCAGCCTCGAAATCGGCAAAGGCTGTTCCTTGGCGCTCGTTGGCGAGTCGGGTTCCGGCAAGTCCACCCTGGCGCGTTGCATCGTCGGCCTCGAGAGGCGCCGACGGCGGAGCGATCCTGCTCGAAGGCAGCGACGTGGCTGGCTTGTCGCGCGCCAGGCTGCGTCCATTCCGCAAGGTACTGCAGATGATCTTCCAAGATCCGTTCGGCTCGCTCAATCCGCGCTGGCGCGTCGGCGACATCATCGCCCAAGGACCGATTGTGAACGGCACACCGCGCAAGACGGCGCACGCGGAAGCCGCCGAGCTGCTGCGCCTGGTCGGCCTCGACCCGAAGGCTGCAAACCGCTATCCGCACGAGTTTTCGGGCGGCCAGCGCCAGCGCATCGGCATTGCCCGCGCGCTAGCCGTCAAACCGAAATTGATCATTGCTGATGAGCCCGTGTCCGCACTCGACGTCTCCGTGCAAAAGCAGGTCCTGGAGCTGTTGGACGAACTGCGACGGGCTTTCGACCTGTCGATGCTGTTCATCACCCATGATTTGCGGGTTGCCGCGCATGTCTGCGAGGAAATTGCGGTCATGAAGGACGGGGTGATCGTCGAGCGCGGCGCCACGGCCGATGTCTTTGCCAGGCCGAGACATGAATACACCAAGGCCCTGCTCGCCGCCGTGCCAGGGCGAGACTGGCAGCTCAAGAGGTTGGCCGCACGCAAGTCCTGCTGAAGGGAGTCCGCCAAACTCAAGTTGCAAACCAGGTGATGGACTGCCCGTGCGGACCGGTCCAGGCGACCGGTTTCCCGTCAACCGCGAGCAGAAACTGATCGGGGGTTCGACGCGGCGGTGAGGCCTTCGCAAGCTCCGGAAACACCGAGGGTGCCTCGTTACTGATCCAGACGGCGTCGAATTGCCGAACGCTGCGCACGAAGGCGCCGCGTTCGGACGCCGATTGCAGGTAGCCCAGTACGGCCGAATGGTAGACGACGAGCTGCAACCCTTTAGGTGCACGAGCGATCAGGGCAGGAAGATCGCGACGCAGGTCGCCCCGCACAACCGGCGGCGGCTGCGCACGCGCAATTTGCATGGCGGCTTTCAGATTGCCAGCGCGGGCCTCGCACCCCGGCCAAACCAGCGTTTCCAGCCAAGCCATTTGATCGGGCGCATTGATATCGAGCGGGTTGAGGTCGAGCCCGCAGCGCCAAGCCACTTTTGGCAGCGCCAGCGGCAAGGGCGTTGCAGGGCTCGCACGACAGGGAAAAATCGGGGCAGAGGTTGGTTCCCGGCGGTTCGAGCCGATGCCGCCATAGTCGTAGCCATACCGATCGGGTAGGAAGCAAAGCCCTGCCGAGGCGCCGACTTCGATCAAGGCGAGCGGCTGGCGCAAGGCGCCGAGAATGGACAACAAGACCGCGCATCTGGCGGGCTCGTTGGTCTGCGTTGTGCGCGACAGCATGATGTCCCTTAGCCGCGCAGCCTCGGTGCGTACGATCGCTTTCATCGCGCTCGCATCGGCTGGTACGCCGCCGATATGGCGAAGGGTGGCGAGAAACAGGTTCGGTTGGCGCCGATCGGGCGGCATCCAGCTCGGAAACGCCAACAGGTCGGGGGAGCGCGCAACGGCCAATGCTAGACGCTCGTAGGCCGGCGAGGCGCCGTGCGCCTCGACGGTCGCAAAGTGGCGATAGCGTTTGGCGATTGCCTGCAGCTCCTCGCCATCCGGTGCCATGAACGCCGGGTCACATTGGCATCAACACGTCCAAGGGGCAGTACTTCTGCAATGGGCGCTTCTTGCATGACAAAGGGATCGGTGCCGCAGGACTGGGTCCTCTCGGGGTGGAGCACGTGGCAGAGGTTGGCTTCGTCTGCCGCGGTGTTCTGCTCGACGCCGTCGCCTTGCGTGGTGGGCAACTCCCCGTGCCAAAAGAAAACAGTGCCAGCGATCCGGGGATCGTGACCGCCAAGGACGTGGATGAGATGGTCAAACGCCAAGGCATTGCCCCAATCGGTGAGGGGGACTGCGTTTTCCTCTATACGGGGCACGGCAACATTTGGCACCCAAAGGACTGGGATACCTATGACGCGGCCGAGAAGTCCAAGCGCGTCGCACAATTTCAATGCCGGTGAGCCTGGACTTGGTATCTCGGCATGCGAATATCTCGCCGAGCGCAAGGTGATATTGACCGGCGCTGATAACTGGGCTGTGGAGGCTGTCGGCAAGGGCTTTGGCGGCGAGAACCCACAACCGTTCGAATGCCACATCAAGCTGCAGACCAAGCGCGGCATCTGGAACATGGAAAATCTGAACCTGAACCAGCTTGTGGCCGATAAGGCCTATGAGTTTCTGTTTGTCTGGTCGCCCCTGAAAATGAAAGGGGCAACGGGATCGCCGGGAAATCCGGTTGCTCTCTACTAATGTCAATCATCTGGCGGGCGCTCCCCCGCCCACCAATCGCCGTGCCGCGCCGGCGCCGTGGCGCGCGGGGAACGGTATTGGGGGTGCGCTGGCCGAGCCGGGTATGTTTCAATAGTTGCTCTTTGCATGACTATTTAGGGCTTCTCACAAGTCCGATGACGGCGAATGGACACCGTGACGGCTCTGGGCCCGGGAGGCGCGGTCCGGTCCGAAAGTGCCGGCGCGGTAGCGGGAGTACAGCTTGAGCTGGCGGCTGGGCACTCCCGGGATCAGCGACTTGGAGCGCCGCCGCAGGAAAAAAGGAAAATACAACTCGAGCTTAGCCGTCCACCATAGGGTGTTGAGCATCAATCATCAGCACCCTTGAAACCCGCACGGGTCCACGCCGCGCCCGCATTCACCTGTCCTTGCCTCGACACACTTGTGTCGCACTGTTGTGCGAGAGGCACATTTATTCTGCCCTTCGAGAGCATTTTGAGTTGGCCCTTAGGGCCTGCGGGGACCTTTTTTGGAGCAGAGGCCCCCTCAGTCATTTTCAATAGGAGAGTGCCATGCGGACCTCATGGTACCTGCTGGTTTTGGCGATCGCCTTGGGCAGCGCCACCCCAGGTACGTCACAAGCCCCCGACCTTGCCGGCGTGCTGCCGGGCGACCGATGGATGTACGACGTCACGGACGAAATGACCAGCGACCTGAAATACACCTTCACGGTCGTCGTCATCGACGTTTCCGAAAAGGAGATCAATACGCGGGTGACCTCACGAGGGGACAAACGCCCGCGCCAGGTCGCATTCGATCGCGGCTGGAGCCGCATCGATGACGACCTTTGGAAGTACGACCCGTCTGACGGGACGGGTATTCAGATGCCGCTTCAGATTGGTAAGTCGTGGCGCTTCGAGGGTAATGGGAAGAATTTTCAGAATGGCACCACCGTTCGCACGACGGGTCAATCCAAAGTCACGGCCGAGGAAAAAATTACAACAAGCGCTGGCACGTTCGAGACCTTCAAGGTCGAGACGGTAATTCGCCACGTCGCATCCAACGACCAAACCAAGGCCGCCACTTTCACGAGCACGCTTTGGTACGCGCCGAGCATTAATCGATGGGCCCGCAAAACCTACAAAATGCAGATGGAGGGGCGGTTGCGCGAGGCGCAAACGGAGGAGCTCACCGATTACTCGCGAAAACCGTAGCGCCGGATGACATGGGGCCGATGCGATTCCCAGGCGTCGACCCGGGGCATCGGTCGTCCGGCGATGACGCGACGCTCCCCGAGGCTTCCCCGCACTAGCTCGAGCACGTGCTGCGTGGCTCTGATGGCCCACACGTCTTGTCCAGGCCGGAGGTGGCGATGGCCCGAATGAATGGCAGGTTTGCGCGAGCGATGTCGACAGGTGCGATCGCGATCACTCTGGCCGTTTTGTTGGGTTGCTCTGGGCCGTGTGCGGCGCAAACCGTCGAGCCAGGACCTGTGCGCGTCGGCGACCGCTGGTCCTATGACATTAAGGACGATGCCACAGGCGACCTCAGGCATGCCATCACGGTTGTTGTGGTCGACATCAACGAGAGCGAGATCACGACGCGCACGATCATTCGCGGCAAGGATCGGCCGCAAACGATGGTGTTTGATCGCGACTGGGGCCGGATAGACGACGGCAATTGGAAGCTTCACCCGGCTGGGATCGGCATCAAAGCGCCGTTGCAGGTTGGCAAGGAGTGGCGATCGGACGCAAACGCCATGCACCTGCAGTCGGGCGTGGCTTTCCGCGCCTCGGGTGTCGCGAAAGTGGTGGGAGAGGAGCGGGTCACGACCCCCGCCGGCACCTTCGATACCTATCGGGTCGACACCATGGTCAAACTGTTGAACACCAGGGATCAGACCAAGTCTCAAACGTGGACATTTGTCTTTTGGTATGCCCCCAGCGTAAACCGATGGGTGAGAAGGAAGACGGAAGCGCGCTACGAGGGTCGACTTAGAGATTCCTTCGTCGATGAGCTCACCGAGTATGCGCGCAAGCCTTAGCAGTATGGGGGCTGCTCGTTAGGCGTCGCCTTGGCGCAAACCTTTCATATCAATCGGACGATGATAGGGACGGTCGCCGAGGGAATCGACGCGCGCCCAAAACTCTGGGCCGGCCGCGAGACCCGTCGCATCCTTTTCTGCCGCCTGACGCCAAATCGTCCAGGAGTCGGGATGCAGCCGGCTCGCCTCAGCGAAATTTATGGCGGCCTCCTCGCGCTTTCCACGCTTGAGAAGACTTTGGGCGAGCCGGAAATGCGCATGCGCCCGTGCCACGGCATGGTCGGGGAGCCGCAGCCGGGCGCGGATGGTGGCAGCATCGTAGGCAAATTCGCTCGCCGATCCCTTCAACACCCAGTCGTGGACCGCCGCCACGTAAGTCTGCTTGGTGCGGTTACGCTCGGCGATTTGCTCAGGCGACATTTGCATGGTCGTGCGGTCCATCCGTCGGAACGCATCCGACGAGCCGGCGTTCTCTGGCGGCCGCACGATGCGTCCGTGCTCGTCGATCCAGGTCGCTTGCGGCACATTCACCATGTTGTAGAGCTCGGCGACATGGTGACTGCGATCAATCAGGCACGGGTAGGTGGGTTTGGCCAATTCGATCCACGGGCGAGCGGCCTCGGGCTCGTCCATGGCCACGGTCACAACGGTAAAGTTGCGCTCTTGCAGGCTGGCATGCAGGGACTGCCACACGGGCAAGTCAGCTCTGCAGCCTCACCAGGAGGCCCAGGTCGCAAGCAAGACCTTTCTTCCGCGCTGCTCGGAGAGCGTGCGTGTCGCCCCCGCCAGATCCGGCAAGGCAAAGTCCGGCGCCTCCAGCGACGTCAGCGCACTGCTGCGATCGGCGGCACTGGTGCCGAGCACCCACAGCTCGCCGGCCGCATCGTGGGCGATCGGATGCTGCATGCGACGCCAGAAGGCTGTCGCGTTGAGCATGTCACCCTTGATGTAGTCCTCCGCGCGGTGGCGCGGCACGGGTAGGCAGGCATCGCCACGACACAGGCCTTCGGGTTTCATCGACCAGCCCGTTGCCGCCTCAAGGTCCTGCGCGCCCATCCATAGCTCGTCGCCGTCAGCCCGCGCGTTGGCGCAGACAATCTCGGATTGCTCGTGCAGCACGGTGATCATGAAGGGCCTCCCGACAAACCGCAGGGGATATCAAGGACTATTGAAAGCCATAAATCGCCCCGTGCGGTCAACGCCTATCCCACCGCCTACCACGGTATCCGCGGGATAATAGCGGCGCCAGGCGTTGGGCTGCGGGGTGCACAGCGACCTGCAGGCGTTCCTCGCGCAGTCTTAGGGGCGCGCTGCCGCAGCGGCCGCTCGTCGACGCGGGAACCGTTGACAGCAACCGATCAGCTGGCCTTGCGGCGTTTCGCCGGCAACTTGCTGCGCTTTCGGTTTGCGTTCGATGATCGCAAGGCGGCAGCCTTCCTTCCCTTCAGGCTATTGCGCAGCGCTTGCATCAGATCGATGACGTTGGAGGCTTCCTCGCGTTCGGGCGGCGGTTCGATGCGCTTGCCCGCGGCTTTGCGCTTCACGAGCTTGCGCAAGGCCATTTCGTACTCATCCTTGAACGTCGAGGCATCGAAATGCCCAGCCTTGCTATCGAGGATGTGCCCGGCGAGTGAGACCATCTCCTTTGACACGCGTGGGTTGGGGATACCCTTGAAGACCTCGGCCTCGTCGCGAACCTCGTAGTCGTAGCGCAGCGTCGTGGCGAGCATTCCCTTAGCCCAGGCTTCGATCGCCAGGATGTGTTCGCGGTTTGCGAACACGATGCGTGCCAGGGCGACGCGACCCTTGTCTTTCATGGCATCGCGAATGACCGCGAAGGCTTCCTCGCCGGCCTTGCCATCCGGCACGATGTAGTAGGGTCGTTCGTAGTAGCGCTTGTCGATCTCCTCTTGTGGCACGAACTTGTCGATGTCGATGGTGTGGCTGCTCTCGATTTCGACCGCTTCCAGCTCTGCCGGATCGATCTCGACGTAATGACCATTGCCGAGTTCGTAGCCGCGGCCCTTATTGGCTTTGCCCACCACGCGTCCGGTCTCCTCGTCCACCATCTGTTGCCGCAACCGGTTGCCGGTCTTGCGGTTAATCTGGTGAAAACGCGTCTTCTCGGACTGGGAGGAGGCGGGATAGAGCGCGACGGCACAGGTCACGAGCGACAACTTTAGATAACCCTTCCAATACGCCCGACGCGCCGCCATGTTCGAACTCCCAACCAACATCCGCCAACGCGTGGCCCCTGAGTTCGTTCCGCCAAGGCCGAGGCCCGGCGACAACGCCCGGGCACGCAGGCGTTGGCAAGCGCTGGGTGCGCGGCGGCCGCTGGCTCGGGCAAGCCCGCTGCCGCCTTGGCGGCAAGGGTGGTCGGCGCGCCGAAACCTTAGCCGAGCACGCCGCGGGCCTGCAGCCCGTCGATCTCGGCGGCCGTATACCCCGCTTCCCGCAGGAGATCGTGGCTATGTTGCCCGACCGAGGGCGCCCGGCGCGGGGCCACCTTCGTCTCAGCATCAAGATGAAACGGGCTAGACACCGTGAGGCCCTTGCCGTCGGCAAAGGGGACCAGGGCACCGATGCGTTGGAACTGCTGATCGGCGGAGCTCTCATCCACCGAATGCACGGCGCCAAAGGTCACGCCTGCCGCGTTCAGGATCGTGCGCCACTCGGCCAGGTCCCGTTGTGCGAACACCGCGTCCAAAATCTCAACCAGGGCGGCGGCATTCTGACGACGCGCCGCATTGGTGACAAAGCGCGGGTCGTCGGCCAGCTGTGTGCAGCCAATCGCCGTCAGGAAGCCGCGCAACTGCCGTTGCTCGTTAAAGAGCGCCATGATGAACCAGCGACCGTCGCGGCAGCGATAGTGACTGGCGAGCGGATTTGGCGCCTGGGCGCGGGGCGGGCGATGCGGAACCTGTTCGCCGCACAACCGTGTTTGCACGAAGCAGGCATTCGCCCACAAGCCGTTCTGGAGCAGGGAGGACTGGACGATGCCGCCTTTACCGGTCTTTTCGCGCCGGTACAGCGCCGTGACGATGGCGGCATAGAGCGCGGTAGCGCTGGGGTGATCGCCCATGCCGGGCACGGAACGCGCGGGCTCGGTATCCAGCGTCGCCCGTACCATGTCCATCAACCCCGTTCGCGCCCAGTAGGCGGTGGAGTCGAACCCGGTGCGATCGGCTTCGTCACCCGCTTCGCCGTAGGCCGAGAACGAGGCGTAGATCAGGCGCGGGTTGAGTGGCAGCACCTGCGCGGCCGCGATTTTCAGGCGCTCGCGCACGGGCAGGGGAAAGTTGGTGACAAAGACATCACTCGCGGCGAGCAGCCGATAGAGCACGGCGAGGCCGTCGGCATGCTTCAGGTCAAGGGCAAGGCTGCGCTTGTTGCGGGAGGTCAGCTGCCAATAGTAGTCGGTGGTCTTGCCCGGAACCGGCGAGGACGCCCGCCACGGGTCGCCCGCACCCGGGGGCTCGATCTTGATAACATCGGCACCGAAATCGGAAAGAATGGTCGCGGCGGCCGGTCCCGCAATCCAGCTGGCACAGTCAATGACCTTCAGGCCGGCAAAAAGGTGCTCCGTCATTAAAGGGTCCCCTCGGCACGCATGGATGGCTGGCGCAAACGCTGCCTCGTCCCGGCTATACTATCGGGTGCGGAAAGGATGCAGCAATGATCCCTCAGTTTGGCCTCGCGCCGCTCGGTTTTCTCGATCTGCCGCCGCCCCGGCTCATTGCGCTTGCGGCCGAGGCTGGTTTTGCCTCGGTCAATCTGCGCACGGCTCCGGCGGTGCCGGGCGGTGCCGCATTTCCCATGCGTGCCGGCGATGATCTTGTCCGCGCCTGCCGGCGGCGCCTTGCCGATACGGGGATTTCGGTGCGCACGATCGAGCAAGTTGGTCTCGGCCGGACGACAAACGTGGCATCGCTGCGCCACTTACTGGAGGCGGGTGCCGAGCTCGGCGCCAGCCGCATGCTGTGCTCCGGCGATGATCCCGATCTGTCGCTGCTGGCCGACCGCTTCGCCGAAGTGTGCCAATTGGCGGGCCAATTCGGGATGGCGGTGGATTTGGAATTCATGCCATTCCGCGCGCTCAAGACCTTAACGGATGCCGCCGCGGTCGTGGCGGCAAGCGGTGCGGAAAATGGTTGGGTCTGCCTCGACGCGCTGCATTTGTTTCGGTCGGGTGGGAGCATCGCGAGCCTTAGCGCCGTCGATCCTGCCCGCCTAGGGCCGCTCCAACTCTGCGATGCGCCTGGCGAGGCGCCGGATCCGAAGGGGCTCGCCGAGGAAGCGCGCCAGCGCCGTCTGCTGCCGGGCCGCGGCGAGCTTGCCCTCGCAGAGCTCGTCGCCGCCTATCCTGACGGCCGGCCGATCGATGCCGAAATCCCCATGATGGGGCCGTGCGGGGACCTTGACGCCAGCCAACGGGCGCGGTTGATCGCCGACACGATGCGTGCGTTCCTCGGCGGGCTTGAGAGCGGCTAACGTTGGCCCTGCGCGCAGCAGGCGTGCGGCAGGGGCCAAGCGGACTAGGGCTTCACCTCGATGCCGCCAGCCTTTCCCACCACGTCGGCCCAACGGGCAACGTCGCTGTTGACGATGTCCAGCATGCGGTCGCCGCCGCGGTCGTCTTGCCTCGGCAGGCTGCCGCCGATCTCGGGAAAGCGTTTGCCCACCAGCGGGTCGGCAAGCGCCGCCAGCGCGGCGTCCCTGAGCTTGGCCAGAATTGGCGGCGGCACACCCTTCGGCGCATAGAGCCCCAGCCAACTTTCGATGATGAATTCCGGTAGGCCTCCTTCCTTGGAGGTCGGCACATCCGGCAACAACGGCGAGCGCTCGACGGCCGCCACGCCGAACCCTCTAACCGAGCCGCCGACAACCTGCTCGCGGGCCGAGGCGATCAGCTCGCAGGTGCCGTCGATGGAGCCCGAGAGAATGTCGTTGATGGTCTGGCCGAAGCCGCGATAGACGACGTAGGTGGGCTCGGCGCCGGCAAGCTGAAAGAAGAAGACGCAAGTCAAGTGCGCCAACGACCCCGCGCCGTTGTGGCCCATCTTCAGATCCTTGCCCTTCGCCCTGGCGTAGGCGACGAATTCCTGCAGCGTCTGGGCCGGGAAGTCCTTGCGCACAATGATGAGATGCGGCGTTACCAGGTGAATGCCGAGATAGTCGAAATCGGTGCGCGGATCGTAGGGTAACTTAGGGTTGGTGGAAACCGAGGCGGCATGCGTGCCCATGTGAGCGAAGCCGATCGTGTACCCGTCCGGCTTGGCATTCTTGCCGCGCAACGAGCCGGTCGCACCACCGGCACCCGCCACATTCTCAATGATGATGCTCTGGCCAAGAAGCTTCGACATCGCCTCGGCCATGATGCGAGATGAAACATCCGATGCGCCGCCGGCCGCAAAGGGCACGATCAGCGTGATGCTGCGCTCGGGCCAGGTCTGGGCTAACGCCGCAGCCATTGGCAAGCCTGCCGTCCATAGGGCCGTCGCCAACCCAAGCCGGCTCAGCCAAGCGGTCCTCGGCAGGCCCGCCCGCAATATCCGCGCAAGGTAAGGCATGAGGAGTCCTCCCTGAAATTCGACGATCTCCGCGGTCGTCGTCGCCGGCATAATGCCTGGGCTGGCGCACCAATCCAATCATCCAATCACCGTCGCCGCCGGGTCGGCGCCGACCGGGTGACAGCAACCGTCGCTAAACCTACAATCGTGGCCAGTGCCACCTTCGAGGGAGAATGCCGTCATGCCCTTTAGCATCCACCAGGTTGGCCCCTGCTTTGCCGGAGACGTCGATGGCATCGATCTGACCAAGCCGTTGTCGGCGGCGGATATTGACGCCATCCATGCGGGCATGGATCGCTACGCCGTGCTGATCTTCCACGATCAGGATTTTAGCGACGAGCAGCAACTGGCCTTCACGCAAAGCCTGGGCTCAATCGAGCTTGCCATCGGCACGAGCCTGCGCCGACCGGAGGAATATCGCCTGCCCCCGACCTTCGCCGACGTCTCCAATCTCGATCAGCACAACAAGCCGTTCGCCCGCGATGACCGCCGACGGCTTTTTGCCATTGGCAACCGCCTGTGGCATTCGGATAGCTCCTTCAAGGCCGTGCCGGCGAAATACTCGCTGCTGTACGCCCGCCAGATTCCCTCCAAGGGCGGCAACACCGAATTCGCGGACATGCGGGCCGCCTATGACGCCCTCGATCAGGACACCAAGGATCTCATTGATCCGCTGATTTGCGAGCACTCGCAGATGTTTTCGCGCGCCAAGCTAGGTTTTAGCGATTTCACGCCCGAGGAGCGTGAACGCTTCAAACCGGTGCGCCAACGCTTGGTGCGCGTGCACCCCAGCAGCGGCCGCAAATCGCTCTACCTATCCTCGCACGCGGGCACGATCATCGGTTGGCCGGAGCCCGAGGCGAAGGCGCTGCTGATGGACCTGACGGAGGCCGCAACCCAACGTGAGTTCGTCTGCGCCCACAAATGGCGGGTTGGCGACCTGGTCATGTGGGACAATCGCGCGACCATGCATCGTGCCCGGCCGTTTCCACACGATGAACCGCGCGATGTCAGGCGGACAACCTTGATGGGAGAGGGGCCAACCGTACCCCAACACCTGAACTGAACGCCCCGTCTCGAGGCGCAGTGGGCCCGCGAGCCCGCGCCGCCCTTAGCGACACTGCGGGCTTGTGCGCGATCCTCATTGCTTGGATCTGCGGCCGTCACTTCCGGGTCGCCGCCGCGGATGCGGACAAGCCAACGAAATGAGGCCTACGAAATGAGGCCAACGAAATGAGGCCAACGAAATGAGGCCAACGCGGGCGAGGCCGCGACCGCCAGGGCTCAA
This sequence comes from uncultured Alphaproteobacteria bacterium, assembly GCA_963775835.1. Taxonomy (GTDB): domain Bacteria; phylum Pseudomonadota; class Alphaproteobacteria; order Rhizobiales; family Hyphomicrobiaceae; genus AWTP1-13. The sequence continues at coordinate 60,181 of CAVZKV010000027.1, read as the reverse complement.
GGCTTTTACGCCCCCTCCGCATGCCCCGCGCGGGGAGCGCGAGGAAAGTGGGAGGCGCCAACAATCAGGAACCGCCCGTAGTGACCGCAGGCGCGCGCCGGTTCATGATGGGGCTGCGAACGATGTCAGTAGCAGACAGGTGATGCGAGCGCGGGGAGCAGGGGTTCTGTTGTGCGGTTGCGCGCTTTGGCTCATGGGTTGCGAAGACCGCAACAAGTATCAGCCCCCGCCGGTGCCGGAAGTCGGTGTGGCAACGGCGTCCCGTAACTTTATACCTTGAGCTCACGGGCAACGCGACCGCGTTCAACAAGGTCGATCTGGTGGCGCGGGTGCAGGGTTTTCTGGACAAGGTCGTCAAGTTCGGCCGCGTCTTCCAAATCTACGCCCAGGCCGAAGCCGCCGCCCGCATCCAACCGGAGTTGCTTCGCACGCTTTCGGTGCGCAATACTTCGGGCGGCATGGTGCCGCTTGGTACGTTGGCAGAAATCAGCAACGTCAGCGGGCCCTCGCTGATCTCGCTCTACAATCTCTATCCCGCGGCCACCGTGATCGCCAATACGGCCCGCGGCTTTAGTTCGGGCCAAGGCTTGCAGCTGCTCGAGCAGATCGCCAGGGAGACGCTACCCCCGACGAGCGGCTACGAATGGACGGCCATGTCCTATCAGGAGAAGGAGATCGGCAATCAAATCTACATCGTCTATGCGTTGAGCCTACTGCTGGTCTATTTGGTGCTCGCGGGCCAATATGAGAGTTGGATTGCGCCCCTGACGGTGATCGTATCGGTGCCGCTGGCGCTGCTCGGCACGGCCGCGGCGCTGCTGGCCCTCGGCGCACCCAACAACCTCTACACCCAGATTGGTCTCATTTTGCTGATCGCGCTATCGGCCAAAAACGCCATTCTGATCGTCGAGTTCGCGTGCGCCTTGCGCCGAGACGAGGGCTATCCCATCGAGAAGGCCGCCGTCGAGGCGGCGCGCAGCCGCTTCCGGCCCATCCTAATGACATCCTTCGCCTTTATTCTGGGGGTCGTGCCGCTCGTGCTCGGCTCGGGCGCCGGCGCCAATGCGCAGAAGTCGATCGGTATCGCCGTCCTGACGGGCATGCTGGGCTCAACCCTGCTCACGGTGGCGTTCGTGCCCTCCATGTTCGTGGTGGGGCAACGCTTCGAGGAGTGGCGGGCCCGGCGCGCGAAGATGAAAGCGCAGCTGCCGGCCGCCTGAGGCTCGAGCCTTCGGGCGGCAAACGAGCGCGGGGCCACCGCCAAGGCCGGCGCGTCCCTCCTCCGCCCCGCGCAGGGGTACTAGGGCACCACGGCCAGGAACAAAAAGGTTGCGAAGATGACGAGGTGCACGATGCCTTGCAGCACCGTGGTGCGGCCCGTTCCCAGGGTGATCACGCCGACCAGCAGGGTGAGGGCAAGCAGCACCATGTCCTTGACGCCGAGACCGAGAGCGAGCGGCTGGCCCAGCAGGATCGACACGACGGCCACCGCCGGGATGGTGAGGCCGATGCTCGCCAGGGCGGAGCCCAGTGCCAGGTTCAAGCTGGTCTGCAACCGGTTGGCGCTGGCCGCCCGGACTGCCGCCACGCCTTCGGGCAACAGCACCAGCAAGGCGATGGCGATGCCGACGACGGCCTTGGGTGCGCCGAGCCAGGCGATAATGCTTTCCAAGGCGGGCGTCAGAGACTTGGCCAGACCGACGATCCCGATCAGGGCAACGCCCAGCAGCGCCGCGCTGACGAGGGCTACGGTGTTGGATGGGGGCGGCGCATGTACGTCATCGCTGCCGGCCTCGAGCGGCAGGAAGTAGTCGCGGTGGCGCACGGTCTGGACGAAAACAAAGGAGCCATAAAGGACCAGAGAAACCAGGCCCGCGAAGATAAGCTGCGAATTGGTGAAGGTCGGGCCGGGGGTGCTGATTGTGAAATTCGGCACGATGAGGGTGAGAACCGTAAGCGCCGCGAGCACGGCCAGAGCGGCACTCGCTCCCTGCAGCTGGAAACCCTGCTCGTGGTGGCGCACCCCGCCGGCGAGGAGGCATAGGCCGACAATGCCGTTGCAGACGATCATGACGGCGGCAAACACCGTGTCGCGGGCGAGCCCCGCCTTGTCGGCGGCAAACCCGAGCATGATGGAAACGATCAGCGCCACCTCGATCACCGTTACCGCCACGGCGAGCACGAGCGTTCCAAATGGCTCACCGATCCGGTGGGCGACCACTTCGGCGTGGTAGACGGCCGCGAAGACCGTGGCGATCAGGACGGCCCCTGCGACGATCGCGATCGGCCCGCCGGCACCCACAAGGGCAATGATCGCCATCATCGCCCATGCCAAGGCGGGCCACACCCATGCCCACCAGGGGGTCCACATTGCCGTTGACATGCCGAGGCGCCCTTTCCGAACCGGAGGCCAAAAGCTACACGAGCCCCGGCGGCAAGGCGAAGGGAAGTCGCAAGGCCGAAAGCCGCGTCACGGCGAGGCGGCGGGGCGTGCGCGCTTGGCTGGGCGGACGGGTGGCAGCGCGAGGGCGCTGCGAGGCGCCACGGCCCGGCACCGTCGCGCGTGCTTCGGTTCGGCTGAGGGTGCGGGTCGGCACGGCAACGCCGGCGCTCAGGTGGCTGCGCGCGGGCGGCGGTGGCGCCTTGAGCTATGGGTAGTAGGGTAGGCCGGTCGGTGCCGAGGGCTGGCGCACACTTGCAGTGTTTTGGGCAGTGTTATGGGTCGCCTGCGGCAAAGCCGTGATGATGGTCGTGGCCAACTGCTCGGCGAGGCACCGGTAGCCCTCGTCGTTCATATGCAGGTTGTCGGTCGAAAGGTAAAAGCGATCACCGCGCTCGCGCTGCAATTTGCGCATGAACTGGAAACGGTCGACCAGCAGCACACCGGCGTCGCCCGCAACTTCGGCAACCGCGTTGACCACCTCTTCGTAATAGGTGTCCTTGATCAGCTGATCGCCATACTGCGGATTGATCAGAATGACGTCGATCTGCTGCTCTTTGAGCCAAGTCAGAGTTTTCTTTAGGCAGCTTTTGAAGCTGTCCATGGCGACGTGGCGCAAGGCGTCATTGGTCCCGACTTGCCAAATCACCAGGTCGGGTTTGACCTCTTCGACCTCGCGTTTCATGCGATCGGCGGCGCCTTGTGCCACCTCGCCCGACAGGCCATGGCCGATGACGTCGAAATCGGTGCCGGTGAGGGCGGTTTCCAAATCGGCCTCCAGGCGCGCCGTGTAGGTGCGCGATGGCGAGGAGGCGCCGACGCCGGCGGTTGATGATGAGCCGATGGCCAGAACTTTGGCCGAACGCGCCTCACGTAGCGCGCGACCCAAGCGGGGCAACGATGCACCAAGGCGAGCCAAGCCTTTGGCGGGTGCGGGGTCGGCAGTCGACGTGGTCGCACCCTCAAGCTTGGGCGCGGCCACGCTGGTGAGCTCGTGCGCGCCGCTGGCCACGGGAAGAAGCGCCAAGGCGCTTGTGAGAAGCAAGGTTGAGATGGGCATGTGCAACATTTCGACCTGTTAGGACGTCTAATGTCGAATTCTAAGACGCGTTCCCGAGGGACGCATGAGGTTTTCTGAGGTTAGGGTGAAATCAAGAGGGCGACCGCTAAGCACAAGGTCGCGCCCATGAGCACGAGGAGGCTGAGATGAATGGATTGCCGCAGCATAGCCTGTCGTCGATGAGAAGGGCTGTTTAAGCATCTGTTAGCATTTGCCCCCGTAGGGCCTCGAGCCAGAAACCTCCGGCAGCGTGCCGGAGCACGCGCGGTGCCGGCTTGGTTCGGGCCTCAGATGGTGCCCTTATTCAGATCCAGCATCCCCGGTTTGAGGGAGAAATACGATCGTTCGCCGGATCGGCCGTGCCGAAACCTGCCGATCCCGCAGCTTGCGCCGATTCGCGCAAGTTTGGGGAACGCCTTTTACGTTGGCCCAGGTGATGGCACCAACGCCGAGCGCCACTGAATAGCCCAGACGCTCGCCGAGGACAATCGGCTTCGCGGCGGGCGCCGCACCAGCGGCGATCATGCTTGGCGCCTCCTGCTCGCTTCGCCGAGGGTCGTTGGTATCCCATGGTAAATGCAACGCAGAGCATTAAGGTCAGGGGTGCCGAAGCCTATGGTCGGCAGTTTTCGCCAACGTTCATGCCGGTCCACCGCTTTTATAGCGTCGAGACCAACCAAGGCCGAGGCAGGCGCGTATGTGAGCCAACGTGCTAGATTGTGCGGCGTTGAGAGACGAGGTCGCCAGACGTGGCGTGTCCGAACTGTGGGGCAAGTGTATCGGCCGGCGCCAAGTTCTGCGCTGAGTGTGGTTGTGCGGTATCGCGCACCTGTCCTCGCTGCGGCTGCCTCGCCGCTGCGGGTGCCAAATTCTGCTCCGACTGCGGGATAAGTTTCTCGCCAAATCATGGCTTTGACGCGAAGCCTCCTGCTGGCGCGATCTTTCCGTCTCAAGCGCCGGAGCGCCGTCAGCTGACGGTCATGTTCTGCGATATGGTTGGTTCGACCGCGCTCTCCACACGCCTTGATCCAGAAGAGCAGCGCGACGTCGTGACCAGGTTCCAAGACTGCTGCGCACGAGAAATCACAAGATTCGAAGGTGCGGTGGCCCAATTTCTGGGCGACGGCGTGCTTGCCTACTTCGGCTATCCGACCGCGCACGAGGATGACGCGGAGCGCGCCGTGCACGCTGGGCTTTCCCTACTCAAGGCCCTTCATGACCTGGAGCCTCTCCAGGGCATGGCGGTCGAGGCGCGCATTGGCCTCGCCACGGGTGTGGTCGTGGTTGGCGATCGCCCTCGAGAAGGCATGACGCAGGAAAACGCGGCCATCGGCGAGACCACCAATCTTGCGGCGCGCCTACAATCCTTGGCCGAGCCCAATTCGCTGTTGATCTGCCCCGAAACCTGGCGCCTTGTCGGCATGCTGTTCGAGTACCGAGATCTCGCACAGCAAACCCTCAAGGGTTTCCCGGAGCCGATCCACGTCCGCCAGGTCACCGGTAGGAGCAACATCGAAAACCGTTTCGAGGCACGGCAATCCTCGGCGATGTCGCCCCTGTACGGCCGCGAAGAAGAACTGCAGCTGCTGTTGCGACGTTGGGAACAGGTCAAGCACGGTGAAGGTCGCGTCGTGCTGATCACCGGCGAGGGCGGCATCGGCAAGTCGAGGCTGGTCCGAGCGCTGCAGCTAGCGCTGGCGGGCAAGGCTCATACAACCTTGAACTACCACGGCTCACCTCATCACCGGGATAGCGCGCTATGGCCCGTCATTTCGCAGCTTCGACGCGCAGCCGGCATCGAGGGCGAGGATAGGGCGCAAGGGAAGCTCGATAAGCTCGAGGGGCTGCTCGCGCGCTGGGGCAAGGGCTCCGCGGCCAACGTGCCTGTCTTCGCCGCGCTCTTGTCCATCCCCGCGCAGGGTCGCTATGCGCTGCCGAGCCTACCGCCGCAGCGGGTTAAGGAGCGGATTTTGAAGGCTCTGCTTCAGCTGTGGGGTGAACTGGCCGCCGACAAACCGGCATTGATCGTATTTGAGGACGTGCACTGGCTCGATCCCACATCGCTCGAGCTGCTCTCGCGTGCAATCGATCCTGCCTTTCGCCAGCGCGTGTTGCTGCTGGCAACGGCAAGACCCGAATTCAGCCCTTCCTGGCCCAACCATCAGCACGTCTCCAGCCTTTCGCTTAGCCGTCTCGGCCAAAACGAGGGCAAAGCGCTGGCACAGGCAATGGCGAGCAAAACCCTCCCCAACGTGGTCCTTGACGAGATCGTCCGACGCACGGACGGCGTTCCCCTTTTCATCGAAGAACTGACGAAAGCCATTCTGGAAGGCGGTCTGCTGCGTGAAAGCCACGATCGCTATGAGCTCGACGGTCCGGTCCCAGGGCTCGCCATTCCCGCAACGCTGCACGCCTCGCTCCTTGCGCGCCTCGACCGACTTCGGTCGGTGAAGGATGTGGTTCAGATTAGCGCAGCTGTTGGCCGGGAGTTCTCCTGGGAGCTTGTTGCCGCGGTCTCCGGTCTATCCCAGCAAGAGCTGGAAAGCGCTTTCGAGAAGCTAGTGCAAGCCGGGCTCATCTTTCAACGGGGCGTGCCGCCGAACGCCACCTATGTGTTCAAGCATGCCCTTGTTCGCGATGCGGCCTACGCCGGCCTGCTGCGAGGCCGGCGCACGCAGGTGCACGGCCAAATCGCCCGTGCTCTCGAGCACCGACCCGAGCTGGCAGAGAGCGAACCGGAGCTGCTGGCGCATCACCTCACAGAAGCTGGTCTATGGGAGGCTGCGGTCCCCTATTGGCTGAAGGCGGGCCAACGCGCCGTTGCGCGTTCGGCGCTGCTCGAAGCAGCTAAGCACTTCTCGGAAGGCATAAGGGTATCACAGCGTTTGCAGCCGTCGTTGCAACGGACACAAGGGGAGCTCGACTTTCATATCCGCCTTGGACCGGTGATCATGGCCACGCGAGGCTATTCGGCCAAGGAAAGTCTGGAGATTTACACGCGCGCGGATCATCTCGTCGCCGACCTCGGCAACGTCGGCGAGCGCATGGATGTACTGCTTGGCTTGTTCAACGTGCACTACGGCCGTTGCGAGCTGCAGCAGGCGCTCTCGGTCGCCCAGCAGCACATGGGATTGGCACGGCAGCACAGCGCGAACCTGGGCCGCGGGCATACGCTCTTGGGACAGTACTATTTTGCAATCGGTGCATTTCGGGAAGCGAGCCGGCAATTCCGGCAGGCGCTGGCAATTTTTGCGGAGACGCCAGAAGACCTGTCGACGCTTGGCGCCTTCGGCAGCCAACGGGTCGTCTGTCTATCCCTCATGGCGGGCGTCCACTTCGCGCTGGATGAGATCGCTCTCGCCCGGCAAGCCTCGGCTTGCTCCATAGAAATTGCACGCACGACACGACACACCATGTCGACGGCTCTGGCGCTTGTCACAGATCTTCTGACCCCAATGCCGGGTGGACTGGAAGCCGACCGCAACAAAGCCGAAGCAGTCGTCGATTTTTGCAAAGCACACGAGCTCAAGAATTTCGAGGTGTGGGCGAATTTTGCCAAGGGTGCAATTGCCGCACGACGAGGAGAACCGGGCAAAGGCATCGCCATCATGCAGACGGCCATCGATATGGCGGGCGGCATGGGCTCGCGTCTGCTAAGGCCGGTTCAGCTTGCCACGCTAGCCATGGCGCACGCAAAGACGGGCGAGATCGAACAGTGCCTCCGCCTCAGCGAAGAGGCATTTTGCACGGCCGAGCAAAGCGGTGAAATGCAGGCGGCAGCCAGCTTGCTGCGCGCCTATGCCGAAGCCCTTTTTTCACGGGGTAGGCTCGACGAGGCAAAACACCAGTTCAATCGCGGTCTCAAGATCGCCGAGGCGCAGGGCGCGAAATTCGAAGAACGACAGCTGAAGGCGCGCATCGCCAGTCTCTTCCCATAGGGTCGGCTTGCCGATTGAGGGGCCGCGCTGCGCCCGGCTCTGATTGACGGCTCGCGCGCGCACCCAAATTCCGCTGTTAGAACGCGAGATTGTCGCGACCGGGTGTTGCACCCAGGCGGTTGCGCCTCAGCGAGGTCCCGCATCCTCCATCCCCCAAATCTTGCGCAGAGCCAAGAGGCGGCGAGCCCGGCGGTCCTTGGCAGAAAATCGCGAGCGCACGCCGGCGGCGGTCCAGGGCTTCTGCTCGCACAGATGCTCCACGTCCAACGTGCAAAACAGCGCGCACTTCTGATAGCGCAGATTGCGCTCTGGGTCACGGCAGGCATCAATCAGCGCTTCTTCTTCCGGCGTCTTTTGCGCCACCCGCGGGTCGTTTTCCGCTGCCAATCGTTCGTCCTCGGGCCAGGTCTTGCCCTTCCATCGCATGGGCAGGTTCGAAGGTGCGTAACTTTTGCTGATCTTTTCGTCGAGGATGGCCGTCCTGCCGAGCCGCTCGATCACACTCCAATGGATCTTTTCATTGATGGGGATCATCTTGCGCTTTTCCTTCTTTCCCCTGAACCAGGCTTCGATCAGCTTCGGTCCCGGGAAGAGCGGTCTTCGATAGGGAGATAAGCGGGTGAACCACCACCAACCGCTAGTGGAGCGATAGAGCGAGCAGGCGGCGCAGGGCCAAAAATTCTTGGCGATGTAGTCTTCGCTGAACCGCAGCTTGGTCAAAGTCTCCACTCTTGCCATGATCCAGATCAAGGCCAGATCGGAAAGGCCGCTGCGCAGGTAGCCACCGCCGACGTTGGCGTGCGCACCGGCAAACCACACCTGTTCGACGTGCTGGTTTTCGTTCACTTCCGTCGGGTCGCCGACCCAGGTGGTCGGGGAAAAGGCCGGGCGCTGTTCGTCAACGGCCAAGGCCTGCAGCCCCACCTCGATCCGCGGGTGCAGCATGTTGTCGTGAAATCCGCGCGTCCAGGAGGTGAGCTTGCGCGCCAGACCCAGCCCCAAGCTCGCCGGAATCCCGTAGGACCCTACCGTGTCCCAGACCGCCAGGCATTTGACCAGCGGCGCGGGCCGCGGCACTTCCAGCACCATTTGGTCGATTTCGTATTTGCGTCGGGCCTCATCGCTATAGCGTTCGCGCGGGCTCAGCCGATAAAAATTCCAAATATCCTCCAGACGGTGAAAGTACTCTTGCCGGGGGACGCCGCGAATTGCGGTAATGACACCGGCCAGGGCGCGCGCGGTATAGGCGCCGCGCGAGAAGCCAAAGATGTAAATCTCGTCGCCCTTGGTCCAGTTGAGGGTCAGAAACGCTAATCCGCGTTTCACATTGTCCCTGACGCCGACGCCAAACAAGCCACCGAGCAATTGATCGATCGGGCCACCGCTGCCGACGCCGGCGTTGTAATAGACAATTTGGCTCCGGTTGTTTTCATCCGTTGTTTTAACGGCCTGGCCGACCCGGACCACATTGGTGACCGCACCGGGATCGGTCAGCGCATTCCAGGTGCCGTCATAGCAAACGACAATGCGTTTCATGGCTCCCCCCATGGCTCCCCGTTGTCGGCTGCTGCGAGCGAACGCGAGCCGCGACGAAAGTTCAGGCGCGGCCTCGGCCGCGCAGCCCCAACAAGAATTGTAAGCCTCGCCAGCGTCGGATCGGCAAGCAAGACAAGGCAATAACCTAAGCGCGTGGTATTCCCGGTACATCGCCTTGGGTTGATCCCGGCGCGAGCACCTCCGGGGCGGCGCGGGCAACTATGGCCGCCAAGCCCAGCTGGCGCTGTGCTCCCGGGCACAGCCCGGCCGCCAGCTCGCAGGCGCGCCCTCGCGATTGGGCGACTGGCCCGCCGCCAGCAATTAAGGCTTTCCTTTCGCCGTCAGCGCCGCGATCCGGTCGGCAACGAAGCGCTCCATCAAGTGCGGCGCCGAGGTGCCGAAGGTGCGCATGCGACCCGTGTGCGCCAGCAGCAAAAGCCCGGCGGCGTGGGCGAAGGTCTCCACCATCAAGACCTTGGCGTCATCGTCGCTGGCCCCCAGGGCCAGGGCGGCGTCGGCGATCGGGGCCAAGGCCGCAAGCAGGGCAGCGTTGAGGACCTCATCGCGCTCTTTGCCCAGACCTTGCGGCTTCATGCCGCCGCGAAAAAGGTAGAAGCCCAGATCGAGGTCCCGCGGATTGTCGGCGTAGTAACGAAAGAAGGCCATGGCCGCGGCGCGAATCCGGTCCTTCGGCGTCTTGCTGCGCAAAATCGCACGACTGACCGCCGCACCGAGATTGGCGAGCGAGGCGCGCAGCACCTCGGCATAGATGGCTTCCTTCGAATCGAAGTGAAAATAAAGCGCGGCCGGCGTGTAGCCTGCGGCGGCGGCAATGGCTCGCAAGGACGCGCCGTTCAGGCCTTCGGCTTCAAACACCTTGCGGGCGGCCGCCAGGATCAAGCCACGCTTGAGATCCCTGACGGCCCGCTGCCGGCCGTGTCGTTGCTCGATCGCCATGCCTGCTGATAGCACACTTGACGTTTTTTTCAACACTGTTAGAATTTATGACGATACAAAAGACCGGATCGGCGGTAGGAGATTGGCGATGACAGTCAGAGTCGAGAAAGCCGGGCAGGTGTGGACGGTCATTCACGATCGGCCCGAGGCCAGGAATGCCGTGGACCCTGCGAGCGCCGACGCTTTGACGGCGGCCTTTCTCGAGTTCGATGCCGATCGGAAGGCGGCGGTCGCGGTGTTCTATGGCGCCGGCGGCGCCTTCTGTGCCGGCTGGGACCTCAAATATGTCAGCACCTTGAGCGCCGAGTATCCGCTTGGTGAGCTCGATATTCCAGTGGCCGGTGCCAAGGGTAATGGCGGCGAAATTCCGCGCGGTCCGCTGGGGCCGTCGCGGCTCGAGCTCGACAAGCCGGTGATTGCCGCCATCGAGGGGCCTGCCGTTGCCGGCGGCATGGAATTGGGCCTTTGGTGTGATTTCAGGGTGATGGCCGAAGGTTCGTATTTCGGCGTCTACTGCCGGCGCTGGGGCGTGCCGCTGATCGACGGCGGCACCGTACGGCTACCGCGGATCGTTGGGCAAGGCCGCGCCTTGGAGATCATCCTCACGGGGCGTAAGGTTCCCGCCGAGGAATGTTTGAACATAGGCCTGTGCGAATATCTGACCCCCAAGGGCGGATCGCGCGCCAAGGCGGAGGAGCTGGCGCACGAGATCGCCCGCTTCCCGCAAGTCTGCGTGCGCGCCGATCGGCGCTCGGCGATTAAAGGCCATGGGCTCAGTGTACGCGAAGCGCTGATCCAGGAGTGGTACAATGGGCGTGAAGCCCTGAAGGCGGATGGGGTGGCGGGCGCGGGCCGCTTCAAAAGCGGCCTTGGACGCCACGGCGACTTTGCCCGCATTCGCTGATCGGTCTTAACATTCGCCTTAACATCCGTTTTACTTACTGGCCCTTGCCGCGGATCCAGCTAGCGTCGGCGCGATTGCTTCGCGGCGGCGGACCTGCTGGAAGTCTTGGGCGATCGCCCGGCCGCTCGGACGGGTCGCTAAACCGTCTGATGCTGAGGGGGCTCAATCATGCCGCGCCATTTCGGGCTTCTCGTTCCCTCTACCAACACCACCTGTGAGATCGAGTTTTGTCGGTTGCCGGCGGAGCTGCAGGTGCACACCGCCAGGCTCGGCAAAGCCAAGGGCACGCCTTTTTCCCCGAGTCTCGAGGCCGATGTCGCCTACCAGTCGCAATTGTTGGGCGAGGCCCGCGTCGAGGTCATCGCCTTGGCGCAAACCTCCGCCAGCCTGTTTGCCGACGACTACGACGAGGTGACGATACGGCGCATGACGGAGGCGTCGGGCGTGCCGGCGCTGACCTCGGCCCAGGCCATCGGCCGGGCCCTACGCGCGCTCGGCGCGCACAGGATCGCCATGGTGACGCCCTACTCCGAGGAGGTCATCGCGCGGGCAAAGCGCTACTACGAGGAGAAGTTTGGCATCGATGTCGTCGCCTGCGAAAGCCTTGGTGCCAGCAACGCCTATGCGATTGGCAAGATGGACGCGGGCGCGGCGCAAGCCGCGTTCGCCCGGATCGATTCCCCTGCGGTCGAGGCGCTGATGGTGCCGGGTGGCAACTTTCCGACCATGGATCGAATTGCGGCCTGGGAGGGCCAGTTCGGCAAGCCGGTGGTGACGACTAATCAGGCAACGCTTTGGGCGATCCTGCGCACGATGCGCATTGCCACGCCGCTCGCGGGCAAGGGGCGATTGCTGCAAGCGATGCCGGAAGGCTAGCTTGCGGGAACGGTGCCGTGGGCCTGTCTCGCGCCGAGGACGTGGCCAACAACGGCCGCACGTGCTTCGCTGCAGCGGCGGCAGCACGGCGCTAGCTACGGCGAACCAAATTGCCACTAGGGAGACCACCACGCCATGCCCGTGCTGAACCGCGCCGACGCCGAGATTTATTTTGAGGAGTTCGGCGCCGGCTACCCGGTGCTGCTGTTCGCCCCGGGCGGCCTAAGGTCGCGCATCGAAATGTGGCACGCTCCGCCAGAGGGACCGGCGCGCGCATGGAACGATTGGACTAGCAAGCTCGCCGCGCACTATCGCGTCATCGTCATGGACCAGCGCAATGCGGGGCGTTCGCGGGCTGCCATCGCCGCCGATCATGGTTGGCACACCTACGCCGCCGACCACTTGGCGCTCATGGATCATCTGGGCCACCGGCGCTTCCACACGCTCGGGGGTTGCATCGGAGCGAGCTTCTGCCTCAAGCTTTGTGAGGTGGCACCCGAACGGGTCAGCGCCGCGGTGCTGCAAAATCCGATCGGGCTCAATCCGGACGCCCCGACCTACTTTCCGGACAGCCACCAAGCCTGGGGCCAAGAACAGCGCGCCGCGCGCGCTGATCTCGATGCGGCGGCGTTGGCAAGCTTCGGTCGCAATATGTGGGATCGGGACTTCGTCTTCAGCGTCTCGCGCGATTTCGTGCGTCGATTGCGCGTGCCCTGTTTGGTGCTGCCGGGCAATGATACGCCGCACCCGGCCGTCATCGGCGACGAACTCGCCCATCTCCTTAGCAACAAAGAGGTGCTCGATCCCTGGAAAGGACCCGATCATCTCGACGTGCAATGCGAGCGCGTGCTTGAGTTCCTTCACACCCACACGCCCAAGGCGATGGCTTAGGCGCCCGTCGGCGCGGTCTCTTCCTTGGCAAAGTCGAGTTCGACTTTGGCACCGTTGGGATCAAGGAAGAATATCTGCCACACGCCGGCGGCATAGCCGCCTTCGGGCACGCGCCGCAGGTCGTACTTGATGTTGCGCGCTTTGAGTTTGCCGATGTAGTCGGCTAAGCCGATCGCCGAGAAGGCCATGTGATCAAGCAGCCCCGTCTCCTTGGGGATTTCCGGGCGCTCGATCACGTGCAGGATCGGCTTGCCATCGTTGTGCAGCCAGCAGCCGGGAAAGGCAAAGTTGGGCCGCTCGCCGGCCTTGAAGCCCAGAATGTCCTCGTAGAATTTCGCGGTCGCCCTCCAGTCCTTGGTGAGGATGGTGAAGTGGTCCATTTTCCGGATCGGCATCGCAAATGTCCTTTTGCAGGTGGCTGACGCTGGGCAAGGCAGCATGACACGGCGGGGCGCACCTGTGTAGGGGCTGTCCGCGGCCCGCCGGCGCTGCGGTCCCCGAGCGCAAGCCAAGCGTCTCACACGCGCGCAGGGCGCGCGGCCGCACCATCGGGGCAAGGGCAAGGCTGAGGCAGGTGTTGCATGATGTTTTAGCTGGCATCGTCAGCGGCGGGGCGAGCGAGCGGAGGCGCCCGCCCAATCAGAGCCCGGCCCGGATAGGCGCGCTGGGCATGATCAACCAAGGCCTCCCGAAAGGCCTCCACGTAGGGCGCTAAGAAGCGCCGGGGGTCCCATGCCAGCCTGGTCCACTTGCCGATCGCGGCGTGGCGATTGACGAGCGGCACCGGGCGCACGCCCCGGCGCGGAAACCGCACCATCGAGGGCAGTATGGCGATGCCGTAGCCGGCCTCGGCGAGGCCGAGCACGGCGTTGGGTGCGCTGCTCTCCAAGCGCACATTGGGTCTGATATTTGCCGTTTCACAGGCAGCGTCGAACCACTGGCGCGAGGCAAAACTACGGTTGAGGACCAGCAGCGGCTCACCCGCCAGCTTGGCAATGTCGAGACAGCGCGCGCGGCCCAGCGCGTGCGCCTCCGGCAGCACGGCAATGACTTGGATTGGATAGAGCAGGCGCCCGCTGAAGCGCGCATCGCCGACGGGAACGTAGGCCAAGTGCACTTCGCCTTGGGCCAATCGGGCGATCAGCCCGGCGCCGCCATCCTCCACCACGGCGATCTCGATGCCCGGGTGACGTCGGCGATATTTGGCGAGGAAGCCGGCGAGCACCGTCTCGATCATGGGTGGGGTGGCGCCGATCTTGATTTGACCAGTCTGGCCGGACTGCAACGCCCGCGCGCGCTCGCGCAAGGACTGGGCTTCGGCCACCAGCCGGCGGGCGCGCGGTAGCAGATCCTCGCCCTCCGATGTCAAGCGCATGCGGCGGCCGATGCGGTCGAAGAGGAGCATTCCCAGCTCCGCCTCCAGCCCTTGGATCTGCCGGGAGGCCGCCGGCTGGCTCAGATTGACCCGGACGGCTGCCCGGGCGACGCCGCCGTTGTCGGCGATGGCGACGAAGGTGCGCAGTTGATGGAGGTCCATCGCATATTACCTTTTTGCATCGATTTAATCCAATAAATGCATTGGACGAATTAAGCCAGCTTGCGGCACAATGCGCCTCCTCGCCTTTTTCAGCCTTGAGGTTGCGCGCGTGAGCCGGGACAGTCACGACCATCGCCTCGACCCGCTGGTCCTCGATCTCATCGAGTGGCTGGTGGCAGGGCCGCGTCCCTATCCGGAGGTGATGGAAGCCTGGCGCACAACGTGTGCCCGCCTGCCGGTCTGGGAGGAGGCGGTGGACCGCGGATTGGTCGTGAGCGAACTGGTCTCGCCGGGACACGTGCTGGTCACGGTAACGCCCGCCGGACGGAGTTTCTTTGCCACCCGAAGGCTTGTGCCGTGTTAAGGGGGGTGCTTGCCGCCGCAGCTGTGGGCGCGCGCGGCTGTCGAAATCCAACCTCCGACCTGGCGCCAGCTACCGATCCGGCGCAAGCTGGGCGGGGACGATCGAGAGGCTAGCGCCAGCCGCCATCCTCCGCTTCGGCCAGCACAACCCGCAGGATCCCAGCAAAGCGCGGCAAGACAATGCAGCTCTACGTTACCTTCACGTCTCCCTACGCGCGGCTTGCCCGCATCCTCGTGATCGAGAAAGGGCTCAGCCAGCGTGTCGCCATCATCGAGGCCAAAACGCGCACGGTGGCTAGCCCTTACTACGCCATCAATCCGTCGGGGCGCGTGCCATACCTGATCGACGACGCCGGCGTTGGCATGGAAGACAGCCAGCTCATCTGCGCCTATCTGGACGCGCTCGACGGGGTGCCGCGCTTCCACGCCACAGGGCGCAGCTGCGACTGGGCCTACCGGCGCGCGGAGGCAAGCGCGCGCAGCCTGTGCGACGGCCTTTCGGTGTGGGTGCGTGAAATGCATCGCCCCGAAAACGAGCGCTCGCCCACGGTTCTTGCCCACGAAGTTGCCCGCAGCGAGCGCCTCGCCGATGTTTTCGAAGGGCAGGTGGCCGAGCCGCTCTGGGCGGGCGCCCCGGCTATGCCACACCTAATTCTTGCGGCAGCGCTCGATGTTGCGCGCAAGCGAGGCGCCGGCGACTTAACGCGCGGGCGGCGACGGCTTGCCGCCTGGCACCAAAAAATCTCTGAGCTGCCGTCGTTGCAGGCAACGGCCTTGCCCTAGGGGTGCGGGCCGCGCGCCGTGCCAGGACGGCGCGAGCACGGCGCGGGGACGGCGGAAATCTTAAGGTTGATCGTCACCGGCGCGCGAGCTCCTTAGCGATATCCTGGCGTGCCGCTCATCGGGCGTGCCGTGGCGCGACAGCGCCCATGCACCTGTCGCGGCAAGCGTTGTTCACCGCCTCGGGCGGCCGGCATAAAAATTCGACGGCGCGGCGCCTTTGCCGTACTCTCCAACAGAGGTTGCGTGCGGATAGCAAAGGAGGCGCCCCAAGCGTCACCAACTCGGAGAACGCCCCGGAGAACGCCCATGTACCGATCGATGCTGGCGGCCGCCGCCGCCGTCTTTGTCCTCGTCAGCACTCTCGTCAGCGTTGAGGTTGCCGCGCAAGGCAACGGCGTCCCGCAGTATGTGGTCGAGCCGTTCTGGCCCAAACCGCTGCCCGACAATTGGATCCTCGGGCAGGTGGCGGGCATCGCCGTCGACAACGATGACAGCGTCTGGATTATCCACCGCCCCTCGACCCTGGTCGACGATGAAAAGGGTGCGGAGAAGAACCCGCCCGAAACCCGTTGCTGCAAGGCGGCGCCGCCGGTCTTGCACTTTGCCTCCGACGGCACCCTGTTGGGCAGCTGGGGCGGGCCCGGTGCCGGCTACGAATGGCCGAGCACCGAGCACGGCATCCACATCGACAAGGATGGTAACGTCTGGCTCGCCGGCAACGGCAAGGATGACCACCAGATCCTGAAGTTCACGCCCGACGGCAAGTTCCTGCAGCAAATCGGCAAGGCCGCCACGACCGGCGGGTCCAATAGCAAAACGGCGCTCGGCCGCCCGGCCCACATGGTCACGGACGAGGCCGCCGGCGAACTCTACGTAGCGGACGGCTACCTCAATCGACGCATTGTCGTGTTCGATGCCAAGAGCGGGACCTACAAGCGGCACTGGGGCGCCTACGGCGCCAAGGAGCCCAACGATGACAAGCTGCCGGCCTACGCACCGGTCGCGCTCAGCGCGCTGTCGAAGTCATTTTCCAATCCCGTGCACTGCGTGCGCCTGTCCCGGGACGGTCTCGTCTATGTGTGCGATCGGGCCAACGACCGCATTCAGGTGTTCCAGAAGGACGGCGCCTTCGTGCAGGAGTTCCAGGTCGATCCCCAGACCCTGCAGAACGGCTCGGTATGGGACCTCGTGCTGTCGGAGGACAGCGCCCAGCGCTACATCTTTGTCGCCGACGGGGCCAACATGCAGATCAGCGCGCTTGATCGCCAGAGCGGTCAAACGCTGGCGCGCTTCGGCCGGCCGGGCCGCATGGCCGGCGAATTCAAGTGGGTGCACAACATGGCCATCGACTCGAAGGGCAACCTTTACACCACCGAGGTCGGCACGGGCCGGCGGGTGCAGAAATTCAAGCGCGCCGGTGCGCCGACCAACTAGTCCAACCGAGCCCCCGCCCGCAGCCATCGCGCCCTCGTGCGGCTTGGCCTTCGGGTCGAGCCAGGCGGTGCATGCTCGCAATAGCGGCGGACGTGGAACAGGCGCTGCACGCCACCGCGCGTAAGGGGAACGAGATTTCTCCTTGCGCGATGGCCCTTCAAAGCCCCGGCATCTTGCGCCATATCACGCCTGGGGCGCTGGTCGTGCGCCCGGGCGAAGCTGAGGATTTTTGCATGTCATTGCGTGTCGGCGCCGGCTCGGGCCGCGAGCCATCAATTTTCGTCTTGCATGAGAATTCGGCGTGGGTCGAGCCGCTCAGGCGCGCGTTTGCCGAGCGCGATGCTCCCTTTACCGAGTGGTTTCTCGATCGCGGTAGCTTGGATCTCGGCGCGCAGCCGCCGCAGGGGGTTTTCTACAATCGCATGAGCGCATCCTCCCACACGCGCGGCCATCGCTACGCTCCAGAATATACGGCCGCCGTGTTGGCATGGCTGACGCGGCACGGGCGCAGGATCGTCAACGGCGAACGCGCCCTCCAGCTTGAGCTCTCCAAGGTGGCGCAATACCAGGCGTTGGCACAATTCAACATCGAGGTGCCCGCCACGATCGCCGCCATTGGCCGCGAGGCGATTGCCGCGGCGGCCACCGAGTTGGGCTACCCCGTCATCCTGAAGCACAACCGCGCCGGCAAGGGACTGGGCGTCAAACTGATCTATTCCGAGCCGGCGCTGAGCGAGCATCTGGCGAGCGCGAACTTGGAAGAGCCCGTCGATGGCATCATGCTGGTCCAGCGCTATATCGTGGCACCGGCGCCGTTCATCACGCGCGTTGAGTTCGTCGGCGGGCGCCTGCTTTACGCCGTGCGGGTCGACACCTCGGAGGGCTTCGAGCTCTGCCCGGCCGATGCCTGCCAGCGCGCACCCGCCAGCGTCTGCCCGGCCGTCGGCCAGGGCGACAAATTCCAGATCTTGTCGCGCTTTGAGCATCCCCTGCTGCCGGCCTGGCAGGCCTTTCTGGCGGCCAACGACATTGGCATCGCCGGCATCGAATTCATCGAGGATGCGCTGGGTCGCGCCTATACCTACGACATCAATACCAACACCAACTATAACCCCGAGGCCGAGGCCAAGGACGGCCGCCGCGGGATGGGGAGCATTGCCGGTTACCTGCACGAGCTGCTGGGCGAGACCTACCCACGTGCTGAGATCGCGCCCGCGGCTTAAGCCCCGCCTAAGGGCGAGCCTGCGCGGGTCGTCAGAGCGTGCGCTGACGGTCTCCTGAGCGTCTTGGCGCGCTTGCCCGTGCGCACGTGCAGCAAAGACCCCCGAGGCTTGCGCTTTCCCAGGTAAGGGAGCGGGCGGCGGTGCGTGCCCGCTTGCTATCGATCCCCGTTCGTTCATAGTGGATGGGCCGGCATGCCGTCGCCGGCCAGGTGGGTGCTGCAGCGCTTGCCCCGTTGCAAGCACGCCCAGGCCGGCAGGGTTTGCAGGTCGCCAGGGTTTACAGGTCGCCAGGGTTTACAGGCCGGCAGGGTTACCAGACCCGCAGCAGTAAAAAAGAAACTGGGGGGAGGAATGGCGACCGTCGACATCCGCAACGTGCGCAAGGCGTTCGGTTCGGTCGAGGTTCTGCACGGCGTCAGCGTCGACATCGCCGACAGTGAGTTCGTGGTGCTCGTTGGCCCGTCCGGCTGCGGCAAGTCCACGCTGCTGCGCATGATCGCCGGGCTTGAGAACATCACCGCGGGTGAGATCGCCATCGGCGAGCGTGTCGTCAATACCGTGCCGCCGAAGGACCGCGACGTGGCGATGGTGTTCCAGAACTACGCGCTCTACCCGCACATGACCGTGTTCGACAACATGGCCTTCTCCATGAAGCTCGCCAAGGCGCCGAAGGCGGTGATGGAGCGGGAAGTGCAACGCGCCGCACAAATCCTGGGCCTCGAGCAACTCCTCAACCGCTATCCACGCCAGCTCTCCGGCGGCCAGCGCCAGCGCGTCGCCATGGGCCGCGCCATCGTGCGCAATCCGCAGGTCTTTCTCTTCGACGAACCGCTGTCTAACCTCGATGCCAAGCTGCGCGTGCAGATGCGCTCCGAGATCAAGGCGCTGCACCAGCGCCTGAAGGTGACGACCGTCTATGTCACCCACGATCAGATCGAGGCCATGACCATGGCCGACAAGATCGTGGTGATGAACAGTGGCATCATCGAGCAGGTCGGCCCGCCGCTCGAGCTCTACGATCGACCAGCCAACGTGTTCGTCGCCGGTTTCATCGGCTCCCCGGCCATGAACATGCTGCGACGGCCAGATCGTCGATGGCCACTTTCGTGCCAGCGACGGCGTCGACTGGGCGCTGCCCGCCGGCGGCGACCGCCAGCGCCGGCCGAGCGATCCTCTACGGCATTCGCCCCGAGCATTTGCGCCTCGATCCGAGGGCATCGCCGCCACTGTGGTTCTCGTCGAGCCCACCGGCTCGGAGACGCAGGTGCTGCTGCGCGTCGGCGCGCAGTCCCCTAATCGGCGGCGTTTCGCGAGCGCATTTCGGCGCGGCCTGGGGAAACGCTCTGCGTCGCCCCCGATCCGGCGCACATTCATTTCTTCGATCAAACGACCGGCCTGCGCCTCTGAGTGCAGGCGAAAAACATCGAGGAAGGAGGAAGCCATGTCCCATGGGATCACGCGGCGCGATGCGCTCCGGTTGACGGCGGGAGGCGGCGCGGCGTCTGCCTTGGCGGGCGATGCCGCGGCGCAAATTCCGCGCGCCGACGTGGCGGCGCTGAAGCTTGCCCGCCGAAAAGGGCGCAAGCCTGCGCATTTTGCGGCCGGCACGGTTCGTCGAGCCGGACGAGATGATGTTCCGCAGCAACACCGCCAAGTTCCAGCAGGCGACCGGCGTCGAGACGCGCGTCGACTTCGTCGGCTGGGAGGATATGCGCCAGCAATCCGCGGTTGCCGCCAACACCGGCACCGGTCCCGACATCATCATCGGCTGGGCGGAAGACCCGCACGTCTACGCCGATAAGCTGATCGAGCTGTCCGACCTCGCCGAATACCTGGGCAAGCGCTATGGCGGCTGGACCTTCCTCGCCGAGAAGTACGGCAAGAAGGACAAGACCAACAACTGGCTCGCCATTCCGTTTGGCGGCGGCACCGGCCCGATCTGCTATCGCAAGTCGGCGGTGAAGGAGGCCGGTTTCGAGAGCATTCCCACCGACCATGCGACCTACCTGAAACTGCTGCAGGCCCTGAAGAGAATCAACAAGCCGGCCGGCTTTGCGCTCGGCAACGCGGTGGGCGACGGCAATGGCTTTGCCAACTGGCTGATCTGGTCGCACGGCGGATTTCTCGTCGACGAGGCCGGCAAGGTCGCCATCAATAGCAAGGAGACGATCGACGCTCTCAAGTACCTCAAGGAGCTCTATCCGACCTTCGTCGCCGGCACGCTCTCGTGGGGCGATCCGAGCAACAACCGCGCCTATGCGGCGAGGAGTGCTGGCTGACCGCCAACGGCGTCTCGCTCTACTTCGCCCTGAAGAATGATCCCGCCACGCGGGCGATCGCGGAGGACACCGAGCATGCGCCCTTGCCGGGCGGCATCGTCGGCAAGCCGCCGCAGGCCTCCTTGATCCTCAACGCCATGGTGTTCAGGCACAGCAAGTTTCCGAACGCCGCCAAGGCCTACATCCAGTTCATGATGGAAGCCGAGCAATACGATCCCTGGCTCACCGGCTGCCTCGGCTACTGGTCGCACCCGCTCAAGGCCTACAACAACAGTGCGGTCTGGAACTCCGATCCGAAGCTGGCGCTGTTTCAGACCGCCACCGAGAACCAATTCTGGTCGGGGTATAAGGGTCCGATTACCCAAGCCTCGGGCGCCGTCGCCGCGGAGTACATCATGGTGCAGATGTGCGCCTCCGTGGCCTCCGGCCAGGCGACGCCCGAGGCGGCGGCCAAGGAAGCCGAGCGGCGGACCAAGCGCTTCTTTCGTTGATGAGGGAGTGCGGCGGCCGGCAGCGCTGCTTGTGGCCGCCGCCGTTGACAAGCGAGGCATCGCCATGACGACCATCGACCGCTCCCCGACTGGATCCCTCTCCGCGTCCGAGAGCCGTTGGCTCGTGCGCCTGTTCGACTGGAAGCCCTTCCTGGTCTGTCTCTGCCTGCTGCCGGCGGCTGGGCTACTGCTCACGTTTTTGACCTATCCGCTCGGCCTCGGCATCTGGCTCGCGTTTACCGACACCACCATCGGCCGCAGCGGCCAGTGGGTCGGCCTCGAGAATTTCGAATTCCTGCTCAGCGACCGACTCTTCTGGCAGGCCGTGTTCTTCAGCGTCTTCTACACCTCGGTCGCCACGGTTGGGAAATTCGGCCTTGGGCTCTGGCTTGCGCTTCTGCTCAACAACCACCTGCCGTTCAAGAGCATCTTGCGCGCGATCATCCTGCTGCCTTGGATCGTGCCGACCGTGCTTTCGGCCATCGCCTTCTGGTGGATCTACGATCCGCAATTCTCCATCATCTCCTACCTGCTTCGTCGATCGGCTGGGCCTCGGCGACAAGTACTTCGATTTCCTCGGCACGCACCTGGCCGGCGCGCTGGTCGCTGATCGCCGCCAACATCTGGCGCGGCATTCCCTTCGTTGCCATCTCGCTGCTTGCCGGTCTGCAGACGATTTCGCCCTCGCTCTACGAGGCGGCGCTGCTCGACGGCTCCACGGCCTGGCAGCGCTTCCGTTTCATTACCTTCCCGCTGCTGCTGCCGATCCTGGCGATCGTGATGACGTTCTCCATCATCTTCACCTTCACCGATTTCCAGCTCGTCTATGCCATTACCCGCGGCGGCCCGGTGAACTCCACCCACCTGATGGCGACGCTCGCCTTCCAGCGCGGCATCCCCGGCGGCCATCTCGGCGAGGGTGCGGCGATCGCCGTGTCGATGATCCCGTTCCTCGTGTTTGCAACCTTGTTCAGCTACTTCGCGCTCGCGCGCCGCAAATGGCAGCAGGGAGAGAGCAATGACTGAGGCAGCCAAGCCGGCCGGCAAGCGCGAGGCGGAAGGCTCGGCCACCGTCGTGCCCGAGGCGATGGCGTGGGACAGCCGCGCGCGTCGCGTCGTCTTGCTCTACCTGCCGCTTGCCTGCTTCGTCTTCATTTTGTTGTTTCCCTTCTACTGGATGGCGGTCACGGCGTTCAAACCGAACGCGGAGCTCTACGACTATAAAACCTATAATCCGTTCTGGTCGCCAAGCCGACGCTGGACCACGTTCGCAAACTGTTGTTCGACACGGCCTATCCGCGCTGGCTCTTGACCACGATGACGGTCGCCGTCTCGGCCACCATCCTGTCGCTGACCTCGAGCGCGCTCGCTGCCTATGCCATCCAGCGCCTGCGCTTCAAGGGCAGCCAGTACGTGGGCCTCGCCATCTATCTGGGCTACCTGGTGCCGCCGTCGATCCTGTTCATTCCGCTGGCGACGATGGTCTATCGCTTGGGCCTCTTCGATACGCCCTTTGCCCTGATCCTGGTCTACCCGACCTTCCTGGTGCCGTTCTGCACCTGGCTGCTGATCGGCTATTTCAAGTCGATCCCCTATGAACTAGAGGAATGCGCGCTAATCGATGGCGCCACCCGGCTGCAAATTCTGCGTCGCATCACCTTGCCGTTGGCGGTCCCGGGACTGATCTCGGCGGGAATCTTCTCCTTCACCTTGTCCTGGAACGAGTTCATCTATGCCCTGCCTTCATCCAGTCGAGCGAGAAGAAGACCGTACCGGTGGCGATTCTGACGGAGCTTATCTCCGGCGACGTCTACCAGTGGGGGGCGCTGATGGCCGGCTCGCTGATGGGCTCGCTGCCGGTCGCGATCTTTTATTCCTTCTTCGTCGACTACTACGTCTCCTCGCTCACGGGCGCCGTGAAGGAATAGCCGCGGCACGGCGTCGGTTCGATGGGGGCACCCGCCTCAGCGCGCACGTTTGCCGCGCCAAGCCATGAGCATTGTCATGCGGGGCACCCAAGCTGCGACTTTTCTCGCCCACCAGAATCGCCTCAGAGCAACCGCTGGAGGGTGTTGAGCTCGCCAGCGTCCAGATCGGAGATCGCCCAGTAGGTGAGGCCTTGGCGCGTCCAGGTCGCGAGTGTGTAGCCCTTGCGCACCACAACACGCGCCGCCCGATGGTTGCCACCGGGATTGGGCCAGACGAAGACGTCGATGCTATGTTGCCGGCGCCTGTACACGAGCACACCGACGCGCCGGTCGCCGACGTAATCGAGCCGGGCACCGAGCAGCACGAAACCCTCGGCCGAAAGATCGGTGACGCTGGGCGAGAACTCGACCCGCCCGCTGAACCAGGGCTTGATCCAATGCGTGTCGGCCGAGGCGACCTGGGTGGGGTTCTCCTGCAGAAGCGCGCGCATGTGAGCGGCGAGCACATCGTGCTGCAAGCGCGCCTCCGGCTCGGCCAGGCTGAGGAGCCACCAGGTCGCAACGGCCGTCAGTGCGCAAGCCGCCATGATGGGAACTGCCCGCCGGGCCACCCAACCCGCCGCTCGGGGGAGCGGCCAGGTGGACAGTCGCGCCGACCGCCGCGAGGCGGGCGGCTGCGCGCCGGCCAGCGCGCGCTGCAGGCGCACCAGCAGGGACTGGGGTGGAACCTGGCGCCCGACCGCCGAAAGCGTGCGCGCGAGCTGGCGCAAATCGGCCGCGAACCTGGCGCAGCCCGGGCAAGACTCCAGGTGGGCTGCGAGCACGGAGCGGTCTTGCGGCGGTAGCGCCTCGTCAAGGTACGGGCTCAACAGCTCGCGCACCCGTTCACAATGCATTGAGTTCATCCTCGGCCAGCAACTGGATTAGGGCCTTGGCGCAGGTCGCGCCGTCCGCGTGCGAGGCGCGACATCACCGTGCCGATCGGCGCGCCCGTAACCTTCGCGATATCCCGATAGCTGAGCCCCTCGATCTCGCGCAGCACCACGACCTCGCGGAAGGCCGGTGGCAGCTCGGCCAAGGCGCGCACGACATAGTCCTGCTCGACGGCGCCAATCAAGCGCGCCTCGGCATTTGGTGCATCTATCGGCGGGCTCGGCGGGGTCGCGTGTCGCGGCAGCCTGCATAGGCCTCCTCGATCGATATCACGTTGCCGGCGCGCCGGCGATTGTTGAGCCAGCGGTAGGCGGTGTGGCGCACGATGGCGAGCAACCAGCGGTCGCATGTCGTCGCCGTGAAAATTTTGGAAGGCGCGCAAGGCGCGCAGATAGGCCTCTTGCACGACGTCCTCGGCATCCGGGCGCGAGCGCACGAGCCAGAACGCCAGGTTGTAGGCCGCCTCCAAATGCTTGCAGCGCCAATTGCTCGAAACGGGAAAGGGAACTCATGGCAGCATGAGGCCGGTCGCGCGATGGGAGCAGAACACCTCCTTTGAGCTTTATCCCCGGCGCTTACCGTTTATTCCCGCCACCGCCGCTTTGGCGCAGATTCGCCCCGGGGAATAAATGCGACCACTGGCGGCTAGAGCACGGCATCGGCCATTGGATGGGCCAATCCAAGGCAACTGGAGGCCAAGGCAACTGGAGGCCAAGGCAACTGGAGGCCAAGGCGATTGGAGGCCAAGGCAGTGGAGGCCAAGGCAAGTGGAGGGTAGCGTGCTCACGTTCTCACGGCGGCAAATGCTGAGTGCAGGGGCCTTCGCCGCTGCGCTGGGACTTAACGGGCCTCTGGCCTTTGTCGGCACGGCCTGCGCGCAGGTGACGCCTGAGCCCCGCCTCGGTTTCCACAAATACAAGGTCGGCTCGATCGAGGTGATCGCCCTTTACGATGGTATCTGGGAGAAACCTCACGACCCCGCTTCATCAAGAATGCCAGTGTCGAGGAGACGCAGACGCGTTGCGCAATGCCGGCCTGCCGACCGAGTTTGTGTCGATCCCGCTGACCGTGGTCGTGCTGAAGCTCGCCAAGGAGACCATCATGGTCGACGCGGGCTCTGGCGGCGGCCAGTGGCAGCCGACGGCGGGCAAGCTCGCGGCCAATATGCGGGCCGCCGGCATCGATCCCGGCAAGATCAGCACGATTTTGATTTCGCACTTTCATCCCGATCACATCTTCGGCTTGATGGAAAAGGGCAGCAATGCGCCGGTCTTTCCCAAGGCGGAGCTGGTGGTGAGTGCCACCGAATATAAATGGTGGACCGAATCCGGCCGGGTGGAGAAGCTGCCCGAGGCGCGCAAGGCGCTGGGACAGCGCATCAATACGGTCTTTCCCGGCTGGAAGAATTTCACCTTGGTCGAGCGTGAGCGCGAAGTGGCGCCCGGTATCCGCCTCGTCAGTGCGCCGGGCCACACGCCGGGACATTCGGCCTTTCACGTCAGCTCGGGCATGCACCAGCTGATGATTTCCAATGATACGGCCTACGTGCCGGCCTTGCTCGGACCACATCCGGAATGGCAGGGCGCCTACGACCAAGATGGCCCGTTGGCGGTGGAGACGCGACGCAAGCTGATTGATCGCGTCATTGCCGAGAAGATGATGATTTGCGGCGCCCACTTCCCTACCCGGGGCTCGGCGCCTTCGCCAAGGACGGCAGCGGCTACGCCTTCACGCCGGCCAAACGGGTCTCGGAACCCAAGCGCGGCTTGAGACCCTACGCGGGTTGAGCGCGAGCAACAGGATAGGCCCCATGCCCCGGATCTGCCGCTTGCGCCTCGCCCGAAGGCTTGGGTTGGGCGCGTCCCTCGCCGCCTTTCTCTTGACGGGCCTTGCGTCGCCGCTGGTGGCGGTCGACACCCCCTCGAGCCCGGCCGCACCCGACCTGGCGGCGGTGCGCGCCAAGATCAAAGCCAAGGACTGGCCGGCCGCGATCCCTGATCTCAACGGCATGATCGACCAGGGGGTCCAACAAGCCGACGTCTACAGTCTGTTGGGCTTCAGTCTGCGCAAGAGCGGCGAGCCCGACAAGGCCTACACCTTCTATCGCAAGGCGCTTGAGTTTGAGCCCAATCACAAGGGCGCGCTCGAATATCTGGGCGAGCTCTACGTCGAGAAAGGCGAAATCGCCAAGGCGCGTGAGCACGTGCGCCTGCTCAGCAGGCTCTGCCCCGCGGGGTGCGAGGAGCTCGACGATTTAAAGGCTGCGATCGCGCAAACCGAAGGCGCGCGCAGAACCAACTGAGATCCAGCGACACCTGCGCAACAAAGTGTGGCAACAACAAAGCATGCACTGCAAAGAATTGTGTCGCGCAGCTGGGAGGCGGGCCCGCGCCGCCGCGGGCCGCTCGACGCGGGCGTCACGCGCGGAGCGTTTCCAAACTGTCATCCCACTGTTGGCTTAGCGACACCTAGCGCTCCTAGGCTCCGCCGTCACAAGCGGCACCAGTCTCTACAGGAGCACGACACGATTTCTCCAAAAGCAAAATTAATTAGGACTTTGATGCTCGGTGTCGCCGGCGCGGCGCTGCTCTGCGGGCCCGTGCAGGCGGAGTGGCCTCGGCCCTATCGAAGTTGGCGTGGCCAAGGCCAACGTTGAGGCGGGCAACCAGCCATCGGCGACGCTGATCGATCGCGATTTTGTGACGGAGTTGGTCGCGACCGGCACGGACCGGCTCGAGAACCCGAGTGGCGTCATCACCCAGTTCGGCGCGCTGAGCAATGGCACGAACACCGAGCCCGACGAGAACACCTACGTAAAGCGGGACACGAACCTTGTTTGCAATGGCGTCGACTATGGCCGCAATTTCTTGTTTCAGGGCCACGAGAACGCGGGCAATCTGGCGCATGTGACGCGCATCAATTTGGACAGGAAGCGCGGCGACGCCCGGCGCATCACGCTGTTGACCCCGGTGGATGCCTGACGTTCCGTGGCACCGCCAATGCTGCCGCCGACATCATCGCACCGGCACCGAAGCGGCTGCACACGCCTGGCACGTCATGGCCGGTCAAGTGGGTGACCGCGGGCGGGCGACACGGTGCCGTTCGTGGCGACATTGGCGGCGAAAGCTGCCGGCGCCACGCCGTTCAAGCGTCCCGAAAATATGGCTTGGCTGCCCGAACTCCAAGTTCCGCACGTTCTTCTTTACCGCTACCGGCGACACTGATGCGCCCACGAGCCTGGAGCCTGAATTGGCCGCCCGGGGCTCTTGGGGCTCGCTGTTCCGCGTCGATCTACGTGAGGAGAACTCTGGCAAAGGCCGTTCGAAATAAAGCCGCTGGACGACGGCATGATCTCGATCTTCGTCCTCGGTGATCAGCTGCATAGCTCCTTCGACAACCTCGCCTTTGCCAATGAGCATCAGGTGATCGCCGCCGAGGACCGCGGCGAGACCCTACACCAACAGCTCAACGTGCTCGATTCGGTCTGGGCGTTCGATGTGGACAGGCGCCAGCCGCTGGTCTCCGCGGTTCGCTTCGCAGTCGGGACGCCTTGGCGCCCCCGGAGGGCGAAGAAGACAACGAACCGACGGGCTTGTTTGTCGCCAACGGCAGCACGCGCAAGGCAGAGCTGGTCGGCACGCGCAAGAGCCTGGACGATGCGCGCGGTTTCTTCACCATGCAGCATGGTCAAAACAGCGTGTCCGAAATCCTGCGCAAGGACGTGATCGTCGCCAAGAAGTGAGGTGCCGCGGGGCGTCACTTGACCTTGCAAGGGTGAACGATCGCACGGGGGAGGACCTTGATTGGCGCTCCCATGCGTCCCCAAGGGAAGGATGAGCCGGGCCAGCATCGGCTTGCGAGCGCCCATCGCCTGTCGGTGCCCGGTCGCCTCGGCCTCTGCGGGGTGGCATTCTCACTTATGGTCGCGGCGTGCGATCGATCGGGGGAGCCGGCTTGCGACCGCGCGATGGAATTGGATGACATCTCCTGTTTGGCGGGACTACGCTGAGGGCGGGCACCCCGGCGGCGCAGCTGTCGATGCGGCTCGGGGTCGCCAAAACGAGGAGGAATCGCATGTCTAAGACAGTGGCAATACTCGGATTGAGTTTTTTTATGGCGTTTGCCGGCGGGGCTGCGGCGCAGGATGCGCAGAGTTGGTGCAAGTCGAAATGGGGCGCGGATGAT
Source organism: uncultured Alphaproteobacteria bacterium (assembly GCA_963775835.1). Classification (GTDB taxonomy): domain Bacteria; phylum Pseudomonadota; class Alphaproteobacteria; order Rhizobiales; family Hyphomicrobiaceae; genus AWTP1-13. The sequence goes on along the minus strand of CAVZKV010000027.1, from coordinate 32,423 downwards.
GAGAAGGGGAGCGCCAATCTCCTCAATGCCCAATTGGCCCTTGAGGCGGCCAAGCTGGTGAAGACGGGAAAAGTCTACCCCCTCGGCGTCGAGACCAACGCCAAGACGCCCGCCTATCCACCCCGCACGTTCAACATCACTATTCTCCAACCGGGACAGACCGGCGGTAGCGGATTGGGCCCGACCAAGACGACCTACAACGACGACATCATCAACGGCTGGGTGGGTATCGGTTCCCAGCTCGATGGATTGGGACACATCGGTGTCGACCACGTCTATTACAATTGCAACAAGTCCCTCGACTTTGCCGCCGCCGACGGTCTCAAAAAGCTGGGGCTGGAAAAGGTGCCCCCGTTCGTCACGCGCGGCATCGTGCTCGATATGACCGCGGTGACCGGGCAAAATCCGGTGCCGGCTGGGACACCCTTCAACAAGAAGGAGATCGACGACGCGCTAGCCAAGCAGGGCCTGCAAATCAAGAAAGGTGACGTCGTTCTCTTCCATACCGGGTGGCAAGAAATGGCTGGCAAGGACGCCAAGGCCGTTCATGGCCGGCGAGCCCGGGCTTGGCAAAGAGGGTGCCGAGTACCTGGTCTCCAAGGAAGTGGTGGCGATCGGCGCCGACCAATGGGGGCTTGAAGTCATCCCCTTCGAGAAGGGCGTTGGCGTCTTCGAAGTGCACCAAATTCTCTTGCCCCGGAGCGGCACCTACATCTTAGAGAATATGAACACGGCCCCCTTGGTGGCCGACAAAGCCTGGGAGTTCATGTTTGTGCTCGGTCACGCCCGCATCACGGGTTGGGTCCAGGCCATCATTAACCCGGTCGCGATCCGCTAGCCGCATCGCTGCCTTCCGCTGTCGTCGGGTGGCGAGGCGTCGGCGCCTCCCTGCTCGACGGCCGGCACGCTAGGGTCTTGGCGACGCCAAGCTGGAGCGCCGCGCTTCGCCTAAGGCGCGCCGTGCGCCACCTTGTTTGGGGCCGTCTCGGCGAAGAGCCATGCTGGGAAGGCCATAATTGGGAAGGCCATCATGATGTCAGCAGCATCTGCGGGCCTGGGGTGATCCCACCGCCGGCGCTCAGGGGTGCCGGCCCCCCCGTTCGCGGGTTCGCACGGCTCCTCTGGAACGGCGCCGCCGCTGCCGTCGGGATGATGGGCGACGCCGGCCAACGGCTTGGATCTGGCTTTTGCGCGGTCGTCCCATTGTCGGTGTACATCCCCGGCTTGAGAGGATGTGCCGTTATTGCGCGCGCGCACGTCTCTTATGCATTGCGCCTAAGCCCGCCGCCAATCCTTGACAGCGCAAAAGCCCGGGGTGTTAAGTATCTTGGTCGTGACACGCGAGCAGTCCCCGCAGCCATGATGACGTGACCACGACGACCTCACGGGAGGACTAGATGTTGCGCAGAGCCCTCGGCGGTATCGCCGCAATCGCCATCAGTAGTTGCTTCGCGTTCGCGTCGCACGCGCAGGACATCAAGCTTTATGCCTTCAGTTCTGGGGCCCTCACGATCGGTAAGGGCATTCTGCAGAACCTCGGTCCGCTCGAGCCACCCATCCAGGTGCCGGTCGGCTTCTTCGTTATCAGCCACCCCAAGGGCAATGTGCTCTTCGATACGGGCAATAACGACAAGATCATCAAGGATCCGAGCTATTGGGGTGCCTCTTTCAACGCCCTGAAGCCCGTCAACACGCCGGATGTGGCGATCGACACCCAGCTTGAGAAAATCGGCCTCAAGCCAGACGACATCAAGTATGTCGTGGTCAGCCACTTGCATTTGGATCATGGCGGCAACGTCGCCAAGTTTCCCAATTCGACCCTGGTTGTGCAGAGGGATGAGATCCAGAATGCCTTCTGGCCGAGGCCCGGGACCGGTGGCCCCTACATGATCGGCGACGTCATGCCGCTGCGGTCGCCCAACACCGACATGCCCAACGTGGTGAAGATGTTGCAGCTCGAGGGTGACCTCGACTTGTTCGGCGATGGCACGCTTGTGGTCAAGCGCTGGGTGGCGCATACGCCGGGCAGCCAAATGATGACCGTCCGGTTGAAGAATACGGGCCTCATCATCTTGACGGGCGACAACGTCTACTTCCGCGAAAACGTGGAAAAGAACCTGCCGCCGAACATCGTACTTGCCTACAACCCGGGCGGGTTCCTCACCGCCTATGAGTGGATCCGCACGATGATGGCGACGGAGAAGGCCGATTTCTTCACGGCCCACGATCCGGATGCGTTCAAGGCCATGAAGAAGGCCCCGGCGTTCTACGATTGATCGACCGGAAACAAGGGGCTCCAGAGTTGGGCCCTCAGGATAAACGCGACGAGGCAGCGAGGCCGGCATCGGCCTCGCTGTTGTGCCTGATCGAACTGGTCCGTGCATGGCCGTCCTTTCGCTCGATGGGCTAAGCAAGCGCTTTGGCGCCCGGCTGGCGGTCGATGCGGTTTCCTTCGACGTCAAGGAGCGTGAGGTCTTCGGCCTACTCGGCCCGAACGGCTCGGGCAAGAGCACGATCCTGAGATTGGTGACCGGCTACCTCCGGCCGACCGCGGGAAGCGCCCGGATCGCCGGCATCGACGTGGTGCGCGACGGGCCCGCCGCGCGCCGCCGCATCGGCTATGTGCCGGAGAGCGCACCGCTTTACGGGCACATGCGCGTCGCCGAGTTCCTCGCTTTCATGGGTCGGCTCCGCGGCTTGAGCGGCGAGGCTCTCGCGCGTGCCGTCGACGCCGCGGTCGACCGGTTGGCGCTGGGGCCCGTGCGTGCGGTCATCATCGAGCGCCTGTCGCACGGCTATCGCCAGCGCGTGTCGCTCGCCCAGGCCGTGTTGCACTCCCCCGAGCTCCTCGTCCTTGACGAGCCGAGCAATGGCCTCGACCCCCGGCAGATCATCGAGCTGCGAGCGCTGCTTCGGCAGCTGGCGCAAAACTGCGCCGTGCTGGTGACGTCCCATATTCTGACCGAGATCGAACGCACCGCTGACCGTGTCGCCATCCTGCTCGACGGCCGGCTGTTGACGATTGAGGCGATCGGTCGCGAAACGGCGGCGGTGCCCCCGCCATCGCGCCTCGAGGCTCTGTTCCTCGATCTCACGCAAGCAAAGGCAATTTGATGCGGGTGCCAACGCTAGCGGCCAAGGAGCTCAATGCCCTGTTCACCTCGCCAATCGCCTATGCGGTGATTGCGGTGTTCATGGTCTTGAGCGGTTACACCTTTACCGTCACGCTATTCGTCAGCAAGCAGGCGACGCTGGTGCACATTTTCTTTCAGGCGGCCGTGCAACTGATCCTGCTCGTACCTCTGATCACCATGCGTCAGTTCGCCGAGGAGCGCCGCAGCGGCACCCTCGAGCTGTTGCTGACGGCGCCGTTAAGAGAAATCGAAATCGTCGTCGCGAAGTTCGTCGCCTGCATGGTGGTGGTGCTGGCAATGACCAGCCTGACCCTGGTCTATGCGGTCGTGCTCGCCGTCTATGGCCAGCCGGACTGGGGTCCGATTTACAGTGGCTACCTCGGTCTCATCATGTTCGGCGCGGCCCTGATCGCCATCGGCCTGATGATCTCGGCCTTGACCGCCAATCAGATCGTTGCCGCCGTGGTGTCGCTTGGGCTGTTCGGCATCCTCTGGGCGATCGACACGCTGGCCTCCTTGCTGCCGCACCCGTTCGAGAACTGGCTCCTCGGTCTATCGCTGCTGGCGCATTTCACGCCCTTCGCGGTCGGCGCCATGTATTTGTCCGACTTCGGGTTCTTCCTCACTGTGGTGTTGCTCGGCCTGTTCTTGACCGTCCGGGCGCTGGCGCGGAGCTGAGCGATGGGGGAGCATGCGGTCGATCTGGCGGCGCTGCTGTGGTCGGTCGGCTGGCTTCTCGCCGTCCTCGTGCTGTTCGCGGCGGGGCTTCGCCTGCCGCTGGAGACACGCCTCAGTGGTGCGCGCGCCTGGCTCTATGGTTTGGGTTGCGTCACTGCGGGGCTCGGCGTGTGGGTGCTGGCCAACCTCGCCATCGTGCTCAACGACACTCACATCGACCTGACGCGGGAGAAAGTCTACACGCCGTCGGCCGACGCCTTGGCGGTGGTCGACGAGCTGAAAACCCCGGTGCGCATCACCTATTTTTATCGCTCCGAGGATCCGGCCGGCCGGCGCGCCAGCGACATCCTGGAGGTGATGGGGCGGCGCAATCCGCTGCTGACGGTCACGACTGTCGATCCCGACAAACGGCCGGAGCTCGCGCGCCGCGAGGGCATTCGCCTCTACAACGCCGCCATCATCGAGGCCGGCGGCCGACGGATCTTGATCCAGGGTACCGATGAGGCTGAGATCGCCATCGGCATCCAGCGCGTGCTGCGTACGCGCGCGCTTACCGTTTGCTTTCTCGAGGGGCATGGCGAGCTGCCGATGGACAGCTTTGAGTTCCACACCCACCTTGAGGGCGCAAGCGATCATAGCCACGGCGATGCCTCCTCGCAGGTCATCGAGACCAGCGGGCACGGCGTCGGTCGGCTGCGGCGGGCGCTGGAAGCGCAGGGGTACGCCACAGCCAAGCTCACTCTCGCCACGAGTGGCGCCGTCCCCGGCGACTGCACGGTGCTGGTCGCCGCCAATCCGCGCGCGACCTTCCTGCCGGCGGAAAGCGCGGCCCTGCGTGCCTACCTGACCGCCGGCGGAAGCGCGCTCCTGCTGTTCGACCTCGGCTTTGCGCCCGAGCCGGGGCTGGCGCGGCTGCTCGCGGACCTCGGCGGCCGTCTCGAGCAGCAGGTCGTCGTCGATCCGCTAAGTCACTACCAGACCGATCCCGAAATGGTTGCGGTGACAGGCTACGAGCCCCACCCGATCACGCGCACCGTATCGCTGACGTTCTTTCCGGGTATCCGGCCCCTGACCTTGACCGCACCGGCAGCGGGGGTCTTGGCGACACCGATCCTCAAAAGCAGCCGCGACAGCTACGCGCGGCCGGTGCAATCGGCCGAGACCCGTACCATCGAGGAGAGCTCAGCCATCGGCGGTCCCGCGCCGGCCGGCGCCACCCCGGTCGAAGCCGTTGCGGATGTGCGCCCGCGCGTCCTCGGCATGGCGGTTGAGGGGACGCTGGTAGCGGGCGCGCCGCCCTTGCGTGCCGTGGTGATCGGGGACGGCGACTTTGCCAGCAATTCCTTCCTGCCCTACATGGCCAACAGCGACCTGGCGCTGGCCGCCGTGCGCTGGCTCGCCCGCGAGGAGCACCGCACCGCCGTGCGAACCCGCATTCCGGTGCCGCCCATGATCCTGCTCACGGCGGCCCAGAGCCGGGTGATTTTTACATCGATCGTCATCGTGCTGCCGTTGACCGTCATCGCTCTCGCCGGCCTCGTGTGGTGGTGGCGGCGATGAGAGCTCTTGCGCTAGCTCGCCTGACCACGCCCGTCCTTGCCGCGCTGGCGCTCGCGTTTCTTGTGGCAATGGTGGTGAACGGTGCGCAGCCAAAGCAGCGCCAACTCGTGAAATTCGAAGCCAAGGGCGTGTTGCGGATCGAGCCCGATTCGGTGCGCAGGATCACGCTCAGCCGCGGCGGCCGGCAAGCCCAACTGGTGCGCAGCGCCGAGGGGGACTGGAGGCTGGAGCAGGGCGGTGCGGTCGAGCCCGCGGTGGCAACGCATCTCGAGACCGCCGTAAAAATGCTGCACCGTTCCGCGCCCGTGCGCGAGATCGCCCCGGAGGAGCTGGCGGGCGTCGACACGCGCCCATTCGGCCTACAGGAACCCTCGCTTCTGGCCGCGCTCTCGGGCCCGGGCGGCGCCGTGCTGAGCGTGCGATTTGGTGCGCACAATCCCGAGGGCTTTCTGCAATACATGGCGATCGAGGGCGACCCCAGGGTCTATCTAATGTCACGTTTTATCGGTGCCGAATGGCTGGCGGCATTGGACGGCATGGAGGTCCGCTAATGTGGGGGAGCAAGGCGACACGGGCGGCAATCTGGGCTTGCCTGCTTTTGCCCTGGGCGGCGCTCTGCCTAATCGGCGCTGGCGCCGTCGCGCACAAGGCGGGCACGACCGGGTATGCCACCATCTCCATCGCCGGCCAGACCGTGCGCTATGCCGTCACCTTGCCCGAGGAGGGGGTACTTCCCAACGCCTCTCAGCAAGACTTGCGCAATTTGGCAGCCGCGATGGCACGCCATCTCGTGGTTGTGGCCGACGGGGCGGCGTGCGCCGGTGTACCGGGCGAGGTCCGGGGTTCGGCACCGGGACGTGCCAACATCGAAATCGTCGTGCTTTATGCCTGCAGCGCGCCCATCGGCAGGCTAACAATCCGCGACGACACCACCGCCGTGCTCGGTGCCGATCATCACACCATTGCCGACCTGCAGTGGCCCGGTGGCGCCAAGCAGGTGGTGTTTGAAAGCGAACAGCGCGAGGCGGTCATTGCCGTCGCCGAGGCCCAGGGGGAGGGCCGGCCGACGGGCACGTTCGCTTCTTATTTCGGCATTGGCGTTGAGCACATTCTGCTCGGTTTCGACCACGTGTTGTTCATCATCGCTCTCATTCTGCCCGGCGGCCGTCTGTTGTCGCTCGCCGCCATGGTCACGGCCTTCACGGTGGCGCACAGCATTACGCTGGCGCTCTCGGTGCTCGGCATCGCCACCCTACCGAGCCAGATCGTCGAGCCGGTGATCGCGCTGTCGATCGCTTACGTCGCCTTCGAGAACCTCACCATGAAGCGCGCGCTGTCGCGGCGCTGGGCGGTCAGCTTCCTGTTCGGACTGGTGCACGGCTTTGGCTTTGCCGGCGCGCTCGCCGAGGTTGGGCTGCCGGCAAGCGGCCTGGCCTCGGCGCTAATCGGCTTTAACCTCGGCGTCGAAGCCGGCCAGCTGCTGATCGTGTCCGTGCTCCTGCCCATTCTCATTTGGTTACAAAGGTTTGCGTGGGAGAAGCGGCTAGCGCAGGTCTCCTCCGGCGCCATCATGGCCGTCGGGCTCGTGCTGCTGGCCGAGCGGGCGCTGATCGGCAACATGTGAACTCGACGCCGCGCGAGTGCGCAAGGTCGATCCTGGGGGTCATGACCCCGCCTTGCTGGCCCGCTATCATGAACGCCGATCAACGGAGACTCAGCAATCGGCAGACGCCGTCTTGGTTTTCTGGAGGGGCTTGCCGTGGATACGTCCAGGAAAGCAGTCGCCGCCCTTGCGCTCAACCGGTTCGGCTTGGGTCCACGCCTCGGGTCCATTGCCGCCATCGCCGCCGATCCACGCGGTGCCTTGCTGGCCGACCTCGACCGGCCGCGGGCGGGCGAGCTTGCGCCACCGGGCTTGCCGTCGAGCGCGCAGGCCTTCCGAACGGTCGCCGATGCCAATGCCGAGCGGCGCGCCCGACAGATCACCATGGCCAAGGCGGAGGAGGCCAAGGGACAGGCCGAGCCCTCGATGCGCGAGGGCGGGGAGGCCACCGCCAATGGGAAGGAAGCCAAAATGGCGGCCGCGGCGGTCGCCAATCCCGGACGGCAAATCTATTTGAATGAGGCCAAGGCCCGGATCGACGCCGCGCTGGGAAGCGAGATCGGCTTTGCGGAACGTCTGGTCTGGTTTTGGTCCAATCATTTTTGTATCTCGGCCGACAAAATCCAAAGCATGTCCGGCGCCTATGAACGCGAGGCCGTGCGTCCTCACATCCTCGGTCGCTTCCAGGACATGCTTGAGGCCGTCGAAAGCCATCCGGCGATGCTGTTCTATCTGGACAATACAGTGTCGATCGGTCCGAACTCCGTTGCCGGCATCAATCGCACGCGCGGCCTCAACGAGAACCTCGCTCGCGAAATCCTGGAGCTGCATACCCTCGGTGTGCGCAGCGTCTATACGCAGGAGGACATTATCCGCTTCGCCCATGTGTTGACGGGCTGGACGCTGCTGCCGGCGGCGGACAATCCCGATCACGGGGGCGAGTTCGTCTTCAACCGACGCCTGCACGAGCCAGGTGCTCAAACCATCCTTGGCAAGGTGTATTCGGAGGGCGGCGTCGAGCAGGGAAAAGCCGTGCTCAACGATCTCGCGCGCCATCCTGCCACCGCCAAGCATGTCGCCGGCAAGCTCACCCGTCACTTTATTGCCGACGAGCCACCCCCGGCGCTGGTCGAGAGCTTGGCGCGAACCTTCCAGGACACGGCCGGGGATTTGAAGGAGGTCGCCAAGGCCTTGGTGGCGTCCGAGGAAGCGTGGAGCTTGCCGCCGAGCAAGCTCAAGCGCCCAAGCGAATGGGTCACCGCGATGGTGCGCGCGGGCGGCGGCACCACGGCCGATCCTCGGCGCTTTACCGCGGGGCAGGCGACTCTCGGGGAACCGCTGTGGCGTCCGCCCTCGCCCAAGGGGTACGCCGACGATGAGGCGAGCTGGATCGACGGCATGGGACAGCGCCTGGACATCGCCCACACCTACGCGGAGCGTGTGGCCGGCGCGCTCGATCCCCGTTTCGTCATCGACAGCGTGCTCAAAGCCACCGTATCGGCGAAGACCACGGAGGCGGTCGTGCGCGCCGAGAGCCGGCAGCAGGCGCTGGCTCTCCTCTTCATGTCCCCCGAATTCCAGAGGAGGTGACCCATGGCTCCCTGCCGTCATTTGCCGAGCCGCCGCGCCGCGCTGCTGGGTTCGAGCGCCCTGTTTGCCTGGACGCAATTACCCAAACTCGCGCGTGCGGAAGGCCGCGATCCGCGCCTGCTGGTCATCGTTTTGCGCGGGGCCCTCGACGGCCTGGGCGCGGTGGCGCCGGTCGGCGATCCCGATTGGATCGGCTTGCGCGGCGATCGCGCCCTTGTCCTCGACGGCAAGACGCCGGCGCTTGCCCTCGATTCGTTCTTTGCCCTCAACCCGGCGATGCCCAATCTTTACCGGCTCTACAAGGCCAACGAGGCGACCATCGTGCATGCCACCGCCACGCCCTACCGGGAGCGTTCGCATTTCGATGGCCAGGACGTCCTGGAGAGCGGCTTCGCCAAGCCCGGCGTCTATGATAGCGGTTGGCTCAATCGCGCCCTTCTGGCGCTGACGTCCGGCGGCCCTGTCGATCCCTCGGGTGCGCGCGCCTTGGCGGTGGGGCCGGTCACTCCGCTGGTCGTGCGCGGGCGGGCTCCGGTGATGTCCTGGGCGCCGCAACTGGTCGTGCCGGCCAGCGACGACACGCGGGCGCGCCTGTTGGAGCTCTACCAGCACACCGATCTCAAGCTGGCTGTTGCACTCGAAGGACGCATCCGCCTGGCCGCGCTCGCGCACGCCGACGGCAGCACGGCGTCCGGGCCCTCGCCCCAGCTGCCGCCGCCGGGGATCGCGCGGGCGCGCGCCTACTTCGCCGAGGCGGCCGGCACCGCCGCCCGCTACCTCGCCCGTCCCGACGGACCGCGCGTTGGTGCAATGGGCTTTGTTGGTTGGGATACCCATGTCAACGAGGGTGCCGCCGACGGCCAGCTGGCCGGCCTATTGGGCGCGCTCGACGGGGCGTTGGCCGCCATCGAGACCAACTTGGCGGCGGCCTGGCGGCAGACCGTGGTCGCGGTGATCACGGAGTTTGGCCGAACGGCCCGCATCAACGGCAGCAACGGCACGGATCACGGCACGGGCACGGTTGCCCTGCTGGTTGGCGGGGCGCTCAAAGGCGGGCGCGTGCTCGCCGATTGGCCTGGGCTCAAGACCGCGCACTTACACGAAGGGCGCGACCTCAAAGGCACGATCGACCTGCGCGCCATTCTCAAGGGCCTGCTGCGGGACCACCTGCGGGTCGAGGAAGCGGCGCTTGCTGAGAGCGTTTTCCCCGACAGTGCCGGCGTCGCCGGCACGGCGGGGCTCGTCCGCGCGGCGTGAGGGGGCCATTGGCGCGGTGGTGCGCGCTGGAGCGGTCGCCGCCGGCGCCCTCCGGGCATTCAATGACCCGGCACGCCGTTGCCGATGCCCAAGAAACCCACCCAATCCAAATCAAGGGGCGGCCCCCAGGAGACCGCCCCGGGCTCGCCTGGCGTCCGCAGCGGCGGCTCGCGCCTGCGTCGGCGGCCGGGCCCGTTTTGGGTCGCCGCCACCGCCGCCCGCGGCTGTGCCCGATCTATCCCTTCCACCCGGTATCGGCAGGGGCGCGTTTTGGCTACCTTGACCCGCCGCGCCACCCCCCGCTTCAATGGGCGGCTGGCAGGTGCCGCAGGAAAGGTGCAGGAGCTTTGACCCCGCATGTTTGATTTCGACCGCGTCATTGAGCGCCGCGGCACGCATGCGTCCAAGTGGGACAACATGGCCCGGCTTTCCGGGATCGAAGCGGCGGATGCGATTGCCATGTGGGTGGCGGACATGGATTTTGCCGCGCCCCCCGGCGTCAGCGAGGCGCTCCTCGCCGAGACCCGCCGCGGCGTACACGGCTACTACGCCGATACGGGGAGCTGGGCTTCGGCGCTCGTCGATTGGTTGCGACGGCGGCATGATCTCAGCGTCGATCCCGCCTGGGTGAGTGCAACGCCGGGGATCGTCGCCGGGCTCGGACTGATCCTGCAAGCGGTGAGCGCACCCGGCGATGAAGTCGTGGTCTTTCCGCCCGCCTACCATGCTTTTCGGCGGATCATTCTCGCCAACGAGCGGCGCATCCTCGATGCCCAGCTCTTGCAGCGGAACGGCCGCTACGAGATGCCTCTCGATGCCCTGCGCGCGCGGCTGACGCCCCGCACCAAGGTCGTGTTCTTCTGCAGTCCACACAATCCCGGCGGGGCGGTCTGGAGGGTCGATGAGATCCGTGCGCTCGCCGCCTTTTGCGCCGAGCACGACCTGATCTTGGTGTCCGACGAAATCCACGGCGATCTTGTCTTCGCGGGCGCCAAGCACACCCCCACCCTCAGCGCGGCGCCGGAAATTGCGGATCGCCTCATCACCTGTGTCGCCGCGACCAAGACCTTCAATCTCGCCGGCGCACACGTCGGCGCCTGCATCACCTCGAATGCCGCCTTGAAGCGTCGTCTTGACGCCCGCATCATGGCGAGCGGCCTTGGCTCCTACAACAGCTTTGGCATGCTGACCACCGAGGCGGCCTGGCGAACCGGCGAGCCGTGGCTCGAGGCCCTTTTGCGCTACCTGACCGCTAGCCGCGACCTGTTCGATGCGCGTATCGCGGCGGCAGTTCCCGGCGCCCGCTCGATGCCGCTCGGCGCCACCTATCTTGCCTGGGTCGATTTTGCTGGGACGGGCCTGTTGCCCGAAGAGGTTGCCGCCAGGGTCAAGGGCCGCGCCCGCATCTTTGCCAGTCCGGGCTCACAGTTTGGACCGGGTGGCGAGAGCTGGCTGCGTTTCAATTTTGCGACACCGCGTTCCCTGCTCGAGGAGGCGCTGGGCCGCTTGGATGAGGCGTTTGGCGACCTGCGCCAGGGCCGCAAGTGAGAAGCGAAGATGAAGAGACCAGTCGTCGGGGTGATCGGCAATGCGCATCGGGTCGAAAACCGCTTCAATATTCACGGCGTCGGGGAGCGAAACTTGCGCGCCGTGGCCGAGGTTGCCGGGGCGTTGCCGTTGATGTTCGCGGGCACGCCCGACGTTACGGATATCGGTGCGCTGTTGCACGCGGTCGACGGCATCTTGCTGACGGGTGCGCGCGCCAACGTCCACCCCTCGCGCTTCCGCCAGGAGCCCCATCCCGCGCACGAGCCCTACGATGAAAGCCGGGACGCCTTGGCGCTGGCGCTGGTCGAGGCCTGTGTTGCCGAGGGCGTGCCCGTATTCGGTGTTTGCCGCGGTTTTCAGGAGATGAATGTCGCCTATGGCGGCACGCTGCACCCGGAGATCCGCGAATTGCCCGGACGCATCAACCATCGCATGCCGCGTCTAGAGAATGGTGAAATTCATCCCGATCCTGCCGTCGTGTTCGCCGATCGCCACGACGTCAGCCTGGTTCCAGGCGGCGTCTTTGCCCAGATTCTGGGGTGCGAGTGCATCCGGGTAAACTCTCTACACGGTCAGGGCATCCTCGAGCTCGGCCAGCGCGTCGTCGTGGAGGGCGTGGCGGAGGACGGCACGATCGAGGCCATCCGTATTGCCGATGCCCCGGCCTTTGCGCTGGGGGTGCAATGGCATGCCGAGCACAATGCCGGGGACAACGTGGTAAACCGCGCCTTGTTTCAGGCCTTTGGCGAGGCACTGCTGGCGCGGCAACGTCGGGTCTGACGCGATCCCGACGCGACCTTTGTTGCCGAAGGCGGCCCGATCCGCTGCGGCGGCGGAGATCGTTCGGTGCACGACCTCCGCCTCAGCGCTGCGTGGCCGGGAGCGACTGGCGCAAGTCCCAGCCAGGCGGCGGGTCAGAACTCAGTCGACGATCGCTTGGTAGACCAGTTGCCGATAGAGCAGACGGTGGTAGAGGCGCAAGGTGCCTGCCGACTGGACCATAAGGGTTGCCACCAGCTGCTCTTTGGGATCGACCCAGAAGAAGGTGCCGGCATAGCCGCCCCAATTGAAGTCTCCGGCGGACCCCGGGAAGGGCGCAATGCCATCGCTGGGGCGCACGGCAAATCCGAGGCCGAAGGTGTAGGTCGAGGCGCCGAGGACCATGCCGCCCGGCGTGGCAGCGAGGGGCAAGCGCGAACCCAGATGATCGGAGGTCATCAGCTTCAGGGTGGCCCGGCTCATGATGCGCTGGCCGTCAAGCGTGCCGCCATTGGCCAGCATCTGGGCGAAGCGCAAATAGTCACCGCCGGTCGAAACCGCACCGGCACCCCCCAAATCGTTGCCCGGTTGTTTGCTGACGTCGATGAGTTTGATCGGCGTGCCGGCAACCGCATCCGTCTCAAAGGGCGCCGCCAAGCGACCCTTGTTGGTCTCCGAGACCCAGAAGGCAGTATCGGTCATTTTGAGCGGCTTGAAGATGCGCTCGCTCAGGAAATCACCCAGCCGCTTGCCGGAGGCGGCTTCGATGACGCGCCCGAGCAGATCGGAGGCAAGGCTGTACTCCCACGTGCTACCCGGCTGATAGAGCAAGGGGATCTTCGACAGGCGCTCGACCTGTTCGGCACCCGTCATGTCGCGGGCGTCAAACTCGATGACGCCCGGCTTGAATAAGCCCGCCTTGGCGAGCGCGTCCTTGACGGTCGCATTCTGCGTCAGCTCCCCGTAGGGCAGGCCCGCGGTGTGGCGCAAAAGGTCCTGGACCGTCATCGGCCGCTCGGCTGCGACTTCGCCGTTCGCGGTCCACACCTTCACGTCCTTGAACGCGGGCAGCCACTTTAAGACCGGATCGGTCAGCAATAGCGTGCCGTCTTCGACAAGGAGCATGGCCCCCACGGAGACGATGGGTTTGGTCATCGAATAGATGCGAAACAGAGAATTCGTGCGCATCGGGTCCGTGCCCTTGGGATCGCGCAGGCCCAGCGCGGTCGAATAGACGAGCCGACCCCGTCGCGACACCATCATGACGACGCCGGGCAGCTTCTTGTTTGCAATCTCCTTCTGGAAGGCCCCGGTCAGTCGGGCGAGGCGGGCCGTCGACATCCCGACACTTTCCGGTGTGCCGGTCGCGATCGGCGCCCCGGAGCTCTTGGCGCGCTGGGCGTTGGCAACCGAGGCCACGAGCCCAAGGCTCGTGCCGGTCGCAAGTAAGATCAGTGACGCACCAAATACGGCGCGTGGCAGCATGCCAGCCATGGCTTTTATTCCCCCCTTGAAGGTGCGTGTCCGTCCCAGGCCTTTGCTAACGCGCGCAAAAGGCAAAATTGCGTTGCCGTGCCACCGCCCGGGAGCGCCAGGCCTTTGCCGCCGGACAGGCGCTGGCGCGCCCTTGCGACCGCGCCACCGTCAACAAAGACCCCGCCTTTTGTCAGGAATTCTCCTGATTGATTTGTAAGCGGAGCTAATTGAGCGTTCATCTCCTATGAGGCTTGGCAATGGAGACTAGGATGAAGCGACTGGTAATTGCTGCCATGATCGGCGCCTTCGGCGCAGCCGTGGTGCTACCTGCTGCCGCCGTGATCAGTTCCGGAACGGCGTTTGCAGCGCAAAAGAGCAGTAAAACGACGAAGAAAGCCGCCAAGAAGCCGGCGCAAAAGAAGAAGACGACACCTTCGATGTAAGGCGTCATGCGGCCGCCCGTCGGACGCTTCGCCAGGGCGAGGTGTCCGGCGCCATGAGGCGGCGCGCTGCCCTTGTGGCCAACCTCCGCGCATCTGTCGCGGAGGTTCGCCCGCGCGCCTGAGCCCCGTTGCCAGCCGGCAACAAGGTGGCGCGCCGGCCTAACACCTCTCAATCCTGCAGCCCAATCCCGGTTTCGACCTGCGTCGCCGGGCCACGAACTTTTCCGTTGTGGCGTGGCGAAGTCGAGTGGTCCTACAACCTAGCCCGCGCCGCCCCCCAACAAGCCCGCGTGGAGGTGGCTCGTCTCGGCGCCATGGCCGCGGCTCGAAGCCTCGCTTACCAACGTCACTTTGACGCGCAAGCCGGCCGATCGCGGCAACCCTGGCGAAGGCCCGGCGCGGCTCAGGAAGCAGAAGGGTTTTTGCTTTTGCGGCCCGATGTGTCTCCTCGAGCCTAGGCCAAAAAAAACTTCTCGCGGACAATTGGCGAAATTTGATTCGCACATGGACCGAGACCTTCGATGACAAAGCGTATCCTCAGGCCTCAGCGGTGTCTGCTTGTGGTTTTTGCTGTGCTTGCCATCTACCCGGGCCTGTCCAGCCCGGCGGCGGCGCAAGGCTTTTTGTCCTTCCTGTGGGGCGGGGGCTCGCGTGAGGTCGTGGCCTTTCATCCCGCTCACCCGGCTGGGCAGATCATCGTGAGCTTCGGCGACCGGCGGCTTTATTGGGTACATCGCCGGGGAGAGGCGATCAGCTATCCGATCGCAATTCCGCGGGAGAAAAGCCGCTGGCAGGGCGTCACAACCGTATCCGACAAGCGGGTCAATCCCGACTGGACGCCAACCGCCGAGATGCGTCGGGAAAATCCGCGGCTTCCGCCGCATGTCCCCGGCGGGCACCCACGCAATCCTCTGGGCGTGCGCGCGCTCTATCTCGGCTCCAGCATGTACCGGATCCACGGCACCGATGCGCCCTGGACGATCGGCGATGCCGTTTCGAAGGGATGCATCCGGCTCTACAACGACGACGTGCTCGACCTTTATCGGCGCGTTCCCGTGGGCACGCGCGTCACGGTGACGTGGCGACAGTTCCGCGCCTGAACGGTGCGCGGGCCTGCACACCAGGGGCGAGAGACGGGCTCTAAAGGGGTGTGCTCGAAAGCGAGCCGTCCAGGGTGCGCGGCCGGTGGTCGGGCGTAGGCGAGATCAAAACATCGTATTGGCGTTTTTGGCGATCTCGGGCGCAGTTGCGAAGATATCCCTTGATTGCCATGTAGCTTCCATTAAGGCGCAACGCGATCTCGCGGTGTGGGCATTCCGCGTAGTTTAATTGCCAACGCCTAATCTCGTCGGCCGGACGCTCGCGCTTCATCTTTCGTGAAACCTGAGCGATGGCCCGCACCTAACCCCGCCTGCCAGATCAATGGGTCATCCAATTAATGCCAGATCACGTTATGTGGCCTGTGGAATCATTTAGCGTTGAAGGCGGCAAATTTGCATCAAGGTGGGGACAAATCCTGATTACTGGCGTTGCAATGGTCGATCTTTTCGGGACTGCCGCCCTTGACTGAGACGATCTCGCCTTCCTCCAGGAACGCATCGGCTATCGACACCGCTACGTAGAGCGGCCCATGAGATGCGTTGCGCAAATCGAGCACGTAACCCTTGAGCTTTGGCAGGGATCTGGCTCGACAATTCTCTGATCGCCTTTTCCAAGGCTGACATCGTCCACTCGTTCATCGGCCGGATGCCGAGGTAGCCGATGTCGCCGCCGTCCTGCCGGGTGCGCACGGCCTGAAACGGACCCATTTCGCGCACGAGCGTGAGCTCGACTGGTTTGTCTTTGCCTTCGCGCAGAATGATCAATCGGACCTGGCTGCCGACGGGACCGATCAGCTTATCGAGCACGAGCTGATCGGGCTTGAACCCCTCCACGGAGACACCATCGACGTGAGTGATGATGTCGTTGGTCTTGACGCCCGCCTTGGCCACTGGGCTCTCGTCGATCGGCGCGATAACTTTGAAGTGCCCCTTCTCCACGATGAATTCCACACCGAGCCCAACCAGATGCCGGTATGGAACCTGCGCGGTCGCGGAAGATCGGCCAAGCTATGCGCCGCATCTTCCCCTGCCTCATCGCTCGGCAGACGCTCCCAATTATGTGGTGTGGTCCCGCATAAGGGCCCTCCAGAGTCGATCGCCAGGCACTGCCTCAGAGTTCGGCTACCGATGGTGGCCCACAGGTTCCGACTTCCCTTTCTGCATGAGTTGCTCGCGTCGTGTGGCGTCACATGGCCGGTGCCTCCACACTCGGGCAGGCCCTGAACGGCAGGCGGCTTGGAACGTCGGCCTTCCTCTGGCAAACCGGACACTCTCTCTAGAGTTGGCTTTGACATGCTGCTCGTACTACGCCCTCACCCATAGTGGTGATGTTAGTCTGTCAGCGCACGCGCCAATGTACGGTTTAGGCACTTCGCTCCATTGCAATTTGAGGCGTGATGTTTGTTTACTTATTCCAGAACCGCACTTCTGCCCGTGCGCTCACCATTGACGTGACCGCTCGCAACCTTCCGTCCCGCACAGGTGGCAGCCATTGGATTTTCGTAAAACGGCTTCAAATCGACAAATCTCGGCCCCCGCGGTGCATCGCTGACTTTAACGACGCGCTCCGCCAGCTGGACCTGTTCGGCTACTACATCTTGGACCCTCAAACAACTTGTGCGGCTTCGCACCGTTGCTGCCAGTGGACGCGCGGCCAGTGATCCTGCCGGTGCGCGTGTCATCGATCGTGCTGGATTGCGACCGTGCTTCGGTTGTTAGCGCGTTCAGCGCCAGCAGAATAACGAAGCTCTTTGATGATCATCAATACGCTGACTGCTTGGCCTGCGATGGCGGATAGACCAGGATCGAGCGCCGGCCGGGTTGCGTCAACCCGAAAGGCACTTCGCTATCCTCGACCGTTGCGTCGATTGCGTGCTGGCTATGACTTCATTGGAGGTCGGCGGTGACCCAAGGGAGCCGAATACCGCGAGGAGACTGGTATCCCGCCTAACTGGTCGCGGCTAGGCCGAGCCATCCTGCGTCATCGGGAATGGTTCATCCGCTGTCGCCGGCTTAGTGCTCCCTTGAAAGCGTTTCCCAGTGTGACCTTTGCGGACCACACCGGCACCGCGTGTTTATCCTCGTACATGCCCAGAATGGGCCAATGCGCGCACCTGTTTCAGAGCAGGAGGAGCTTTAGATGCGAATGCCAGTTAGAAGCGCTCGCATCTGTAGTTGCTACAGTTTTTGCTTGCATCTGTAGCTGCTCAAGCTGGTACGGGCTGAACCAGCACGGCCGTCCGGCGGATGGTACGGAGGAAAGCCTGGCATGCCACGGCTACTATTTTGGCTTTGGGCTACCGTGGTTGCTATGCTCATCACCCCGATAGTGTTTACGGCGGGCTTTTTCTTTGCCAGAGAGTACGGTCCGTTTGGGGCAGTCATTCTTAGCTTGATCGCGTGGGCATACATTGTAGCAATGACCTACATCGCCTTTCGCGCAATCGGCAAAATGTTCGGGCACTAGTGACGCGGCTCGCACAACCGAGCCACAAACAATGACGTGGTTTCATTAGCCGCCTGGTGTGCGGGGTGCTCTGTGCCAGCAAATCATCTTCGCGCTTTGCGGGCGCACTGAGCGACCCATCGGTGGTCTCCCGCGAGGAGCTTCGAGCTAACGCTACTTTCTGTTGCTACCTCAGTGGGTGGTAGGCAACCTGTGATATCCCCGCACAAGGTAGCGCGCGGGGTTTTGCGGACCTGATCCGAACGTGTCTTTACCGACCCAATTTCCTTTGACGTAACGCGGCTCCAGAGTACCAACAATCAATCCAACCCAACCGAAGCGCCTGTCGGTGGACGTAGCAGCAAGATCCTCGCGGTATTCGCCTGGAACCCAAGCAACAAGGTCCCCAACCCTTAAGTCTGGCCCGCGACCAAAAGACAGCGCCACCGCGGGGAACCCGCCGTCGGAGCTGGCCACCCTCAAAACCGCTGTCTGGATGCCGCGATCAGCTTTCGCAACTGACGTGGCCGTGCCGAAGGTGTGCGTGGCGCCGACCACGAGGGCTGGCAGCCCTTGACCCTTCACGACGTCGCAGCGCATGAAGGCACAAGCATATTCGAAGGCGGCTTCATTCGACTTGAACGCAAGATCACCGAGGGTGGCCTCAAAACGTCTTTGCGCCCGGAGCTCGTCCGCAATTTCGGCCATAGTGTCGGGGGTGAGGCCCTCCACGAAATCGTCCATGTCTTCTTCCGTTCCCAGATCACGATGGATCGGCTTGACAGCACCGCCCGTGCTCTTCTTGTCCGCCATGGCTCATAGCTTCCCCGTTGAGTGAGCTAATCCTACACGCCCAGCTGTGACCCATTTTCCGCAGGCGTCTGAAAATCGGCAGCGGCTGGCTCGAAAGTTTGCTGTGCGAGTGACGCACTAATCTGGATTATTCCTCCCAATCCCGGCGGCCGGTCTAATCTAAGATCGGGATAGATGGGGAACAGTCGTGAACTGGTCGCGGTGGGTGAAGCGCTCGTTTCATCAATGGGTCTTCGGCACCACTTTCTCCGCCATCGCCGGAGGGGTGCTCCATCCTTCGCATCCAATAGTGATGTTGCCCCGGTTTGGTGGACACCCCAATACTACCGAAGGAGGTGGCCACGATGCCGAGAAGAACACGTCGAGCGTATGCGCCAGAATTCAGACGACAAATGGTTGATTTGGTTCGAGCTGGTCGATCGCCTGAGGAGCTGGCCAAGGAGTTTGAGCCGACGGCCAAATCGATCCGCGACTGGGTGGCCCAGGCCGACCGGGATGAAGGCCGCCGTGCGGACGGCTTGACGAGCGCAGAGCGCGAAGAACTGGTGCGCCTGCGGCGTGAGGTCAAACAGCTCAAGCTGGAGCGGGAAATCCTGTCAAAGGCGGCGGCCTGGTTCGCTCGGGAGACGGACGTGATCCCGCCCAAGGGTTCAAGTTCGTGAGCGAGAACCAGGCCTATCCAGTTGCCACGCTGTGCCGCGTGCTGGGCGTCTCCTCCAGCGGGTATTATGCGTGGTCGAAGCGGTCGCCGTCGCGTCGCACCAGGGACGACGCGGTGCTGATCGAGCGCATTGGCGCGATCCATGCGGCTTCGAAGGGCACCTATGGGTCGCCCCGCATACATGCCGAGTTGCGGGCCACTGGCAGGGCTGTCGGCAAGAAACGGGTTGCCCGTCTGATGCGTCATACGGATCTTGCCGGTGTCAGCCGCCGCAGGTTTGTCACCACGACCGTTCGCAACGGGGACCAGCGGGCGCCCGATCTGGTCGACCGCGATTTCACGGCCGAGGGCCCGAATCTGCTGTGGGTGGCCGATATCACTTTCGTGCCGACGTGGACCGGCTTCCTCTACCTGGCGGTCACACTCGATGCGTTCAGCCGCCGCGTCGTCGGCTGGGCGATGGCCACGACCTTGCACAGCCAGCTGGTTCTTGATGCTTTGAACATGGCACTGGCCACGCGCCGACCGAAGGATGTCATCCATCACTCCGACCAGGGCTCGCAGGGCGGATTCAAGCGGTCGTCGCAACACGGTCTTTGTTGACCGATAGAAGCAACTGGTCAAGCGCCTCTGCAGGCGTTTTCCAATCAAGCGTCCTTCTGGGCCGCGAGTTCAGGGCGGCCGCCACTGCTGCGACCTCCTCGGCGCTGTGTATGCTGAGATCGGTGCCTTTTGGGAAGTACTGGCGTAGCAACCCGTTGGTGTTCTCGTTGGTGCCGCGCTGCCATGGGCTGTGAGGATCGCAGAAATAGACCTGCACGCCCGCATCGATCTTCAGGCGTGCGTGCTGAGCCAGCTCAGCTCCTTGATCCCAAGTCAGTGATCGACGCAGTTGCTCTGGCAAGGTGATGATCGTGCGTGTGATGGCGTCACGCACCGCCTCGGCACCATGTCCGGCGAGTGCGGGTCCGTTCTTCACGCGAGCTTCGTGGCCATGGCCCGTCATGCGCGGCAGGTGCAGCAGCAGAGTGAAGCGTGTCGTGCGCTCCACCAAGGTGCCGATCGCGGAACTGCCAAGGCCCAAGATGAGGTCGCCTTCCCAGTGGCCCGGCACGGCTCGATCGGCTGCCTCCACCGGACGTTGACTGATCATGATCTCGGGAGAGATGAAGGTCTTGCCTCGCCCGCGCGTGCGCGCCTGCGGCATCCGCAGCGCCCTCCCGGTGCGCAAGCAGGCCGTCAGCTCGCGGCGCAGCGCGCCTCGACCTTGAACGAACAGCGCTTGATAGATGGCTTCGTGGCTGATGCGCATGGTCTCATCTTCCGGGAAGTCGATCGGCAGACGGCGGGCGATCTGTTCCGGGCTCCAAGCGCTTGCCCACCGCCGGTCTTGCCGTGGTCCATGCCGACGGCCATTCCACGACACGGCCGGGCCGGGAACAGGAGCCCCACTTGGAGCGACGACCGCGCCAGCCAGTCGTTCCTCCACATAGGCTTGCAATGCCGCATTGAGCGCAAGCTTCGCCTGCTTTGGACGGCGAGCAGCTCGCTCGGCGTGCCATTGCGCTGTCGTCGCGCGATACTCCAGGCCGCCGCTTCGGGTGGCGGCGTTGCGCCGCAGCTCCCGGGAGATAGTCGATGCTGCCCGTCCGATCCGACGAGCGACCTCCCGTATGGTGTGGCCTTCCGCGCGAAGGAGGCCAATCTCCTCCCGCTCCATAAACGAGAGATACCGGCCAGAGAGCGGCTTCGCCGACAGTCCGAACATCGCTGGTGGCATGCCGCCTGCCTTCCGGAACCATCTTGTTCCCACCGCCGGCGGCACGCCGGCACCGACCGCAGCAACCTCACTCGCCTTGCCTGCCGCGATCGCTGCCCAGAACCGTCGCCGTTCATCTCGTCCTGCCACCGGCGGTCGACCTGGTGACGACAATCGTGCCCGCCCAGATCGATTCGAACGTCGCTTTCGAATGTTCATCGCAACCTCCTTTATCAAGGTGTTGCGACGACCGCTTGAATCCGCCCAGTATACGTGCATCGCATTTGGCAAGCGCTGCCGTGACACCGGTGTGCGGCCCTCGATGGGCTCGGTGGGCGACGCCTACGACAATGCGATGGCGGAGAGCTTCTTCGCCACGCTTGAATGCGAGCTTCTCGATCGACGCACGTTCAAGACGCAAGCAGAAGCACGCATGGCCGTGTTCGAGTTCATCGAGGGCTTCTACAATCCGCGCCGGCGCCACTCTTCGCTGGGCTATCTGTCACCGGTCGACTACGAGCGCCACCACACGCGGCAAGCTGATCCCGACGCACACCACGCTGCCGTCGTGCTCAGGCCCCTCAAGATGCGGCCTGGAAATGTCACGGCGAATACTGACGTAGGCACGACGGCCGATCTTGACCGGCCCTGCGCGCGCCGGCGTGTCAGACGAGTGGGCCGGGACGAAGGTACGGGCTCCGCAGGGGGCACGAACAAAGGTACTGGCCAGGACAAGGAGGATCCACATCAGATCACTTGATCGATAGTACTCACCTGTCCACCAAACCGGGGTAAGTCCACGTCCTCGATTCTTGGCGTAGCGATTACAACGGCGTGCGTCCGCACTCGGCGCTAGCCAACAGGACACCGGAAGAGTTCCGAACCCAGCACATTGCTCTTGTGGCTACGTACAGCATTGATCACAACTTCAACCCAGGACTCTATTGCTGATTGGATGAAAGAAGGGGCTCACCTCAGCGCAAACATGCAACGCGAACTTGCTGCGAACGCTGGACCGCAAAGTTAACCTCAATTGGGTCGAAGAAATACGGCTGGGCGGGCCGACTTATGACCATCTCATCGCGTGCGTTCGGGCCAGGATACTGACTCGCCATCAAATGGCCAACGCTTTCCACGCGCAGTTTCGGCTTAGGGGATATGGAAGCGAGGAGGTCACCTTGCTCCGTAATCACACCACAGATCACGAAAATTGCGTGCGTACCGAGGCTGTGAGATTGCTCATTGGAATGATGAGACTTCACCGCGTAGATGGCCAATTCCAACCGAGCTCACGCGTCATCGGCGAAGTCAAAGCCGCCCTTTGCGCTCGGTCTCGAGCATGATGTTGCGTCTCATGCGTAGGACTTCCTTGCGCAAAAACGGCAGAACTTGAGGTGTCCTGCGTCCCGGCGGGGTCGCGCCGCTTTGGGCCACCACGGTGCGGTACAGTTATCTGCGACTCAATCCGGGCAAGCAGCAGTGGAACACCACAGCGAAGCGGCGGCCTCTTTCGACCGGCGAGGATCAGCCTAAATGCAGCCATACTGGACCCTTGAAGAGCTCTGCCAAGGCCTGGCTACGCATCCTGAAGCGTGGGCCCAAATACGCGACGGCCAAAGCTATATCCCGCTCCTTCCTGTCCTTGAGCATCCGTATGCCTTGGTCGTGATGCGGCTAGTTGACAGTTTGGTCGCCACCGGTCTTCCGCGGACTGAGGTGGAACGCGTCTCTCTCCGGGAAGTCGTGGTCTTCGCGCTTGCTGGTCCTATGAGGTGGGGTTGGGGCGGGTACGCCGTGTCCTGGATCGAAGCGGGCTTTCCCGTCGATGATGAAATCGCCTCAGCCCTGGAAATAATCTCACAGGACAAGCGCTTTCCGCAGCGCGTGCGCCACCGAGCTTTCGCGGCCGCCAAGCGCTGGCGACGCGCCCTTGCCGATCCAGCGCGTTGGGGCGCGCGCCACAACTTTCGCCCGCCCCGCGACAAGACGATATTGGTGCTTCTCCCTGGCCTCGATGGAACAGGCCTCCTACGTCGCGGCTTTCGTGAAGCGCTCGATCCGAGCATCCCGACTATGCTCATTTCCTACCCGGTTGACCGGGATCTCGACTACGCATCACTCGAAGGAATTGCGCGCTCCCGTCTGCCGAAAAGAAGGCCCTTCGTCCTGCTGGCCGAGTTGTTCTCGGGCCGATCGCGATCTCGATATCAGCAGACCGCCCTGCCGGGCTACGCGGCCTGATCCTGACCTGCTCCTTCGCGCGCAATCCGATGCCCATGTTGGCTCCGTTGCGCCACCTGATCCGGTTGCTGCCGATCCGCCGGCCGCCGATGTCGCTGCTTTCCTGGCTGGCTCTCGGCCGCTTCGCAACGCCAGCCCTGCGGTCGGAACTTGCGGACGCGCTGTCGCGCGTGTCGCCCTCGGTCATCAGGAAGCGCCTGCGCGCCGTGCTCGATGTCGATGTCTCTCCGCTCCTCGCCCGGGTTGCCGTGCCGGTCCTCTATCTGCGCGCATCCGAGGACCGGCTTGTGCCGAGGTCGGCGTCGAATGAACTCAGTGCCATGCCGCACATTCGATTTGCCGAGATCGCAGGACCACACTTCCTCCTGCAGGCAAGCCCATCGGCCGCTGCGGCGCATGTGCAAGTGTTCCTGCGAGAGATCAAAGTCGTAAGATGAGGGGGGCGGGTTCGCTAGTCCTTCTCTTTCGTGGTCAATTGCTCCGTACCGCCAAGGTTTTTGGCACGGTCAATGTTACTCAGTAACCGGACGCGGGTGCCCGTGCCCCACCGTGAAAAACGTGCCATACTTGCAGGCGTCGACGTTGGTCACTGGATTGCGCCAGCATCGGGCATGGCGCGGACAGAGGGCGCGGGCGCGTAAAGCTCATGTTCAGAGGTGCATTTTCAGAAGGAGACCGGATTTGGGTCCCCATCCAAAAGCTGACGCGCCAAGGCCGTGTTCTGCAAACAAATAGCTTCACACAGAACGGGACAAGAGCCGGCCAAAGCCAGTATATTGCCCGGCGAGCCTCAAATACGCATCGAGGGTGCCAGAGGCATCAGAAATTCAGCTCAAAAAATATAGGTGAAAAGTGCGCATAAGAGGGAGGAGCAACCCATGACACGTGTCCATCGGATCACCCGTCGCCAAGCGCTGAAGGTCACGGCTGGCGCTGTCAGCACGACCCTGCCGCTGGTGCATGTTCAGACAGCCGCCGCCGCTGGCAAGCTGACGATGGGCATCTGGGATCACTGGGTACCGGCGGCCAATCCAGTGCTGAGGGGGCTGGTCGACGAATGGGCAGCCAAGAACAAGGTTGACGTAACGATCGACTTCATTCCCTCCGCCGGCAACAAGATAATTCTCACGCAGGCAGCAGAGGCGCAGGCGGGGAGCGGGCACGACATCCTTGCTTTCGACCAATGGAATGCCCAGCAGTATGGCAACAAGCTGACGCCCGTGAACGACGTCATGGCTGGGCTGATCAATCAGTACGGGCCGGTGAGCGAGGCCGTGGAGTATCTTGGCAAGTCGGACGGGAAATGGTTGGGCGTGCCGGTCGCCTGGGGCTCGGCTCCCCTGCCGCCGTGCGCACGCATCTCCATGATCAAAAATTTTACGGGCGAGGATGTGACCGAGTGGTACCCGGCCAACGACGTGAAAACCAAAGGTGCGGCCGAGTGGACGTACGAAAAGCAGCTGAAAATGGCCGGAGCAGTGTCACAAGGCGGGCCACCTGTTCGCGCTTGGCTGCGGAGCCAATAGCACGGACGCGAACCAGACCTGGGGCGCGACGTTCGGGGCGTTCGGGGCGCATCTCGTGGATGGCAAGGGCAACGTCACCGTCGATTCTGATCCGGTCCGCGAGGTGCTCGATTATGTCAAACGTTTCGTCCCCTACTTGCCCCCCAACACCGTCTCCTACGATGACGCGTCCAACAATAAGGCCTTCGTTGCAGGCTCGGCGGCCCTAATCTGGAACCCGCCCAGTGCCTGGGCCGTGGCCAAGCGTGATGCGCCTGCTATCGCAGCCGACACCTGGCACTTTCCAAATCCCAGGGGCAAGATGGGTCGACTTGTGCCTCATCGCCCCTATTTCTGGGGCATTTGGCAATGGGCACAGAATAAGTCGGCGGCAAAAGACCTGATGACGTTCCTCAGCCAGCGCGACATCGTCACCAAGCTTAGCATTCCGGCGGCGGGCTATGACATCCCACCATTTTTATCGATGGCGGATCTGCCGGTCTGGGCCGAAATTGAGCCGCCGAAAGGCACGATCTATAATTATCCTGTGCGCCCCCACCATGATGCCGAGTACTACATCGTCGGCTCGAGCGGGCCGCCAGACATTGGGGTGCAGATCTGGAGCCGCTACATGATCCCGGGGATGGTGGCACGCGTAGTGTCCGGTTACACTGTGAAGCAGGTGATCGATTGGGCGAAAGGGGAACTCGAGGGCCTGCGTCGCTAAGCCGGCCGGGGTCACGTTTAACTGGTCTCCACCGACCAGCAAATGCTGCGTTGCAAGACCCGCTTGCGGCCGAGTCCCCTCGGGGTCAACAGCACCGTTTTAGCGACGGTCAGTATTGGTCCGGTTGCCCCCCAACACTCAGGGTCAGAGCAGACGCACTGCTATTCCGGCTCCGTGCCAGCTTCGGAGATAGCTGCAGGGCGAAGAACCGCTAAGGTGTGGCCCCGAATCTACGGTTGCGCTCAACATTAAAATTCGGTGCGCCAACACGTTTAGGATCGTGGCCTCGAGCAGAGCCTTGCCCTGCGGTCCAGAACTTTGCGTTCTGCTTCGGGGTGTTTCTTGGCATTCCTTGAGCAGGTTGGCGAGTGCCAGGAAGTGAACGATTGTTTCATCTTCGATCGATCGACAGCGCTCGAGGCTATGCTCCGCGAGACGACCGACGTTGCCTTCTCAATGCCCTCCGAGCCGCGGGACCGGATTGTTCTTACGAACACTCGCCGCATCCAAGCCAGCCGGCCGATTTCTCGAGCTTGGGACCGGCACCGGCGTCGCAACGGCCTGGCTCCTCGCCGGGATGGACCATGCGTCACGGTCTTGCTCGATGCCAATTTGCGCGGCCGGTCACATTGCAGCGGCGTTGGCGCGCCGCAACATCCCCTTCGTATTTGTGACGGGGTACGGTCGTGAAGCGCTACCGGAAAGTTTCGGTCAGTCTTCAATGCTGACCAAGCCCTTCACCCAGGAGCAGCTCGTCGAGGCTGCAACTCAGCTCATTCAACTACGTCAGGTTGCGCGAGTAGCGCACATCGCGTCTTATCAGCGACAAGTTCGCGAGGAGCAGCCTGCACCCGCAGTCGCATTGCGAACTGGCAAACTTCGGCGAAAATTCCAGTTGCGCACGTTGTCTAATCTGCTGCGGGTCTTGGTCGTGAAAACACCGGCGTGCCACGACAGCGTAGGATAACGTTCCCACCGGCCAAAGAGCGACACCGGCGACGAAGAAGTAACCCGTATAGGTAGCGCACCCCACGCGGATTTTTGCAGCATTTTCCCCCAAATCATTGGGCCCTTGTCACGGTCTCGCGTTTGTCCGTCCCCGCGTCCCTCCTCGGCCGTCCGCCCATTGGTTGCACGAGCCCAAGTGGCCAAGTGGGACGGCTTCCGCTTCCAGGTCTTCAAGGACGGCAGCGATGTGCGCTTTTTTTCGAAGGCGCGGAATACAGCGACGCTTGTTAGGCGCGGAAAAGAAAACGGCCCTCAGAGATTCCGAAGGCCAGTTGGCAAACGGCGAGAGGCTCGAAGTTGGGAAACGAGCCGCCGTACGCGCTGCGACGATGTTCAGCTTCCGGAGCATTTACAATACACAATGTCGCGATTTGGAGCCGCTTTGGGGTAAGGGAAAACCCCGTTAACTGAACTCTATGCCACGTGTCTCCCGCGCAACCTTCACGCAACGCAATCTCGCTATGTATGATATCGTACAAACTCAGCCATCGACTTCGAGCGGCGACTCACTAGCTTGCACGCGCTCGGGTTGCCGTAGGTCCGCCATTACTGCGAACCAAAGCGAGGGCGGCAGGTGCTTACTTTCTCGGCCGCTCTCACCTTTCTGCGTCATTTGGGGACGTCGGCAGGTGATCATCTATCTTTTCCGCGACGAAAGAACGGACAACCGCGCGCTCACGGTCGACGTGACCGGCCGCAACATCCCGCCCATCACTTCAGCAACAGTTTGGCTGTTCGTGGAGGCGATCGACACACGTAGGCTTCCGCCACGGTGGGACACCGCGTATTTGCGATACGCGGTGCGCCAGGTAGAAATGACCGGCTTCTATCTCTTCGAGCCCGGATGGGACCGATCTCCTCCAACGCAAACTTGTTGATGCGCTGGATTATCCGCACGCGCCGTGATCAGTCCTTGAAGGCTTAGCTGGCAAATCGGCTTGCCACCCCCTGCGATCAAGGGGTTTGTTCGGGTTTGGACAATTCCTTTGGAATACTGTACGATAGCGCACTTTGAGATATTAATGCGGCACTAACTCAAGGTGGCCGCGACGCGCCGTTATAGGCGCTCTGCATCCCTCATATCGGAGACATAGTGGGAGGCTTGCATGCCTCGCTATTACTTCCACGTCAGACGTGGCCAGATCACCATACTCGACCATGAAGGCATCGAACTCGCTGATACTGTGGACGCTGAAGTGGAGGCAGCAGACCGCGTGCAACAGATCGCGAATGGGGCATCCTTGAACGGGGCGTCCGCCAGCCGTGGGGGGATAATCGTTGCTGACGATAACTGGCAGACGGTATTTGAATTGCCGTTCTAGGGTGCGAAAACGGGCTCCCTGAGTGACCAGCAGTGGGCTCGGCTCATGCTGCTAGGCTCTTGAGCGTCGACAGTAGGGTCGTTGTCCGCGACCTTGCGCCGGAACACCCCGCCCGCCGTTACGATCTTGGTACCTGTTCCCTCGACCTCGAAAGTCTGCTCACCTTCGATTACGAAAACGAACCCATGACCATCCGGATGGATGTGCAAAGGCAATTTGAATCCCGGCTGCCAATCGGAGCTGAAGATTAAGACTTCTTGGCCCGGGAGATTCACTAGATCCGTCATGAAGACTTGCTTCGTCGAATAGGCAGCAGGTTGCGCGTTGATCAGATTGGACCAGCAGAGGCCAACGGCAATCCCGGCAGCAAGAGCGTAGTCATGACAATGAACCGTTTGCTCATGGTCACATTCCTCCCTCGTTTCCTTCTTAGCCATAGAACGTCCCGTGGGCGCCCGCGGCAGCCACAAGTCCGGCCAATCGCGATCTGGTGACCATGCCCAACAGTAACCTTTTCCGGCCGGTCCACGGCCTCGCCGCTGAGGCACTGTTGACACCTTTGCCCTTGACCGAAGGCACCCATGGACTTTGGAAAGCACCGATTGGAACGCTCAGCTCATCGCAATAATGGCCGACTTTCTCTTCGTAATCGTTTCGAACACTTTTTCCGGCAGACCAAGGTTGTTGGCCAGCAGCTGGCGAGGCACCTGAGTCAACCAATCCGACAACAACGCCTCCGAATACGTACCACTGTCGAGAACACCGACAATCTCACATTCGGAGGAACCGATATTTTCCACGGTATGCCCGCATCCAGTCGGGATATAGGCGCAATCCCCGACCGAGAGTTCCGTAACTGCCATTCGCTTGTCCGTTGCAAAGAGGGTCACGCGCGTGCGTCCTTTTGCAACATAGTGCCACTCGTTGGCATTGGGGTGCCAATGCGGCGCGTGCACGGCGCCTGGGTTTAGCCTGGTAACTACCGCGGTGAAGGTTGTCGATATTGGATATTCGTGTGCCGATGCGACGTGAAGGGTTCCACCGGACGATCTGACCCGAGGATTCTGGGCCATCAGCCGATGGCGATGCGTTCGCGACTGATCGAGCACTTGCGTGGCTTTGGCCTTTGCACTCTCACGCGCGATCACCTCTCCTTGCTTGATGTAAACTTCACCCGTCGGGATCGTGGTTGTGATGTCCTTCGGTAGACCAAGTGCTTGTGAGAGTAGAGCCGGATCCAACCTGCTGAGCCAATCACTCAGGCCAAATGTTCCGTGATCTGCATACAAACCATCGTCGAACGCGAGGATTGCATGACAAGCCTCAGTTCCTAGTGTCTGGATTGCGTGCGCATGCGCCTTTGGAAAATACCAAAGGTCTCCCGCAGCGTAGTTTGCGACCTCGGTTTCGCCTTGCGGGTCGACAACCGTCACCTGACAGTGGCCGGTCAAGATGTAGGCCCACTCCGCCGAATTGTGCCAGTGCATCTCGCGAACCCCGCCGGGGTTGAGATAGAGGTGCGCTCCGGCGATGCTGGTAGCAACGGGGAGAGACTTGCTGGTGATGTCGCGAGCCCAGCCACCCGACGTGGCCTTGATCGGGGACTTGTCGAGCGAAGTGCTGAAGGTCACGGGATCTCCCGTACGCCGGGGGACCAACGCCATATGGTCTGACGCTGGTGCCACATCATAGCCCAGGGCGTGTCCGTCATTGCCGGGATTGTGAGGCGGCAAGGCCTCCCGTTGCAAGAACCAGTCCCCCTAAAAATGCGCGACGATTCGTGTCAGTCATGACTGTGTCTCCTACAAAGCAATGAGAGCCGGGCCCGACGGTCGCAAGCTGTGCCTAATTGTCTCGAACATCAGTCAATGCTTCCCCGCACATGCTGCCGATCGAGCGGTCGCGATGAGCGTAGACGGACGAGTTCGGGGCGCTGTGCGCTGTATCACAAACCCGGACTAGCCAGAGGTCCGAGCGAATCTCCCTAAAGTACGTCACACCTTCCGCGGCGATCCGAGGACCAGTTCGCCGGCACCAATCCGATCGGGCCAGTGCCGTCACGATTTGGAGGAAAAATGTTGTGTCGCAAGGATGGCTGCAGCTGTCTGAACCGGATCAAGGGCCGCCGTCGCGCACAGCTCCGGCGAACGCTCGCCTTCCTCCGCAATACGCTCAATTCCAGGCACGATGTCGATCGGCCGGCCCAAGGCCGCGATGGGCCAAAACTTGCCGAGCATTGCGTCCCTGGCTATCTACAGGGATACCGTAATCTGGTAGTGCTCAACTGTATGACCCTGCTCGAAGATATACGCGCCGATGCCCGGCATGCGCCGGAAAGCGGCATCGTGGCCGTCGCCAGTTACGGTCGCGAGAGACCAGGACTTATCCCCCTCTGGGTCGGGGAAGGGGACCTGCCCACACCCAGTTTCATTGTGGACGCCACCAATCGGGCACTCGGTGCAGGAGAGACTTTCTACACCTGGCAGCGCGGAATTCCCGATTTGCGCCAGGCATTGGCGCGCTATCACGTGCGCCATTTCGACAGGCAGTTTGCAGAGGACGAGTTCCTCGTTACCGGCGGGGGCATGCAGGCGATTTAGCTGGCGCTGCAGGCTACGTCCGGGGCCGGCGATGAAATCGTCTATCTCTCGCCCGCCTGGCCCAATTTCGCAGCCGCCGCCGGCATCGCCGGCGCCACGCCTATCGCCGTCCCTCTGGACCATTCTGACAATGGCTGGTCCTGCGATGTCGACAAGGTTGAAGCCGCGATTACACCGCGGACCACGGCCATTTTTGTCAACAGCCCGTCCAACCCGACGGGGTGGACCGCAGACCGGGAAACGTTGAAAGCAATCCTCGATCTCGCCCGACGTCACCATCTCTGGATCATAGCCGATGAGATCTATGCCCTGTTCTTCTACGGTGGTCGCCGCGCCCCGTCCTTTATGGACATCGTCGATGCAGAAGACCGCATCTTTTTTGTGAATACGTTCTCCAAGAACTGGGCTATGACCGGCTGGCGCATGGGCTGGCTGCGTGTGCACCCTTCACTGCAGCAAACATTTGAGAACCTAATCCAGTATTCGACGTCCGGCGTCGCCCAGTTCATGCAGCGTGGCGGTGTCGCCGCGCTGGATTACGGTGACAGCTTTCTTGTTTCGCAAATCGAGCGCGCGAGACAAGCGCGCGACCTCGTTTGCGGTATTCTCGGCGCGGCAAGCCGTGCTCGCGTCAGCCGGCCGCAGGGCGCCTTCTACCTCTTTTTCTCGGTAGAAGGTGTAAAGGACTCACGCAAGGCGGCCTTCGAGATCGTCGATAAGGCTAACGTCGGCCTGGCTCCAGGGACAGCATTCGGCGAAGGCGGCGAAGTCTTTTTTAGGCTGTGTTTCCACCGGGACCTGCATCAGCTCGAGGAGGCCGCGACACGGTTGGCCACCTGGATGAGAACGGCCTGACCGCGAACCCGCCAGCAAAGAAGAAGAGTTACCGCCAGGGCGCCGTCGGTCTTGTGCCGCGGACAGCAATCAGGACCGGGGCAACCCGATGTCTCAGTTGGGGTCACGCCGCGACGTCGGCGGCTATCGTGGGTAACCATGTTATGACACTATGATCGATTAGCTGACTTACTCTGCATGGGTCGTGAGGTCGGAGGCGCATGCTGGCGGGTCTCGCAACGAAGGGAGACCGACCATGACCGAAACCAACTCCACTGCCTGCGTCCCTCGGCCCGCCCGGATTAAGGGGAAGATCACCGGCCCAAAGGCTCCCTTGCGGCCCAGTCACGTGCGGGCGATACGCCAAGCTGGATCTGGAGAAACGCACGCGCGACTTGGCCTTGTTCAATCTCGCCATTGACAGCAAATTGCGTGGCTGTGACCTCGTTGCACTGCGCGTCGATGATGTGGCGCCCAACGGCTATGCGATTGACAGAGCCAATTTCAGTCAGAGGAAGTCCGGCAGGCCCGCTCGCTTTGAGCCGACGGCCGACACGGCAGCCTAACGACGCTGGGATCAGGCGAACGTCATGCCCAAGTGCTCGGATCTGGCGGGCGATGTGGTGCGAGCCACAGCCGGCCACCAGGACGACACCAGCCGGCGCCGTGGCGAGCCGACGCAGCACGATGGCGCCGCGCCCGTCGAGACCGACGAGGTGTAAAGTGTTCTTGCCGATGTCGAAGCCCAGGTGGCGACTGGATTTGTTCTGATGGGTGCGCATTGCGATGACCCCTTGGGTCTAGCCCGGAAGCACGGCTCTATCCGCGCGTGCCTCCAGAAACGACACAGCACGCGTTAGCGCAACCGATCAAGCACCACGGGTGCTGGCTTGAACAAGTCAGGCCCGAAGTCGTCAGTGCGGGCAACATTGCTCAGCTCCATTAGTGTGTCGAGACCCCGCAAGTCCTTGGTCATCCATTTTCTTAGTTCAAGCGTTGGTTTCTTTGCCAAGAACACCTTCAGAGGTCCCGGAGCCTGCTGGTTCTTGTCTTCGAAGGCGATAATAATGGTGTCCTCCGTTTCCTGAACGTCGAAGAAGCGCGCGTCCCTGAGCAAATTCACATCTTGCCGGAGCAGAGCTCCAAAGGGGGTCTGATCTAGCTCCCAGCGGTCGTCTGTCTTCAGGTCATGATCCTGGATGGCGACGTACCGACCGTCCGAGACGATCACGAGCCTGCTTGGCCGGGCGTAGTCGAACCGAAAGCGTCCGGGGCGCTTCACGTAGAATTTGCCGCGAAGCCGGCTGCCGCCGGCACTCGTTTGTACGAACTCGCCCGTGAGGCTATCCATCTGATTGA
>CAVZKV010000026.1:0-421048 GCA_963775835.1 uncultured Alphaproteobacteria bacterium | reverse complement strand
CTTGGCACGGAGGCGACTTCAGCGAGGCCGAGAGGCGGTCATACGCCACTTCCCGCAGTGGGGGCAACGCAACGCCTTGCCGCTTGACGTACTCCAGCTACTTTCCGCAAGACGGTGGAGGCTCGATGAACTTGGGGTCGTCCTTGGTTGTCCACCCGAGACCGCCCAGGCGGTCCTCGAAGCCTTTGGCTTCGCTGATGCCGACGAGGACGGGCTTTGGGAGCAGGAAGGCGACGATGTTGGACGCGCCCTTCGGGGCGTGATCCATCAGCTTGACTACAGCTACCACGTCGTGGACCGAGACTACGAGCTGGTCTTCCGCGAGCGCGCGGAACAGCTTCTTTCTACCTGGAGAGGCTCCACCAGAAGAGGAGCTGGCCGATGAGCAGGAGATACCTGCCGTCTTCGAATTCGTATCCCTGAAACGCTCACCGGCGAGGGCGTGGTCGGGCATGGGCGCTTCGGCGATCGTGAAGTGCAGGTTTCGATGCCCTATGGCGCGAACGAAGATCTCGCCGAGCTGCTGATAAGGGGTCGTTCGATTCTTGTCCGGGAGGCTGCCCGTCTGGGCGAGGAAATCGGTAGATCCGACCTGAGTCCTAGGATGAACCAACGCCAGTAACTTGTTGCCGCTGTTGGCTACATTGAAAACGGCCCCGGAAAAGTGGCCTCGACGCTTACCCGTGGTTCATGTCACTCCCGGCCGTTGCGCCGCACCTGGGCGAGAAGCTCCGCTCCGTCGTTGATGCTACGGACAGCCTCCGCCAAGCCGTTTCCGGCGGCGACTGCAGACGAGGAAGCACTGATCGCAGCTGGCATGAGGACGACGGCTGCGTCGAGGCGCAAAAGCGGGATGCCCAAAAGGCGCGCGCGGACGGATCCCTGAACGAGCGCTCCCTCGGACAGGCGTCGGCTGCGATCAAGCGCCGCCGCGAGAACGACCGGAGCCGACGACTCGGAGTCCCGGGCGGTCCGACCCCGCTTCATGAATCCGCCTCCGTCCGACGCCGGAGCGACGAGATGGCGGCGCTGCCCGCCGTGAGCGCCGCCGCGCCGCCCGCGATCAGGCCGGCCTTCACGAGCGTCTCCCTGTTAGCTCCGCCGCGTAGAGCGGCGAGCGAGTCCGTCACGGTGTCGAGAAGCCGGTCCGGTTCGCTCTTCCTGCGAAGAAGTCTCATGATCTCGCTCCTTGTCTCGCCCGCCGACGCGCGGCCTTCGTGATCGCGTCGACCAGCTCGTCCTTTGTCATGTCCGTTCTTCGTTCGATCCCGATGCTGGCCGCGAGCTCGACCAGCTCAGGCTTCTTGTAGGCATCGAGACCGTCCGTCCCCTCCCGGTCGAGCTCTCGCGCCGTCTGCTTCGCAGTCGCCGCTGCCCGTTCTCGCAGTTCCTCGACAACCCTGAGCTGCTCTTTGGCGTCGCTCCTTCGCTGCTGCGCTTCATTTTGAAGCTGCTGCGCCTGCCGGTTGGCTTCCTCGGCGGCCGAGCGCGCAGATTCCGCGGCCTCGTCGGCTAGCCGCCTCGCCTCCGCCAGCGCCTCGCTGGCGTCCTCGACCAGCTCCTCGGCCCGCTGCTGGGATGCCTCTGCATCACTCTCGGCCTCGGCGATCTCGTTTTCGACCTCTTCCTCGACCTCCTCGCGCTGCTCTTCGGCGTCCGCCTCAGCAGCTTGGCGTTCGCGCCTCACGAGTTCCTCTGCCGCCTTCTGAGCCTCTGCAACCCTCTGTTTGACTTGGCGACTCGTTTCGCGGTCGACTTCCTTGACGCGGGCGCGACCGCGTTCGCTCACCGCGCGAGCCTGGTCGGCGAGCGCTTTCGACTCCCGCGCTGCCTCGACGGCCCGCTCCTCGGCCTCCCGAGCGCGCTCCGCCGCGTCGTGCGCGCGCCTCGCGCGGATCTCGACCGAGTCCCCCACAGGGGCGGCGTCGACCACGGCCGCCGTCACCTTCCGCCCCCTGTCGCGCGCGCCGGCCGCAGCGCCTTCGATCGCATCCGTGGGCTTCACCACCTGGGATAGCAGCCAGGCAGCGTTCGAAGGCATCTCCCGCAGACCAGTTCGAGTTCGCTCAAACACCAACATCGACCCCCTCGGACGGAATGACACGGAAACTCCTAACGAGGCCCGCGTTCCCGTCCGGGATGCGATCAAACAGTGTGTGAGCGGATCCACATCGGGCACAGGCGGAATGCACAGGCGCGTGCCGGAGGGACGGGTCTTCAAGAGCCCGATTGAGGCGTTCATCGATCGCGTATCGGGCACGCTCTGTCGTGCCTCCACGTACTACCGCGTTGGAGCCTTCTTCCGTGGTGAGGTCGCTTTCCTCGTCGAGCCCTTCGCTTGCTGTTTGAGGTTCGGCGACCATGCCGGTTGCTTCTTTCGGCAACCCGGCGCGCTGGCGCAGCTTCGTCGCGATCTCGGCAATCTCCTCAGGCGCATAATCGGGCGCGAATACCGCCGGTTGTGGCGGCAGATCGCGCGGCGGAACGCCCTCGGGCGCTTCGTTGACGACGTCGAGATCTTCACCCGTTTCCGGATTCGGACCGTTGAAGACCGCGGCGAGCTCCTGGAAGTCACTTGGCGAGAAGCGGTAGAGGCGAAGGTGGTCGCCACGGTCGATGTGCGGTTGCACTCCGGGATCTTCTCCGTGGGGATCCGCGGCGTCGGGAACATCTTCATCAGATTGGCTCCGGTCAGGTTCTCGATCGCGCGTGCGTATGCGATCTGGTGAACGCCGCCGCGGACGAGCAGGTAGCCGGTGAGCGCCCGGGCGGCCGGATGGTCGACCATCTCGTACACCTTCAGTTTGTTGCTGCGCGCGCCGGTCTCGAGGAAGAAGTTGTGGGTCAGATCCTCGACGAGGTCGCCGGAGGCGAAGACGTTGTCGCCGTTCCACGGTCGGCCGTTCGAGTTCTGTGGCAGCGCACCCTGACCGCCGGCGAGGAAGTGGTGCGGGTTGCCGATGCCCTTGACGTCCGCGAGTGGATCTCGTTGGAGCGGGTGCGCGTCCGCGTTCGCGGGCGAAGCACCGGTCAGCATCGTGTTGATCGCTGCCGCGACGAGCTCGATGTGTCCGAACTCCTCCGCAGCGATGTTGGCGACCAGGTCGTAGAACGGCCGGGCCCCCTGCCGACCGCGAAAGTTCAATGACTGGAAGCTGTAGTTCAGAAAGGTCGACATCTCGCCGAACCTGTCCGCCGATCAGCTCCTGCACGGCTGCAGCGCCGGCCGGATCGGGTCGGAGGGCGGCGGCAGCTCCATTGCGAAGTCGGTCGTAACGCAGAATCATCGAACTCCCCTTCCGTTCGTGGACTCCCCGGCGTATACCCACGTCCGAAGTAGGGAGACAAGAAACTGCAAGGGCTTGATTGTTCTCGGTTAGGCCTTGCACATATATGGCTGCCGCTCGTTAGACCGATCTCGGCGGGGGTACATCGCGCCGATCGAGGCCCACGACGGGCCTCCAACCGAGGGAGGGTCTATGGCTGTGGATACGGCACGAGCACGCGCCGGCAATGCGCGAGCGGGCATGTCGACGCGACTCACGACCGAGACCAAGCAGGCGTTCAAGACGACGGAGTTCTGGGCGATGGTCGCGATCGTCGCGAGCATCCTCGTTGCCACATGGATCGTCGATGACGGAGGCGGCGGGGCGGGCGACGTGTTTCCCGCAGTTCGGGCGTGGCTGTACGTCGCCATCGTGGCTTCGGCATACATCGTCAGCCGCGGACTCGCCAAGGCGGGAAGCCGGGAGCCTTACTGGGCCGACCCCGGCGATCCTCCCGGCGGTCAAAGAGGCGAGTAGTCGAAAGACCGGGCCGGCGCCGCGTGCTGCGGCGACGCGGCGCCAGCCCGGTACCCGAAAAACGAGCGACAAGGAGAAGGATGAAGATCGCGCTACTACTGAAGCGGCTCGGGCTGACGAGCACACTCCTGCACAGCATGGGCGCTGCCTCGATCGCGGGCAGCCTCTCGCTCTGGGGAAGATCGGCGGCGGCTTCCAACAAGGACGCGAAGGCGCGAGCCGAGCGGCTCGCGATCTTTGTGGGGCTGTGGCCTCCGACGTTCTTTCTGCTCGGCAAAGTCCTCCAGGATCTCGAAGCGACGCCAGAAGAGCAGGTTGAGCAGGCTCGGATTCGCGCGGCGGCCTAGCCGAGGCAATCGATGGGGAAGCGGCAGCGTTTCTCGACGTTGCTGCTTCCCGGTGCCCGCAGGTAGGGGCCGGTGGACCCATCCGGCGCATCGGTACGTAGGAGAGAGGTGGACCGCCGCGCGTTCGTCGCTGCCGCAACCGGGCTCCTCGTGGCCCCGGACGCGCTCGCGCGGAGCCTCGCGCGCGAACGTCCGGTCGCTCTCGTGACCGCGGATCTCGAGTCCCGCATCGTCGCGGTCGACCTTGCGACGGGCCGGCGGCTAAGGTGATCGAGACGCTTCCCGATCCGCGGAGCATCGAGACCGTCGGCGGCGTGGCGGTGGTCGCGCACACTGCCGGCGGCGCGCTTACCCTCGTGGACGGAGCGACGCTCGGATCGCGCTGTCATCCGCGGCCTCGGGGAGCCGCGCTACGCGGCGGCGTCGCCGGAGGGCCGCTACGCGTACGTGACCGACTCCGAGCTCGGCGGGCTCGTCGTCGTGGACGTCGTGCGCGGCCGCGTCGTCGGGCAAGTGGCGCTCGGCGGCCCGGCCAGGCATGTCTCGCTGGACTCCTCGGGACGGCGCAGTCTGGGCTGCGCTCGGCACGAAGGCCGACCGATTCGCGATCGTCGACGTGCGGGACCGCGCAAAGCCTCGCCTGCTGGGCCGCATCCGTCCGTGGTTCCTTGCGCACGACGTCGGGTTCGTGCCAGGCACGCAGCGGATCTGGATCACGTCGGGGGACCGGCGCCAGGCGGCGATCTTCGACCGGCGGACAGGACGAGCGGTGGCACGCATCGACGCCGGGGCGCCTCCGCAGCACGTCACGTTCGTCCGCCGACGCGCATTCGTCACGAGCGGCGACGACGGGACGCTCCGCGTCCACTCCGCGCGGACCGGACGCCTGCTCGGCGGCGCTCGCGTCCCCACGGGCTCGTTCAATGTCCAGGAAGGCTGGGGGAGCCTGCTGACGCCCTCCCTCTCCGCGGGGACGCTCTGCGTGCTCGACACGAGCGGCCGCACCGTCCACAGGCTGGACGTCGCCAGCTCGTCGCACGACGCCTGCTTGGTGAGAGCGAGAGCGCCGGCCCGGGTCTGAGTTAGATCGGATCACGACTCGTCTCCCTCGAAAGCGCCCGCGTTGTGGCTCTGAACACGGACGCTTCCCAACCCTTGCGAGTGCGCGAGACGTGCG
Organism: uncultured Alphaproteobacteria bacterium; assembly: GCA_963775835.1. GTDB lineage: Bacteria > Pseudomonadota > Alphaproteobacteria > Rhizobiales > Hyphomicrobiaceae > AWTP1-13. Next base: position 415,721 of record CAVZKV010000026.1, on the reverse strand, counting down.
CCGACGATCCCCCCGCACGAGGGATTGGCGGTTGGGTGCCCGACCCCGATGTCAGCCGCGTAGGCCCCGACGGAAGGAGAGGGACCGAGACAGCTCTGCGGCCGCTGAGCTCTGTTCAGACAGACATGGCCGCCGCAAAGCTCAAGACCGTCTCCGGCGCCCTCGTGGCAGCCGCAGTACTCCTCGCAGCCGCTGCACCCACGACGGCCGCGCCACTCGCCGCCCCCGCCCCGCTGGCACCCGTCGCCGGCGCGAGCGCCCAGGCGCTGCCCGCCTTCGCGTGGAGCGCCGTCGCCGGGGCCGCCCGGTACGAGTTCCAGGTCAGCGCGGACGTCGGCTTCAACGCTCCGGTGCTCGGACGTGGGGAAGGCCAGTTCTTCACCCGGAACACCCGCGCGACACTGAAGAAGACGCTCCCGAACGGGACGTACTACTGGCGCGTTCGCGCGGTCGCCGCGGACGGGTCCGTTTCCCCGTGGTCGGCGCCTCGGCAGTTGCGCAAGGGCTGGACCCTCGCGCCTGCCTTGCAGGTGCCGGCACACGGGGCGGTCGTCTCGCATCCGACGAGCCCGCTCGTCCTGCGCTGGTCCGCGGTGCCCTACGCCGCCAAGTACCTTGTCACGATCGCCAGTGATCCGCTGCTGGGCTCGGCAGTCGGCGGCCAGCAGAACATCGAGACCTCCGGCACGGTCTACGCGCCGCGCGCACTGCTCCTACCGCCGGGCACGTACTACTGGGGCGTCACGCCGATGGACGCGCAGGACCATCGCGGCGCGCCGTCGCCCGTACAGTCGTTCACATGGACATGGCCGACGGGGACTGCGCCGACGGTGAGCGACCTGATGGCCGAGACCGAGGTGTTCGACCCCTTCTTCTCGTGGACGCCTGTGGCAGGCGCCGCGAAGTACGAGCTCGAGGTCAACCCGACCTCGGACTTCTCGCCGGGCTCCAAGGTCTGCTGCACGGGCACGATCATCGGCGCCTCGCACGCGCCGACCTCGATGCTCAAGGACAACACGTACTACTGGCGCGTCCGCGCACTGGACGCCTTCGGGAACGCCGGGCAGTGGAATCTCGGCGCACCCTTCACGAAAACCTTCGACAAGGTCCCTCCGTCACGGCGCCAAGCGTCAAGAACCTCCGCATGCGGGACAACCTGTCCGATCCCGGTAGCGATCTCGAAGGCGGGACGCCTGGTTACCAGACTGAGGTTCCGGTCCCTACCTGGGAGCGCAGTCCCCGGCGCCTCGAGTTATGAGGTCGACGTGTTCCCGTTCGAGGGCGGCATCTGCGACTGGTCCGACTCCGACGGGTTCGACAATTGGCGCATCAAGACGGCGACGACGTCATGGACGACTCGGGGCGAGCTGGGGAGGGGTCAAGCCCTACCCGGACGCTCGTCAGGTCGCGAATGACGGGCTCGCGAGCCCATCGCCGGCAAGTCGTACTGCGCCCGGGTCCGTGTGTGCGCCCACCGCGACTCCGGACTGCAGGAGGTCTATGGCGAGTACACGTACCTGGCCGATGAGACCGGCACGTCCTTTACCTGGCGAGGCCTGCCGACGGGCGGCGCCTGCTCGCCCTCGTGCGCAGCGGGCAACCTCGGCTCGGGCGACTACCTCCTGCCCGTCACTGGTGTGTCCACGACCCGCATGCCGCTCTTCACCTGGAACCCGCTCGCCGGGAAGGCAAGCTACTTCGTCCTCGTGGCGAATTACCTGTCCTTCAGCAACATCGTCGACTACGCCTTCACCCAGCTACCGGTTTACGCACCCCGCTTCGCCACCACGCCGACCATGTACGCCGACGAAGAGACGCTCTACTACTGGGCCGTTCTTCCGGCGACGGGCGTGGACGGAGACAACGCGGTCGGGAACCCACTCCAGGCGGCTCCGGACAACTTCCAGAAGCTTTCGACGCCCCTGATGGGTCTCGCCGGTCTCGGGCTCGGACGCGACCGGGCAGCCGACGTTCCGCTGGAGCTCCCAGGAAGGCGCGCGGCGCTATCGGCTGCAGGTCTCGAACGATCCCAGCTTCGGGACGCTGCTCGACGACGTCCAGACGGCCTCCACTGCCTACACGAGCGCGACGTCGACCCCTCCGACACCGTCCTCGACCGGCGCGTGCGCGCCGACGACGAGAACCTCGTCGGGCTGCGCTGGTCCGCGGTCGGAACCTTCCAGCGCCGCCTGCCGGTGCCGTCGCCCAGGTTCGAGCCGCCGGCGGGTGACATGTATCCGCTGATCGCATGGATCCGTCGACGGCGCCGTCTCATACCGGGTCGCGATCGACGAGCCGCACGGCGACCACAGCGAGTACGAGGACTCCCGCTCCGCCGCCGCGAGCTTCGGGAACATGACCGGCACCGGCATCGTCGGAGTCCGCGTCCGCGCGAACTTCCCGACGAAGTCCGGCCAGGCTACTCCGGGCCCCGGTCCGGGACCTCGCACTTCACGCGGACGATGGGCGAGCCGACCGGCGCGAGGAACAGATGCCTCGACGAGCCACCTCCTCTTCGTCTGGGATCCGAAGCCCGGCACGAAGCACTATCGCGTCCTCGTTGCGAACCGTGAGGACTTCTCGACGGCCGTGGAGGACGTGGAGACCGACAACACGTCGTACGCGCCGCCGCTGACGTCCAGCCTGTACATGCAAGGGGGGCACGTTCTGGTGGAAGGTCGCCGCCTACGACGAGGACAACAACGTCGGCGACTTCACCCGCGCGCACTTGTTCACGCTGACGAAGACGTCGGCGAATCGCCCCGGCGGCATCCAGGCCTCGCAGCGTCTGCGCCTCGGGGTCAGGGGGCGGCTGCGGGCCAAGCGCATGAGCCGCGTGGTCGTGACCGTCAAGGCCGGCGGACGTGTGGTCAGCGGCGCGAAGGTTCGCGGCCTCGCCGTCGGACTGAAACCGCGCTGGCGGGCGACGAACCGCAGAGGCCAGGTCGTCTTCCGGTTCCGGCCTGAATCGCAAGGGCATGGTGCTCTTCCAGGCGACGAAGCGCGGCTACCTGGTCGGGACCGCCCGGGTCCGGGTCCGGATCCGCTAGTCCTCGAGCAGGACGTCGGCGTCGCAGCTGAAGACCAGGGCGTCCAGGACGTCGCCACGGTCGACCCCCCGAAGTGACGGGTGCTCGAGGTCGACCGCCGTGTCCGGCCACGACTCGAGCCCGAGTGACGCCGCACCCTCGTCCGCGCCGAAACACAGCAGCGTCCCGGCGTCGCACACCTCGCGCCTGAGGGTGCGTCGCCGCGCCGTCGTTCCAGCTCGGCGAAGCTCCTCGAGCGGATCGATGCGGACGGTCGAGTCGGAGCCGATACAGATGCCGATTCCGCGCTCGTGGTAGCTGCTCGAACGGCGCGAAGCCGTCGCCGAGGTTCGCCTCAGTCGTCGGGCAGACGCAGACCCGCGCTCCGGCGTCGGCGAGGAGGTCGAGCTCGCGGTCGTCAGCGTGCGTGGCGTGCACGACCGTCGTCCGCGGCCCGACGCACCCGGTCTTCGCCAGCAGCTCGATGGGCCGGACGCCGTGCTCGGCGAGCGGAGCCGTCGGCCGGCTTCACCGAGTTGCTGCTGGGCGAGGACTTCGGCACGGTCGTCCACGACGTCGGGGACGGACTGCACGTCGTCACCGCCGGCGCGATGCCGCCGAATCCGAGCGAGATGCTCTCGACGCCACGTGTCGCGGCGGCCATCGCTGATGTGGCGGCCGGGTACGACGACGTGATCCTCGACTCAGCTCCTGTCCTGCCGGTCGCCGACTCCGTGGTGCTCGCCCGGGTGGTCGACGGTGTGCTGGTCGTGACGCAAGCGATGGGTGTCGGCACGTGACGTCCGCGGAGCGTTCGAGCGGCTCGAGCGGGTGGGTGCACCGCCGATTGGGTCGGCTCAACCGGGTGCGGGCTGGCACGGAGGGCGGCTACGGCTACGGCTACGGCTACGGCTACGGTCGACCGCCCAGATACATGCTGGTCGTGGACGGTCCGGCGAACACCGGTGAACGAGGTGGTCCGCCGGCCGATGCCGAGCCGGCGAACACCGGCGAACGAGGTGCCGCCCGCCGATGCCGAGCCGACGACACGGGCCAGCACCACGAGCGAGAGCCGCTGGCCCTGACCCGTGTTGGTGCGCAACCATGATGGTCGCAAGATCTTCAAGGTCGGGGAGGCGAGCGGACGTGACGATGTGCTAGCGTCGACGCGGTCGGGTCCAGGCGGGGAGCGCTGGACAGCTCAGGCGGCGGCCGGGGCGCAAGGATGGACGCTCGGGAGGGACGAAAATGAGAAGGCTCGTTGTTGGACTGGCTTTGGCCTGTATAACGATGGTGGGATTGGGCGGGCCGGCAGGCGTGTACCCGATCGCCCCCCCGGTGACGCTGTCGTCGACGATCGTCGCACCTGGTGCAACGTTCACGGCGATGTCGGGGTGCTTCCTCGCCGAGTTGATCGATGTCACAATCGACACTCCGGGTGGGGACAGTGCGGCGGTCACGTGCACCGGGCCTGCGGGCGCGTGCCGGCGGTGGCCGACCGGACTGCCACCGTCATGCTCAGGGCACCGAGGACTCCAGGGGTGTACACCCCCCCGCCACCGGCCCGAGGATTGGCCGGGTCTCGGTGACGTTCACCGTCGCCGGACAGACGGCGACCGTCACCCCGGGGAGCGACCCCGGGAGCAACCCAGCTTCCGGCGACCGGTTCGGACAGCGCGCCGACCCTGCAGATTGTCGCCGGCGTGCTGATCGCTGGTCTCGCCCTGACGGGCGTGGCGCTCTATCGCCGACGGACACCATGCGCCGCCTGAGCCGCATCCGAAGTTCTTCGGAGCCTTCCTCCCGCTGAGCGGGAGCGAGGAGCGTCAGAAACGGGACCGTCCGGGTCAGCCGAGCTCGACCTCGTCGCCGACGCTGCAGCTGGCCCGGTGTCACCACGAGCGTGCCGACGCCGAGCCAGGTCTGGCGCTCGGCGTTGATCGTCCGCAGCACGTCGAGGTCGCGCTCGATGCCGCCGGGTTGCGGGCGGGTGGTCATCACGCAGCGATCGATCGGCTTGGTCACGTCGAGCGTCACCGAACCGATCCGGATGCGCTGACCGACGAGCTCGTTCTCGGCGCCCACGGCCTCGGCGTCGACGATGACGTTGCCGCGGAACCGCCGCCGGTCCCAGTCGCCGATCGATCCCGTCGCCAGCACCGACACCCGGGTCCGGCCGGAGTCGTGGAACGTGCCCTCCGGACCGTCCCACTGGAACCACTCCGACCCCGCCTCGTCCTCGAAGTCGGCGGCGATCTCGTATCGCCCGGCGCGCCCCGGGCGGCGCGGGTGAGGTGCACCGGGCGGTCCAGCCAGTCCGACAGGGCCCGTCGTCGGCGGTCACGGTGCCGTCCGGCAGCTCGACCTCGACGTGGTCGGCGTCGACCAGGCGGGGCGTGGCGAACAGCAGCTCGGGCACCCGGCGGGCCGTGAGGGCGAGGCCGGTCGACGTGTCGACGAGCGCCCACTGGCGGTCGCCGGCGATGCCGAGCTCGCTGACGTCGGCCGTCTCGAGCGGCTCGCCCTGCATCGACTTCACCGGGTAGCGCCACACGCTCACGACTCGCATCGCCCGATCCTGCCAGCCCCGTGGCCGGCCGGGCACGGGCGACGCGGCGTCTACGGTGCCGGGGATGGACAGGGGGATCGGCAGTTGGGTCACGCGGCCGGGCGGCGCTCGACGGCGACCGGGTGGCGCTGGTCGAGGGGCCGACGGAGCTGACGTACGAGCAGTTCGAGCGGCGCACCAACCAGCTGGCCCGGGCCCTGCTCGGCCTCGGCGTGCGGCGCGGCGACCGGGTCGGCGTGCTGCTGCTGAACTCGGTGGCGTTCATGGAGGTCGTCTTCGCCACGGCGAAGCTCGGCGCCATCGTCGTCCCGATCAACTACCGCCTGCAGGCGCCCGAGGTCGGCTACATCCTCGCCGACGCCGGCGTCGACGTGTTCGTCTACCACCCGACGCTGGCCGGCGTCGCCCGGCGGCGCTCGCCGAGCCGGGCGTGCGGGTCCGCCACCGCGTGCTCGTGGCCTCGCCGCCCGGCGTCCCGGCCGACGCCCGCCGCCGACGGCGAGCTCGCCTACGCCGACCTCGTCGCCGCCGCCGACGACCGGCCGCTCGGACATGGACGTCGACCCGCGTGACGTCCACGGGATCATGTACACGTCGGGCACGACCGGCCGGCCCAAGGGGGCGATGCTCACCCACGCCAACGCCATGGCCAACGCCCGCAACGCCCTGCTGCTGCCGCGCGGCGTCCGGCCGACCGACGTCACCGTCACGGCGGCGCCGATGTTCCACATCGGCGGGCTCGGCGTGCACAGCCTGCCGTTCGTCTACGTCGGCGCCAAGAACGTGATCGTGCCGACGTTCGACCCGCCGGCCTTCCTCGCCGCGATGGCCGAGCACCGGGCGACGCTGCAGTTCCTCGTGCCGGCGATGTGGGCGGCGCTGATGCGCGCTCCCCGGCTTCGACGACCACGACCTGTCGTCGCTCGACATGGCGCTGTCCGGCGGCGCCCCGACGCCGCTGCCGCTGATCGAGTTCTTCAACGATCGCGGCGTGCCGTTCCAGGAGGGCTTCGGGCTGACCGAGACGGCGCCGTCCGTGACCGTGCTCGACGCCGAGCACATCAAGGACAAGCTCGGCTCGATCGGCCGCCCGCTGCTGCACGTCGAGACGCGCCTCGTCGACGCCGACGACCGCGACGTCGCCGTGGGCGAGGTCGGCGAGCTGCTCGTGCGCGGCGAGAACGTCTTCGCCGGGTACTGGATGCTGCCGGAGGCGACGGCCGAGGCGTTCCGCGGCGGCTGGTTCCACACCGGCGACCTCGGCAAGGTCGACGAGGACGGCTACATCACGCTCGTCGACCGCAAGAAGGACATGATCATCACCGGCGGCGAGAACGTCTACCCGGTCGAGGTCGAGCAGGTCCTCGTGCGCCACCCGGCCGTCCGCGAGGTGGCCATCTTCGGGCTGCCCGACGAGCGCTGGGGCGAGACGGTCGTCGCCGCCGTCGCCTGCGACGGCGAGGTCACGCCCGCCGAGCTGATCGCCTTCGCCCGGGAGCGGCTGGCCCACTTCAAGTGCCCGACGCGCGTCGAGGTCGTCGACGAGCTGCCGCGCAACGCCACCGGCAAGGTGCTCAAGACGACGCTGCGCAGCACGTACGGCACCGCCGTCGTCCGCCGTCACGCGGTGACCGACGCCGACGTCGCACCGACCGTCGACGACCTGGCCGGCGACCCGCACCCGCACCTCGCCCGGCTGCGGCGGCGTCGCCCGGTCGCCGCCGTGCCGGCGCATCGGCGGGTACCTCGTCACCGGGCGGGCCGCCGCGCGTCGAGGTGCTGCGCGACCCGGACGACGTTCACCGTCGACGACCCGCGGTTCTCGACGGCCCGCGTCGTCGGGCCGAGCATGCTCTCGCTCGACGGCGCCGACGCACGCCCGCCACCGCGAGCCGTACGTCGCCGCCGTACCGGCCGCGCCAGGTCGCCGAGCGCTTCGAGCGCGTTCGTCACCGCCGAGGCGACCGGCTGGTCGGCGTCGCTCGGCGAGCGGGCCGAGCTGCGCGCCGAGCTGGCCGGGCCGCTGGCGGCGGCCGTCGTCGCCGAGAGCCTCGGCCTCGACGGCCGCGACGCGGGCGTCGTCGCCCGCCTGCTCGGCCTGGTACCGCGAGATCGTCGCCTCGGTCTCCGGCATCGGCGCCGGCCGGGACGCCGACGGCGGCGGGCGCCCGGGCGATGGCCGAGCTCGCCGACGCCGTGCGGCCCGCACCTCGCCGGGACGGCGCTCGAGCGAGGAGGAGACGATCTCCAACGCCGCCGTCATCATGTTCGGCGGCATCGAGACGACGGAGGGCATGATCCTCAACGCCCTGTGGCACCTGCTCGGCGACCCGGCGCCGCGCGCCGAGGTCGTCGCCCGACCCGAGCTCGTGGCCGCGGCGGTCGAGGAGTCGCTGCGGATGGAACCGGCGGCCGCCGTCGTCGACCGCTACGCGACGCGCGACGTCGTCGCTGGCCGGGACGGCGATCGCCGCCGGCGAGCTGGTCGTGGTCTCGCTCGCCGGCGCCAACCGCGACCCGGCGGAGTTCCCCGACCCCGACCGCTTCGACCTCCACCGCCCGAACGTCCGCCGGCACCTGGCGTTCGCCGCCGGACCGCACGTGTGCATCGGCATGGACCTGGCCCGGCTGGAGGCCCGGGTCGCCGTCGGCGACGCTGCTCCGGCGCCGCCCCGACCTGCAGCTGGCGCCCGGCGCGCCCGCCGCCGACCGGCCTCGTGTTCCGCAAGCCGGCCCGCCTGCCGGTCGACCGCGTGACACTACGGTTGGTAGAGATTTGCTACTGTGCAGTTCTCTGTTCTCAACCACAGGAGCGAGCCGACGCATGACCGACGACCGAGACCGAGTGGAAGCCGAGCGCGTGCATCCTCTGCGAGTGCAACTGCGGCGTCGAGATCCGCCTCGGCGCCGACGGGCACACGTTCGAGCGGGTCCGGGGCGACAAGGCCCACCCGGCCTCGCAGGGCTACACGTGCGAGAAGGCGCTGCGGCTCGACTACTACCAGAACGGTCGCGGCGAGCGGGTCCTGCACCCGCTGCGCCGGCGGCCCGACGGCACGTTCGAGGAGATCGACTGGGACACCGCGATCCGCGAGGTCGCCGCCCGCCTCGGGCCAGGTGCGCGACACCTACGGCGGCGAGACGATCGTCTACTACGGCGGCGGCGGGCAGGGCAACCACCTCGGCGGCACGTACTCGACGCGCCACGCTCAACGCGTTCGGCGCCCGGTTCCGCTCCAGCGCCATCGCCCAGGAGAAGACCGGCGAGGCGCTGGGTCAACGGGCTGATGCTCGGCACGCCGGTGCGCGGCGAGTTCGAGCACTGCGAGGTCGCCCTGTTCGTCGGCAAGAACCCGTGGATGAGCCACGGCATCCCGCACGCCCGCACGACGCTCAAGGCGATCGCCAACGACCCGGACCGCTCGATGGTCGTCATCGACCCGCGGCGCACGGAGACGGCCGAGCTGGCCGACTTCCACCTCCAGGTGCGCCCGGGCCGCGACGCCTGGCTGCTCGCCGCGATGGCCGCCGTGCTCGTCGACGAGTCGCTGCTCGACCGGGCGTTCCTCGCCGAGCGGGCGTCCGGGCTCGACGAGGTCGCGGCGGCGCTGCGGGACGTCCCGATCGCCGAGTACTGCGCGCATCGCCGGCGTCGCCGAGGACCTCGTGCGGGCCGCCGCCCGGCGCATCGCCGCGGCGTCGAGCGTCGCCGTGTTCGAGGACCTCGGCGTGCAGATGAACCGCTACTCGACGCTCGTCAGCTACCTCGAGAAGCTGGTCTGGCTGCTCACCGGCAACCTCGGCCGGCCCGGCGCCCAGTACTCGCCGACGTCGCTCGCCAGCCTCGTGCGCACGAGCCGCACGGAGCTCGACCCGGAGACGGCGCCGCGCAGCCCGGTCGTCGGCGCCCGCATCATCAGCGGGCTGATCCCGTGCAACGTGATCCCCGACGAGATCCTCACCGACCACCCGCAGCGCTACCGGGCGATGATCGTCGAGTCCGGCAACCCGGCCCACTCGATCGCCGACAGCCAGCGGATGCGCGCAGGCGATCGAGCAGCTCGACGTCGTCGTGTGCATCGACGTGTTCATGACCGAGACGGCCCGCCTCGCCGACTACGTGCTGCCGGCGCTGACCCAGTTCGAGAAGCACGAGGCGACGTTCTTCAACTTCGAGTTCCCGCGCAACGTGTTCCACCTGCGCCGCCCGATCGTCGCGCCGCCCGACGGGCCGCTGCCCGAGCCGGAGATCCACGCCCGGCTCGTCGAGGCCGCCGGGCTGCTCACCGACGCCGACCTCGCCCCGCTGCGGGCCGCCGCCGAGCGAGGGCCGGGCCGAGTTCGCCGCCGCCTTCGCCGCGGCGACGAGCGCCGACCCGCGGCTCGGGGCGGTCGCGCCCGTCGTGCTCTACCGCACGCTCGGCCCGACGCTGCCCGACGGCGCCGCCAGCGCGGCCGCGCTGTGGGCGCTCGCCCAGCGCTGCGCCCTGATGAACCCGAACGGCGTGCGCCGGGCCGGCTTCGGCGACGGGCCCGACGCCGGCGACCGGCTGTTCGACGCCATCCTCGCCAGCCCGTCGGGCGTCGTGTTCACCGACGACGAGTGGGACGAGACGTGGCGGCGCATCACGACGTCCGACGGGCTCGTCCACCTCGCCGATCCCCGAGCTGCTCGGCGAGCTGGCGGCGATGGCCGACGAGGTGCCGCCCGGCGACGACCCGCAGTGGCCGTTCCTGCTGTCGGCCGGCGAGCGGCGCTCGTTCACGGCCAACACGATCCTGCGCGACCCGGCGTGGCGCAAGCGCGACGCCGACGGGCGCGCTGCGCATCGCGCCGGCCGACGCCGCCGCGCTCGGGCTCGTCGCCGGCGATCCGGCCCACCTGACGACCAAGCGGGGCCGGGCGCTCGTCACCGTCGCCGTCGACGACGGCGATGCACCCCGGCCACCTGGCCATCCCCAACGGCCTCGGCCTCGACCACCTCGACGAGCGACGGCCGCGTCCGCACCGGCGTCGCCCCGAACGAGCTCACGGCCAGCGAGGACCGCGACCCGTGGGTCGGCACGCCGTGGCACAAGTCGGTGCCGGCCCGGCTCGAACCGGTCCCCTGAGCGGCCGGACCGGGCCGGCACGATCTGGGCGCGCTGCGTCCGAGATCCGCGACGCAGCTCGCGCCGAAGCCGGTGCGCGATCCGCGCCCAGATGCGCTGGCGGCGCGACGTCGGTGTGCCAGCGTGGTCGCCATGGCCACGACACGGAGCGGCGACGGGTTCGTCCGCTGCAGCGACGGCCACGTCCGCTGGGGCCTGTACGGCGCCGCCGGCGTGGTGTTCGTGACCGTCGACGGCGGCGGCGTCCCGCTCGTGATGCTGCAGCTGCGCTCGGGGTTCTCCCACGAGGGCGGCACGTGGTCGTGCCCGGGCGGCGCGCTGGAGCACGGCGAGACGCCGCTCGCCGGCGCCCTGCGGGAGGCGTCCGAGGAGGTCGGCATCGCCGCCGTCGGTGCCGACGCTGCTCGGCGAGTACGTCTTCGCCCCGGCCGTCGACTGGAGCTACACGACGGTCGTCGTGCGAGGTCGACGAGCCGTTCGGCGGACCGCTCAACTTCGAGACCGAGATCGTCGAGTGGATGCCCGCCGACGAGGTCGAGCGGCGCAGCCTGCACCCCGGCTTCGCCAGCGCCTGGCCGCACCTCCGCCCGATCGTCGCGCTCGGCGGGCGCTCGATGAGCGCCGCTGGCCCCGACGGGCCTGACGATCGGCGAGCTCAGCCGGCGCACCGGCGTCGCCGCCTCGGCGCTGCGCTTCTACGAGGCCGAGGGGCTGATCCACGCCACCCGCACCACCGGCGGCCAGCGCCGCTACACCCGCGACACGATCCGGCGGATCTCGTTCATGCGCATCGCCCAGCAGGTCGGGCTCAGCCTCGACGACATCCGCCACGCCCTGGCCTCGCTCCCCGAGAACCGCACGCCGACGCGCCAGGACTGGGAGCGCCTGTCGAGCTCGTGGCGGCCGCTGCTCGACGCCCGCATCACGCTGCTCGAGCGGCTGCGCGACAACCTCACCGGGTGCATCGGGTGCGGCTGCCTGTCGCTCGACGTGTGCCCGCTGTACAACCCCGACGACGTCCTCGCCGACGAGGGCCCGGGCGCCCGCATCCTCCTCGACGACGCCTGATCGAGCCGCCGCACCGGGCGCAGGATGACCGGATCCGACGAGGAGCTCGCCGACATGCCCATGGATCTGGTCATCGAGGTCGACAACGAGCCCGGCGCGCTGGCCAGCGTCGCCAAGGCGATCAGCGACGCCGGCGTCAACATCGCCGCCGCCACGTGCCTCGACGCCGGCGGTCCGGCCGAGCTGCACATCCTCGTGCCCCACGCCGACGCCGGTCCGCACGCGCTGGCGATCTCCCAGCTCGCCGTGACCCGCGAGCGCGAGGTCGCCGTCGTCGAGGTCGACGACCGCCCCGGCATCCTCGCCGACCTCGCCGGCAAGGTCGCCGCGGCGGGCGTCAACCTCGACCTCGTCTACGTGGCCACGCTGAACCGGGTCGTGTTCGGCGCCGCCGATCTCGACGGGCTGAAGACGGCCCTCGGCGCCTGACGCCGCAGCGGCCGCCGTCAGTGGCCGCGGAACGCCTCCTCGAGCCACCATGACGGCTGATCCTTGACGACCTTGGCGTCGAGCAGCAGCGGCGCGTCCCGCGGTCCGTCCACCCAGCGCTGCAGGGCACGGAGATCGTCGCGTGCGCACCGTGACGCCCTCGAACCCGAAGCCCTTGGCGATGGCCGCGATGTCGGTGTCGGGGAACACGCACGTGCTGAGGTCGTGACCCACGAAGTGGTGGACCTCGGCGCCGTACCCCTCGTCGTCGTAGACGACGACGACCATCGGCAGCCCGAGGCGGACGACGGTGTCGAGCTCGCTGACGCCCATCAGCGCGCCGCCGTCGCCGAGCGCGGCGACCGGCAGCCGGCGCGGCTGGGCGAGGGCGGCGCCGATCGCGGTGGCGAGTCCGAGGCCGATCGACTGGTAGGCCTGGGTCATGCAGAAGCCGAACTCGTCGGGCACCGCGAGGTAGGCGCTGGGGTAGCCCTGGAAGTTGCCGGAGTCGGTGGCGACGATCCGCTCCGCGGGGAGGATCTCGTCGAGCAAGGCGCTGAGGACCCGCGGGTCGATGCGGTCGGCCGTCGACAGGTCCTCGGTCGGCTCGTCGTTCCACCGGATGCGTGCCGCGATGCGCTCGCCGACGGCCGGGGTGCGATACCCCACGTCCGAACGCGGGGCGAGTGGGCGGTGACGGCCTCGGCCGTCGCCCGACGTCGCCGACGACGCCGACGTCGATCGGCCGGTGCCGGCCGAGGGCGTCGGCCTCGAGGTCGACCTGGGCGACGATGGCGCCGGGGCCGATCAGCGCACCGTGGCTCATCGTCCACATGTTCAGCGCGCATCCCCAACCGACGATCAGGTCGGCGCCGCTGATCAGCTCCCGCGCGAGCGGCGAGGAGAAGCCACCGGAGATCCCGACGTTCCACGGGTTGCCGTTGAACAGCCCGCTCGCCACGGCTCCGGTGGCCAGCAAGCGCCCGACGCCTCGGCCAGCGCTTCCAGCGCCTGGCGGCAGCCGGCACCGCGTGCCCCGCGCCCGGCGATGAACACCGGGCGGCGCGCCACGCCGAGCGCCGCGGCGAGGTGGGCCACGCCGTCGGGATCGGGTGGGGCGACGACCACCGGCGGGGGGCCGGGACCCCCTCGGCGCCGGGTGGGACGTCGGCCGCCTGCACGTCGAGGGGCAGGTTGACGACGACCGTGCGCCGTTCCCGCTGCGCCGTCCAGAACGCCCCGGCGACGTCGGCGACGGCGGTGTCCGGTGCGTGATGCGCACGGCGTCGGCGCCGACGGCGCGGGCGAGGGCCATCTGGTCGACGTGGAAGTTCGACAGCGGCTGGGTCGCCTCGGCCGCCAGCACGAGCATCGGCGTGCGGCTCTTGGCCGCCTCCGTGATCCCGGTCATGGCGTTCGTCAGGCCCGGGCCCTGGTGCACCGAGAGGGCGGCGACCGTGTCGCTCATCCGCGAGTAGGCGTCGGCCATCGTCGCCGCACCGTTCTCGTGGCGGGCGGCGACGAAGCGCGAGCCGGCGTGGATCATCGCGTTGGTGAGGTGGAAGTTGCCGGAGCCGACGACGCCGAAGACCTGGGCCACGCCGAGCTCGCGAGCGCCCGCCCGACGGCGTCGTGGACCCTCACCGCTCGACGAGGGCCAGCACGCGGGCCGGGCTGCCCGAGCCGGCGACGATCGGCAGCGGGGCGGCGATGACGACCGCGCCGGTCACCGGGAGCCGGGCGACGTTCTGCAGCTGGGTCAGCCCGTACTTGCCGTTGCCCATCAGGTAGGAGTGGCACGGGAACGCCGGATCGAAGGAGTGCGCGGCGCCGGCGTCAGTGCCGACCGTCTCGGTGCCGACGCCGATCACCGGCGACTCCTCGGCGATCCAGCGGGCGCACGCCGGGGAGATCCCGGGCGTGTGCGGCCCGGTCTCGTCGGCGTTGAGGAAGGCCTCCTGGCTCGCCGACCGGGCGTCCCACCCGGTGCGGTAGAGCAACCAGCCACCGTCGGGCAGCGGCCCGTGCTCCTCCTGCCAGGCTTCGAGGTCGCCGATCTCGAGCAGGAAGTCGGGGTCGTCGGCGGCCCGCGCCGACATGTCGACGACGACGGCCGGGGCGATCAGCCGCTCCACGGGCACGGACGCCACGTCGCCCTTGTCCCGGCCCGTCACCCAGTGGTTGGGCGCGTCGAAGTGGGTGCCGGTGTGCTCGCCGGTGACGATGTTGTTCCAGTACCAGGCCGGGCCGCGGTCGTCGTAGCGGCTGATCTCCTCGAGCTCGAAGCGCCGGGTCTGCCCGAACTCCGGCGGCAGCTGGATGATCGGGGTGTCGGTGGACAGCGGCGCGGTGAGGTCGATGACCTCGATGCGACCGGACGAGACGGCATCCATGAACGCGCTGAGCGTGGACATCTGCACTCCTCGGTGTGGTCGGTCGGAGGTGCCGATCATGGCCGATCGGCCGGCACCCGCTGACGTTTCTGACGCTCCCGCTCCGCTCAGCGAGCAATCTCCGGAGAACCGCGTCAGACGTCGAACGGGCCGGCGGCGCGCTCAGCAGCTCGGCCGCGGCGCGGCGGGCGCCGCTGGCGGCCGGGTCGTACGCCGGATCGAGCAGGCGCAGCGGGTGCATCCCGTTGACGTGGCCCATGAACGGCGGGTGGATGCTGTAGCCGAGCATCGACCGGATCGCGATCCGAGTACCGCGCCGCGGCGCTGCCGACCGCCAGGACCATCTGCTCCTGCTGGCGGGCCCACGGCTCGCAGTACTGCGGCGTGATCGCCAGGCGGGAGCGGTCGCTGCGGTTGGCGCCGCCGCGGTGCCACAGCGTGCCGAGGAAGACGACGACGGAGCCGGCGGGCATCTCGACGGTGACGATCCGCTCGTCGTCCTCGGCCGGCGTCTCGCTGCCCCAACGATGGCTGCCGGGGATGATCTCCGTCGCCCCGTTGTCGGCGGTGAAATCGTCGATCGCCCAGATCGCACTGATCCCGACGGGCGGCCGGGGCCGGGGGATGCGGTAGAACCCGTCGTCGAAGTGGAGGCCCTGGCGCGTCTCGCCGGGCAGGAGGTTGATCGCCAGGTTCGCCGACAGCAGGTAGCCGGGCAGGAGCACGGCGTCGAGGATCGCCACGACCGCCTCGTGCTCGACGAGCTCGGCGATGCTCGGCGCCTTGGCCAGCAGGGCATAGACGCGGTTGGTCGCGAAGCCCTCGAAGTCGTTGCGCCCGTGGAGGGCGTCGTCGCCGAGGTACGGGGCGAGCTCGCCCTCGATCCGCCGCAGCACATCGTCGCCGACGGCGCGCTCGAACACGACGTAGCCGTCGGCATCGAGCCGGTCGAGGGCGGTGGGGGTGTCCGACGCGGTGGCGAGCATGGCCCGAGTATGCGCTGCCGGCGGGCGGCTCGTCACTCGAGGGAGGAGCGGACAAGCAGGAGGGCCGCGCAGGTTCGTCGGCCTCTGGGCGCGGAGGCGCTGTGTCGGCGGCGAGGAGGAGGTCGGCATGGAGGCCGGAGGGATCCGCGTGGATGTGGAGGAACGCCTTCGAGCGCCGGAAGAGGACGCCGCGTGTGTGGTCCAGGGGGCCCGGCACGCGGCGCATGGGCGAGGAGTGGCTCGGGCTCGTCGCGGGGCTCCGACAGGGCGCGGCGCACCGACGCACCGTGCGAGCGCTCCCGGCCGGCGTCACGCGGCGTCGTGGAACACGAGGCCGAGCGTGTGGCGGCGGCCCGAGCGCACCGTGCTGACGCCGTGGCGCATCGGGCGCGCCGCCAGCCGCGTGCCGTGCGGATCGGGCGATCCCGCGTCGTCAGCACGAGGCCGTGGCCCCGCGGGATCGTGGTCGTCGTGGCCCGGGACTGCGCCCGCGGTCGTTGCTCGACGACCACGAGCTCGCCGCCGGTGTAGTCGGTACCGGGCGCGTCGAGGCCGATGACGACCTGCAGCGGGAACACCAGCTCCCCGTAGAGGTCGCGGTGCAGGGCGTTCCAGTCGCCCGGTCCGTAGCGCAGGAGCAACGGCGTCGGGCGCCGTTGCCCGGCGGCGTGGCACGCGCCGAGCCAGTCCTCGAAGGCGTCCGGCCATGGGGCCGGCTCGTCGCGCCGGGCGGCCCAGTCGCGGGCGATCGGCAGCAGGCGGGGCCAGAACGCGGCGCGCAGCGTCGCCGACGGCGTCGGGCAGGGGGTAGGCGAAGTAGCGGTACTCGCCCCGGCCGAAGCGGTGCCTGGCCATGTCGATGGTCGAACGGAAGCGCTCGGCGTCGTCGTACAGGTCGGCGATCGCCCGGCACTCGTCGGCCGTCAGCAGTGGCCCGGTCAGCGCCACGCCGACGTCCTCGAGGTCGCCGGCGAGCGGCTGACCAGTCGAGCCGGCCGACCCGGTCGGACAACGAAGACGATCCCATCTCCGACCAACGTCCGGGCGACCGGCTTCCGTGAGGTCGACGCCCGTTCTGTCCTTCGGGATCGGCCCGAACGGGCCGATCCCGACGGGACAGTACGGTCATCGAGATGGAGGACATCACCTACGAGGTCGAGGACGCCGCGGCGATCCTGACGATCAACCGCCCCGACCGCTACAACGCCTTCCGGGCCAGGACCGTCGACGAGCTGCTGGCCGCGTTGCGGGCGGCGTGGGTCGATCCGGCGGTGCGCTGCGTCATCCTCACGGGCGCCGGCGACAAGGCCTTCTGCACCGGCGGCGACGTCAAGCAGCGCGCCGAGACCGGCGACTACGGCCCCAGCGAGTCCGGGCGGTTCCAGGTCGGCGACCTGCACCGGACGCTGCGGGACATCCCCAAGCCGGTGATCGCCGCCGTCAACGGCCTCGCTGTCGGCGGCGGGCATGTCCTGCAGGTGATCTGCGACGTGTCGATCGCCAGCGAGACGGCCCGCTTCGGGCAAGCGGGACCGCGGGTCGGATCGTTCGACGCCGGGTTCGGCTCGGCGTACCTGGCCCGCGTCGTCGGCGAGAAGAAGGCCAGGGAGATCTGGTTCTGGTGCCGCCTGTACGACGCCCAGGAGGCGCTGTCGATGGGGCTGGTGAACAAGGTCGTCCCGCCCGGCGAGCTGATGGCCGAAGCCAAGCAGTGGGTGCGCGAGGTCGCCGCCCTGAGCCCGACGGCGATCAAGTTCCTCAAGCAGTCGTTCAACGCCGACACGGACCACCAGGCCGGACTGAGCAACCTCGCCATGTCCGGGCTGGAGCAGTTCGCCGTGTCGGACGAAGGCATGGAAGGCGCGCGCGCCTTCGCCGAGAAGCGCCCGCCCGACTTCGCCCCCCACGTCCACTGGCACTGAGGCGCCGTGGGAAAGCTCGACGACAAGATCGCCATCGTCACCGGTGCCGGCCAGGGCATCGGCCGGGCGATCGCCCAGAAGCTGGCCGCCGAGGGCGCGACGGTCGTGGCCACGGACCGCGACGAGGCGATGGCGACGGCCACGGCGACGGTGCTCGGCGGCGACGCCATCGGCCTGGCGGCCGACGTCACCGACCGTGAGGCCGTCGAGGCGATGGTCCTGGCGGTGCGGGAGCGGTTCGGCCGCATCGACGTCCTCGTCAACAACGCCGGGTGGGACAAGGCCGGCCCGTTCGTCGACAGCGATCCCGCCGATTGGGACCGGGTGATCCGGATCAACCTCTACGGCGTGCTCAACACGTGCCGGGCCGTGCTGCCGATCATGGCCGCCCAGGGATCCGGCGCCGTCGTCAACATCGGGTCGGACGCCGGGCGGGTGGGCTCCTCCGGCGAGGCCGTCTACTCGGCGGCCAAGGGCGGCGTGATCGCCTTCACCAAGTCGGCCGCCCGGGAGATGGCGAGGAGCCAGGTCCGCGTCAACTGCGTCTGCCCCGGTCCGACGGACACGCCGTTGTTCGCCTCGATGGGCGGCGACAACCCGGCGCTGCGCGAGGCGTTGATCAAGGCCATCCCGTTCCGCCGTCTCGCCCAGCCGAGCGACCTGGCGAACGCCGTCGCCTTCTACGCCTCCGACGAGGCGTCGTTCATCACCGGCCAGACCGTCAGCGTCAGCGGCGGGCTGACGATGAGCTGACTCCCCAGACCCGGGCGTTCTTCGCCTCGACATCCCGGGCGTCGTAGTCAACAACTTCAACGGCCCGGTCGCCCGGGTGGCCAACGGCGCCAACACGGTGGTCACGATCACCACAGTGGCCGGTACGGCGTCGATCACGTTGAACGGCATGGCGCCGGCCGCCGTGACGGCGACCGACTTCGTGCTCGTGTATCACTCAGCAATTTCCGCACCCATTCACGTCCCCCGGCCACGATGACGATCCTCATGCGGCCCCTTCACAGCTGATAGAACCGCGTCGGGACGAGACCCGACCGGGACCGAATCGCCAGCACCGAAGGAGTCGCGATGACCTCCGATGACGCCCGAAACGAATCCGCGCCGAGCGATCGGGTCACCGACGCCCCACCACCCGCTGCCGCCCAGACGCCGCCGCCCACGGTTCGAGACGAGTACGTGCCGAGCGATCGGGTCACCGACACCGACCCCTCCACCCGTTACTGCCCAGACGCCACCGTCCAGCACAGCCGTCGTCGCGGTCGACGAAGTCGCTCCGGTGCTCTCGATCCTCGTGGTGATCGCCGGCGCGATCCTCATCGCCGCCGGGGGGGTCACGTGGTTCGTCGTGCGCGACCAGCTCGCCGACGAGAAGATCGTGGTGTCCGACGACGCTGAGCGATTCTCCGGCGACGACGTCGACGGACCACTGACCGCGTACAGCGAGGCCGAGGTGATCGAGAAGCACGCCCTCGAGGCGAGTGGAGGCCTGACCTACGCCGAGCTCGACCAGGACGATCCCGTCCGCGAGACCGTGATTACGGCGTCTTCCTACGGGCTTCGTTGTTCACGTCGGTCGTCTCCTTCGGAGTCGCCGCGTTCGCCGCCGGGATGGGGGTGCTGATGATCATCATCGGCTACGCCCTGATGCGGATCGCCAAGGCGCTGGCTGCAATCCCGGTCGCGGTTGCGCCGGCGGCAAGTACGTCCGACCATGACGTCGTCGTGACCGCTTGACGCAGGCGAACGAGCTCGGTCCTCGACTCACCCGTCGGGACCACGTCGACCAGTCTCCGCCGAGCCCAGTCGTCGGCCGTACCCTCCCCGGCATGGAAGCCGGTGCGCCCCGGCGCCTCGCTCCGATCCGCCACGGCGAGACGGGGTGGAGTTGGGCCCGTTGCGCGGCCCGCTGGTTGCAGCTGCAACCGAAGCGTGGTGACGCGCGCCGCGTTGCTGAACGACCCTGTGGCGCTGGCCCACGGTGGTCTCCTCGAGGACGCCCCTTACGCGCCGTGGCGCAATGGGATCGCCACGTGTATCGCGGCCGCATCTCTCACGCCCACCTGGCCCTCGCGTCGGAGCTCGCGGCCGGACCGCTCGTCGGGCAGCACTAGCTGTATCCGGCCGTAGGTTGTGTCCGACCTACCCGGCTGCGCTCGCGCGCCACCGCGGTGAGGAAGCGCCGCTCGGCTTCGTTCGCTGTCAGCTCGATCCGCGGTCGTAGGCGGCGAGTGCCTCGACGACACGCCGGCTCGGGAGAGCAGGTCGGCGCGTGCGGCGAGATACGGCTGGTACCCCTCGAGCCGCTCGGCATCGAGGTCGGCCGACCGCGGCCAGGCCGTCGTCCGGGGCCGCGCAGCTCGCCGATGGCAATCGCCCGGTTCATCACCACGACGGCGTTCGGGCGCAGGCGGTGGAGCTGGTGGTCGACCGCGACGATCTGCGACCAGTCGGTCACCTCGGCAGCCGGGGCATCGGCGTGCACGGCGGCGATCGCCGCTTGCAGCTGAAACGGTCCGGGCTGGTTGCGTCGCAGGCACGCCCGCACCAGCTCGTGTCCCTCGACGATCGAGTACGCGATCCCACCGCCACCGGTCCTGCTCGGCGAGGCGCACCATCGAGCCGTCGGCCGCCGTCCACGCCGGTCGACCTCATCCACGAACAGGCTCGGGCGGATCGACCGCTGGGTCCCCGCGACTTCTTCCCGCCGCGCAGTCCAGCAACGCCGTCCATCGTGGCGACACGACTCCCGTGGAGAGTCGGTACCGCGCTGAGCGGGAGCAACGCTCCGAAGAACCCGGGTGCGGACGGCCCGTCTAACGTTTCGCCCGATGATTCATCAGGCGCGGGCCGACGAGCTCGCCCGTGTGCCGCTGTTCGCCCGGTGCTCCAAGCGTGAGCTCCGGCGCCTGGCCGACGAATCGCATGTCGAGCAGCTCGAGCCGGAGGAGAAGCTCTTCAGCCAGGGCGCTCCCTCGCCCCAGCTGTACGTCATCCTGGCCGGCACCGCTCGCATCGAGCACGATGGCACGGTGGTCGACGGTGTCACCACCGGCGATGTCGTCGGCGAGCTCGGCCTGCTGTCCGACCACCCGCGCAACGCCGATGTCGTCGCCACATCGGCGCTCGAGGTGCTCAGCCTCGACCGGGCCGGCCTGCAGCGGGCGCTCGACGCGGTGCCCGGCATGGGGTGGACCCTGTTGACGACCGTGGCCGACCGCCTCCACCGGGCCGAGACCCCCCGGCTGACCATGGCCTCCGCTCGAGCGGCACCTGACGGACGGGACTACGGTCTCGGTGCCATCCGAGCGATCTGTCGGCTTGGTGACGCCCCGGCGTCCGAAGTCGACCGCACCACGCCGACTACGCATCGAAGGGAGAGCTCGGTGAACTCGATGAAGACGTACGTCACCGTGTGGTTGTCCGGCCTGATTGCCGGTCTGATCCTGGTGGAGAGGTGGCGGCGTACCGGCGACCGGGTCGTCTCGGCCGACGAGAGCGCATGGGCCAGGCTCGAAACGGGCACCGGGGGGACGGCTTCGAAGGTGGCACCCGACAGCCGCCGGTGCAGGCCTTGGTGGCCGCTGGCGTGAAGGCTGATGCTGAGCGTGCCCGGCACCTCTTGCAGCAGGTGGGGCCATGGGCGAGCACCTCGGCAGCGCGCTTCGTCAAGGGAGGGCGGCCGACTCCGGAGGTCGCCCCACGGTCACCGAGCAGCCCCGACGAACCGACGTAGGTCGAAGACGTTCAGCCGGCGGCGGACAGGCTGTCCGTGAGACCGGAGACGTCGAGCAGGCGGGCGACGTGGCTGGACGCGTTGATGATGCGCAGCCTGCGGCCGCGACTGTGCAGGTGCTGGCGGGCGACGATCAGTGCGCACAGTCCGGTGGAGTCGCAGAACGACACGGCAGACATGTCGATGTCGACGTCGCCGGTGCCCGATTCGACGATCATGACCAGTTCGTCGCGCAACGCATCGACGGAACCGAGGTCGATCTCGCCCCCGACCTCGAGGCGGGTGCACATGCCACCGTTGATCGTGAACAGTCGGGACTCTTCGAACAGCGCACTCATGGCGACTCCCGACATCAGGCATACTCGCGTGGCCCTGGCTGTTGAAGGCACTGCCAAATGTTAGTCGGCCCGGGCACCGGTGTCACCCGGCTACGCCGAATCACTCGGTCGGGTGATCGGCGTCACGTGGGGCCGTAGTCGAGTGGGCGGTGGAGGCCGCGGTCGACGAACGCGTCGTTAAGGGCCGCGATGAGGTAATCGTGATCGAGTGGGTCGAGGTGGTTGCCGTCGCTGGCCAGGTACGCCGCCAGCTGGCCGATGTACACAGGTCCGCCGACGCTGAAGTAGGCGATCCACAAGTCGCTCACACTGAGGCCCAGCTGCGGGCCGCGCGGACGGCCGCCAACGTTGCCACTGTCACAAGTCCGGGCTGGGCCGGACACTTCGCACGACTTCGATGGCGATGTCACGCAACTTGCGGTTCTCGGTCTGCGACCGCTCCCGCAGCATCTCGAAGGCCTCATCGGGGCTACAGCGGAGTCGCTGCCATCATGATCCCCTTCGCCTGTTCGATCACACCGCGATGCTCCATCGCCGCCCTCAGGTTGCGGCTCAGATCGAAGGCCGCCCAATAGGCCAGCACGTTGGCGACCACCACTGCGGCCTGCTGGGCGAACCCCTCGGCCAGCTTGCTGTCGTCATCGCTGAACCCATGGAGAGCACTGCTGTCGAGGTTCACGGCGCCGAATGTGTCGGCATCCTCCAGCAGCAATGGCACCGACAACGTGCTGGCCACACCATGGCGGCGGCCGAGCGCGCAACATCGGCCACGCCCTCGTCCGCGGCCAGGTCCTCGATGCGGAAGATGCGCTCCTGGCGGGCCGCGGTCAGGCACGGCCCGTCATCCGCGTCGTACTGCGCCTGATCCATCTCGGTGGCGACCTCGTCGCTGGCGGCCATGGTCAGCGGCCGTCCGGCGGCGACCAAGGTCACGCTCGCCGAAGTGCAGTTCTCGAGGAGCTCACAGCCGGCCTCGGCCACACGCCGCAGGCTCTCCGCCAGGTTGGCGTCGTCGGTGACACGCGTAGAGGGGCGAACCGGTACGGCGCGAGCGGCCGACCATCCGCAGGAGGGACGTTCATGTGCTTCCTCGAATCAATCGAGAAGCCAGTCAGACGCCCCTGCATGCTCAAGGAAGAGTGGCGGACCTCAGATCTCGACATGAACCCTAACCGGTGGGCGCTCACATGTGGCCATGACCGCCCGGGTTCACGGCGCGATCAACTGGGTAGACCGCAAATTGTCCCGTCGAACAGGCTGCGGGATCGATCGCGAGGACGTCTGAGATGGAGTCCGAGGCCTTCGAGCTCAGTGTGAACGGTCCGCAAGCGATGGGCAGCGCGCGACGCATGGTCGAGAAGTACTTGGCGGACCGGGGCTGTCGGAACACCGAGGATGTGGTGTTGGTCTTCTCGGAGCTGGTGACCAACGCGATCGGCGCACGGGCCACGCGGATCGCATCGTGCTGCAGCACACCGGTCCCATCGTCACGGTCGCGGTGCACGACTCCAACGATGAGGTTCCCGAGATGTGCCCGCACCCGGGAGCCCGGGCGGGTTCGGGCTGCGCATCGTCGATCAGCTGGCGATCGCGTGGGGCTGGAGTGGGAACTGCTTCCGGCAAGCAGGTGTGGGCTGAGATGTCATGCACCGACTGACCAGGTCTCCGTGGGTGGACCGTCGGTCGGGAGACCGGGCCGGGTGAGCAGCACGTGAGCCGGGTCGGCGTCCTGGTTTGGCTCCGCCATCGGGTAGACATCGTTGATGACCTCCGACGATGTGAATGAGCACTCCAGGCCCGCGGCGGTCGCGTCGTCCACGACCGAGGGCGAGGCGGAGGTCGCCCAGGCCAAGCTCCGCGCCTATGGCGTCGAAGCTGTCCTCGATGATCAGATCGAGGGGGGGGGTGCCGAGGGCGCACGGGCGCCCGCGGGCGCCTCCACCTGCCAGGCGTATTGCGCCCGCACTTGAGCGATGCGCGCGCGCGGCGGGGCTTGCGCGATGGCCGCATTGAGCACCGACAACTCGGCCTTTGGAATCGAGGCGCCAGCGGCGAGCGCGCTGAACGCGTGGTAGATGACCTCGCGCAAGGCAATGGCTTCGGCGAACAGAGTGGCCGAGGCCGCCGGCGTCATCGACGGGTTGGGCGCGGCCAGGAGGCGCGCGCGGCGGCACCAGGCAATCAGATCGGCTGGACGCCGCAGCGTTTCCGTGGGGCTCTCCAGACCACGCCAGCACCGCGTATTGGCGTAGTCGAGACATAGGCTCGGCGTCCCGACGCAACCAGGCGCGCGCGGCCGTTGCTGGTGGCTGCGCCCATCTTGCCTCCCTGCGCATTGAAAACCGTCGCGCCAGCCGCAACCTTACCTAACCACCATGCCGGTTGACAGACCTAGCAGCCGCCCGTACCCTTTGCAACCCTGTAGCTGGTTAGAAAAAGGAGACCGCGGGTGGCTTGGCGGCACGACGCTCTGGCTGCGGCGCTCACACGCAAGGCGCGCCACGGCGCGCCCGGAGGCACCGAGGCCTCACTGCTGGCGGCAGGCGAAGGCTGGCGCGCCTTCGACGTCGTCTGTACCTGCGGACCGCGCGATCGACCGTTCGAGGAGCGGCACGATGCGCCATCGGTCTCCCTGGTGTTATCGGGCACCTTTGCCTGCCGCAGCCGTTGCGGCTCCTGCCTGTTGTCGCCGGGCGCCTGGTTTCTTGTGAGCGGTGGTGAGCCCATCGAGTGCTCGCACCAACATGGTGAGGGCGACCGCTGCTTATCGTTCCAATTTGACGCCGAAATCTTCGCCTGTCTGGCACATGGCGCGGCTGGCGCCCGCGTGCCGCTGGCGCGCCACGCCGTGCCGCCATTGCGCGTCCACGCGGCCCTGGCGGCGCGCGCGATGCTGGCGGTTGCTCGCGGCGAAACGGTCGAAGAGATTGCCTTCGAGGTAGCCGGCGCCGTCGTTCAAGCCGCGGTCGGGGGGAGCCCGGCCGAGCCGGCAAGCCGGCACCATGCCGCCATCGCCCGCACCATCAGGTGGCTCAGTGCAGCGCTGGATAGCCCACACACGCTGGTCGAACTCGCGCGAGCGGCAAACATGAGCCCCTACCACTTCCTGCGCACCTTCAAATCGGTCACGGGCATCACGCCGCATCAATGGCTGCTGCGAGCGCGCCTGCGTGAGGCCGCCCAGCGGCTCGCCCACAGCCGCACCGGCGTCACCGCCATCGCCCTCGATGTCGGCTTCGACGACCTGTCGAATTTTATCCGCAGTTTTCGCGCCGAGTTTGGCGTCTCACCCCGGCAATATCGTCTCGCGGCGGCCTGACCGGCGCGCCAGGACAGCAATTTTTGCCAAGTTTGCGCGGGCCCCAGCCGGCAAGGTGGCTCCTGTCGAGACAAACAGGAGACCACAGCCATGCTCAATCACGTATCGATCGGCGTCCGCGACCTTGCGAGGTCGAAGCGCTTTTATGATGCGGCCTTGGCCCCACTCGGCTATGCGTGCCTCAGCCAATCGCCCGACGCCTTGGGCTATGGCGGCGATGGCGTCTGCCTTTGGATCGGCGCCAGCGATCAGCCCGTGCCGGCAAACGCCAAATCCGGGCTGCACTTTTGCTTTGACGCACCAAGCCGCCAAAGCGTGGACGCCTTCCATGCGGCCGCCCTCAGCGCCGGCGGACGCGATCATGGCACGCCGGGCCTACGCGCCGACTACGGGAACAACTACTATGCCGCCTTCGTCATCGATCCGGACGGTTATCGGCTCGAGGCCTACTGCGGTAAGCCGGCGTGAGGCCATCATGATGCAACCCTTCACGGCTTTCCTCGAGGCACTACCGGCCGGTCACGCGCCGGCCGCGAGAGGGGGGGGGGGAGGGGGGTGCCTGGTCTAGGGCACGGCTGCCGAGTTCTCCCAAGCCGAGCAAGACCGCGGGCCCCGGCTTAAGCTAGGTTTAGCGCATGCACCGCCCCAGCCTTGTCTGCGCCGAGAAAGGCCATCGCCTTTGGCCAGCGTCCGACCTTGAGGGGCCGGACCCGAGACGGCTTTGATGCGGCGCCGGCGCGACAGCCTCTCGCTCGTAGAGGCCCGGCGCATCGCCCTTGCGGCCCAAGGCTTCGGCGAGCCGCGCCTGATGAAGGTCCACGACAAACGTGCCCTGCGGCGTCTCCTCGAGCGCTTGGGCGTCGTGCAGATCGATTCGGTCAACGTGCTGGCGCGCGCCCACACCCTGCCGGCGTTTTCGCGCCTCGGTCCCTATCGGGTCGACGATTTGCAGGCATTGGCCTACGCTGGTCCCCGCCGCGCCCTTTTTGAGTATTGGGGCCACGAGGCCTCGCTGCTGCCCGTGGCCCTGCAACCGATGTTGCGCTGGCGCATGGCGCGCGCCAGCCGCGGGGAAGGGATCTATAAAGCGCTCGCCACCTTCGCCCGGGAGCGCCAGGAGCTGATCGCGCAAGTGCACCGCGAGATCACCGATCGCGGCCCACTCCGGGCCGGCGACCTTTCGCACAAACACAAAGGCGACGGCGGCTGGTGGGGGTGGTCGGACGGCAAGCGCGCTCTCGAATGGCTGTTCTGGACCGGCGCGCTGTCGACGGCGACGCGCTACGAAACCTTCGAGCGCGCCTATGATCTGACGGAACGCGTACTGCCGCAGGCCATCGTTCAGGCCCGGACGCCGGCCGAGGCCGAGGCGCAACGCCACCTCGTGCGCATCGCCGCCCGCGCCCTGGGGATCGCCAGCGAGCGCTGCCTGCGCGACTACTTTCGCCTGCCGGTCTCGGATGCAAGGCTGCGCATCGCCGAGTTGGTCGAAGCGGGGGAGCTGATCCCTGTTGCCGTGGAATCCGCCTTTCCCTCCGCCTACCTCTCCCGCGATGCGCGGCAACCAAGGCGGATGGCGGCGCAGGCTTTGCTGGCTCCGTTCGATCCCTTGATCTGGCAGCGGCAACGGGCCGAGGTTCTGTTCGGCGCGCGCATTCGCCTCGAGCTCTATACGCCGCCTGAAAAGCGCATCCACGGCTACTACGTCCTGCCGTTCCTGCTCGGCGATCGCATCGCGGCACGCGTTGACCTCAAGGCGGACCGGGCGCGCTCGGTATTGCGGGTGCAAGCAGCCCATGGCGAGCCGGGCGTGCCTGCGGCCGTCGCCGAACCGCTGGCGCATGAATTGTGGCTGCTGGCTCACTGGCTCGGCTTGCACCACGTCGAGGTGCGCCGATCGGGCGACCTGGCGCGCTCTCTCGCAGGAGCCGTGCGCGCGTGAACGCCCCTTTTTGCCGGCTTACGTCAGGTCGGATTTCTGGGCAACCTGGATGGCCTCGAGACGGTTGCGGACGTTCATCTTTTTGAAAAGTTGTGTGACGTAGTGCTTGATGGTGCCGACCGTTAGACCGAGCCGGTCGGCGATTTCCTTGTTGGTGAGCCCCTTGGAGACGTGCGAAAGAATTTGCTGCTCGCGGTAGCTGAGCGCCGCCTGCAGCTTGGCCTCGCGCATCGGCAGGAGGGCGCCACCCTTGGCGTCCGTCAGCAGGCGCGAAGCCAACTCGGGCGTGACAAAGGGCAGTCCGCGGTGAATGCTCTTGATGGCGGCCACCAGTTCCGTACCGCTAATGCCTTTGAGGATGTAGCCCTTTACCCCGGCCGACAAGGCTTTCGACACGCTCATGACGTCGTCGAGAGCCGTCAGCACGACGAGCTTGCAGTTCGATCCACCCCTGGCAATGCCGACCGCGGCTTCGATGCCACCTTCCGGTATACTGATGTCGATCAGCATGACGTCGGGTTCGGCCTCACGCACCGCCGCGCGCGCCTCGGCCGCCGTCGCCCCCTCGGCGACCAGCAGGAGGTCGTCGTTGCGCGTGATGGTTTGCACCACCGCTTCCCGAAAAATCGGATAGGGATCGACCACGGCGACACGGATAGGTTTAGACATTTGTGTTTCCCATATCACCTAGGCCAAAGCCGACGCAGAAGCGGACCTGCCCGTGCGCGGGCGAGTGCACCTGCAGCGTTCCGCCGAGTGCCTCGATCTGGTGCCGCACCCTCTCGCTACTGAGCTCGAGATCCTCCGTCAGCCACGACGAGGAGCGCGGAAACTGCGTTTCGTAAGCGATTTCGATCTGTAGCGTCTCCCCACCGGTGGCACGCACGTGGAGGCTGCCACAGCCCGTATGCCGCACCGCGGCGGCGAGACCTTCCTCGATGAACTGGTAGAGGCAGGCCTTCAGGGGATAGGCGGCTGCTTGCGGCAGATCGCGAAAATCACAACTGACTGCCACCGCCGTTCGAAGTTCGTGCAGGCACACGGCGGTGCTGATCGCCTCGGCCAAGGACAGGCTCTCGATTTCGGAGGGGGCCAAGCCAGCCGACACGTCGCGAATTTGACTCAAGCACTCCTTGAGGGCCTTGCGGATTACGTCGATATCGGCCGCGCGGGTGGCCACGCAATGATCGGGCCCGGCCTCAGACAGGGCATCGAGTTTGAGCAGCGCCAAGGCGGCAAGTTGCAACGGCCCGGCATGCAATTCGCGGCCGACACGCCGCAGATTGCGCTCGTTCATTTCCAGGACCCGGCCGTTGGCTTTCAACACACGCCGGCGAAACTGCTCGTGGGCTGCTCGTTGCAGCGCCAATTCGCCGATGCGCATTTGCAGTCCATCGGTGAGACTGAACAGCACCAGCAGCAGCCCGATCGCGGCGCTGGCGATCACGACGTAACTCGCATATTGGGCCGCGCGGATTTCCCGCACCAGCTCCACGGCCAACTCGGAGATCTCGGCCAGCGCGATGATGCGATTGGTGCCGGTCTGACGGACCGGCGCATAGACTTCCAGGATTGGCGTATTGAGGGCCCGCTCCTGCGCCTCCTCTTCCCCGTCGAGCTCAAAATTGGCGACGACGTCACCTTGAAAGGCGCGCTCCCGGCGAGCGCTGGCGGGGAACCGCCGACCAACAATTTCACTGCGGTTGCTGAAAACGACCCGATCGCCGACCCAGATCCTGAAGGCAACGACGGGTTTGCCGATCGAGGCGGGAGCCAACAGATGCTCAAGCGCCTGACGGTTTTCGCTGGACAGGGCGGGCTTGGCGGCGAGCTCCTGGACCAGGGGTTCCACGAAGCTGTCCATGTACAAGGCGGTACTCGCCGCCGCCTTGTGTCCGAATGCCTGCTCAATATGGCTCGCCACGAACGAGCACGCGTAGACCACGCCGATCACCACCACCAGCGACAGGGCGACGGTGAGCTTGCGCGCGCGTTCTAGGCCTTGCCACCACCCACGCACGGGCGAAAGGATCGGCAAGGCAAGCCGAGGCAGACTATTTGCGGCCATGACCAGCACTCAAAGTACGTTTCTGCAGTCTGGATACGCTGAAAGGCCACCCTTGGTTATCAGACCAAAGTGAACTCAAAGTATTGGCTCTTCGGCCAATCGAGCGCCGGGCTCGGCCGCCAACCCCGCGCCGCGCACCAGCCAAGCTTCAGGCGACGGCACCCGTTCGCCCCTGCGCCGCTCGCAGCGTGCGGGGCGCGGGGGTCGTGGGGGGCGCTGCTTCAAGCTGCACCGGCCATGAAGCCAGATCGCTCGCCAAAGGTCCGCCATGGCATGGCTGGCCGTCCCGGCCTGGCGGGCCAATCGCTGCGGGGTGCCGCACGGCAGTTGCAGGCCTGGCGCCGGGCCACCCACCGCCTGGGACTAGTGGCGCGCGGCCTCGCCCTTACCGAGGGGAGGCCAGGCCGGTACCGGCAACGTCCACCAGAGCCAGCGGCCCTCGCCAGTGGGCTCGCGCGACAGGGCGCCAAGCGCGCTCATGCCCGGCGGGCGCTGCGCGGCTTGCGGCATGGCCGATAGGGCCTCCTGCCGCGCCACCTCCGGGACCGTCGGCAGGGGCCGATCGCCAGCGCGCGCGGCGGCCCGCATCCGACCTTCGCGGGCAACACCCTCGCGCGTGACGGTCGGCGTCGACCACGTCGGCGCCGCTTCCGGGGGCGCCACCCAGTGGTCGCGCCGCACGTCTTGGGCGGTCACGGACAGGGGTGGATTTGCCACCTCGGCGCTCGCCGGGGGCCCGATGAGGCGCACCGCGGCCGAGGTCTGCGTCAAAATAGCGGCATCAGCATCAATGACGTCGATCCCGACCATGAAGGCGGGCGGCGTGCCGGGACGCAACGTCACGGAGAGGTCGTCGAGATCCGCCCGCGCCAGCTCCCACGTGTGCTCATCGCGCCGTTCGCCCCGCGAAAACCACACGGCTTCCGGCAAATGCTGCAAGACGATCCGCACCTCGCCTGCCTCATCAAGGCCGGTAACGAGCAAGGGAAAAGCGGCCGGCTGATCGCTTTTGCGGATCGGCAGGTCCAAAGCGACGGGCTGCGGCCGATCCGGCCAGGCGCCGGCAGCAACCGCGGCGGAGGGACGCTGGCCGCCCTCGACCTTGAGGCGTGTCGCGATAAGGGCAAAGGCAGCAACACCGACCACAAGGCTCCCGAGCAGGCCCACGGCAAAAGGTCTGAGCTTCGTGCCTGTGGGCGGCCGAGGCCGCAGCGGACGGTCCGCCTCGCAGGGAGCGTCGCGCTGCAGATTGGCCAATCGCTGCATCAAACCCGCGGACGGCCAGCCCCTGATGGCGACCCCGGCAGCCGTTTCCCCCATGGCCTCGCCTCCCCTCGACGCACCACGCCGTCCCACCCGAGACGGGTTGCTTTGCCCCACGCCCGCCGGGCACTTGCCCCCGTGCACCGACCGGCACCGCCAGTTTTCCACAACTTTCCCGAGGCATGCAAATGATTTTGCTTGATTGCCCCCAGTTGGGCACATTTGGCCGATCGGCTCGAGGCCGCCCGTCCCAAGCCACTGGAGGGCCGGGCGGCGCCACGATTGTATCGCGGCCGGCCGGTCCACTAGGTTGCGCCGGCACGATGGCCGACCCGTTGCCCCCTCGCGCCGCCCTTGGAGGTTTCAGATTCATGTCCGTCAATCCCTACGCACAACACCTCGACAAGTGTGCCGCCAATTTTCAGGCGCTCTCTCCCTTGCCGTTCCTCGAGCGCGCGGCCGCGATCCATCCGCAGCGCACTGCCGTGATCCACGGGAGCCGGCAGGACGCCTACGCCGAGCTCTACCGGCGCACGCGGCGCCTGGCCTCCGCGCTGTCGCGGCGCGGCATTGGGCCGGGTGATACCGTTTCGGTGATGCTCGCCAACACACCCCCGATGCTCGAGGCCCACTACGGGGTGCCCATGACCGGCGCGGTGCTGCACGCCATGAACACGCGCCTCGACGCCGCCGTCATCGCTTTTCAGCTCGACCATGCCGATGCCAAGGTGGTGATTTGCGATCGGGAATTTGCGCCGGTGATGCGCGCGGCCTTGGCACGGGCCCAGGTCAAGCCTCTCGTCGTCGACTACGATGATCGCGAATTTCCGCAAACGCCCGAACGCCTGTCGGATCTCGACTACGAAGCGCTGATCGCCGAGGGCGATCCCGCGTTTTGCTGGCGCATGCCCGATGACGAATGGGACGCCATTGCGCTCAACTACACCTCGGGCACGACGGGCAATCCCAAGGGCGTGGTCTACAGTCACCGCGGTGCCGCGCTCATGTGTTACGCCAACACCCTGGCAACCGGCATGCGCCGCCATCCCGTGTATTTGTGGACCCTGCCGATGTTCCACTGTAACGGCTGGTGCTTCCCCTGGACCCTGTCGCTGGTCGCCGGCACGCATGTGTGCCTGCGGTGGGTGCGGGCCAAGGCGATGTATGCGGCCATTGCCGAACATCGGGTCACGCATCTGTGCGGCGCGCCCATCGTCATGTCGACGCTCCTCAACGCCGCCGCGGACGAAAAGCGACCGCTCTCCCACCGGGTCGAGTTCGTCACGGCGGCGGCACCCCCGCCCGAGGCGGTGTTGGCGGCGATGGCGGATGCCGGCTTCAATGTCACGCACGTCTACGGCTTGACCGAGGTCTATGGCCCCGCCGTGGTCAATGAATGGCAAGCGCAATGGGATGGGCTCGCCCCGGGCACGCGCGCCCAGCTAAAGGCGCGGCAGGGCGTGCGCTACACCGCCCTCGAAGAGCTCAGTGTTTTGCACCCCGAGACGATGATACCGGTGCCGGCGGACGGGGTGACCCTCGGCGAGGTGATGTTCCGCGGCAACATCGTCATGAAGGGATACCTCAAGAACCAACCGGCCACGGCGCAAGCCTTCGCCGGTGGCTGGTTCCACTCCGGCGACCTCGGCGTGCTGCATTCGGACGGCTACATTCAGCTCAAGGATCGCTCCAAGGACATCATTATCTCGGGCGGGGAGAACATCTCATCGATTGAGGTGGAGGAGGTGATCTACAAGCACCCTGCGGTGGCGGCGTGCGCCGTCGTTGGCAAGGCGCACGCGAAGTGGGGAGAAACGCCGGTGGCCTTCGTCGAGTTAAAGCCGGGCATGACGGCCTCAAACGAAGAAATGCTTGCCCACTGCCGCAACGGCCTGGCCGCCTACAAATGTCCAAGTCTCATCGTGTTCACCGAGATCCCGAAAACCAGCACCGGCAAGATCCAAAAATTTATGCTGCGCGACCTGGCAAAAGCCTTGTGAGGCAACGGCGCGGCGAAAAATTTCTCGCCGCTCGCAACTCGTTGTTTGCCTGGGACTATCGCCGGCAAGATGCAAACCAGGCGCGCGGCGCGCCCGGCCCAGCATCGGAACGAAGCCAATGGCGTGGCGTTCCCAGCCGACCCCAACGGGGGC
The DNA here is from genome assembly GCA_963775835.1 of uncultured Alphaproteobacteria bacterium. GTDB lineage: Bacteria > Pseudomonadota > Alphaproteobacteria > Rhizobiales > Hyphomicrobiaceae > AWTP1-13. The sequence continues at coordinate 383,385 of CAVZKV010000026.1, read as the reverse complement.
TCAGCAACAAAAATTTGGAGCTCATTTATGCATTCAGGTCTCCTCAGCGCCGCCGTGCTTGTCGCCGCCACGCTGTGGGCGGGAACGGCCGGCGCCGCGCCACTCAGCGGCGGCACGCCCACGCCCGCTGCCCAGCCCCTCGTCAATAAAGTCGCCACTTTCGTGTGCGCACGCGACGATAGCGGCTGGCACTATATGCGCGGCCATCGTCGCGTCACCTGCCGCCCTGTGCGCCCAAGGGGCGCGGCTTGGGGCTGGCATTGCGAGGGCCGTCGCTGCGGCTGGTGGCACCGCCACGAACGCCGGTTTAACGACTGACTTTGAGCCATCACTGCCGGTAGGCGTCTTTGTGCGCATCGCGCGATCGGCCCAGAGCATCCCCCTCGGCCCATCGCGCGATTCCCCGAGGTCGCGAGCGAAAGAAAACGGCCCACCCTTTGCCGACCCGCACCGGCGGCTATTCGGCGCGCAAGGCAAGCGCCGCGACACCGGCGGCGATATTGAGGCCCTTCTGCGTTTGAACGCTCAGGGGTTGCAGCATGATGCCGCGGCGCGAGCCACCGATCAGGGCATCGGCGCCAATCCCGTAACCCGCGGTTGCCTCTGCACCGATCCCGCCGTAGGCACCGTTGAGCGAGCGCGGCGGCGGGTTCGCGGTTGGCGCCAGCACGGCCCAGGCGATGGCCGTCGTTCCCATGCTGCCGAGGTCGATGCCGAATTTGGAAATCGAGCCACGATAGAACTCATCCCGCCCCGGGCGCTGAAAACGGCAGCGAAGGTACTTGGTCGACGTGACGATATGGCCGGTGCTGCCGCGCCGTACAGGTGAGAATACCGACCTCGACGCGCGCCTGGGCCCTCGCCTCGCCGGCAATGGCAAAGCTGGCCGCACCGCGCTGGCCAGCACCGCGCTGGCAAGGGCGAGCGTCCGTTGCATGACTAGTCCTCCTCGGATGGCGTGCCAAGGGCAAATGCCGGCGCCAGTGGAACCCGATCGTGTCAAAAGCGGTGCGGCCCGGCCGCCCCCTGGCGCGGCCTGGCTGGTGGCGATCGAGGCCGGCATTTGCCTTGGCTCCGCACGAGCGCTAAAAGCCGGCCCCATGTCACCAGTAGCTGTCCGAAAAATGCGCCGACCGGGCGCCCGCCCAGCGGCGGGGCGGCGCGACACCGTCAAGCCCGCCCCCCGGGTCGGCCTGGTTTCGCTCGGTTGCCCGAAGGCCATGGTAGACAGCGAGCGCATCATCACGCGGCTGCGGGCGGAGGGCTACCAGCTCTCGGCGGACTACGCCGGCGCCGACGTGGTGGTGGTCAATACCTGCGGCTTTCTCAACTCGGCCAAACAGGAAAGTCTCGATGCCATCGGCGAAGCGATGGCCAACAACGGGCGCGTTGTCGTCACTGGCTGCTTCGGCGTGGAAAAGGAGCGTATTCTTGCCGCCCACCCCGGCGTGCTGGCCGTTACCGGCCCACATCAATACGAACAGGTCGTGGAGGCCGTGCACGCAGCGGTGCCGCCGCTGCATGATCCCTTCCTCGATCTCGTCCCGCCGGAAGGCTTGCACCTGACGCCTCGTCACTACGCGTATCTGAAGATTTCTGAAGGCTGCAACAACCGCTGTTCGTTTTGCATCATCCCCAGCCTGCGCGGGCGGCTCGCCAGCCGCCCCGCGGCCCAGGTGATGAGCGAGGCCGAACGCCTGGTGAAGGCCGGCGTCAAGGAGCTGCTGGTCATCAGCCAGGACACCTCGGCCTACGGCCTCGACATCAAGTACGCCGAGAGCCGGTGGAAGGGGCAAATGCTGCGCGCACGCTTCCTGGATCTTGCGCATGCGCTGGGTGAGCTCGGCGCCTGGATTCGCCTGCATTACGTCTATCCTTATCCGCACGTCGATGCGGTGTTGCCGCTGATGGCGGAGGGAAAAATCCTTCCCTACCTTGACATTCCCTTCCAGCACGCCTCCCCGGCGGTGCTCAAAGCCATGCGTCGGCCCGCACACCAGGAAAAGACCCTCGATCGCCTCGCCCGCTGGCGCGATGTCTGTCCCGATTTGGCGGTGCGTTCCACCTTCATTGTCGGCTTTCCGGGCGAGACCGAGGAGGACTTTGCCTTGCTGCTTGCCTGGCTCAAGGCGGCGCGGTTGGCGCGCGTCGGCTGCTTTAAATACGAGGCGGTCGACGGCGCCACCGCCAACGAGCTACCCGGGGCGGTTGCCGAGGAGGTCAAGCAGGAGCGCTGGCATCGCTTGATGTCGGCGCAGCAAGAGGTAAGCCGCGACCTCAGCGCGACGCGCGTCGGTCAAAGCATCGACGTCATCGTCGACGAAGTCGACGAGGAGGGCGCGATCGGTCGGTCCAAATGGGACGCACCGGAGATCGATGGCTCGGTTTTTCTCAACGGCGCCAAAGGACTGGCGCAGGGCGATATCGTGCGCGCCCGCATCGTTGCCAGCGACGCCTACGATGTCTGGGCCGAAGTTGGCGCATGAGCCTGATGGCGCCGCAATCTGCTCAACGCGCACGTTCGCCGAGCTTTGCAAGCAGGGGCTTAGCGCGCATGATGCTGCGGCGCGGAGGCCGGAGGGGCGGGGGATTAAGGGTTCATGCCGCAGTTGAGGATCAGGCTCGGCAGCCAGCCGAGCACGGGCAACGATCCGATCGCGGGGGTGGTGTGGATCACGCTAGCCATGGCGTTGTTCGCGGGGCTGGCCATGTTCTCGCGCATGGCCATGAACGCCGGATTGCACCCGTTTGAGGTCGTCTTTCTGCGCAACACCTTCGCCTGCCTGATGCTGGTGCCGTTGCTGATCTACCGCGGCCCGCGGCTGTTTTATTCCGACCAATTCAATCTCTACGGCCTGCGCGTCCTCGTTTCGCTGCTTTCGATGCAGACCTGGTTTTACGCGATTTTTCTCATCCCAATCGGGGAGGTGACGGCGATCAGCTTCCTTGCCCCCCTATTCGGGACCCTGGGTGCGGTTTTTCTCCTGGGCGAAGTGGTGCGCATTCGCCGCTGGACCGCGCTGGGGGTAGGATTTATCGGTGCCCTCATAATCCTGCGCCCCGTCGGGTCGCAGATCGGCTTGGGGCAGCTGCTTGCCATCTTTTCCGCCATGGCGGCGGGACTGACGGTCGTGCTCGTGAAGCAGCTGACCGCCCATGACGATCCGGACAAGATTGTCTTTCTCACCAATGTGCTGATGACGCCGCTATCGCTGGTGCCCGCCCTGTTCGTGTGGCATTGGCCGACCCTTGCCGTACTGCCGGCGCTGTTGGGGATGGGCCTGTGCGCCGTGCTTGGGCATATTTGCGTCGTGCGCGGCTACGCCGCCACCGACGCTTCGCTGGGCATGACCTTCGAGTTCTCGAAGCTACCCTTTACCGTCGGCATGACCTATCTGGCGTTCCGCGAAAGCATCGACCTTTTGACCTGGATCGGCGCCTTCGTCATTTTTGCGTCCGCACTTTATATCACCCGGCGCGAAGCCAAGCTCGCCCGCAAGCGCGCACAAATTCGCGCGCAGGAGGCCACCGAGCTGGGGGGCTCCTAGGCTTGCGGCGCACCCCCGCGGGCACCTCGCCTAGCGAAGAAAGCCCGCCTCCTGCAGGTATCTGAGCGTCCCCGGATGCAGCAATTCGCGGCGTGCCGCGCTCGCCGTATTGGCCGCGGTGGTCTCACGCGCCTGCGGCAGCCGCGCGGCCAGCCGCGTTTCGCTATTGTGGAGCGCGCGAGCCAGCCGATAGGCGACGTCATCGGGGAGCGAGGGTCGCGACAGGATCAAGCTCCAGGAGCCGACCGAGACGATCGGCGCGGCTTGGCCTGGGAACGAGCCGGCCGGCACGGTCAAGGTCTCAAGGAACGGATGCTTGGCCCTAATTCGCTTGATGCCTTCGGCATCGGGCACGATGAAACGCGCCCCGGGGGGCGCCTTGGCCACCGCGGTGAAGCCCGGCCAGCCGCTGCCACCGCCCCACAGCGCCGCGGCCTTGCCGCTCGCCACCAGCGCTGGCCCGTCGCCGGCGCGCTCGAGCAGAATGGCTTGGAAGTCGCGGTTGCGATCGTAACCCAGACCATCGAGCACATAGCCCGCCAACAGCACGAGACCGGAACCTTTGGCGCCAAAGGCGACGGGCCTGCCCCTGAGGTCCTCGATGCTGTAATAGGGACTGTCGGCGCGCACGACAAACATGCCGGGCGTTGCGTACATGGCAAAGATAATGCGCAGGTCGGCACGTGGGCGCCCAAGACCATTGAGCGCCTCCAGGGCCGCCTCGCCCTGCACCAAGCCGATATCGAGTTTGCCTGCCTCCAACAGCGGAATGTTTTCGGCGCTGCCGGCGGTATGCTGGGGGCGTACCTCCAGCGTCGCGTCGGTCTCGTTGATGCTCTCGCTCAGCGCTTGCCCGTAGACGGGAAAGCCACCGCCAGGCGTGGCCGTGCCCAGAACGACGATGGTCTTTTCCGCCGCCTTGGCGCCGAAGGCGACGGCCATCGCCACAATGAGAGGCAAGCTGGCAAGCACGAGGGTTCGCATCGTTGCACTCCTTTGCCGCGGGCGTGGCTTGGCGCGCTGGTAGCCAGTATAGTCGAGCCTCGCGCGATCAACAATTTGCCCGCGCCGTCGCGCGGCAAGCTCGAGGTGGAGGCGCAATGCGCGTGTGTGGCCTGCTAGGGATGCTGGCTTTGCTGGTGCTGGCGTTGTTGCCGGCGCACGCCGAGGCGCCGCCCCTGCCGCCGGCTAGTCCGGCAGAGCTTGAAAAGCGCGCCGTGCGTCTCGATGCGCTCTTCACCAGGCTCGCTAGCACCGACGACGCCGATGAGGGCGACACCATCGTCGAAGAGATCTGGCGCGTGTGGCTGCAGTCCGGACGGCCGGAGATTGACGCCTTGATGCAGAAGATCCTGGCCCTATTGCAGGCGGGGGACCCACGGGCGGCAATGCCCCTGCTTGATGCCATCGTCGAGCGCGCCCCGGATTGGGCGGAGGGTTGGAACAAGCGGGCAACCGTGCTCTATGTGCTCGACGAGTACGACCGATCGCTGGCCGACATCGACAAGGTCCTGGCCCTGGAGCCGCGCCATTTTGGCGCTCTCGCCGGCCGCGGTCTCATACACATCGCCAAGGAGAACTACCGCGCGGCGCTCGATGACTATCGCCGCGCGCGCGCCGTAAACCCGTTCTTGCAAGGCGCCGCGCAGATGATACCCACGCTGGAACGCCGGATCGGCGAGAGGCCTCTTTGAGGCCCTGCGCCCAAGCAAGGGTCAATCCTTGTAGTCCGGCTCGCGTCGGTCGAGCAACCGCTTGATGGCGTCAAAGTGCCGTTGCGATGGCGAGGGATCATAACTTTGATTACCGCCACCGCCCCTTGTCTTTTCGACCACCGGCTCGGGCAGTTGCTTTAGCCGCTGGCCGGTCCACATGGCAAAGATTTGTACCTGTGCGGCGCGCTCGACGTAATAGAGCCGGTCGTAGGCCTCCGCCACCGTCTCGCCCACGGTGGTGATCCCGTGGTTGGCCATGAACAGGATCGTCTTGTCGCCAAAGATGCGCGCCAGCCGTGCGCCTTCCTCCGGTTCGACCGCCGGCCCCATATAGCTGTCGTCGTAGGCAATGGCATCCATCAACAGGACCTCGGTTTGCCCGATCTCCTTGATGCGCGGGTCCTCGAGCCGCGTCAGCGCGCTGGCGTAGGGCATGTGGGTGTGGAACACGGCGCGGGCATGCGGCACCCTGTTGTGGATCGGGGCATGAATGCAATAGCAGGAGCGCTCGACGTCGCCGACGCCGCGTTTCACCTTACCGTCATCGATACCGACTTCCATGAACGAACTTGCCTTCGCCTCCGACCAATGCAGCCCAAAAGGAATCTGATAGTAGCGGTCGGGCTTACCGGGCACCGTCAGCGTCAAGTGATTGAAGATGCCCTCGTGGAAGCCGTGCATCACGGCGGCGCGATGAGCCGCGGCCAAGTCGATGCGCGCCTGCCATTCTTGCGCACTGCATTCCTCACGCGTCACTGGCGATACTTTGAGCTGCATGCCTGTCCTCCTTGGCGCGCCTATCGTCAGGCTCGCTTCAATTGCCGCCAACTCTAGCAAGGAGGTGATGCGCACGGAAGATTGTTCGCACGCTTTTGCCACCCCAGCCGCGATGTCCTAGCTCAAGACCTTGTATTGCTTAAACCAGGCGGTCATCTGGCGCCAGGCATCCTCCGCCGCCTCCTTGCGGTAGCTCGCTCGATAATCCGCGTGGAAGCCGTGCGGGGCTTCCGGGTAGATCCTGAAAGCCGCCGTCTTGCCGGCGGCCTCGAGAGCCGCTCGCATCGCCTCCACCTGCGTCACCGGGATGCCCTGATCGGCTTGACCGTAAAGACCGAGCACGGGCGCCTTCATTTGCGCTGCCAATTCCGTCGGGCTCATGGGCCAAATCGCCTTCTGCCCGGCCGGATCGACCAGCGGGCCATAAAAGGCGACGCCCGCCCTGACCAGGGGATTGTTCGCACAGTAGACCCATACCGTGCGCCCACCGCGGCAGTAGCCGATAATGCCGAGCCGGCTGGTGTCGCCGCCCTGTGCCTTGGCCCAGGCGACGGTGGCATCCAGATCGGCGATCAGCTCGGCATCCGGTTTGGCGTTGACGAGCGGCATCAGCTGCGCAATCTCGCTTACCTTGGCGAGATCGCCCTTGCGAAAATAATAGTCGGGCGCCACGGCAAACGCCCCGAGCTTTGCCAACCGCCGGGTGACGTCCTTGATGTACTGGTGCAGTCCGAAGATCTCCATGGCGACCAGGATGACCGGCGGGTTCTGGCCGGCCGACGGTTTGGCGAAGTAGAGCGGCATCTCCCCATCGGCCACCTTCGCCTTCCCATCCTCGGCAACGAGACCGGTCGTGTCTGTCGTGATCACCTCCGCCCTGACGGGGCCCGCAGCCAGCGTATAGCCCGCGGTCGCGGCGGCCGTCGCGGTCATGAAGCCACGCCGCGAGATGGCAGGATTGCTGGTTAGGCCTACGATATCGGAGGCGAGCTTTTCTGGCGCAGACATTGGGCAACTCCAAGCTGTTTGGTTGCAGGGCTCCCGCTGGCGCCTTTGCGCACGCACCGCGGGCGACCGGTTGCGGCTAGTCGGCACGAGCGTAAGCGTCGATCAGGACGCGGCACTGCACGAATGCGTGAAGTCAGGGGGTCGGGGAAACCTTGACCTTGCCGTCGCCGCCGGCCGCCGCAAGCAGCGCATCGATCAACCGATGCACTCTCAGCGCCTCGCGTCCCGACACGCGCGGCGGCCGTCGTTCGTCAACGGCCGCCAGAAAGTCGCGCCACACCCCTAGATGATAATCGTGCGGGAACGCCATTGGATCGGCGCCCGTCCCGCCGGCGGAGGCATCCGCGGCCAGCTCTTCGCGTCGTCCATCCTGGTAGGCAACGCCGAGCGCGGTGCCGGCGAGTGCAGCGCTACCCAAGGTGCCAACGAGATCGATACGCTCGGGCGCGCCGGGATAGGCCGCCGTGGTGGCCTCGATCACGCCGACGGCCCCACTTGCAAAGCGTGCAGCGGCACAGACGAGGTCCTCGGTTTCCATGCGATGCACGGCCGACGTGGTGCCATAGCCGCACACCTCCAGCACCGGCCCTGCCAGGCTCAGCAAGAGATCGAGTGTGTGAATGCCCTGAGTGAGCAACACGCCACCACCGTCGCGCGCCAGGCTGCCGCGGCCGGGCTCATCGTAATAGCTTTGTGGACGCCACAATCGGATCGAGGCTGATGCGCTGACAATCTGGCCGAGCCCACCCGCCTTGAGGATGGCGGCCACGCGTTCCGCCGCCGGCTTGAAACGATGCTGCAGGACCACGCCAAGGGTGACGTCGGCATCGGCGCACACTCGGACCAGCTCGTCGGCACGCTCGCTCGCAACCTCCAACGGCTTTTCGAGCAGAATATGCTTACCGGCGCGCGCCAGAGCGGTAACGATCTCGAGGTGCGTGTTGGGCGGCGTCAACACCGCCGCGATCTCAACATTGCCGTTTTGCAACACCGGTTCGAGACTGTCGCCCAAGGCAAAGGCGAAGCGCTCGGCGAACGCCTGCCGCCGCTGCCGGCTGGGGCTGATGGCGTGGACCACCTCGACCTTGTCCGCGAGATCCATGAGGCTCTTGGCGTGCGGCGTAACGGCCATGCCGAGCCCGATGAGGGCGATCCGCTTTCGCCGCGTCATGGGCGCGCCTCCACAGGGGCGCCGACCAGCCGCCGGCCACCGGCATCGATCAGGAGCTGTCGCTTATGCATGGCGGCAACGCCTGGCCGGTGCGCCACGCTGATCACCGTCGCAGCCCCGAGCCGAGCGCGCACGAGGGCATACATTTGCGCCTCGGCGGCCTCATCGAGCGCGGACGTCGCCTCGTCGAGAAACAACCAATTCGGTTGATAGAGCAGGGCGCGGGCGAAAGCCAGACGTTGCTGTTCCCCGCCCGAGAGCATCAGCGACCAGTTGGCCTGCTCTTGCAGACGCGGCGCTAGCGCTGCCAGGCCGCAAGTTTTCAGGACCTCGCGGCAGGCCTCATCGGCATGCTGTTCCGGCATGTCGGGGTAGCTCAGCACATCCTTGAGCGTGCCGACGGGCAGGTAAGGCCTTTGCGGCAGGAACAGAACGCGGGCGTCTTTTGGCAAGCTGATCCGACCCCGCCCAAATGGCCACAGGCCCGCGAGCACGCGAAACAGCGTGGTCTTGCCGGAGCCAGAGGGTCCCTGCAACACGACCCGTTCCCCTTGATGGATCGTAACGTCGACGTCGCCAAGCAGAACATTGCCGTTCGGCAGCCTGACTTCGACGTCCTCGAGCACAAGTTCGGGCGCCGTCTCGGCGCGCGCCTCGAAGGCATTGCGTTTGGCCATTTCCTTGGCCTTGACCATCGCCTCGCTGAAGGTCGTAAGGCGGTCGACCACGGCCTTCCAGCCGGCCAAGGTTGCGAAGGTATCGACGAACCATGACAGCGCACCTTGGACTTGGCCGAAGGCGTCGGCCGTCTGCGTCAGCACGCCGAGGCTAATCTGCCCGGCGAAGTACTGCGGCGCCGCCACGATCATGGGAAAGACCGACGCCGCCTGACCATAGAACGCCGTTATCCAGGTCAGGCGCTTGTTGTACGTCATGAATTCCCACCAGGTGTCGTAGATGCTGGCAAACGAGGTGCGCAGGGAACGCTGCTCGTCGGGTTCACCGCGGTAGAGGGCGATGCTTTCCGCGTTCTCGCGAATGCGCACCATGCGATAGCGAAAATCGGCGTTGCGACGCTCCAGCTCGAAGCTTATGGCCACCAGCGGCCGACCGATCAGGTATGTCGCGTACGAGCCCAACAGGGCGTAGGCGACCGCCACCCACATCATGTAGCCGGGAATGACGACGCCGCCGAAGATCGGGATCGCAAAATTTCCGGATAGCTCCCACAGCACGCTGGCAAAGGTGATCAAGGTCAGCACTTGCAGCAACAGCCCAAGGGCGATGCTGAGCGTCTGGGTGGTGAATGAGGCGCAATCCTGTTCGATGCGTTGCTCGGGATTGTCGGTGCCCTGCCGCGTCAGCTCCATGTGATAGTAGGTCCGGTCCGTCAGCCAATCGCGGAAATACACCTCGCTCAGCCAGCGCCGCCATCGCACCGTCAGCATTTGCGTCAGCCATTGTCGGTAGACGAATGCGACAATGAACAGCGCGACGAGCACCACCCAGTAGATCAGCTCGGCCCAGAAGGCGTCAGCATTTTTCTCCTGCAGGGCATTGAAGAAGCGCGCGTTCCAGGCATTGAGCAGCTTCGATACGTAGACGATCATGAAGCTCAAGCCCACGATCAGCGCCAACAGGCCGCGCGCGATCCACGCCTCCCGCAGCGTCAGTCTGAGCCCAAACAAGCTGATCTCCTGGCGCTCCTCGGCATACCAATAGGGTCGGGTCAAAGACCACAACTTGCTGGCGAAGCCGCGCGCATCACGCATGCGCGTCAGGAAGGGATCGACCATCGGTGCACCAGGGGATTGCTGAAGATGAGGGCTGCGTGTCAGTCTACCCGCACTGGTGGGCGAGCAAACGCACAAGACAGTGATGCTGCGTGCCGCAGGACCCAAGGCGCCGACCGACAACGGGCCCAATGCGAGGGCCCTTGAGCGACAATGTCTGCGTTGGCCGCGCGCGCGCAGTGAGCGCGGACGGAGCCGTGTTGGGACCCGGGCCGGTGCGCCCGCGAGCGCGAGCCCAAGGCGGCGCACGGGTGCTGCCGTGCTGTGCCTTCAAATCACCGCGACGCCCATTTTTGCCATGAGCGGCACGCGTTCACCCGACTTTAAGGCCTTCTCCGGATTGGACGCATTGCCTTCCAGGCCGCGTTTCTTGACGCCCTGCACGATGGCGGCGAGGCGGAAGAAGGAAAAGGCGAGGTAAAAATTCCAGTTCGGGATCCCCGCAATGCCAACGCGCGCGCAGTACTTGGCAATGTAGTCCTCTTCCGTCGGGATGCCGAGCGCGCGACGATCGAGGTTGGCGAGACCGCGCATGGTCTCATGATTGGGAAAGCGCCATTGCATGCATTGGTAGGCGAGATCCGAGAACGGATGGCCAATCGTGGATAGCTCCCAGTCGATGACGGCCATCAGCTCCGAGCCGTCCGGCTTGAAGATCATGTTGTCGATGCGGTAGTCGCCGTGCACCAGGCAGGCGCGGCCATCGTCCGCTGGTTCGTTCTGTTCGAGCCAGCGGATCAACGTCTCCATGTCGGGCAAGTGCTCGGTTTCCGAGGCTCGGTATTGCTTGGTCCAGCGGTCGCGTTGGCGAGCGAAGTAGCTGCCCGCCTTGCCGAAATCGGCGAGCCCGACCCGGGCGGGCTCGACCAAATGCAAGGCCGCCAGCGCCTTGTTCTGCTGGTCATAAACCTCGGCGCGCTGCGCCTTGTCGAGCTCGGGCAGAGATGGATCCCAAAAGACGATGCCGTGGACAAACGCCATGACGAAGAAGGCGGTGCCCAGCACGCTGTCGTCCTCGCATAAAATCAGCATGCGCGGCACGGGCACGTCGGTGTCCTGCAGCGCCTTCATAACGCGATACTCGCGGTCGACGGCGTGCGCGCTCTTCAAGAGTTGCCCGGGCGGCTTCTTGCGCAGCACGTAGCGCCCGCTCGGGCTTGTCAGCACGAAGGTCGGATTGGATTGGCCCGTCAGCGTCTTTTCGGCCGTGACCGGCCCTTTGAAGTCCGGCAGCCGGTTCTCGAGGTACCGCGCTAGTGTCTCGGTATCGAGCTGGGCGGCCTGATGCGCCAAGGCTGTCATGCGTGGGCCTCCGCGACGAAATGGCGGCGCCGGCCGCCGGAAGCCGGCGGCCATGGAAGCAACGGCCGCAGGACGGCAGTGGCAAGCAAACCCGCAGCGCTGGCCACGGGCCAGGCCGGCGGGTTGCTTCGCGCCCAAGCCTTGCACCCCGAGGTTGGCGCCGCGGCGAGCTCGAAGACAGGCCTCGCCCTGGCAGCAGAGGAAGGCCGGCGGCCCGGCTCGGACGGCGGCGCGACGGCGCGCATGGCAAGCGACCTCAAATCTTCTGGTTCGTATAGCGGCGCAATTCGGCACGGGCGACCTGACGGCGATGCACGGCGTCGGGACCATCGGCCAGTCGCAGCGTGCGCAGATGCGTCCACATGTGGGCCAACGGCGTATCCTGCGTGATCCCCATCGCGCCATGCATTTGCACAGCCTCGTCGGTGATCTCCAAGGCGATACGCGGCGCGATGACTTTGATCTGGGAAATCCACGGTGATGCGTCGCGCTGACCAACCGTGTCCATCATGTAAGCCGCCTTGAGACAAAGTAGGCGCGCCATCTCGATCTTCATGCGGCTCTCGGCAATGATGTCGTAGTTGGCGCCGAGCTGGGCCAACGGTTTGCCGAACGCTTCGCGCGACAATGAGCGCTTGCACAAGAGCTCCAGCGCTCGTTCGGCCTGGCCGATCGCCCGCATACAATGGTGGATGCGACCCGGGCCCAAGCGGCCCTGCGATACCTCGAAGCCGCGTCCACGGCCAAGGATCAGGTTCTCCTTGGGTATGCGCACGTTCTTGAAGCGGATGTGCATGTGACCGTGCGGCGCATCGTCGTCGCCGTAGACCTTCATAGGGCGCAGGATCTCCACCCCCGGCGTTCCCGCCGGCACGAAGATCTGTGAGTGTCGCTTGTGCTTGTCCGCCGTCGGATCGGTGCAAACCATGACAATGTAGATCTTGCAGCGCGGGTCGCCGGCCCCGGAGGCGAACCACTTCTCGCCGTTCAGGACCCATTCGTCGCCTTCGAGCTTGGCATCCAGCGCCAGATTGGTGGCATCCGACGAGGCAACGTTCGGCTCGGTCATGATGTAGGCGGAACGAATTTTGCCCTCCAGCAAGGGCGCCAGCCATTTCTCCTTCTGCGCCGGGGTACCGTAACGCTCGATCACCTCCATGTTGCCGGTATCGGGGGCGGAACAGTTGAAGGTCTCGGGCGCCAGCCGCGACCAGCCCATCTCCTCGGCAAGATAGGCATATTCGACCGTGGTCAACCCGTAGCCCTTGTCACTCGCCGTCAGCCAAAAATTCCACAGACCGCGCTCGTGCGCCTTGGCCTTGAGGCCTTCGCGGATCTCCTCCTGGCGTTTGGTGTAGGTCCAACGGTCGCCCTTGGCGACCTCGGCCTCGTATTCGGCCTCCAGCGGCACGATCTCATCACGCACCATGGCGCGGACCTTTTCGACCAGCGGTTTCACCTTTGCCGTCATGCCGAGATCCATGGAGTTCCTCCTCTGCGGTTATTGCCGCGTATTGCCGTGGCCGTGCCTATTGGCTTGCGCGCATTGAAGCATGCCCGCCCAACGGAGAGAAGGCGGTAGCCCCAGCCCTGCGCGGGGGCACCAGCCCCGCATCGCCGGCGGCGGGAGACAACCCAAGCCCGCCGCGGTGACGCCTACGCGCAGGGCCAGGCGAGCAATAGCCCGAGCAAGACTTGATGCACGGCGAGGCTTCGGATACCAAGACCGCGGCGTCATCATGAGAGCGAGAGACCACCTATGGCTGTCGACCCTTCCGGCGGTCACCCCGCCATGGACTATCCCGAGCATTTGCGGACCTACTCCGGCTTTCTCAGGGCCACGGTCGCCCTGATCGTCGGGGTGGCGCTGCTGCTCCTGTTCATGCTGTTTTATCTGGTGCCTTAGTCGGCAGCATCTTGCTTGCTTTTCAATGGGCGGGGCAACTCCCGTCGCGTCGTGGGGATAGCCTCATGGTCACGATCGCCGTCACTGCGGAGGGAGAGGACGAGCCTCGCGTGGCGGTGTCGCCGGAGACCGTAAAGAAGCTGACGGGGCTGGGTGCCAGCGTCAGGGTACAGCAGGGCGCTGGGTCGCGTTCACGGTTCTCCGACGAGGCGCTCAAGGCGGCGGGTGCGACCATCAATGCAGACGCCGCCGGCACGCTCGAGGGGGCCGACATTCTGCTCAAGGTGCGGCGACCATCGCTCGCCGAAGTCGGAGCCCTAAAGCGCGGCGCCATCGTCGCCGCCATGTTGGCGCCCTTTGACGATCGCCCCGGCCTCGAGGCCTTGGCGGGCGCCGGTGCGGCGCTGATGTCCATGGAATTCATGCCGCGCATCACGCGGGCCCAGTCGATGGACGTGCTGTCGAGCCAGGCCAACCTCGCTGGCTATAAGGCCGTGGTCGACGCCGCGGCCATGTTTGGCCAAGCCATGCCGATGATGATGACGGCCGCGGGCACGGTACCCGCCGCCAAGGCGTTTATCATGGGCGTCGGCGTGGCCGGATTGCAGGCGATCGCCACCGCACGGCGGCTTGGTGCCATCGTCTCGGCGACCGACGTGCGCCCCGCCACCAAGGAACAGGTCGCCTCGCTCGGCGCCAAGTTCATCGCCGTCGAGGATGAGGAATTCAAGCAAGCGCAAACCGCCGCCGGCTATGCCAAGCCGATGTCGCCCGAATACCAGAAGAAGCAGGCCGAACTGATCGCCAATCACATCAAGGGCCAAGACATCGTCATTACCACGGCCCTCATCCCCGGCCGGCCTGCGCCCAAACTGATATCCGCGGCCATGATCGAAAGCATGAAGCCGGGTTCTGTGATCGTCGACCTGGCCGCCGAGCGCGGCGGCAATACCGAACTGACCCAGCCCGACAAGGTGGTCGAGCACAAGGGCGTGTCGATCGCCGGCCCGCTCAATCTGGCGGGCGAAGTGCCCGTCAACGCGTCGGCCCTCTATGCCAAGAATTTGCTCGCGTTTCTCGAGACCATGTTCGACAAGAAGGAAAAGGTGCTGAAGGTGAACTGGGACGACGAGATCATCAAAGGCACCTTGGTGGCCAAAGATGGCCGAATTGTCCACCCGAGCCTGCAGCAGCAAGGGGCATGAGATGACGCGCGCGCTTGCTGGGCCCCCGATCGCCTGCGTCCCGCGGCTTGCCGACGAGGCCAAGCGCCTCCATCGCTGCCCCTCGCGCAGGGCCCGCGCTCATCGCGCAGGCCTCGGCGCGCTGGCCTTGCCGTTGGCCCTTTTCCCCGCGCCTGCCATGGCCGTCGGCGGCGCAGATGTTAGCCCCTTCATCTATCAATTCATGGTGTTCGTCATCGCCATTTTCGTTGGCTACTACGTGGTGTGGAGCGTGACGCCGGCGCTGCACACGCCCTTGATGTCGGTGACAAACGCCATTTCCTCGGTGATCGTGGTGGGCGCGCTGCTCGCCGTAGGCGTGCCACTGATCGCGGCCGGTAGCGGGCTCGCCAAGACATTCGGCTTCCTGGCCCTGACGATGGCGGCGGTCAACATTTTTGGCGGCTTTCTCGTCACCCAGCGCATGCTCGGCATGTACAAGAAGAGGGAGCCGAAGCGCTGACGCGCTGAGGGGGCGGGCTATGCATCCAAATCTTGTCGCCTTGCTCTACCTGGCCGCAGGCGTGCTGTTCATCATGGCACTTCGGGGCTTGTCGAGTCCGGAGAGCTCGCGCCGCGGCAACAGGTACGGCATGGTCGGCATGACGATCGCCGTGCTGACCACGCTGGGCCAACTCAGCGACACCTCGCCGCTCACTTGGGCGCTGATCGTCGGCGGCCTCGGCATCGGCGGCGGCATCGGCGCCACCATCGCCCGGCGCATCCCCATGACGTCGATGCCCGAGCTGGTCGCCGCCTTCCACTCGCTCGTTGGTCTTGCCGCAGTCTTCGTTGCGGCAGGGGCGCTCTACGCACCGGAAGCCTTCGGCATCGGGCATCCGCGCAACATCGCCGCTGCCAGCCTACTCGAGATGTCGCTCGGCGTCGCCATCGGCGCCGTCACCTTTACGGGATCGGTTATCGCCTTCGCCAAGTTGTCCGGACGCATGTCCGGCAAGCCGATCATCCTGCCGGCCCGACACCTCATCAATGCCGGCTTGGCCGTACTTCTGGTGCTGCTGATCTTTTGGTTCTGCCGCTCGGGTGGCGATCCCGTCTTGTTCTGGGCCATTACCGCGGCGGCGCTGCTGTTCGGCGTCCTTATCATTGTGCCGATCGGCGGCGCGGATATGCCGGTTGTCATCTCGATGCTCAACTCCTACTCCGGCTGGGCCGCCGCCGGCATCGGCTTTACGCTCGGCAACATCGCACTGATCGTGACGGGGGCCCTGGTCGGCTCCTCGGGAGCCATCCTGTCCTACATCATGTGCAAAGGCATGAACCGCTCGTTCGTCTCCGTCATCCTTGGCGGATTCGGTGGCGAGACGGCGGGACCCGCCGCCGGCGCCGAGCAAAAGCCGGTGAAAATCGGTTCCGCCGAAGACGCCGCGTTCCTACTCAAAAATTCTGGCAAAGTGATCATCGTGCCGGGCTACGGCATGGCGGTGGCGCAGGCCCAGCACGCCCTGCGCGAAATGGCCGATCATCTCAAGGAGGCCGGCGTGGAGGTCAAATATGCCATCCATCCCGTCGCCGGACGCATGCCGGGACACATGAATGTGCTTCTCGCCGAGGCCAACGTTCCCTACGACGAAGTGTTTGAGCTGGAAGATATCAACAACCAGTTCGCGCAAGCCGACGTCGCCTACGTGATCGGCGCCAATGACGTGACCAATCCGGCGGCCGAAGAGGACAAATCCTCGCCAATCTATGGCATGCCCGTGCTTCAGGTCTGGAAGGCAGGCACCGTCATGTTCAGCAAGCGCTCGTTGGCTTCCGGCTACGCCGGGATCGACAATCCTCTGTTCTATCGCGACAACACCATGATGCTGCTCGGCGATGCCAAGAAAATGACCGAGGAGATCGGCAAGGCGATGGACTGAGGAGGCCGAGGCCGCCCGCTACTGCGGCGGGGCAGGCTGCGGCGCGGGCGGTGCATCGGCCCGATAGTTGGGTTGCGGCGCCGGCGCACCGCTGTCGCGATCCAAAACAAACAGCGCGACCGCGCAAAGCACCGCAAACAACACAACGAGCATTGGCACAACGTTACTGGCCCGCTGGCGCCTGACCTCGGGGGCGACCGCAGCCGGCTTGGTGTTAGTGTCTTGGCTGGTCATAGCGGCTCCGAGCTGCAAAAACGCCTAACTCGGGCCGCGCGCCACCGGTTCCAGCGCTGACCGGGTGGGGGCGGCAGGCGGCGCCAAAAGGGGGGGACCGGTTGCGGGCCCTTAGACGCCGGGACGCTTCTGGCGGGCGCGGTAGTCGGCAGGACGCTCGACATCTCCGCCCGCCCACAGGCCGGCCTTGGCTGCGCGCGCCTCGTTTTCGAGGGACGCGTAACGTGCAAACAGGCCGGTTTCGGCAAACACGTGGCCGCGCCGCACGAGCTCGGCGTTGATCTCCGTCCTGCCTGCCGTGCAGCTTGCCAGCGGCCGCCCTTTGCCGTCATTGCCCGACAGGGCGCAACTCACGATGCGCCCGTTGACGAGACGCGAGAGCGCTTCGCTCGCCGCCGCACCGCAGCGCCAACGCCGGTTGCCGGTGCCACACCTTTGATCCTGCTCCGGCGCCTCGATGCCCGAGAGCCGCACCGTGGTGCCGCCGATGTGCAAGCTGTCGCCGCTCACGGCGTAGGCGCGCCCTTCGAGCGGTCGGGTACCCGCGATCAATGGTAGGTTGGCCGCAATATTGGGAACCGCGAGGCGACCACCCTTGGCGTACCACGCCGCCGCCCCGGCCGCGGCCAGGAGGACAATGGCAATCGCCATCGCCGCCGGTGAAAGCGCCGTGCCTGCGAGCCGGGGCAGGCGCAAGCCCGTGAGCGCCGACAGCAGCGGCAGGCTGGCAACCAACAGGAGGCCGGCGATGAGAAGCGTGAGGTAGACTTCGCCATCGAGACCTATCACCCGGGCGCGGCCGAGCCCGGCGCCAAGCATGAGGCCGCCCGCAAAGGCCACGGGCGCGCCGATCGCGGGTCGCGCCAGCGCGGCAATGAGCGGCCGGGCAGCGATCTGTATGGCACGGCCGGCAAGCTTGCTGAGGGCCACGAGCACGCTGAATAGGCCACCAGCAAATAGCCCGGCGGCCCCGAAGCTGGCCTTGGCGCCTTCCTTTGCCGCCACGCCCGCGGCCCGAGACCCGGCAACCAAAGCGACGCCGGCGGCCTGGACTTGCTGGCCGGCGGCGCGCCGTGCCTCAACCATGCGATCATGGCGTTGCTGGCGTCGCTGGCGCACGGCCGTGCGGATGTACTCGTGCCACTCGAAACCCTCGGTCTTCTTGCGCCAAGCGAACATCGGCGTGACACATCCTCCTCACCCGCGAGGTGACACACGAGAAGATCGAACGCAATGACCCGCACTGCGCTCGACTAACCCCAGCGCGACGGCCGAATCGTGGCGTGAATGGAACGTTAAATCCGCGAGCCGATCAATAGGCTCCTGCCAAGCGCTGCCGACAACCGGGGCCGGCCGATGTCGCCGTTGCGCTCCTGCCTGGGCCGCGCTTTAAGCGTGACCTTTGCCGCAGAAAAAAAGCGCGGATTTTTCAAGGGAGCTTACGGAGCTTTGGGGCGATGCGCTGCGGCCAGCCCCTTACGCGCAGGCGAAAGGCAACGGCGCCCGGCGCCGCGACGATGCAAGCAAAGGGCCCCCTTTAAGGGCAGAGTTGGCGACTTTGTGACACCGTCGAACGGCGCCCGGCCGTTCACCTGTGGCTATTCGATCGCAAAGACACGGGGATCGACGGCACCGTTTGCCAAATAGTCGGCCACCAAGACGGACAGCACCGGCGCCAGCAAGAAGCCGTGTCGGAAGAGGCCATTGACGTAAACGGTCCTCCCCCGCACCACGATCTTCGGCAGGTTGTCGGGCAGCGCCGGACGCACGCCCGCACCAGCTTCCAGGATCTCCGCCTCGCCGAAGGCGGGGTGCAGCGCGTAGGCCGTGCCCAGAAGCTCGAGCGCCGAGCGCACGGTGATGGGTCCCGCGTCGTCGCTTTCGATCACCGTCGCACCCAGCATGTGCACACCCCTTCCCCAGGGGACGACGTAAAGGGGGTGTCGCGGATGCAGGAGGCGCACCGGCCGGTTGAGCGCGACCTCGCGCGAACGCACGATCAGGCGCTCGCCGCGAACCCCGCGCAAGCCGGCAAGCTCGCACCGGGCAGCCAGGCCGCGGCAGTCGACGACAAGGTCTGAAGCCGCGCCGGTGTCCGGGCGCCAATCCTGCCCGAAAACAACCTCAACACCGCTGCGTTGGCCGTCCTCAAGCAGAAAGCGCATGGCCGCCAGCGGCTCGACGTGGCCTTCCTCGGCATAAAACAAGCCCTGCTCGAAGCGCTGGGCCAGATCCGGCTCCAGCGTGGCGATGGCGGGGCCGTCGAGGCGACGGTGGCCCTGGGTCAGGCGCGCGTAGTGCGCAAGTTCACCCTTGTCGCGCGCGCCCGCCAGCACAACAGTGCCGTTCACGACGGTCGCCGGGAAAGTCTGCCGCCAAAGGGCGAGCGATTTGAGGCCGAGATCAAGCACGACGGGAGCGGCCGTCTCCGTTTCGCAATAGGGAGCAAGCATAGCGCCCGCAAAGCTACTGGCCGCGCCGGCGAAGGGCGTCGCCGCCCGCTCGATTAGGCGCACGCGGTGGCCCCGCTGCGCCAGCGTCAGGGCCTGCCAAAGGCCGGTGATACCGGCGCCGACAACCGTAATCACTGCTGTTGGCATGACCTGCACTGGTGCATGGCGGGCGCTCTTGTCGGCCGGCGGGCGATCAATCCCCGAGGGCCAGACCCTCGCGGCGCGGGTCGGCCCCGCCTTCGAGCAGGCCGTTGGCGCGCCACACGATGAGGTGCGTGCCCGAGGTCAGAAGATCGGCGCTTATGAGGTGTCCGTAAGGCTTCATTTTGAGCGCATGCCAGATCGCCGATGGCTGGTCAATTTCGATTTCGAAGGCGCCGCCGCGGCTGCCGAAGTTCATGAGCGCGGTTGCGGTTTGGGCATCGAGCTTCCAGTCTATCAGACCGACCAGGGCCTTGACGACGTAAAGGATAATGCGCGACCCGCCGGGCGAACCGAGCGCGGCCCACGGCTTGCCGGTTGCGTCGAAGACGATGGTCGGCGCCATCGAGCTGCGCGGACGTTTTCCCGGGGCAAGTGCATTGGCGAGGGGTTTGCCGGTGCCGTCGACGGGCCGGAAAGCGAAATCCGTGAGCTCATTGTTGAGCAGGAACCCTGCCGCCCACAACCGCGAACCGAACCCGGCTTCGATAGTGCTGGTCATGGCGACGACATTGCCCGCCTCATCGACGATCGTGAAATGGCTAGTGCCGGCTGCCTCGACGGTTGCGTCCGCGCCGAGGGCACGGCTCTGCTTTTGCGGGGTACCCGGGCGCGGCCGCGGCATCGCCGTCAGCGCCTCGATGAGGCCGCGCCGGCCTTCGAGATAAGCCGCGTCGAGCAAGCCCAGGGGCGGGGAGACGAAGGCGGGATCGGCGATGTAGTGGTCCCGGTCGGCGAAGGCGAGTTTCTCGGCTTCGGCGATGCGATGGAGTGCCCCGGCGTTCATGGCATCGGCGGGCGTCTTGCCGATCTCGAACGGCTCGATCAATTTCAGGATCTGTGCAATCGCCAAGCCGCCAGAGGATGGCGGCGGCATGCCGCAAACCCGATAGGCCCGATAGGTCACACAGAGGGGTTCGCGTTCCAGGGCACGATAGCCGGCCAAATCGGCCAAGGTCATGGTGCCCTGGTGGTTGGGCGCGCCGTTGACGGCAGCGACGATGGCCTCGGCCACGGCGCCGGCATAAAACGCCTGCGCGCCAGCCTCGGCAATGGCCTTGAGCGTCGTCGCAAACTGAGGGTTCTTCAAAAGGTAACCGGCGGGCCTTGCGCTATCGGTGGCGTCAAAGAAGTAGCGGCGTGCCGCGGGCGCGAAGTTCGCTGCTCCGTACCAGCGCAGCAGGAGGTGCAGGCGCGAGGAGACCCTGAAGCCGTCGCTGGCCAACCGAATGGCCGGTGCGAGCACGCTGGCCCACGGCAGGCGGCCATGCTCTTTGTGCATGCGTTCCAAGACGCGCAACGTACCGGGCACGCCGACGCTGAGCCCACCAAAGACGGCCGCATCGAATGGGCGCGGACGGCCGGCGTCCAAAAATTGCCCCGGATCGGCTGCGGCCGGCGCGGTCTCGCGCCCATCCAGCGCCTCAAGCCGTTGCCGCGCGGCATCCCAGTAGAGGAGAAAGGCGCCGCCGCCGAGCCCGGAGGACTGGGGCTCCACCAAGTTCAAGACGAGCTGCACGGCCACCGCCGCGTCGGCGGCGCTGCCGCCCTGCCGCAAGACCTCAAGTCCCGCCTCGGTCGCATAGGGATTTGCCGTCACCAGCATGTGACGCTTGGCCCTGACGACGCCTTGCCCATACCACCCCGTTGCGGCCTCCGGAGCGGCCTGCGGCTCCAAGCCCCACGAGGCTGGTGCGAGGACGGCAAACACCAGCGCGCCCATCAGGGCGCACAGGATTGCAACGCGCCTCGGGGCAGGCGCCGGGAGCAGGCACCAAGCAGATCGGCGATGGTTCCTCGCTCTCGCGGCGCGTGCGATCATTTGCGCAGGCCAGACGTGGTCGGTGCCAAGGAAGGGGCGGACACCAGTGTGCACAGTTTCTCCCATGTGGCCCAAATCGCACAATGCTGCCGCGATCGTTGCTTTTCAATACCTTGGACTATGTCCCAAGGGTTGCATCCTGGGTCTTGCAGCGCCACACTCCGCCCTGCGTCGAGCGGGGCGAGGCGCTTGGGACGGGGTCCCAAGGATTGCGGGCACCTGTCGATGGGCTCCAGGCCACGGAGCCGATGGCGATCAATTCGAACTTTGCTAAGGCGCTGTTCACCTGGGCCGAGGCAAGATCGTCCGCCGTGACGAGAGGGACAGGCAAAAAGAACACGGGAGCCTGAGACGATGCGCATTTTACGCTTGCTTTGCCGCAGTGCCATCGCGGCGGGGGCCATGGCGGTCACGACCGGGTTGCAGATCGCCCCGGCGTCTGCCCAACTCTTCTGGGATTGGGGTGGCGGCAGCACGGTGGGCGGCAGTGGTCGCGAAGTTGTGAGCTTCAGCCCGCAGTATGGCAAGGGGCAGATCATTGTCAGTTTCGGTGATCGTCGCCTGTACTATATCACGCAACCCGGCCAGGCGTTCAGCTACCCGATCGCGATCCCGCGCGAGCAGAGCCGCTGGCAGGGTGTGACCAGCGTGTCCGACAAGCGCGTCAACCCATCCTGGACGCCCACCCCGACCATGGTGGCCGAAAATCCGCGCTTGCCGCGCTGGGTGCCGGGTGGCCACCCGATGAACCCCTTGGGGGTGCGCGCCCTGTACTTGGGCTCCAGCACCTATCGCATTCACGGCACCGACGCCCCCTGGACGATTGGTACGGCGGTGTCGAAGGGCTGCATCCGCATGTACAATCAGGATGTGCTCGACCTTTATCCACGCGTGCCGGTGGGCACCAAGGTGACGGTGACCTGGGACCGCTTCACATCGGTTGCGGGCTACAGCCCTCCGGCCGGAAAATCGAGCGGTTACAGCAGCGCCTCCAGCAGCAATCCAACCGGCTCGGGCGGTGGCTTCTTCAGCCTGTTCGGGGATGATGATCAGCCACCGGAAAAGCCTCGCCGTCCGGTTCGCTCCAAGCATCCGCGCAGCGCCTCCACGGAATAGACAGGCACCCCCGCGCGCGTGCTGCTCACCAGTCGCGCTGCGTTGGGGGGTCATGCTCGGCGGGGGCGGTTTGGCCCCCGCGGGCTGGCGCCATCGCCCCGCAACCGGCTACAACGGGGCGAAGCCTTTCGTTCGCTGCGGAGCCCGTGTCATGCCGGACGCCATCGCCGATACTGCCGCCAGGCTTGCGAGCCTTCTGCGCCTGCGGTGCTTCCCCTTTGCCATGAAGCTGTTCGCCGACCGCGCCGAGATGGAGGCAATACCTCGGATTCGGCGACCCACCAACGTGCATACCCTTGACCAGGTGGTGGCGCAGGCAGCGCGCTTGGGTTGGACGGTCGGGGTTACCGCTGAGGATCTGGTGGGCGCGCAGTGCCGCGCGGTGGTCGGACTTGGTGGCGCCAAGGATGCGGCGTGGCGATCGGGCCGCCACATGAGCGGCGTTTGGTTCGCAACCCCCGAGGACGCCGCCGCGCACCAGGCGGCGATGCACTGCGTTGAGGATGGGACCTATCAAGCGTTGGCGGTGGCGCCGTTGGCGTCGGGCCGGCTTGATCAACCCGATATCGCCCTGTTCTACGCCACGCCGGGTGCGATGATGTACTTCATCAACGGCCTGCAGTGGTCGGGCTACAAGAACTTCGAGTGGGGGGTGGTGGGCGAGAGCGCCTGCGCGGACAGTTGGGGGCGCGCGCTCAAGTTGCGACAGCCCTCGCTGTCGATCCCCTGTTTCGCCGAGCGCCGCTATGGCGGCGTGCTCGATGAGGAGATGCTGATGGCGCTGCCGCCGGAATTTTTGCCCAAGGCCATCGCCGGTATGGAGGCGCTGGCGCAGAACGGCTTTCGCTATCCCTTCCCGCAGTACGGCATCCAGCAGGACGTGCGCGCCGGCATGGCGCGCAGCTATCCGGAGCGCGCGAAGGGGAGTTGACGGCAAGCCGCGCCCCAACGGCGCGTTGGCGGCAGCGTTCCTCGACCCGGCGCCGCGCCTGGGACCCTCGGCGCTCATCTGTGTGCTGGCAGCGCCGCCAGCGTGGCAGCGGACGCCGGCGAGGCAGATGGCCTGCGATCGGCTGGAGCGGCTTGCCGGGCGCGCTGTTGTTGGCAAGCGGCGCGATCCTGCTTAGGGTTCTGGCAACACGATTGGGATCTGGCCATTAGTACGAGAAAACCGCATGAAATTCGGGATTTTCTACGAGCTGCAGCTGCCCAAACCGTGGGGTCCCGATGACGAACGCCAACTCGTGCAGGATGCCCTGCTCCAGGTCGAACTCGCCGACCGGCTGGGCATCGACTACGCCTGGGCCGTCGAGCACCATTTTCTTGAAGAGTACTCGCACTGCTCGGCATCGGAGGTGTTTTTGGCCGCCGCCGCCGCGCGCACCAAGCGCATCAGGCTCGGCCACGGCATTCGGCAGGTGATCGCCAGCTACAACCATCCCGCACGCACCGCCGAAGCCATCGCCATGCTTGATCTCATCTCCAACGGGCGCGCGGAATTGGGCATCGGCGAGGGTGCCACCCGGCTCGAACTCGGTGGCTTCAACATCCCCGCCAAGGAGAAACGGGCCATGTCGCTCGAGGCGGCCGAGCAAATCGCCAACATGCTGGTGATGACCCCTTATCCAGGCTTCGAGGGCCGTTCGTTCAAGATGCCCTGCCGCAACGTGCTCCCCAAGCCGACGCAAAAGCCGCATCCGCCCATGTGGATGGCCTGCACCAATCGCGACACCATCAAGGTGGCGGCGAGCAATGGTCTGGGTGCGCTTGCCTTTTCCTTCATTGACGAGGCCGAAGCGCGTACCTGGAGCAGCATTTACTACGACATTATCAAGAGCGATCAGTGCGTGCCCCTAGGCCATAGCGTGAACGCCAACATCGCCATGGTGTCGGCTTTTTCGCTGCACGCCGATTCGGGCGAGGCCGCCCGACGCGGCCAGGAAGGCTTTGAGTTCTTCCGCTACGCAATTTCCGCGCTCGTCGCCAAGGACACGGTGCCCGGCCGGTCGCGGTTGTTCGAAGAGTTTCAAGCGGAGCGCGGCAGCGGCGCGCTGGCGGCCACGGTAGCCGGCGCAGAGAGCCTGGCCAGTGCCTTTCAACGCTCGCGCGGTATCGGCACACCGGCCGAATTTCGCGAGCACGTGCGCTCCTTCGAAACCGCCGGCATCGACCAAATCATCTTGCTGCAGCAGGCTGGGCGCAACAAGCACGCGCATATCTGCGAGTCCCTCGAGCTCTTGGCGCGCGAGGTCTTGCACGAGTTCGCTGCCAAAAGCCCCGAACGCGACCGCCGCAAGGCGGAAGAGCTGGCGCCCTTCATCGAAAAGGCATTGGCGCGCAAGCGGCGTATGCCCGCGCTCGCCGACGCCGATATCCCGGTGGTGCGGGCGTCCGTCGCCAAGCCGGTGGTCAACCAGTCGGCCGGCTGACCGCCGCCTCACTGCTCATCGACAATGGGGTTGGCCAGCACACCGATCCTTTCCACTTCGACTTCTACCTTGTCGCCAGCCCTGAGCCAGGTCGGCGGCTTGCGCGCATGCGCCACCCCCGAGGGGGTGCCGGTGGCGATCACATCGCCCGGCTCCAGCGTCATGAACTCCGACAGCAGTGCGATGATGCGCGCGCTGGAGAAGATCATATCGGAGGTGTTGGAATCCTGCATGATCTCGCCATTGACGCGCGTCATAATGCGCAGGCCGGAAGCGCCTGGTGGCAACTCGTCGGGGGTCACGACCCAAGGTCCCAAGGGACCCGTGGCGTCGAAATTCTTGCCGGCCGTCCATTGCGAGCTCTTGCGCTGGAAGTCGCGCACCGAGACGTCGTTGAAGAGCGTATAGCCAAACACGTGCTCCAAGGCCCCGGCCTCGGCAATATGACGGCCCTTTTTGCCGATCACGATCGCAAGTTCACACTCATAATCGAGCTGGGCCGACAGCTTCGGGCGGACCACCGGTTGCGCCGCCGGCAACAGTGAGCTGAACACGCGCAGGAAGAACGACGGGTAGGTGGGAATCGCGTGTCCGCCTTCTTTTGCGTGCAGCGCATAGTTAAGCCCAACGCAAATGACTTTTGCCGCGGGATGGATCGGCAGCAAAGGCTTCACCGTATCGAGCGGCAGCCTGGCCGAAGCGGGGATGCTCGCGGCTGCGGCCTTGGCCGCCGTCAGCGCCCGGGTTCCAGCCAGCATCAGCCCGTGTAGATCCTTTGGCAGGGTAGCGTCGGCGGCGGCAAGATCGACAACGGCACCGTTCTCCGCCAAGCCGAGGGCCGCACCACTGCCTTTTTCAAACATCATCAGCTTCATGGCCGCATCTCCTTCAGATCCTTGCTTGAGCCTACCACCGCCTCGGCGCGAATGCGCTCGATCGCCCACTCGCGATGCTTCAGCCACCAACCGTACTCAACCGGCCAATCGTCCATGGCGTCGACGGGCTTGCGCCCGAGCGCAATTTCCGCCATCTGGGGCCAACACGGATTGACGAGAGCCTCGCGCCCGATGGCGATAAGGTCGGCACGTTCCTGGCGCAGGATGTGCTCGGCGAAATGCGGATCAACAATCAAGCCCACCGCCATCGACATGACGCCGGCCTCCCGGCGCACGCGCTCGGCGAACGGCACCTGAAACCCCCACGTCCGCTTGACGCGCGCGGCGGTAGCCGAGCCGTAAAGGCCACCCGATGAACAGTCGACGACGTCGATGCCTCGCGCCTTGAGTTCCTTGGCGTAGGCCACGGTATCTTCCAGGTCCCAGCCGCCCTCGCTGCCGTCGACCGCCGAGACGCGCAAGAACAAGGGCTTGCTCTTGGGCCAGGCGGCGCGCACGGCCTCGGCAACCTCCAGGGGAAAGCGCGTGCGGCCGGCAAAATCACCGCCGTAGCCATCGCTGCGCGTATTGCAGAGAGGTGAGAGAAACTGATGCATCAGGTAGCCGTGGGCATTGTGGATTTCGAGCACCTCGAAGCCGGCTTCCAATGCCCGCTCGGCGGCGTCGGCCCAGCCTCTCTTGAGCGCGTCCAAGTCGGAGATGGACAGCTGGCGCGGCACGATGTGGCCGTCGGCCATCGGCTGGGCGGTCGGCGCAACGATCTCCCAGGTCTTGTCGCCCCGCGCCAAATCTTGAGCCGTCAGGGCTCCGTTGCCGTGCCAGGGCCGTTGCATGGACCCCTTGCGTCCCGCGTGCGCGATCTGAATACCGGGAACAACGCCGCGCCCCTTCATGAAGGCGGCGATGCGCCTGAGAGGGGGCACGTGCGCCGCAGACCACAAACCGAGATCGCCATTGGTAATGCGGCCCTGATCGGTAACGGCTGTGGCCTCCACGAAAAGGCAGCCGGCCCCGCCCAGCACCAGCCGGCCCCAGTGGGCGAAATGGAAGTCCTGGGCGATCCCCTCGACGGCGGCATAGGTCGCCATCGGCGCGATCACGACGCGGTTCTTGAAGGTGACGTCCTTGATCCTGAGCGGTGTGAAGAGCAGCGGCTTGGTCATGGGGTCGGGCGGCTGTGGACGGCGGGGCCTGGAGGGCAGCAGCATGGAGGCCAACCTGTCAAGTGCGCAACTGCTAGACTGCCAGACTGGCACGCTGGCCGCCGCGCGCTCGCGGCCTGCGTGGGTGGGGCTCAACATCCCGGCCGCTTTGGCGCAGCTCAACCACGGCGCGACCGGCCGGGGGTTCGCGCGCGGCGGCATCTTGCCGTGGCGGACCCGTGCGCCCGGCCGGTGCGCCCCATCCATGCCGGCGGGCCAGCCCCCGCTGCCGCCGAACACGAAACGTCTCAGGCGGGCGCTCCGCCAACGGCAACGACGCCCATGGCCCGGGAGGCCCCGGGCGCCCGGCGGCACCTCTCGGGAGGCAGCGCGAGCAACCTACCTTTCGAATGGCGCCCGACCTCGCTACAACAGGACGCGGCCCGTCGGCGCCGTGCAGGCGCCGTCGCCACGTCGGGGTCTCGCGCGCTGTGTGCGAACCAGCGAGCGACACCAGATCGGGTTCGCCGCGGCACCGGCGGTGAGCGTTGTGATGCGCGCGAGCAGCACGGGGGATGCATGATCTACGACTTTATCATCGTCGGCGGCGGCTCGGCCGGATCAGTGCTCGCCAACCGCCTGTCGGCCAGGAGCACGTGCGAGGTCCTGTTGCTCGAAGCCGGTCAGGACACTCCGCACGGCCGCGTGCCGCCGGAGGTGCTCGACAGCTATCCCGGCACCGCCTACTTCGATCCACGCTACCACTGGACCAATTTGAAGGTGCGCACCGAGGTGGTGTCGCACAACAATCCGACGGAAAGCCCGCCACCCCTGCGCAAATATGAGCAGGCACGCATTCTCGGTGGCGGCTCCTCGATCAATGGCCAGCTCGCCAATCGCGGCTCGCCGGCGGACTTTGAAGAATGGGTTGCGCGCGGTGCACGTGGCTGGGGCTGGAAGGATGTGTTGCCCTACTACAAGAAGGTCGAGCGTGACATGGATTTCGACGGCGCGCTGCACGGCAAAGAGGGCCGCATCCCGGTGCGCCGCATCTTTCCTGATTTGTGGACAGGTCACGCCAAAGCCGCGGCGGAGGCCTTCAAAGTGGCCGGCTTCGAATACCTTCCTGATCAAAACGGGGAGTGGAGAGACGGCTACTATCCGATCGCGATCTCCAATGCCTACGAGCGGCGAGTGTCGGCGGCCATCGGCTATCTCGATCCGGCAACGCGCCAGCGTAACAACTTGCGCATCGCGACCGACACTCAGGTGAGCGAACTCACCTTCGAGGGCAAGCGCTGCACGGGAGTGGTGGCTGAGGTCCAAGGACAGCGCCGCCAATTCAGGGCGCGCGAAGTGATCTTGTCTTGCGGTGCCATCCATTCTCCCGCGCATCTGCTGCGCGCCGGCATCGGCCCCGCCGGTCACCTCAAGGACCTCGGGATCGAGGTCCGGCACGCCAGCGCCGGGGTCGGCCAGGGTCTGATGGACCATCCCTCTATTTCCGTCTCGGCCTACCTCAAACCGCACGGGCGCATGAACGAGTTCACCCGCCGCCACATCCACGTCGGCCTGCGCTATTCTTCCAATCTGGCGGGCATGCACGAGGGCGACATGTTCGTCGTCGCCATCAGCAAGTCGGCATGGCATGCGGTAGGCGAGCGCATCGCCTCCTTCCTGATCGCCGTCTACCATACGGCCTCCGAGCGCGGGGAGGTCAAGTTGGCCTCGCGCGACTGGCGCGATGAACCACTGGTCGAGTTCAACCTGCTGTCGGATCGGCGCGATCTCGAGCGGTTGATGCAAGCCTTCCGCAAGATGGGCCGGTTCTATGACACGGCGACGATGCGCGAGGTAACCTCCGACCCGTTCCCCGCCACCTATTCCGACCGCGTGCGCAAGGTCGGCATCGTCAACACCAGGAACAAGGTATTGACCTCGATCGCCGGCACACTGCTCGACGGGCCACCCGCGCTGCGCCGCTATCTGATACGCAACCTGATCACCGAAGGCTTTGCTTTCGACGAGGTGATGCAGGACGACGACGCGCTCGAAGCCTTTGTCCGCAAGGCCGCAATCGGTGTCTGGCACGCCTCCTGCAGCGCCCGCATGGGGGCGGATGGAGACAGCATGGCGGTCACCGACCCACAGGGCCGCGTACGCGGCGTCGAGGGACTGCGGGTGGTCGACGCCTCGATCTTCCCGCTGGTGCCCTGCGCCAACACCAACTTCCCCACCCTGATGACGGCGGAAAAGATTGCCGACGCCATTGCGCAGCAGGCGAATTGAGTTGCCGACAGCCGTTCGGGCGGGCGTCAGCCCGAACCGGGCTGCGCCTTGGCGAGCGTGGGAGTTTGTCTCGCGGCCTTCAGCTGACGCACCAGAACCGGCAGGGCGAGCGCCAGCCCCGTCAGGGTGGCGACGCGGCTGGGCGAAATTACAAGCACGGAGGCCAGCACAAGTAGGAGACGCTCCGCACCGCGGATTGGCGCCAAGCCGTAACTGCTCAAGGCGGCCGCCAACATGACGATGCCGACCACACAGCCAATCGTCGTCTCGAAGAATTCACCCCAAGTGAAGCCCTTGCCGACCAGCAGCATGGCGGGCGAGTAGACAAAGACAAACGGAACCAGGGCCTTGGCGAGGCCGAGCCGAAACGCCGTGTTGCCGGTCTTGAACGGATCGGCCCCGGCCATACTCGCCCCCGCATAGGCGGCGAGCGCAACGGGAGGCGTGATATCGGCCAGCACGCCATAATAGAAGACGAAGAAGTGCGCCACCAGCGGCGCTACCCCCATCATGGCGAGGGCCGGCGCTGCAACCGTCACCATGATGATATAGGTCGGCGTGGTCGGAACCCCGCACCCGAGCAGAATGCATACGATCGCCGTCATCACCAACGTGTAAAACAAAGTGAGCCCCTTGGGCGCAAACAGCGCGGCGGGCAGCACGGCGCTGGTGAGGCCGGCCAGGTCGCTTGCCGTGCTGGTTATGATGCCGGAAAGCTTGAAACCGATACCCGTCAGGGTCACGACGCCGACGATGATGCCGACGGCGGCCGCGGCAGCGCCGACGCTGATGGCGTACTTAGCGCCCATGACGAAGGCGTCGAGAACATCGAGTAGGCGCTCTCGGCCGGCGCTATCCTTGGCAACGTACCACGCCGACACCGCGCCGCTAGCGCTGAGAATGACGGCGACGCCCAGCCATTCGCTGAGCTGTCCTGCAAGCTCGGCCGCCACCACCGCGGCCAGCATGGCGACGGCAACGATCGGGTTGCGATTGCTGAGACCAATAAGGATGCACGCGGTGATGCCCCAGAACGCCGCGAGGTAGGGGGTGAAACCCGAGAACAGGACGACCAGCAGGACGAGCAGGGGAATTGAGGTTGGCCAATCGCGCCGCACGACGTCGCCTATCCTGGGCAAGTCGGCGGCGGTCATGCCGCGCATGCCACGTTTCTTGGCCTCGAAGTGCACTTGGCAGAAAACGCCAAAAAAATGCATGCATGCCGGAGTTATGGCGGCGATGATAATCGTCTGATACGGGATCGAGAGGTACTCCACCATCAGAAAGGCGGCGGCACCCATGATCGGCGGCGTGATCTGGCCACCCGTGGCCGCCGTCAATTCCACCGCACCGGCAAAGTGGCGCGGATAGCCGATGCGGATCATCATCGGGATGGTCAGCGAGCCGACCGTCACCGTGTTAGCGATCGAGCTCCCCGAGATCATGCCGAACAAGCCGGAAGCGAAGATGGAAACCTTCGCCGGCCCCCCGGCAAAGCGCCCGGCAATGGCGGTGGCAATATCGATGAAAAAGCGCCCGAGCCCGACGCGCGTCGCCAATACGCCGAACAAGACGTAGTGAAACACGTACGTGGCGACGACACCCAGGGCGATGCCATAGACCCCGTTGACCGTCAGGTAAAGGTGATTGACCACGCTTTTCCAGGTGTTGCCGGGATGCGCGAAGATGCCGGGCAACGACGGTCCCAGCAGCGCGTAGATCATGAGGACGACGGCAATGATCGAGAGGGCCGGCCCAACGCTGCGCCGGGTCGCCTCCAGCACGACGACGATCATCAGCGTCCCCATGATCCAGTCGAGCGGATCCGGATTGCCGACGCGGAACTGCAGATCGTGGAACACCCAGGGCACATACAGGCTGGCGAGCGCGGCGGCGATCGCCAGCAGCCAGTCCTGCAGGCCGATGCCTAGCGGCCGCCACAGACCCGAATGAGGAGGGCGGGCGCTCTTCTGGCGGCGCGCCGGGAAAACGAGGAAGATCAGCCCCAGCACGAAGGCAACATGGATGCCGCGATGGATCACTTCGGGGAGCAGGCCAAATCCGGCCGTGTAATAGTGAAAGCAGGACAGCGCGAACAGAAGCCCCGCCACCAACCAAGCGGCCCAAGGCAGCAAGGGCCGGAACTGTATGTCCGGATCGTGCTCGGCCTCAAGCTTGTGCAAGTCTGCCGGCAGCTGCGAAAGGGCGTTCGCCGAAGATAGGGACATGGGGCGCGCAGACGCCTCGCAACGACACACTAAACTTGAGACGCGGTGGGCCGCCTTGCGAGGCTTCCCACAAGCGGCGACAACAGGTGCAGCTTCACTTGAGCAGCCCGGCTTCCCTGTAGAATTTCTCGGCGCCGGCATGCAGCGGAATGCCGACACCTGTGAGCGCCGTCTCCTTACGGATCGCCTTGCCCTTGGCGTGCCCGGTGTCGAGGGCGGCCCGGGTTTTGTCGCTCCACAGCGCCTTGGTCACCGCATAGACGAGGCCCTCGTCGATTTTTGCAGAGGTTACCCACTGGGCGCCGACCGATAGGGTTTGCACGGCGGCCACATCCTTGTAGACACCCGCCGGAATTTCGTCGTTGGCGAAGAATTTGAACTGCGCTTGCAATTTTTCCGCTTGCGGTCCAGCCAGCGGCAATAGCTCAAAACCGTTGGTTGCCGCCAGCTCCGACAGCGTGCCCTGGGGATAGCCGGTGGTCTGGAAGTAGGCGTCGAGCGAGCCATCCTTCAATTTTTCGGCGCACTGCTGTTGCTTGAGATATTCCGGCTTGATGTCTTTTTCGCTCAGACCATAGGCGCCAAGGATGGCCTTGGCATTGACGAGCGTGCCCGAGCCGGGCTCATCGAGGGAGACCCGCTTACCTTTGAGATCGGCGACGGACTTGGCCCCCAGCCCTTTTTTCACCACGATATGCACGCTCTCGGGGTACAGGTTGGCTATGGCCCGCAGCTCTTCCACCTTGGGCTTGCCCTCGTAAATGCCCGTCCCCGTGAAGGCCCAGAAGTTGACATCCGCCTGGCTGAAGCCAAACTCCATCGCGCCGGCAACGATGCCGTTGACATTGGCGACCGACCCGTTGGTGGCGACGGCGCTGACGTTGACGCTGTCGGAGGAGATGGCGTTACCGATCAGCCCGCCAATCGGGTAATAGGTGCCCCCAGTCCCACCCGTGCCGATGCGGAAGAACTTCTGCTGCGCGCGAGCCGGTCCGCCGCCCAAGACGGCGGCCCCGACTAGGGTCGCACCCAGGTTCAGCGCCTGGCGGCGCGTGGCTGTCGTCATCGCTTGCTTCCCCCTCGTGTGCCGAAATGAGCGGCTTTCGCTCTTGCGTGCCGGCAAACTTAGTCCAAAGGCACCATGCTCGTGAAGACGGCACCGATTGCCGGCCGCGATCGGGAGGCAATGCGCGGGCGCTGCTGCCGGTGGCAAACGCGGGCGGCGTCTGCCGCCGTCGCGCCCGCTCGGGCACCTAGTCTTGGGAGCGGCCGAGCTCCACCGCCACGTCCAGCGCGTGAAGCAGGCGGGGGCTAATCCGATGTGACGCCGAGCAATCGGCCGACTTCAAACGCGCGTGGATCGCCGCCAAGTCGCCCTTGAAGCCGCCCGCCATCGCGCGCTTGGCAATGCCAGCAGCAACGGCGCCGTCGGCCCAGCGCGACTGGCACATAAGACGAATGAGATAGCCGGTTAGGCGAGACTTGTACTGATCCGCGTCGATGGGCTCACGCGGCTTGAGAAGGCCCTGCCAGGCCTGTTGCTCGGCCGAAGCGCCCCAAGCCCGCAGGTCGGAGGCGCTGCCAGACCGCGCCGGCTCCTCGGTGAGACGCACGGTAAGCGTGGCATCGTCGCTGCGCGAATTGGCGCCGAGCCGGACCAAATCCTGATCCTGCGGCGGGTGCACGACGATCGCGGCCGTGTCGGCCAATGCCAACCCCTCGTGGGAGGGCGGCACCGTCCGCCAAATCATTGCCGCCGTCAAATCGGCGCCGGCGAGCTTGGCGCCGGCCAGATCTGCCGCGTACAAGAGGCTGCGCGAGAGGTTGGCGCCTTCGAGTTCGGCATTGCGCAAGAGTGCTCCTTCCAGACCGGCCGTCGACAAATCGGCGCCTTGTGCCCTGGCCTCGCTCAGATTGGCGAGCTGCAGTTGCGCCCCAGATAGGTCGGCGCCCTGCAGCGAGGCGCCCGACAGTCTTGCCCCCCGCAGGACGCTGCCGGCAAGGTTGGCGCGCTCGAGGCGGGTGCCGCTGAGGTTGGCGCCGGACAGCACTGCGCCTTCGAGTTGCGCATCCTCGAGGCGTGCCAGCTCAAGGCTTGCCTGGGTGAGATCGATGCCCGACAACCTCGCCGCGGAGAGCTTGGCCCGTGTCAGGTTCGCCTTGCGCGCCCGCGTGCATTGCGGGCCAGATCGATCGGCACTGGCCCGATCGCCTTCCTGCGCCAGGCAGGACATCGAGGCGTTGCTAAGGTCGGCGTCGGCAAAACTTGCCCCATCGAGATTGGCCCCCGAGAGGTCGGCGCCGCGCAGGTGCGAACGATCGAACTTGGCGAATCTGAGGTCGCGCCCCCGCAAATTGATCGAGGCTCGGCCGGCGATCGAGGCGTTGGCGGCGGCTAGGTCGAGATCGGTGACGATAAGATTGCGTGGCAAGAAGGCGATCTGTGCGCTGAACACACGTCCGAGGCCGGGAACCGCCTGGCCGAGAAGGGAACCATCGATGCTGTGCTGGCGCGCCAAAGCAAACAGATCCAGGCGATCGAGCCGCTCGCCGGGAACGGTGGCGATCAATAGCGAGCAGGCGGCGGCGGCGGCAAAGCTCGCGGCCGCAAGCAGCAAGCCGAAGGCATGCTGGCGGCCCGCGCGCAGCAAGGCCCACAGGAACGAAGTCTCGGATCGCAACAGGAAAATGCCAACGAGGGTTAGCCCCAACAGATCGGCAAGGAGGGCACAACGGTGCACCATGGTAATGGCGACGGCGTGATAGGGCAGAAAAGCCGCCTGGACGTAGAGCAGGAGCAGCACAGGCAGGAGGACCAAGGTCAACCAACCAAGACCATGCAGGAGCGTGCCGATCACGCGGCTGCGCTCCGGCCCGGCAATGGCCTGCACGAGAAAAAAAGTATCGAGCTCGTGGCGCAATGGGTGCGTCCGCGCCTCGCTGGCCTCGAGCAGGCGGATGGCGCCGGCAAAGGCGAGGGCCTTGCGGGCCACCAACGCCATCTGGCCGATGACGGCCAGGTGCAGGGGCACAAACAGGATGGGCGCCCAAATAAAAAAGCGCGTGAGACCAACCTTGGCCTGCAGGATCGGAAGCGTGACATCGGCGTCGAGAAGCAAGTCCCGGTGGCCGATGCCGGCGAGGACGAGCGAAAGATAGGCCATCAAACCGAGCAGGGCCAGCCAAGCGAAGTTGGCCGACCTGGCGGCCCGATTGACCGCCTCGAGCAGGCTGTAGGGATTGAGCGGCGTCTCGCTATCGAGCGCCGGCGCGGCAGCAGCATCGGTCATAGGCTCGCCCCAAAGCCTCGCTGTCCCCGCCCGACAAGGTGCGCTCAGCATAGCGGAGATTGTATGGCAGGATGAAGCCGCATTGAGGCGCCAAGTCCGCCGCGGCTCCCTCACGAGGGCAGGCAAAATCCCCGAGGCGCGCGCGCGGCATTCAGGGCCTCCCCGCCGGCGATCTCGCATGCGACCGCCAGCCGCGCCAACGAGGCGGGGGCGCCCCTGCTCGTTTGCGGGCTCGGCTCTCGCGTGGCCTCGGCACCGGCGCAGGCCCGTGCGTACCCGCGCTTGGGGCCTTGCGCTTTTTCTCCTCGTCGCGGTGGGCGGCCGGCGTGGCTCAGCCCTGCGCGGCATAGCCGCCATCCACCGGAATGGCCGTTCCTGTCACGAAGTCGGACGCCGGGCTCGCAAGAAAGACGGCAATGCCGCTCATGTCGTCGGGCGTGCCCCAGCGGCGCGCCGGCGTGCGCATCAGCACCATGCTATTCAACCCGGATACTTCCGCGCGTGCCCGCTTGGTGAGGTCGGTGTCGATCCAGCCCGGAAGCACGGCGTTGACCTGGATGTTGTCCTTGGCCCAAGCCGTGGCAAGGGCCCGGCTCATCTGCACGATGCCCCCCTTGGAGGCGGCGTAGGCGGGAGCGAAGGAGGCGCCGAAGATCGACATCATCGACCCGATGTTGATGATCTTGCCGGCGCCGGCCGCCTTCATGTGCGGGTAGGCGGCGTGCGAACAGGTAAACGCGCTCGACAGATTGGTCTCAATGACGAGGCGCCACTCGGCCAGGGTGTAGTCCTGCGGCTGCTTGCGGATATTGATGCCGGCATTGTTGATGAGGATGTCGAGCCGGCCCAACTGCGCCATCGTGGTATCGACCATTTTTCGGCAGGACATTTCATCGGTCACGTCGACCTCGACTACGGCGGTCTTGACCCCCTTGGCGCTCAGTTCCGCGGCCGCCGCCTGTGACTTTTCCAGGTTGCGCCCGGCAACGGCGATGGCGGCCCCGGCCTGCGCCAGGCCGCGGGCCATACCCAAACCGATGCCGCCGTTACCACCGGTAACGAGCGCGACGCGGTCCTTGAGATCGAATGGCGACATGTACCCTCCCCACAGAGTGCTTGGCCAAGGATCGCTAGTTCCCCAGCAAAGACAGCCAATTAATCGCCTGGCCGCGGTCTATTCGGCCGCTTGCCTCAGCGTGGGAGCGGCCGCCTTCACCTCGGCATCCACGTGCACTTCGAACTTGGCGAAGTTCTTGCCGAACATGTCGACGAGCGCGCGCGCCTGGGCGTCGTAGGCTGACTTGTCCGTCCAGGTCTCGCGCGGATTGAGGATGGCGGGGTCAACACCCTTAAGCGCGATCGGCACCTGAAATCCGAACACCGGATCGGTGCGCATGGGCTGGTTTTGCAAGGCGCCAGACAGGGCGGCGTTGAGGAGGGTGCGCGTCGCCCGGATCGGCATGCGCCGGCCGACGCCGAACTTGCCGCCCGTCCAGCCCGTATTCACCAGCCAACAGTCGACATTGTGGCGCGCGATCAGCTCGCGCAGCATGTTGCCGTAGACGCTGGGGTGGCGCGGCATGAACGGGGCGCCGAAGCAGGTCGAGAAGGTGGCCTGGGGCTCGCTACCCAAACCCTTTTCCGTGCCCGCAACCTTGGCGGTGTAGCCGGACAGGAAGTGATACATGGCTTGGCTTGCCGTCAGCTTGGCGATTGGCGGCAAGACGCCAAAGGCATCGGCGGCGAGCATGACGACATTGCCCGGATTGCGCGCCGTGCCGGAAGAACTGGCGTTGGCGACGAATTCGAGCGGATAGGCGGAGCGGGTATTTTCCGTGAGCTGCCCGTTGTCGAAGTCAGGCAGGCGCGTCACCGGATCGAGCACCACATTTTCAAGCACGGTGCCAAAGCGGTTGCTGGCGGCCCAGATCTCGGGCTCGGCCTCCTTGGACAGATGAATGGTCTTGGCGTAGCAGCCGCCCTCGAAATTGAAGATGCCGTCATCGGACCAGCCGTGCTCGTCATCGCCGAGCAGGATGCGCTCGGGATCGGCCGAAAGCGTGGTTTTGCCCGTGCCGGATAGGCCGAAGTAAATCGCCGCATCGCCGCTCGCGCCGACGTTGGCCGAGCAGTGCATGGGCATGACACCGTGCTCGGGCATCAGGTAGTTCAAATAGCTGAACACGGATTTTTTTATCTCGCCGGCGTAGGAGGTGCCGCCGATCAGGACCAGACGCTTGGCAAAATTGCAGGCGATCACGGTCTCCGACCGCACCCCATGCCGTTTCGGATCCGCCTTGAAGCTCGGCAGGTCGACCACCGTGAATTCCGGCTCGAAGCCGGCCAGCTCGCCGGCCGACGGGCGGCGCAGCAGATTGCGAATGAAAAGCGCATGCCAGGCAAACTCGGTGAAGATGCGCGCCCGCAGGCGATGCTGGGGATCGGCGCCGGCGAAAAGGTCTTGCACGTAGAGCTGGCTCGCTTTGGCGTGCCGGGCAAAATCGGCCAAAATCAGATCGAACTGCGCCGGGGACATCGCCTTATTGTTGTCCCACCACACGGTCTTTTCGGTCATCGCATCCCGAACAATAAACTTGTCCTGGACGGAGCGTCCCGTGTGCACGCCCGTGTTGACGACCAGGGCGCCGCCGGCGGCGAGGCTCCCCTCCTTGTTGTGAACCGCCAACTCGACCAGTTGGGCCTCGGGAAGGTCGCGTGCAAGCGACCCCGAAAGGGTTAAAGGAAATGCCTCGCTGCTCATCGCCTTATTGGTCTGCCACTAGCCGTTAGAAACGATACCGAGGCCCGTCCCGCCTGCTGAGCATCCACCCTCTGCGTCCCACAGGGAAACCGAGAAGGGTAACTCTGCACACTTTGCTCGCGTTCCGAAGCCAAATCTCTACCGTGGAACCCGCTAACCACACACATCCATGCGCCGGCGGCCCTGCCAAGGTGCTTGATCGCCACACCCCGCCCGCCAGGATAGAGGGGCCGGGGTGCCGCACTATAGGCCATCCGACCGCCCAAAGTCGCGGCACGCCCTCCTTCGGGTTAGGGCGGGTCCCGCTTGGCCCGCCGTGCCTCCTGCGCCAGGGCGACCAAAGCGGCGCGCGCCTCGCCGGGTCCGGCAATGGGCTTGGGAAAAACGATCCGGACGGCCCTTTCGCCGCACAGCAGATCGATGCCCTCGGGATCGATCCCCGACAGGCGCCAGGCCCCCGCCGGGGCACCCGCAAGCTCCCTCGCATAAAGTCTCACGGCCTGTGAGTGATCGCTGTTCATATGCTCGGTGATTTCGCCTGCCGCCGCGATCAGGGGGAGAGCGGTGTCGACCGAGAGCAGCAGGTCGCGGCCTGGCAAATCGATGATGCGGCCAAACCCCCCGATGAAATGCGCCGTCGAAAGCCCAAGCTGATAAAAGGAAAAGTCGGCAAAGCCAGCGTAGGCTTGGGCGGAGGGATGCCGGGCCAGGAACCGCTCCCGTGTGCTGGGGCTGGTGCTCGGGCGCACGTTACCCATGAGGGTCACCCGCCCGCCGGCGAGGGGGTCTCCAAGGCCATCGGTAGCATCGAGCAAAAGGCTGGCGCGCGGGTCCCGCTCAAGGTTCTGGGTGTGCCGGGCCAACCGGGACAGCAAAAGGATAGGGGAGCCGTCGGGCTCGGTTGCGGTCAGCACCAGAGAAGCGTAAGGATGCCGCGTTTCATGGTCAAAAGTGGCGAGCGCGCCCTTGAGGGCCGTACGCATGATATGGCGTACGGCGGCGGCGGGTTCGGCTTGGGCGCCGGGTGCAGCGGGCTCAGGGGTTTCGGGGAGCATGGAGCGACCAGGATAATTGTGTGGGGGGCTGTTTCCCGTCACAATATGCTTGGGACACGGGGCAGTTGCCACAATTAGCGCACGTCGGGACCATAAAGCGCCAGTGTGACACGGTTTGGGACGCGGGAGCCATGAAAGAAAAAAGCGTAATTGCCCTGGTCGACGACGAGCGCAACATCTTGACTTCACTCGGTATGGCGCTCGAAGCGGAAGGCTACAAGGTGCGCACCTACAGCGATGGGGCGGCCGCCCTCGAGGCCCTGAGTGAGGAGCCCGCCGACCTCGCCATCCTCGACATCAAGATGCCACGCATGGACGGCATGGAGCTCCTGCGACGCTTGCGCCAGCTAACCGACATGCCCGTGATCTTTCTGACCTCCAAGGACGAGGAGATCGACGAATTGTTCGGTCTGAAGATGGGGGCGGATGACTACATCGCCAAACCGTTTTCACAACGCCTGGTGGTCGAGCGGGTGAAGGCGGTGCTGCGGCGCTTTCAGCCGAAGGACGCCGCCACCGCGGGCGCGGAGGCCGCGCGCGTCCTGGAGCGCGGCAAGCTGCGCTTGGATCCGGAACGCCACACCTGCCATTGGGACAATCACCCGGTCATGCTGACGGTGACCGAGTTCCTGATATTGCAGGCCCTCGCCACCCGGCCAGGCGTGGTCAAGACGCGCGATGCCCTCATGGATGCCGCCTACGATGACCAAGTGTATGTCGATGACCGCACGATCGACAGCCACATCAAGCGGCTGCGTAAAAAATTCAAGCAGGCCGATGAAAGTTTCGACGTGATCGAAACGCTCTACGGCGTCGGCTATCGCTTCAAGGAGGCGTGAGCCCCGAGGGAGTGCGATGGCTGTCGAGACGGACGGGTCGCGGTATGCCGCCGGCGCCTGGGAGACGCTGAAGCGCAGCCTTACGGCTTGGCGCGGCGGCGTCGCCACCATTGTTGCCCGCATTGGCAAGCGCGCACCTTGGCTCGGCAGCGCCGGTCAGGCGCGTGCCTACATCCGTCAGACCCGCGTCTATGGCTTGCTGACAACGGGTCCGCTGATCCGCTTCATTTCGCGCACACTGCAGCGGCGCATCATCTTCGCCAATACGATCGGGCTTGCCATTCTGCTCGGTGGCATCTTCTATTTGAGCCAGTACCACGCCTGGCTGATCGATGCGAAGCGCGAGAGCCTGCGCGCGCAGGGCGATATCATCGCCGCCGCGATCGCGGCCAACGCGTCCATTGAAACGGGCCGCCTGGTTCTCGATCCCGACCGGCTGCCCGAGCTCGAAGGGGCGCGCAGTCCCTTCCGCGACGATGGTTTCGCGGCCCTGCAGCTCTCCATCGCGCCCGAGCGCGTCACCCCTATCCTGCGCCGTCTCTTGCCCAGCGCCGACACGCGGGCCCGCGTTTATGCGCAAGATGGCACGCTCATCATCGATACGGCCCAACTGCTCGCGCGCGGTCAGCTGGCGCGCGGGGCCTCCACCCAGACCGAGCAGCAGGATCGGGTCAGGCTCAAGAACGGCTGGACCCGCTTTCTCGCCTGGCTGATGCGCGGCGACCTGCCCGTCTACCGAGAGATCGGCGGTGCCAACGGTAAGGCCTATCCCGAGGTGCGGATGGCGTTGGGGGGGTCCGCCACGCCAATGCTGCTCGTCAATGAGAAGGGCGAGCAAATCGTCTCGATGGCCGTGCCAATCCAATTTCGCAAAGCCGTGCAGGGTGTCCTGCTCCTATCGACGCGTCCGGGCGAAATCGACGAGATTCTCGCCGAAGAGCGCTACCTCATCCTGTTGTTGGCGCTGACAGCGTTGGCGGCGACGCTGTTGGCCTCTTGGCTGCTGGCGCGCACGATCGCCGGTCCTATGCATCGCCTGTCGGAGGCGGCGAAGATGGTCAGCACCAACATCAAGGCACGCCGGGAGCTGCCCGAGTACGGCCACCGGGCGGACGAGGTCGGCCAAATGGCCGCCGCCTTCCGGGAAATGACCGAGGCCTTGTATCGTCGCGTCGAAGCGAGCGAGCGGTTCGCCCAGGATGTTGCCCACGAGCTGCGCAACCCGCTGACCGCGGCCCGCTCCACCGCGGAGGCGCTGGCCTACGCCAAGACGCCCGAGCAGCACGCGGAACTGGTGCGCGAGATCCAGGATGAACTCAAACGCTTGAACAAACTCATCACCGATGTCTCCAATGCCGCCCGCCTCGATGCCGAGATGGCGCTGCAAGAAATTGAACCGGTGGACGTGCGCCAGATCCTTGAGGGCGTGGTCGATGTCTTCCAAGATCTGCTGAGCACGGACAGCCGCCGCGTCGCCCTGGACATCGCGGCAGCGCCCCAAAGTCCGCATCCCTATTTCATCATGGCGCACGAGGCGCGACTAGGACGTGTCGTCACCAACCTGCTCGACAACGCCCTTTCATTCTCGCCCGAGGGCGGGCTCGTGACGGTGCAGGCCCGCCGCCACGGCGGGGAAATCGAGATCACCGTCGACGACCAAGGGCCAGGCATGCCCCCCGATAAGCTGGAGGACATCTTTTCCCGCTTTTATTCGGATCGCCCGCAGACCGACAGTACCATTGGCAAGAACTCCGGACTGGGCCTCAGCATTTCGCGCGAAATCGTCACCGCCTACGGCGGCACGATCCGGGCGAGCAACCTCAAAGGCGGCAACGGCGCGATCCCGACCCTTGCCGGCGAACCCGCCGCGTTCCGGGACCGACGTGCGCAGGGCATCATCGGCGCGCGCTTCACGGTCCGCCTGCCGTCGGCGGACGTGGCGGCTATCAGGGGAGCACAGCTTGGGCGACGAGGCTGAGCTGGTGCACGGCACCTGCGTTGCCCTTGGCCGCGGCGCGGCGTTGCTGCGGGGGCCCCCGGGCTCGGGCAAATCCGATCTTGCCTTGCGCTTTCTCTATCTCGCCCGGCGCGGACCCGCCGCCCTCGAAGCCCCCCTGCTGGTCGCCGACGATCAGGTGCGACTTGCGCGCGCGGGGGGGCGCATTCTGGCTACGGCGCCCGCGACCATTCGCGGCAAAATCGAAGTGCGCGGGATTGGCATCGTTGAGGTCAAATCGGTAGCTGAAGCTGAGCTGAAACTGGTGGTCGACTTGGTCCGGCCGGATCAGGTCGAGCGCCTGCCCGAACTGGACAAATCGGTCCAGCTCCTGGGGTTAGCGATACCCGTCCTACCCTTGCGTCCTTGGGAGCCGTCGGCGCCCATCAAGCTCGCCCTCGCCCTTGCACGTGCCAAAGCGATCTGACCTGGTGGCCGTCACCGGCCCGGGGCCTCTTTTTTCTTGCGTCGCGCGTCGCGGCTGACCATCATGCGCCTCCCTTGGGCACCCGATGTAAGCCCGCGGGAGACCTCGGCCTGTGCGCCGAACACCAGGGACGCGCAGCATTCCCATGATCGGCGTCGTGATTGTCGCCCATGCAGGTTTGGCCGACGCATTCAAGGCGACGCTGGAGCACGTGGTTGGACGTCAAGAGCGCCTTGAGCCCTTCTCCATCGGCCCCGAGGATGACATTGAGCAAAGGCGCACGGAACTGATCGAAGCCATACGCCGCGTCGACGCGGGACAAGGCGTCGTGGTGCTGACCGACATGTTCGGTGGTACGCCCTCCAACCTGGCAATTTCGGTGATGAGCGAAACGGGGGCCGAGGTCCTGGCCGGCATCAACTTGCCGATGCTGATCAAATTGGCGAGCCGGCGCGGTGATGCGAAGCTAAGCGAGGCGGTCACCGCCGCCAAGGAAGCAGGCCGCAAGTACATTTCCATAGCCAGCCAAGTTTTATCTGGCGAGCCGTGATAGGCCCAGGCAATGCCCATTCGATGTTGAGCCAGGACAAACCCCGCGCGTCCGTGACCATCTGCAACCGCAAGGGGATGCACGCGCGCGCCTCAGCCAAGTTCGTCAAGTGCGCCGAGACCTTCGATGCCCAGGTGCGCGTCATGCGCGATGGCCATGCGGTGGATGGCACATCGATTATGGGTCTGATGATGCTGGCGGCCGGCCCGGGCACGGTGATCGTGCTGGAAGCCGAGGGACCTGAAGGCCCGGAAGCCATCGAGGCCCTGGTAGCCCTGGTCGAGGCCGGCTTCGGCGAGGAAAGCTGAACCAGCCCCCCACGGCGCGGGCCGCAGCCACCTACCAAACCCCAGCCCCGAGGCCCAGGACGCCTGGCACGCCGCCTGCGTGATGAGCGCCAAAGTCTTGGGATAAAGTCTTGCGATGTAACCTCGCGATGTAATCGTGGGATGACGTCGTGAGATATGCGCAGTATTCGCTATCTCTTCGCCCTAGCTGACTTTATTGACCAAAAGATACAAAGACTAACTCGCTTTATCCTTGGCATAGACCACCGCTTCCAATCTCGGAAAGGTTGCGCAAAAGCGCAATGACCAGGGAAAGGACTTTGACGCGGGGTCGTCGCCGCCCAAGGGTCTGAGCAAGGGTCTGAGCAAGGGCCTGAGCAGGGGATCTGAGCCGGGTTGAGGCGGGCGCCCAAAGATATAACGAGTTCTTTATATCTTTATTGCACCTGCCCCAGACAGTGCTATAGAGCCCGAGCAGGGCCACCACCTCGGGCCGGGCCCAAAGGTCTTAACGCCAAACACTTGGGTGACACGCATGGCGCAGGATTACATCGTCAAAGACATCGGCTTGGCCGATTGGGGCCGCAAGGAAATCTCCATCGCCGAGACCGAAATGCCAGGGCTGATGGCCACGCGCGCCGAGTACGGCAAGTCGCAGCCGCTCAAAGGCGCGCGCATTGCGGGCTCCTTGCATATGACCATCCAGACCGCCGTGCTGATCGAGACCTTGAAGGCCCTGGGTGCGCAGTTGCGCTGGGTATCGTGCAATATCTATTCGACCCAAGATCACGCGGCCGCGGCCGTCGCCGCGGCGGGGGTACCCGTGTTTGCCATCAAGGGCGAAACTCTCGAAGACTATTGGAACTACACGCTTAAGCTGTTCGAGTGGGGCGACGGCGGCATGCCGAACATGATCCTCGACGACGGCGGGGACGCGACCTTGTTCGTTCACCTCGGCGTCCGCGCGGAAAAGGGTGACACCAAGTTCCTCGGCGGGGCCAGCTCGGAGGAAGAGGAGATCCTGTTCGCCCTCCTCAAGAAGACCTTGCAAGCCAAGCCGAAGGGCTGGTTCGGCGAGCTCGGCCGCGCTATCAGGGGCGTGTCGGAGGAGACCACCACCGGCGTGCACCGTCTCTACGAAATGCAAAAGAAGGGCACGCTGCTCTGGCCCGCCATCAACGTCAACGACTCGGTCACCAAGTCGAAGTTCGACAACCTCTATGGTTGTCGTGAGAGCCTGGTCGATGGGATCCGGCGCGGCACCGACGTCATGATGGCCGGCAAGGTCGCCATGGTCGCGGGGTACGGTGACGTGGGCAAAGGCTCCGCCGCCTCGCTACGCCAAGCCGGTTGTCGCGTTCTCGTCTCGGAAGTCGATCCGATTTGCGCCTTGCAGGCGGCCATGGAGGGCTACGAGGTAACGACCATGGAAGATGCGGCCCCGCGGGCCGATATCTTTATCACGGCCACCGGCAACCGGGACGTCATAACCCTCGATCACATGCGGGCCATGAAGGACCGGGCCATCGTCGCCAACATCGGTCACTTCGACAACGAGATTCAGGTCTCAGCCCTGCGCAACTTGAAGTGGACCAACGTCA
The DNA here is from genome assembly GCA_963775835.1 of uncultured Alphaproteobacteria bacterium. Classification (GTDB taxonomy): domain Bacteria; phylum Pseudomonadota; class Alphaproteobacteria; order Rhizobiales; family Hyphomicrobiaceae; genus AWTP1-13. The sequence goes on along the minus strand of CAVZKV010000026.1, from coordinate 339,443 downwards.
AGCCGCAGGTCGACGAGATCACATTTGCCGATGGCAAGCGCATCATTCTGCTCTCCGAAGGCCGTCTGGTGAATCTCGGCAATGCCATGGGGCACCCTTCCTTCGTGATGTCCGCCTCCTTCACCAACCAGACCTTGGCGCAGATCGAGCTGTACAGCAATCCCGGCAAGTATGAGCGCAAGGTCTATACCCTCCCCAAGCATCTCGACGAGAAGGTCGCCCGGCTCCACCTCGACAAGATCGGCGCCAAGCTCTCCAAGCTCAGGCCCGAGCAGGCGGCCTATATCGGCGTGCCACAAGAGGGGCCGTTCAAATCGGAGCACTACCGCTACTGACCGCACGGCGCGCCGCTGACGCTCAGCCATTTCTCGAAAAACGTGCTGAGTGGATCTAATTGATAGGCGCCGAAGGGCCCGCGCTCGGCGTAGCCATGGCTGCGATAGAGGGCAAGCGCCGCTGGCTGCCGCACGCCCGTCTCGAGGCGCAGCACGCGCACGCCCGCCGCCTCCGCGTGTCGCTCCAGCGCGGCCAGGATCTGTCGCCCGAGCTGCCGGCCACGCATGGGTGGGGCCACAAACATGCGCTTGATTTCGGCCTCGCCCTCGCTGCCGACAACCAACGCGCCGCATCCGACGGCGCGCCCACCAACGCGGGCCACCAGGAAGCGCACATTCTCGCCGACCAATTCGGACGCGGGCAAAAGATGATTGCTTGCTGCCGGATAGAGTCGCGCGTGATAAGCATCCGACTCTCCGAGCAACCCTAAGCACTTCGCCGTGCGCGGGGCTCTCCAAACCTATAACCAGCGTCATGGCCGCGCCTCAAAGCGCCAACCGTAGCAGCCTTGTTGGCTTTGGGCTTGCCCCGCTTCGCCTGCTCCGCCACACTTCGACAAAGATCCTCGCCCCTCTCGAACGGTCCTTTATCATGCCCTACGAAACATTGCAGGTCGTGTTCGACGATCGAGTTGGCATCATAACGATGAATCGCCCTGCAGCCCGCAATGCCATGACCACGCGCATGATGACCGAACTGCGCGACTGCTTCTCCGCTTTCTACATCGATCCGCAGGTGGCGGCTTGTTTGGTGTTGACGGGCGCCGGTGCCGGCTTCTGCTCGGGCGCCGATCTGAAAGAGCGCAAGGGCATGAGCGAGGCAACCTGGCAGCAACAACACGCCGTGGTCGAGCAAATGATAAAGGCGATCATGGATTGTCCGATCCCCGTGATCGCCGCCGTCAACGGCGCTGCCTATGCGGGTGGCATGGAGATCGCGCTCGCCTGCGATTTTATCTATGCCGCTGAAGGCGCCCGCTTTGCCTTGACCGAGGTCAGTCTTGGCATCATGCCCGGTGCCGCCGGCACCCAGAACCTACCGCGTGCAGTGGGCGTGCGCCGCGCCAAGGAGCTGGTGCTGACGGCCGCGCCGTTTCGTGCGGATGAAGCCTATGCCTGGGGCATGGTCAACAAGCTCTGCGCCCCGGACCAGCTGATGGCTGAAGTCATGGCCGTCGCCCGACGCATCGCCGACAACGCCCCGATGTCGGTGCGACAGGCCAAGAAGTCGCTCGACAGAGCCACCGAACTCGACCGCGCAACGGGGTATGCCTTCGAAATCGAGGCCTACAACCGCACCGTGGGGACCCAGGATCGGCAGGAGGGAATCAACGCCTTCAACGAAAAACGCAAACCGCGCTACATAGGACGATGACAAGGCACGCCTACCGCTTTTGGGCACCGCGCAGCGGCCTCGCGGCCAAGCGGGCTATGCGCATCGCCTTGCCGCCTACCCGCTTCCGGCCTCCCGCCCTGGCCGGGGCTTGGCACCAACCCCAACACCCCCTGTCGAGCCGCCAGCATGACCAAGACCAGCGAACCCGTCTCGATCTCATTGGATCCCGGATGGAGCGAGATACGCGACGGCGTACGGCGCGTCTGCGAGCGTTTCCCCAACGAGTATTGGGTCAAGCTCGACCACGAGGAAGCCTACCCAACGGACTTCGTAAAGGCTCTGACCGAGACGGGTTATCTCGCGGCTCTTATCCCGGAGGCCTATGGTGGTGCCGGCCTGCCGCTGTCTGGCGCTTGCGCAATCCTCGAGACGATTCACGAATCGGGCGCAAACGCCGCGGCCTGTCACGCGCAGATGTACACCATGGGAACCGTGCTCCGGCATGGCAACGAAGAGCAAAAGCGCAAGTACCTTCCCGGTATTGCCGCCGGTGCCCTGCGCTTGCAGGCGTTCGGCGTGACCGAGCCGACGACCGGTTCGGACACCACGCAACTGAAAACGCGCGCCGAGAAAAAAGGCAACGATCGTTACCTGATCAACGGGCAAAAGGTTTGGACCAGCCGCGTTCTGCACTCTGATCTGATGCTGCTGCTGGCGCGTACGACCGCCCCCGACAAGGTGAAAAGGCGTAGCGATGGTCTCTCGGTTTTCTTGGTCGATCTGCGGGAAGCCAAGGGACGGGGTATCGAGATCCGCAAGATCGACGCCATGATCAATCACAACACCTGCGAAGTCTTCATCGACAATCTCGAGGTTCCCGCCGAGAATTTGATCGGCGAGGAAGGCAAAGGCTTCAAGTACATTGTCGATAGTATGAATGCCGAGCGCATTCTGATCGCCTCCGAAAGCCTCGGGGATGCCAAGTACTTTATCCGACGCGCGTCGGACTACGCCAAGGAGCGCGTCGTTTTCGGCCGGCCGATCGGACAAAATCAGGGTGTGCAGTTTCCGATCGCCCGAGCGCATGCCGAACTGGTAGCGGCCGACCTGGTCGTGAGAAAAGCCTGCGCCCTATTTGAGGCCGAGCGCGACTGCGGTGCCGAGGCCAATATGGGCAAGATGCTGGCCGCCGATGCGGCGTGGAAGGCGGCCGATGCCTGCCTGCAGACATTCGGCGGCTTCGGCTTCGCGCGCGAATACGGCATCGAGCGCAAGTGGCGGGAAACCCGCCTTTATCAGACCGCGCCGATCTCGACCAATATGATCCTTGCCTACATCGCCCAGCACGTGCTGGGCCTGCCGCGGTCATATTAGCGTTGATGCTGCCCAGCGATTGCAAGACTGGAAGCGCGCACCGTCGCGGCCTGCGCGCTAGGTGAACGGGACGGGCCGTCACGGTCGCAAAGCGCGCAGGTTTTTCTGGTCGTGCAGCCAAGAGTGCGGCGCGGGGGACGGACGGCACAGCCCACGCCGGCAAACCAATGGGCGCGCAATAGGAACGGCTGGGATCAGCCCGGCCCGTCCCCGTGTGAGGCGCAAGGCTGCCGGGCGTTAACTCTACCAACGCGCAGCAGCCCTGCGCCGGTCGCAATGGGCGGCGATGGCGACGCCGCCAAACGACGCTCCACGCCTCGAAGGCCACCTCCGTGAAATCCACCTGCACAATTGGGGTATTACCCCGATGGGCGGGGCGGGGCTTCTCCGCCGACTATCGCAGCTGCTTTTTTTGTTCCTGGCTTTAACAAGCAAAATGGTGCGGAAGCGATGTGGACTTCAACTACGCAAAGTGAGCTGCGCGAGATCGTCTGGCTGGCGTCCGTCGTCGGCGCCCTGTCTATTCTCGGCACGGGCTTAGCCGTCGCCCTAGCCATGGTGCTCGTCGTGTAACGGCGCGAACTCTGGTTGTGCCTCAGCGCCTCAGCTTTTCCATCCGCAGTGTCGGTTGCTCGGAGGGCCTGCTTTGATCGTAGGTGGTCATCATGAGCATGGCCGTTAGCAGCGGCCGGGAACAGGCCCGCCAAGGTGCCGATCCGGCAAACTCCTGGATCACCCGGGGGTGATGGGGCTCGGCAGCCGCTGGCCCGCAGAAGGCCGCTAGACTCTCGCAACGCTGCAAGAATTCGACCGCGGCGATGCCTGCGAGCTATCGGCTCCTCGCGGAGAGCCCAAGCCATCCAGCACCCTCGACGATCAGATCGATGCCAAGGCATAGGCCAATAAACCAGAGCCCGGATGCCGGCCACGAATTCCAGAGCATCAAGCCGAGAGCGATACTTACCGCGCCGCTCAAGGCGACCCCGCCCCAATTGGGAAAGCGATACCAAATGGAGGTGATCAGGCGAAAGGACCCCATCGCCAGGAACAGAATGGCAAACAGGAGCGTCAAGGCAACCGCGGCACTGACCGGGTGTCGGAAGGTCAAGATGCCCGCAACCATGTAGAAAGCGCCGGCAAGCACAAGCAGCAAAGACCCGGCCCATTCGCGCGCACTGAATGCGGCGACAATGCGGATGACGCTTTCCAGCATCAAGACGCCCGCGAGAAAGAAAATCGATACGATCGTGGCCGTCACTGAGGAGGCCGCCACAAGCAGTCCGAGCGCGATCAATGCCGCACCCAGGACAATGAACCAGGTTCGATGTTGGTGAATGTACTCGACCGTTTTGTTGTCGAGTTCTGATCCGTGACGGACCTCATAGGGTACTGCCATTGCTGGGATCCTGCGAATTGCCGCGTCGTTTCGCGTGACTGGGCGGGTGTTCCACACGGCAGATATTTTTCCCATCGGGTGTATCCTTGATAATGCGCAGGGCTCATCTGACGCCGCAGGCTTGCCTGGCGTGCGCATGCCTCCGGGTAGGCCTCCCGACTGATTGGTAGTAGCTGGTTTTCAGGGTTTGACCCGATTGGCAGTTCGGTGCGTGCGCCAAATGGTATGTGCGCCGAACCCTCGGAAATGACCTCGTGTGCTGATAAGCGCACACCTACGCGCGCACTGCGAGATTTGCCCGAACCGTCGGCGCCTGAGCGCGGCCCCGCGCAACACGTGGGTCGCAATCTTCAATCATCTAGCGGAGTTGCTCGCGATGAGTGATCTCGTGGTTCTCGACTTCGACGGCGTCGGCACTGCCGACGAGGTTCTGACCAAACTGCGTGGCATGCAAAAAGAGCATCTCATCGATCTCGAAGACGCCTGCGTCGTCGTTCACACGGAGAATGGCAAGGTTCAGATCAAGCAGGCCTTGAACCTGACGGCCTTTGGTGCGGCGAGAGGGGCGAGTGCCGGCATGTTGGTCGGCGCGCTCACGGGTCTCTTGCTGCTGAACCCGCTGGCAGGCATGGCCGTCGGTGGATTGGCGGGCATGGGCATGGGTGCGGTGTCGGGCTCGCTCGCCGACTACGGCATCAATGATGATTTTATCAAGAACCTGGGTAACACCATCCCCAAGGGCTCGTCCGCTTTGTTCATGTTGATCAAGAGGTCGACACCGGACAAAGTTCTGCCGGAACTTGAGCGCTTCAAGCCCCGCGTGCTCAAGACCTCGCTCTCCAACAAACAGGAGGAGAGCCTGCGCTCGGCGCTGCGCTCGGCTCAAGCGGTCGCCTGACGGCGACCAGCGCGAGAACAAGCCATTGGATCCCGGTTGGTTGGCACCGGCCTTTGACCCCTTGCGCCTTGGGCTGCGGACGCCTGCCTGCCAGCCGCTGTTGTGAGGTTTGCGGCGCCGTCTCGCCTCTGGGAATGCGCAAACCGGCCGCTGGCGATGGCCAACGACTGGGCTCGCGAAGTTAAAGACAGCGTCGGGCAGCTAGCTCAGCGTCGCAACCCCAAGCGTGATTGCCATCTAGGCGCCGCAACTGTTCCAGGGGATGAGCGCCGACCTGGGAGTTCCGGACGCACCGATCGTCCGGGACAGAAACGATCCGGCGCAAGCCGGCGCTTCTCAAAAGCCGCCTTGAACATACGTCCCGGCAGTACGCTTGCAATATATTCGTCGGCCGTGGCGACGTTGGTGGCGAGCACGGCCGATGCCAGCGCGACGATGAGCACGGCAATGGAGTTCGCCGCGGCGATCACCGGCGCGAAGAGGCATTTCAAGATGCCAACCTTCTCGACGCCGCCGCCAATGCCAAGGCGCCAATCACCAGCCAGGTCGTAGCAAACATGTCTGCCATCCCGTCGCGCGAGGCGAGCTGATCTATCGCCGCAGACCCGGGTTCGATTGATAACCGCTCGTGAGCGCGAGCCACACGCTTTTGAGCAGGGCCAGCCACCGCGATAGCATTTCGCCTGCACCGGAGAACGCCGTTACCCGTTCTGGGGCCACAAGCACGGCCATACATCCGCGGTCTTGCGCAGGGGCCAAGGCCAAGGCGACGACCAGCACAAGAGGCAGGAAAGACGACTAAAGCACCGATGCGGAACCCTTAGCCGCAGCAGGGTCGGTGGCAACTGATCCGCGCTTCGAGCGGCGGGTCCTGCCAGACACGCCGCACCCTGACCATTCCGTCCGCTCTCGTATTGTCTTTTGGCGGATATTCTCCGGATGCAAAGTCGTATGCTTGGGGGTTTACCTGTATACCTCACCTCCTGGATCGGTCTTATGCTTGCGTCCTCTATGTTCAAGGAGAAACGACTGATGACGCAGGTTCTAGCCATTTCCGCCGCGATAGTCGCTGTGATGACCATCCTGGCATTCGGTGAGCCGACCATCCAGCGCTCGATGGGGGACGGCGCACAGGCACAACACAGCACCAGGGTGCGCGATCAAGCGTGTTACCGCAGGTGCAGGAACGACATGAGGAAGTCGACATCGGCGTGCAACAGGCTGTGCCGCTGACGACTGCTTCGGTTTCCACTTCCCCGTGTGCCTTACCGGCGCGCAATCGACCCGCTCGGCCGTATCACCGCAGTAGACGTACGCCGCTACCCGCCTGATCAACCGAGCTGGTCGAGGTTGCTGCAGCTAGATCGCGACCGGCCGCCGGCTAGCGGGCGGCGCGCACCCCTAGGGCGGTTTTGTCCCCGTCAATCGTTGATTGAGGCGGGAGACCGGCTCAGCTGCGACCGCTGTCGGTCGCGTGCGTATGCTACGAGATACCGCAACGGGCCGAACCATGCTCAGTTTGTGCGCCACCATCCTGGCGGCTGCAGCCTTATACTTCGCGCGGTCCGTTTTCGTCCCCGTGGCATTCTCCATGTTGGCCATCGCTATGGTGTGGCCATTCCAGCAACTGCTCGAGACTAGAATCCCCAAGCTTCTAGCCAGTACGGTCGTCATTTTCACCACGCTGCTTGTGATCGTCGCGCTCGCCGCCGCGGTCGCCTGGGGCTTCAGCATGATCGGTGAATGGCTGGCTCAGAACACCGGCAAGTTTCAGAGCTTGCATTTAAACGCAACAAATTGGCTTGAAAGTCACGGCATCTCCGTCACCGGATTTATTGCGGAGCGTCTTGATGTGGGCTGGATCATTCGCCTCGTGCAAGATGTCGCCGGTCGGATGCGAAGCTTTGCGGGATTTTTTCTACTCGTTGTCATTCTGACTTTGATCGGCCTGCTCGAAGTCGATGAGTTCAAGCACAGACTGCAGACAATCGATGATCGTGCGAAAGGGCGAACGCTGCTGCAGATCGCGCAGGCGATTGCCCTGAAATTTCGCAAATACATGCTTGTGCGCTCGCTCGCGAGCGTGCTGACAGGTGCCCTTATTTTCGCATTTACGTCGTTTGCGGGGCTAGAACTGGCGACCGCGTGGGGTATCATGGCATTTACATTGAACTACATTCCGTTTATCGGGCCATTTATTGCGACCATTCTTCCCACGCTGTTTGCTGCCGTTCAGTTCGAATCTTGGCAAATGGCGGCGCTGATCTTCCTAGGCTCGACACTCATACAGTTTCTGATCGGAACCTACCTAGAGCCTCGACTGTTTGGCTCCATCCTCGACATTTCGCCTTACCTGACCGTGTTTGCCGTTTTCTTTTGGGCCTTCTTATGGGGCGTGCCCGGCGCGTTCATCGGCGTTCCGGTAACGATCGCGCTCCTGACCTGCTGTGAGGCATACCCGTCGACGCGTTGGATTGCCATGCTCCTGTCGGGGCGGGCAGCAAGCGCGCAATTGTAACCCGGTGGCCGCCCACGAGTTCAGGGCTTTGCCCGTGGCTTTTCAGGGGTTGTGGGGATACTCGCGGCAATCACGTTGACCCAAGTTGGAGCGCGGTGTGCCAGGTTGTATGCGAGCGGTTTAGGTGACCTTTACGTCGATTGGCAGCGCCCGTCTGGGTATAGCCGGCAGTCCTTGGGGTGCGGTGTGGCTCGGCGGTGTCTTGGTTTTGGCCGGCCTGTTTGTGCTAGCCGATGTCGTTGCCGCCAAAACCGCCAGCACGATTCTGTTTGGACTGGCGTTGCTGGCCGCTGGCACCTTTGAGATGGTGCACGCATTTTGGGCACCGCATTGGGGCGCGCTCTTTCTGCGGCTTCTCCTGGGTTTGTTCTACGCCATCAGCGGCGGCATGCTGACGGCCTATCCGCTGGCTTCGTCCAATGTCCTCACCATCGCCTTTGCGGCCGCCCTGATTGCATCGGGGCTCGTGCGTCTTTGTTTGGCAAGGGAATATTGGCAAAGGCACGGCGGCTTGCTGCTGGCATCGGGCATCGTCGGTATCCTCGCCGGGCTTGTCGTCCTCAGCAAATGGCCAATCGGTGGTGTGTGGGCACTGGGCCTCGTCATCGGCATCGATCTATTGCTGCACGGTGTCTGGTGGATCATGTTCGGCCTGAGCCTGCGGCGACAACCGATCCACCTTTGAGGTCGGCCAAAGGCTCCCGCCGGGCTAAGCCATGAAGTGTGGAGCCCGCTGGAGGCGAGGCATGAGACCGGTCATCGATCCTCGCAACGGCGATATCGAGGACGATGCGTCCAGTCCCGACCGACACTCACTCCTTTCCCTTGCCGGCACGCTGCTCGCAGAAATCAGCTTCCCGAAACTTGCGATGGCCTGGATTTGGCTCGTCGTCACCCCGGGTCTGTTGCTGGGTCTGGCGCCCATCCTCGCCTCGGTTTGGATCGACGCGCTCTACAGCAAGTTCCGCGCGCCATTCGCCGAGCTATGGCCCGCCGTTCTGCTGTTGGCGATCATCATCGGCGGCCTTCTCGGCGGCCGCGCGCTGTTTCGGCTGGCCGAGGGCAGCTTCTGGTCGCTGAACGCGCTCGCCGTGCAGCCCGGTTACGTGGCTTGTCGGGAAGGCCTAAGGCACCTTGCCGAGCGCTGGCTGCCGGCGCAAGCAACCGCTCAGCAACGCGATCGGCTGCGCGGCGCCATGGCCGCGGTGGCCGGTGCCATAGTTTCCGGATTGGCGCTGCTGTTGTTGATCGCGGCCTGGCAGCAGGCGCAGCTCGTCGCCGACTTCGGCAAGTTTGCTTCGCCGTGGCAACTCGCGGGTGTGGTTGTCGCCAACAGCATCGTGATCGTGGCCGGCTACCTGGCGATCGTCGCGCTTATATGGGGCATTGCCGATGCGACCATTGCCCAGCCGCGCGACTTCGACCGCTATTGCGTGAAACCCTCAGCGGGCCGCCAATGGCGAATCGCCCATCTCTCCGATGTGCATATGGTAGGTGAGCGGTACGGCTTTCGCATCGAGTGCGGCAGATCGGGGCCGCGCGGAAACCTACTGTTCCAAGGGGCGTTGGAGCAGTTGGCGAATATCCATGCCCGGGCGCCCTTGGACGCCATCTTGATTACCGGCGACCTCACCGACGCGGGCCGCTCTTCCGAATGGGCGGAGTTCTTCGATGCCATCGCACCCTTTCCGCAGCTGATCGAGCGCCTGCTGATTCTGCCAGGGAACCATGATGTTAACATTGTCGACCGCGCCAATCCCGCGCGCCTCGATCTGCCGACCAGTCCGAACAAACGCCTGCGCAAGCTGCGAATGTTGTCGGCCATGCAGGCCGTAGAAGGAGGACGTGTGCGGGTTGTGGATCGCGCGCGCCGCCGTCTGGGAGGCAGCTTGCAAGACGCGCTGGAGCCGCACCTCAGCTGGCTGATCAAGTTCGCAGACTGCGGCAAGCCGCGGCTGTCGCGGGAACTGGCGCACCTGTGGGCGGGTATTTTTCCCTTAATACTGCCGCCCGACCCGGAAGACGGCTTGGGCATCATGTTGTTGGATTCCAATTCCGACACGCACTTCTCTTTCACCAACGCGCTCGGCATGATTTCAAGCGAGCAGGTGGAGGGAGTGGAAATCGCGCATGCGCAATATCCGCGCGCCTGCTGGATCATTGCCCTGCATCACCACCTGATCGAATATCCGCGGGCCGCCAAGGCGCTTTCCGAACGCATCGGCACCGCGCTTGTCAATGGAAACTGGTTTATTCGTCGATTGCAGCCTCTGGCTTGCCAGGTGGTGCTCATGCACGGACATCGACACTTCGATTGGATTGGAGAATGCGGCGGGCTTTCGATCGTGTCGGCACCGTCACCCGTGATGAGCCTCGCCGAGAATGCTGCCGGCACCTTCTATATTCACACCTTGGCGATAGGACCGGAGCGGCGCATCGAGATGCTGCCGCCGCAGCGCGTGCTTCTGAGGCAGTCGGTCGAGCGGTAATGGACGAGGTCGCAACGCTGCCCGACAGCAGCTATAGCCGATTGTCCTCGCCGGCCGCGGCCGTCGTACGGTCATCAGGGCTGGTCCAAGATTGGGTCAGGGTTCCGCCCGATATGAAAGTCGTCCCCAGCACCACAAAGTAACCAGGGTCTATTCGAACGGCGCGTGAGTGACGCTCGCTGCTGGCGCCGCTTTTCGATCGAAGCCTGCCCCGCCAAAGCGCGGGGCGCACGCGGTCGCGCGCGTCACCTGCTCGGCGAGACCAAAGGCGGGGTTGCCATCGCGGACTGCCGCTATGACTCGATCTGCGCCAACCACATAAGGAAAGCAGCTCGCCATGTCAGCGGACGGTTTGGGTCGCGTCAGAGCTGGCAGAGGTCCGCTTGGATCGGTTCTGGTGGCGGCGATGGCGGCGCTCGTGCTGGCGGCGTGCCGACCCGAAGCCGAACCCATGATGCTGGGTGTCAGACCGGTCCGCACCGTGGTGGCAGAACGAAACGAAACCGGCACTCCGATCACCCTTACCGGCCGAATCGAAGCAGAGGACGAAGTCTCCCTGGCCTTCCGCATTTCGGGGCGAATTCTCGAAAGCGACCGCAAGTTGGGGGATAATGTAAAGGCGGGGCAGCTCATCGCCCGCCTCGAATCGCAAAACGAGCTCAACGCCCTGCGAACCGCGAAGGCCAATCTCGCCGCCGCGCAAGGGCAATTGACGCAGGCGCGCAATCACTTTGAGCGCCAGGACACACTGCTGCGGCAGGGTTGGACAACCCGCGCAAACCATGATCAGGCCACGCAGGCCCTGCATACGGCACAAGCCCAAGTAGATGGCGCCGAGGCCCAGCTAAAAACGGCACACGATCTAGTCAGCTTCACCGAGCTCAGGGCCGATGCTCCTGGCACCGTTACAGCAACGGGCCCAAGTGCTGGCGCGGTCGTACAAGTCGGCCAGATGATCGTCAAACTCGCGCGCAAAGAGGGACGTGACGCCGTGTTCGATGCCCCCGCTCAAGTGCTCCGGTCGGGCGCGGGAGATTCTGAGGTCACGATAAGTCTGACCGAAGATCCTTCGATCGTTGCGCGCGGGCGCGTCCGCGAGATCGCGCCGCAGGCCGATCCTGTGACCCGGACATTCACGGTCAAGGTTGGGCTAACCGAGCCTCCGTCGGCCATGCGGCTGGGAGCCACCGTCACCGGGCGCATGTACGGCGAATTGCACGCTGCGATCGAAATCCCGGCCAGCGCCTTGACGCGGTTCAACAGCCAGCCCGCCGTCTGGATCGTCGATCCGACGAGCAACGCGGTGTCGCTGCGAAACGTCGAGGTGCTGAGGTATGACCAGGCGATCTTAGCAATCTCCGGAGGGCTTGACATTGGCGAGGTCGTGGTGACGGCGGGTGTGCAAGCCCTTCATCCCGGCCAAAAGGTCCGGCTGCTCGGGTCGACGCCATGAGTGAGTTCAACCTATCGGCGTGGGCGCTCAAGAATCGCTCGGTGATCGCCTATTTCATGCTGCTTGCCTTGATAGCAGGCGTCGTCGCCTATTTCCGGCTCGGGCGAAGCGAGGATCCGACCTTCATCATCAAAACGATGGTGGTTCAGGCCGCATGGCCGGGGGCCACTGTCGAAGACACGCTGAAGCAAGTGACTGAGCGATTGGAGCGAAAGCTGCAAGAGACGCCCAAACTCGATTTTCTGCGCAGCTATACGACCGCAGGGGTGACCACGATCTTCGTCAACCTCAAGGGAGAGACGACGGGCAGAGAAGTTCCCGACATCTGGTACCACGTACGCAAGAGCATCGGCGATATTCGTCACACCCTGCCGGTGGGCATCGTTGGACCGGGTTTCAACGACGATTTCGGCGACACCTTCGGCATCATCTACGGCTTCACCGCCGACGGCTTCACGCACCGCGAGCTGCGCGACTACGTCGAAGGCGTGCGCTCGAAGCTCCTCGCGCGTTCCCGACGTTTCCAAGATCGAAATCCTGGGTGCACAGGACGAAAAAATCTTCGTCGAATTCTCGATGAAGGAGCTGGCAAGCCTGAGCGTTGACCGCTCGTCGCTGATCGCGGCGCTGCAAGCTCAGAACGTCGTGCAGCCGGCCGGCACGATACAGACCGGATACGAGACGCTGGCGTTACGACTGTCGGGCGCCTTTCGATCCGAACAGGACGTCATGAACACCAACTTCGCCGTCGGCAACCGCATGCTACGCCTCGGCGACATCGCCCAGGTGCGACGCAGCTTTGCCGACCCGCCACAACCACTGTTTCGCATCAATGGCGAACCGGGCATCGGCCTTGCCATCGCCATGCGCGATGGCGGAGACATACTGGCTTTGGGTACGAACGTGAAGCGAGTGATCGCCGAGCTAACGGAAAATCTGCCGCTTGGGATCCGGCCGCAGTTGGTGGCCGACCAGGCAGTGACCGTCAACAGCGCCATAGCGGAATTCACCGCATCGCTGTGGCAGGCGATCGCCATCATCCTCGCCGTCAGCTTTGTCAGTCTCGGAGTGCGCCCCGGCTTGGTCATCGCGCTGGCGATCCCACTGACCCTGGCAATTGTCTTTGCGGTCATGCAACTCGTGCACATCGACATGCAACGCATTTCCCTGGGCGCGCTTATCATTGCCCTCGCCTTGCTGGTCGACGACGCGATGACCACCACGGATGCCATGCTCAGCCGCCTTGCGCAGGGCGATGACAAGGTGCAAGCCGGAACCTTCGCGTTCCGCACCTACGCGTTTGCCATGCTGGCTGGCACCCTGGTCACGATTGCCGGCTTTGTCCCGGTCGGCTTTGCGGCCAGCTCTGCCGGCGAATACACATTTTCGCTGTTTGCCGTCGTTGCTATTGCGCTGATCGTCTCGTGGTTCGCGGCCGTGCTGTTTGCTCCGGTGCTGGGGGTTGTCCTGCTCGTGCGGCCCACGGGTGGCCAGGCCGACAATCCCGGCAGGGTATTGCGCCTTTACCAAAGCTTTCTTGGCTTCGCCATGCGGGCGCGATGGCCGACAATTTTTCTTACCCTGGCCCTATTCATCGCCTCGGTTCTGGCGCTGTCGCTAGTTCCCCGGCAGTTCTTCCCCTCATCGGATCGCCCGGAACTGCTGGTCGATCTTAGCCTGCCGCAGAATGCATCAATGTTCGCCAGCGAAACCTTGGCCCGGCGTTTCGATGCCGTCCTCGAGGGGAATGCGGACGTCGAGCGCTGGAGCACCTACGTCGGTCGCGGCGCCATCCGCTTCTATCTACCGCTCAATGTGCAGCTGCCCAACGATTTCTTCTCGCAGGCGGTGATCGTCGCAAAAGATGTGCCCGCTCGCGAAAGACTACGCGCTAAACTGGAGAAGTCTTTGGCCGATGATTTTCCGAGCGTGGTCGGGCGTATCTATCCATTGGAGCTGGGGCCGCCAGTTGGTTGGCCCGTGCAGTATCGGATCAGCGGTCCCGATCTGGGCCAGGTGCGAGAGATCGCCTTGCAAGTTGCGCAAGTTCTCGCGACCAACCCCCAGGCCGTTCACATCAATTTCGATTGGATCGAGCCGATGCGGCAGGTGCGCGTTCATATTGACCAGGATGAAGCTCGCCTCCTCGGACTGAGTTCGCAGGCGCTGGCAAGCGTGCTCAACACCGTCATCTCCGGCACGCCTATTACGCAGGTGCGCGACGATATCTACCTCATAGACGTGGTCCCTCGAGCTACTGAAGAACAGCGCGTCTCGCTCGCCAGCTTGCGCACGCTGCAAGTTCCTCTGCCGAGTGGGCGGACGGTACCGCTCAATCAGTTTGCCACCCTCGGCTACGAGCAGGAGTATCCGCTCGTCTGGCGGCGTGATCGCGTTCCCACGCTGACGGTGGCAGCCGATATCCGACCTGGCGTGCTGCCGGAGACCGTCGTCGCCGCGCTGGCCCCAGCAATGGCTGCTCTTGCGCACGGCCTGCCGCAGTCCTACCGCCTGGCAACAGGCGGGACGGTTGAGGAGAGCCAGAAGTCGCAGGCGTCCGTGCTCGCGGTGGTACCGACGATGCTACTTATTATGCTGACAGTGCTGATGCTGCAGCTTCGCAACTTCCAACATCTGTTTCTCGTCTTGAGCGTCGCGCCGCTTGGGCTAATCGGCGTGGTTGCAGCACTGCTGTTAGCCGGAAAGCCTCTGGGCTTCGTTGCCATTCTCGGCATTCTGGCTCTGCTCGGAATGATCACGAAAAATGCCGTCATCCTGATCGGCCAAATCGAAGCCGAACGGGCCCAGGGAAAGGACATTCGGCTGGCGGCAATCGACGCCAGCAGCGCCCGCCTCCGCCCGATCACGCTGACGGCAGTTTCGACCGTGCTCGGCATGATCCCGATCGCTCCAACAGTGTTCTGGGGCCCAATGGCGATTGCCATCATGGGAGGGTTGCTGGTGGCAACCATCCTCACGCTAGTGTTTCTGCCAACACTGTATGTGGCCTGGTTTGGCGGCAGGGAAGCCGTCCCGGCCGCGCCCGCACCCGCCTGCACTGATTCCATGCCGTGACCACGCAGATCGCAGACGATACCGTTGAAGCCTGGGAGCTCCTGACGAGATGGCACCGGATCATCACCAAGCGAAGGCAGCAAACGGATTCGTCTGGCTCTGGATTCTCCTGACTTTCATCTGGTTTGCTGCCAACTCATCCCTTGCACCCGAGTCGATCGTCACCGGCGCCTTGATTTCGGCGGTGCTGGCCTACTTGCTCACCCGCAAGTCCGATGCATGGCGCGACATCCGCTTCTCCCCTGCACGGCTCTATCACTTCATCAAGTACAGCGGCGTTTTTGTGCTCGAACTCGTGCGCGCTAACATCAATATGATGCGCTACGTGTTCGCACCCCACATCGACATCAATCCTGGCATTGTCGAGATCAAGACCAAGCTGAAGACACCGGTGGGTCGACTCGCGCTGGCAAACTCGATCGCACTCACACCCGGCTCCCTGGTGATCGACATAGAGGGGGACCGCATGTTCATTCACTGGCTCGATGTGAAGACCACCGATCCCGACGAGGCGACGCGTCTGATTGCCGGTCCATTCGAGCACCACCTGGAGAAAGTCTTTGGCTGAACACCTCATCGTTGTTGCCGCGAGTCTAATTTCCCTCGGCATCTTGTTGGGCGTGCTGCGCTTGGTACGTGGGCAAACCATCGTCGATCGCGTCATCGCGGTCGACATGCTGACCGTCGTGTCGATCTCGCTGATCGCGATCTACGCGCACGTCGCGGACCGGTTAATTTACCTAGATGTGGCGCTTGTCTATGGCGTGCTGAGCTTCCTGGCGGTGCTGGCGGTCGCACGCTATCTCGAACGAGGGCTTTAGCACCATGCTCGAATTGATGGTCTTCCTGCTGTGCGGCAGCATCATCGTCAGCGGGCTCCTTGCCATCCACCTCAGCGGCACCATGGCCGCGATGGTGAGCGCCGGGCTTGCTGGCTTGTTCGCGGCACTCTGCTACCTATTGCTGGGGGCGCCGGACGTGGCGATGACCGAGGCGTCGATCGGCTCCGGCCTGTCGACATTGATCTTCCTCTATGCGCTTCGCCGAACTGCCGGAGCGGAGACCTAATCATGGCGGAGCTGATCGGCAGCCTCCTGATCCTCGCCGGGGCTGTGTTCCACCTCTCGGCGGGGCTCGGCATATTGCGGATGCCCGACGCGTATACCCGCATGCAGGCCGGCACCAAAGCCTCTACGCTCGGGAACACGCTGGTGGTCGGGGGCATTGCCTTCTTTCATCCCGAGTGGACGCTGAAACTTTTGCTCGTCCTCTATTTCGTGCTGATGACCAACCCAATCTCCTCGCACGCGCTGGCGCGTGCCGCTTACCGAATTCGGGTTCCGATGACACCGCAGACAACCGTCGACGCGCTACGCGATGCCCGCGAGAAATCGCGAGGCGGCGCATGATCCGACGCGCCGGGATCATCTTGGCAGTCGCCCTGTTCGGGCTCGTGTTCGCCAGACTTACCGTGCATCATGTCGAACGGCAGTCGCTGCCGCCGCTGGGGAAGCGCTACGTCGAACTCGTCCCGCAGGAGCTGGGCGCTCCCAACGTCATCACCGGGATCCTGCTGACCTACCGCGCCTTCGATACGCTCGGCGAGGTCGCGGTGCTGTTCATGGTCGCCGCGGGTGTCGGCCTGGTGCTGGGCAGACGCGAACGGCGCAGCGAAACCCCGCTCAGGGAAGCACCCCAGCCACCGCGCCAGGCCAGCGAGATCGTGCGCACCGGCGCGCAAATTCTCGTGCCGTTGATTGCCATCTTCGCGGCCTACATCATTATGAACGGCCACCTGTCGGCGGGCGGTGGATTCCAGGGCGGGGCGGTGGTCGCGTCGAGCGCAATCCTACTGCTGCTTGCCGACCCGAGGCAGCGGTTTGAGCAACAATTTCTCAGCAACACGGAGTTGGCCGCAGGCGTGCTGTTTGTGCTTGTCGGCGTTGCGGGACTGATCTTTGCCAGTGGATTCCTAGACAATCGCGTGCTGCCGCTCGGTCAGTTCGGCGCCTTCTTCAGTGCCGGGGCAATCCCGTTGCTGTCGGTCCTGCTGGGCGCCAAGGTCGGCTGCGAGCTCAGCGTCATCATTGACCGCTTCCGGGCCTGAGTTCGTGACGGACGGAGGCCGCCGATGATATCTACCGTCGTTTTGGCCACGGGTCTCACGCTGATCCTTATCGGGATCTGGGGCATGCTCACGCACCGCAACATCTTGCGGATTGTCATCGCCTTCTCCCTGATCGGCACCGGCACCCACATATTAATGGTGGCAATTGGCTACGTTGCCGAGCGGTACCGCGCCGATTATCGATCGCGGCTTGAGCACGGCCGAAGCACCGATGCGCGCCGTTGACCCGGTCCCTTCGGCGCTGGTCGTCACCGCGATCGTGATTGGGCTCGCCGTTACTGCAATCATGCTCGCCGTTGCGATCCGGCTCTACGAGGCGAAGAAAACGCTCTCGATCGACGCCTTCACGGAGTCGAAGTGGTGAAGCAGCGCCCTCGATCCGCTCGGCATCTTTATCGTCGGGCTTGGCGTCGCCTTCCTGATCCCGCTGGTCAATCGTCTCGGGCGTAGCTGGCTTGCCGCCGCATTCGTTCTCGCACTGGCCACCATGACCCTGATCTCAGGCATCTCGCTGTGCCGGCTTGTGGGGGGCGCAGCGCCGATCGACATCCTCACTGGCGGCGCCTACCCGCCCTATGCGATCAATTTGCAAATGGGCCTGCCGGAGGCCGTTTTCGCCTTCGGCATCAACATCGTCGCCCTGGTTGGCGCCAGGAGCTTTGCGCGCGGGGCGTATAGCGCGATGTTGCTATACCTCCTTCTGATCACGGGCATCCAGGGCATGGTGATGACCCGTGACCTCTTTAATCTGTTCGTGTTCCTGGAGGTTGTATCGATCGCCACCTACGGGCTGCTGACCCTCCAGGACACGCCTGCTGCGCTGTCGGCGGCCTTTAAGTACCTGATGGCAACGGTCCTGGCGTCGACCTTCTTTCTGATTGGCACGATGCTCCTCTACGCGGCAACAGGGATGCTCAACATTGACGATCTAATCGTGCAGCGACAGCCGATCACCGAGCCTATCGGATTTGCCGCATTAATGTTTTTGCTCGCCTGCCTGCTGCTCGAGCTCAAGCCGTTTCCGGCGAACGGATGGGGTCTCGACGTCTACGAGACCGCACGTAGTGACGTCGCGGCGCTGATATCGGGAGGAGTGTCGGCAGGTGTTTTCTTTGCGCTGCTCAAGCTGATGCCTCTGTTTGACGGCGAACTCGAGTTAATCGCCGCCTTGAGCGCAGTCACGTTTCTGTTCTCAAACCTGATCGGTTTGCGCCAGACTAGGACGCAACGGCTGCTCGGTTATTCGTCGATCGGCCAGATGGCTCTCATGACACTTGCTGCCTGCCTTCTGAAACGGCTTCAGGTCGAAAACTCTGTTTTGTACCTGGTGGTCGGAGGCCTTTTCGTCAATCACCTGCTCGCCAAGGTTGGGTTGTTCTGGCTGGCAGGCCATGTCAACGGCAAGCGCCTGGTTGACTGGTCGAGGCTGTCTGGACAACCCGCCACAATCCTGCTGTTTGGCATTCTGTTGGCTGCGATCTGCGGATTTCCACCGTTCCCGGGTTTCTGGGCGAAGTGGCAACTCGTCGTGAGCCTGGCGGCGGGCGAGCGCTTTGTGTGGATCCTGATCGTGCTCACTGGCTCCCTGCTCGAAGTCGCCTACCTATTCCGCTGGTTCGGCGAGACCGTGCATTCGCCTGCCAAAATAGGCGAGTCGCGGCGTGACGGCGCCGCGCCGCTGCCCGTGTTTGCGATGGCCGCGCTGCTGGCCGGGTGCGGCTATTTTGCCGCGGACCTCGCAGGGATCGGCTCGTCGTGGGTGTTCGTGCCGCTCGTTGCGGGCCTCGCGCTCTACCTGCTCGAATGCGCGGAGGTGCCGAGCAACGGCGCCATTGCGCTGGCGGTGGTGTTGATCGCCGGCCTGTGGCTCATCCGCGACCTATCGGGCATCAATGCTCTGTTCGCGGCTCTCCTGTTCGCCGGCGGCCTGGTCGTCTCGATCGCCGGTCTAGCACGGCGCCATCACCGGTCGGGCTTCTACCCGCTTCTCGCGGTCATGCTGCTATCATTGTCGGCGCTACCGCGCGCCTCGACTAGCCTGCAATTCTTCTTCATCTGGGAACTGATTACTCTATCGTCCTATTTCCTGATCGTGCAGCAGCGCGAGGCGAGGGTGCATGCGTTGAGCTACCTGCTGTTCTCGTTAGTGGCCGCGTTTTTCCTGCTTGTCGGCTTCGCGCTGATGCATGCCGCCACCGGCACTGCGTTGCTCACGACCCTGCGCGTGGTGGGACCGGATAATGTCATTGTGTTCCTGCTATTGGCTATCGGCTTACTGATCAAGGCGGGGGCCGTTGGCGTTCATGTCTGGCTGCCGGGCGCCTATGCGGAGGCCGATGACGTTGTGTCCGCATTGCTATCGGCCGTCGTCAGCAAGGCCTCGATGTTCGGTCTTCTGCTCGGGGCCTATCTCGCGATCCGCTCGGAGGTCGCACTCAACCTCGCCCATGCCATTGGCTGGATCGGCATGCTGACAGCCCTGGTAGGGGCCATGCTGGCAGTGCGCCAGGACGACGTGAAGCGGATGCTGGCCTATTCAAGTATGAGCCAACTTGGCTACATCATCACCGCAATTGCGCTAATGAGCCATCTTGGTTGGGTCGCCGCGCTTTACCTCATCGCCAATCACCTGATGGTGAAAGGCATTCTGTTCCTCGTTGCCGCAGCGCTGATCCTTCGCACCGGCCGGCGGGTTCTGGCCGAGCTTGGCGGATTGGGTACGGCAATGCCGCTCACGTTCGCCGCCGCCACGATCGCGATAATCGCCATGTCGGGTCTGCCCCCACTCACCGGGTTCGGTGGCAAGTGGCTGTTGCTGAACGCGATGTTGGAAAAGGGTTGGTTTGGGCCGGCGATCATGACGCTGGTGGCGACCTTCGTGGGCTTCCTCTACATGGCGCGTTTCATCCAGGCGACCTTTCTTGGCGCTAGCACAGCTGAGCACGACCACATTGCCGAGGCGCCAATGGCGTTGCTTGTCCCGCAATATCTGCTGGTTGCCAGCATTCTGGTGATGTCGTTCTTTCCCAAGCTTTTGATCGAGCCAATCTCGAGGGCGATCGATCCGCAGTTCGCGTCGAACCTGGTCTGGCAAGGCATGTCGCTTGAGATGATCTATGCTTACTGGAACCCGCTGCCGGTCATGGCCTTCGCGCTTGTCGCCGCGGCGGTCTTGTTCGGGGTCTTCTGGCTGCTGCACTTGACCGGCTGGTCAAAGGCCCGAGGCCGCCCGCCGGCCGGTTTCTACGACACTTGCGGTCGGCTCACCGCGATCCTAACGCCACCTTGCGCCATTGCCTTCTGGACTGGCCTGGCGCAGGCTATCAGCGCGCTCGCCGGCCGGACACGGCTGCTCTATTCCGGCAACGGTCAGACCTATAACCTTTACCTACTGTATTACTTCTTGACCTTATACGTGGCCGCCGGCGGACTGCGTCAACTATGGCCGGGCGGCTAGCAACTCAATGCAACAGCGCCGCTCTTCGAGGTTCACGAAATGCGTGTCAGGGTCCTGCCCGCATCAGCCATCAGACACCCAATGGTACGCCAAGTCTGCACGGTCGGGAGATTTTCGGCGTCGAGCCGGCTCAGCGCGAAGCCACAGCAATGCCGGTCGCGTGCAGGAGAGTGTTGCCGCTGACGCGTCCACGGCATTGGCGGTTGGGAAATTGCAACTGAAATTTCAATACCGCGTATTTGACCGTAAGAATTGGCGATCGGCCCATCGAACCGGCGGCATCGCTGTGGGGCCTTGATGCCAAAAGCGCGCGCAGCATAACGCCGCCAGGGAAATCATTGCTAGCTCTCAGAATGAGCCGAATGCCGAACCCAACAGTATGACGGCGAGCAACGCCAGAATGGCGCCGAGAATCCCGACAACGGCCATGTCGAAATAGCTTTGGCGATGGGTCAATCCGCAAACGGCGAGAAGGCTGACCACCGCGCCGTTGTGGGGTAGGCTGTCGAGCGTGCCGGCCGCGATTGTGGCCACGCGGTGCAAAAGCGCAGGCTCAATGCCCGCTTCAGCGGCAATCCTCATATAGGTCGCTCCGAGCGCATCGAGGGCAATCGTCATGCCGCCGGAGGCCGATCCGGTCAGAGCCGCCAGCACATTGGTTGCAACGGCTAGGGAGACCAGCGGACCGCCGCCGATCGAAAGCACCCACTGGCTCACGACGGCGAAGCCGGGCAAGGCGGCGACAACCGCGCCGAAACCAACTAGACTAGCCACGCTGAAAGCCGGTAGCACGGAGGCGTTGGCGCCGGCATCCATGCTTTGACGCAAAGCCGGCAATCGAGACCAATTAACGGCAATGACGGTGACGACGGCGGTCGCCAAAGCTACGACGACTGACCACACGCCACCCACCGCCGACAGGGAAGTCGCTCCCCACTCCTCTCTGGCGAGATAGGACAGGTCCAGCCGCGGCAAGACGGCGAGGGACATCAGCAAATTGATACTGACAACCACGCCAAGGGGGAGCACCGCCCTGATGATCGAAGGGGTGGTCTCGCTGCGATATCCCCGTTGGATTTCTGCCGGATCGAATTCGCGCGCAGCGGTAGCACGCTCGCGAACGAATTCATTGTCGGCAGCCCGCCCGCTCGCACCGTCGGGATCGGGCCCATAACCCTCGCCTGCCCGGTGCGCCGCGCTCTGCGCGCGCCAAAGCCACCAAAGTCCGAAGGCTAAAATGACAAGCGAAGCGATGATGCCAAGACCTGGCGCGGCGAAGGGTGTGGTGCCAAAGAACGGCATCGGGATCGCGTTCTGGATCGCCGGCGTTCCCGGGAGTGCGGACATCGTGAAGGTTGAGGTACCCAAAACGATGGCCGCCGGTATTAGGCGGCTGGGAATGTTGGCGGCTCGGAACAAAGTTTGCGCCATAGGGGCAAGCACGAAAAACGCCACGAACAGGCTGACGCCTCCATAGGTGACCATTGCGCCGGCTAGGGTGACGGCCAACATCGCCCGATGCGTCCCAAGTTTTTCGGTCATGAAGCTGGCGATCGCCTGCACGGATCCGCTGTCTTCCATCAGCTTGCCGAACAGCGCCCCGAGCAGAAACAGCGGAAAGAACTGCGCCAGGAATTCGGCGGCGCTGCCCATGAAGGTCTGCGTCCAATGCGCGAGCAGCGGCTCGCCGGCCGCGGCCGCGGCAACCAGCGCGGCGACCGGCGCCAGAAGCAGCACGCTCCACCCCCGAAAGGCGAGCCAAATCAGCAATCCGAGCGCGCCCAGGATCCCCAGCAGATCCATGACTCAGCACTCTGCCAGCAGCACATCGATATCGGCGGTCGAGCGTTGGCCAAGATCGCCTGCGTGTTGCTCAAGAAAAGCGTCGGCTGCTCGCCTGCCATCTTCGCGCAGCATCCAAAGGAAGTCGCGTTCGCCGTTCAACTTGGACGAATAACCCAGATCGGTCATCAGCTCGGTGGTAATGCGGTGCATGCGCATCTGCGACCAACGCCTGCCTTCGCCGGAGCCGGGGTCGGCCACCTGGCGCATCAGAGCGATCATGCGCAGCTCCTTCATCAGCGTCGCGTTGAAGGAGACCTCGTTCAGCCGATTGAGGATTTCGGCAGCCGAGCGCGGCGTGCCGGGACGTTCACGCGGATTGATCTGTATCAGGATTGTGTCTTGCGCGTCACTTTCACGAATCAACGGCGTAATCGTCGGGTTACCGGCAAAGCCGCCGTCCCAGTAGGGTTCCCCATCGATCTCTATGGCTTGGAACATGGTTGGCAAACAGGCCGAGGCCAACAAGACATCCGGCGTCAGTTCCGCGTTGCGAAAGATGCGGCCGCGGCCGGTGCGAACGCTCGTTGCCGTGATGAACAGCTTGATGGGCGACCGCGCCAGGCGCTCGAAGGCGATGCTTTCGCGCAAAATGTGCGTGAGTGGATTGAAGCCGTGGGGGTTGAGGTCATAGGGCGAGAAAACACGCGACATGAGATCAAGGGCGATGAATACCGGGGAATTGTCGAGCGACCAACGCCCGAACAGCCGATCGAGCGGCGTTCGCTGCAGGGGGCTAAAGGCGGCAGCGGTTGCCACGCGATCCCAGTAGGCATCGAGGGCCGCGCGTGCCCCCGCGGCCTCGCCTTCGATCCAGCCGTGGGCAAGCACCGCGGCGTTCATCGCCCCGGCCGACGTGCCGGAGATGGCTTCGATGCGCAATTGCGCTTCCTCCAACAGGCGGTCGAGTACCCCCCAGGTGAAGGCGCCGTGCGAGCCCCCGCCTTGCAGGGCAAGATCGATCAACAAGGGGCGTCCATTGTGGGTCTTGTCAGGCATGAGCAATCGCTAGCGCACCTTTTTGGCCACCGCCCCAGCCGGTAGGCAATGCGAGAGAAGGGCTGCCGGTGAGCCCTGAGGCGCACGCCAGATGGCGACTGGGGAGCCGGGAGCAAATCGGTCGAGCCGGCTAGCTGCGTTGCGCGCCGATGATCAGCGCCGCTCCGGCTCCAATCGGGCGGCGTGAGCAAACGCCACCTTGCCTGCCGTCGTTGCGAGGTTTGCCGTCTGCGTCCTGGTCCGCCGGTGCCCTGCAAGGTGTGCGCCGAAGCCATTGTTGTTAGCGCGCAGCCTTCAGGCGGCTTTTTTGATCGGTGGGGCCTGCTGGGTATCCGTGGTGGTTCGCAGCGCTTCTGCCCAGCTGCGCTGCCACGCCTCTGCGGCATTCAACCAGATCTTGAACGGAGTGAGCGTCATTTCGCCGAGGCGCATCATCTCCGCCACCGGGTTTGCTACCGACGGCCTGCGCGACATCGACGGGGCCGGCGCGGCGCCCCGGGACTTCAGCTGTTGCTCCCAGTCGGCCATGAGCTGGTCGATCATCTGCGTCTGAACCTTGGAGGCTTGTAGCAGATGCTCGCGCGTCGCAACGGTGACGCTATTCGGCCAGCCTTGTGCGCGCTGCGCCGCGGCCACCTGATCGAGAACGTTGGTGAGGTAGCGATCGTTGGCACGGGAGATCTCATCGCGCCACTGCGAAACCGCGTTGAACGCATCCATTACCGCGTGGCGCGCCTCACCGTTCAACCACGTGAAGTTGCGAATTTCGGAGGCAGACATCATGGCGAACGCTCCTCATGGCTGGTAGTGGCTCATGGCCTGCTTATAGAGCCGTTCCACCGAGGTACATCCGTGGGAACACTGAGTTTTGCATTTCACGAGCTGAGGAACATGAGGAGCCATGAGGAGCACGAGAAGATGAGCAGCCTTGCGCGCCGGCTTGGTCACGAAGCTGTCGTATTGCGCGGGCCATCTGCGCCGAGACGCGCCGCCCCCAGGCCGCCCGCGAGGAGCGCCGAGAGCCAATGAGGGCCGAGCCAGTGAAGAATGCGGCATCTCATTACTGAGCTGGCGCTCGTCTTCGCCAGGCTGTCGGCGCGCTGGCAGGAACGACAACCCCGTCCGGCGACGACATGGGAGCCAAGTGGCGGCTGGACGACGTCCCTGTAAACGCTCGATTTGCGACAATTGACGGAGCTCGTTAGGCCCCTATACTTCAAGCTTGGGCGCAGGCGTGGCGCAAACTCGTTTTGAAGGCCCGGCAGCTGATCGATGGCTGTTCCTTTGGACCCGAAGCCCTCAAGGCCATTGGGCAGGCATTTGATACGGCTTGGCAGGAGATCGCTGGCAACTTCGGCCGTGATGCGGTGGAGGTTGAGGCGGCGCGTCTGCAACTGGCGAGCGCCTTGCTGTCGATTGCCAACGAGGAAAGTCGCAACGCGGCGGTGTTGAAACGGGCGGCGCTGGAAAGGATGGCGCTCGACTATAAGGACGGGCCAGCCGGGTCTCGCCGCTGAGGCAGCATCCGTCCAGCAGCAAACTGGGTGCGGCAGCCAGCGGAGCCGGGTCTGCCCACGCCGGTGCCCCCTGGCAAACGTGGGGATTTTCCAAGCGGGCTCGCCCGAGGCCGGTGTCGGGGGGTTATTTTGACCAACCTATCGCAAGGCCGGGTTTGCCGTTGGGCACCCACAGAGGTGCTTCGGCGGCGCCCAAGACCAGGGCGCGCAACCGTCTGAATTCGCGAGGCGATCAAAATATTGCTGGCGTTCCCCTATGTTTGTGAACGGCAGATGAGCGGCCCGAGACATAGGTGAGGGCTGGCGCACCCGACAGGATTCGAACCTGTGACCTTCGCCTTCGGAGGGCGACACTCTATCCAGCTGAGCTACGGGTGCGTTGGGTCGGTGATAGCGCATTTGACCGCCGGCCGCAAACGTCCCAAAAGCTTGCCGCAATCCGTGTCTCGATGGATCGGTGGCGGGAGTTTCGGAATGGCCGACGCAAGCCAAATACGATCGGGCGAGATAATCATCTCACTGCCCGAAGCCTACGATGCAGGGGTTTATTTCATCGGTCGCATTCGTACGCCCTTCAAAACCCGCGACGATTGCCCGAAGAACAGTGCTCAATCAGACGCCGTTGGCCAAGTCGAACTTGAGCCGCGCTACGCGCTCGCGCTGAAGGATCTTGAGCACTATAGCCACATTCATCTCCTCTATTGGATGCACGAGGCGCGGCGCGACCTTGTCCAGCAGGTGCCGGCCCATCTGGGTCACCCGCGCGGCACGTTTGCCCTGCGTTCACCGGTACGCCCCAATCCCATCGCGCTGGCGACCGTCGAACTTCTCAAGATCGACGGGGCCACGCTGGTGGTGCGCCGCATCGATTGCGTCGACGGCACGCCCCTCGTCGATATCAAGCCTTATTTTGCTTCTGTGGACAGCTTCCCGCACGCCCGGCGACCATGAAAGCGATCTCGGCGGGACCTCGCCGCCAGCCTGCGTCCCGGTGTGGCGTCGTTCGGCACCGTCTTCTTGGCTGACAATCCGTCCTGTCCAACTATAGTGCGCAGCATGGCCACTCAATCCACCAGGCATGACAAGTCCCACCGACGCGCCGCCCTCTGCTCGGTCCCGGCCGGCGAACCTGTCCCGATCATCAAGGGCAGCCAAGTCTACCTGATCGACGGCTCGGGCTACATTTTCCGGGCTTTCCACGCCCTGCCTCCGCTCACGCGCCCATCGGACGGACGGCCCGTCGGCGCCGTGCATGGCTTCTGCGGCATGTTGTGGAAATTGCTGCAGGACGCGCGCAAATCGAGCGGCCCCACGCATATTGCCGTCATTTTCGACGCGAGCGAAAAGACCTTCCGTAACGAGATCTACAAGGACTACAAGGCGCACCGTCCGCCGGCGCCGGAAGAGCTTGTGCCGCAATTTCCGCTGATCCGCGACGCCGTCAAGGCGTTCAATATTGCCTGCGTCGAACAATACGGCTTCGAAGCGGACGATTTGATTGCCACCTACGCCATGCGCACAATCGAGAGTGGTGGCGATGTTACGATCGTGTCCTCTGACAAGGACCTCATGCAGTTGGTGCGCCCCGGCATTTCGATGCTGGACACCATGAAAAATCGCAGCATCGGCCCCGACGAGGTACGCGAGCGTTTCGGGGTGTCGCCCGAGCGGGTCATCGACGTGCAGGCGCTGGCTGGAGATTCGATCGACAACGTGCCCGGCGTGCCAGGTATTGGGGTTAAAACTGCCGCCGAGCTGATCAATGAATATGGCGACCTCGAGACATTGCTGAGCCGCGCGGCCGAAATCAAACAACCGAAGCGCCGCGAGCGCCTGACGGAGTACGCCATCCAGGCCCGCCTCTCCTACGATCTGGTAAAGCTGAAGGACGATGTCGAGCTCGAGGTCACGCCGGAACAGCTGGGTGTCCGCGATCCCGACGCCCAGCGCTTGTTGGCTTTCTTGCGGGAAATGGAATTCGCAACGCTGACCAAGCGCATTGCCGAGGGCCTCGGTGCGGCCGCCCCTCCGCCGGCGCAACGCACGCCGGCCGCGAGCCCGGGCCGCACCGCCGAGGCGGTTGCGCAAGAACGCAGCAAGCTCGCCGGAAGGCCAATGGCGCCCGGCGCCTGGACGCCAAGCGCCAAGGCCGCGGTCGCCCGCCAAGCCGCAAGCGTCAAAATCGAGCGCAGCACATACGAAACCGTGACCGATCTCGCCAGCCTCGAAGGGTGGATCGCCGAAGCGCGTGCAGCCGGCCGGTTCGCCTTCGATATTGAAACCACGAGTCTCGATCCGATGCGGGCCGAATTCGTTGGCTTCTCGATGGCGGTGACACCGGGTAAGGCCTGTTACGTGCCGATCGGACATCGGCCCGCCAGCGGTGCCTTCGATTTCGGGGAAGGCGCGCTGAAACAGGTCCACATCGGTGACGCCTTGAGCGTTTTGCGCCCGTTGCTGGAGGATGCATCTGTCCTCAAGATCGGCCAGAACCTCAAATACGATTGCGTCGTGCTGGCCCAGCACGGCATCGCGCTCGCTCCCCTGGACGATACGCTGCTGCTTTCCTATGCCCTCGACGGCGGTCGCGGTAACCACGGCATGGATGAATTGGCCGAGCGCCATCTCGGCCATACGTGCATCCCCTTCAGCGAGGTGCTGCAACACGCCCCCGGGGCCAAAAAGTCCGACAAGACCTTCGCCCAGGTGCCCCTCGACAAGGCCACCGAATATGCGGGCGAGGATGCCGACGTCACCTTGCGCTTGTGGATGGTGCTCAAGCCTCGGCTGGTCGCCGAGCGCATGACGGCCGTCTACGAGACGCTGGAGCGACCGATGGTGCGCGTCCTGGGCGAGATGGAACGAGCCGGCGTCAAGGTTGACCGAAGCATCCTGTCACGCCTGAGTTCCACCTTCGCACAACGCGTCGCCCGCCTCGAGGAGGAGATCTATACCCTGGCCGGCCACAAATTCAACTTGGCTTCGGCGCGGCAGTTGGGTGAATTCCTCTTCGACAATCTCAAGCTGCCGGGCGGCCGCAAGACCAAGACCGGGCAATGGGAAACGCGCGCCGGCCTGCTCGACGACCTCGCCGCCCGCGAAGACTTGCCGGAGCATGCGCGCAAGCTCATCAATGTAATGCTGGAATGGCGGCAACTCACCAAGTTGATGTCGACCTACACCGACTCCCTGCCTCAGCACATCAATCCCGACACCGGCCGCATCCACACGAGCTACGCGCTGGCTTCGACGACGACCGGCCGCTTGGCCTCCACCGATCCCAATCTGCAGAACATTCCCATCCGCACCAAGGAAGGGCGGGAAATCCGTACGGCTTTTATCGCCGAGCGCGGTCACAAGCTTATCTCGGCCGACTACAGTCAGATCGAGTTGCGCGTGCTAGCCCATATTGCCGACATTCCGCAACTGACGCGCGCGTTCAGCGACGGCCTCGATATCCACGCCATGACGGCGTCGGAAATGTTCGGTGTCCCCGTACAAGGCATGCCCGCCGACGTGCGGCGCCGCGCCAAGGCGATCAATTTCGGAATAATATACGGTATCTCGGCGTTTGGCCTCGCCGCCCAGCTTGGCATTTCCAAGCAGGAGGCCGGCGAATATATAGCTACCTATTTCAAGCGGTTCCCCGGGATTCGCGACTACATGGACAGTATGAAATCGCTTGCGCGCCAGCGCGGCTTTGTTGAAACTATTTTCGGTCGGCGGGTACATTACCCCGAGATCAATACCAAGAACCCATCGATGCGCGGCTTCCTGGAACGGGCAGCCATCAATGCCCCGATCCAGGGTTCGGCCGCCGATATCATCCGGCGTGCCATGATCCGCATGCCAAGCGCGCTCGAGGCCGCCCAGCTTGCCTCTGTGCGAATGCTGCTACAGGTCCACGACGAGCTGGTGTTTGAGGCGAAAGAGGCTGAGGTCGAGAGCGCCCTGCAAACCATTGCACGCGTCATGGAAAAGGCGGCCGAACCCGCGGTTCGCCTGCGTGTGCCGATCCACGTTGATGCAAAGGCGGCCGACAACTGGGAAGCCGCCCACTAGGAGCGCGGCGCCGCCGTTCTTCCCCCACCTCTTCTCTTGCCCACCGGCGGCGCATCGCGGGCGGCGTCTGGCAACGACCGCCACGATTGCCAGCCGACGTGGCATTTATTTGATCAAAAATTTTTCAATGCGGTCGCCGCCCTTTAGTTTGGCGGCAAGCCACCTGGGTTTGCGGCCACGCCCGGTCCAAGTTTCGGACGGATCATCCGGATTGGCATACTTGGCAGCCACGGTACGCCCTTTTCCGCCGCGCCCGCCGAAGATCTCGCTCACCTTAAAACCCGCGCTGGCGATCAGAGCTTCCACCTTGCTGCGAACTTCAGCGCGTGTCCGATCCTCTGCGCTCGCTTTGGCTTTCTTCAACTTCAACTCGAGTTCCTGCAGCTCTTTGAAGGACATTTTGTCCAGGTCTTTGGCCATAATTGTATATTCCCCTGAAGTCCGTCGCTGTCGCACCACGTAGATTGAATGGCTTAAAATATTCCAAATCTCAACCGTTTTCTCACACGGCGTTCTGGTAGAAAATTGGTGATGCCCGTTCGGCATTTGCAGTTGCGATTGATTCCTAGCTGCCGTCGCTAACAGAATGTTGGAACCTTCTTTTGGTCTCGCCGGCGCGCCGAAAGTACCAAAAGCGGCGAGGATTGCGCGCCGCAGCGCCTTGCAGGCAAGAGTAGGTCGCAGGCGCTGGCAGCATGAATTGCATATTTCATACAAGACCTTAAATTGGTCGCTCCTATTTTGATGCGGCGGCGTTACGGGCCGGCGGGCATGGCGCCGCCGAACTGCGGCGGCCACGCCTGCAGAGCGCTTTAGAGAAAGATTGCGCGCGGAAACATATTCATCGGAAAAAGGGCAATGGCGAAGCCGACACCGCGCGAAGAGCGGATTATCATGGGCGGTTAGGGTGGAGATCGGACCGGATCAGCAGTTTAAGACGGTGCGCGACTGGCTGCGTTATGCGGTCAGCCGTTTTCGTGCGGCCGATCTTAGTTATGGTCATGGCACAACCAACGCCATCGACGAAGCCGCTTATCTCATTTTGCATACTTTGCATCTACCGATCGATCAGCTTGAACCGTGGCTCGACGCGCAATTGCTGCCAACCGAGCGCCAGGCACTGGCGAAGGTCATTGAAACCCGGGTTAGCACGCGCAAGCCCGCGTCCTATCTGACCAACGAGGCCTGGATCCAGGGGCATTCCTTCTACGTGGACGAGCGCGTTATCGTGCCCCGCTCCTACATCGGTGAATTGCTGGCGGGACGCCTTGCCGACGTTGTGCAGGACCCCGATGCAATCGGACGCGCGCTCGACATCTGTACCGGGTCCGGTTGCTTGGCGATCTTGGCAGCGATCGCCTTTCCAAACGCCCTCATCGATGCCAGCGACGTCTCCACCGCCGCCCTTGACGTCGCCCGGCGCAATGTGCGCGACTATGGGCTCGAGGGGCGCATCAACCTGCTGCAATCCGACTTGTTCGCGGCGCTCTCGGGCCGGCGCTATGACCTCATTTTGGCCAATCCCCCCTACGTGCGCGAAGATGCCATTGCCGCCTTCCCGCCGGAGCACGCGGCCGAGCCTAGGCTGGCGCACGCCGGCGGCATCGACGGCTTGGAGTTCGTGCGCCGTATCCTTGCCATGGCGGCCGATCATCTTTCGGCCGCGGGCATCCTGGTGGTCGAGGTCGGCAGCGGCCGCGCGCCCCTGCAGCAGCAATTCCCTCGGCTGCCATTCCTTTGGCTCGACACCGCCGGCAGCGAGGGCGAGGTCTTTGCCCTGACCCTTGGGGAGCTCGCGGGACTGAAGTGACCTTGCGGGGCGCGCGCCTGGCGGGCGACCGCAGCCTCTGCGGCGCCATATCGACGCCACCTGATAGGAAGAATCGCGATAGCAAGAATTGCGGCTATAATGGCGGCGATGGCCGAGCCCAATCCGTTCACCGAAGCCAAGCGACGAGAGCATGTTGAGGCGGCGTTTGCCGTCGATGAGGTGCGGCTCGCCAATCGCAACGCGGGCGTTTTGTTGGAAGCGCTACGTCACGACGTGACGCCCGTGGGCTTGCACTATCTGCTCAATCACTTCGACGTTCCCTACGTTGCGGACGATAGCTGGCAGCTCGCCCTACAAGGGCACGTCTTCAGGCCGATGTCGTGGTCGCTCGCCGATCTCAAAGCGCTGCCGGCACGCACGCTGCGCGTGACCATGGAATGCGCCGGCAACGGCCGCGGGCTGCTGACGCCGCGCTACCCCAGCATGCCCTGGCTGCACGAGGCGGTGGGAACCGCCGAATGGACCGGCACTGCCCTCAAGCATGTGCTTGAGCGCGCGCAACTGGATGATGATGTGATCGAGATCGCTTTTATCGGCGCCGACCGCGGTTTCGATCGGGGCGTCGAGCACAGTTTTGGCCGCAGTCTCACGCCTGAGCTGGCGCTCAGCGAAGATGTGCTGCTGGCTTGGGCCATGAACGGCCAGCCGCTGCTGCCCCAGCACGGCTATCCATTGCGCCTGATCGTGCCAGGCTGGTACGGCATGGGTAACGTCAAATGGCTAACACGCATCGAAGCCCTGCCTCAGCCCTACCAGGGATTCCAGCAAGCCGTCGGCTATCACTACCGCCCCGCGCCCGGCCTGCCGGGCACGCCCGTCACGCACATGCGCGTCAAAGCGCTGCTGGTGCCACCGGGTATTCCCGACTGGTATTCCCGCCATCGCCTGCTCGATGCGGGCACCACCGAGGTTTTCGGTCGAGCCTGGTCCGGCGGCGGCGTCCCAATCGCGCACGTGGAAGTTGCCATCAACGACCGCTGGCAGCCGGCCAGCCTCGATTCGCCGCAAGGCAAATTTGCCTGGCAAGCCTGGCGGTATATGTGGCAAGCCCAAGCGGGCGAGTACGAGTTGGCCTGCCGGGCTACCGACGCCAACGGTGAAACCCAACCGCTCGAGCCACGCTGGGACTCGGGCGGGTTCGGCAACAACGCCGTGCAACGCGTGCGGGTTTGGGTAAGATAACGACAATGGGCGAAATCGCAGTATCGCTGTGGCGCGGCAAGGC
This sequence comes from uncultured Alphaproteobacteria bacterium, assembly GCA_963775835.1. Classification (GTDB taxonomy): domain Bacteria; phylum Pseudomonadota; class Alphaproteobacteria; order Rhizobiales; family Hyphomicrobiaceae; genus AWTP1-13. Next base: position 307,508 of record CAVZKV010000026.1, on the reverse strand, counting down.
GGACGGCAGCTATCAGGTGTACCGCGTGCCGCAGCGTGACAATCAGACCGTGCTCGACGTCGTAACTTGGGTGCAACGCAACGTCGATCCCACGCTGGCCTACCGGTTTGCCTGTCGCGTGGGCATGTGCGGCAGCTGCGCCATGACGGTGAACGGCCGGCCGCGTTGGACCTGTCGGACGCATACGGCAAAGGTTGTCAATAATGGCAGGCTCGAGATCGGGCCGCTCGCCAATCTCCCGATCATCAAAGACCTGGCGTGCGACCTGCGGCCCTTCTTCGAGAAATGGCAGAAGGCCAAGGCGGTGTTCACACCGCGCCTGACGCGGGAGGACGCGATCGAGCGCATCCTGCCAACGACGGCGGCGCGCCTGGCCGCAGACGCCGCCATTGAATGTATCAACTGCGCGGTGTGCTATGCCGCTTGCGATACGGTGCGCTGGAACGCGGACTACCTGGGGCCAGCCGCGCTCAACCGGGCCTGGACGTTGGTAAACGACGTGCGCGACACGGGCAATCGGCAGCGGCTCGCTGCCGTTGCCGCCGCCGGGGGCTGCCACACCTGCCATTCGCATCAAAGTTGCCAGCAGCACTGCCCAAACGCATTGAACCCGACCGCCGCCATCGCCGGTCTCAAGCGCCACACCATGCAGGCCTACCTCAGGGGAGAGCTCGAGTGAACGTGCGCCTTTATGTGCTCCAGCGCGCCAGCGCCGCTTTCATGGCGCCCCTGCTGTTGATTCATCTTGGCGTCATTTTCTATGCCAGCAGCCGCGGTTTGAGCGCCGCCGACATCCTGGCTCGGACGCGCGGCAGCCTGCTTTGGGGTGCCTTCTATGCGGCTTTCGTTGTGGCTGCCGCCACTCACGCTGCAATTGGCGTGCGCGTCATTGCCAGCGAATGGACGCGTTGGCGCGATGGCGCGCTCGAGGCGCTGATGTGGGCCTGCGGCCTGCTGCTGGCTGCCCTCGGTCTGACCGCGGTCGCAGCGGTGGTGCTGGTATGAACGGCAACCGGGGACGGCCGCAGCGTGCCCCCAATACCAGCGGCCATCGCCGCGATCCCTTGTGGCTGGCCGCCTTGCTGCATCGCATCTCGGGCCTGGCGTTGGCCGCCTTTCTACCCCTGCACTTCCTGGTTTTCGCGCTGGTCCTCAAAAGCGAGGCGGCGCTTGATGGCTTCCTGCGCTGGACGGCCAACCCCGCGGTCAAGCTCGCCGAGACGGGTCTCGTGTTCCTACTTGCGCTGCATTTGCTCGGAGGCATCCGCATCCTGCTCCTTGAGAACCTGCCCTGGTTTGCCGGCCACCAACAGCTGGTGGCGGGAGCGCTGCTGACCGCCTCGATGCTGGCGCTCGTCTTTCTTGTGCGCGCCGCCTAACTGCGGTGAAAGGATCATGCTCGAACGGGTCGCGACCGATGTCTTAATCCTGGGTTCCGGCGGCGCCGGTCTGTTTGCGGCTTTGCACGCCTATCAGGCCAACCCGGACCTCGGCATTGCCATCGCCAGCAAGGGCCTCATCGGGAAGTGCGGCTGCACGCGCATGGTCCAAGGCGGCTACAACGTCGCGCTCAACCCGGGTGACTCCATCGAGCGTCACTTCATGGATACCATCGAGGGCGGCAAGTGGCTGCCCAACCAGAACATGGCCTGGACGCTCGTGAGCAAGGCCGTCGAGCGCGTGCAGGAGCTGGAAAACGAGGTCGGCTGTTTCTTCGATCGCAACCCCGACGGGACGCTGCATGGCAAGGCATTTGCCGGCCAGACCTTCGATCGCACCGTGCACAAGGGCGATCTTACCGGGATCGAGATCATCAACCGGTTGATGGAGCAGGTTTGGGCGCGGCCGATCCAGCGCCTCGAAGAGCATCGCGCGGTAGCGCTCATTCCAACGGCCGACCGGCGGGCACTGGCCGGCGTTTTGCTGATCGATATGCGTTCGGGCACCTTTCGCTATGTGGCCGCCAAGGCCGTGCTGCTGGCAACCGGCGGCGGCCCAACCATGTATCGCTACCACACGCCTTCCGGCGACAAGAGCATGGACGGGCTTGCCATGGCGCTACGCCTAGGTCTGCCGTTGCGCGACATGGAGATGGTGCAGTTCCATCCGACGGGCCTGCTTGCGGGCCCCGACACGCGCATGACCGGAACCGTGCTCGAGGAAGGCCTTCGCGGTGCCGGCGGGCATCTCATCAATGGTGCAGGTGAACGCTTCATGCAGGCGCGCGACCCGCGCGCCGAACGGGCCACGCGGGATTTCGTATCGCGCTGCATCTTTGAGGAGATGCGTGCCGGGCGCACCACGCCGCACGGCGGCGTCTACCTCAAGATGGGCCACCTCGGGCCGGGCCAGGTCGCCAAGCAATTCAAGGGCATGGTCGAGCGCTGCGCCGATTGTGGCTTCGACCTGGCGGCCGGGCTGGTCGAAGTCGTACCGACCGCGCATTACCTGATGGGCGGCCTGATTTGCGAGGTCAACACCGCCACCGAATTGCCGGGTCTGTTCGTGGCCGGCGAGGACGCGGGCGGCGCGCACGGTGCCAACCGCCTGGGCGGTAATGGTGTTGCCAACTCAACGGTGTTCGGCGGTATTGCCGGAGACACCATGGCAAACTGGATTGCGCGCAACCCGACCGAGCGACCGCCCGACGAAGCGGTATTGCGATTTGAATTGGCGCGCGCGCAGCATCCCTTCGGCGTCCCCCGCGGCGATCTCAATCAACTCCGTGAACGGTTGCTCGATGTCATGTGGGACGATGTCGGCGTCATCCGCGACACCGCCGGGTTGCGGCGGGGCATGTCGACGATCGATGAGCTGGAGCGCGAACTATTGGCAAGCGGCCTGGCCGACGGCGAGCGCCTTTTCAATCTGACCTGGCACGATTGGCTAAACCTGCGTTCCCTGATCGAGGTGTCGAAAGCGATTGTGGCGGCCGCGCTCAAGCGCGAGAACAGTCGCGGCGCACATTTCCGCGAAGACTTCCCGGAAGCGGGCGATCTCGCGAGCTCAACCTTCACCGTGGTGCGCCAGCACGACGACGCCCTTACCATCACGGCACAGCCCGTCGAGTTCACGATCGTCAGGCCGGGCGAGAGCTTGTTGCAGCAGGCGGCGCCGTGAGGGAAACTGATGGCGCGCTCGGGCTGCCTGCGGCGGCGTGAGGCGCCGTCTGTCTCGCCAGTTGGCCCCTTTTTTCTTGCTTCCCCGTCGGGGGAAGCGACATATCGTTCGCAACGCGCCCGGCGAGGTCTGCCGATGATACCCATTGCTCCCTTGCAAAGAACCGCTGAGGCCTTGATGGCAAAGGCTGCCATCGAGATCCCCGAGGACTACCTAGCCGGGCTACGCCGCTGCGCCGACACCGAGAAGGGTGAGCTCTCCGCCTTCGTCATTCAGGCCATGCTGGAAAACTACGAAGCCGCCAAGGAAGACCGGCGCGCCATGTGCGGCGACACCGGGGTGCCCCGCTGGTATGTCAAATTCGGCAACGAAGCGCGCGTTGAGGGTGGCCCGATTGCCCTGGAGGCGGCGCTGCGCCGGGCCACCGCCAAGGCTACGCACGATGTGCCGCTCAGACCCAATCGCGTGCACCCGCTCTGGCGCACCGATCACAATAACAACTGCGGGATCGGCGCACCGGAAATCGAATACTCGTTCCATCCGGATGGCGATTGGATCGACCTCACCACCGTGCATAAAGGTGGTCTGTTCGGCTCCGACTACCGCATGCTCTTCCCGGGCGATGGCATCGAGGGCATCAAGCGCTTCTACCTCGATACGTTGATCGCATTCGGCCGGCGCGGGCTCGCCTGCCAGCCCGCCATCGTTGGCGTAGGCCTCGGCGGCTCAAAGGACATTTCGATGGTGCTCGGCAAACAAGCCGCTTGCCTGCGCAGCGTCGGCTCGCGCAACCCCGACGCAAAGATCGCCGCGCTGGAAGAGGAGCTCAAAGAGCTCGGCAACAGCATAGGCATGGGTGCCATGGGTTTCATGGGCTCGTCCATGGTGGTCGATTGCCACATTGAGGTCGGCTATTGCCACACCGGCGGCATGCCGATAAGCGTGCACATGTTCTGCCTGTCCTCGCGTCGCGCTACCGCGCGCGTGTACCCCGACGGCCGCGCCGAGTTCCGCAGCGACCCGCAATGGTTTACCGACTACATGCGCCGAACCGGCGTCGAGTGGCAGGAGCCCGCCCATGCCAGCGCGGCCGAATGACAGGGTCGAACGCCGGCGCCGAGCAACCCGCTGCCCGAGCCCGGTTCGCCGGGCCCGTTGCACGCGGGGTGTCCGCCAAGCCGCCCTAGCCGTCGGCGAGGCGGCGGCCCGTGATACCGACCTATTGAGGTTGGTTCCCGAGGACACGCGCGCTTCGTTGCATTTTCTTGCGATGCGAGCTGAGGAGAAGAGCGATGCGAGCTGCCGTCCTGACCGAGGTCAACAAGCCGCTGCAAATCCTCGACCTGGAGCAGGAGGGGCCCAGGGCCGGCGAGGTGCGCGTGCAAGTCAAGGCTGCCGGGGTGTGCATGAGCGATTGGCACATCATGAATGGCGACTGGCCGCTCCCCTTGCCGATGGTACTCGGCCATGAGGCCGCGGGCATCGTCGCCGAGCTCGGCCCCGGCGTCAGCAATGTCAAGCGGGGTGACCATGTCATCTTCTCATTCCGTCCGCACTGCGGCCATTGCCGCTACTGTTCGACCGGACGCACCGTCTTGTGCAGCGGACACAACGACACCCCGCGCTGGCGCATGCATGACGGCAGCGCGCGCGTGAAGCTCAACGGCGAACCCGTCAACCAGATGGCCCGCATCGGCACTTTTTCCGAATACGTCGTCTGCCCGGCCGAGCAAGTCGTGGCGGTGCGTAAGGACTTGCCGTGGACGCACGCCGCCATTATCGGCTGCAGCGTCGCCACCGGCGTCGGCGCCGTGATCCGCCATGCCAAGGTGGAGGCAGGCTCCTCGGTATTGGTGGTCGGCTGCGGCGGGGTCGGGCTCAACGTCGTGCAGGGGGCCAAACTCGCCGGGGCCAAGGTCATCATCGCCTGCGACCTGCTCGACAATAAGCTGGCCTACGCGCGCCAGTTCGGTGCGACGCATACCATCAACGCCAAGCACGAAGATGTCCTAAAGCGCGTACAGGAATTGACCGCGGGTTTCGGTGCCGACTACGCCTTCGACGCCATCGGCGGCGAACAGACGGCAGCCTTGGTGGTCGATGCCATCGCCGCGGCCGGCCATGCCGTCCTCGTCGGCATCCCGGCCTTTTCGGCGCGGGCCGCGATCTCGCCGTCGGCCATGGTTTATGGCGAAAAGAAACTGACCGGCACCTATTACGGCTCAATTCGTCCGGCCCTCGACTTCGCCGTGCTGGCCGATCTCGACATGGATAAGCGCATCGACTTGGTGACGTTGATCAGCCGCACCTACGCGTTCGACGACATCAACGAAGGTTTCCGGCTCTTGCTGACGGGAGCGGTCGCGCGCGGCGTGATCACGTTCAACTGACCCGACACGGCCGACAGCCGGCCGCTGTAAGCGTAAAGGCGGTGGCCCGTCAGCGCGGGCGCCCGGATGGACCGGAGCGTGGCGCCGGAGGCGATGTCCGCGCGGGAACCTCGCCAAGCCGCAAGGACGGGCGCGACGGCAAAGTCGGGCGTTGCGCACGCCCCGACACGGGCAGCGACCCCCAGCGCCCCCGCGCAGCGCCCCCTCTGGGTGGGGCTGTTTCGGCCGCAACGCTTAAGGCGTCGCCGCCGCTCGGGCCCGGAGCCGGCGGGCCAGCAGAATGCCCGTGGCGCGGTCCTGACGATCGCGAGGAATGCTATCCACTTTTTGCTATGCGGCGGCTAGGATGGTAACGGAGCCCCGCAAAGGTCAGCATGTCCGCAGCATCCCCTCTCAAAACCGTTCGCCTCGACCTACCCGTCGCGACCGCTGACTTGCGCGCGCTCGAGATTGGCACGGTCGTCTACCTGAGCGGCCGCATCTATACGGCCCGCGAGGGTGTCTACAAGAAGGCCGTGGAAGACAAAGCCGGCCTGCCGGCGGCGCCCGCCGACCTCGGCTCGGCGAACTTCCACTGCTCCCCCGCCGCCGCGCTCAATGCCGACGGTAGCGCCACGGTCGGTGCGGTGACCGCCACGGCCTCTTTTCGGTTCGCCAAATGGCTCGATGGCTGGTTCAAACTCTCGGGCTGCAACATCATTATCGGCAAGGGGGGTATGACGAGCGAGATCTACCGGCGCTCGTTCGTGCCCAACAACGCCGTCTACCTTACCACGGTCGGCTACGGCACGGGGGCGCTGCTTGGCCGCGGCATCAAGCGCGTGTTGGCCACACATTGGACGCAGGAGTTGGGGCTCGCCCAGGCGATTTGGGTGTTGCAAGTGGAGGACTTCGGGCCCTTCATCGCCGACAGCGATCTTGCGGGAAATTCCCTATTCGAACGCGAGAACGCCAAGATCGCGCCCAACATCGACAAGCTTTACGCCGGCACCAAGCCGGCGATTATGCGGCGCTACGGGGAGACCGACGACAAGACCGACGAAGTGATCTGACTAGACGCGCCGGCCGGCCGCTACCCACATCCGCTGCAAGACGCCATCCTTGCGAATAAAGTAGTGGTAGAGCGCAGCACCGACGTGCGCACCGACCAATAGCAGGATGAGGACGGCACCGACCCAGTGCAGGAAAAAAACTCGCGCCGCCGCCGCCTGGTCCGCCGCGACCAGGCTCGGCAAAGGGATGCCGAACACGTCAAGGGCTGGATAGAGCGAGATGCCGAGATAACCGCCGATCGGCACCAGCAGCAAAAGCAGATACAGGCTCCAGTGCGTCGCATGCGAAGCCCCCTTCTGCCAGGTCTCGAGGCTGGGATCGTCGGCGGGAGCACCCTGCGTCAAGCGATAGCCGAGGCGCGCCAGCACCAGGAAAAAGATCACAATCCCCATAAGCTTGTGGGTATTGTAGAGGCTGTTCGTGAGCCCGTCCCAAATCTTCAGGCCCGGGCCGCGATAAACCATGTAGAAGCCGACCGGCGCTTGGATGGCAACGAGCGCCGCCGTCCACCAGTGAAAGCGACGCGCCGCTTTGCTGTAGGTCGCGGCACGGCCCGTCGGGCCCCTGTTATCCTCCATTGCCGGCCTCGCTTTTCCCAGAGCAGAAAATTGCATTCGCATACCACATCTGGCCTGAGGGGGGCAGAGAGCCGGCCTCCTGCGTCGGCTCGGGCAACAGCCCCTCGGCCCCGGGGGCCGAGCGCTCCGAGGCGAAAAAATGCATAAGAAACAGCGCCGCCCTCGCCAACGGGCCCGCCCCCCGGTGGAGGAATGCGCTTCGATCGGCTACGAAAAACGGAAGGGGCGGCCACCCATGCCGGCGCCCCACAAGGGCCTCTCTTTGCCCAACTCGGGCGCTATATCCCGCACCCCCGGGTGGTGCAGAGAGACGACCCCGCGTCGCTCCCTGTGATGGTGCAACGAGAGCATGCATTCAGAAAAAACCGAGTTGAGGACGCCTCCGTCGGCCCGACGGCAAGGCGAACCCCGCGATCGCGAGCCCAACCGCAAGGAGGAGACGCGCTTGGCGCTGGCGCTCCTGCTGCTCGCCGCGCTGGTGATCGGCTGGCCGTGGCTTTCCGGTCGTGTCACGATTCCCTGGGATGCCAAGGCGCATTTCCAACCGCAGATCCAGTTCCTGGCGCAAAGTCTAGCCGAAGGCCAGTCCCCGTTTTGGGCACCCTACGTGTTCAGCGGCCATCCGCAAATCGCCGATCCTCAGTCGATGATCTTTGCCCCGCCGTTTCTTGCCCTAGCGCTCGTCAACGGTGCCCCTAGCCTCCGGGCCGTCGATACCACCGTATTGGCCATGCTCTTTCTCAGCGGCGCCGCACTGATTTTATGGTTCCGCGATCAGAATTGGCATTGGGCCGGAGGCTTGCTGGCCGCCCTGGCCTTTTGCTACGGCGCCTCGATGGCCTGGCGCATGCAGCACACCGGCCAGGTGCTGAGCCTCGCCTACCTGCCGCTGGCCGTGCTGACCTACGATCGAGCTCTGGCGCGCTGCTCGCTGCTGTGGGGCATTGCCGCCGGCGTCGTGACCGGCGCCATCGTGCTCGGCCGCGATCAAGTGGCCTTGCTTGCCATCTATTTGCTTGCTGCCTTTGTCCTCTGGCGCATTGTGGCCGCACCACAGCCAGGCAGTGCCATGCGTGCAGCCTTGCTGCCGCTGAGCGGAGCTGCGATCGCTGCGCTGGCGCTCGCCGCCATCCCCATCCTGTTGACCGCGCTGTTCGCCGGCGATTCGAACCGCCCGGCCATCGACTACGTCGGCGCCGGCCGCGGCTCCCTACACCCGGCGCTGCTGCTCACGTTGGTCGCACCGGACATGTTCGCCGCGGCCGGCCGCATGGAGGACTATTGGGGTCCGCCGAGCTTCGCCTGGCAAGATACCGGCCTTTTCGTTGCCCAGAACATGGGTGTGCTGTACATCGGCGCGTTGCCGCTGCTGCTGCTTGCATGGACGGCGCTGCGCGGCGATCTTTGGCGGCGCGAGATTCGCTTCTTCGCCTGTGCGGCCGGCCTGGCTGTGCTCTATGCCTTGGGCTGGTACACTCCGGTGTTCAAGATCATCTACGAACTCGTTCCGGGCGTTCAGCTGTTTCGTCGCCCCGCCGATGCGGCCTTCCTCATTGGCGGGCTCGGCGCCATCCTTGCTGGCTATGGCGCGCATCGGCTGTTTTCGGCGCCCGGCGTCGGCTTTGATCCACGAGTGATCCGGATCATGGCTGGCCTGCTCGCGGCGGCGTGCGCGGTGGCGATGGCGCTGGCGACTTGGCTCGACCGCACACCGCGATTGCTGCTGCCGCTGGGGCTGGCCATCACGGCCTTCGCCGCCGCCGGCCTTGCCCTACGGCTGGCGAAGCCCCTGCTTGCCTCCAAGCCCGCTGTCGCGGCGGCGCTCCTGGTGGCGGTGACGACCCTCGATCTTGCCTACAACAATGGACCAAGCAGCTCGTCTGCCCTACCGCCAACGACCTATGACGTGCTTGAGCCGCGCACGAGCAACGCCACCATCGGCATTCTCAAGGGCAGCGTCGTTGAGAACGACCGCCGGCGCGACCGGGTCGAGCTTGTCGGCCTCGGCTTCCATTGGCCGAATGCCAGTCTGACCCACAATCTTGAGAACACGCTGGGTTACAATCCCCTTCGCCTGGCGCTCTACAGCAAGGCGGTCGGTGCCGAAGATCATGTAGGGCTGCCCGAGCAGCGCAAATTCTCGCCCCTATTTCCCTCCTATCGCTCCACCCTGGCCAATCTCTTGGGCTTGCGCTTCATCGCCAGCCCTGTGCCGATCGAACAGATCGATCATAGTTTGAGACCCGGCGACCTCGCCCTGTTAGCGCGTACGAGTGACGGCTATATCTATGAGAATCCGGGCGCCATGGACCGCGTCCGCTTCGCCACGCAGGCGCACTCCGCCGATTTCGCGCAAATGCTGGGTGACGGCCAATGGCCGGCAATTGACCTGTCCTCCACGGTCCTGCTTGAGCGTGCCCCGACCCAGCAAAGCCAACGTCGTCGCGGCCAGGTCAGTATTGTCTCCTATCAGAACACCGAAGTGATCCTGGAGGTGGACAGCCCAGACGGCGGCTGGGCGGTGCTCAACGATGTCTGGCAGCCTTGGTGGTATGTGGACCTGGACGGAAAGCCGGCGGAACTCTTGCGCGCCGACGTGCTCTTCCGCGCGGTCGCCGTGCCAGCGGGCCACCACGACGTCCGATTCACCTTTCGTCCCCTGCACGGAGGTTGGGCGGAGTTGCGGCAAAAGCTGCTGCGGAATTGAAGATAAGGCCCGCCGCGAGCACCTCCATCACACTGTTGCGCCAAGGAGATTCCCTGTGAAGCGATCCTGCTCTAAGCATGTCAAGCTGGTTCGTTCATGCCGCCTTCAGCCTCGCCGTGAGATCCGGCGAGCGGTGGCGGCATGGTTTTGTGCGCGCCCCGACAACTCTATCACGCGTGTGACCCTCAATGACCGCAGCTGACTTTCAAGCTCCTGATGCCCCGGGCTTCCGGCTCGACCCGCGCGTGATCGGGGCGTTCGCGCGCTTTGCCGGCGGCTACTGGCGCGGCGAAAATGCGATCCGAGCCTGGACCCTGACCATCGGTCTTGCCGTCGCGCTCCTGCTGTCGACGGCTGCCACCGTCGCGCTCAACCACTGGAACCGTTGGTTCTTCGATGCCCTCGAGCGGCGGGATGTCGAAAGCGTGACGCACGCCGCCTTCGTGTTCGCTCTCATCATCGCGGCCATGGCCGCCATCGGCGTATTGATCGTGCTGGCGCGCGAAACCCTGCAAGTGCGCTGGCGCGCCTGGATCGTTGAGCACCTCGTCGATCGTTGGCTCGGCGCGCGGCGCTTCTACCACCTCAACGTCAGCGGCAGGGAGCCCCCAAATCCTGAATACCGCATCTCGGACGACACGCGCTGGGCCACCGAGCCGCTCGTCGACCTTGGCATTGGGCTCGTGCTTGCCATCGCCGGTGCCACGGCGTTCATAAGCATTCTTTGGAGCGTGGGCGGCTCCATCGTCGTTGCTCTGGGCTCCTGGGGCACGCTCACGATACCCGCCTACATGGTTTGGGTTGCAGTTGCCTACGGCACACTGGCCTCCGGCCTGATGCTGTGGGTCGGCGCGCCGCTGGTCGGCTACGTCGGCCGCAAGAACGAAGCGGAGGGCTACTTCCGTTTCGCCATGATGCGAATTCGTGACAATGCCGAAAGCGTTGCCCTGATGAACGGTGGTCGCTACGAGCAGGCGATCCTCGGCCGCTTCTACGACACCGTGGTGGCACGCTGGCTGGCGATCGTGTGGCAGCACGGCCATCTCACCTGGATCACCAACTCCTGCGGGCCGATGAAACCCATCGTGCCGCTGTTGTTCCTGGCGCCTAAGTATTTGGCCGGCGAGCTAACGCTCGGGCAGGTGACGCAGCTAGCGGCGGCTTTCGTCGAGGTGCAAATCGCCATTTCCTGGGTGGTCGACAACTACAATCGGGTGGCTGAGTGGTACGCCTCGGCGCGACGCGTCATGGATATCGTCGATGCCTGCGCGGCGAGAGATGCGGAGGCTGCAACGGGAGTGGCGCCATCGCACGGTCCCGCCATCCGCATCACAGACTTCGAGATCACCGATGGTCGCGATCGACCACTGCTGTCGGGCACCGGCTTTGCTGCAGCGCGCGCAGAAGCGGTGCACATTTATGGCGAGTTCGAGCACCGGCAAGTCGACCCTAGTGCGCGTGTTGGCCGGGCTGTGGCCAACCGCCCGCGGTGCCGTCAGCGTGCCTGAGCGCGGCGATATCATGATCGCACCGCAAAAGACCTATCTGCCGTTGGGCTCCCTCAGGGGCGTCCTGCTCTATCCCGACCCCACCCTCGAGGTCAGCGACGACAGGCTCGCTGCCGCCCTGGAGAAAGTGGGCCTCGGCGCTCTGGTTGCGCGGCTCGCCGAGGTGACGCGCTGGGATCAGGTGCTTTCCAATGGCGAACGCCAGCGCCTCGGGATCGCCCGACTTACCATTCATCGCCCCAAGGCCGCCATTTTGGATGATGCCCTCTCCGCGCTCGACGAGGGCACACAAGCCACGCTCTTTGCGCACTTGCGGGCGGAGCTGCCCGACGCAATCATCGTCAGTCTGGCGCAGCGCCCCGCGTCACCGGCGCTGCACGATCGCCAGCTCTACCTGGAACGGAACGGGGACAAGTCAATTCTGCGCCCCACGGGAACGCCGAGCATGGCGGTCGCACAATAGGCAATTGCAGCAGCGCGCGAGGCGGTGAACGATGAGCACCTTAAACTTTTGGAATACAACCTGGAGTCTCGATGAGGCGCAGTGCCCTTGCGATCTGCACTTCCTCGATTACCTGGATGCGAAGGGCGCCAAAGGCGCCTCGATCTTTCATTTCGGTACCGGCAACCATCACATCGTCGGGCTGAGGACGGCACAGAACGGGTCAGACAATGCGGTGCTCGGCATCACGGCTTCGCCGCACGAGTATCAGGCCTACATCGAGCTTTTGATCAAGAACCCGCGCTTAGGGCATAGCTACAAGGCCTACTTCGGCGATATTTACCAGCTCGATGGGCGCCTGCTTCCCGAATTCGATTATGTCAGTCTATTTCACCTTGGGGAGTACCGCACCACCGAGAACGACGCCTACGCTGCGCTGACCGATCTTGGGATGGCCCGCGTGCTCGCCGACAAGGTCAAAGCGGGAGGCGAAATCTTGTTCTACACCGGCTCCTTCGCCTACGACAAAGCCGAGCAGGTCGCCAACGCGCTGAGCGAGCGTTCGTTCCAGGCGGCGGGCAGCTTCAAGAGCCTCCGGATCATCAGAAAGCACGCGGCCCCGAGATGACGATCCTACAAGTTTATCGTCGCGCGCTTTCGCTGCTGGCGGTGGAACGTGGCCATACCATCTGGGTGGCGCTCTCCGGCGTCGCCGTCGCCGCGGTGCAATTGGCCGAGCCGGTGCTGTTCGGCCGCGTGGTCGACGCCCTGTCCCGCGGACAGGAAGCCTTCCCGACCATCGGGCTGTGGGCCGCTCTCGGATTGTTCGGCATCGTCGCCAGCGTGGTGGTGGCCGTCGTGGCCGATCGACTGGCGCATCGCCAACGCCTCAGTGCCCTTGGTCTGGCCTTCGAGCGGGCCATCATTCTTCCCATCAGCTATCATGCGGAAAAAGGTTCCGGCTCGGTCGTGCGTACCATTCTTGCCGGCACCGATGCCCTGTTCTGGAACTGGCTATCGTTTTTGCGCGAGCAACTAACGGCCGTGGTGGGGATCGCCGTGCTGGTGCCGACGGCTATCACCATGAACAAAAGCATGGCGATGATCTTGATATTGCTGGCGGCCCTCTATCTCATTTTCAATCTCATCGTCGTGCGCCGCACCAGCAACGGGCAGGCGACGGTCGAGCAGTATCATAACAACGTTTATGGCCGCGTCGGCGACGTGCTCGGCAATGTTACGGTGGTGCAGAGCTACGCACGGCTCGCCGCCGAGATGCAAGCCATGCGCACCGTCATGAGCGAGCTGCTCGCCGCCCAGTACCCGGTCCTGACCTGGTGGGGGCTATTGACCGTGCTCACCCGCGCAGCGGCAACCATCACGATGGTCGCCATCTTCGCGGTCGGCGCCCTGCTCGTGCAGCGCGGCGAAATCACCGTCGGCGAGATCGTGGCGTTCGTGGCATTTGCCAATCTGCTCATCACCAAGCTCGACTTGCTGTCTGGTTTTGCCGTGCGTATTTTTCAGTACGCACCGACGCTGCGCAGCTTCTTCGAACTCATTGATGCCACCGAGGGCGTGGTTGAGCATCCGCAGGCCAAACCCCTCAAGATCGCCGCCGGCAACGTCGCCTACGAGCACGTGACATTCCGCTTCCGCAACAGCGATCAGGGCGTTTTCGACGCCTCATTCGTGGCCCGGGCCGGCCAAACGGTGGCACTGGTCGGGCCGACAGGCGCCGGCAAAACCACGACCCTGGCTTTGCTGCAGCGCCTCCGCAGCCCGGATCAGGGCCGCATCTTGATCGACGGCCAGGACATCGATGCCGTCACCTTAAATTCACTGCGACACAGCATCGCCGTGGTGTTCCAGGACGCCGGACTGTTCAACCGTTCAATCGGCGAAAACATCCGCATTGGACGCCCCGAGGCCACCGATGCGGAAGTCGAGCAGGCCGCGAGGCTGGCCGAGGCCCACGATTTCATCGCCAGAAAGCCCGACGGGTATGGCTTCGTGATCGGCGAGCGCGGCGCTTCCCTCTCCGGGGGCGAGCGCCAGCGCATCGCCATCGCCCGGGCGATCCTCAAGAACGCGCCAATTCTCATCCTCGACGAAGCCACCAGCGCGCTCGACGTGGAGACCGAGGCGAGAATCAAACGCGCGATGGACCGCGTGCGCGAGGGTCGCACGACCTTCATTATTGCGCACCGGCTGTCGACGGTTGCCGATGCCGACCTGATCCTGGTGCTTGACGGCGGCCGCATCATCGAACGGGGCAACTTCAGGGAGCTGGTGGCGGCCAACGGCCTGTTTGCACGACTGGTGGCGGAGGGCGGCTTCATCGAGCCGGAGTTGAAGCCCGATCCGGTGGCGGCGCTTGCCTGAACCACCCTGTCAGTCCTCGCCTGTTGTTGCTAGCTTACCTGCCGCGCCCTGCACCTCGGCAACTTCCATTTCCAGCGCCCTCAGCAGCGCCTCGATCCAAGCCTGTCGCAAGTTGCGACCGATAAGGACGAGACGGCTGCGACGATCTTGCGAGGGCCAGCGGACGAGCCAGGCCGGCGGATGGAACACGTGTTGCACTCCGTGAATAACCGCCGGGCGCTGCGGGCATTCGGCAATATTGACGAGACCCTTGAGGCGAAGCAGGTCGCCGCCGCAGTGCTCGGCCAAGACTTCGAGCAGCAGGGTCAGGCCGACGGCGCGCATCGGCGTCTCGCGCACGATGGCAACGCAGGCGATCTCGGCATCATGCACGTGCCCGGTTTGCCGCGCCTCGCCGGGTGCCGAGGCCGCCAGCCAGCGCGCCAGCTCGGCCGGAGCCTCGGCGCCGCAGGCAAGGTCGAATAGCCTATTGGCCTCGACAGCGCCGAAGGTTGCCGACAGAAGTTGAGCCGCCGGATTGAGGGCGGCCAACCGCGCCGCCAACACGGTCGCTGGCACTTCAAGCAAATCGGTTTTGGTCAATAGCAAGCGGTCCGCCACCGCGACCTGCTTGATCGCCTCTGGGTGGCGGTCGAGCGTGCGCCAGCCGTTGACTGCATCGACGGTCGTGACCACGCCGGCGACGACGAGTTGTCCGGCAAAGGCTGGCCCCATCATCAGCGCATGTAGAATTGGCGCCGGGTCGGCAAGGCCGCTGGTCTCGATCACGACGCGTTCGAACGGCGGCACCAACCCCGCCGCACGCCGCCGCAACAAGTCCTCAAGCGTGAGCACCAGATCGTCGCGCACGGCGCAGCACAGACAGCCCGTTTGCAGGGCGACAAAGCTCTCGTCGCTCGTTTCGATGAGGTCGTGATCGAGCCCGATTTCGCCGAACTCATTGATAATCACGGCCGTGCGAGAAAACCCGGGGCTCTTGAGCAGCCGGCCGAGCAGCGTGGTCTTGCCGCTGCCGAGAAATCCGGTCAGCACCCAGATGGGAATCATGGCGCCAGCGGCAGAGCCGCAATGCGCACCGCGATCGGCCGATAGCTGGGATCGATACTGGCGCGCACGGTCCTGAGCAGCCCCGGCACGCCGCTGACGGCGCGCTCGCGACCCCCGAGGCCAACCAGCCAGCGAAACGGCAGACCGGCGGGGGCGCGGGTGATGCGAAGGTGCACCGTTGCCGCACGCACCTCCAGGCCGCCATCGGCGCTGCGGCAGACGACGCCGGCCAGGCCCCAGGCCGGCAGGCTCTCCCGCAGCAGCGCCACGACGTACTCCGGTACGGCCGTACTCACAGCGATGCACCGCACAGGATTTCAGGGGCAATCTTGCGCTTGAGATAGCGGCCCTGGCCCTCGCGTGCGTGGAATTGGTCGTTCTCCACCACCACCTTGCCGCGCAGGATCGTGAGCACCGGCCAGGCAAAAATTTCGTGACCTTCCCAGGGGGTATAGTCGGTCTCGTGCAGGTCCTCCTTGCGCACCTTGCCCCGCCGCGAGGGATCGAGCAAGGCGATATCGGCGTCGCTGCCGACGGCAATGGCGCCCTTGCGCGGATAAAGTCCCATGATCTTGGCGGCGTTCGTCGAGACCAGGTCGACATAGCGTCGCAACGAATAGCCACGCCGCTCCACCATCTCCGTATACATCACGGCCAGGCGCGGCTCGACGCCAGAGTTGCCGCCGGTGGTATCGTCGATGCGCTTGCCCATCGTCTTTTCGCGCAAACTGCAGCACAGTTCATCGGTGGCAACGCAATTGATCGCACCGCTCAGCGTGCCATCCCATAGTGCCCGTCGGTCAGCCTCCGACTTCAGCGAGGGGTAAGTGTGATAGATCTGGCCGTTTGGAAGTTTGTAGTCCTCGGCGGTGTGGAGCATGTACTGGTGCAGGCTTTCGCCGTAGATCGGCAGCCCCTTGGCGCGCGCCTCGCCGATTGCGGCGACGCCGGTGGCGGCCGAGACATGCATCATGTAGAGCGCAGTTCCCGGCACGCTTTCGGCAAGCCGCAAAACGCGGCGAAAGCTAAGATCCTCCGAAAGCGCATTGTGCACCTCTGCCATATGCTCGAAACCAACACGGCCTTCGCCGATCAGCTTGGCATACATGTGCATGACAATGTCGTTGTCCTCGGCATGGATGACACCTAGTCCGCCCGCCTTCGCCAGGACCTTGAATGTTTCCCAGATGTCGCCGAAGTCGAGCATGCGGCCAGTGCGATGCGGCCAGATGTTGGTCGTAAAGATCTTGATGGTCGGATAGCCCGCCTCGATCGCCTCAGCGAGTTCGCCGAACTGCGGCGGCGGCGGATCGGTGCTCAGCATCATATGGTAGGCCCAATCGCAGCAGCTCTTCGGGGCGAAATCGGCATCGCGGGCCTCGATCGACCGCGGCACGCTGCGCTCGCCGGTCACATAGGCGAAATCGATCAGCGTGGTGGTGCCGCCGAAAAGCGCGGCCTTGCCGACCTGATCGATGCCGCGCGTGTAGAGAATTGTGCCATCGGGCGCCATAAAGGGATGCTGCATGTGCACATGCGGGTCTATGCCCCCCGGCATCAGGATTTTGCCGGCCGCGTCGATGACGCGGACCCCGTCGCTGTCCGCCAGCGTGCCGGACGCCGTCAAGGCTGCGATCGTCTCGCCCTTGATGGCCACGTCGCAGCGCACAACGCCCTCGGGCGTCACCACGTCGCCACCACGCAGGATGAGATCGAGCATCGGCCACCTCCCGTGTTTGCCGAAGTTTGCACCAAGCGGGCGCAGTGGCAAAGGCCGAAAGGCGGGGTGGCGAGGTGGGCCGCCGGTTTCGTTCCGCCACCGCGCCCATTGGCGCGACCGGACGCCCTGTGGCGATGGCAGCCGGCCACTGGCAACGCGCGCCGGCCTCGCCCGTCGTGCGCGAGACCAGCCATGCCCCGGACGAGGGTCGGGATGCAAGAACCGATGCCTGCCAACCGCGTTGCCGGATTGCCGAAGGCGCCGGGCGCGGGTTAGCGTTGCGCGAATGTTCGGCAGACCGTTCAGCGAGCGGCCTCGGGGAGAAAGAACCATGGCGGAGCGAAAGGCGAGCGAGACGGAGCGGTCACTGGTCGAGACCGCGCGAAACGTTCTTCCCGGCGGCGGTTTCGGCAACGTCTCCCATGACATCGTCCTCGCGCGGGGGCACGCCGGTCGTGTCTGGGACGTGAGCGGCAACGAGTACGTTGACTACCTGCTGGGCTCGGGCCCGATGATCGTCGGCCACGCGCATCCCGAGGTGGTGGACGTGGTGCAAAAAGTTGCCGCCACGGGCACCACCTTCTTCACCAACAACGAATATGGGATACGTCTGGCCGCCGAAATCGTGGAGGCGGTGCCTTGCGCCGAAAAGGTGCGGTTCGTGAGCACCGGCTCGGAGGCGGACCTCTACGCCATGCGGCTGGCCCGCGCTTTTCGCAAACGCGACAAGATCTTGAAATTTGAGGGCGGCTATCACGGCATGAGCGACTACGGGCTCATGAGCCTCGCCCCCAAGCGCGCCGGCAATTTCCCGCGGCCGATCCCCGATTCCGCCGGCATCCCCAAGAGTATCCGCGATGAGATCCTGGTCGCACCCTTCAACGATCTGGAGACCGTCGCGAGCCTCATTCGCGAGCACGCCCACGAGCTCGCCGGCATTATCGTCGAGCCCTTCCAACGCTTGATTCCGCCGGCGCCTGGCTTTCTCGAAGGCCTGCGCAAACTCACGCACGACAATGGCCTGGTGCTGATCTTTGACGAGGTCGTGACCGGCTTCCGCTTCGCCTACGGTGGCGCGCAAGCCTACTGCGGCGTCACGCCCGACGTCTGCACCCTTGGCAAAGCGATCGGAGGCGGCTTGCCGCTGGCGGCCATCGCCGGCCGCGCCGACATCATGGCGCACTTCGACAAGGCCGCCGTGGCCGACGATCAATTTCTGACGCAGATCGGCACGCTGTCGGGCAACCCCATCGCCGCCGCCGCGGGCCTCAAGACTTTGGAGATTTTGAAGCGCCCCGGCGCCTACGCGCAAATCTTCAACACCGGTCGCGCGCTGATGGACGGCTATCGGGAGATCCTGAAGCGTCGCCGCGTCGTGGCCCGCGTCCTGGGCGCCGAGCCGATGTTCGACGTGGTGTTTGCGGATCGCGAAATGAAGGATTACCGCTCCGCCAAGGGTGACGAGGTGCTGATGCGGCAGTTGAATGTCCTCCTGCGCGAGCGCGGCATCCTCAAGAGCGAAAGCAAACACTACATCGCGCTCGCCCACACCGAGGCGGATGTGGCCGCAACGCTCGAGGCCTTCGATGCCTCCATCGCCGCCCTGACGGCGCGCGCGGCCTGAGGGCCGCACGCCGCTGCCTAGCAAGCAGGCAATCCTCGCGATCGCCCGCCGGTTGTGCAGAAAGCCCCTGACCTGTCAGAGGCTTACTTCTCGCAGGCGCGAAGCCACCCGCTGCCCGACTCACCCGGGCGCGCGCTAGAGTGGCGCGTGAGCAAAATGCAAATCGTGCTGGAGATCGTCACCCTGCTGCAGGGGACCCCGGTCGATAATTTCGCGCGGCAGAACCTGTTTGCCGTTGGCGACAAAGTCGTCGTCAGATGCGCCGAGGCAAGCACCATCGCAAGCCCCGAAGGTCTGCTGTGCAAGCGCGCGATGGCGACGGCGTTGCGCCGCTACTCCTATCGCTTCACCATGCTTCAACTCACCGTGCTGGCCGATCTTTACGCCACCGCGCTCGAGCAGCTTGAGCCCGAGGCGGTCCCATTGGTACGCCGGCGCATGTGCGAGGCCAACTCGGCAGAAGCGCACGAGGATGCGGCCGCCGCGCGCGCCGTCTGCGAGCGCCTATCGATGGACTTTTAGCCGGGGTCTCGTGCGCCACCAGCTAGGCCGCGCGTGCAGCGCTAAAGCCGCGGCCGTTCGGCGCCCCAAGCCCGCGTTCAACTCCGCGCGGGCGCGGCTAGGCCGCCGCGGGCGGTAGCCGCACAATCGCGAGCGCTAGCGCCTGGGCACGCGGCACCAAGGAGGCAACCTCCAGATACTCTTCGGCCGTGTGCGCGTTGCCTCCGACCGGTCCGGTTGCGCACAGGGTCGGACAGCCGACACCGGCGCTGAAGCCCGAATTGGCGCAGCCGCCAGAAAATTCGCCCTGGATGGAGAGGCCGGCGTCGGCGGCGGCTGCCTGGTAGCTCGCAAACAGCTCTTGCGCCGCACCGGTCGTGGTCAGCGGCAGAAACTCGCCAAGGACCTCGAGCCGCGCCGTGGTGCCGGGGACCACGGCGGTGTCGACAATTTCTTGCAAACTGGCGAGCGCGCGTGCCCGATCCGTCGGCTTTACATAGCGCAGATCGATCTGCCCCTCGGCGTGCGGCGCCGTGGTGTTGACCGACTGCCCTCCGGTGACGATGCCGACATTGACGGTCACGCCGCGCGCCAGATCGGTCACCTTGTGCATCGCCACGATTTTGTGCGCCAGTTCGCCGATTGCGCTGATGCCTTTCTCGAAAGCACCGCCGGAATGCGCCGCCCTGCCAAACACCTCAAAGCGTAGGAATACGCCGCCCTTGCGCCCGGTGACGATATTGCCGCTGGGCCGGCCAGGTTCAGCGTTAAACAGGCAGCGGGCGGCGCGCGCGACCCGCTCGATGACCGGTCGAGATGATGGCGAGGCGATTTCCTCATCGCTGGTAATGAGGCCGACAACGGGTGCCGGGGCACCACCGAAACGCTTTATCGCCGCGAGGACGAAGGCGTTCATGACGAGGCCCGCCTTCATATCGGACACGCCCGGGCCATAGGCCCGGCCGTTTTCGACACGAAACGGCCGGCGGGCCACCTCACCCGTCGTAAAGACGGTGTCGCGATGGCCCATGAGCACAATGGGCTTCTCGTTGGAACGCGTCGCGTCGAGGCGCACGTGGATGGCGGGGGCGAAGGTCTCGTGCGGCTCGATGGCGACGATCAGCCCGTTCTCCTCAAAGAAGCGAACCAGTCGTCGTCCGACTGCCTCCACACCGGCCTTGTCGTAGCTGCCGCTGTCGATGTTGACGAGCTCACCGATGAGCTCGAGCATGGCGTCCTTCTGGGCGCTGAGCCAGTCCGTGAGCTTGGCTTCGTTCGGTGAGAGTTTAACCATGGCTACCTCGTAGGATGCGGCTCGCGCGTCACGGCGGCCTCAGCCTTGCGCGAGCCCAAGCGCGGTGCGAAAGCGATTGGCGATGGTGGCGCCGTCCTTCTCCGGTAGCCGCCAGGGATCGTCGGTGATGGCGATCTTGGCGACCGCCAGCACCGGCCCGGCGGCTTTGAACAGGAAGTCCGCGAGCTCGGCGACCGCGCCCTGTTCGGTGATGGTTCGTGTCTGACGCAGGCCAAAGGCCTTGGCGACGGCGGCAATATCGGCGCGGTTGCTGGTCAGGCCGCGCTGGCGGCCGGTCTCGCCGAAACTCTCGTTGTCGAGGACCAGAATTGCCAGATTGTCCGGCGCCTGGTCGGCCACCACGGCAAGCGAGCCGATCCCCATCAGGATTTCGCCGTCGCCGGTGACGCACAGCACGCGCCGGCCGGGCTGGGACAGGGCGACACCGAGCGCCGTCGGCACCGCCAAGCCCATGCCCCCCCAAGAATAGAGGTATTCGGCTTGATCCCCGGCGGCGAAGCAATCCCAGGTCGGGCTGCCAAGCCCGGGCACCACCAATGCCGTGCCGCGGCGCGACAACAGGTCGGCCATGAAGGGCCGGCGTTTGATCCGGTTCGAGCTCTTGTCGGGGCTGCGCGTCATTTCTGCCCGAACCCCTTGGCGCCGATCACGCGCTGACTGATCAGCACCGCCGCGCTCACTCGGCTATTGAAGGCAAAATCCGCAGCGGCCGCGAAGGTTTCGCCGACCTCTTCGGGCTTATCGACGGGATAGCATTTGACGCCGACCGCTTCGAGCGCCGGGCGTACCGCTTGGCCCATGGGCACCTGCCAGGGATTGAACTCTCCCCATTGGCCCCGCATCGTCACGAGCAACAGGCACGGCGCCCGAAAGGCGGCCGGCAAGCCCAGCGCGTTAATGCAGTTGCCGACGCCCGACGACTGCATGGCGACCATTGCCCGCGCGCCGGCCAGCCAGCAACCGGTGGCAATGCCGACGCCTTCTTCCTCGGTCGAGAGCGTGACGAGGCTGGCGCTTTTGCTCGCCTCGATCAGCTTGAGGAATTGGATCAAACCCCCGTCGGGGATGGTACAAACGGTCGCAATCTTGCGCGCCTGCATGGCACGCAGAACGTCTTCGGACCAGTTGGAGGCGCGAACTCACTCAGAAAAACTCGCCAAACCCAGCACGAGGGGAGGTCCCCCTTTAGGCAATTTGCGCCAATCGGCCTATCATCTGCAATGGGCCAATATCGCGCACGCGGGCCGTGAAGGTCGCCTTCAGCGGTTCGTCGATATCGGTGATGTTGCTGGTGATGATTTCACCATAGGGGGCCGGGAAAATGTACTTGTCGATACCGTCGGCACCGCCGATATAGTCGAACATGCGCCCCGTGCTCTCCTTATCGTAATAGATCGCCAGTTTGCCCACGTAGTCCTTGTATTCGACCCGATCGATGGCGTTGAAGAGCGCGTCGTCGGAGACCAGGAAGGCAAGGCGCCGGCGCACATAGTTGACGATCGCCAGTTCGCGTTCCGTGGTGACGATGCGCTGGCCGATTTGGTGCAAGTTCACCGAATTGAATTTGCCCTCCGGGGTCGCATCGGTGCGTAGCCGCTGCACGACCGGAAGCACCAGAGCCTCCTCGAAGGCCGATTTGATTACCGGACCATAGTAGCGCTCGATGGTGCCCTTACGTACGTTCTTGAGGCCCGCCTTCTGCAAAAAGAAGCGGCAAAACTCCTCGGACGGCGTCTTGGTTTCCTCGACCAACACGGTCCGCAACCGCTTCTTGACAAGCTGTACGTGCGCCAGCTCGGCGATGGTATCGGGATTGAAGTTATCCTTGGTCGTGTAGAGCAGCGTCTCGAGCACTTCGTCGGATACGCCGTTGCGCGAGACCGTGTCGAGATCGAGCGTCAAAAAAGGCTCGTCATCCATCACGTTGGGATCGACGGAATCGACAAAGAACTCAAACACTATACCGTTGGTAAGGATGGCAAGACGCGTGGTCGGCAGGGCGTTGTAGTAGGTGCGGATCTCGGCGCGCGGCTCGATCAGATCTGACCCGACCTTCTTGCACTCGATGCCGATCACCGGCTGGCCGTCGCGCATGATCGCCAGGTCCGCCTTGATTGGCTTGTTGGGATCGAAATGCGCCATATGCTCCGGATAGACCTCATAGGGATTGGAGTAGTCGTAGCCGAGTAGCCCGAGCATCGGCAGCGCCAGGTAGAGTTTGGTGCTTTCCTCATTGCCGCAGGCGCTCATTAAGCCGACCGAGCGTTTGGCGAGCGCGCACAGCCCGGCGCGCAGCTCATTGAAAGGATTCATGGCCTTACCCCCACTGAGGCACCAGGTGATGGCGAATCAAATCCGCTCGGTAAATTAGAGCATGTTAGAGGCAAGATGCGGAAGCCACGGGTTGTAGGTAGTTGGGGGTAGCCTCGCGCAGCGCGATGGGTCTGCGCTCAGGCCGCAAGCTTTTCAAGTTCTTCGACAATGGCTTTACCCATTTCTGCCGTCCCCGCCTTGCGCATATTGGGTTGCATGATGTCGGCGGTCCGATAGCCTTGGGCCAAGGTGTTGGCGACGGCTTTCTCGATGAGTTCGGCCTCCTTGACGAGGCCATAGGAATAGCGCAGCGCCATGGCGTAGCTGGCGATCGCCGCGATCGGGTTGGCGAGACCTTTGCCGGCAATGTCGGGGGCCGAACCGTGCACGGGCTCATAAAGGGCCTTGCGTTTGCCCGTCTTGGGATCGGCAACACCGAGCGAGGCGGATGGCAGCATGCCGATCGAGCCCGTCAACATCGCCGCTTGGTCGGACAGCATATCGCCGAATAGGTTGTCGCAGACGATGACGTCGAACTGCTTGGGGTTGCGCACCAGCTGCATGGCGCAGGCATCGGCAAGGATGTGTTGCAGCTCAACGTCCCTGGCCTCGCGCGCGTGCGTGGCGCTGACCACCTCGTTCCACAGCACACCGGTCTTCATGACGTTGCGCTTTTCGGCCGAGTGCACCTTGTTGCGCCGCGCACGGGCGAGATCGAAGGCCACCCGCGCGATGCGTTCGATTTCGAAGGTCGTGTAAACGGTGGTGTCGACGGCCCGCTTCTGGCCACTCTCGAGCGTCACGATCTCCTTGGGCTCGCCGAAATAAGTGCCGCCCGTCAATTCGCGCAGGATCAGGATGTCCAGGCCCTCGACGTGCTCGCGCTTGAGGGACGAGGCCTCCGCCAGCGCCGGATAGCAGATGGCGGGCCGCAGATTGGCGAACAGATCGAGTTCCTTGCGCAGGCGCAGCAGGCCCGCCTCGGGGCGAATCGCATAGGCCACCTTGTCCCATTTGGGCCCACCGACGGCGCCGAACACAATGGCGTCCGCCGCACGCGCCATGCCCAAAGCCTCATCCGTCAAAGGCACGCCGTGCGTGTCGATCGCGGCCCCGCCGACCAATGCCGTCGAGGTGTCAAAGCGCACCTTCCCCTTCTTGTTGAAGAAGGCAATGAGGCGCTCGACCTCGGCCATCACCTCCACACCGATGCCGTCGCCGGGAAGCAGCAAGAGTGAGTGCGCGCTCATCGGTCTCCTCGCCAGAACAGCTGGGCCCGCATTGCTAGCTCGCCGGGGCGCGGCGGGCAAGTTTCAAGGGCCTTGCGGTTCTGCAAAGCCCTTCAGCCAAAGAATGGCATGTGCACCGCCAAGGTGAAGCCGTTGATCATCAGCAGCACGCCCAAAAAGCTGAGGGCGCCGCTGAGCCCCAGTAGCGTCATGTTGCCGATGATAAGGTGCACGGATGCCAGCACGATGCCGATCTGCAACAGCGCCTGGCTCCAGTCGAAATAGGGATCCTTGCGCAGCGCCACGTCGCGCTCGACTTCCAAGGTCTTGGCCCTTGTGAATAGCTCATCGAGGCCTTCCTTGCGCACGGGATCGGTGGTGAGGAGCTGCACCTGGGCGCGCAAGTCCTTGATCTTGTCTTCGAACTGCTTGCGCACATCCGCCGGCAGTCCCGCCTGCGCCGCGGCGGTGAGTTCGAGTTGGGTGGCGGCAAGCTGGATGGCGTTACGGCGCATGTTTTTGGCTTGGAAAAAGGCCCACGTATTGGCGGCTTCGATGTTGGCCCGCGTGGCATCCTTGGTCGCGTTGCCCCCGCCGACGCCACAAATCGCCAGCAGCACCGCCAGCACGCCAATATAGACGCCGATCCATTTGTTGCGCTCGTCCTTGTCACTGCTGAGCTTTTCGACGACGTCGTCCAAGGCCATGACCTGCCTCCCCCCAAGCGTTACGCGCGCCTCAGGCCGCAAGTTCACGCCGGTCGGATACGCGGCCGTCGGCGCCCAGACGATAAACGATCGGTACGCCGGTTCCCAGCTCGCGTGCAACAATCTGCTCCCCGGTCAATCCTTCCAGTTGCATGATGAGCGCACGCAGCGAGTTGCCGTGGGCCGCAACGAGCACGTTGCGACCGGAGGCAACCTCGGGCCAAATCTGCGCTTGATAGTAGGGCAGTACGCGCTCGGCCGTGTCCTTTAAGCTTTCACCGCCCGGTGGGGGGACATCGAAGCTGCGCCGCCAAATGTGCACTTGCTGCTCGCCCCAGCGCTGGCGCGCCTCATCCTTGTTGAGGCCGGAAAGATCGCCGTAGTCACGCTCATTCAGGCGCTGATCCCGGCGCCTCGGCAAGCCAGCCTGGCCGAGTTCGTCGAGCATGATATCGAGCGTGTGCTGCGCACGCTGGAGGGCGCTGGTGAAGGCAATATCGAATTTTAGGCCCTGGGCCTTGAGCAATTGACCCGCCTTGTGCGCCTCGGCGACGCCCTTGTCGCTAAGATCGGGGTCCTTCCAACCCGTAAATAGGTTGAGCTTGTTCCACTCACTCTCGCCGTGGCGCACCAATACCAGCACGTTGTCCATTCCAATCCTCTGTCCAGCTCGCTGCCGTTCATGGTCCGGGCTTGGCACTCTCAATGCCCAGCACATCCATCATATCGAACAGGCCGGGTCCCTTGCCCCGCCCCCACAGCGCGGCTTTGACGGCCCCGCGCGCATAGATCCCCCGATCGGCAGCGCGATGGACCAACTCGATACGTTCACCGTCGGCGGCAAAAATGACCGAGTGGTCGCCTACGACGCTGCCGCCGCGCAAGGTCGCAAAGCCGATATCGCCGCGCCGGCGCTCGCCGGTGTGGCCGTCGCGCGCGCGCACGCTTACCTCCGCAAGCTTGACCTTGCGGCCCTCGGCAGCGGCCCGGCCCAACATCAGGGCCGTGCCCGACGGCGCGTCGACCTTGTGGCGATGATGCATCTCGAGCACCTCGATATCGAAGTCGGCGTCGAGCGCCTCGGCAACCTTGCGCACCAGGGCGCTCATGAGGTTGATGCCGAGGCTCATGTTGCCGGCCCGGATGATAGTCGCGTGCCGCGCCGCCGCCGCCACCTTGGCCTCGTCGGCCGCCGACATGCCCGTCGTGCCCATGACGTGGATGATACGGGCGTTGGCGGCGAGCGCGGCGAACTCCAGCGATGCCACGGGGGCGCTGAAATCGAGCACCGCATCGATTTTGGTGAAGAGCTCCATGGGATCATCGACGATGACAACGCCGAGCTTGCCAAGCCCGGCGAGGAGGCCGGCATCCTGCCCCAGCGCGAGCGAGCCCGCTTGCTCGACGGCACCCGCCAACAGGCACGCTTCATTGCCGTGGACCGCTCTGATGAGCTCGCGGCCCATGCGTCCCGCCGCGCCGGTTACGGCGATCTTCAGCTTTGCCATCACCCACCTATTTGGCTGTCCAGCCCCTATAGCAACGGCGCCAGGGGCAGGGGAAGCATTGGTCTGCACGCGGCGCCAGAGAAAGATTTGCAACTGTCATGGTATACGTGCTCCGCCGCTCGGCCGCAAAGACTGGCCGGCGGCTGAGGGTCTCGCAAGGAGCGCCAGCATGCGTGCGCCGGCGGTGCTATGTGCGTTCATTTCGATGCTGGGCCCGGCCGCCGCCAATCCGGTCAAAAGCCTGTACACGACGGTTGAGCTCAAATCCTGTCAGCCAATCAAGCGACACAAGGATGGCGACGCCTGGCGCTGCCAGGGCTTGCCGGGTTACCCCGTCTACGTCGCCGCGGGCGACTTGCACCAGTTCGTGAGCGCCGGCAAGGATGCGGAACATCGCCGCGCCGCCACGCAGACGCTTGGGCCCTTCAACACGATTTTCGAGGGTGGCAGTCGGCGGGCCACGATCGAATGGCGCTTCGAGCGACGTGGCGGCGGCCAAGTTCCCTACGCCACCATCGTGCGCTATCACACCTCGCAGCATGGGCTGCGGGGCGACGTTTTGGTCATCTCCAAGGTGACGCCTGAGGAAACCTGCCACGTCGCCTACATCGATGCGCTGGCCAATGCCGATGCCATCGCCTTGGCGCGCCGCATCGCCGACGCCAAGGCGCGCGCCTTTGACTGCCGAGCCGAGCCGCAGGCCATGGGCGAAAAGGGCAAAAGCCCCATGTAGACCGCGTCAGCCCCAGGCGAAGGCGACCTTTTCCAGCCGCGCGCCGCCGATGCGGGTGAAGGTGCTTGCCACCGGACGCCCACCGCGGCGCCAATAAAAGTCGCAGGCGCTGGTATTGCCGAGCAGCGCCCAGACGATGAGGCCGTCGAGCCTGCGCATGTCGAGTGCGTGCCGGCAGCCCTCGAACAAGTGCTCGCCGAGTCCCAAGCCTTGATAGAGCGGATCAAGATAGAGCTCGTAGATCTCGCCCTGGTAGCGCCCGCGCTGGCGCGAGTTGCCGAGCGTCGCATAGCCCGCAACCGCACCCCCGACGTCCAGCACCAGCGTGCTGTCGCCGGTCTTCATGGCATCGCGCCACCATTCCGGCGAGCGCTGGCGAACCATGCTGTCGAGATGGCGTTGCGGGATGATGCCGCGATAGGCGAACAGCCAGGAATCCTTGAAAACATTGGCGAGCGCCTTCGCATCGGCAGGCTTGCCGCCCCGCACCCGCACCTTTGCACCCGAGCCCAGCATAGCCACACTATAGCGCGGCCCGGATCGCTGTGATCCAGAAAATTTTCTCCCCGCCTGTCAAATGAGGGCATCGAACATGCGGCGGTAGCCAAGCACCGATGTGTCGAACAGGATATCCTCGCCGCGCAGCGGCCGCGCCAGCGCCAAACCGACAAGCGAACGGCAGCGCGACAAGGCAACATAAGTCTGGCCGTGAGCAAAAGCGCCCCGCCCGAGATCGATGTACACATTGTCGAGCGTCAAGCCCTGGCTTTTGTGAATGGTCAAGGCCCAGGCCAGGCGCAGCGGAAACTGACGGAAGGTGCCGGCCACCGTCTCGACGATCTTTTCCTGCGCCTTGTCATAGGCATAACGCCGGCTTTCCCAGGAGACCTGCTCGACCTCGTGCTCGACGCCATTAATCTCGATCCACACCCGCTCGTCTGCAAGACGCGCGACACGGGCAATTGACCCGTTAACCCAACGTCGCTCCGGATCGTTGCGCAGCAGCATGACCTTGGCCCCAGGCTTGAGCACAAGCTTCTCCTCGGTCGGATGCGCCGAGGCGCTGAACTCACCCGTGACGCCCGCCGCATAGGCGCTGGCCCGCCCGGACAAGGCAGCGAGGTAGGCCATGTTGATGCGGCTAGCGGCCGCGTTGGTGGGGGTGAGGATGACGTAGGATTCGCCTTCCGCCAAGGTGCGGATCGGACGCACCCGCGCGTTGAGCAGCGCCAGCTTGTCAGCATCGATCGCCCCGTCGCGGACGCGATTGAGGATCTCGAGTAGGACCTCGTCGTTCTGGCGGAAGACCTGCGTCAATTCGATCAGCGCCGTCCCGGCCCCTTCGCGCAACGCCGCCAGACTGAAAAAAAACGGCCCGCCGTGCTGCGTTTCCAGATGCTCGGCGACGTCGGCCTCGTTGATCACGGGTGGCAGCTGATGCAAGTCGCCGAATAGCGCCAGGCGCACGCCGCCGAACGGTTCCCGCGGCCGCCCCCGATTGACTCGCAACGACTGGTCGATGGCCCACATCAGGTCGGAGCGAACCATGGAGACCTCGTCGATCACGAGAAACTTGAGCCTTCGCATCAGGCGGCCGTTGCGACTGCGGCGGATGTCATCTGGCCGGATCAGCCGCGGCGGAAAGCCAAAGAACGAATGGATCGTCTGACCGCCGACGTTAATGGCGGCGAGCCCGGTCGGTGCCACGATCACCATCTCCTCGGCGATCAGGTCCTTGAGACAGCGCAGCAACGTCGATTTGCCCGTGCCGGCCCGACCCGTGACGAACAAATTGCCGCTTCCCTCACGCAAATAGTCATGGGCGGCGCGATGCTGCGCGGTCGGCTCGAAGCCACCAGGCCAAGCGCTCGGTGTCGCTACAATCATGCGCTCGCTATCGCAACAATGCTGTTGGGTGTGGGGACAATCCAGGCCGAACAACGCACACGCACGCGCACTATACGTGGTTGGCACTTCGCGCAAGCCTTACAAGCCGCGACCACCGCTCACATCCAGCAGCACACCGGTGATGTAGCTCGCCTGGTCCGAGCACAGCCACAGCACCGCCTCTGCCACTTCCCGGGGCGTGCCGCCGCGCTTCATTGGCACCAGGTCCTTGTACTTGCCGACGCGATCGCCAATGCCAAAATCCTTCTGAATATCGGTTTCGATCAGGCCCGGTCTGACCGCGTTCACGCGGATGCCCTCGCTCGCTAGCTCCTTGGCAAGACCAACGGTCAACGTATCGATGGCGCCCTTTGAGAAGGCGTAGTCGGTCAATTCGGTCGCGCCGCCCAGCTTGGCGGCAAGCGACGACATATTGACAATGACGCCGCCGTGGCCCCCCAACCGGGTCGACATGCGCCGTACGGCTTCCTGCGCGGCGATGAAGGCCCCGGTGGTATTGACGGCCAAGATCTGCTGTAGCCGTGCCGGCGCGACGTCGACGAATTTGGCCGCCCGGCTCACAATCCCGGCATTGTTGAAGAAGGCGTCGAGCCGTCCGAACTCCAAATCGATGGTCCGAAAGAGCCGCGCGATCTCGTCCGGCTTGCCGATATCGGCCTGGATGGTGAGGGCCTTGTGCCCGGCTTTGCGCACATCGGCGGCCACCGCCTCGGCCGCGTCCTCGCGCACGACGTAGTTGACCGCCACGGCATAGCCGCGTGCGGCCGCCAAGCGCGCCGTGGCGGCGCCGATGCCGCGGCTGGCACCGGTGATGAGCATCACCCTATCCGGCATTGTTTGGCCCCTTTGTTAGCCCGACTATTGCGGCGTCCTCCGCGACGTCGTGAGCCTTTGTCGCGAGCTTGCGATCTTGCGCCGATGCCCGCCAAGGCCTCGTCCTCACTGCAGGATCGGGTGGCCAAGGCCGTCCTTGCACCGACCGCAGCATTATCGAGGGTCGGGAGGGCCGACAAGGCTCAAACACCCGGGCCGCGAAAGGCGCACACCAGATATTCCCCGCCCGACCTGAGCTTGCGGATGCAAACGTGGATGCGACCGTCCGGCGACTTTCTCCACAGGGCATAGTCCGACGGGATCACGGCGGACAATCCACGCGAGGTCACAAGATAGCTGCCGTCGGCTCGGCGCTCGACCGTCTCGGCCGGACCGCAGTCCTGGCCGCTGCAGCATTCAAGGGGGTACCAATCATGCGCGGGCGCGTCAGTGCCAAGCCAGCTGAGCGCGGCGATCAGGACCGCGACGCGATGGTGTCTCATGGCTCGTTTGCCCCACCACCGACCTGTCGTCCCGGTGTGCCTCGCCCAAGCGAGGTTCTACCGCGACCAGCGAGCAACCCTGCCGAAACGCAATGCAACCCCTGAGTAGCTCGGCAAAACGGCCGGCGCAAGGCGACCGGTCTGCGGCCGGTCAGTCCTTGACCGGCCTCGCTTCCACCTTTTCGGCCTCCAGGCTGTAGCCCGCCTCGGCGAGACCGGTAAACGCCGGGGTAACGGTCAACGTCCCGGTGACCCACACCGGATCGAAGGTACCCTTCACGTCGACACCACCCTCGGCCTTGACGTAGACGATCTGGTTGGGGGGCGGCGGTGGCACGTGAATACACGCGCCGACGAAGGGCACCAGCAGGAATTCCTTCACCCGCGTCGCGTCGAAGTCGAGCGGCACGACGTAGCCGCCGATCTGGACCCGCTTGCCGTCGAGGCTTGCCACGACCGCAGGTGGTTTGCCGCTGGACTTGGCAGGCGCCGACATCCAGCGCCCTTCGGCAAGCGGCTGCGTCGCGGACGGCGCGTGCGCCGGCGCGCCGAAGGCACCCGGATCGGTCGG
Organism: uncultured Alphaproteobacteria bacterium; assembly: GCA_963775835.1. Taxonomy (GTDB): domain Bacteria; phylum Pseudomonadota; class Alphaproteobacteria; order Rhizobiales; family Hyphomicrobiaceae; genus AWTP1-13. Next base: position 276,833 of record CAVZKV010000026.1, on the reverse strand, counting down.
CCTGCCGCTGAAAAATGCCTGCGGCGGTTTCGGCGGCGCCGGCGGTACCAGCTGATCCCATTTGAGGCTCATCACCGCGTCGGCGGCGGTCGCGGGCGGGACGGCCAACAGCCAGGCCGCCGCGCTCAGCGCGCCCAGGAGGATTGCCGGATTGGATACCGTGCGCATCAGGAACCTCTCTTCACGTCCTCACCGTCATGCCATCTGCCACCGAAAGGCGATAGGCGCGCCACGCTGGCAGCAGGCCCGCCAGGCAGCCGGCGACCGCGATGCTGACCAGGCTCAAGAGCTCGGCCGGCTTTGGCGCATCGATCGGCAAATGCAGGCCGTAGCTCCTGTCCACATAGGGCTGCAAAGCCAATAAGCCGATGTAGAGAAGGACGATGCCGAGCGCAATTCCCGTCAGCGTGAGCACGCCGGCTTCGGCCATCAATAATGCCAGAATGGTACGGGGCCGTGCCCCGACCGAGCGCAGGATGGCCATCTCCCGACGGCGCTCGTTCAAGGTGGTCAGGATCATGGTGACCATGCCGAGCAGGGCGGTCGCCACCACCATGGCGGACACCACCGTCAAAGCCGTCTCGGCGATGCCAACCAGCCCCCATAGTTCCTGCAACGCGGCCCCCGGCAGGATGGCCGATAGGGGTTCAGCTCGATACTCGTTGATTTCCCGCTGCAGACGAAACGTCGCCAACTTCGACTTGAGACCAACGAGGGCGGCCGTGATCGCCTTGGGCGTCAAATCCATCCGGCGCACCTCGTCGGCCGATAGGCTTTGACCAGGGATCCGTCCTCCGCTTTGCCAATCCACGTGAATGGCTTCGATCGCCTCCAGAGAGACGTGCACGGTGCGATCGACCGGCGTGCCGGTCTTTTCCAGGATGCCGGAGACGCGAAAGGGCTTGTCGTCGTGCTCGATGAAAGAGACCGAGCCCAATCCATGCGAGACAACGATTGGGTCACCAACCCTGTAACCTAGCGCCGCGGCGACATCGGCTCCGATCACGGCATCGAACAGGTCGCTGAAGGGCGCACCCGCGCGAAACCTGAGCCCGTGCGTTTGCCGAAAGCGGTAGTGGGTAAAGTAGTCGCCCGTGGTGCCTAGCACGCGAAAGCCGTGGTGGCTGTCGCCGAGTGACAGCGGGACGGCCCAGGCCACCTCCGGTCGCGCCAGAATATCCTGATAGCTTTGCCAGGACACGTTGTTGGTGGCGTTGCCGATGCGGAACACCGAATAAAGCAAGAGGTTGAGGCTGCCGCTGCGCGCCCCGACGATCAAATCGGTGCCGGAAATGGTGTCGGCGAAGCTCTGGCGCGCGCCGGTCCGGATCTTTTCGACGCCCAGCAACAGCACGACGCTGACCGCGATCGCCAGCACGGTGAGCAGCGCCGTGACCCAGCGATTGCGCAAAGACTGCAGCGCCAGTCGCAAGACGATCATGAGCTGCCTTTCTGCCCCGCAAGCGCGATTTCGTCGAGCCGCATCACCTTGTCGAAACGAGCGGCGAGGCTCTCGTCATGGCTTACCATGATGAGCGTCGCACCCGCCTCGCTGGTTTCGCTGAATAGGAGGTCGAGAAAGGCCAGCTGGTGATCTCGATCCAAGGCCGACGTTGGCTCATCGGCCACGATCAGTTCCGGCGCGCCGATCAGCGCACGGGCGGCCGCAACCCTTTGCTGCTGTCCGACACTGAGCTTGGCCGCCAATGGCCCGCGCACGAGGTCTGCCGCGAGGCCCAGCCGGCTCAACAGGCGCGCGGCCTCCTGTTCCGCCGCGCCCTTGGCGCGCACGCGGCGGCGACGTCCGGGTGCGAAGCTCAAGGGTAGCAGCACGTTGTCGATCACGGTCCCATAGGGCAACAGGTTGAACATTTGAAAAATGATGCCGAAGTGCTCGGCGCGGTAGGCATCGCGCGCCGCCGCCGACAGGCCGGCAATGTCGGTGCCAAGAATTTCGATGCGTCCCACCTGCGGTGTCAGGATGCCACAAATGAGGCCGAGGAAGGTCGATTTGCCGCTTCCCGATGGCCCGATTAGCAACAACCGCTCGCGCGCGGGCAAAACGAAACGGTCGATGGCAAGCGCAAAGGCATTGCGGCCGGGCCAGGTAAAGCGCAGGTCGGACACGGCGATGACGGGCGACCTGGGGGCAGGCGAATCCACGCTGATGGCAACCATGCGGCAACCCGCGGCCTACATCATGCCGGCAAGATCGATGCGCGGCTTGGCCCGCGTCACTTCGAACGTGGTCTGCCCCTTCGCGGTGATCACATTGACCTCAAGCTTCTGGGCGCCAGCGAAAGCCTGAAAGTAGCCAAATTCGACGACGGTGATGCTGGCCGGATCCTTGCAGTTGAATGCATACTGCGCATGAAAATTCGAGTGCTTGCCCGCTTGGGCGGCCTCGGGCCCCTTCGCGGCCGCGCTCCCGGCCTTGGCTTCCTCGTGCTCATGCTCGCCGCCGCCTTCGAGATCGACGCGGGCATCGGCAACCTCACACCCAGCCGCGCCAGGAAACTTGAACAGGGCCTGCGGCGCAAGCAACTGTTTTTTGGCCTGCGCCACGGCGGCCTTCTGGCGCGCCGTCTTGGCCACGTGCTCGAAACCGACGATGTCGGCACCCGGTGCCTCAAACTCGAGGCTGACGCGGGCGCCCTCGATGGCCATGTTGAGCGCACCACGTCCGTGCTCATGCGCACCCAGTTGTCGCTGCTGTCCCAAGGTCGCGCCGGCGCCGAGGCTGAGACCGAGGCCAAGGGCCAGAAGGCTGATCGTGCGCATGAGGTTTTGCTTCCCCGACCGGTGTCGCGCGAGGGCGTCGCACTGGGGCTGCCCGACGGTCGAGGCGGCCCCGACGTTGCTGCGATGTTATAACGTATCAATACCCGCGCCGACAGGGGGCTCGCAGGAACGTGACCGGGACCACGCCGGCAAGCGCGACCTTGGCCAGGGGCCAAGGCGGGGCCGTCGCCCCCTCGAGGCCGCCGGCGCGCGGGGGTGCTAGGCGGTGGCCAGCCGTGGCTGCTCCGGCCGGCCCCGCACGTCAAAGAACAGGGCCTGGCTGATGATCGCCTTCACGTTGTCGGGGTGGAACGGCTTGGTAATCAGGAAGGTCGGTTCGGGACGCGTCCCCGTCAAAAGCCGCTGCGGATAGGCCGTAATGAAAATGACTGGCACGGAGAACTGACGCAGGATTTCGTTGACGGCATCGAGCCCCGAGCTTTCGTCGGCGAGCTGAATGTCGGCCAATATCAGGCCAGGGCGCGTGCGGGAGACGGCTTCGACGGCCTGGCGCTCGGTGCGGGCGATCTTGACCACCCGGTGGCCCAGGGAGGTGACGAGCCGCTCCAGGTCGAGGGCAATCAGGGGCTCATCCTCGATAATCACCACATCGGTTGCAATCTGGCGTGCAATTTCGCGGCCGGCCTCATCGATCAGGCTCTGCACCTCCGCGGGCGACACATTGAGCACCAACGCGGCATCCTGCGGCGAAAACTCCTCCACCGCGATCAGCAAGAACGCCTGTCGGGCCGGCGGCGTTAGCATGTCAAAGTTGCGTTTGGCCGCATCGAGGGCGTGAGAACCCGCATCCGTCGCCTGCGTGTTCAGGGCCACGGAATTGAAGATGCTGAGAAACGTCTGGTAGAGGGCGATGCGCGCCGGCAACTCGGGCTGGAAGATGGAGGGATCGGCAAGAATGGCTTCGAGCGTGGAGGCCACGTAGGTATCGCCGCTCTTCTGGCTGCCCGTGAGGGACCGCGCAAAACGCCGCAAATACGGCAGGTGCGCCGCCACCTTTTCCGCCAATGTCATACGAAATTCCCCTCCCTGGACGTTCATGGGTGTCAAAGCCTGCAGTCGGCACAAAAACGCAACAGGCAGGACTTGAGTTCCCTGGGCGGAACTCTCCGGCCCCCTGGGCGTTTTTTGCTTGCGACGATTTAAGAGCAAGCAGAGCCGCTGATCGAAGGGGGAAACATGAATGGAAAGAATGGCTTCACTGGGCCGACGGGCCCCAGCGAAGCCCAGATGGCGGGGGAGAGCGGGGGCCGACGCCGTGTTCGCCAGCCCGTGGGTAAACGGCCCGCCGGTTGCGCAGAAGCAGACCTGGAAATGGAGGCTAGACCCGATATGCAGGGGGCGCCGCGCCATGATAGCCAAGCTACAGGCATGATCGACCGCTCCTTGCAAGCGCAACTCGGCCGACAGCTGCGTGCCATCTTCGAAGGCATCGAAGAGGAACCCGTGCCGGAGCGCTTCGTGAAATTGCTCGAGGCGCTCGAGGCGAGGGAGAAGCAACGGTGAACATTCACTCCGGCCCCCTCAAGCAGGCCCTCCTGGGGTTGATCCCCAATCTGCGCGCCTTCGCCGTTTCCCTGTGTGGGGACGTTGAGCGCGCCGACGATCTGGTCCAGGAAACGCTACTGAAAGCTTGGAACCATCTGGAAAGCTTCCAAGAGGGCACCAATCTGCGCGCCTGGCTCTTCACCATCCTGCGCAACACTTATTTTTCCGACTGCCGCCGACGGCGGCGCGAGGTCGAGGATCGCGAGGGCAAAAAGGCCGCGGAACTCGCCATTCATCCGGGGCAGCAGGGCCATTTGGATATGCAGGACTTCCGGCGGGCGCTCAATCTGCTCCCACCGGATCAGCGCGAGGCCTTGGTTTTGGTCGGCGCCGCCGGTTTTTCCTACGAAGAGGCGGCATCCGTATCGGGCTGCGCGGTGGGGACCATCAAAAGCCGCGTCAACCGTGCTCGCACCAAGCTGACGGAAATGCTGGGCGTGAACACGCCGCGGGAATTCGGACCGGATTCCTCCACCGAGGCGATCGTGGCGCGCACGGCGGGGGGAACGCGGTCGCCCTGACGGGTCCTTATAGGGCGGCGGACGGGCCCTTGTGACGCCGCCGCGCCTGCTGGTCGAAGAACAGCACTTGGCTGACGACCGCTTTGACGGCGTCCTCGCGGAACGGCTTGGTGATCAAAAACGTCGGCTCCGGCCGCTCGCCGGTCATCAGCTTGTCGGGGTAGGCCGTAATGAACACAACCGGCACGCTGAAACTGGAGAGAATATCATTCACGGCCTCGAGCCCCGAACTGCCGTCGGCCAGGCGGATATCGGCCAGCACCAATCCTGGCTTATGGGACGAGGCCGCCCCCACCGCATCGTCGTGGGTGCGTGCGATCGCCGTCACACGGTGTCCGAGGCCTTCGAGCATCCGCTGAAGGTCAAGCGCGATCAACGGCTCGTCCTCGATAATCAGCACGTCGGTGGCAATCTGGCGGGTGATCTCTTCGCTCGCCTGGTTGAGCAATTCCTCGGCCCGGCGTTGGGATACCTCGAGCACCTCGGCGGCCTCGCGCGGTGCCAGTTCCTCTACCGATACGAGCAGGAAGGCTTGGCGGGCCTTGGGCGTCATCGCCGCCAGCGACCGCGCGGCGGTCTGGCCGATACCGGCCTCCTGCCGCGACGCATCCTCCGGAATGGCGGCCAGCGTCCTGAGAAAGAGCTGGTAGAGTTCGACCCGACTTGGCTTTTCTGGATAGGTGCCCGGGTCGGCCACGATCGCCTGCAGCATACGCGAGACGGCTGCATCTCCGGCCTGCTGACTCCCGGTCAGCAGGCGCGCAAAGCGCCGCAGCTGTGGCAGGTGCGATGCGATGCTCTCAGCCAGCGTCGGCATGGCCCCCTTCTCGGTGCGAGATCCCGCGGTTCAAAGGTTCGGTGCGGCCAGCAAACGATCGCGCGCCGGCCGAAAGTTTTCAACAGCGTCCTTGAGCGTTGCGTGCCGTTGGGCAATATGTAGGACGTTCGTGCACGATGTAAATGACCATGGCCAAACGAAACCCCGACCGGGAGCAGGAACACCCCCCGACCGCCGATGACGCGGCCGCCGGCGGCGACTTCGCCGTCCACGAACACATCGGCCGGCAGCTCAGAGGTATCTTCGACGAGGTCGTCACCCAGCCGGTGCCGGAGAAGTTCCGCAAACTCCTCGATGAGCTGGAGCGTAAGCAGTCCGGCGCAAAGCGGAAGTGACGCCACCCGGAGCCTGGGAACGAAAAGGCTTCCCGTCAGGTTGACTAGCCAACGTGCTAGCCTGCGGGGAGCGAACTCTCATGGAACTCTGGAAAGGCCTCGGCGAAGAAGTGCGGGAAATGATCTGGCTCGCCTCGTTGGTCGGCGCGCTCTCGGTGCTCGGCGTGGGCCTGGCCGTGATAGTGGCGCTCGCTCTCGACAACTGGCCGGTTTGGACGGCGGTCGCGACAGCGCTGAGCCAGCTGAACGTAATTATCTGATATAAAAAGGGGAAATTTGTCGCCTTCTCGCCCGCCTCGCGCCGCTCTCAAAAAACTTCTGGAACGGCGGAACGATTGCGCGGGACCTGGGTTTTTTCCTCAGACGGGCGCGCAGACCCCCCCTTCCGCTTCCCTCACGCGCCAGTCGCGCATTGACCCGCGGTTCCCCCAAGCCGCGGGTCATTCTTTTGTGGCTCGGGCTTTGATGGCCCGCCGCCGCAAAGAGCGCACAGCGCGGCCCAAGCTTGGAGTGGCCGGCGCCTGCGGAAGATCGCTTTTGCGTCCATCGTCATTGGCGGCACTCGGCTCCCGCACGCGCTTGACCGCGCCGATCCGCCGAGGTTGGCGCTCGGCCCGTTCCACCACCTCGATTGCGCGGCGACTCGCCTGGGCGAGCGCCGTTGCGCCCGCGGGCCAAGGCTCTCGGGCCACGCGGCGCCTGAAACGCGAGGCTTAGCGAACGCGGTAGAGCGCGTGCCGCCGATTGCGCGTATGGGGTCGCACCTGCGCCGGCCAGCGACCGGCTTCGACCGCTTTTGCCCAGTCCGGGCTGATGAGCACGTGCGGGCCATCAATCTCATAAATGGCCGTATAGCGCGGGCCATCGTGACTTAAGGTCTTCTGTTCACCGCCGATGCTCATGGCAAAGGCCTCGCCGGCGATGCGCGTGACGGCGTGTACGCCGGGTACCTTGAGGAGGTTCGGCACATGCTCTTCGTCGTAGACTTCGTTGAACAAGGCCTCTTTATCGGCAGCCACATCCATGCTTGCCACGAACACGTACTTGGACTTGATTGGCATGATAGCTCGCTCGCTTGCTTGGGGTTCCCATCGCCTTTTCGTGCACCTGACAGCATGCCAAAGAGGCCGGCGATCCGGCGGCGCTCGTCAATCCTTAAGGAGTGTCCCGCAAATGTCCACCGCCACCCAACCCCGCGCAACCGCCGAGGACTACTATCTGCCGGTGCGCCCAGATTGGCTCGATCGTCGTCGCGAGCCAATTCTCGACGCCGATCTGGCGATCGTCGATCCGCACCACCACCTTTGGGACCGGCCCGGTTGGCGCTATCTCCTGGATGAATTGGTCGCTGACACGAACAGCGGCCACAATATCGTTGCCACCGTCTTCGTTCAGGCCCGCGCCATGCTTCGCGCCAGCGGCCCCGTCGAGATGAAACACGTGGGCGAAACCGAGTTCGTCAACGGCGCCGCGGCCAGCAGCGCCAGCGGCATCTACGGCAAAACGCGTCATTGCGCCGGTATCGTCGGTCACGCCGATCTAAGCCTCGGCCGTCGGGTCGAGCCTGTGCTCGAAGCGCATTTGCGGGCCGGTGGCGATCGCTTCCGCGGCATACGTCACAGCAGCGCCTGGGATGACGACGCCAAGGTGCGCAACCCCGCCTATAACCCTGCGCCCGGCCTGCTCGGGCAAACGGCCTTTCGGGAGGGCTTCGCCGTCTTGGGCCGGCTCGGCCTCAGCTACGATGCCTGGCTTTACCACCCGCAAATCGATGAACTTGCCGACCTCGCACGGGTGTTTCCCGACAACAAGATCGTGCTCGATCATGTCGGTGGACCAATCGGCATTCGCGGCTATGCCGGCAAGCGAGACGAGGTGTTTGCCAACTGGAAGGCATCGATCGAGGCGCTGGCCAGCTGTCCCAACGTCTACGTCAAGCTCGGTGGCCTTGGCATGCGCATCGGCGGCTTCGATTTCCACGCGCACGCCGAGCCGCCGTCCTCCGAGACGCTGGCCGCGGCATGGCGTCCCTATCTTGAAACCTCAATCGAAGCGTTCGGGCCCTCGCGCGCGATGTTTGAGAGCAACTTTCCGGTCGACAAAGGGTCCTACAGCTACCCGGTGTTCTGGAACGCCTGCAAGCTTATCGCCAAAGGCGCCAGCGCCAGCGAGAAGGCGGATCTGTTTGCCGGTACGGCGGCGCGCTTCTACCGGCTGGACCTGGACCGCCTCGGCTAGCGCCCGGCCCGGGCCGGCCCGGAGTAGTGCGGGGCATCGACGGCGTGCTTGCGGCCGCCGAACGCCTTGATGACGGCATTGGCGATCACCGTGCCGACGACGGTGACGATGATGCCGATCACGATCTGGGAGGTCCAATATCGCATGGCAGCCTGTGCCGTGTTTCCTCGCGCGCTTGTAGTGGACGCTGAGGGCAAAATTGCGGTCGCGATTGAAAGGCAGGCGCCGCCGGCAGGCGGCCCCAAGCCGCGGTCGCAGGATTAACGAGCGTGCCCGGTCGTCAGGCTTTGGCCTGGCGGCGCTTGCGACGCGGCGGCTTGCACACCATGCCCTCCAGCTTCAGGCCGTCGGGATCGGTGAAAAACACCGCATAGTAGCCGTCGCCATAGTCTGGATAGTCGGTGGGCGGATCGACCACGTCGACCCCATGCCTTTGCAAGAGCGCGTAGAGGTCATCGACGTCTTGGCGTTTGCCGAGTTCAAAGGCGTAGTGGTGGAAGCCGATATTGCCGATGCGGTGTGGGTGTTTTTTGCCTTCGGCATCCGCCTCGCCGATCCAGAGTAGCGTCTTGCCGTTGCTCCAGCCGGCGGTCTTGGCAAAATTGTACTTGCGCTTGAAGCCGAGAAAGCCCAGCACCAAACCGTAGAACCGCCGCGAGCGCTCGAACTCCTTGACGCGGAGGACGAGGTGATCAATGCCGACGACGCGAGCCATGCGCGCCCTTTCCTAACGTGCAGCGGCGAGGCGGGGGTCCGCGTTCGGCCGCATCAAGCGATCTGGAGCCCGCGGGCGACGCGGCAAAGGGGAGGCAGGTCCTGGGCTCGGCTCATTCCGCCGCCTCCTGACGTTCTTGCGCCGCCGTCCACCTCAATCTCGGTTCCCGCGCCGCCTTGGTCTCGTCCAGGCGCCGGCGTGGGGCGAAGCGTGGTGCCTCACGAAAGCGTGCCGCCTCTCCGCCGCGCGCGGCCGCGGCCAACTCGCGCAGGCTGGCGATGAACCGATCGAGGCTCTCTTTCGATTCCGATTCCGTGGGCTCGATCAGCATGGCGCCGTGCACGACCAGCGGGAAGTAGACGGTCATCGGATGATATCCTTCGTCGATCATGGCTTTGGCAAAATCGAGGGTCGTGATGCCGGTCCCCTCGAGCCAATGATCATCGAACAGCGCCTCGTGCATGCACAGCTGGTCGCCGAACGGTGCCGACATGAGATCGGCAAGCGAGCTGCGGACATAGTTGGCATTGAGCACCGCATCCTCCGATGCCTGGCGCATGCCGTCCGATCCATGACTGAGCATGTAGGCGAGCGCGCGCACGTACATGCCCATCTGACCGTGGAAGGCGCACATGCGCCCGAGCGGCTTTGCTCCCACGTCCGCGCGGTCGCCCGCCTGCGGGGCGCTCACGGCATCGCCGCTGCGGTCCGCGTGCGCGGCACTCGGTGACGAGGCCATCGACCGGTCGGCGACGGGTTGGGCCGGTCGGCCGGCGTGCTCGACGTAGCCAATGCCGTGGGCGTCGACGATGGTGTAGGGCAGGGGCACGAACGGAGCCAGCGCCGCCGACAGCGCCACCGGACCGGCACCCGGGCCACCGCCGCCGTGGGGCGTCGAGAAAGTCTTGTGTAGGTTGATGTGCATGGCATCGACGCCAAGGTCGCCCGGTCGCACCTTGCCGACGATGGCGTTGAAGTTGGCGCCATCGGCGTAAAAGTAGGCACCGGCGGCGTGCACTGCCTCGGCAATGGCGACCACATCACGCTCGAAGAGGCCGCAGGTGTTGGGATTCGTCAACATGATGGCCGCGACATCGGGCGATAGACGTTTGCGGATTTCGTCGGCGTCGACCGTCCCGTCTGCGCGCGCCGGCATCGATACCACGCGGTAGCCGAGCAGAGCCGCCGTCGCCGGATTGGTGCCGTGCGCCGATTCGGGTACCAGCACCACCGAACGAGCCTCGCGGCGCGCGGCCAGCGCCGCTTTGATCGCCATCATGCCGCAGAGCTCGCCGTGCGCGCCGGCTTTCGGCGTCATGGCGACGGCTGCCATGCCGGTGAGCTGGCGCAGCCAGCGCGCCAGCTCGGCGATGAGGGCGATCGCACCCGGCACCGTCGAAAGCGGCTGCAGGGGATGAATATCGCCGAAGCCCGGCAGCCGCGCCATGCGTTCGTTGAGGCGCGGATTGTGCTTCATGGTGCAGGAGCCGAGCGGGAACAGGCCGGTGTCGATGCCATAGTTCTTTTGGCTCAGGCGCACGTAGTGCCGCATCGTTTCCGGCTCGCTGAGGCCTGGCAGCTCCAAGGGCGCGCGCCTGGCGAGCTTGCCGAGCCGGGCGGCAAAGCTTGGCGGCTCCTCGATGTCGACACCCGAGCTGTCGACGCGGCCAATTTCAAAGATCAGGCCTTCCTCGATGGCCAGCGCGCGGTTGCCGCTGAAGGTATCGGGCACGCTCGCAACAGTCTCTCCCGGCGCCGTCGGCCGGCCCTGGCGGTTCAACATTCCAGCACCTCCCGCAGCGCTTTGGCATAGGCCACGCGATCCTCATCCGTGTTCACTTCGGTCGCCGCGACGACAATCAGGTCGGCGAGCTCCGCTCGGCTCGGCTCGAGCCGCGACACCGGCACGCCGCCGAGCACGCCCTTGGCGGCCAGCTTTTCGATGACGTCCGCCGCCTCGCCCGGCACGCGAATCGTGAACTCATTGAAAAATGCCTCATTCAGCAGCTCGACGCCCGGTACTTTGACCAGGAGCTCAGCGAGTGCCACGGCGTTGGCGTGATTGAGGAGGGCGAGCCGCCGCAGCCCCGCCTCCCCGAGTAGGGACATGTGGATGGTGAAGGCCAGTACGCACAAGCCGGAATTGGTGCAGATGTTCGAGGTCGCCTTCTCGCGCCGGATGTGCTGCTCACGCGTCGAAAGCGTCAGCACGAAACCGCGCCGGCCCTCCTTGTCCACGGTCTCGCCGCACAGCCGGCCCGGCATCTGTCGCAAGTATTTCTGCCGGGTCGCAAACAACCCGACATAGGGGCCCCCGAACGACAGGGCGTTGCCGATCGACTGTCCCTCGCCCACCACGATATCGGCGCCCATTGCGCCCGGCGGTTCGATCGCGCCAAGCGACACGACTTCGGTGAACACGGCGATCAGCAGCGCACCGACCGCATGCGCGCGTTCGGCAAGCGCGTTCAAATCGTGCAGGTGGCCATAGAAATCCGGGGTCTGCACGACGAGGCAGGACACCGTATGGTCGATCAGGGGCGCCAGCTCCTCGTTGCCGGCGGGGGCAGGCGGAGCCGCGAGGATCTCGTCACCCGACATGCGTGACACGGTCGCGATGGTCTCGCGGTAGTGGGGATGCAGGTTGCCAGCGAGCACCGCGCGGCGCCGCTTCGACAGGCGATGCGCCATCAGCACCGCCTCGGCGGCGGCCGTCGAGCCGTCGTACATGGACGCATTGGCCACCTCCATGCGCGTGAGCAGGGCGACCTGGCTTTGGAATTCGAACAGGTACTGCAGCGTGCCCTGGGCGATCTCCGGTTGATAGGGCGTGTAGGAGGTCAGGAACTCGGAGCGCTGAATCAGGTGATCGACGCTCGCCGGCACGTGATGCTTGTAGGCACCGGCGCCGACGAAGAAAGGCACCGAACCCGCCGGCGTGTTCTGCGCCGCCAGCCGGCCCATGCTGCGCTCGACCGCAAGCTCGCTTTTACCTTTCGGCAGATCGAGCAGGCCGCCGAGCAGCTTGTTCTTAGGCACGGTGGCGAACAAGGCATCGGTATTAGTGACGCCGATCTTGCCCAGCATGGCCTTACGATCGGCATCGGTGAGCGGCAGGTAACGCATGGTCAAAGATCCCAGCTATTGGTGCGAAACCGGCGTTGGCTCGACAACGACCTCCGTCAGGACGGAGTTGGCGATGTAGCATTCCTCGTGCGCATGGTGATGCAGTTCGGCGAGTTGAGCGGCGTTCGGTGGCTGTGCACCGGCAAAGGCGATGCGCGGCCTCAGCGCCACCTTTGAGATGAATAGCTTACCGCGCGCGTTCTTGCTCATGACGCCGACGGCTTCGTCTTCGTAGGAGTCAACGACGAGCCCCTGTTTGGCGGCCAAGTAGAGGAAGGTCAGCATGTGGCAGCTCGACAGGGCCGCGACCAGTGCCTCTTCCGGGTCGACGGCCTCGGCGCGCGAGTAGGGCACGCGCACCGACAAGGGCGAGGAGGATCCCGGCACCGTGATGCCGCCATCAAACGACCATTGATGGGCACGACTGAACTTGAGGTCGGTGAACGGCTCGCCAGCACCGCGCTTCCAGGCAATGACGGCTTTGTATTCGTGTGCCATGATCGATGCTCCGTTCGTTAAGACGACTGCTTGACAAATTCCAGGTAGGCAGCCTTGTCCATCAGTCCGTCGAGCTCGGCGGCATTGCTGATCTTCACCTTGAAGAACCAAGCCTTGCCCTGCGCGTCCTCGTTGACGAGCGCCGGCTGGGTGGTGATCTCGGCGTTGGCTTCGATGACTTCGCCGGAAACCGGCGCAAATACGTCGCTCGCCGCCTTGACGCTTTCCACCACGGCGACCGCGTCACCTTGCTTGGCCTGTCTGCCCGTCTCGGGCACTTCCACAAACACGATATCGCCCAACTGCTGTTGGGCATGGTCGGTGATGCCGACGGTGGCGATGCCGTCCTCGAGCCGGATCCATTCGTGGTCCTTGGTGTAGCGCTCGACTGCCATTTGCATCTTCCTCGCTGACTTTGGGATTTGGCATTAGCGCGCGTAGCGGTGTTGCACGAACGGCAGCGGTGTCACGCTGGCGCCGAGCGCCTTGCCGCGCACCATCAGATTGACCGGTGTTCCCACCGCGGCGCGCGCCTGCGGCACATAACCCATGGCGATCGGCGCATTCACGCTCGGCCCGAAACCGCCCGAGGTGATGGCGCCGAGCCGCTCGCCCAACAGGGCCAGGATCTCGGTACCCTCGCGCGCGGGCGCACGCCCGTCGGGCCTGATGCCCACGCGGCGCCGTTTTGCACCGTTGGTCAGCTCGTCCTGAATGCGCCGCGCGCCCGGGAAACCGCCTTCGCTGCGTCGGCGCTTTTGGATCGACCAGGCGAGCCCGGCCTCGATGGGGCTCGTCGTCTCGTCGATGTCATGGCCGTAGAGGCAAAGAGCCGCCTCCAGTCGCAAAGAATCGCGGGCGCCGAGACCGATCGGCTCGACGCCGTCGTACCCGAGCAGGAGCTGCGCCAGCTCGCCCGCCTGCGCCGCCGCCACGGAGATCTCAAAGCCGTCCTCGCCGGTATATCCGGAGCGGGAGACGTGACAGTCGAAGCCGCCAAGACGAACGTTGGCGCCGGTCATGAAGGCGAGGCCGGCCGCGGCGGGCGATAGGGCATGCATCACGGCCAAGGCAGTGGGGCCCTGCAGGGCGAGCAGCGCGCGCTCCGTTGCGGGCTCGAGCCTAACGCCCGCCGGCAAGCGCGCCTTGAGAATTGCGTAGTCGACCTCCTTGCGGGAGGCATTAACCACCAGCAATAACCGGCCATCCTCGGCTGCCGACGCGGGTCGCGTCAGCATCAGGTCATCGATGATGCCGCCCTCCTCGTTGAGGAGCTGCGAGTAGCGCTGCTGGCCGGGCGCCAGGTTGAGAAGATCGGCAGGCACAAGCGTCTCGAGCGCCATCGCCGTCGTCGCGTGGTCGGGACCGACGAGGAAGGCCTGGCCCATGTGCGAGACGTCGAACAGGCCCGCCTTGGCACGCGTGTGCAGGTGTTCCTTGAGAACGCCGAGGCGGTAGTTCACCGGCATCTCATAGCCGGCGAACGGCACCATCTTGGCGCCAAGATCCACGTGCAGTTGGTAGAGGGGGGTGCGCCTCAAAGGCTGCTCGGCGGTGGGTTCGGCGCTCATGCTCGCTCGGGTCCCAAGGCTTGGCCTTCGCGCGGATATCCGCACGAATTGAAGCCCCCTCTGTCACGGGACCTGAGAGATTCCGGCGACCGGTCGCCTTACCCCTTCGGTGAGCCGACCCGGTGGTCGGCTGCTTTCCAGAGCGCCATCAACCTGCGGTCCTTTTGCCTGAGAGGTTCCGGGGCGGTTGCTCCTTCGGCGCCCCAGCCGGTCCTTGACGGCACGGCCGGGGTCTCTTCCGCAGGCGTCGATTGGCTGGGCGAATGATACGCGCGTGCGGAAAGGAGTCAACGCAAGCTCTCACTGCGCGGCCGCCTTGCCCACGGTCAGGGCTCAATCCGGGGCGCGGGTGATGACCACGACGTGCCGCGGCTCAAGGCAATAGGCAACGGCAGCGATTACGGCCGCAAGGGAAAGGGCAAGCGCAAGCGCTTTGGCAAGAGGGGACAAGGGGGCTGCCTCCGGGCGCGCATTGGACAATGGAGGCAGGCTAGGCGCCGCCGGCGGGCCCGGCTGTGCTATGGGACACAGAGGCGGCCAAAACAACGCGCTGTCGGCATTGCCCGCGACCAGGCCGAATCAGCCGGCACCTGGCGTGTTGCGGTCAAAAGCGACATAGACTTCGTATTCGGCCGGCCGGGAGCCTTCCGGAACATTGAAGCTGACCGTGCGGACCACCGAGAAGTAGCCGATCGGCTTGTCGAGCGTGACCGCGACCTCGATCTTGACCCGGTCGGTGACGATCTTCTCCCGTTTGGCATCGCTGACGAACACGGTCAACGGCAACGAAACGTTGCCGGTCTTGCCCTTCGGACCCAGCAGCACGCGCCCGGAGAAGCCAACCTTGACACTGACGCGGCCAGGCTCGATCTGGCACTCGCGCGCGGTTTTGGTGATCTCGCCGCGATGCATGACGGCAAGGCCATCTCCGACCCGGCCCTGCTCATAGATCGTCACATAGCCTTCGCGCGACCAAACCTGGAAGCGTGGGCAGCCATGCGCCACATCGAAGCCCGCGCCCGAGCCAGGACCGTCGGTTTTCGCCGCGGCCAACAGCTGATCCTCACTGATCGAGCCGACATCGGTCGTGGTCTTGTTTTGGCTGCCGAATAATCCCCCGCCGATCCCGGACGTGAGCGAGGACATGCCGCAGCCCCCGACGAGCCCGCCGACCATGGCCAGGAGCGCCCCTGCCACGGCGCCGCGGGCCAGCCTAGCCAATGCTGCCAATGCCGATTGCGTCACGACGCCCCTGTCCGAACGCTTGCCAGGCCCCTTGCGGACCGGCAATCCCACCCCATAATGGCCCCGATGCACCTTGGGCCCTTGTCCGGTGATTTGAAGTCTATCATTCGGGCGAACCGAGGGCCAAGCGCAGGGCGTACGAATTCAAACGCAAACACGGCGACGTCCTTAACCATGACCAATGCCAGCCCCGAACGGCGGGCGCTGCCACCTCTGACCATCCTGCTGGCGGCACCGCGCGGCTTTTGCGCCGGCGTCGATCGCGCCATCCGGATCGTCGAATTGGCGCTGCAGAAGTTCGGAGCGCCGGTCTATGTGCGCCACGAGATCGTCCACAATCGCCACGTGGTCGACGATCTCAAGGCGAAAGGCGCCGTTTTTGTGGAGGAGCTCGGCGAGATCCCGGAAACGGATGCACCTGTGATCTTTTCGGCACATGGCGTGCCGCAAAGCGTTCCCGCCGCGGCGAAGGCACGCAAGCTGTTTTACGTCGATGCCATCTGTCCCCTGGTTTCCAAGGTGCACATCGAGGCACGCGCCCAGCATGCCAAGGGGCTAGAGATCGTCCTCATTGGCCACGCCCGTCATCCCGAAGTGGTGGGCACGCTGGGTCAACTGCCGCCAGGGGCCGCAACCCTGATCGAGACCGCCGAGGATGCCCGCCGCTTCTATCCGCGCGATCCGGAACGGCTCGCCTACCTTACGCAGACCACCCTTTCCGTCGACGATACGGCGGCGATCGTGGCCATCTTGCGCGAACGCTTCCCTGCCATGGTCGGCCCGCGCAAGGAAGACATCTGCTACGCTACGACCAACCGGCAAGCCGCGGTCAAGGCGATCGCGGCGCGTTGCGATGCCGTGCTGGTGATAGGCTCGCCCAATAGCTCCAATTCCCAGCGCCTGGTCGAGGTGGCGCGCCGCGCCGGCTGCGCCCGGGCGCAGCTTGTGCAGTCCGTCAGCGATCTGGTGTGGAGTGAATTTACCGCCGTGCGCACGCTCGGCCTGACCGCCGGCGCCTCCGCGCCCGAATGGTTGGTCAGCCAGCTCGTCAATGCCTTCCGCGCGCATTTTGAGGTGACGGTGGAAGACGTGGTGACACGCGAGGAGCGGATCGGTTTTTCCATTCCGCGCGAGTTGCGCGACGTGAGCGCGGCATAACGCCGGGAACAAGGCCAGGGGGAATGGCTGTCTACACTGAAGTCTCCGACGAGGAGCTCGCCAAGTTTATCGCCAGCTACCAGGTTGGCGCGCTGCTGTCCTTCAAGGGCATCGCCGAGGGTGTTGAAAACACCAACTACCTGCTCCACACCACGTCGGGCCCCTTTTTCCTCACCCTCTACGAAAAGCGGGTGGCGCCCGAGGATCTGCCGTTTTTTCTCGGCTTGATGGAGCACCTTGCCAACGCGGGGATCCGCTGCCCGACGCCGGTTCGCGATGCCCGAGGTCAAAGCTTGCGCCGGCTTGCCGGCCGGCCGGCCGCGCTGGTCACATTTCTTGAGGGCGTCTGGATCCGCCGCCCGCAGGTGATGCATTGCGCCGCCGTCGGCCAGGCCATGGCGCGCATGCATCTCGCCGGCCAGAATTTTCCCCTCAGCCGAACCAATGCGCTCGGACCGTCAGGCTGGCGCGCACTTTACGCCCGCCTCAAGGAGCATGCCGATGAGATTGCGCCAGGTCTGGGCGCCACCATCGAGCAGGAACTCGATCACCTCGCCCGCAATTGGCCCACCGACCTGGCCCTGGGCGTGATCCATGCCGATCTTTTTCCCGACAACGTTTTCTTCCTGGGCGATCAGCTTTCGGGTCTGATCGACTTTTATTTCGCCTGCAACGATGCCTTGATTTATGACATAGCGATTGCGCTTAACGCCTGGTGCTTCGAGAGCGACCATTCCTTCAACATGACCAAGGGTCAGGCCCTGCTCAAGGGATATCAGGCCATCCGCGGCCTGCAACCGGAGGAGCGGCGGGCGCTGCCGCTGCTGGCGCGGGCAGCCGCACTGCGCTTCCTCCTCACGCGCGCGCACGACTGGCTGCACACGTCCGCGGAGGCCCTCGTCAAGCGAAAGGATCCGCTTGAGTATCTGCGTCGTCTCAAGTTTCACCGCACCATCGTTTCGGCCAGCGAGTATGGATTGGGATGAGCCAGCGGGCAAAACCGGCCGTGGTGATCCATACCGATGGCGCCTGCTCGGGCAACCCTGGCCCGGGCGGCTGGGGCGCCGTTTTGGTATCCGGCAACCATCGCAAAGAGATATGCGGCGGTGAGCCGCTCACGACTAACAATCGCATGGAGCTGATGGCGGCGATCTCGGCTTTGGAGGCGCTGAAGGGACCATCGCGCGTCGATCTGCACACCGATTCAGAGTACGTGCGCAACGGCATCAGCACCTGGATCGAAGGCTGGAAGCGGCGCGGCTGGAAGACGGCCGACAAAAAGCCGGTAAAGAACGTCGAGCTGTGGCAGCGCCTCGATGCGGCCCAAGCGCGCCATGAGGTCACCTGGCATTGGCTGAAGGGCCACGCGGGTCACGTCGAGAACGAACAGGCCGACGCGCTTGCGCGCCGGGGTATGCAACCGTTTCTGCGCAAAGGCCCCACCGCAGCGGAGGATGGCGCTGGCTAGCGGCCCAGCGGAGGCGCATTGCGCCGCCTCACCTCAATTTGCTTGAAATCTAGTTGTATTTGAACACCTAGATGATGGCCGGCCCCAAGCTGACGACGAAGAGCACGGGTAGAAAGAACACGATCATCGGCACGGTGAGTTTGGGCGGCAGGGCAGCAGCCTTCTTCTCCGCCTCCGCCGTGCGCATGTCACGGTTCTCCCACCCCATCACGCGCAGCGCCTGGCCGACCGGGGTGCCATAGCGTTCCGCGGATCAATACCGTCGCCACCGCTTTGATGGCGGCGATGCCGGTGCGCTTGCCGAGATTCTCGAAGGCTTGCCTGCGGTCTTGCAAATAGGAGAGCTCGGCCGTGGTCAGGCTCAGCTCCTCGGCGCCGGCGATTGCTGGCGACCTCCGCGACTTCCACCGCTTCCCGACATGCCCGACTGCACGCAGATCAACAGCTATCGAGCGCGTCGGGAAAGGCATTCTTGATTGAGGTCTGCCGCCGCTCACCAGATTTTCGACGAACATGTTGGGGAGATAAAAGCCGAGTCGACCAGCGCCAGGCTGACCTTGATCAGGGGTGGATACGCGTAGGCGGCGATCAGAAGCAGGTACACCAAGGCGATCACGGCGATGATGATCGGCATGGCAAGTCGGAAGAACAGGTAGGCGACGAGCGGCGCCTGCCCGCGCAAGCCTGCCATCTTTAACTTGTCGCGCACCTCCTCGGTCTCAAACATGCTCGTTGCGCGATTCGCGCGCGATGATGGCAAGGCACTCGTTGAGCAACAATCCCGACTTGACGCCGCGCACGATGACGTCGACGGCATTGGCCAGCTCGTCGGTGAACTTGTATTGGCGCCGCTTTGGTCGTGCGCGCAAGAATCCAGCGCGGCAACCCCAAGGTGCCAACGAACAGGGCCAACAGCGGCACCACAATCGGCAGGTTGGGTGCGGTCAGCCAAATTGCGGCGCCGAGCACTACCCCGCAGACGAGACTGGCAAGCCAAAATACCCGCGGCTGGATGTCCAATCCGGCGCGCTGCAGGCGCAGGCGCAACGACAGCTTTTCCCGCGCCTTCTGGCGATCTTCCAATTCCTTGAGCGTCTTGATCGCGATTTGCTTTGCCCGGTTTTCCGTGACCCCCTGGATCCGTTTGTCGGTGCGGTGCTCGCCTGACAGGTACGGATTAATCAGTAAGAAGACGATGGCGGCGACGGAAAGCGCCGCCAGCAGCAATAGTCCAACCAGCATCAGCTCATTGCTATCCATGGGCATTGCCCGCTTTGCCGTGCGCCTCGGTGGTAGTGAGCGCCTGCGCCAGGCGTCCAGTTTCGCCGTAATACTCGGCGCGCTCCCAGAAGCGCGGGCGGGCGATGCCCGTCGATCGATGCGCGCCCGTGATTTTGCCGTTGGTCCTCCCTGATCCGAAGACGATCAGTTTTGCAGGGTGACCACGTCACCCTCCATGCCATCACCTCGGTGACATGCGCGATTTTGCGGGAGCCATCGCGCAGGCGCGAGGCCTGCACGATAATGTCGATCGAGCCGATGATCATTTCGCGGATGGTTTTTGACGGGGAGTGCGTAGCCGCTCATCATGATCATGGATTCAAGACGACAGATGCTTCGCGCGGCGAGTTGGCGTGCAACGCACCCCATCGAGCCGTCGTGGCCCGTATTCATGGCCTGCAGCAGTTCCAATGCCTCCGGTCTGCGCACCTCGCCGACGATGATGCGCTCGGGCCGCATGCGCAGACAGTTTTTGACGAGATCTCGCATGGTGATCTCGCCCTCGCTAGATTGGGGGGCCGCGTTTCCAGCCGTACCACGTGCGGCTGCGGCAGCTGCAGTTCCGCCGAGTCCTCGCAGGTTATGATGCGTTCGTCGTGATCGATCGAGCCGGTGAGACAGTTAAGCAGTTAGCCAACCTTCTTGGCCGCCGGTTTGCCCTCTCGTTGGACAGCCATAACCGCGTTGGCTCTTGCCAAAGCGCAGAACTTCGATCGACGTGGTGCGCTTGTCGTGCGTGGCAACGAAACGCCTGCGCGCCGAGCGGTCAGGCGTCGGCGGCTTCATGCGGAAGGCACCGCCGCAGCCGGCGAGTCGAGCAAACCAGGACGTATGCGGATAAACGAGCAGTGCGCCGGCCGCAAGGGCAATGCCATAGGGTATTCCCGCGTCGCACCGATGCAGGCGCACCGCCCAGGCTTCCGCCAGCAGCATCCCGGGCAGCGGTACCGAGCGCAGCATCGACAAAGCGGTGGCCAACATGCCCCCCGCCACGGCCGTGTAAAGCAGGTATTGAAACAGGTTATCGAAGTCGAGCCAGAGGGCGATGGCCGCTAGCAGCTTGGCATCACCGCCGCCGCAGCAACCGCAAAAGAAAAAGACCATGCCGAGCAGGAGAACGCAGAGCCCGGTGGCTAAATGCGCACCGATCATGGGCAAGCTGATGCCCGCCAGCACGGCGGCGGGAAAAAAGGCCAGAAGCACAACGAGGGCGATGCGGTTCGGAATGGTCATGGTGAGGAGATCCATGGCCGCGGCAAACGCCAGGCTACCCGGCAACAGCAGGAGCACGATCAGGTCGAGCACGGGCGGGCAATCCTTGGCAAAACGTCGCCCGCACGGGCGGCGCCAATGGCGAGCGCCGGTCAAAGCCAGCGGATGGCAAAGAGCAAAGCCGCCTGCACCTGGGCAGGCGGCTTCAACGCCGGCGGAGCACCGCCGAGAAGCATTAGGGGGTGCTGCCGCGCGCCGCCTTTCTGCATCTCGGTGACCGTGTTGAAGGTTGTCCCGATCTGCGTGCCGAGGGCACGGGCGGCGCCGATGATGGCGACGGCAACCAGGGCCGCGATCAAGCCATACTCGATGGCCGTTGCACCAGACTGGTCCTTGACGAAACGAGCAACGAAGTCCTTCATGACCACTCTCCCACTCATTCAGAGCTTGCTCGCGGTTGGTTCACGCCTTGGGCACAAGCCGCGCGGCTGAACTTGATCGACCCTAAAGGCGGCCAATTAAAGTCGAGTTAAAATAACAGCGCCGCTATTGCCTCAGAAGATCGCGATGAACCAAGATCAACTCCATGATAAAAATTTAATGAACCTAGTTATTCTATTTTTTGTCACAAGAATTTGTTGGTGTATTGGAATTGAAGTTCAAATATCCACGATATTGATTGGTTAATCTAGTCTTGATGGTGAACAATAATAGGAACTAGGCGAAAATTCTGCATGTTAAGGGCGGGGTGGCCGACCTCGCCGGCGGCGAGCCCCGCAACCAGACGGGGGTTCAGAAGAAAGAAAAGCAAGGCCGGCTTTGTCTCCCCCACAGTGGCGCCTGGCGCCGCGCGTGGGCGGGGCAAAGCGCGGCCACCGCCACGTGGGGGACTTAGCGATTGTCGTGGCGCCGCATCGCGTTTGCGCCACCATTTCACCAGACCAAGTGCCTCGTCTTTATTCGCCGCAAAGGAACGGCCGCCATCGCTGCCCGTGCAAAGCCTCGCGCAAAGTGCTTCGCCGCTCTTTTTACCCTCTCATCCGCGCAAGCGCCCAGCGGGCTAGGACAATCCCCGGTTGTATTTGCCCAAAGAGGCCATTTCCACCTATGCTGGTCGACCCGCCGTGCGGCAAGCGCCGAGGCATGGCAAGGCTAGGGCCAGGAGGCCATGGGACGACGGTCGACGCACACGCCGCAGCAGCTGCGCGAACTGATTTTGGATGCTGCGCAAGACATCATCGAAGCCCAAGGTATCGCCGGCTTGTCGGCGCGCGAGATCGCCCGACGTATCGGCTATTCGCCCGGCACGATTTACAACATGTTCGAGAACCTCGACGATGTCGTCCTCAACATCGAAGCCCGCGTGCTCGACGCCTTGGACCAGAGGCTCGCGGGGCTGTTGAATGAAGGGGATGCCTGCACGCGCGTGACACGGCTGGCGCTTACATACCTCGCCTTCACGCACGAAAAACCGAAGCTCTGGAACCTGTTGTTCGAGCACCACATGCCGGCCGGCACCGCGCTTCCATCCTGGTATCAGCAAAAGCTCGAAACCCTGATGAGCCGCGTCGAGACGGCCCTGGCGCCAGAATTCGGTCCGGGCCAGGACACCGAGCGCCAGCGCGCGGCGCGCGTTCTGTGGGCGGGGGTGCATGGCATCACGTCGCTGTCGACCGCCGACAAGCTTTCCGTGGTCACGACGGAGACCGCCAACCGGCTGATCGAGGATCTGGTGGCCACCTATCTTTCCGGCCTCTCGGGTGCGGACAAGGGTGGCGCCGGGCGAGGCGGCGACGCAACTCCGCTCGAGGCCTGAGGCTGGCATGAGCAACCGCGACCGGCCGATAGGCCGGCATCAGCTCAAGGTCCGCCTCAAGACGGCCAAGCAGCGCACGGCCTCCTCCCAGCGCTGGCTCGAGCGGCAGCTCAACGACCCTTACGTTGCAGCGGCGCAGCGCGAGGGCTACCGCTCGCGGGCCGCCTACAAGCTGATCGAGATCGACGACAAGTACCGCCTGCTGCGGCCTGGCCGGCGCGTGGTCGATCTGGGCGCCGCCCCGGGCGGCTGGAGCCAGGTGGCGGCGGAGCGCGTCCGATCCCTTGCGGGGCGCGGCCAGGTTGTGGCCATCGACTTGCTGGCGATGGCGCCGCTTGCGGGCGTCGTCTTCCTCGAGGGCGACTTCATGGCGCCGACGGTTCCGGCCAGGCTCAAGGCGCTGCTGCGCGAGGGGGGTGCCGACGTCGTCTTGTCCGATATGGCCGCGCAGGGCACCGGGCACAGCCGCACAGACCACCTGCGCATCATGGCGCTGGCCGAAGCGGCCGCCGAATTTGCCATCGAAGTGCTGGCGCCGGGCGGGGCGTTCGTGTGCAAAATGTTCCAGGGTGGCTCCGAACGGGCACTGCTCGATCGGCTCAAAAAAGCCTTTGCCAGCGTGCGGCACGTCAAGCCACCGGCCAGCCGCGCCGAATTGGCGGAGCTCTACGTCACGGCCACCCAGTTTCGCGCCTGATCGCCATCCGATCTATGCGCTCGGGGGATCGTGGGGCGGGTCGCGTCGGGTGGCTGCCCTCTGATGCAGGCGCAGCCGGCCAGACGCGACCACACGCGACCAGACTCGGCACGACCGCGGCCGGACGCACCCCCTTCGGCACTGCCGTCGCTTAGAGCAGCCCGAGCGCGGCGGGACCGCCTTTCCCTCACTGGCGGGCTCTGCTAATAGGAAGCTTGGAACGATTCCACCACAGGGGCGGCTCATGGGCCGCGTGCCGAGCAAAATAGGCCCGGCGCGCCCGTTTTCGGCCAACCTGACGGCAGGGAGAGCGGAATATGGCGCAACGGCCCGTCCTGGATGAAAGCAGCGTTGCCCTGACCTTCGACGACGTGCTGCTGGTGCCGCGACCCTCCGACGTCCTGCCGGGCGAAACCGACGTCACCTCCCGCGTCACCCGCGAGATATCGCTGAAGATCCCCATCCTTTCCTCGGCGATGGACACCGTCACCGAAGGGCGGCTTGCCATCGCCATGGCCCAGGCCGGCGGCATCGGCGTCGTCCATCGCAACCTCGCCGCCGAGGTCCAGGCCGAGCAGGTCGCCATGGTCAAGCGCTACGTCGCCGGCATGGTGGTCAACCCCTATACGATTTCGCCCAAAGCGACGCTGGCCGACGCCCTGCGCCTGATGGAGGAAAGAAAGATTTCCGGGGTCCCGGTGGTGGAGGACGGCAGCAAAGGTAAGCTGCTCGGCATTCTCACCAATCGCGACGTGCGCTTTGCCACCAACACCCGCACACCCGTCTCCGAACTGATGACCAAGAAGTTGGTCACCGTCAAGGAAGGCGTCAGACGCGAGGATGCCGAACGCCTGCTGCATCAGAACCGGATTGAGAAGCTCCTGGTGGTGGACGACAATTTCCACTGTATCGGGCTGATCACGGTCAAGGATATCGAGAAGGCCCAGAAGTATCCCAATGCCTGCAAGGACGAGCACGGTCGCCTGCGCGTGGCGGCCGCCACCAGCGTTGGGGACGATGGCTACGAGCGCGCCGAACAGCTGATTGCGGCAGGCGTTGACCTTGTCGTGGTCGACACCGCCCACGGCCATTCCAAGCGCGTCCTCGACGCGGTGACGCGCATCAAGAAGCAATCCAACCGCGTGCAGGTGATCGCCGGCAACGTCGCCACCGCCGACGGCACCAAGGCGCTGATCGATGCGGGCGCCGACGCGGTCAAGGTGGGAATCGGCCCGGGATCGATCTGCACCACGCGGGTGGTGGCGGGCGTGGGAATGCCCCAGCTCACCGCCATCATGGAATTGGTCGAGGCGGCCAAGAAACAGGATGTGCCCGTCATCGCCGACGGTGGCATCAAGTTCTCCGGCGACATCGTCAAGGCCCTGGCCGCCGGCGCCGATTGCGTGATGGTGGGCGCGCTGCTTGCCGGCACGGACGAGGCGCCGGGCGAGACCTACCTGTACCAGGGCCGGACCTATAAGGCCTATCGCGGCATGGGCTCGGTCGGGGCCATGGCGCGCGGCAGCGCCGACCGCTACTTCCAGCAGGAGGTCAAGGACACCCTCAAGCTGGTGCCGGAAGGCATCGAAGGTCAGGTCCCCTATAAGGGACCGGTCGACGGTGTCTTGCACCAGCTGGTCGGAGGCTTGCGCGCCGGCATGGGCTATATCGGCGCCGCCAACCTCGCCGCCCTGCGCGAGCGGGCGCGGTTCGTGCGCATCTCGCCGGCGGGCGCCAGCGAGGGTCACACCCACGGTGTGGCCATGACGCGGGAAGCCCCCAACTACACGCGCAGCGTCTAGCGTCTCGTCGAGCCAACGATCGCGACAGGCCGGTCGGCCTGGAAGGCCCATGAATCAGGTCGTCATTCTCTACCCGGTCTTCGTGCAAGTCCTTTTGACCTTTATCGTCTACGGTTTGCTCGCCGTCGCCCGTACCCGCGCCATTGCCGCCATGGACCGCCGCAGCGGCGGTGCCGAGCTGGCCTTGGGTCATGTGGTGTGGCCGCCCGATGCCGAGAAGCGTGCCGCCAACCAGCGCAATCAATTCGAGCTGCCGGTGCTGTTCTATGCCGCGGTGGCCTTTGCGCTCCTCACCAAGGGCGTCGATTTCCTGATGCTTGTGCTCGCCTGGCTGTTCGTGCTGTCGCGCATCGCGCATGCCGCCATTCACGTCGGCCCCAACCGGGTGCGCTGGCGCTCACCGGTTTTCGCCTTGGGCTTGCTGATCCTGGCGGGCATGTGGCTGAAGCTGTTCTTCCACGTCCTGACCGGCGGATTTGCCTGAGGTCATGCGGCCTGGCGCCCACATCAAGGCCGCCGTCGAGGTCCTCGAGGAGGTCCTGAGCAGACATCGACCTGCCGCCACCGCCCTCGCCGACTGGGGCAAGAGCCACCGCTTCGCGGGCTCCAGCGACCGGGCGGCTATCGGCAATCTCGTCTATGACGCCCTGCGCGGCCGGCGTTCGCTCGCCGCTCGCATGCAGAGCGACAGTCCACGCGCGCTGGCGTTGGCGGCAGCCGCCAAGGCACTCGGTCTGACGGAAGCGGCGGTGATCGCCAGCGCCGACGGCTCGGCCTATGCGCTGGAGCCGCTGAGCGAGGCCGAGCGGGTTGGGCTTTGGCGTCCTCCGGCGCCCGGCGCGTCCGCCGCTATCGAAGGCGACATCCCGGACTGGCTCGAGCCCTCCTTCGCCCGCGCCTTCGGCGCGGCGGCCGGCGCGGAGGGCGCGGCGCTGGCGCGGCGTGCGCCCGTGGATCTACGGGTCAACATGCTCAAGGCCGAACGCGCCAAGGTGCTCAAGAGCCTTGCCCGATTCTCCGCGCAAGCGACCCGCTACTCTCCCATCGGCGTGCGGCTGCCCGCCCCGGACGGCGGCCACCGGCAGCCCAACGTCGAGGCCGACGTCGGCCATGCGCGCGGCTGGTACGAAGTGCAAGACGAGGGCTCGCAGCTCGCGGCGCTGCTCGCCAACGCCGCCCCGCGCCAGCAGGTGCTTGATATTTGTGCAGGGGCCGGCGGCAAAACGCTGGCCTTCGCCGCCAGCATGCGCAACACCGGCCAAGTCTACGCCTACGACGAGGATGCTTTGCGCCTGCGCCCGAGCATCGAGCGGCTGAAACGGGCCGGCGTGCGCAATGCCCAGGTGCTGCCGGCCGGTGACCAAGCCGCCCTGCGCGCGCTCGCCGACCGCTTCGACCTCGTGTTCGTCGATGCGCCCTGTACGGGCAGCGGCGCCTGGCGACGTCGGCCGGACGCCAAGTGGCGGCTGCGGCCGGCGAACTTGGCCCAGCGGCAAGCCGAGCAGCGCACGTTGCTCTTGGCCGCCGCCGGCCACGTCAAACCTGGCGGCCGCCTCGTCTACGTCACCTGCTCGGTGCTGCCGGAGGAGAACGGCGACCAGAGCGCCTGGTTTCTGACGGCCTGCCCCGGTTTTACCTGCCTGCCCTGGCGTGAGGCCTGGGCCCGCGGCGTCGGCGGCGACGTACCGGCCTCGGCCGATGGCAGTGACAATCACCTGCTGTTGACGCCGGCGCGTCATGGGACGGATGGATTCTTCATTGCCGGCTTCCTGCGCCAGGCTTGAGTGCGGAACGGCGCTCGACAAAAAGAGCTTGCATCCGAGATCGATCGTCCACAGATAAAAGTTTGACAGCCGATGACGAGGGACTAATACGTTCGCGTTTTCCTGGGACCCATCAGGGTCTCGTCTTGACCGCCACAAGGCGCGTCGCCACGGGGAGCCGTCGTCGCCCCAGCGACCGCAAGCCGCCACACTGAGGAGGACACTCGTCCACCATGGTAATGCCGTCGAAGGCGAAGCGACCCAGGCGTCCTTCCGCCCGTTCGTGTCTCGGCCCGGTTGCGGATCTCGAGGCCCACCTGCCGGAAGAGTGGTGGCGCAAGCTTTTTAACGCCCTTTATGTGAAGACCGACGGCGACGTGGTCGAGAACTTGGAGAACACCCGTCGCGAGGTGGACTTCATTGTTTCCGCGGCGGCCGTGCAGCCCTATAGCCACATCCTCGACCTGTGCTGTGGCCAGGGTCGGCACTGCCTCGAGCTTGCCCGGCGCGGCTTCAAGCACGTGATGGGGCTCGACCGCTCGCGCTACCTCGTCCGTCTCGCCAAAAAGCGCGCCCAGGGCGAGGGGCTGCAGGTGCTGTTCAAGGAGGGGGATGCGCGCAATCCGCGGCTGCCGGAAAACAGCATGGACTGCGTTGCCATCATGGGCAACTCCTTCGGCTACTTCTCCAACAAGCAGGACGACGAGAAGGTCCTAACCGCGGTCGGTAAGATTTTACGCCCCAGCGGGCAGATCGTATTGGACATTACCGACGGCAGCCACATGCACGACAACTTCGATCGGCGGTCGTGGGAGTGGATTGATGAGCATCATTTCGTCTGTCGCGAGCGTTCGATCAGCCAGGATGGGGAACGGCTGATCTCGCGCGAAGTTATTGTTCACGACGAGATGGGTGTAATCGCCGACCAGTTTTATGCCGAACGCCTCTATACACGCGACAGCATCGCCAAGTTGCTGGAGAAGACGGGCTTCCGCAACATCCGCCACCATGGCCATGCCGAAGCCCTCTCCGATCGGGACCAGGATCTCGGCATGATGGCGCGGCGCATCCTTCTCACCGCCGACGCTCCGCAACTGGTGCGCAAGCATCGCGGGCGGCTGCAGGCGCTCGACGTCACCGTCCTCATGGGTGACCACCGCCTGCCCGATCAGGTCAAGCGCGGCGGCACCTTCAATCCGGAAGACCTCGAAACCGTGCGCAAGCTTAAGGATGCGCTGTCGGAGGTGCCGGGCTACAAGTTCCGCTATCTCGACAACCACGGTACCCTGGAGCGCGATCTTTCCGAGCTCAGGACCGATTTGGTCTTCAACCTTTGCGACGAGGGATGGAACAACGACCCCTTCAAGGAGCTGCATGTGCCAGCCCTGCTCGAGGTGCAGGGCATCGGCTACACAGGCGCCGGCCCTTCGGCGCTTGCTGCCTGCTACGACAAGGGTCTGGTGCGCGCGGTGGCACACGCCCTCGACGTGCCTGTCCCCCTCGAATCCTATGTGCGCCCGGGCGACCAGGGTGCGACCTTGCCCTCGGTATTTCCCGCGATTTTGAAGCCCAACCAGGGCGACAGCAGTCAGGGCATCACCAAGGAGGCCGTCGTCAACAACGAGAAAGCTCTGCTCGATTATCTCGACCGGCTGCGCGCCGAGTTTCCGAGGCGAGGCGTGCTGGTGCAAGAGTTCCTGATCGGCGCGGAGTACTCGGTGGGCCTGGTCGGCAATCCCGATCAGGGCCTCAGGGCGCTGCCTATTCTGGAGGTCGACTACTCCAGGCTCGACGAAAGGTTGCCGAAGATCTTGGGCTATGAATTGAAGTGGGAGCCCGACAGTCCCTATTGGACGCAGATCAAGTACCGAGAGGCGACCCTGGCCGATCAAAAGCAGCAACAGCTGATCGACAACTCCTCGCGTTTGTTCGAGCGTTTGGGCTGCCGTGACTACGCCCGCTTCGACTTCCGGGCCGATGCCAAGGGCGAAATCAAGTTGCTCGAGGTCAACCCAAACCCCGGCTGGTGCTGGGACGGCAAGATGAACATCATGGCGGGGTTCCAGGGCATGCGCTATGCGGAGCTCCTGTCACAAATCCTGCTGGCGGCCGTGGAACGGCTGGGCATCGTGGCCCGACCGCTTCACGCCCAGGTCCCCGGCAATGGTCATGGTCAATCTGTGGCCGCCGAGTGAGGCACTGCCGTCATCACCAGGGCCAGCCCCCCGCCTCGGCGCGCGGGATCCCGGGCGGCAAGCGCGAAGGATGTTGGCCCTGGCGCACCGGCGTCAGCTTGACCTTTCGCGGTGATGGTGGCTATCGAAGGCTCGGCGCCCGCCTCGTTGTGGCGGCCTCGCCGATGACCTCGAGAGCATGACCGAAACCGTCCTCATCATCGACTTCGGTAGCCAGGTGACGCAGCTGATCGCCCGGCGCGTGCGCGAGCAGGGCGTCTACTCCGAGATCGTGGCCTTCAACCGCGCCCAGGACGCGTTGGAGCGCCTCAAACCGCGGGCCGTCATTCTGTCTGGCGGCCCGGCCAGTGTTACCGAGTTTGGCACGCCGCGCGCCCCTGACTGGGTGTTCCAGGCCGGGCTACCGGTGCTTGGCATTTGCTATGGCGAGCAAACCATGGTCGCCCAGCTCGGCGGCGGCGTGGAGGGGGGGCACCATCGCGAGTTCGGCCGCGCCGAGTTGGAGGTCATCAGCGACAGCAGGTTGTTTGAAGGTGTTTGGCGCAAGGGCGAGCGCGACACCGTGTGGATGAGCCACGGCGACCGCGTTACGCGCTTGCCGCCGGGCTTCAAGGTGGTGGGGATCTCGAACGGCGCCCCGTTTGCGGCAATCGCCGACGAAACTCGCAAGCTTTACGCGGTGCAGTTCCATCCCGAGGTGGCGCACACCCCGCAGGGAAGCCGCCTGATCGGCAATTTTGTGCGCCGCATCGCCGGCCTACCGGGCGACTGGAGCATGGCGCATTTCAAGAGCACGGAGATTGCCCGCATCAGGGCGCAGGTCGGCGCCGGCCGGGTGATCTGTGGACTGTCCGGCGGGGTCGACAGCGCGGTGGCGGCCAAGCTCATCCACGAGGCCATCGGCGACCAGCTCACGTGCATTTTCGTCGACCACGGCCTGCTGCGGCTCGACGAGGCGAGGCAGGTTGTGACGCTGTTCCGCGGCCATTTCAATATCCCCTTGGTGCACGTCGACGCGAGCCGGGAGTTCCTGGCTCAGCTCGCCGGCAAGACCGACCCGGAAGCCAAGCGCAAGACCATCGGGGCGCTATTCATCGATGTCTTCGAGGCGGAAGCCAAAAAGCTGGGCGGCGTCAATTTTTTGGCGCAGGGCACGCTCTATCCCGACGTGATCGAGAGCGTGTCGTTCACCGGCGGGCCGTCGGTGACCATCAAATCGCACCACAACGTCGGCGGCCTACCGGAGCGCATGAACTTGCGACTGATTGAACCGCTGCGTGAGCTGTTCAAGGATGAGGTGCGCGCCCTCGGCCGCGAACTGGGGCTGCCGGAGCATTTCATTTGGCGACATCCCTTCCCCGGGCCGGGTTTGGCGATTTGGATCTTGAGCGACGTAACCCAGGAAAAGCTCGATATTCTGCGCAAGGCCGACGCGGCGTTTCTCGACGAAATCCGCAAGGCCGGCCTCTATGATAAGATCTGGCAGGCCTTTGCGGTGCTGCTGCCGGTGCGCACCGTCGGCGTCATGGGGGATGCACGCACCTACGATCATGTCTGCGCGCTGCGTGCGGTCACCTCGACCGACGGCATGACCGCCGACTTCTACCCCTTCCCGCACGACGTGTTGGGCCGCGCGGCCACCCGTATTATTAACGAGGTCAATGGCATTAACCGGGTGGTCTACGACGTGACCTCGAAGCCTCCGGGCACCATCGAGTGGGAATGAATGCGGGGCGCGCGCACGCGGACATGGACCGGCCCTGCAGCCGCCGCCAGGACACGCGGGCGATCTGCCGCGACCTAACCCTCCTTTTTCGCGTATCGCGACCTGCCCTCGCAGCTGGAACGTGTTACCCATGCGTCCGGTACGATCTGTCGGCGTGCCGCCGGCCTCCTCCAGCCTGACCCCCTTGCACGCTAGAGTTGCGGGGCAGTTGCTGATCCTTGGGTGGAGGCCGGCCACGCCAAATGCCTGGCCACCAGTCGCTTGCAGATCCGCTTCCGTTATGTAGCTGCCGGCCTGCGAGCACAACAAATGGGCGGCCTGCGGCAACGGCCGATCGCAAGGAGGCGACTTTATACGGCAGGCAATTGCCGCCGCTGCGCCTCGGTTGGCTAGTCGAGCAAGCCCACGGCTCCGAACTTTTCCGCGAATATGCGCCCGCCCTCGGCCGTGATGAGCACGGCGCGCGTGCCCTCCAGACGCCGTGTCCAGCCCCGCTGCATGCTGTGCGCGCAGAGTGCCGCCCCGACGAGGCCACCAAGATGCAGGCGCCGCTCGCTCCAGTCGAGACAAGGGCGGCAAAGCACCCGCCGTGTTCGCGTCGTGCGTCGGACTTGCAAGGCATCGGCATCGATGCCGATCTCAGCCAGAAAGGCGATACCGGGCTCGGTGATGATACCGGCGTCGCTCGTCAGCTCGACATACCCGCGTAGGCCGAGGGCGTCGGCGAGGGCGACGCCGAGCCGCCCCGCGAAATGGTCATAGCAGGTGCGGGCTCTGCGCAGCGCCAGATCGCGGGGCCCGACGCTCAGGCGCCGCCGATCCGGCGCCAGCTCGGCGGCAACCTGCATGATGCTTTCGAGCATGCGCGCCACGGAAACGGTGGCGAGCTCATAGTAGCGATGGCGGCCCTGCGGGTGGACCTTGATGAGCCCGACCACCGTCATGCGCTGCAAATGACCACTGGCCGTTTGCGGCGTAATGCCCGCCACCCGTGCCAGCTCGGTTGCCGTAAGAGCGCGGCCGTCCATCAGCGCGTGCAGCATGCTGGCGCGCCCGGGATCACCCGACAAAGCGGCAATTTCGGCGAACAGGGCGCTGCTGGCCATCAGGAACGGGCTCCGCGACCGTGCCTGGAGCTTACCGCACCGCGCCGAACCGCGCTTCGGTCAATTCCGTAGCATGCGTCGGCAAACCTCAGACACGGTGGCATCAGCACGAGACTGGCTCGAGGAGCGGCGACAATGACCCTTACCGTATTCATTCGCTACCAGATCGACCCATTCCAGCGCGAGGCCTTCGCAGACTATGCGCGCCGTTGGTTGACGATCATTCCGGCCTGCGGTGGCAAGCTCGATGGCTACTGGATGCCACACGAGGGTACCAACAACGTCGCCTTTGGCCTGATTTCCTTCGACAGCCTTGCCCACTACGAGGCCTACCGGACGCGCCTCAAGGCGGATCAGGCGGGGGCGGCCAACTTCCGGCTGGCCGAGGAGAAGCGGTTCATTCTTGCCGAGGAGCGCACCTTCCTGCGCCGCCTCGACTAAAAGCGACCCGCGCGGCGCCCTTACGGCGGGGCTGGCGGCGTCCGACGACGCTGGGGTGAGATCTCGCGCGGAGCTTGACCCAAGCCGAGCCAAGCGCACGCGCCTGTGGAAAATTGGCCGCCGGCAACGGCTGCGAGGGCCGCCGGCGCGCCAAGGTACAATCTGACACATAGGATCCTGACCCGGCGGGTGCAGGATGGCGCGGTCATGTCCTGGCCGTCCTTCGCCGCTACGCTCGTGGCCCGATCTTGCCATACCCGCCGACGGCGCCGAGGCGGTAAACGGATTTGACCCGTCGATCGAAGCGGTCACGCTTCGCCGCGGAGGGAGTATGGAGCTCAAAGGCCAACCGTCCCCCTACCCGCGCCAGGTGCCAGAACGCCGGTTCTGGATCGGCTTGTCGTGCGTCGCGCTGCTGCATGCCAGCGCCATCGTAGGCGTCGGTCGATCCCTACCGCGTCACCTGGGCGAGCGGGACGGAAGCCCCGAAGCCATCAGTGTCGAACTCGTTGACCCGAGCGAGCTCGGCGCGAGGGCCGCCCCACCGGTCGCGCCCAACAATGCCGCGCCGCCGCGGCCGGCCGCCCCCGCCGAAACCGGGTCGACGCCCCCCCCGCCGCCAGCCCCCAGCGAGACCGCGACCCTGGCGAGCCCGTCGACGCTGCCTGCCGCTGAGGCAGCCTCACCGAGCGCTGCCGCCCAG
Organism: uncultured Alphaproteobacteria bacterium; assembly: GCA_963775835.1. Taxonomy (GTDB): domain Bacteria; phylum Pseudomonadota; class Alphaproteobacteria; order Rhizobiales; family Hyphomicrobiaceae; genus AWTP1-13. Next base: position 244,031 of record CAVZKV010000026.1, on the reverse strand, counting down.
ATCCTGGAGGACAAGAAGGCTGCGAGCGCGCCGAGCAAGAAAGAGGCCGCAGCCCCGCCGGCGCCGGCCGAAACCCTTTCGCCACCCTCTGCGGCCCCACCCGGGGCAACCGCGAGCCCGCCGGCCGAGACCCCAGGCAAGGCGAAGACCAGCCCCAAACTCTCGTTGCAGCTCGACTTACCCCCAAACTTCATCGCCCCTTCGGGGCTATCGACGGCGGCCGTACGCCCGCCGGACATCACGCGCTCGGGCGAAAACGACGAGTTCGGACGCAGGGTAATCCGCGCTTTGCGCCAGACCATGCCGCCTGCGCGCGGGGAGCTTGGCAAGGTTACGGTTCGCTTGCTGCTGTCGGCAACCGGTGACCTTAGCGAGCTGCAGCTCGTGCGGCCCGCGGCCGATCCCGCGCTTACGCAAAGCGTGGTGTTTGCCGTACGGCAGTCGAGCTTTCCCATTCCACCGACCGGGGCGACTCTGCAGCGATCGCACCTTCCTGGTGACCTATATCTACAATTGAGGCTGCCGCTCTGCGTCCTCGAGCACCATGGCGGCGCCCTTCTCGCCGATCATGATCGCAGGCGCGTTGGTGTTGCCGCCGACCACCTGCGGCATGATCGAGGCATCGATCACCCGAAGCCCCGTCACGCCGTGCACGCGCAGCCGCGGATCGACGGCCGCGTCCGGACCAGGACCCATGCGGCAACTGCCGACCGGGTGCAGGTTCGAAACGCCGCGCCGACGCAGGTCCTCGGCCAGCGCCTCGTCGCTTGTAACCGTCGGGCCCGGCAACACCTCCTCGAGCACATAGGGTCGAAGCGATGGCTGCGCTGCAATCTTGCGCGCGAGCCGCATGCCATAGAGCATGGCTTCGACGTCGTAGGCGGTCGACAGGTACTCAAGGTGGATGCGCGGCGGGGCCAAGGGGTCGGGGCAGCCGAGCCGCACGCTGCCGCGCCCTTCCGGTCGCAAGTGCACCGGCGACAGCGAGAAGCCTGGAAATTTGTGCGGATAGACGCCACGCGCGTCGCGCTTTTCAATGCTCCAGAGGAAGAAATTCATTTGCAGATCGGGCCGATCCAAGCGCTGATCGCTGCGCACGAAAGCCCCAGCGTAAAGGCCGGGGCCGGCGAGGTGGCCCCGGCGAGCGAAGGCGTATTGGAGCGCCGCCGTCAGCTTGGCCAGCGGGCTACGCGTCAAGTCATTGAGCGTAATGGGCTTGGCGCAGCGTAAGGCCAGGTAGGAATTGAAATGATCGTGCAGATTGGCCCCGACGGGCGGGAGGTCTTTCACCACGGCAATGCCCATCTCGTTCAGATGCGCCCCCGGCCCGATCCCCGACAGCAGCAGAAGCTGGGGCGAGCCATAAACGCCCGCGCAGACGATCACCTCGGCGCGGCAGAGCGCGGTCGCAAGACCGCGCGGGGTGCGATATTGGATGCCGACGGCCCGGCCGTCCTCGATCAGGATGCGTGTGGCGTGGGCATTGGGCGTCACCAGGAGGTTCTTGCGCTTGCGCGCCGGCTTCAGGTAGGCGACCGCCGCGCTCCAGCGCCGGCCAGCCGCCGCCGTCGCCTGATAGCGCCCAACACCCTCCTGGCTGGCGCCATTGAAGTCCCCGTTAGGCGGGATCCCCGCTTCCACACTCGCCGCGATGATGGCATCGACGAGTTCGTGCCGAAACGGCTGGTCGCCAACCTTGAGCGGTCCGCCGACCCCGTGAAATTCGTTCTCCCCGCGCTCCTGGTTCTCCGCTTTGCGAAAGAAGGGCAGGACACTGGCATAGTCCCAGCCCTGGCAGCCGCGTTGCCGCCAGCCGTCGTAGTCGGCCGGCGTGCCGCGCATGTAGATCAGGCCGTTGAGGGAACTGGTACCTCCAAGCACCTTGCCGCGAGGCTGGTAGGACGTGCGATTGTTGAGGCCGGCGATCGGCTCGCTTTCGAATTTCCAGTTGTAGCGCGCGTGGTTGTAGAGCTTGTGGTAGCCGAGGGGGATGTGAATCCAGGGATAGCGATCGCGTCGCCCCGCCTCCAGCAGCAACACGGTATAGCGACCCGATTTCGGAAAGGCGCGCGGCGACCGCGCAGCCCGCCGAGCCGGCGCCCGCGACGATGAAATCGAAGGTTTGCGCCTGCATGCTGCCTCCTAACGGGGCCGCCAAGCCGACCATCGCCCCTGTCGCAGCAACCGAACACTCAGAGCAAAATTGGCCCGTATTGACTAGAGCGCCCGCATGGGTGCGGCCACCGACAAGGCCGGACGACGGCCACGTCTGCCCGCTTCGCTACGGCTTCGCGGCGGCAAGTTTGTCGCGCACAAAGACCTCGAACTGATGCCGGCAGCCGCGTTTGTGCAGTTCCGCCAGCACGTCGTCTTCGCTCGGTAACGGATCCAATACCTCGAGCTTCAACTGACGGCGCGGGCGCCCTTCGACCAATAGGTAATAGGTGCCACCCGGGCGCACGGCCACGCCCGCCGGCCACGCCACCAGCTCGCCACTTATGGCCCATTCCGCTTCCGCGCGCGCGGCGCTGTCCACATCGACCACGGCCACACGCTGAGCGACCGGGACCGGGGCGCGCGCCAACTGCAGTTTGGCTTCTTTGCCGACGCAAACATTGCCATCGATCGAGGTCGGCACATTGGCCCAGGAAAAACCCGATATGGAACGCGGCCGGGCCGGCGCGCGGGCACTGCGTGTTGCTCCCGGCGTTGCTTCGGTCGCCCCGCCGGTCTGCATGATGTTCTTGAGCCAGCCGACCACGCCCTCATTGATTTCTTGTCCCTTGGCGAGGTCGGCGACGGGGCCGTTGTAGGGACCCTTGACGAGCTGCGTCTTGCCGGAGGGAAGGACGGCGCGAATTGCGGCGCCTGCCGGGATCGATAGGCTGTCGGCCATGGCAAATTGCGCGCCAACCTTGATATCGGGGACGCTCGATTCGATCACATAGACCTGCGCCCGGGCCGACGCAGCACCCCCTGCTAGGGCCACGAGCGCCGCAGCGAGGCTTGCCAAAGCAAGCAGAAGTCGGTCGATTTTCATCTGACGAACCACCTCGATCGATCGGTGTTATAGCCGAGCCACCTGCCGAGATAATGGCCCGAGAACTCGCCCAGGAACCAGGCCATCAGCGCGAGCACGAGCGGCAAAATGATGCGCAATTGCCAGAACACCACGGTGTCGACGGCAATGATGACGGCGGTCGCCACACCGCTGGCGAGCAGACCGCGGCGCCGGTAACGGAAGTACCAACCGACCAGGAAGCCGAGCCCGGTGATGGCGGCAAGCGTGAGAGGTAACGCCACCGTTCCGCTCTCGACCTGGCCGATGCTGCGGCCATCGACGATCCCCGCCAGAATGTGGGCATGAATGAGGGCGCCATGCATCACCTGCAAGGGTGTACGGTGCACGTCGATATCACCCAACATACCAGCCAGGATGACAATCTTGCCCCTGAGCGCCTGCTTGGCGGCATTGAGCAAAGGATCGCCCGCAGGTCTGATCAGGGAATTGGCGGACAGCGTGAGAAAGGTATCGGACCGATCGGCCGGCGCACGCAGCCAGGCAATGCGCCGGCGCTGGCTCAAGGACGCAAAGCCGGCATTTTCCGCTAAGGCCTCGGCAAAGCTCTTGGGGAAGGCCGAGTTGGGTAATGGCTGAGCTTTGAAGCGCACGATAAAATCGCGCTCCACGGCCAGGTTGGCATACCCGGCCGGGCGCAAGGCATCGCGAAAAAAGGCCTGCTGACGTTCCCGTTGCTGGGGTGACAATTGGACCCGCTCGTCGGCGGCCGCCAACACGATCTTTGCCTTTGCCCGCCGGATCGCGGCAATGAGCTCGCCTTCATTGTCCGGCCGGGCCGTACGTACGAACAAGACGTCGAGCCCAATGGCCCTGGCGCCGGCGGCGTCGATGGCGTCAATGGTGCGGGCCAAGACGCCGGCATCCATCGGCAGGCGCGTTTTGTAGGTGTTGAGTGTATCGTCGGTCACGGCGACGACGGCAATCCGGGGATGCTGGCTCGGCAACCGGTCGGACATCCAGGCCGTGCGCAGATCGCCCATGGCGTGTTCAAAACGTAACAGACCGGGCGCCAAGAGCGGCAGCAAAAATGCCAGCAACAGCGTGGACAGCAGGGCAAAAACGGCAGATAACAGCAGCGGCCGCGGAAAGAGCGCGCGGCCCCTGTGAGACCGGTCACTGACGTCGGCGGGCATGTTTCCCCTCGTCCCTGCCGACCGAGCCTATTGGAGCGGACAGAACCAGACAAGCGGCAGGCCGCGGGGAGTGCCCGGGCGCTGCTTGCGAACGGAACCGATCGTGCAGCCGAGACCGGGACGATCGTCCTGATGCGGATTGTTGGTAACAGTGCCTGGGGTTCACAACCTTTTGACGCGCAAATCTGCCCCTCGCGACCGCTGCAAAGATCCGCTACCATGTTGATATTGCAGTTCATTGTGCGATATTTTGGCAGCTTGGCGGCGCAGGACCGGGCTTTGAGCATTGGCTGTAACAGCCCACGACCATCTGGAGCGGCCTTTGAACCAACGCACTGATGACCCAGTTGGCGGCTTGCGCAAACGGCAAAAGCCGCGCCCCGAACCCACCCGGTCGGCAAGCAGCAAGCGAACCAAGCTCTCGCTTGATCGCTTGGAATCCGATCGCGAAGCGCTCCTGCGCCGCTTGAGCCATCTCAACAGCGGCGCCAAGCTGCTGCCGGGCTATCGCAGTGCCCTCATCCTGCTCAACTCAAGATTTCGCCGGGCCAACCTCGCGACCCGGCTCGCTCTCCTGCAGGCCGCCCAATTCATGGTCGAAGTGTTGGAGAGAATTCCCTACTGAGCTCGGCTCTTGCGTGCCCGCAGTGTTTGTCGGACAAGGAGCGTCCGGCGACAGGCAATCGATGTCGAACGTGAGGCCGATGAAAAACTGGTACTATCACCTACCCGACATGCTCTTGGCGGCTGCCTCCTACCTCGTCGTCGCCCGCCTGTTGCTGTCGCCGTTCCCGATCGGCCAGGGCTTTATCGTTCGCACGCTCAGCGCGCTGACGGCGCCGGTGGTGGCGCCCGTCGCGGCCATTACACCGCGCCTGGTTCCTCCACCCGTGCTGCTGCTTGCTGTGGTGGCGTGGCTGTATGCCGCGCGTGTCATCCTGCGCGCCGGCATCGCCGCAACCGGCCTCAGGCTGGGTTGATCGCCGTGAGCATTTCACCGAGCGGGCCGGCCTCGCTGCGATACCTGGCGCTGGGCGGCAGCGTGCTGCTTGCGCTCTTCAACGGCTCGCTTTACTCGCCCATCTACGATTTCGGTCGACCAGATCCTCTACCTTTTTTCGCGCAGCTCGATGCACGCAGGACCCCTGCCGCTGCAGCCCTACCGCACCTCGATCTTTATCGCCGTCATGACGCTGCTGCTTGGCGGCATCCCGGCGGCGATCTACGAGCGCATGCGCGGGCTCAATCGGAGCACGGCCCTATCGACTGGCCTTTGGTTCCTGACAACCCTGTTGCTCACCCTGCCAACGCTGCGGGAAGCTGCCGGCTCCGATTGACCTTTGGCCGCATCAGGGACCACGCGCGTGACCCAGTCCGAGGTGGCCGCCGCCTCCGCGCCGGCGCCAGGCACCCGCTCGGGGCCGGCGGCATCGCTGCTGGCCTGCGCCTTCAGCGCCGCGGGGACCACCGGCAATGGTTTGGGCTCGAGCTGGACCATGCGCTTCACATTAGTCCACATTTGCCGTCACCGCCTCGGCCGATGCGCCGCCATCGGTCCGCCATTGCTGCCGGCGAGGGTGTCGGCAGTGGTGAAGCGGCGCAGGCTGCCAGCAGAGTGGCGCAGACGAACAAAGCGATACCGACACTGGCGAAGCGCTTTAACGCGCCAATCGGGCTCGAGGGGTTTGACGTCTTGATGTCTTAAGCCGAACGGCACCCGATCAGCCTGGCGCAATGCTAGGGCGTCTCGCCGTCGCCTTCGCGCCGCGCACCCTCTTCCCACCGGGCCATGCCCGGCAAGGCGAAGACGGCCTCGAGGTAGGCCTGCGCCGTCCCATCATCGCCGTAGGGCGTAAGATCGGGCAGATAGGTGCGGAAGCGGGTAGCAACCGGCGCGTACATGGCGTCGGCCGCCGTGAAGGCGCCAAACAGGAAGTTGCCGGCGCTGCCAAAGCGCCGCCGGCTTGCCGACCACAACTCGACGATGCGGCGCACGTTAGCGGCGACATGCTCCGGCAGGCTTGTCAACGGCCGGCGCGCCAACAGGTCCATGGCGCAGTGTTCGCGCAGGTCGTGAAAGCCCGCATGCATTTCGGCGCAAATGGCCCGAGCGTGAGCGCGCGCCTCTTGTTGCGTCGGCCACAGCGCGGCCTCGGGGTGGGTTTCGGCGAGAAATTCTAGGATCGCCAAACTGTCCCAAATCGCTTGGCGCTCACCACGATCCTCCACGATCAGCACCGGCACGTGGCCCGCAGGGGAGTAGCGCAGGATCTGGGTCTTGGTGTCGGGCTGGCGCAGGGGGATCAAGATCTCCTGGAAGGGAATGCCGGCCTCAACGAGGGCAAGCCAGGGGCGCAGGCTCCAGCTCGACACGTTCTTGCTGCCGATCACGAGAGCATAGGCCATGGCTCTTCCCTTCTGGGCCGTCCGACACCGATTGTCATATCGGCTCACGCTGATGATAATAGCGCCCCGCCAACTATGGCCACCGAACGATCCATGCCGGCAAACGAAAAATCATTTGGCCTTCACAGTGTTCTGACGCCCGCCGACAGCCGCGAGCCATCGCTCCCCATCTGGCTGGCCCGCGATGTCAACTGGGTGCGCTCAGCCCCCCTGAGTGCGGCGCAAAAGGCGTGGCTGGACGCTCAAGGCATGCGCGGGAGCGGCGGATCGCGGCACGTCCTCGTGCCGGGGCCAGATGGCACCTTGGCCGGTGCGGTTTTGTGGCTTGGCGAGGAGCGCAACGGCTGGCCCGACAAGCCCGAGCTGGCGATCGGACATTTGCCGCGCCTGCTGCCGGCCGGCTCCTATCACCTGGCCGACGACGGCTTGGATCGGGAGTTGGCGACCGTCGCCTGGGGGCTCGGCGCCTATCGCTTCCGGCGCTACAAAGGCGGCGACGGCGAGGACCCCGCCCGGCTGCGCCTGCCGGCCGGCGCCGAGGCCGACCGGGCCCGGTCGATCCTTGAAGGCGTGTGGCTCGGTCGCGATCTGATCAACACGCCGGCAGGCGATCTTGGTCCGCAAGAGCTTGAGGACGCGGCGCGCAGGTTGGCCGAGCGGCACGGCGCCCAGCTCACGAGCATTGTTGGCGATGAGCTGCTGGCGCGCAATTTTCCCATGATCCACGCCGTGGGCCGCGCCAGTACGCGCCCACCGCGGCTGATCGACCTTACCTGGGGAAGGCCCGGGGCCCGGCGGGTCACGCTGGTGGGCAAGGGCATCTGCTTCGACACCGGCGGCCTCGACATCAAGCCCGCCAGCGGCATGCTACTGATGAAGAAGGACATGGCCGGTGCGGCGACCGCGCTGGCGCTGGGTCACATGCTCATGGCGGCGAGGCTCAACCTGCGCTTGCGCATCCTTATTCCAGCGGCGGAGAACAGCATCGCCGGCAACGCCTTTCGCCCCGGCGACGTCCTGCCGAGCCGGCGGGGCAAAACCATCGAGATCGGCAACACCGACGCCGAAGGACGGTTGGTGCTGGCTGACGCCCTGGCGTTGGGGGACGAGGAGCGACCAGAGCTGATGGCAAGCTTTGCCACCCTGACGGGCGCCGCCCGCGTCGCGCTCGGACCTGATCTGCCCCCGTTCTACACCGACGATGACGCGCTGGCGGCCGACATCGCCGCGGCCGGTCTCGGCGTCGGCGATCCCGTCTGGCGCCTGCCGTTCTGGGGCGGCTATGAGTCCACCCTCGACAGCGCCCTCGCCGATCTCAGCAACGTCTCGGAGGGCGCCTTTGCCGGCTCGGTCACGGCCGCGCTGTTTCTGCGCCGGTTCGTGCAACAGGCGCGCGCTTTTGCGCATTTCGACATTTTCGGTTGGCGGCCAGCGGCAAGGGCTCTTGGGCCCAAGGGTGCCGAGCCGCAGGTTGCGCGCGCTCTGTTCGAGCTGCTGCGGCGCGATGCTGCGGGGCGCCAGAGCTAATGCCCGAGGCCGGCCTCCCCGATCCCCGGCGCAACGCCTATCGCGAAGATCTCGCCGCCGAGGGCCTGCGCGGCACCGTCAAGGCACGCACCTACTCGCCCGGCTGGGACCGCCAGGTCATCTATCCGGCAACCCCGCTCAGGGCGCGCCCGGATGCGCGCGAGAATTGGACGACGGAGGCTCTCTACGGCGAGCGCGTCAGGGTCTATGACGAGACCAAGGATTGGGCCTGGGTGCAGCTGGCCTCGGACGGCTATGTCGGCTACGTCCGCGCTGCGTCGCTGTCGCCGCAAGTCAACGCCGCCACCCACCGCGTGCGGGCGCTTGGAACGTTCCTTTATGCCGCCGCCGATATCAAGGCGGCCCCCCTGATGCCGCTCAGCATGAATGCGCTACTCTCGATCGCCGCAACAGGGCCCAGCTTTGCAAGGCTCATCGATGGCACATTCGTGCCGACGCGCCACATCACCGAGGCTGACCGCTTTGTTGCCGATTTCGTCTCCGCCGCGGAGCGTTTCGTCGGCGTGCCCTATCTTTGGGGCGGCAGAACGCGCTTCGGCGTCGATTGTTCGGGGCTCCTGCAAACGGCTTTGCAGGCGGCGGGCGGGCAATGCCCCCGCGACAGCGACATGCAGGAGGCCGAGCTCGGCCAAAGCCTCGAAGGCAACAATATCCTCGACGGGCTTGAACGCGGCGATCTCGTGTTCTGGCAGGGCCATGTCGGCATCATGACGGACGGCTTCATGCTGCTCCACGCCAATGCCCACCACATGGCCGCCATTGTTGAGCCGGTGCGGAGCGCGCTGGAGCGCATTGCGCGGGCCGGACTACCGATCAGCTCGGTAAAGCGGTTGCGCCCGGCGCCCGCAGCCAGCACGCCTCAGCGATGACGGACCCGGTGCCGCTCACGCCCAGCGAACTCGCCCGCATCTGGCGCTGGCAAGGCCGGATGTTCGCCTTCTACGGCATCGCCATCGCCCTGTTGGCGCTGGCCGGCGTCTCGATGCTGACGTTCGGGAACCTAGCCTGGGTGCGGCGCCTTGCTGCTTGGCCTGCTCGTGGCCGCCACCATGGTACAATTCCGCGAACGTTGCCCGCGCTGCGGCCTGCGCCTCGGCTCGCATGGGCGACTATTCCTGCCCGAGCAATGCCGGGGCTGTGGGGTCGTCTTCGAACGCCCGCCGCCCGTCTAGGCGAGCCGCAAACGCTCCTTTAAGGGCAACAGGCCGGTGCGCGCCTCGGGGCGCGCGCCGGCCTGTTGTGGACCTCGTCCCGCCGACTACCAGCGACGATTGCAGACCCGGCGGCAATGCCGATGACCGCGGTGCCACGAGCAGCGGTTGTAACAGCGGCGGTGCCAACGCACGTCTTGGACGGCGCTCTGGTCTTGGGCGTAGCTGCGCAAAACATCCCCAGCGCTCGAGGCGGGCGCGGCTTGTGCCGTTCCGACCGCCATGACAACGGCTGCGCCGGCGCCGACAAGGGACAGCAGTAGTTTCCTGTGCATGATTTGAGCTCCGTGCTCCAGTTTGTAAGGCTATCAGAGCAGATCGTGACTTCCCGGCTTTTGGCCTGATTTGCTCGATCAGCCGATCATCGGGCCCAGCGCATGAATGCTCTGTGAATGATGATCGGGAGCAGCGCGGCCGCTCTCCCACCTGGGGCCTGGGCGCAACGGGGGTTAGCGCGCTGGGGCAACGCTCAAGCTCGACCAGGGGACCGCCCCTCGCGTCAATCCCGACCGCAACGCCGGGGCCTCGCCGCCAGGTGTGGGCCTTCCCTTGGCACCAACATCGGCGTCGGCCTCATCTCGACCGTTGGATCTGAAGGGATCCGGCTTGGGTCGCCGGAACGCGGGGCAGGCCGCGGTGGGATTGAGTTGCTTAAGGTCGCCTCGAATGGCCACGTTGACCACGTAGTGGCGATCGCAGACCGCCACCGTTGGCAACTGCCTTGTCAGTTCGAAATAGTCGTAGGCCTGTTTGAGCGTGCTCCAGAAGGGATAGGCGGCGTGATTGAGCCGAGGGGCCATATTGGCCTCCGTCATCCGGAACGGGAAGGCGTGCACCTCAAAGGTGTCATTGCCGCCAAGGAAAGAGTTGCGTGCGATGGCATAAATCTCTTCCATCAAGGCATCCGTCATGGCGTAGCAGCCCGCCGACTTGCACTTGCCGTGGATCATCAAGAATTCGCCGGTGCGGCCATGCGCCTTATCGTAGGCGTTGGGGTAGCCGAGATTCATCGCCAGGTGATACTTGGAGTCGGGGTTCATCTGTTCGCGGCTGACGGAATAGAACCCTTCCGGTGCCTGCCGGTCGCCCTCTTTTAGTTTGGGGCCAATCTCGCCCGACCAGTTGCAGATCGGGTAGGTCTTGAAGTGATAGAAGCGTCCGTCGCTCTTGAGCTTCCAGATTTCGAGTTCCGATTCTTCCTTGAAGATGCGGATGAAAATCGGCGCCTGGGGATCCATTCCCTTCTTGCCGAGCAGCATCAGGGTGTCTTGCGACAGCGGCGCCAGGTGCGGGCCGACAAGCTCCACCTTCATGCAGCCGGCCAGAATAGAACCGGCCAGCACACAGGAAAATGCCAGCAGCGTCGCCAAAGCGCGTTTGGCCCTGGCCCCCGAGATGATCAAACTCATACGCACGTGCCCCAGGCGTTTGGCGATCACCAATGATTCGTAAACGTTAATGTGGGGTTAACGCGAACACAACCCCCGCAGCGGCGGCACCGCGCCCGCCCTCAGGCCGGCGCCGGCATTGGGCTGCCAGCACGCCACTAAAGGCTGCGCCCAATCTGCAAAAATTTTTCTTGACGCTGCTCGCGGATGGCGTCCGCGCTCATGCCGGAGAATTCCGTTAGCGCGCCGGCGATTGCGCCGGCGGTCTGCTTGAAGATCATCACCGTATCCCGGTGAGCCCCGCCGACGGGTTCGGTGATAATCACGTCGATGACGCCCAACGATTTTAGGTCCTGTGCCGTGATCTTCATGCTGGTAGCGGCATCGATCGCGCGTGCGGGATCGCGCCACAGGATCGATGCGGCGGCTTCCGGCGAGGCCACCGTGTAAATGGCGTGCTCCAGCATCATCACGCGGTTGGCGGTGGCAATGGCGACGGCGCCGCCCGAGCCTCCCTCGCCGATGATCACGGCCACCAGCGGTACGCCGAGCGACAGGCAGCGATCCGTCGAGCGGGCAATGGCCTCGGCCTGACCGCGCTCCTCCGCGCCGATGCCGGGATAGGCCCCGGCGGTGTCGACGAGGGTGACCACCGGCATGCCGAAGCGCTCGGCCAGGTCCATCAGACGCACGGCCTTGCGATAGCCCTCGGGCCGGGCCATGCCGAAGTTGTGCCGAATGCGGCTCTCCGTGTCGGAGCCCTTCTCGTGACCGATCACCATCACCGAGCGGCCTCGAAAGCGGCCGATGCCGCCCATGATGGCGGCGTCCTCGGCGTAGTAGCGATCGCCGGCAAGCGGCGTGAAATCCTCGATCAAGGCCTTGACGTAATCCAAGCAATGCGGTCGGTCCGGGTGGCGCGCAACCTGCGTCTTCTGCCAGGGCGTGAGCTTGGCATAGGTATCGATGAGGGCCTGGTGCGCCTTTTGCTGCAGCTTCGTCACCTCCTCGGTGATCGAGACGGAACCATCATCCTCCACGCTCAGAGCGCTGAGTTCCGCCACCTTGCTCTCGAGCTCGGCGATCGGTTTCTCAAAGTCCAGGTAGGTGCGAACGGTGAGCGGACGATCCATTGCTAACGACCGATTGGTTCGGCGCGGAAAGGCCTTCTTGCGCCAGCGACTTAGGCCCCCCTGCCGCTGCGAGTCAAGTTAACGGGCGCCTTGGCCCGACGGCGCCAGTGGCAGGCCTCGGCGCGGTCAAGGGTTAGCGCCGCGCCGTGGGCGGCGCCAGCGGATGGTGCTCAAAAACAAGCTTCTTTAGCCGCTCCTCGAGCACGTGCGTGTAGATCTGCGTCGTCGAAATGTCGGCGTGGCCCAGCAGCTGCTGTAGCGAGCGCAGGTCGGCGCCACGGTCCAGGAGATGACTGGCAAAGGCGTGACGCAGCACGTGCGGCGACAGCCGGCGCGGATCGAGACCGGCCGCCTCGGCAAGCTGCTTGAGCTCCTGGGCGAAGCGCTGCCGCGTCAGATGACCCTCGCGGCTGCGCGAGGCAAACAGCCAGCGCGTCCTTACCATCGGCGTCATGCCGGGATCGTCGAGGCCGGCATTGAGATAGCGCGCCAGGGCGGTGCGCGCGGCCGGGGTCAGCGGTACCATGCGCTCGCGCCCACCCTTGCCCTTGACGATCAGCACCTTGCCGTCGCCATCGAGCACCGACCGCGGCAGGCTCACGAGCTCTGAGACGCGCAGACCCGTGGCGTATAGGACCTCGATCAGCGCATGGAGGCGCAGCGCCCGCAGCCGGTCGCGGCCCCGCGATGTCTGCGCGCGTGCGCCGGCCCCTTCGATGAGGCGATCGACCTCCGCCACCGACAGGATTTTGGGCAGGGCCCGACCTCTTCTCGGACCGGCGACGCGGTGCGCGGGATCATCGCCGATGACACCCTCGGCGGCGAGAAACTTGAAAAGCTGGCGCACGGCCGACAGCCGCCGTGCGCGTGTGCTTGGCGCCATGCCCGCATCCGCCAGCCGGCGCTGATAGGCGGCGATGTCACGGCTGTCGGCCAAGCCGGGGCCCTTGCCGCGGCCCTCCAGATAGGCGAGGAAATGCGTTAGGTCGCTGCGGTATGCCGCTACCGTGTTGGCGGCCGCCCCGCGCTCGGCGGCCTGCATCTCCAAAAAGCTCTCGAGACCATCGTGTTTGGTTGCCACCCGATCCCCCAGCAAGAAAATGCGCCACCGACCCTAACGCCGGACCTTGACGCCCGGCAGCGGTGTGGCCGTTTCCCGCGGGGTCGGCTCAAAAAACACCGCCATGACATAAAGGCCGCCGATCACCGCGGCCCCGATGAGGCCCACAACCACCAGAAACCGGATAAGGCTCGGCATGTCGCAACGCTGCTCCTGCTTCCGGTAACCGTTTGAGCCTAAATGACGCCCCGACCAGCCGAATTTGGGGGTTTGGATCCGCCGCGCCGGGCGCTCCACAGCGCCATGCGGCTTTGAGGCCTAACCGCAAACCTGATACCAGAAAGCATGGGGGGTGGCATCACGGCCATCGTACAGGACAGAGATGATACGATTCGGGTACGGAGGCAAAAAGGAGGAGCAGATCGCGCAGCTTGCCGCCAAGGTCCGCGCCGGCTTGGGCACGCGCTCGGTCGTGCTGGTGGGCATGCCCGGCTGTGGCAAATCGGCGATTGGGCGGCGCCTGGCCAGTCGCCTCGAAATGCCCTTCCTCGATGCCGACGATGAGATCGAACTGGCCGCCGGCAAGGCCATCACCGACATTTTCAAGGACCACGGCGAGCCGTATTTCCGCGATGGCGAGCGCAAGGTGATTGCGCGCATTCTCAACTCCGGTTCTCAAGTGCTTGCCACCGGCGGCGGAGCCTTCATGAGTGCCGAGACGCGCGACAACATCCGCCAGGCCGCCGTCTCGGTTTGGCTCAAGGCCGAGCTTTCGCTGCTGCTGCGGCGCGTGCTCAAGCGCAACAATCGCCCCTTGCTCGAGCGCGATCCGGAAGGTGTGATGCGCTCGCTGGTGGAAACGCGCTATCCGATTTACGCCACCGCCGACATCACGGTCCAGAGCCGCGACCTGCCGCACGACGCCATGGTCTTCGAGATCATCGAGGCCTTGGCGGCGCACACCTTGCCGCGTCGGCCGATCACCTCCGGGGCCGAGCAATCCCCAAGCAGCGACGAGCCCATATGAAAAGAGCAGGCGATTTGACCGACGCACGCCAAGGGCACGCGACGGGGGCCGACGCGACCGAGACCGTTCCCGGGCAGGCCGATGCCTTGGTCGAAGTGCGGGTCGCACTGGCGGGCCGCCCCTACCATGTGCTGATCGGGCCGCAACTGAGCGCGCGCGCCGCCGATCTCATCGGCAAGTACCTTGGTGTCGCCCACCTTGGTGGCAAGTGTGCGATCGTCACCGATGGCAACGTTGCCGCCTACCATCTTGAGGCTCTGGCGGCCGGGCTCGCTGCGCGGGGCCAGCTCGCCGGCACCAAGGTGCTGCCACCCGGCGAGGGTAGCAAGTGTTTCGCCGTTCTGCAGGAGCTTTGCGAAAGCCTGCTGGCCATGCAGCTCGAGCGCGGGGACCTGGTGCTGGCGCTCGGTGGCGGCGTGATCGGGGACCTTGCCGGCTTTGCCGCCAGCATCCTGCGCCGCGGCATCCGCTACGTGCAGCTGCCCACGACGCTGTTGGCGCAGGTGGACTCTTCGGTCGGCGGCAAGACGGCGATCAATGCCAGGCACGGCAAAAACCTGATCGGCACCTTTCATCAACCGAGCCTGGTACTGGCGGATATCGACCTGCTGGCGACCCTGCCGCAGCGGCAGTTTCGCGCCGGCTACGTTGAGGCGGTCAAATACGCCATGTTGGGCGACGCCGCCTATTTCGATTGGCTTGAGGCGAACCGGCAATCGCTCTTTCGTCGCGACCCCGCCCTCCTCAGCGAGGCCATCGGCGTTGCCGTTGCCGGCAAGGCCGCCATCGTGGCGCGCGATGAAACCGAGATGGGAGAGCGCATGCTGCTCAATCTCGGGCACACCTTTGGCCATGCTCTGGAAGCATGGGCCGGCTACTCCGACAAGCTTTTGCACGGCGAAGCCGTGGCGATCGGCATCACCCTGGCGTTTCAGCTTTCGCGGGAGCTCGGCTTCACCGACGCCGCCAGCGTGGAACGGGTCCGCAACCACCTGGCGAGTGCCGGGTTGCCGACGCAGATCAAGGACATTGCCGGCAACGCATGGCCGCAGGCGGAGGCTTTGCTGCGTCTGATGGCCCAGGACAAGAAGGTCCGCGCCGGCCAACTCACGCTCATCCTCTCCCGCGGTATCGGCCGGGCGTTCGCCACGCGCGATGTCGCCGCGGCAACGGTGCGCGATTTCCTGGCGCGGCACATCGGCTAGCCCGCACGCCGCGGCCGGCTTGCCGGCCCTGCGCGAGGAAATGCGCCTGCGGGGGGCTTAAGGGAGGAGCAACTGCAACTATGTTAGCGTTAGCGCGGACATCTTTTGGCGGCATCTTCAGGTCGCCCGACCGCACGCCGGGCGCCGCCTGCGAGGCAGAGAGAAGGCCATGTCGCTCGATATCGCCATGATTCTGACGGCCATTGCCGTCCTGCTGCTGTTGTCGGCTTTTTTCAACGGCAGCGAAACCGCCCTGACCGCCGTCTCGCGCGCCCGCATGCACGCCCTGGAGCAGGAGGGCAACCCCAGGGCGCGGCTGGTCAATCACTTGCTCAGGGAGCCCGAGCGCCTGATCGGCGTCGTCCTGCTCGGCAATACCCTGGTTGACATCCTCGCCGCCTCGCTCGCCTCGGGGCTCGCCGTTATTCTGATTGGGCCCACCGGGGTCGCCTACGCGACGGCAATCATGACCGTTCTGATCGTGATTTTCGCGGCGGTATTGCCCAAGACCTACGCCTTTGCCTTTGCCGATCGTCTGGCGTTGTTCGTGGCGCCGCTGATGCGCGTGATGATCGCCGTGCTCAATCCGGCGACCCGCGCAATCCAGGTGATCGTGCGCATGTTCCTGAAGCTCACTCCCACCAGCCGCGACGATGCCGCCAATATTCTCGAAGCGCATGCGGAGATCCGCGGCACCATCGAACTGCAAAAGATCGAGGGTGCCGTTGCCAAGCGCGACGCAGCCATGCTCGGGGGTGTGCTCGACCTCAAGGATCTAAAGGTTCTCGACATCATGGTGCACCGGACCAAGATGCAAACCATCAACATCAACGATGCGCCGGAAAAAGTGATCGACGAGGTGCTCAAAGGCCAGTTTACGCGCGTGCCCCTGTGGCAGGACGAGCCGGAAAACATCGTCGGCGTCTTACACACCAAAGACCTGCTGCTGGCGCTGTCGCGTGCGGGCTGGGATGTCGCCAAAATCGATATCGGCGCGGTCGCCGCACAACCTTGGTTCGTGCCGGACACGACCAGCGTCGGCAATCAGCTCAACGAATTCTTGCGTCGCAAGGCGCAGCTCGCGCTGGTGGTTGACGAGTATGGTGAGGTGCAAGGGCTGATTACGCTGGAGGATATACTGGAGGAAATCGTCGGCCAGATCGCCGACGAGCACGACGTGCAGGACGCCGCCATCCGCCTGCAGGCCGACGGCTCGGTCAATGTCGACGGCACGGTGGCGGTGCGTGACCTCAATCGTCAGATGGACTGGGACCTGCCGGACGACGAGGCAACAACGATCGCCGGCCTGGTGATCCACGAGGCGCAAAGCATTCCCGAGCCGGGGCAGGCATTCACGTTCTACGGCTACCGCTTCGAAATTTTGCGCAAGAACCGCAACAAGATTACGGCGATCCGCATTCGCCCGGTCGCTGCCAAGCCGCGGCGTCCGCGCTCGAGCCTTGAAAGCGACGCGATGGATGCCGGCTGATCTTAGCGGCCAAGTTCAGCTCGAAGCCCGCGCCGGAGCCATGGCTGGCAATGGCGGCGGATTGGGCGCGGCGCGGGCTTCAACGAGAAGCCGCTCGCAAGCCATCTCGATGCGTGCCTCGATCAGCGCACGGGCCTGGGCGCGGGGGAGCCCGGGTGGCACCGGATCGAGGATCTCGATCACGATGGTGCCCGGATAGCGCATAAGGCTGCGGCGGGGCCAAAACAGCCCAGAATTGAGGGCGAGCGGCAGGCACGGCAGCCCCAAGCCCTCATAGAGGGCGATGAAGCCCGGCTTGTAGTCGGGCGCGGCGCCGGGTGGCCGTCGGGTGCCTTCGGGAAAGATCACGATTTCGCGGTCAGCCGCGGCTCGGTCGCGGGCATCGCGGATCATGCTTTTGAGCGCGCTCGGGCCCTTGTCGCGCTTGACGAAAATATGCCGGAACTTATGGCTGAACCAGCCGTAAAGAGGGATAAGACCCAGCTCCGCCTTCATCACCATGGCCGGATCACGAAACACCGGGATGAGGGCAAAGGTATCCCACGCACTTTGATGCTTGGCCGCGACCAGACAGGCGCCTTGCGGCAATTTCTCGCGACCGCGGACTTCGAGCTTGGTGCCGCAGATGAGCTTGAGCCACCACAGGCTGGCGAGCCCATGCAAACGCAGGCCTTGCATGGCCCAGCGCCGCGGCGCCAGCAGCAGCCAGCTGCCGCACACCAGAAAAACCGCGGTATTGAGGTAAAAGACGGCGACGAACAGGAGCGAGCGAAGCATGGGCGCGAGCTGCCGTGTCAGATGCTGCGGGCCTCGGTCGGCTGCCCGCCGGCGAGCGCATGGCTATCCCATTGCCTGAGCAACCGCGCGACGCCAAAGCGTGCCGCCGACGGCAGGAACTTGAGATACTCGGTGAACAACAAGCGTATGCTGCCGGCGTGCATCCACCAGCGCTCGGCGCGGAAGGTGCGCGGCACCACCGGATAGGGAATTAGTGCGACTTGGGGTAGGGCGCGGCCGAGTTCGGTCAAGCTACGCGGCATATGGTAGCTGGAGGTGACGACGATCAGCCGCGCAAAAGTGTGGTGATCGACCCACTCCTTGGCCTCGTCGGCGTTGCCGCTGGTATCATGGGCGCTGTAGCCGATGTCGACGCAGCAATCGAACAGCGCATGCGTCAATCCACTGCTGCGGAACAGGTCCTCGCGCGTGGTCATATGATTGACGCCGGAGATCAGCAGCCGGCTTCCCAGCCCTGCCGCCAGCAGCCGGGCCGCGGCGGACAGGCGAAATGGGCCACCGGTCAAGACCACGATGCCGTCGGCGTGTTCGACGGTTCGAGGCGCGTCGTGGGTGATGCTGCCGGCGAACACGATGAAGCCCCCCAGGAAAGCCAAGAGGGCGGAACCTGTAGCGGCGACGAGTAGCCTGCCTGTTCGTGCCACGTTACCTCTCCAGCCGGGCGTTTGCGCCCGCAGTGGTGGAGCAAAGTAGCCGATTTGGGCCCGGTTGTGATTGGGCGCCGCCTCACCTAACGCCGATATTCGGACGTTATTGCCGCACATTCAAAATACGGTAAACGCCGATACGCGATGTGAGCATGCAAAGCGCTGCGATCACCAGGACCACGATGCCGAGCAAAAAATAGCCCGGCGCATCGAGCGTGGCTATGCCCACCAGCCGGCGAATCTCGGCCAGCGTAACGGCGCCCCCGCCGAGCACTTCCATGACGGTCGGCATGGCCAGGAACACCAGCATCGCCCAAATCGCCCCGACGATGCCGGCCCTTACACCAAGGCGCAGAAAATGCCGCTCGAACTCCCTGGCGATAAAGCGATCGGTGGCACCGACGAAGTGCAAGACCTCGACGATCTCGCGGTTGGAGGCCATGGCGCTGCGGGTGGCGGATATGATGATTGCAGTGGTCGCGGCCCCCACCAGCACGAGGATGGCGAGCCCGCCGAGGGCGAAGGAGCGGGTGATGGTACGGATCTGCTGCTGCCAGCGACGATGGTCGTCCAGCGTTACGCCCTTGAAGCGCTCTTTCAAGGTCTGGCGCAGGCCATCGAGCTCGGCGGGGGCGTTGCGGTCGACTTCGATGGCAACGAGGCGCGGAATCGGCAGGGCACGCAGCGCATCGGTCTGGCCGAGCCATGGTTCGAGCAATTGCGTCGAATCGGCAACGCTCAGCGGCCTGACGGTGGCGATGCCGGGTTGTGCGGCAAGGAAGCTCGCCACATCGGCCACAACCTTGTCGATGTCGGCGCGATCTCGCACCTCGATTTGCACCGTCACCTCACTGGCAATGTCGCGCAGCCAGGCGGAAGCCGATTGGTTCATCATGTAGACCGCACCTGCCGTCAGACAGGCGAGGAAGCACATAATGGTGATGACGAGCGTGAGCGACCTACCGGTTACCGACCCGGCCGGTACGATCGGCGCATTGGCTTGCGCGTGGTCGGACCGACGCGGCCGCGGGCGTGCCGTGGTCCTGGCTTGCGCCTGATGCTGCTGGCTGGGGCGTGGGCGTTGGCTCACGTGCGTGGGCGGACCCGTGACGGGACCGGTATGAAAATCGGGCTCGAGGCGCGCTCCTCTCGGATCGAGCGTCGGCGGCCCGGTTGGGCGGTCATACGATCCGGACATGACCTTCGTGCAGTTCGAGACGCGGCGCCTTGGTCTGCCGCATCAGCTGGTGATCGTGGGTGGCGATGACGACCGAGGTGCCGAGCCGGTTGAGCTCGATAAAGAGGCGCAGCAGCCGGCGCGCCATCTGCGGATCGACGTTTCCGGTCGGCTCGTCGGCGAGCAACAGCTCAGGTTTGTTAATAACGGCCCGCGCAATCGCGGCGCGCTGCTTTTCTCCGCCCGAGAGCACGGAAGGGAAGGAATGCATGCGATCGCCCAGGCCAACCCACTGCAAAAGATCGGTCACGTCCTCCTTGTAGTCCGAAACGCGCTTGCCGGTGACACGTAACGGCAGGGCAACGTTCTCCCACGTACTGAGGTGATCGAGTAGCCGGAAATCTTGGAAGACAATGCCGATCCGGCGCCGGAGCTGCGCCCGCCGCGAAGGCGTGACGCGGCTGATATCTTGCCCCAACACGTAGATCTGCCCGTGTGTGGGCTGCATGGACATGAACAATAGTCGCAGCAACGTCGTCTTGCCGGAACCGGACGGCCCGGTCAGGAAATGGAATGAGCCCGGACGCAAATGGAAGCTCGCATCCCGCAACACATGGTTGCCTCCCTCGTATTTGACGCCGATGCTGTTTAGCCTAATCACGTCGTATGCCGGCCTCCTGACCTGGGCTGATTAGCCTTTATCGCCGTGCGGGGGAATAGCGATCAATCGTCCAGGATTGTGGCGGACTGATGCCTCCCCCGGTCTGGCGGCAGGGTCCAGTTGCCGTAAGCGGCCGGCCGTGGCTAAGGAGAACGAGCCAGGAGAACGTGCGATGAACGATGGTGCGCCAACGCGAATTGAGACTATTTTCCCCGCCTCGGCGATTGCCGAGCGTATTGAGGCGCTGGCCGGCGACATCGCCGCAGCGGGTCTCGACGGCCTTCTGGTCGTGGCCGTGCTGAAGGGCAGTTTCGTGTTTGCCGCCGATTTGATTCGCGCCCTGCACCGCGCCGGCCTTTCGCCAGAGGTCGACTTCATCTCCCTATCAAGTTACCGGGCCGGCACTCGCTCATCCGGACGCATCGAAATCCTGCGCGACGTCGAAACCGACGTGCGCGGCCGTAATGTGCTGTTGATTGATGACATTTTGGAGTCGGGCCGCACCCTCGCCTTTGCCAAGGACCTCATTATGGCCCGCGGCGCCGCGCGGGTGCTCAGCTGCGTGCTTTTGGACAAACCGGTTGCGCGCGCCGCCAACATTACTGCGGATATGAGGGCATTCGAGTGTCCCAACGTGTTCGTGGTAGGCTATGGTATGGACCTCGCGCACCGCTTCCGTGAACTGCCCTTTGTCGGGCGCGTAACGCGACAGGCCCCCAGGGCCGATGTCGGATGAGGGAGGGCTCCATGGTACGCATCCTTCTCGCCGAAGATGACGCCGCTACGCGCGATCTGGTGCAGCGCGCCCTTGGCCTCGACGGTCACGAGGTCGTTGTCACACAGGATGGCTCGGAGGCGCTTGAGTACTTGCGCGCCGCACCGGCGCCCGTGCAATTGTTGATCTCGGACGTGCAGATGCCCGGTCTCGACGGCATTGCCCTGGTCGAGGCCAGCCTCAAGATCGCGCCGCAACTGCGCGTGCTTTTGATGTCCGGATTTGCCGACGAGCTCGGCCGGGCCGAGCATCTGCGCAGCAAAATCTCCCGCGTCATCAGCAAGCCCTTCACGCTGGAGCAAATCCGAACCGCGGTCAAAGGGGCGCTGAGCTGAGCGCGGACCACGCTGTTCCACGTGAAACAGGAAGGCGGGCGCCGGCTTAGGCGGACCGCCGGCTGTCCCTGGATCGGGAGATCACGGGCCAGGCGCAATCGGCGATCACTTCCGCAAGCGGGTGGGTGGCCAGCCCGGCAACCGGGATGCGACGGCGTCGGCCGAGATTGATGAAGAGCGCGTCTGGAACGCCGACGGACACCTCGACTTCAGTGGCGCGATGATCGATGTGCATGCGCGCCACGTCCTTGCCATAGACCTCGACGGCGAGCGGTAGGCGGTGCCCGTTGACCTCCGCGTGCCAGGCCGGCGTATCCAGCGGTACTAGTCTGGCACCGGCTTGCGACAGGGCGCCGTTGGTCGCCGTCAGCGCTGCGGCCACCACGGCATCGATCTCTTCCCACGCCTTGGCGCTGGCCAGGTTGGGGGGATTGGCCGGACCTTGGGTCTTGGCCACATAGGCGGCCAGCGGCTTGAGGCACTCGGCCAAGAGATCCCCAGCGCGCGTGGCGTCCATGGCGTTGGCCTGGGTTTGCGAGGAGGCATTGATCTCGGAGCGATCGTCCTTGTGCGCCTTCACTCTGGCGTGCAGGACGCCGTCAGGGGCAAGCTCCAGGCGCAGCCACGCCACGCTCTCTTCCCCGATCAGGATGCGGCGATAGGCGCCGTAGCCGCGATTCTTGTAGCTCCAGGCGCTCTCCCCTGGCGCTGCAATGGAAATTTGCGCCTGCTGCAAGAGGGCATTGATCTTATCGACGCCCGCCTCAAGCGGCTGCTGCAAGGCCGACCATTCGGCCACGACGGCCTCTTGCGCCTTGTCGTCCAGGACCGGCACCGCTTCCGAGGCTCCCGCTTCGCCGGCCTTGCGTCCGAACAATAGCGAGGCGCCGATGGCGCTGGCGATGCTTTTCGCTGCCTGGGTGGCTTTTGCCGGACGCGCGATGGTGATCTCGACATCGGCTTCCGCAACCCTGGCGGTGTCGTGCTCCGACAGAAAGGCCTGTCGCCGGCTGCGCCGGATGTCGCGCCAGACCAGGGCGAAACCGGCGCCGATCAGGATGCCGCTGAGGACGAGGATCAGTCCTGTGGTCATGGCATATCCGCTCGCACCGCTGCGATTGCGGCCAGCAGCCGATCGGCGCCGCCGCCACGGGGCACGGCAAATCGGGAAGGCTCTACTTGCCTTGCCACGCTTCCTTCACCTCCATGCAGCGCGTTTCGACGAAGCGGTTCACATCCTCAACCAGGGTATTTTGCAAGACGCCGAAGGCATTGTCCGCCGCCGTTGCCGACCAAAGGGCCGACTTTGCCAGTGTCGGGGCGACGATCTTGCCCCAATTGAGACTAGCCTTAATAGCCTTGCCTTGCTTGAAGGTAACCTTGGGGGAAATCTGCAACTTGATGTCGTATTTCTCCGTCTCACCCTCGAGCTTGCACGTGATGTCGTGACTGTCGAGGCGCACTTCAACCTCGGCATCCAGCATCGCCTTCACCAGCACGCTGCGATCGAGCTTCAAGTCCGTGGAGCAGCGCGCATAACCCCAGGGCCACGACAATTTCGCGTGCGACAGGATTTTGTCCAACACCTCCTTGCGCCAGGTTTTCGTGACCGCGCAGGACACTTGCCCGGCATCGGGCTTGTGATTGTGCAGGGTCGAGCAAATTGCCACGGCACAGGCCGTTCTTGTTTCGCGCTCCCGCTTTTCCTCCTCTGTTTCCGCCGCAGCGCTCGGCGGGGCAGGCGCTTGGGCGAGGGCCGGCGGGCTAAAAAGCCCGCCAACCGCGAGGATGGCAAGCGTAAGCCAGCGGCCTGCGGTTTTGCCCATGCGCCCTCCGCGATCCCATTTCGCCGGCGGTTGTGGCCGAGTAACGGCCCGGAAATATGACGGCGCGCGCCCCCTTTTGCCCCAGCGCGCCTCAGCGGTTCGCCCAAACCAGCAGACAACCCGACAGGAATACGAGGCCCAGCACGATGCGATCGAAGCGACGCTCGTCGAGACGACGATAGAGGCGTTCACCCAGCCAGTTGCCCGAGAGCGTCGCAGGCAAGGCGATGGCCGAGGCGACGAGCAGGCGCATGTCGACGAGCCCGCCCGCCAGGCTCGCCACCAGCATCGTCGAGAGGACCGCGGTGTTGAAGGCCTGAAGGGTTCGGCGCCGCTGCGCTTTCGGCCAGGACCTGAGCGCGCCCCAAACGATCGGCGGCGGACCGGAGAGACCGGCTATGCCGCCCAGGACGCCACCGAGGAACCCGATCGCCATTTCCGCGACCCTGCTAGCGCGGCGAATATGCAGGTGGCCGGCCGCGCACAACATGAACGCGCAATAGCAAATGAGGATGATGCCCACGGCCATTTTGAACACCTCAACCTTAATGAGAGGCAAGAGGCAAAGCCCGATGGGAACCCCGACCAAGCCGCCGACCAGCAGCGGGCCCAACTCGCGCCAGTCGCTGTCGCGCCAGAGCGAGGGAAGGGCGGACAGGTGTCCGGCGATTGAAGCAACGGAGACGAGCTGGGCGGCAACGGCCGGCTCCAGCACCTGCAGCCATAGGGGGA
Source organism: uncultured Alphaproteobacteria bacterium (assembly GCA_963775835.1). GTDB lineage: Bacteria > Pseudomonadota > Alphaproteobacteria > Rhizobiales > Hyphomicrobiaceae > AWTP1-13. The sequence continues at coordinate 220,398 of CAVZKV010000026.1, read as the reverse complement.
GCGCCGTGAGCCCGGTCCCGAACCCCGTCAGGCCGTTGAGAAGCCCGCCGATCAGGGCTCCCGCCAAAACGAGCCCGGGGCTGAGCCAGTCCATCGAGGTCTTGTCCTTGCTGCTGAGAGGCGGGGCGCGCGGGCGGCATCCAAGCGCGCCGCCCGCTTGAGAGGCTTATCGCCGGAGCACCGATCGGCGTCAAAATCTCCCCGCAGGGGGTGCCGTGGCCGACGCTAGTGCCACCTGGCTTTCTTTTTTACGAGGGCTGGCGCCAATCTTGCCGGTCCTGGTTCGCCGGTCGCAATTTTGCCGATCCGCTTTGTCGGCGCCGAGTTGGTGGCATTGGCGATCCAGCCGTTGCCGCTGGCCACGGGGTCGGCTGCCACAGCGCTGCCGGCAGCGAACGACGCACAAAGCCTGGCGTCGGTCGCGCCGACCGGCAGCAAAGTGCGCGGGCCGTAAGGTACACGCATCCGAGGCAAAATTTACGCACTTGACGCACGAGTTAGGCACGAGCGACGCCCAACGCATCTCGCGGCGCCTTCGTGCCCAGCACACTAGCAGCAGCTACAACCCTGGTCCGGGCGCGCCGTGGTGTCGACCTTGAAAACCTGTGGATAATTCGCCGTTGCGGGCACTTGGGTCCGCACCCAGTCGCAACACCACCGCCGTCCAATTGGTCTTCCCCACGCGCCGGCGCCATGTCAGTGTGGCCGCATGAGAGGCATGTTTCGCGTGACCGCCTTCAAGCTGGGCTGTTGCTGCCTGGCGGCGGGGGCCATCTTGTCGCTCGCCTTCGTCGGCAGCGCCCTCGCCCAGGTCCTCGTCGATCTGGAGCTGGTCCTGGCGGTCGACGTCTCCTTATCGATGGATCTCGACGAGCAGCGCCTGCAGCGTGACGGCTACATTGCCGCCTTCCGTGATCGGGAGGTGCACAATGCGATCACATCGGGTCCCCACGGCCGCATCGCCGTTGCCTACATGGAGTGGGCCGGGCCCGGCGTGCAGAACGTGATCGTTCCCTGGACAGTCATTGACGGAGCCGCGGCGGCGCATGCGATGGCCGACAAGCTCGATGCTCAGCCGATCTCCAGGGCGCGCATGACGTCGATTTCGCAGGGCCTGGTCTTTGCAGCCCAGCTTTTCGAAACGAGCGGGGTCAAGGGAATTAGGCGCGTGATCGACGTTTCGGGCGACGGGCCCAACAACGCTGGCCCGCTTGTGACGGTGGTCCGCGACCAGCTGGTCGCCCAGGGGATTGCCATCAATGGACTGCCCATCCTCTTGAAAAAACCGTCGAGCTTCTTCGACATCGCCGACCTTGATGTCTACTACACGGAGTGCGTCATCGGCGGCACAGGCGCCTTCATGATCCCGATCCGCGAACGTTCCGAATTCAAGACGGCCACCCGCCGCAAGCTGCTGCTCGAGATCGCCGGCTATTGGCCGGCGCGGCTCCTCCCGGCCCAACTGCGCGAACCAATCAGCGGCGGGGATTGTACGTTCGGCGAGCAGCAATGGCGCCGCTACTTGGATACGGGGCCGAATTGACGGCGCCAATTTGACGAGGGCGGCCGACGTCTGGCGCCTTGCACGGGGTCCGTGCGCAGGCCGCGCGAGCGATCGCAACCGGTGGGGTGGTTAACGCGCCCTTAAGCGCGTCGGCCTATCTTCTCAGACATGATTAGGTCGCGCGTTCCGCTGGTCCTGCTGCCGTTGTTCACGCTCGCCTTTTGGGCCTGTAGCCAAAGGCCGCAGTTTATCGCCCGCGACGAGCCCTGGCGCGCGGATGAGGAACGCGCATGCCTATCCTCCGGCGTGGTGCGCGAAAGCTCCTTCGTCGCCTTGCGCGCGAGCCTCGGTGGCCCGGCCGTATGCGGCGCCATCAAGCCTTTCAGCGTCTCCGCCGCGGCCAATGGCTGGGTTGAGTTGCGCCCTCCGGCGCTGCTGCGCTGCCCGATGGTGCCCGCACTAGACCATTGGGTCGAACGCGTGGTCCTGCCGGCGGCGCGGCGTCATTTTCGCAGCCCGTTGGTGGCCCTGAAAATCGCGGGATCCTACTCCTGCCGACCCATGAACAATGTCGACGGGGCGCTGCTTTCGGAGCACGGCCATGCCAACGCCATTGACGTCGCCGGCTTCGTGCTGGCCGACGGGCGCAACGTCCAGGTCAAGACCGGCTGGTGGGGCGCCTTCGCCGAGCGCACTTTTCTGCGCGATGTGCATCGCGGCAGCTGTAACCTCTTCAGCACCGTGCTCGGTCCCAACTACGATGCCAACCACCGCGACCACTTCCACCTCGACCTGGCTCGACACGGCCGCGACGGGGCCGATACGATCTGCAAATAGCCACCTTGCCGGTGGTTTGCCTGCGACCCGGAGGCGGCAGTCTTTTCCCGCTCGACAGGTCCTCGTGTAAACCCTAGCAACCAGCAGCCTAGCGGGCGCATAGAGCTTTCCCGCGGCGCCCCAATTCAAGTCCCACCGTTGGCGCCTCTCGTCCTCTTTCGCTTTCTGGCCGGTGCCGGGGCCGCGGCGGTGATACCGCTGGCGATCGCCTGGATCGGCGACGTGGTAGCCTACGAGCGCCGGCAAGCGCTGCTGGCACGCTACATCTCCGGTCAAATCCTCGGCATCGTCTTCGGCCAGGCGGCGGGTGGCTTTTTCGGCGAGCTGATCGGCTGGCGTGCCACGCTCCTCATGCTCGGCGTCCTGCATATCGGCGCCGGCCTGCTTCTCCTCAAGGAGCGGCGGCGGCTCAGCATCGGCGTCACCTTGCCGGGCAAACCGCGCTGGGCCAACGCGGCATTCGAGACCTGCCGCGTCCTGCGCCAACCCTGGGTGCGGGTCGTGCTGATTAGCGTATTCATCGAGGGCATGGCTGCTGCTCGCCGCCGGCTACGGCACCTGGGCATGCCGTGGCTGTGGCTTGCCGTGCCCGCCATCGCCTGTATCGGCCTCGGCTTCTACATGCTGCACAACACCCTGTAAATGAATGCCACGCAGATGGCGCCGGAGGCGCGTGGCTTGGCGGTCTCGCTGTTCGCCTTCTTTCTGTTCACGGGCCAATCCCTTGGGGTTGCTTTGGGGGCGCCGGTGGTTGACCGCTTCGGCGCCCGCCCGGTATTTGCGGTAGCCGCCGTCGTCCTGATTTTGATCGCCTTTTGGTTTCGCGCGCGGCTGATCAGGCAGACCGCGGCGAGTTGATGTTTCCGAGCGCCGAATGCGCTAAACCTCCGCCATGAGCTGGTCCAGACACGGCCGCGGCGGACGGCGCGGCTACCACCATGGCAACTTGCGCGAGGCCCTGATCGGCGCCGCGCTCGACCTCATTTCGCAAAAAGGTCCCGCCGGCTTCACATTTGCCGAGGCCGCCCGGCAGGCCGGCGTCAGCCCGGCGGCGCCCTACCGCCATTTCCGCGACCGTGATGCCTTGATGGCGGACGTGGCACGTCAAGGCTTCGAGCGTTTCGCCCAGCGCCTCGCTGCGGCCTGGGACGACGGGCGCCCGAGCCCCACGGCGGCGCTCGAGCGCCTTGGCCGCGCCTACCTTGGTTTTGCGCGCGATGAGCCGGCCTACTTCTCGGCCATGTTCGAATCCGGCGTACCCGTTGCGAAGCATCGCGACCTGCACGAGGCGAGCGAACGAGCCTTCGCGGTGCTGCGGCAGGCCTGCGAGGCGGTCGTCGCCACGCTACCCAGCGGCAAGCGGCCGCCGGCGCTGATGATGGCCCTGCACATTTGGGCCCTAGCGCACGGTATCGCCAGCCTGTTTGCGCGCGGCGATGCTGCCCGACGCAGCCTGCCGATCAGCGCCGAAGAACTGCTGGAAGCGGCGACGCTGCTCTATCTGCAGGGCTTAGGGATCGCGGCGCCGGGCGCCGGCAAGTGACCGGCCTGGCCCCCGGCCGCTTCGCCGGGGCTGACTTCTGCTGTAAGCTGCCCCTCGAACCGGCGTGCGGGTGAACCGCTCGCTATTACGGGAGGAGACGATGAGAAGACTTACCGCTGCGATTGCACTTCTTGCCGGCCTCGTGCTGGGCTCGGAGCAGGCCGCTGCCCAAGCAGGCTTCCCGCCGCCGCCGCCCAAGGTCAGCCCTGCCGCAGGCGTCATCGACATGCACGTCCATTCGCACCCCGACGTGTTCGGCCGCAACATGGACGACATCGATGTGGCGCAGCTTGCCAAGGCGCGCGGCATGCGCGGTATCGTCCTTAAGAACCACATCTCCGAAACGGCAAGCCGGGCGGCGCTGGTGATGAAGGTCGTGCCCGGCGTCGAAGTGTTTGGCGGCATCGTCCTGAACAAGTCGGTGGGTGGCATCAACCCGGATGCGGTGGAGTGGATGCACCGCATCTACGGCAGTCGCGGCAAGGTCGTCTGGCTGCCGACCTTCGAGGCCGATAAGCATGTCAAGACGCTTTCCAAGCCCGATGCCGTTGGCCTGACGGTCGCACCGAACGGTCAGGTCTCGCCGGAGATGGAAGCGATTCTGAAAATCATTGCGCGTGAGAACCTGGTGCTGGCGACCGGTCACGTGCATCCGGAAGAAATCATCGCCGTGGTCAAGAAGGCGCGTGAGCTCGGCGTGAAGAACATGGTCATCACGCACGGTCTCACCAACGTTCCCGGCCTCAGCATGGCGCAAGCCAAACAAGTGGCCGAGATGGGGGCGGTGATCGAAATCTGTTTCCTGCAGTTTCTGGCCGGTCCCAATGCGCCGCTCGCCTTCCTCACGCACTGGACGCAGGTGAATGCCAAGCACGTGGCCCAGGCCCTGAAGGAGTTTGGTGCCGAGCACGTCCTGGTCTCCACCGACCTCGGACAGAGCAGCAACATGGTGCATCCGGATGGCGTCGAGGCGGCGATCGCCGCCATGAAAAAAGAGGGAATTGCCGACGCCGACATCGATACCATGATGCGCAAAAATCCCGCCCGGCTGCTCGGATTGAAGGCCGAGGGCTGAGCGCGGCCACACCTTTAGGTCGCGGGCGGCAGGCAAGCTAGTCGCCCGCCCCCTCGCGATCGGTACCTATTGTGCCGTGAACTTGGCTGCGCGCTTGGCGAGGAAGGCGCGCAGTCCCTCGCGGAAGTCGGCGCTGCCGTAGCACAGCTCGATCAGGTCGCGGTCGTCGATAGCGCCGAAATTTGCGCGCATCCGGCGCACGACCTCCTTGCCGGCCATCATGGTGAGCGGCGCTTGCGTGGCGAACTGGGCGCCAAGGGCGCGGGCACGCTCCATCAGCGCCTCGGGCGTATCAAACAGCTCGTTGACGAGCCCGATGGCCATTGCCTCCTCGGCGCCGATTAATCGCGTCGTCAGCAACAGATCGACGGCCCGCCCGACCCCCGTTAGGAGCGCCACGCGGGCGATGTTAGCCGCCGACAGACAATTCGCCAGCGTGCGGGCGATCGGGAAACCATATTTAAGCTGGCGCGTGGCAAGCCTGAGGTCGCAGGCGGCGGCGATCACGGCCGCCCCGCCCGTGCAGATGCCGGCAATGGCCGCGATCGTCGGTACCGGACACCTCTCGAGCTTGGCGAACATGCGTTCCATGCGCGCCTCGTAGTCTACTCCCTGTTGTGCCGTCGAAAAATTCCGGAACAAGGAAATGTCCGTCCCCGCCGCAAAGGCGCGGCCGCCGGCGCCGGTAATGATGATGGCTTTCACGGCTCCGCCAAGCCGGACTTCGCCGCAGATGTCGGCTAGCCGGTCATACATTTCGAAGGTGAGGGCGTTGTGCGCGGCGGGGCGATTAAAGCTAACAAGTCCAATCCCATCTCGCACCTCGTAGAGGAGATCCTCCTCAACCCGATTTTGCATGGCAACCTTTCTTGTCCCGTCACTTGCGGCTCTCGTTGACTTGCTACTTTCGCCGTCTTGCCTGTGCTCGCCGGCGCCTCGACGGCAGAGCTTAGGCCCGCCCAGCCTTGGCAACCTCGGCGAAATAGTCCATCGCCACCCGGACCCCGCCCGGCGTGTGCGGTATTTTGGCAAGGGCAAGTCCCATTTCCACGCCGGCGAGCGCTCCCAGCATGGTCAAATCGTTGGTGTCGCCGAGGTGACCAATGCGAAACACCTTCTTTGCCAATTTGCTAAGACCGGTGCCAAGCGAAATATCGAAGGCCTCGAGCGCGACGCTGCGCAAGGCGTCGGCGTCCTGTTCCGGGGCCAACAGCACCGCCGTCAGGCTCGAGGAGTAATCCCTGGGGTCTTTGCACAAAATCTCGAGGCCCCAGGCCTTCACGGCGCGGCGGGTAGCCTCGGCATGCCGGTCGTGACGCGCAAACACGCGCTCGAGCCCCTCCTCGTGCAGCATGTCGATGGCCTCGGCCAGGCCGTAGAGCAAGTTCGTCGCCGGCGTGTACGGAAAGAAACCCTCCTTGTTGGCGGGCAGCATCTCCTCCCAGGCGAAGTAAGACTTTGGCTGCTTCGCCGCGCCGGCGGCGGCGAGAGCCTTTTGGCTCACGGCGTTGAAGCCAAGGCCCGGAGGCAGCATCAGTCCCTTCTGCGACCCGCCGACGGTGACGTCCACGCCCCAGCCGTCGTGGCGATAGTCGATCGAGGCCAGGGACGAGATCGTGTCGACCATGAAGAGGGCCGGATGTTTGGCGGCATCGATCGCCTTGCGCACCTCATCGATGCGGGAGGTGGCACCCGTGGAAGTCTCGTTGTGCACCACGCACACGGCCTTGATCGTGTGCGCCTTGTCCTCGCGCAGGCGCGCCTCGATGGCGTTGGCATCAACACCGCTGCGCCAGTCGGAAGCGATCAACTCCGGTTGCAGTCCAAGCTTCAAGGCGAGCTTATGCCAGAGGCTGGCGAAATGCCCGGTTTCGTACATCAGGACCTTGTCGCCGGGGGAGAGCGTATTGACGAGCGCGGCCTCCCAGGCACCGGTGCCGGAGGATGGATAGATGAAGACATGCTCGGTGGTCTTAAAGACCGTCTTGATGCCGGCCAGAACCCGGAGGCCCAGGGCCCTAAATTCGGGCCCGCGATGATCAATCACGGGCATGTCCATGGCGCGCAGGATGCGGTCCGGTACCGGTGTCGGGCCCGGAATCTGCAGAAAATGGCGGCCGGCGCGGCGCGGCGCATTCGACATGCGATTTTCTCCAATTAGCAATGCGGCGCCTCTAGCTTAAAGCAGGCTCGCGGCGCGCTGCCAACCCATCGGTCCCCCCGCAGCCAGCCAACGTCAGCGCCTCGGCCGCACGAGAGGCCGCAACCGCCAAGAAAAGCTCAACCTCGGGGAAGCCTAGCAGGGGGGTCCTGAGCGCCGACACCTCGGGTCTGCTGCGGCCAAAAATCCGCCGCCGGCCGCCGGCAGCAAGCGTTGGGCGCGCGCGGCGGCGACTGGGCGGTCGGGCCCCAACCCCGTGCGGCCTCACACTGGCCGTAGGTATTGGCTTGACGCACCGAGCCTGCCCCAGCTTGTGCATAGGCTCGGACCCGCGCGAGAGCCGCGTCTGCTCGCGGTCCAATAGCACTTGTGTCCCGCGACCAAGACGGGCATTACCGCGCCATGCCCATAACCGGCACGGCTCCGACCTCGCCCCGCCTCGCCGCGCGGCTCGCGCGCGACCTTGAGGGCGAGGTCTTGTTCGATCGCTTCTCACGCGGGCGCTATGCCACGGACGCCTCGCACTATCAAATCGAACCGGTCGGCGTGATCGTGCCCAAAACGGACGAAGACGTGCGTGTAGCGATGGCAGCGGCGCGCGCGGAGGGTGTGCCCGTGTTGCCGCGCGGCGGTGGCACCTCCCAGTCGGGACAGACCGTTGGCCGCGCCCTGGTCATGGACTTCAGCAAGTACCTGAAAAGGCTCATTAGCGTCGATCCCGCCGCCCGTACCTGCGTGGTCGAACCGGGCATTGTGCTCGATGATCTCAACCGCCAACTGAGTGCGACCGGACTTTGGTTTCCCGTCGACGTTTCGACCGCCAGCCGTGCCACGATCGGCGGAATGACCGGCAATAACTCGTGCGGCACGCGCTCGATCCGCTATGGCATCATGCGCGACAACGTCCTGTCCATCGCCGCTGTCCTGGCCGACGGCAGCGAGCTCAACTTCGGCGAGGTCGGACGCAACCTGGCGCCGCTCGGACCGGTTGGCGACCTTGCCTCGAGCCCGGCGTCCATTGCCGCTGCGCCGAGGACCGGCGCGGGCGAGGCTCCCGGCGCCCACAACCTTGTGGGTGACATGCTCGCCCTCGGCCGACGGGAGGCCGCGCATATCGCGCAGGCCTTTCCGCAGGTGTCGCGACGCGTCGGCGGCTACCTGATCGATGCCTTGCGGCCAGGGCCCGGGCCGGTCAATCTCGCTACCCTCCTGTGCGGCTCGGAGGGCACGCTCGCCGTCTCACGGCGCATTGAGCTGAAGTTGTCGCCATTGCCGAAAAACAAGGTGCTGGGCATCTGCCACTTCGGCAGCTTCCGCAAGGCCATGGAGGCACCCCAGCACATCGTTAAGCTCAACCCGGTGGCCGTGGAGGTGGTGGACCGCACTCTGATCGAACTCGCGCGCGATATCGCCATGTTTCGGCCCGTGATGGAGACCTACGTGCGCGGCCGGCCCGATGCGTTGCTGCTGGTCGAGTTCGCCGAGGACGAACAGGCCGAAAATCTGCGCCGATTGCAGCGACTGGATGAGCTGCTGGGGGATCTTGGTCACCCCAACAGTGTCGTCAAGGTAACCGATGCCAGCGGGCAGAAGGCGGTGTGGGACGTGCGCGCTTCGGGCCTCAACATCATGATGTCGATGAAGAGCGAGGGCAAACCTGTCTCGTTCATTGAGGACTGCGCCGTACCCCTCGAACACCTCGCCGACTACACGGAACGGCTCACCGCCGTCTTCGAGAAGCACGGCACGCGTGGCACCTGGTACGCGCACGCCTCGGTCGGCTGCCTGCACGTGCGCCCGGTGCTCAATCTGAAGCTCGAGAAGGACGCTGCGAGCATGCGCGCGATCGCCGAGGCGGCCTTCGCCATGGTCAAGGAATACAAGGGCTCGCACTCGGGCGAGCATGGCGACGGCCTGGTGCGCTCGGAATTTCACGCGAGCATGTATGGAGCGCATACCGTGCGCCTGTTCGAAGAGGTGAAGGACCGCTTCGACCCCAATGGCCTTATGAACCCCGGCAAGATCGTGCGTTCCCCGCGCATGGATGAGCGCGGACTGTTCCGCTTCAAGCCCTCCTACCGCGTCGCGGCGCTCACAACCGTGTTCGACTGGTCGGCCTATCCCGGGGCCGGTGGCGGGTTCCAGGGCGCTGTCGAGATGTGCAACAACAATGGCGAGTGCCGCAAGCTCGTCGCCGACGTAATGTGCCCTTCGTTTCGCGTCACCGGCAACGAGCGCGACGTGACGCGCGGTCGGGCGAACGCGCTGCGGCTCGCCATCTCTGGTCAACTCGGCCCGGACGCGTTCGCCTCGCACGAGATGCTGGAAACCATGAAGTTGTGCGTCTCCTGCAAGGGCTGCCGGCGGGAATGTCCGACCGGCGTCGACATGGCGAAGATGAAAATCGAAGTGCTGGCAGCCGCCAACAAGCAGCGCCGCCTCTCTCTGCACGACCGCCTAATCGCCTACCTGCCGCGCTACGCGCCCTACGCAGCGCGCTTGGCTCCCCTGATCAATGCCAGCAACGCCATGCCGGGCGCGGCCCGGCTGATCGAAGGTCTGACCGGCTTCTCGTCGAAACGCCCCCTGCCGCGCTGGCATCCTCGACCATTTCGCTTAGGGCACGAGGCATCGCCCGACGAGCACCCAGCAAGCGCAGCTTTGGGTGGGGTCCGCGACGTCGCCCTGTTCGCCGACACCTTCAACACCTATTTCGAGCCCGAGAACCTCGAGGCCAGCGTCGAGGTGCTGCGCCGGCTTGGCTATGGCGTCCGGCTTTTGGGCGCCGAGGGCGGCGGCAGGGGGCCGTTGCCTCGACCGGCACGCCCCTTGTGCTGTGGCCGGACATTCTTGTCGGCCGGTCTGGTCGAGGAAGCGCGCGCAGAGGCCCGGCGCGTGCTTGCAGCCGCCACGCCGCTGATCGACCGCGGCATCGCGATTGTGGGTCTGGAGCCGTCCTGCCTGCTGACGCTGCGGGACGAGTTCGTGTCGCTCCTGCCAGGGGCCGACGCCGAGCGGCTCGCCGCGCATGCGCTCCTGTTGGAGGAGTTCCTGGCGCGCGAAGCCGAAGCCGGTCGCGTTGCCGGCCCCATCGGCGTGTGCGAGGGCAAGCTCCTGCTGCACGGGCACTGTCATCAAAAGGCATTCGGCGTCATGGGTGCCGTGCAACAAACGCTGGCGCTGGTGCACGGGCTCAAAGTCGAAACGGTGACGTCTAGCTGCTGCGGCATGGCCGGCGCTTTCGGTTATGCCGCCGAAACGCACGATGTTTCCCTGGCAATGGGGGAACTTTCCTTACTGCCGGCCCTGCGCAAGGCCCCCCCGCAAGCGCTCATCGCCGCCGATGGCTTCTCCTGTCGGCATCAAATCCGCGACGGTACCGGCCGCAGGGCGCTGCACGTTGCGCGTGTTCTGCGTGATGCCATGCGCTCCGGTGCCTGACGGGCGGCAAGGCGCCGCAAAACCGGCAAACGTAGGCCCTGGCGGTGGACGGGCCTGCAGGGGAACGCTAGGGTCCAGCCTACGGCAAAAACACCCCGGCCCGAGGGGCCGCGGTCAGGGGAAGTAAGCAAGCGGGAAGGAAGATGTCGCAATCCCCCAATCGGCGTCCGTCGGCGCGCTCAGCCATTGACATTGCCGGTGGCCTGTTTTTGCTGGCCATCGCCGCCCTCGGCTACCTTGGCGGCTTTAATCTACCGGTTGGACATTTGTCCGGCATCGGCTCTGGGCTGCTGCCCAAGACGCTGGCATTCCTGGTCGCGACTTTTGGCATTCTGCTGATCGTGCAAGGCCTGTTTGGCGAGGGCCCGGCCCTCGAGCGCTGGGCCATTCGTGGCCCATTCTTCGTACTCGGCGCCGTGGTCCTGTTCGCCCTGACCATCCGTTGGGGCGGCCTCATCGTCGCCGGGCCCTTGGCCGTGATCATGGCCTCGTTGGGCTCCGACGAAACCAGACCCACGGAGATTGCCGTCTTTGCCGTGGCGCTGACCCTGCTTTCGGGCTTGCTGTTCAAGGAGCTCCTTAACTTGCCCATTCCTTTTGATCCCCTCGGCCTCATTCCCAGTTTTCTGTCTTACGCATACGCCGGCGCCAAGGAAGGAATCGCAGGCTTTTTCGCGGCGCTGAAGGGCGCCCTCACGCGTTGAAGGACCCGACGTGACATTCGATCTGATATCCAATCTGGCGCTCGGCCTCAGCGTCGCGCTCACCCTGAAGAACCTCTGGCTTTGTTTCCTCGGTTGCCTGATCGGTACCCTAATAGGCGTGCTGCCGGGGGTTGGGCCGATTGCAACTATCACCATGCTGTTGCCGATCACCTTCGGCATCGACCCCGTCGGCGCGCTCATCATGCTCGCCGGCATCTACTACGGGGCGCAGTACGGCGGTTCGACCACGGCAATCCTGGTCAATATTCCCGGCGAAGCAACCTCCGTCGTGACGACACTCGACGGCCACCAGATGGCCAAGCAGGGACGCGCGGGGGTGGCGCTTGGCATCGCCGCGATCGGCTCATTTACCGCCGGCTGTGTGGCCACCATCATCATCGCAGCCCTGGCGGCGCCGCTCACGGCGATGGCGCTTTTGTTCGGGCCGGCCGACTACTTCGCGCTCATGGTCATGGGGTTGATGTTCGCCGTGGTGCTCGCGCGCGGCTCGGTGCCGAAGGCGATCGCCATCATTCTGGTCGGCATCCTGCTCTCGACCGTGGGCACGGACCTGGAGAGCGGCGAGGAGCGCCTGACCTTCGGCTGGACCGAAATTTCCGATGGCCTTGACGTCGCCGTTCTGGCCATGGGCCTGTTCGGCTTCGCCGAAATTCTGCGCAACCTAGAGATCACCCAGGCGCGCGACGTGGTGCGCGCCGCAATCGGTAATCTGCTCCCCAATCGCAAGGATTTCGCGCAATCGGCGGCGCCGATCGCACGCGGCACCCTGATCGGATCCATCCTGGGCCTCCTGCCCGGAAACGGCGCCGTTTTGGGTCCATTTGCGTCCTATACCATCGAAAAGAAGCTGGCTGACGATCCAACGCGCTTCGGGCGCGGGGCGATCGAAGGCGTGGCCGGTCCGGAATCGGCCAACAATGCCGGCGCACAGACGGCATTCATACCCTTGCTCGCGCTCGGCATTCCGCCGAACGCGGTGATGGCCTTGATGGTCGGCGCCATGACCATCCACGGTATCGTGCCCGGCCCGCAGATCATGACCAAACAGCCCAACCTGTTCTGGGGCATGATCGCCTCCATGTGGATCGGCAACTTGATGCTGCTCGTCATCAATTTGCCTCTGATCGGGCTCTGGGTGCGGTTCTTGAAGGTGCCGTATCGTCTGATGTTTCCGGCGATCATTCTGTTGTGCTGCATCGGCATCTATTCCATCAACAATTCGCCCGTGGAGGTGCTGATGACGGCGGGCTTCGGCCTGTTCGGCTACGCCGTTGTCAAGTTCGGGTTCGAGCCCGCTCCCCTCTTGCTCGGTTTCGTGCTCGGCAGGTTGATGGAGGAAAAGCTGCGCCAGGCCCTGGTGATTTCACGCGGCAGTTTCATGACCTTCATCGATCGACCATTGAGCGCGGGACTGCTGCTGCTGTCCGTGATCACGATCGTGCTCGCCGTCCTGCCGACGATCCGCAAGGGCCGTGAAGAAGTGTTCCAAGAGGCGGATTGACCCTGGGGCGCCGTGCCTCGGCGGCGGCTTGCCGGCAACCGCAGACATGAGGCTAGGCCGCGGCCGAAGCGGCCACGCCGTCGAGTTGTGTTGCCACGACCCACCAGCGCGGCTCGGAGCTGCGCAAGGCCACCGCCGCCGCCGTCGCCTGAACCTCGCTCGTGAAAATGCCAAAACAGGTTGGTCCGCTGCCCGACATTGCCGCCGTTCGGCACCCCGGGCACGCGAGCAACGCCGCCTTCACCGTGCCGATCACGGGTTCGAGCGCCATTGCCGGCCGCTCGAGATCGTTGCCAACAGCGCCGATGTGGTCGCACAGCGCCGCAATTGATCCGATCGGCGCCAACGGCGCCGTGGGCGCGCGCGCCCCCTTGAGGGCTGGTGCCTGCAGCGCGGCAAACACCCGGGCGGTTGCCAGGGGCAGGCCTGGATTGACCAGCACGGCGGGGAGCGGGGGCGGGGGCGAAGATCCCGTCGGCAGCAGGAGCAGCTCATCGCCAATACCGCCCATAAGGGCGGGTCGGTCGGCAAAACAGACGGGAACGTCGGCGCCGAGCCGCCGAGCCAGATCCCGCCACAGGGGGTCCTCAGCACGTTCCACGTGGGCGGCACGGGCCAGCCGCAGCAAAGCGCCCGCATCGGAGGAGCCACCGCCGAGACCAGCCGCAACGGGCAGGTTTTTCTCGAGCGTGATGCCGCCGCCCCCCAGATCGACCCCAGACTGCGACAACAGATCTAGGGCGCCTTCGAGGATGTTGGGACCGGCGATACCCGCGGCAAACGGCCCGCTCACGACCAAACGGGCCCCTAGGCCGGAGTCAAAGCTCAGCCGATCGCCGATCGCAGCAAAGGTGACGAGACTTTCGAGCGCATGGTAGCCGTCGGCCCGCCGCCCCAGCACCTTGAGTGTGAGGTTGACCTTGGCGCGCGCAATTTGTGTGACGCCCATCCGAAGCCCTGCCCCGGCCGCGTGCGGGGGCAACACGGGTGCCCCTGGCGACCGGCGACCTACTTGAACAGCGGCAGGCTGAAGGTGGTCTCCGAGCTCTTCTTCAGGTGCTCCTTTTTGACCACTTCCTTGGTTCGCTTGACGGGACGCGCCTGCTGCGGAGAGGGCAGCCCGCGCTGCAGCTTGCGTTTGATTTTATCGGCGTCCTCGGGCTCGGGCTTGAGCGTCAAGGCCTGCTCCCATTGAAAGCGGGCTTCCCGCTCGCGGCCGACGCGCCAGAACGCATCTCCCAGATGGTCGTTAAGAACGGGATCTTCCGGGCGTAACTCCACGGCCCGCTCGAGATACTTGACGGCTTCCTTGTAGTTGCCAAGCCGGTAGTGGGCCCATCCCAGGCTGTCGACGATATAGCCGTCGTCACGCTTTTGGCGCACGGCCTTCTCGATCAGCGCCATCCCCTGCTTCAGATTGCGGCCCTGATCGATCCACGAGTAGCCGAGGTAGTTAAGGGCCAGCGGCTGGTCTGGGCTCAGCTGCAGCGCGCGCTCCAGGTCGGCTTCGGCGAGCGACCACTTCTTGATGCGCTCATAGCAGGTGCCGCGCGAGTAGAAAAACGACCAATGCTTCTGTTCGGGCTTGTCGATGAGCGCGATGGCACGGGTATAATACTCGACCGCCTCCTCGTAACGCTTTTGGCCGCGCATGATGCCGCCCAGGGCGTCTAGCGCACGCACGTCCGTCGGATTTTGACGTGCCGTCCCCTCGAGCAGATCCTTGGCCTCCTCGATGCGTTCGAGCTGGTTGAGGTTGAGGGCCTTGCGGATTTCGATGCTGACCTGGAGCGGGGTATTGTTCGGTATCCGGTCGTAGGCGGCGATGGCCGCATCATAGCGTTTGGTGGTCTCGTAGGCATTGGCGAGGGTGGCCAGAGCGAAGGGAAAGTCGGGCCTTAGGAACAGGGCGAACTGCAGATAGACCGCCCCCACGCTGACACCGCCCTCCCCGGTCAACGCCTCGCCCAACCCGTAGAACGACTCGGCAAGACCCTCGGTCGCCGTGGTGACAAGCAGCGGTACTTGCGTTCCGGCGTCGATTTCGTCCTGCAGCGCCTTGGCCTCGGGGTGGCCGTCCGCCTTGGCCTTATCGAAGTGTGCCTTCAGGATGCGTTGGGCGAGTTTGCCATCGCCGCCGTTGGCGGCATGCCGGACGTAGGCCAATGTGATGCGCAGCGTGCGCTGGTCGGTGGCGGGAATACGCTCGTAGGCGGCGCGGGCCTCGGCGCGACGGCCACTGACGTCGCCGATCAGCGCCCGATGATAGCGCAAATAGAACTGGGCCCAGTCGGGCAACTTCGGGGCATCGAGCAGAGCCAGCGCCTCCGTCGTTTTGCCTTGGGCTTCGGCGACCCAGGCACGGGCCATCGCACTGGTCAATTCGCCGATCGGGTTGCCGCTCACCGCCTTGAAATGCTCATCCGCCGAAGCATAGCGCGCAGCTTTGAAATCGGCGAGGCCAAGCAGGGCGTGCGCGGTACGATGAGTGGGCTGCATTTCGACGAGTTGACGCGCCAATGCCTCGGCGCGCGCCCATTCGCCCTCGGTGGTCTCCATCAGAAACGCCTGCTCGATGAGCAAGCTATTGCCGGGATCCTGGGTGAGGGCCTGCCGATAGAAAAGGGCGGCGGCGCGCGTGTCGTTTTGTGCCCGCGCCACGCGTCCGGCGAGGTAGCTTCCGAGCAGCGAGGCAGCATCCTGTGAGGCACCGAGGCCCGCGCTGACGGGAGGCGCCTTGGCGGCCAGAACGACCGCCACAATTGCGCTGAAGAGGCTCAGCCTGGACAGCCACCGACCCATGTCACCTCGTGCCTTAGAGCTTGGTTTGCTCATTCATTCATTGATTCCCGGCAGGTAGGCTAGCAGGAAAGAGTTGTGCAAGCGACTCCAGAACGCCCACCCGGGAAGCTTTGTTCGGCGATCGTGGTCGCTGCCATGGGACCGGCACAATGGGGCAAATCGAGGACCAGGAAGCCCGCAAGCGCGCCGGCGGGATCCCTGTAGGCCGCCACTGGCAATCTGTGGATAATCAGGCGCCGCCCCGCTTCAAGCCAAAGGCTGCCCGCAACCGTGCTGCGCCAAGATCGGTGGCGCGTCGCGCGTCGGCGACGATCCGCCCCATGGTGATAAACCCGTGAATTTGTCCCTCAAAACGCTCCAGATCGACGGGGACACCGGCACTCGAAAGCGCTTTGGCAAAGGCTTCGCCTTCATCGCCGAGCGGGTCGAAGCCTGCCGTAATGATGAGGGCCGGCGGCAGGCCCCGCAGGGTCGCCGCCCGCAGCGGTGAGGCACGCCAATCATGCACGTCTTGCGGCCCGCGCAAATAGTGGTCGAGGAACCATTGCATGCCTTTTCTCGTCAGCGGTAGTTGCTCGGCATGTCGGCTAATCGAGACCGTTTGCATGGCCATATCCGTGCCAGGGTAGATCAAGACTTGAAGCACCGGTGTTGGCCCGCCGCTGTCGCGCGCCGCGATTGACACGACGGTGGCCAGATTGCCCCCCGCGCTGTCGCCGGCAACCGCAAGGCGTTTGGCATCCACCTTGAGCCGGTCGGCGTTGTCGGCAATCCAGCGGGTCGCTGCAATCGCATCCTCCACGGCGGCTGGAAACTTGTGCTCCGGCGCCAGCCGATAGTCGACGGCAATGACCGTGCACGGCACCGCGTTCGCAAGGGCGCGGCAGAGCTGGTCGTGGCTTTCCAGATCGCCGATTACCCAGCCGCCGCCGTGGAAGTAGACGACGACGGCTTGCGCGTCCGTTGCGGTGGCCGGCCGGCCACGATAAAGACGCAAAGGAATTGGCCCGGCCGGCCCCTGCGCGCTCAGGTCCTTCACCTCCGCGACGGGTTCCGGGTCGGGTTGCAGGATCGCTTTGGACGCCAAATAGACGGCACGCGCCTCGACCGGCGTCAGCGTCTCAATCGGCGGCCGGCCGGAGGCGATGATCATGTCACAGACCCTTTGCGCGTCGGGATGTAGTTTGTCGGCGGGCATGTCCCCTCCTTCTCTCACTAGCTGTGCCTGGCGACTCACATGCCTGAATAGTTCGGGCCGCCGCCACCTTCCGGCACCACCCAATCGATGTTCTGGTTGGGATCCTTGATGTCGCAGGTTTTGCAGTGAACGCAGTTTTGGGCGTTGATCTGGAAGCGCAGCTTGCCGGCCTCTTCGAGCCACTCATAGACCCCAGCCGGGCAATAGCGGGTGGAGGGGCCGGCATAGACATCATGTTCGGATTGCTTTTGCAGGACCGGATTGCGCACCTTGAGGTGCGGCGGCTGGTCCTCTTCGTGGTTCGTCGCCGAGAACGACAGGTTGGTGAGGCGGTCAAACGTCAAGGTGCCGTCGGGCCTTGGATATTCGATCGACCGCGCCGTGCTGGCCCTCTGTAAGGTCGCATGGTCGGGCTTTCCGTGCTTGAGGGTGTAGCCGAAGCCCACGCCCGGGAGCAGCGTGTTGGCCCACATATCGACCCCTGAGAGCGCCGTGCCAATCAGCGTACCGAATTTCGACAGCATCGGCTTGGCGTTGCGCACCCGGCGTAAATCCCGCGTGATCGGTCCCGATGCCACCGCCGCTGCATAGGCCTCGAGGCGGTCGTTGCCACGACCGGCCACGATTGCGGCGAACGCGGCCTCGGCGGCGGCGATGCCGGACAGCATGGCGTTATGCGAGCCTTTGATGCGCGGCACGTTCATAAACCCGGCCGCGCAGCCGACGAGCACGCCGCCAGGAAAGGTGAGGTGCCCAATCGATTGCAGGCCGCCCTCGGTCAGAGCGCGCGCGCCATAACCGATGCGCCGGCCGCCCTCGAATGTCGGCGCGATCAGCGGATGGGATTTGAAGCGCTGGAATTCGTGGTAGGGCGACAGGTAGGGATTGGCATAGTTCAAATGCACGACGAAGCCGACCGATACCAGGTTGGCGCCGTAATGATAGAGGAAGGAACCGCCCCCCGTGCGGTCATCCAAAGGCCAACCAAGCGTGTGCTGCACGAGGCCCGGGCGGTGGCGCTCCGGCGCCACCTCCCACAGCTCCTTGAGGCCCAGCCCGAACTTCTGGGGCTCGCAACCCTCGCGCAAGCCGAACTTGGCGGTCAGCGTCTTGGTCAAAGATCCGCGCGCGCCTTCCGCAACGATGGTGTACTTGCCCTTGAGCTCCATGCCCCGGCTGAAGCGCGCCGTTGGCTCGCCGGCTTTGCCTACTCCCATGTCGCCGGTGGCGACGCCGCTGACGGCGCCGCGCTCATCGTAAAGGAGCTCGGCCGCGGCGAAGCCGGGGTAGACGTCAACCCCGAGTTCGGTCGCCTGCTCGCCGAGCCAACGGCATAGGTTGCCCAAACTAACGATATAGTTGCCGTGATTGCGCATCAGCGGCGGCATGACGATGTTGGGTATGCGCAACCGGCCTGCCGGCCCGAGGTAATAAAAGCGATCGTCGGTCACCGCCGTTTCGACCGGTGCGCCCTTCGCCCGCCAATCCGGAACGAGCGCATTGAGCCCGATCGGATCGATCACCGCCCCCGAGAGGATGTGGGCGCCGACCTCGGAACCCTTCTCCAGCACCACAACTGACAGGTCCCTTTCGGCGTTGGCGGCAAGCTGCTTCAGGCGGATTGCGGCGGCTAGGCCGGCAGGGCCGGCGCCGACGATCACGACATCGAACTCCATCGCCTCCCTGGGCGAACTGTGAGCATCCGCGAGCGCCATCGGCATTTTCCTCAAGCCATCGGTGCCTGGTTCGATAGGTCGAGGCCGCCCGGCGCGTCAAGGTCGGCCTTTGCGCGCGCAGGGCTTTGCTGCAAATGGCGGCCGGCTGGCATAGATTGCGCCCATGACCGATGAGCACCACCATGCCGATCTGGCGGCCCTGCTGGGCTGGTACCGCGACATGGGCGCCGATGAGGCGCTCGGCGAAGCCCCCATCGATTGGCTCGAGCGGGGCGACGCGGCCCCGGGGCGCCAGTTTCGCTTGCCGACGGCCACACCGATGCCGGCCGCGCCGGCACTGCCTGCCCCGGCGCCAAACCAGCCTCGCCGGTCGCCGCCATCCCCGGTGGCCCGGACCCCAGACCTGCCGCCGCGCGCGGCGCCACCCTCGGCGGCCCCCGGCGGCGTGCAGCGGCCCTTTGCCGCCGTGCTGCCGGACGCTGCCATCATGGGGGCACGAGGCGTCGCCCGCGCCGCTCAGTCGCTGCAAGACCTCGAAATCGCCCTGGCGGACTTCGAGGGCTGCAGTCTCAAGGCCACGGCCAAGAACCTCTGTTTTTATCGCGGGGCGACCAAATCGGCGCTGATGCTGATTGGGGAGGCGCCCGGGCGGGATGAGGATCTGGCCGGCAAGCCGTTCGTGGGGCGCGCGGGCCAGCTCTTGGACAAGATGCTGGCCGCCATTGGCCTCCAGGAAGAGGACGTCCACATCACCAACATTGTGTACTGGCGCCCGCCGGGCAACCGCACGCCCACCCCGCAGGAGGCCCAGGTCTGCCGCCCGTTCCTCGAGCGCCAGATCGAGCTGGTTGCGCCCAAGGTCGTGGCCCTTCTCGGCGGTGCGGCAGCCAAGCACCTGTTGGACGTGACCGATGGCATCATGCGCATCCGCGGCAAGCGGCGGGCGCTCCTGGTTGGGACGCATGACGCCCAGGCCATGGCCACACTGCATCCGGCCTACCTGTTGCGGACGCCGGCCGCCAAGCGGCTTGCCTGGCGGGATCTGCTTGCCATCAAGGCGTTGCTGGAGGGGTGATGTTTGTGCTCTGGCGGGCTTGGCGCCCAAGCCGCGGCTCGGCCGAGCCATGCGGGGGCCTGCCCGCGACGTTAGAGGGCTCATCGAGACGGAGACCGCGACATGGCCAGAATTGACGAAAAGCGCCCATTCGTTGCCGTACGCATTGCGCTGTTGACGGTCTCGGACACGCGTAGCGCGGTGGATGACAAGTCCGGCGACAGCTTGGCTCAAATGATCCTGGCCGCAGGCCACGAGGTCGCCGATCGCGCCATCGTCAAGGACGAGGCGGTCAGTATTGCGGCCAAGGTGAAGGATTGGATAGCCGATCCCAACGTCGATGTGGTGATTTCGACCGGTGGCACGGGGTTCACGGGTCGTGATGTCACGCCGGAGGCCGTCAAACCTCTGTTCGAAAAGGAAATCGAGGGCTTCTCGACCGTCTTTCACATGATTTCATTTCAGAAGGTGGCCACATCCACCATCCAATCGCGCGCCTGTGCCGGACTAGCGGGCGGGACCTACATCTTCTGTCTGCCGGGCTCGCCGGGCGCCTGCAAGGATGCCTGGGAGGGCATCCTGCGCCACCAGCTCGACAACCGGCACCGCCCCTGCAATTTGGTCGAAATCATGCCGCGCCTGGAAGAGCACCGTGCCAGACCATAGCGGACCGCAACCCCCTGCATCGGGTCTTAGGAGCGCGGCCGTTCGTCCTGAGATCGTCGATGCCGAGATCGTCGTGACAAGCAACCTGCCACCGGCCTGGCGGCAGCAAGTGGAGATGATCTTCTTCGAGGCGAGCGGCCGCACCTTTGTGCCCGGACCGGACCGGGATTGGTTCCGCTATCGTTGGCTCGAGCGCTATCTGGACGCGCCCGGCGATCCCGTCTTGGTGGCCATCGTCGGCGAAACGGTCGCCGGCTACCTCGTCGGAAGCCTGGAAAATCCCGCCGAGCAGCCGAGGTTCTGCGATCTTGACTACTATTGCACGCACTTTGCCGCCCATTGCCGTCGGTTCCCGGCGCACCTGCATATTAATCTTGCCCCTGCCTATCGCAGCCGCGGCATCGGCAGAGCGCTGATCGATGCCTTTGCGGCACTCGCCGCCGCCGGCGGCGCCGCCGGCGTTCACGTTGTTACCGGCAAGGGCATGCGCAACAATCGGTTTTATGAAAGCTGCGGTTTCGAGCCGATCGAACTCGGCAGCATGGAACGGGCGCGCGGTGGTCCTGCTTGGCAAACACCTGAGCGGCGCCATTGGCGCCGAGCCTTCGAAGGATGAGCAGCGATGAACGGCCTGCGAGCTTTGCGGTGGGGTGCACCGCTGGCGCTGGCGGTGACGGCGCTCGTGTCGGACGGGCACGCGCAAGTTGCAGAATTTAGCACCGGAAAGATCAAGGTCGTCGCGCCCTGGACGCGCGCCACCCCCGAAAGCTCCAAGGTTGGTGGCGGTTTCATGACCCTGATCAATACGGGCAGCGAGCCCGACCGCTTGGTTGGCGGCTCCACGGAGGTCTCAGGGAGCCTGGAAATTCACGAGATTCAGATCGTCAATGGCGTTGCCATGATGCGCCAGGTCAATCCCGGCATCGCCCTCAAGTCGGGGGCCAGCATTGTCCTCAAGCCGTTCTCCCATCATTTGATGCTGATGGACCTAAAGCAACCCTTGCAGGCCGGGCAAAAGATCAAGGGGACGCTGGTGTTTGAGAAGGCCGGGAGCGTCGAGATCGAATACCTGGTGGTCCCGATGGGAGCCGATGGACCCATCGCCGGAGTGCGCGCACGCGGCAAATAGCCTGGCATCGCTGCTAGGGTCGATGGACGCAGCGTCATGCTCGCAAGGCCACGCGTTTGCGCACAAGCGGAAACACGCAGGAGCGTTCGCGACGGGCTCGCTCGCACAATGCCAAACCCGGGCCCAAGCCAGAGCCAGCCCGGAGCCAGCTCGAACCGAACCTGCAAAACCCGGATGCTTTACGCGCTGTGGTCCCCACCCGGAGCCGCCCTTGCAGCCAAAAAAACATGGCCCCACCGCCGCGGCTCACGCCGGCTGTTGCCGTTTACCCGCCTCCCCGTATAAGACCCGGGGGCAGTGGCAGCGCGTTACGCTCAGTACCCCCTTGCCTGTCAGGAAATCGCGGATCCTTTCCCATGCCCCAGCTCACGGCCGAAGCGGCCAACGCCGTTCTTGCGCAAAACTTCGCGCCATGGGTGCTGGCGAGCGGCATCAAGGTTGAGGCCATAGGTTCCGAGTCCGCCAGGCTACGCTTGCCATTTTCGGCGGAGCTCTGCCGCACGGGCGGCATGCTGTGCGGGCAGGCGCTCATCACCGGCGCCGACACCGCCATGGTCATCGCGCTTGCTGCCGCGAGCGGCGCCTTTAGGCCCTGCACGACCGTCGACCTCACCATCAGCTACATGCGCCCCATCAGCAAAGTGGACGCCCTGTTGGAGGCCAAGCTGATGCGCCTCGGCAAGTCGCTCGCATTCTGCGTCTGCGAGGTGGGCGAAGCCGGCGGCAAGCCCGCCGCCTTCTCGACGGGCACCTATGCGCTCTTCGGCTGAACCTGGGTGCTGGCTGACGCACGCGGGGAGAGCAGGCGAGATGCCCGGGGGAGGGGCAGAGCACGGCCGCGAGGCGAGAGGAGAAAACGCAATTGCCCCAGCCCGCCGCGGTCGCCGCTCGCGGTCCGCAAGAGCGGCTGAAACTTTGCGCCACGGGTCGACAACGAAGGTCTCGCTCAAGCTCTTGGCGATGCCGGCGAGACCCAAGGCAGGCCCGTGCGGTCGGGGCGCGCAAGGCGAAGGCGCAACGGGGGGCGCGGTTGGGTCCGGTGCGGCGACGCCGGCAGCGCCCTAGGGGTGGGCGGCGCGCTTTGCATTATGATAGTTTGGGGTGCCGGCGGAGATAGCACCATGAACAAGTCCCTGGTTCAGGACCAATTTGGGGCCCACGCGGCCGCCTACGTCACCTCGACGGTGCACGCCAAAGGCGCAAGCCTTGGGCGCCTCGTCGAGCTCGTGCAACCCGAGAAGCATTGGCACGCCCTCGACGTCGCCACCGGCGCCGGCCACACCGCGCTGGCATTTGCCCCGCACGTGGCGAGCGTGATCGCGAGCGATCTGACGCAACCGATGCTCAATGAGGCGGCAAAGCTGGCGGCGGCGAAGGGGATTGCCAACCTCGAGACGGCCCTTGCAGACGCCGAGGCGCTGCCGTTTGAGGACGCCCGCTTCGACCTGGTGACCTGCCGCATCGCCCCGCATCATTTTCCCGACATTCCGACGTTCGTGGCGGAGGTCGAGCGCGTCCTCAAGCCCGGTGGCACCTTTGCGCTAGCCGACAACATCGAGCCGGACGCCGAATTGACCCCGGGCTTCGTGCCCATCGAGCTACGGGATGCTGCGCTCATCTATAACACCTTCGAGCGCATGCGCGATCCGAGCCACAGCCGCTGTCTCGGCATGACCGAATGGAGAGAATTGATCGAGGATGCGGGCTTGCGGATTGTGCACAAGGAGCGTGCGCCCAAGGAAATGGAGTTCGAGCCATGGGCAACGCGGATGGGCTGTAGCGGCCCGACGCTCGAGCGCCTGCGTTCCATTCTGCAGGAGGCCTCGCCGGCGTTGCAAGCTTTCCTCAAGCCGCGCAGCGAGGGCGGCGTGCTGTTTTTCACGCTGGACGAGGCCATCATCATTGCCCGCAAGTTATCGGCGTGAGGGCGGGCCTATTCGGCGAGCCTGCGTCGCATCTCCAAAATGCCTCGGTTGAGCTCGGCACCGAGTATGACCACAACCGCGGAAACCTGAAAAAACACGAGCGCGCTCATGATCTGCGTGAGGCCGGCATAGAACCGGGAATAGTCGCTAATGCTGAGCCACGACCCGAACAGGTGCGCCGCGGCAATCCACAACAGTAAGCTCAGTAAGACGCCTGGCAAGACGTCGCCCAGACCGCGCGACCCGGCGGCAAGCCATAGATGATAGGCGAGCAATTGACCGCCGATGGCGATGACGACGATCCCATAACGACCAAACAGCGCCGTCCAGCCTTGATCGGTAAGCCACAGAAGCCAGCTCGGCTTTAGACCAGCGGCCATCTGCGGGCCAACGACTACGCCCCAGGTCAGGGCAAGTATACCGACGGCGCTGAGGATGACGAAAACCGCGCTTTGCGCCAAGCACCACAGATAGGAGCGCTTTTCCTTCACACGGTAGGCGATGTTGAGCGCCGCGCGCAGGCTTTCAACCGCACTGGTGGCAAAGAAAAGGGCAATCAGGGCGCCAACCGTCAACAGGCCGAACCGGCTTTGGCCCATGACGCGCATCACTTCCGGGGCGATGGCTTCGACCACGGGCGCGGGCGCCAGCTGCAAGAGCTGTTGGACTGCGGCTTGCGCTAAGGCTTCGCCCCCAAAATACCCCGCCAGTGCACCCAAAAAGATGCAAAAGGGAAACAGCGACAGCACGAACGAGTACGCCACCGCTCCGGCCATGGAAAAGCCGCTGTCGGCAAAGGTTTCGTGGAAGGCGATGGCAACGGGTTTCAGGTGGCGAGAGAACATGCCTGCTCCTGAGTTTCCAAGCTGTGCAGCGGCCCTTGACTGGCGCGACGCCGCGGGCGCCGAACCTAGGCGCTGATAGGACAGACGTCGAGCCGACAGGCCGCCGTAATCTGAGCCGGGGGCACGAGGATAGTGCGGCGCGCAAAATAGGCCTACAGTCGTGTCGTGTTCCAACGGCGACCGCCGCATGCGCTAGCATGGCCAAGCGCAGGGACGGTTGAGGAGCGGCAGGAGGGGGTTCCGTGACATCCGTTGATGAGATGAGCAAGCTCAAAGCGCTACGGCGCGCGCGCGAACGTCTGGAGAGCGCACTGGCGACGGACGAGGGCTGGCAGGCGCTGCTGCGTTGCAGCGCCACGGCAGGTGCAGAGGCCGGCGAGATCGCCAGGCTCGAAGCGGGGCTGCTGCGCTCAAATCCCCTCTACCGCGCCTGGATGAATGTGAACGCGGCGATCGAGGCGCGACAGCGCAGCGGCCCGATCGATGCGTCCGGCGCGACGGCGCCGCGCCCATCGACGTCTTCGAGCGACCTCGATCCTGGCCTGGCACGCCGCCAGGGCAACGATGACGACGCGCACGGGGCAGGGCCGCGAGGGCTGGCCCGACAATCGCCGCCGAGCGAGGAGGAGGCCAGCGTGTCGTTCGTGGCGCTTACCCCGCTGCTCGCGCCATCGAATGGACGCCAGCCACGGCGCTCGGCCGCCTTGCCTGCGCCCTCGGGTTTGCCAGCGAGGCAAGGCCACGAGCCTCCCGAGAGCGGGGCGACGCCCGGGGTCCAAGACTGGGGGGGCGAGGAAGCGGAAGTGTCGGTCGTCAGCGTCGATGCCCGGCGACACGCGGGGGCGGTCGACCGTCTCTTGCGGGCGCTGCGCGGCGAGACCAACGCCAGCTAGTCGGCCCTGGCGCTAACTTTCGCGATGTTGCGCTCAGCGTCGAGCCCGCTATGTTGCGGCGCAGCGCCCGCCCGCGAGGAGCCAAGCCGTGATGACCGTCGTGCCGACTGGGCCGGAGCCAGGCGTTCGCCTGCTTGAGGCCTCTACCGACGCCGTTAGCGCGGCGGAACGCCTGTTCCACTTGGCCAGGGTCGGCGTAAAAAGGGCCGCGACCGGACCCGGCGAGCCGGAGGCGGCACAGGCCGCGCTGCACGGACTTGCCTGGCTCGCCACCTATGTCGAAGCCCTACGCCAGATGCTGGGCTGGGGGCGGCGCCTGATGGCGTCAGACCGGTTTGGCGAAACCGAGCGTCTGCTGCTCAGCGCCGGCTTTGGCGAATACCTTGCCCAGATCGCCGGCGGCATCCCGATGAGCCAGAGCGAAACGGTACGGCTGGCCGATCTTGGTGTGACGCGGGTGGAGGCCCATGGCTTCGAGCAGCAGGTCGCGGGGCTGATCGATCAAGGCACCGGCGGCGCGGTCAGGGCGCGCTTGGCGTCGATCATCGCCGAGCAGCCCGACGTCACCACCTTCGGCGATACCGGTCTCGACGACACCTTGAACGAGATGCGCACGCAGATGCGCCGCTTCACCGAAGCCGAAGTGTTGCCCTATGCGCAGGAGTGGCACCTGAAGAATACCTACATTCCGAGCGAGGTCCTAAACAAACTGGGCGAGCTTGGCGTGTTTGCCTTGACGTTGCCGGAGGAGTTTGGTGGGCTTGGCCTCGGCAAGGAGGCGATGTGCGTCGTCTCCGAGGAGCTCTCGCGAGGCTATATCGGGGTCGGCTCGCTTGGAACGCGGTCGGAGATTGCCGCAGAGCTGATCCTGGTCGCCGGGACCGACGAGCAAAGGCGCAAATACCTGCCAAGAATTGCCACAGGGGAATTGCTGCCAACCGCGGTGTTCACGGAACCGAACACAGGCTCCGACCTCGCCTCGCTCAAAACGCGCGCGGTGCGCGAGGGTGACGTTTACAGGGTGACGGGCCAGAAGACCTGGATCACGCATCCGGTCCGCGCCGACATGATGACCTTGCTGGTGCGTACCAATCCCGACGCACCCGGCTACAAGGGCCTTTCCATGCTGCTCGCCGAAAAGCCGCGTGGCGATGATACCAATCCCTTCCCGGCCGAGGGCATGTCGGGCGGCGAAATCGAGGTCCTTGGCTATCGCGGCATGAAGGAGTTCGACATCTCCTTCGATGCTTTCGAAGTACCGGCGACGCAGCTCCTCGGCGGCGTAGAGGGCCAAGGCTTCAAGCAACTGATGACGACCTTCGAAGCCGCCCGGATCCAGACGGCCGCGCGCGCAATTGGGGTCGCACAATCGGCTATGGACCTCGCTCTCGGCTATGCCCTGGGGCGCCACCAGTTCGGCAAGGCCATCTATGCCTTCCCGCGTGTTGCCAACAAGATCGTGATGATGGCCGTCGAGACCATGATTGCGCGCCAGCTCACCTATTATGCCGCGCGTGAGAAGGATGGCGGGCGTCGCTGCGACCTCGAAGCGGGAATGGCAAAGCTGCTCGCCGCGCGGATCGCCTGGGCGAATGCCGACAGCGCCGTGCAGATCCACGGCGGCAACGGCTTTGCGCTGGAATTCCCGGTGAGCCGCGTGTTGTGTGATGCGCGCATTCTCAACATCTTCGAGGGAGCCGCCGAGATCCAAGCCCAGGTGATCGCGCGCCGACTGCTGGACGGGGCCAATTAGGGCGGGGTCCCGCATGTCTCAGCTGTTTTGGCCCGCACCGAGGGTCTGCAATTTGCAAGGCACGACATCGTCTTGAGGTGACGGCGCCGCGGCGGCCGTCGAAGGCCTTGGCCGCGGCATCAGCCTCGAATGATGACGCGGCCCGCCCACGGCCCCGGGGCTCCCTTGCGCTTGGGCTAGCTTTCCGCGCGTTGCGGCCGCGACAGCAAGGCCTCGATGGCGGCCTCGACGCTGCTGGTGCCGGCGACGATGGCCTGTACGGCCCCCGCGATCGGCATGTCGATACCCCTTTCGGTTGCTACCTTGACGATGGCCGCCGCCGTATAGACGCCCTCCGCCACGGAACGGCGATTTCCCAAGACCTGGTCCAGCGCCTGCCCCTGGCCCAGCGCGCGGCCGAGACTCATGTTGCGCGATTGCGGGCTACCGCAGGTGAGCAAGAGATCACCGAGCCCCGATAGGCCCATGAGCGTCTCGGGCCTTGCCCCCAGGGCTTCACCGAAACGGCGCAGCTCGGCAAAGCCGCGCGTGACCAGGGCGGCGTGGGCACTGGCACCGAATCCCTTGCCCTCAACGATGCCTGCGGCGATTGCCAGCACGTTTTTGACGGCTCCCCCGAGCTGCACCCCGACGGGATCATTTGCCCAGTAGATGCGCAAATGCCGATAGCCGATGGCGGCGGCAAGCGATCGGCCGAGGCCTTCGTCCAAGCTTGCGAGACTGAGGGCCGCGGGCAGACCGCGCGCAACGTCCGCAGCAAAGCTCGGCCCCGACAGCACGGCCTGCGTTGCCCGTGGCAAGGTCTCGGCGAGCACCTCACCGAGCAACTTGGACGTCGCCCGCTCCAGTCCCTTGGCGCAAATGACGACCGGCCTGCCCTCGGGCAGATGGGGCGCCAGCTCCGTGGCAAGAGCGCGCACGTGCTGGGCCGGGGCGACCATCAGCAGCACCTCTTGCCCGGCAACGTCGGCAAGGTTGCCGGTCGCCCGCAACCCCGCAACAAGGCTCACGCCCGGCAGAAACGGCGTATTGCGGTGCTCAGCGTTGATTTCATCGACGACTTCGCTCTCGCGTGCCCAAAGCATGACGTCGCGACCGGCCTGCCGCAGCGTCTGGCCCAGCGCGGTTCCCCAAGCGCCTCCGCCGACGATACCGAAGCTGTTGAAGGCCACCGTCTGTCACCCTGTTTGTCCCGCCTGCCCTCGCCAGCAGGCGACGCTGATGCTACACCCTTCGCGGCGCTAAGCGGGAGCGATGGCTTGCCCGGCTGCTTGTCGCCTCCCGAGAGCATCGCCGAGCATCACGCCGGCACGGCCGCAAGCGGCACCGCACGCGCGCAAGGCGCGGGCGACCAAGAGTTCGGCCCACCAACGGCGCCCGCCGGCGCAGTGGTACTTTTGCGCGCGATCCGGCATCCCGCCGGCGCGCTTTTGGCGACGCATTATGATGTTTTCATGATGAAGGGGTTACCGCCGCCGGCGCCGTTGTTGATCCACACGCTCTTTGACTGCAGGTATCCCTCGATGGCTTCGATGCCGTTCTCGCGGCCGAGGCCCGAAGCCTTGTAGCCGCCGAAGGGCATCGTGAAGCTCACGGCGCGGTAAGTGTTGACCCACACGGTGCCAGCACGAATACGTTTTGCCATTGTGGTGGCGCGCTTGATGGATTGGGTCCACACGCCGGCGCCCAGACCGTAGGCGATGTCGTTGGCGATCCTCACCGCCTCATCCTCGTCCTTGAATTTGATGACGGAAAGCACCGGACCAAACACCTCTTCCTGGGCGATACGCATCCTATTGTTGACGCCGGTGAAAATGGTGGGCTTGACGAAGTATTTCCCGCCCCCGTCCTCCTTACCTGCCGGCCCACCGCCCAGGACGCAGGTGGCACCCTCGCCCTTGGCGATGTCGATATAGGACAAAATCTTTTGGTACTGCGCCGGTGTCGTCACCGGACCGACCTGGGTGTCGAGCTTGCCGGGATCGCCAAGCCTCGCCATCTGCGCCATCGCCACCAGTTTCTCCACGAAGCGGTCGTGAATCGTATCTTGCAGCAGCAGGCGCGAGCCGGCGATGCAGGTCTGCCCGGTGGCCGCGAAGATACCCGACACCGCGCCGCTCACGGCATCGTCGAGGTTGCAGTCGTCGAACACGATGTTGGGCGACTTGCCGCCGAGCTCCAAGGAGACTTTCTTGAAGGACTTGGCCGCGAGCTCGTTGACACGCGCGCCCGTCACGGTGCCGCCGGTAAAGGCAACTTTGGCGACCTTCGGATGCGTCACCAGCGGTTCACCGACGACGGCGCCGTAGCCCGTGACAACATTGATGACGCCGGGCGGCAGCTCGGCCGGCTCAATCACCAGTTTCATGAATTCAAGCAGCGAAGCCGAGGTGAATTCCGAAGGCTTCAGAACAACCGTGCAGCCCGCCGCCAGCGCGGGTGCCAGCTTCCAGCCCACCAGCATCAACGGTGAATTCCACGGCGTGATGAAGGCGCACACGCCAACGGGTTCACGCAAGATATAGTTGAAATGATCCGGCCGGTCGGCGGGCACCACGGCGCCTTGGATCTTATCGGCAAGCCCGCCGTAGTAGTAGAACCACTCCGGCAGATACTTGGTCTGCGCATGCATCTCAGACATTAGCTTGCCATTGTCGCGCACCTCGATCTCGGCCAAATGCAGGGCGTGCGTCTCGATCAGCCCGGCGATGCGGCGCATTATTTTGCCGCGCGCGGTCGCGGTCATGGCCGACCAAGGGCCCGCCTCGAAGGCGCGCGCGGCCGCCTCGCAGGCGCGGTCCACATCGGCCTTGTCGCATTCGGGAATCGTGGCCCAGGCCTCGCCCGTATAGGGATCAAAGGTCTCAAACGACTTGCCGGAGGCGGCATCGCACCAGGTGCCATCGATAAAGGTTCGGTAAGCTCTAACTTTGCTGGGTCGATCTAGCATGGCGGGCTTCTCCAGGACCTGACGGCGGCGGGCCGCTCGCAAGCCCAAAGGCTAGTGCGCGGCGCCGACCCGTTCAAGCCGCGCCGGCCCCAGCGCCGACGCCGTCGGACATTACTGCCCGGTAATGATTTGCGCCCACATCCCGACATGAATGTCGGATCTCTTTCACCCCGCTGGCCGCGTCGTCCGGTCTAATGCGGCACGCCACCGGCATGGGTGCCATCAGCGGGTGCTATCTGCGGGGCCATATGCGGCTACCATCTGGGGCTGCTATGGGCCTCGCCGGGATGGGGACAAAGCGATGCGGTCACCAGCCTTGCTATTCGCAGTCGCGCTGGCCGCCGTTCTGGCCGGTCCAGCGACCGCGCAGCTTCCGTTCGGCACGCCCCCCTTGCCCGAATCCGGCGTACGGCGCCAATGCAGCAAGGATTACTTGGCCTCGCTCGAGGCGCAGGCCAAAGCCGTTGAAAAGATGCGCACGGCCGGGCCTGAGTTCGTGGGCGAAATCTGCAGCGTGATCGAGCAGGCAAGTGCCCTTTTTGGCGGTGAACTTCCCGATGGCATGCGCCGACAGCTCAAAGACCTGCTCGGCTTCGATGTCGACCTACGCTTCATCAAAACGCAGTGCCGGTTCGGTCAAGGCAACCTCGACCGTGAGCTCACCACCCAGCTCGGCTTTCTCAGATCCGAGATTATCCGCTGCAACGACAGCATTTGAGCTCCCGAATTGGCCTGTCCGCGGCCTGCTTTTTACCTTTCAGGGCTTTGGCGCCCGATGCCGCGGCCGTGGCACGTAACGAAGAAGGCTCGACCGCTTTGAACCTTCTGGCCTAGTCTGTCGTTGAGGTTCATTTACCGATGAGGAGAGGCGTCATGGCACGGGACATGGCGGCGATCGTTGTCGCACTGGCCGTCGTGATCGGCGTTTGGTCGCGGCAGCCCGCCGCGGCGGAAGATGGCCAGGTCGATTTGCTGCTGGTGCTCGCCGCCGACATCTCGCGCAGCGTCGACGATAAGAAATTTCGCCTGCAACGCGACGGTTATGCTGCCGCAATCGTCGATCCCCGCGTCGTGCGCGCCATGCAAGCTGGCGCCTTCGGCCGCATCGCCATCTGCTACATGGAGTGGGCGAGCGATCAGGATCAACGGGTGATCGTCGAATGGACGCGGGTAGGTAGCCCGGGCGAAGCCAAGGAGGTCGCCGATCGCATTCGCGACGCGCCGCGATCGTTCATGGGACGAACGGCGATCGGCGCGGCCATCGATTTCAGCATGAATTTGTTGTCGCGCAGCCCGTTCGGAGCGCCCCGACAAATCATCGATGTGTCCGGAGACGGCACCAACAATTCCGGACGCGACGTCACCTTGGCCCGCGACGCAGCCATCGAGCGCGGCGTCATTATCAACGGCCTAGTCATCCTCAGCGAGATTCCCCTGCCGACCAATCCGATGCACACGCATCCACCGGGGGGACTGACGGCCTACTACGAGAACAACGTCATCGGCGGCCCCGGCGCCTTCGTCTTGGAGGCGCAAAATTTTGAATTGTTCGGGCAGCTGCTCATTCAAAAGCTTATCAAGGAGATTGCTGCCCTGCCGCCGGTGCCGCCCGGCTAGTGCAAAGCCGCGGGCTGGCGCAGCCGCCCGCGGGGGCCAAGGTGCCTCAGGGCAACGGCCTCAAGGAAACATGAGCGAAGCCGCGAGCCGGCCGGCCGCAAAGGCGGCGGCGGAGGCAGCGCAGGCAGAGGCAAAGCGCGCCAGGCTGTCGGCGACGAGGAGTTGGGCGATGCCGCCGTCGGCGTAGCGAGGATGCACCTTGTCGGGATCGGTGAGACCGAGGACGGCCAAGGCTAGGGCGGCAACGAGCCAGAACCACCACGGGGCGTTGACAAAGCCGGCGCTGCCGGCGGCGAGGATTGCAAGCTGCGTGAGCATAACCGCCTCCCACTTGCTGAGCGTGACGGCGCGTCTCGCGTGAGTTGGAGGCGGAGGTAAAGCGGCCAACTTGCAACTGGGGAAACTGGTGGTCGCCGCGGTCGCGCAAAAAGCGTTTTGCTTGGCACCGAACGGCTACAGCATGGCAAGGGACTTGGCGGCCCATGCCGCCGCGCGGCGTCCCACGGCATCGCCGACGCTGGCGTAGCCAGCGCGCTCGAGATGGGCAACGAGCTCTGCCTTCAGGCGCGAAATGAGCGCGGGACCCTCGTACACGAGCCCGGTGTAGAGCTGCAGCAGTGTGGCGCCAGCTTCGATCTTGGCGAAGGCCGCCGCTCCCGAAATCAATCCCACCAATGCCGATCAGGGGAACGGCACCGCGAGCAAGCTGATGCGCGCGGGCGAGAACGACCGTCGAGCGATGAAACAACGGCCGACCGGATAGGCCACCCGCTTCGGCGCCCTGCCGCGCATCGGTTAGGCCCGTGCGCGCAAGCGTGGTGTTGCCGACGGCGATGCCCTCGAGGCCTCGCGCCACGACCACCTCAACGATGCCTGGCAAATCGGCTTCGGCGATGTCGGGGGCCAGCTTGACCACGATGGGTCGACGCGGCTTGCCAACAGCGACCAGCTCCTCGCGCGCCGCAAGCACCCGTTGCAAAAGCGTGTCGAGCTGGGCCGGCGCTTGCAGGTCGCGCAGGCCAGGCGTGTTGGGTGAGGACACATTGACGGTGAGGTAGGCGGCGACATCGCTGAAGGCGCGAATCCCGGCAACGTAATCCGAGGCGCGATCCACCGCAGCGCGATTGGCGCCGACGTTGACGCCGATGATACCGGCAGACGGGGACCGCCGGCTCAGGCGCGCTAAGGCTGCGGCGTGTCCGGCGTTGTTGAAGCCCAGCCTATTGATGATGGCTCGGTCGCCGCTCAGCCGGAAGATACGGGGCCGAGGATTACCCGCCTGCGGGCGCGGTGTGACGGTGCCGACCTCGGTGTAGCCGAAGCCCATGGCAACGACGGCGTCGGCGACACGGGCGTCCTTGTCGAAGCCGGCGGCGACGCCGAGGGGATTGGAAAAACGCATTCCCCAAAGCTCGATCGCCAAGCGCGGATCATCGGCGCCCGTGGCGCGCGGATAAAACCCGGCCTCGAGCGCCTTGAGCGTCAGCTCATGGGCTTGCTCGGGATCCAGCGCATGCAGCAAGGGTCGCGCGAGTTCAAATAAGGCGCCAAACATCTTTTCTTCATGTCCTTTTCGGTTCTTATCCGCATTGGCGATGTGCGCGTATGCACTTCGTCCAGCACAAAAAGATCGCGCGCGCAACTGCCTGATTGCCAATTGCAAGTACGGCTCGATCCATGCTGACAATTGGGCAAACACAGCCGAGAGCACGTCCTCCATGATTGGTCAATTTTCTTCAGGCACGGTGCCCCTCGGCCAGCTGTTCGCCAGCCCGATTTCGATTGAGGCACCCGGCTATCAGCGATCCTTTGCCTGGACGGCGGAGGAAGCAGGTCAACTGTTTGCGGATGTCAGCCAAGCGCTTGCGGAAGATACGGACTACTTTCTCAGCTTCATGTTGTTCATCGAGCGCAATCGCCCGCGCTCCCTGCTTCCGGCCTGGGCACGCGCCCGCAGCGAGCGGGTGCTCGAAATCGTTGATGGCTTTCAGCGACTGACCTCGCTCACCATCCTGTTCTGCACCTTGCGCGATCTGGATGCCGAGCAGGGTCAGCCCACCAATGCGCGACTGGCGACCGCGATTGGCGGGGATCTCAGGCGGCGGCTCGCGCTGCGGCCGGTCGAGGCGGGTTTTTTCGAAAAATACGTGCACGCGCCGGGCGCAACTCGGATCAAACCCACGGGTGCCAACCTGGCTCCCGCCGAGGTCCGCATCATCGCCGTGCGCGACCATTTTTCGGCCGAACTCGGCGATATGGAGGTGGCAGACAGACCCTTCTTCGTCGATTTTCTGCTCGATCACTGCTGTGTGGCATCGGTCATCACCAATGATATCGATCGTGCCCACCAGCTGTTCACCATCCTCAATGCCAGGGGTAAGCCCTTGGCTCGCAGAGATATTTTGAAAGCAACGCTTCTGGGCGGTGTGCCCGCGGAGGCCGCCGCCAAGGCGGCGTCGCTTTGGCAGGATCTCGATCAGCGCCTGGGCGATGAATTTGAGAACCTGTTCAGTCACGTGCGCAGCATGTACGGGCGTGCCGGGGCGCACGTGATCGCGAACGTCAAGGAAATCGTCGCACGCAACGGCGGTGCGCTGCCGTTCCTGGAAGGGGTGCTGCGACCCGCCGCGGGCGTGTTCGACGATCTGCGCCGCGGCAGCCATCACGGCTCCAGCCATTCCGCGGCGATCGTGCGCACGCTCAGCTATCTCAATCGCTTAAGATTTTCCGACTGGTTACCGCCGGCCTTGCTGTGGCGCCTAACGAAGGGTGAGGATGCCGCCGAGCTTGCCTGGTTCTTGCTTGCACTGGACCGCCTGGCCCTTGGTATTCGCCTGCTTGGGCTGGGTGCCCACAAGCGCGCGAGCTGGTTCGCCGCCGTGACGGCCGCCATCCGCGATGGCGAGGACCTGAAGGCCGCAAATGGCGTGCTCAGTTTTTCGCGCCAGGACGTGCGCACCATGCAGTACAATCTTCGCGACCTGCATGCCCGCGACGCCTCGACCGCCAAGCACCTGCTGCTGCGGCTGACCGATCATATGGCGGGCAATCCGCAATCGTTTTCGTTTCCCGACGACATGAGCGTCGAGCACGTGCTGCCGCGCAAATCGAACCCTAACAGTCAATGGCGGGGTTGGTTTGCGGACCCCAGCGAGCGCGAAAGTTATACCGAGTCGCTGGGGAACCTGGTGCTGGTCACCAAAGCCCAGAACGACCGCGCCGGCAATCAGGACTTCGCGCGCAAGCTCGAGGTCTATTTCAAGACACCGGCAGCGCCCCTGCCGGCCCTCAATGAAGCGCTGCGCGGGGTATCGGAGTGGAAGCCTCCGCAAATTAAGGCGCGTGAGGCCGAGATGCTGCGGCTCATCGAGAACCTGTGGAACTTCGGCTTGAAGATCAGCAGCAGCGAGGCCGGCGAGCCGGCGAAGAACGCGCCGCTGCGCCGACGCCGCGCCTCGGGATGATGTGAGGGCAATAGAGGTGAGCCGGGCGAGACGCCCTATTGGCTGCGCTTGTTGGCAAAGAAAGCCTTGATCGCGGCCTGCGGCTCACCGGTGGTATAAGCGTTCGAGAGTGCATCGATGCCGGCGTAGATGCCCTCATCGATGGACACGCGCTCCCAGCGGTTCATCAATGCCTTCTGGGCGCGGATCGCCTGCGGTTTCGCCCGGCAAATGCCGCCGAGCCAGTCGGCGATCGCCGCGTCCAGCCGATCAGCCGGTGCCACCCTCTGCAGGAAGCCCATGGCGGCGGCGTCGGCCGCCGAACAGAGGCTACCTGTCAGCAACATCTCGCGGGTACGACCCCAGCCGATCAGGCCCGGCAGCAGCGCGGCTTCGATCACGGAGGGGATCCCCATCTGCACCTCGGGCATGCCGAAATGCGCGTGGTCGGCGGCGGCCCGCAAGTCGCAGCTGGCGGCAATCTCGAGGCCGGCGCCGAGGCAGTAGCCGTTGATTTTCGCAAGCACCGGCACGGGGCAGTCGCGGATCGCCTTGCAGGCATCGTGCAACCGCGTGATGAAAAGGCGCGCGCTGTCCGCGCACAGGCCGCCAAGCTCGTTGAGATCAGCGCCGCCGATGAAGGCCTTCGCGCCCGCGCCGGTAAGTACGACCGCGCGCAGCGCCGGGTGCGGCGCCAGACGCGTCATGGCGGCGGCAAGCTCGACGATGATGGGCGTGGAAAGACAGTTGAGCCGACGCTGATTGTCGATGCTGACGGTGGCAATTGCGCCGCCATCGGGGCGATCTTCCATCTTCACTTGCACGCTTGCATCCGACATTCTCTCTCTCCGTTGTCGATTTGAAGTTTGCCAGATCAGCGCATGCCGCTCCAGAACCGCGTCACCCCTGCCGGCGACATCATCGCCACACCGCATCGCGGCCTGTTGATGGGCAATCGCGGTGGCGCCTTTCATTTGCCCAACCGTACGCTCGGAAGCCGCCGCTGGGCCAGCAGGCAGTGGATCGCCTGCGTGCTCGCGTTCAAGGATCGACGCCGCCCCGCCATGATGCAACCCCATCGCTACACGGAGCTGTTTTTTCTCGACGAGGCGACCGCCCTAGCGGCGGGCCATCGACCCTGCTTTGAGTGCCGGCGCCGCGATGCGGAACAATTCGCCATGCTGTGGGCGCAGGCGCGCAACTGGCCGGCGCCGGCCCGGGCACCCGAAATGGACCTGGTCCTGCAGGCCGAACGCGTTGGCCGCCATGGGCAAAAAAATACCTTTATGGCGCAACTCCACGCGCTCCCGGTCGGCACCTTCATTCGGCTGCCGAATGTAGCCGAGGCGACGAGCTATCTCGTTCAGGAAGATCGCCTTCTTGCCTGGTCGCCGGCCGGCTATGGGAACGCAACGCCGCTCAATCGGCGCCGGCAGGTTGAGGTCCTGACGCCGCGCTCCGTCGTTGCCGTACTTTCAGCGGGATATCGTCCCATGCTGCATCCTTCGGCCGCACAGAGCTGAACATCGCGCTTGGGGAACGAATTGCATGACCCGCTCGACACTCAAAGTCACCATGCGGCGCGTCTATGCGCTGCTTGGCCTGGTTCTGGCGATTTCGCTTTTTGCCAAGTTCGTCGATCACATTGCGCCATTAAGAGGATCCGGCCTCGAGGCCGTGCTCAAGGACGCCTATGAATTCCTGCGTGACATGTCGCTGCTGATCGCCACCGGCGGAGTTGCCTATATCACCAACGTCTACCAAAGGCGATCGAGCTTCGTCGATGCGTTGAAGGAGGAATGGCGCGATATCATTGCGGCCAAATCGGCGCTGTTCTCCTATACTCAGCTCGAGAAGCCGACCGTCGAACTTTACCTTGTTACCTTCTGTAAGCTGTCCGAGACGATCGATAACATGCGCTCGGTCTATCAGAACGTCGGTGAGACCGGCGACCTGGTGGGTCTTTATCCTTACGCACCGTTGCACGACATGCGGCGCGCGCTGCAGACCCTCGACCCGCGCAAAAATCCGCAAGCGCCCGACGCCGAGACGCGCGCCTTGGTGCGCGATGCGATCCTGCAATCGTTCTATGCCTTGCGCGAAACTTTCCTGGAGGAACTCGATCTCGAGGAACCCGATCATCCGCTGCTGATTTCGGGCGGACGCAGGGCCAAAGTGTCGGGCTCGACGGGCAGCGCGCGCCGCCGGCAAGAACGGCAGCGGACGCGTCAAGATCGCGTCAGCTCGTCGAATCCACGCATCGATCAGCTGCTGGCCGAACTCATGCAGAAGGAAGAGCAGACGGCCAAACCCTGGCGACAACCGCCCGCAAGCGCAGCGGCAGCACCGGCAAACGGCCGCGCGTCCTAACCGGGCAGTTTAGCGGCCGGGCGACGTGAATATCGGCTCCTGGCGCATGGCCCGGCGCTTTTCCGGTGCTTCGAGAGCGGCGTGTGCAGCGTTGATACGCCGCGCCATGGCGGCCAAGTAGTCGCCCACTTCCGGCGGCAGCGCCACGTTGACGTAGCGATCGGGATGATAGGCCTTGGCCAGAGCCACATAGGCCTCCCGGATCTGCTCTCTGGCTGCCCCGTGGGCAAGGCCGAGCACGGCATAAGGATCGAATTCGCCGCTGTCGCGAAGGCGGGACTGCAGGCCGGGCACCCTGGGAACCCCCACCGGTTTGACGGCCACAAGTTGCGCCTTGGCGATGTAGCGTTTTTCACCGCCGTAGGGTTCGAACTCGATAAAGGCGGTGCCGCCGTTGAGGGTGTCGGCCACGGTCTTGAGGATGGGCACGAGGAGCTTGCCTTTGATGAGCGTGCCGTCGAGCAAGGTGATCTCGGCCGGCACGGCGCTCACCTCGGGTGCATTGTCGACCCTGTTGCGCTCAAACATGGGGCCCTCTTTTGCCTGTGCCGTTTTGGAACGCCGGCGGCGCCCACCCGGGAGACGGAGCAAGAACCAGGCCCACCCGGGGATTTGCGCTTGGGTTTGCCCGACCTGCGCGACGCGCGCGCGCCCCGCGCGTTCAAA
Organism: uncultured Alphaproteobacteria bacterium; assembly: GCA_963775835.1. Lineage (GTDB taxonomy): Bacteria > Pseudomonadota > Alphaproteobacteria > Rhizobiales > Hyphomicrobiaceae > AWTP1-13. The sequence continues at coordinate 182,624 of CAVZKV010000026.1, read as the reverse complement.
GCGCGGCGCGAAGCATGTCGGGTGCGGCAGCAATCGGGTGGGTAAGACGCGGCCTTCCTCCGACCGGCCGCCCCGGGGCCTTCCGTCGCGGTCGACCGGGGACCGACCGCGCCTGCCGCCGCTCTGGTCCGGCGCTGGCGCTGGTTCTGCCCTCGGCCTTGGCTTCCGCCGCCGCGCGGGTGGCTCGGCCGCGCTGGCGGGATCAGCCAGAATGTGCTACCCGCGCGGCAAAGGTTGGTGCGCCGCAACATCCCGGGCCGCGCGCCCTTGGCCCGCGGGGGCCAATCCGTTCCTTAAGGACACCTCAATGGACATTCGCAATATCGCGATCATCGCCCACGTGGACCATGGCAAGACCACGCTGGTCGATCATTTGCTGCGACAATCGGGCGCCTTTCGCGAAAATCAGAAGGTGGAGGCGCAGGCCCTCGACAGCAATGATCTGGAACGCGAGCGCGGCATCACCATTCTTGCCAAGTGCACCTCCATCAGCTGGCAGGGCACCCGTGTAAACATCGTCGACACCCCGGGCCACGTCGACTTCGGCGGCGAGGTGGAGCGCATCCTCAACATGGTCGACGGCGCCATCGTCCTGGTCGACGCCTCGGAAGGACCCTTGCCGCAAACCAAATTCGTGGTGTCGAAGGCGCTGAAGCAGGGTTTGTGTCCGATCGTCGCCATCAACAAGATCGACCGCCCCGACGAACGCCACGACGCCGTGTTGAACGAGATTTTTGACCTCTTTGCCAACCTTGGCGCGACCGATCAGCAGCTCGATTTTCCGGTGTTGTACGGCTCCGGCCGCAACGGCTGGATGAGCCCCGATCCGGGCGGGCCGCGCGCGGATTTGAGGCCGCTGTTCGAGCTGATTGTCCGCCACGTGCCCCCACCTATAGTGGAGGATGGACCCTTCCGCATGCTCGCCACCACGCTCGAGGTCGACCCATATCTCGGTCGCATTCTCACCGGCCGCATCACCTCCGGCAGCATCCAAGCCAATCAGACCATCAAAGCGCTGCGCCGCGATGGAGCACTGATCGAAACCGCGCGCATCACCAAGGTTCTTGCCTTCCGCGGGCTCGAGCGCTCCGCCATCGACGTGGCGGAGGCCGGCGACATTGTGGCCATCGCCGGCGTGACCGAGGCAACGGTTGCCGATACCCTCTGCGATCCCACGGTCGAGACGCCCTTTGCGGCACAGCCGATCGACCCGCCGACGCTGGCGATGATGTTCCGTATCAACGATGGGCCGTTTGCGGGGCAGGAAGGCGACAAGGTGCAAAGCCGCGTCATCCGCGACCGCCTGCTCAAGGAGGCCGAGCGCAACGTTGCGATTCACGTCATCGAGCAGCCAGGCAACAAGGATGCCTATGAAGTGGCGGGCCGCGGCGAGCTACAGCTCGGCATCCTGATCGAGACCATGCGGCGCGAGGGTTTTGAGATCACCGTGTCGCGCCCTCAAGTCCTGCTGCGCGCGGACGCGGTGACGGGGCAAAAACTGGAGCCCATCGAGGAGGTCATCATCGACGTCGACGATGAGCATTCCGGCATTGTCGTACAGAAGCTCTCGGAGCGCCGCGCCGATCTCGTCGAGATGCGGCCCTCCGGCGGCGGCCGCCAGCGCCTGGTATTCCAGGCGCCGACGCGTGGCCTGATCGGCTACCAGAGTGAACTGTTGACGGATACCCGCGGCACCGCCGTGATGAACCGCCTATTTTATGGCTACGCGCCCTTCAAGGGCGAGATCACGGGACGGCGCACCGGCGTACTGGTCGCCAACGCCACCGGCGAGGCAACGGCCTACTCGCTCTATTACCTGCAGGATCGCGGCGCGATGCTGATTGACCCACAGACACGCGTGTATGAGGGCATGATCGTCGGCCAGCACACCCGCGACAACGACCTCATCGTCAACGTCATCCAAGGCAAGAAGCTCACCAACATTCGCGCCGCCGGCAAGGATGACGCGCTCACGCTGACGCCCCCGCTCCGTCTGACCTTGGAGCGTGCGCTGTCCTATATCCAGGACGACGAACTGGTCGAAGTGACGCCAAGATCGATCCGCCTCAGGAAGCGCTGGCTCGACCCCAACGAGCGCAAGAAGCGCGAGCGGGCGCGCGAGGCCCAGAAGGAGACCGTCTAGCGACCGGCATTCGCGGCCTCCGGCAGCGAATGCCGGTGTGGTCCACCAGGCCTCGCCGGCGGGCGGGCGCGCCCGCCGACACAGGCTAGGCAAATCTATCCTCGCCCAAGCTTCAAGTGCCGCGACCCCAAAGCCCGCAGTAGCGCCGCAGCACGAAGGGCAGGTTGTTTTCGTAACCGCCCCAAGCCGCATACTTCGGCAACTTCATCTCCTTCTCAACGCCATCCCAGCACTTGCCTTCGCGCGCGGCCTTCTGCACCTCCCGCGAGGCATCCTGGAAGAATGCGAGCTGGTCCTTGGCATCCTGCTTGCTACCGAGCCTGCCGCCGGCACCGGGGTGGCCCGGGATGAGCCTTTCCCAGTCCATCGCAATAATCTTCTGGATCGAGGCTTCCGCCTCAAGCGGATAGAAGTCGATCATGCCGCGACCGGCCACCTGGCCGACAGGGATGAGATCGACCACGAAGATAATTTTCTCTTTCGGCAGACGCATCACCAGGGTCGAATTGGAATGGTTGAGCCCGACATATTTCAGCTCAACCGTCGTGCCGCCGAGCTTGAGCGTGCGGCCCTTGTTGCTCACCGTCTCATCCGGTAGCACGGTGTGCGGGTCCTTGAGCTGTTGCAGGCGCTCCTTGGCGCGGACGTGGGCAATGACTTTTGCGCCGGCATCCTTGAATGGCTTGCCACCGGCGATGTGGTCAAAATGGTGGTGGCTGTAGATCAGATATTTGATCGGCTTGTCCGTTACTTTTTTGATCTCGTCGACATAGCTCTGTCCCCCCGTCGGCTTACCGTACGCCACCGGATCGGTGGCGATCACGCCCGCCTTGGTGACGATGAACATCGCCTGATGATTAACGTTGCGGAAAATGTAGACGTTGTCCGTTCCCGGCACCTTGGTGGTTTCGATGGCGGGGCGGTCCGCCTGCGCCTGGGCGTCGCCCTGGAAGGTCAGTAGGCTGCCAAGGGTGGCTGCCAAGGCCACCGGCGAAGATCGTTTCAGCATGGGTGTTTCCTCGGTAGAAAGAAGGCGGAGTTTATAGCCAGAGGGCCCGGAAGCAACCCCCGATCGTCCGCTCGCGGAACTGTGATGCTGCGGTGCATGCACGGCGACACGGCGCGGCCCGGGAGCGCAGGACGTCGAGCGAGGACGATCTACGAACGGACGGGCTCGAACCGCCCGCTGGCGCTGTCAAGCCACTCGAGCTCGCCTTCGGCGATCGCGAACCAGGCGCCGTGAAGGTGCAGACGACCGGCCGCGATCGCCGCTTCGACAAAAGGAAAACTCGTCAAGTTTTGCAAAGAGTACTGAACGGCCAGCTGCTCGAATTTCTTGTGTCGAGCCGCAGGATCAGGCGTTTGTGTCGCGTCCGACAGCCGCGCGCGAATGCCAGCCAACAATTCGACCCAGGGACCGATGAAGCGACCGGTCGAGCGCTCGCTGAGAGCGGCGGCGATGCCACCACACAGGCCATGACCCATGACGACGATCTCGGGGACGGCCAGCTCGCTGACGGCAAACTCAATGGCGGCCGAGGTTCCGTGATAGCCCCCACCCTCCTCGAATGGCGGCACCAGCGCGGCAACGTTGCGCACCACGAACAGCTCGCCCGGCGCCGCCGAAAAGATGGTTGCGGGGTCGGCGCGGCTGTCCGCACAAGCAATGATCATCGTCCTGGGTCGCTGGCCTTTGGCCAGGGCCCGGTAGCGTTCCGCCTCCGCGGCGTAACGCTCGCTACGGAAGCGCCGGTAGCCGGCGGCTAGTCCGGCGGGGATGGGCATGGAACCTCCTGCGGGCGCGGTCCTCAAGGCTAGCCAGGCAATGGCCAACCATCTAATGAGCGGCCGCCCTACAGCGAAGTTGCGGCCATGGCCATGGCGCAATTGGCAGCAGGCGGCGTCGGCTCTGCCGCAAAGCCGGCGCCAGCTGGGAGCCACATCGATGGCGAGCATCGCCGAGGATCAAGAGCGTACCGAGCGCGCGCGTGCCGAACTGTCCTTGGAACCAACCCACGGCACGACCGTCAGCAAGGTCCCGGGCGGTGCGCGAGAGCATGGTGGCCTGGTCGACGCTGTCAAAACGAGCACCGACATCGGCCAGACGTCGATCGATTTCACCTTGCGCGCAGGCAGGACCGAGGTAGGCACCGAGCATGCCGTCCGCAGCACGGCTGCGTGAACGGGGCTGGTTCAGGAAACCATAGTAGGCGCTCAGTGCGGCGCCGAGCGCACCGCCCGGCGTCGCCCGCCGACCTCTTCGGTGACCTTCTGCACGCGCGCCGCCATGTCCATGTGAAATTGCACAAGTTGATCCTCGGGCGCGCGCACAGGCCGGCCGAACAGAGCGGCGAATCTCGGCGACGTCATGCTGAGGCCCGTGCAATAATCGAAGGAGGATTGATCCAGGCGGAAGCTGCCGTCGGCCTTAAATCCATAATGTGGTCGAGGATAGTGCCGGCATAACGCGGCTCGCCGTTGGGCGCGAGCCCCATCACCTTGTATTCGCCCGAGTTGACCTTAAAGCCCGTGTAGTACGTGACGGCGGGCCGAGGGAATGGGGAAAGTGCAGCTCGCGCTCGATACTAAGGGCATTGCCGCGCCCCACGCCGGCCTAGGTCGTGCACCATTCACCGACCCCGTCGAGGGTCAGCACCAGCGCATCGTCGGTCGGCGCTGCGGCGGCATGGGCGACCATGCCGGATCGGAGTTGCGACCCTAAGCCTGTTGGGCGGGGGCAAGGACCAGCTAGCCCTCGCGCACGGGCGCTCAAAGCCGCGGGCCGACGCCCTTGGCCATCAGGGCGGCGCAGAAGAGAATTATGACAATGCCAACGAGCTCAAGATGAAGGATCATACGGATCGAACGCAGCCGCGTCCCCTCGACCGCCGGCACCTGGCCCTGCTTGACGGCGCTGCGCCAGGACAAGAATTCCCTGGTCGGCACGATCGAGGCAATGGCGATGAGAACGAACAACGACAGTTTGGCGATGAACGCCCAATTGTGAAGATAGTAGTAGGCCCCCTTCTCGAAATGGAACACGCGGCCGAGGCCGACCAGGAATACGACGCCGGCGGCGATGCCGAGGATCATATCTGCAACGAGAACCTTGCGTGCACTCCGGAGCGTCAGCTCGTCTTTGAGGAGCACGAATTCGACCACCAAGGCAGCAACCAGCGTGAATGCCGCAAGGTGGTGCAGGAAAGCAAAAAACGATGCCATTCGAGTGCCCTCCGTTCCACCACGATGCGCTGAGGAAGCGCCGCGCCACGGTGCTCGTCAAGGGCCGAGCGTTGCGGCCCACCACGGGCTTGCCTGCAAGGCCATGGTGGCCACCGCAGCCGCGGCGCGATAAAATGGCCGGGCGCGGCCAATTCGATCTGGGCTGCCAGCAAGAGGTGCGCTGACTGTGGAGCCAAAACCCGACGACTACGACTATGAGCTGGACCGGGCCCTGTCATCGGTGGTGGGTATCAGAGCGCTCATTCCCGCCGACGCCTTCACCGCCGACACGCTCGGCACCGAGCGCCGGGGTAATGGCGTCCTCATTCGCGACGACGGCCTGATCTTGACCATCGGTTACCTCATCACCGAAGCGGAGACGGTCTGGATCAGCCACAGCGGCGGGCGCGCCGTGCCGGGTCATGTGCTGGGCTACGATCAGGAGACCGGCTTCGGCCTGCTGCAGGCGCTGGGTCGCCTCGACCTGCCGGCGCTGCCGCTGGGCAGCTCAAAGGCCGCGGAGGTTGGCGAACGCGTCGTCGTCGGGGGTGCCGGCGGCCGACCGCGCTCGGTTGCCGCCCGTATCATCGCCAAGCAGGAGTTCTCCGGCTACTGGGAGTACGTGCTCGACGAGGCGATTTTCACGGCCCCGTCGCATCCCCACTGGGGCGGCACGGGCCTGATCGGACCCGAGGGTGATCTCATCGGCATCGGTTCGCTTCAGATCCAGCAGGTGGCGGCCAATCCGACCGGTCGGGCGCAGCGGCAAGCTGAGGACGCCAACATGATCGTGCCGATTGACCTATTGAAACCGATTTTGGACGACATGCTGACAATCGGCCGGCCAAACCGCCCGGCCCGGCCTTGGCTCGGCCTTTACGCCACCGAGGTCGGCAGCAGCGTGGCCATTCTGGGCATCGCCAGTCGTGGTCCGGCGGCGAAGGCCGACCTCAAGGCCGGCGACATTGTACTGAGCGTGGCCAGCACGCCGGTCTCCACCTTGGCCGGCCTGTTCCGGCAGGTCTGGTCGCTCGGCGAGGCCGGCGTCAACGTTCCCTTGCAAATCCACCGCGACGGCAGGACCTTCGACATTACCTTGCGATCCTCGGATCGTCGCCGTTTCTTCAAAGGGCCCGTGCTCCATTGAGTGCTCCATTGAGCCATTGGAAGGGCGTCTAATGCGCATCGCCGTGCTGGGCGGAGGCCCCGCCGGCCTGTATTTCGCGGCACTGTGGAAAAGGCGTCACGCCGGTGATGCGGTGCGGCTGTGGGAACAGAACCCGGCCGACGCCACCTGGGGCTTCGGCGTCGTATTTTCGCAAAGTGCGCTGGAGTTCTTGCGCGAGGCGGACGCGCCAACCTTCGAGCTTATCGCGCCGCGGCTCGAGAGTTGGCGGGACATTGCCATCGTGCATCGTGGCCAACGCGTCACGATTGACGGCGTCGGCTTCTCGGCCATCGGACGCCTAGAGCTACTGCGTCTCTTGCAGGGACAGGCGCGCGAGGCCGGCGTCGAGATGGAGTTTGGCCACACCATAACTTCGCTTGCATCCCTATCAGGATACGATCTCATCGTCGGCGCCGACGGCATCAATTCCTTTCTGCGCAACCGGCTCATCAGTGGTTTTGGCGGCTCCACCTCGGAGCTTGAAAATCGCTTTGTCTGGTACGGCACCGACCGCCCGTTCGACACCCTGACGCAGACCTTCGTCGCCAACGAATTGGGGACATTCAATGCGCATCACTACCGCTATGCTGCGGACCGCAGCACCTTCATCGTGGAGTGCGACCCGGCGACCTGGCACCGCGCCGGCCTGGATCGGGCCGATGCGGCGGGCTCGCGTCGGCTGTGCGAACAGATTTTTGCCGCGACTTTGCAGGGGGCACCGCTGATCGACAACAAGTCGATCTGGCGCAATTTTCCTTGCGTGCGCAACGAGCGATGGGCGGCGGGCAACGTCGTCCTGATCGGCGATGCGGCACATAGCGCGCACTATTCGATTGGCTCGGGGACGCGCCTGGCGTTGGGGGACGCCCTGGCGCTTGCCAACAATCTGGCCGACGCCGAGTTGGGGCAAATTTCCGCGGCGTTGCGGCGCTACGAGGCGGAACGACGGCCGAGCGTGGAAAAATTGGTGGCCGCCTCGCTCCGCTCGGCCGATTGGTATCGTCGGTTTCCCGAGCACTTGCGCCTCGACCCTATGCAGCTCGCCATGAGCTATCTTAGGCGCTCAAGCCACATCGACGGCGAACGACTGAGGTCGACATCGCCGTCGTTCGTCGCGCGCTACGAACGCAAATACGGCAGCACCGACTCATCTTGAGGCCGCAGTGCGGCCCCTAGAGCAGAACGCCTTGGCGATGCAGGAAGCGGCGGCGCGCATCAAGCTTCAGTCCACGCACGGGCACCGACACCGGCAGTCGCCGGGTCGCGCGCAGCATCGCCCTGACCGAGGGATTGGCGTGATCGGTCGGCCTACCGCGCGCCGTGTGCGGGCCGATGATGGCGAGCAGTCGCTGCAAGTCGCGCTCGCGGATGCCAAGCTCGGCGAGGTGGTTGAGCGTGCTGATCAGATAGTCGAGATTGAGACCGGACACACCACGGGCGCCCCTGATCAGGTGCGCCTGAAGCGTCAAAGGCAGGCGGCCGGCGTAGCTCGGGTGCGCGCGCTCAACCACATAAGTGAGCGCCATGACCTCGCGCCTGCTGCCGCCTAGCAGGGCCACCGCGACATTGACCTCGCGATAGACGCCGCTCACCTGCTCGCGCCCACGCAGATAGCGCACGACCGTGGCATAGTCGGCGGCCGCGATGCGGTAGGCAATACCTTCGCTGGTGCCGCCGCGATCGAGGCCGAGCACCAGGCCGGGCCGCGCGGGCGTGCCCCGGTGATGCATCGAGTAGATGCAAAAACAACGCCGATAGCCGATCAAGCGCGCGTGCTGGGCCTCTTCATGCGGGAACCCGGGCCGCCACATCAAAGAGCCGTAGGCGAAAATCCAGTGCTCGGGCGTCGCTGCCGTCATGTGCCGGAGGGCTTACCACCCGCGTGCCGGCCGAAATCGGGTGCCGCCGTGTCCTGCCCGGCCTCGATAATGCTGCGCCGTGTCGCCCGCGCCTCGATGAAAAGCTGATGCAAGGTCGCGCCTTCCCCGAAGCGGATGGCACGCTGCAGCGCCGTCAAATCCTCAGTGAAGCGGCCGAGCATTTCCAGCACCGCCTCCTTGTTGTTGAGGAAGACGTCGCGCCACATGATGGGATCGGAGGCAGCAATGCGGGTGAAGTCGCGGAAGCCGCCGGCGGAAAACTTGATCACCTCGCTATCGGTCACGCGCTCCAGGTGCCGCGCGGTATTGACGATGTTGTAGGCAATGAGGTGCGGTACATGGCTGGTGATGGCCAAGACAAGATCATGATGTTCCGCGTCCATGATCTCGACATGACTTCCGAGCGCCAGCCAAAAGGCCTTGAGCCTTTCGACGGCCACGGCATCGGCAGCATTCGAGGGCGTCAGAATGCACCAGCGGCCATCGAACAGCTCGGCGAACCCCGCATGCGGCCCGGAATGTTCAGTGCCTGCGATCGGGTGCCCGGGAATGAAATGCACGCCCGCCGGAATGCAAGGGCCGACGTCGCGTGCAACGGAACCCTTGACGGAGCCCACATCGGTGACGATGGCGCCGGTTTTGAGGGCCGGAGCAATCGACCGAGCAATCGGCGCGTAGGCTCCGATCGGCGTGCACAGGATGACGAGATCCGCTTGCTCAACGGCTTCTGCCGCGCTGGCGTAGACGGAGGCGACCAACCCCAGCCGCAGCGCCGTGTCGCGCGTCTTTTCCGATTGCGCGTGGCCGACGATGCTGCGGGCAAGACCGGCCCGGCGCATGGCATGGCTGAGCGATGACCCGATCAGGCCAAGCCCGATCAGAGCGACGCGCTCGAAAACGTGAGCCGTCATGGTTGCCCCATGAATTGTTGCAAGGCCGCAACGACGCGGCGATTGTCGTCTTCGGTGCCGATCGTCATGCGCAGCGCGCCGGGCAATCCATAGGCCGCAACCCGGCGCAGGATGATGCCGCGCCCTTTTAGGAACTCGTCCGCGTTGTTGGCGCTGCGGGCCAGCTCGGAGGGAAAGTGAATGAGCAGGAAGTTGCCGACGCTGGGCGTCACCTTGAGACCCAGCCTTTCGAGCTCGGCTGCCACCCAAGGCAGCCACTTTTCGTTGTGCGCAACGGCGGTTTCGACGTGGGCGCGGTCCAAAATGGCCGCTTTGCCCGCGGCCAGGGCCGGCGCCGTCACATTGAAAGGCCCGCGCACCCGATTGAGCACGTCGGCGACGGCGGCCGGGCAATAAGCCCAGCCGAGACGCAGCGCGGCAAGGCCGTAGATCTTCGAAAACGTGCGCGTCATCACCGTGTTGGGCGTGGTCGCAACCAGCTCGAGCCCGGCCTCGTAGTCGTTGCGGCGCACATACTCGCTGTAGGCTGCATCGAGCAGCAGTAGCACGTGGGCGGGCAAACCCCGATGCAGGCGTCGGATCTCGTCGTGGGGAAGGTAGGTTCCCGTGGGATTGTTCGGGTTGGCGAGAAAGACCACCTTGGTATTGGGCCTGACCGCGGCCAGAATGGCGTCCACGTCGGCACGGTAATTTTTTTCCTGCACCGAAATCGGTTTGCCGCCGCTCGACAGCGTGGCGATCTTGTACATCAGGAAGCCGTGCTCGCTATAGATCGCCTCCTCGCCCGGCCCGATGTAGGCATGCGCCAGCAGGTTAATCAGTTCGTCGGAGCCCGAGCCGCAAACAATGCGTTCGGGGTCGAGCCCATAGTGACCGGCGATCGCCTTGCGCAGGTCGTTGGCGCCGCCATCGGGATAAAGCGCCAGGCTATCGGCGGCCGCCCTGTAGGCCGCAACCGCCTTCGGGCTCGGCCCGAGCGGTGTTTCATTAGAGGACAACTTGATGGGCTTGAGATCACCCGCCACGCTGCTTTCGCCAGGAACGTAGGCGTCAATCTGCAAGATGCCGGGCTGCGGCACGGGTTGAGTGTTGGGCATGTGGATACTCTTGATCCTCGCGCGGCGCAAAATAAGAGCAGAGCGCCGACTTGGCCAGCGGGTGCTGGCCTATTTCGCCAGCTCCCGCGAGCGGCGGGTGGCCGCATCCACGGCCGCGGTCATGAGCGGCGCCAGGCCGTCTTTACCCATCAGCACCTGCAGGGCGGCAAAGGTGGTACCGTTGGGCGACGTCACGCTCTCGCGTAGCGCGCTCGGGGGCGCATCTGAACGATTGATGAGTTCACCCGCCCCGGAGACCGTATGGCGGGCAAGTTTCATGGCCAAATCGGGGGCGAGCCCGACCTTAACGCCGGCCGCCGCCAGACATTCGGTCAGGTGGAAGACGTAGGCAGGACCCGAGCCCGAGACAGCGGTGACCGGATCGAGCAGCCCCTCCTCGGCAACCCATTCCACCTCGCCCACCGCGCGCAGCAAGGCATCACAAAGTTGGCGCTGCGAGGCGGTCACGTGCGCGTTTGGCACGGCCACGCTGATGCCGCGCGCGATGGCCGCCGGCGTATTCGGCATGGCGCGCACCACGGCGCCGCGCGCCGCGAGATGCCGTTCGAAGCCTGCGAGCGTGCGTCCCGCCGCAATCGACAAGACGACCGTGTGCGGCCCGGCGTGGCGCGCCAGGGCCGGGAAAACTTCGTCCATGACCTGCGGCTTGACGGCAACGACGATGACGGCCGGGGCCTTCGGCTGCGTCTCCAGCATCGGGCTGGCGGCGAGGTGGTAGCGCTCGAGCAGGGCTCGCGTTGCCGAGGGGGGAGAGGGATCCTGGATTTGGATCGCGCTCGGATCGAGACCGCGATCAAGCCAACCGGCCAACAGCGCCGCGCCCATGTTGCCCGCGCCGGCAAGCAGCAACGAGCCATCGAGTTTGAGTGTCATAATGCACCGCCCAATTCAACGGCCGAGACACGCCCGACCAGCCAGCGCACGATCTTAAAGTCGTGCGGCACGAATTGGGAGGTCGATTGCCGCAAAAAAAGCACGTCAGGCCTGGCCCTCGGTCTCAAACATGGTCGAGGCCAGGGCCTCGCGGCTGTCCTTGCCGGCCCACACCACGAATTGGAAAGCCTGATAGTAGCGCTCACAAGCCTCCAGGGCCGCCTTTAGCAGGGCTTCGCACTGATGCGTGGTCGCCAGTGCCCCATTCAGCATTAGCCCCTGGCGAAACATGATCAAGCCTTCCTGGGTCCAGACATCGAAATGGCCGACCCACAATTGCTCATTGATTTGCGCAACCAGGCGATAGACGTCGGCCAGCCGATTGTCGGGGATCTTGGCGTCGAAGGCACAGGCGATGTGCAGGGTCTCGAGGTCGTGGCGCCAATTGAGCGACACGTGATAGTCGGTCCAGACCCCTGCCACGTTTAGCGTCAACTCGTCCTCGCTGCCGCGATCGAAGGCCCAGTCGTTGCTGCCGGCGATCTGCTCGAGTAGGGAGATGGGGTTGTTCGTGCGGGTGCGCGTCATTTCAGCGATGGCCATTCCGTCCCCTCTATTATTTGCTCGTTCGCGATGGCTGCGTTTCGAGTCTTTGTCGAGTTAAGCCGTAGCCTTTGCTTCGATCCCGCTCCTGCGTAATCGCATGCCGGCGTGCGTTGCAAGACGGCGGCCTGATTGTCCACGGACAAAAAGGCCACGGCGAGGTGAGACCTGCCTGCGGTAAAAGTTGGGGACAGACTGTCGATCGCCTGTGAAAGACGGTTGCGCCGCGGCGGCGCTACGCCGGCTTGCGCAAGCTTGCGATCTCGCTTTCGAGCGCGGCGATACGCGCCGCCAGGCGCTCGTTTTCTTCGCGCGCTTTTGCGGCCATCTCCTTCACTGCTTCGAACTCCTCGCGCTGCACGACATCGAGGTCGCGCAGCAGGCGCTCGCCCTGCGCCCGCATCAAGGTTTCGACCTCGCGGCGCATGCCTTGCGCTGCACCGGCGGCATCCGTCATCAACTTGGCAAGTTCGTCGAGAAAGCGGTTGTTGCTCTGAGTCATGCGTGCATCCAATCGCCCCAGCGTGGCGCCGACGCCCTAGCACGGCTTACTATGGCGGGCACCGGCGATCGCTTCAAGGCTGTTTGCCGTGGCGGCCGGGCGCTCGGCCTTGACACGGCGCCGAGGCTGCCGATAGGTCCCGATCCATGCGCCTTTACACCATCGCCTACCCCGCCATCGATCCGGTCGCCCTGCGGCTCGGGCCCTTGTCGATCAAATGGTATGGTCTTGCCTATATGGCGGGCCTCCTGCTGGGTTGGCTCTACGTCAAATATTTGCTGCGGCGGCGCGAATTGTGGCCGGCCACAGGCCGCCCCTTCGCCCCCGAAAAGGCCGACGATTTGCTGTTGGTCATGACCATTGGGGTCCTGTTGGGTGGACGGCTCGGCTACGTGCTCTTTTATGAACCGCACTTCTTTCTCAACAATCCGCTGGCGATCCCGGCGGTGTGGAACGGAGGCATGTCCTTTCACGGTGCCTTGATCGGTTCGATCCTCGCCATGATCTACTTTTCCCGCCGCGTCGGCGCCAACATTTGGAGCGTTCTGGACTTGAGCGCGGCCGCCACCCCCATGGGGCTGTTTTTTGGGCGACTTGCCAATTTCGTCAACGGCGAACTGTGGGGCCGCAGCACGGATGTGCCGTGGGCAATGGTTTTTCCGGGCGCCGGGCCCTTCCCGCGCCATCCAAGCCAGCTCTACGAAGCCCTGCTGGAGGGCGCCTTGCTGTTTGCGGTGCTGGTCTGGTTCATCCACAAGCGCCAGGCCTTGCAACAGCCGGGGCTCCTAGCCGGCGTCTTTCTCACCGGCTACGGGCTGGCACGATCCTTCAGCGAGTTCTTTCGCGAGCCCGACCCCGGGCACCTGTTCACCATCGGTCCTCTCACCGCCGGCATCGTCTACTCCCTGCCGATGATCGTCGCGGGCATTCTGATCGCGCGCTGGGCCAGCAAGCGCACGCCCAAATCGTCGATCTTGCCAGGTCATGTCGAGCGCTGAGGCACCCCCGAGCGAACGCGGGCTGCTCGCGGTCTTGCGTGCGCGGATCCACCGCGATGGACCGTTGCGCCTCGACACCTATATGAAGATGTGCCTAGCCGATCCCGAACATGGGTACTGGAACAAGGCTCACGCGATCGGGGCCGATGGCGATTTCATAACGGCGCCCGAGATCAGCCAGGTGTTCGGAGAAATCATCGGACTTTGGGCGGCTACGACGTGGCAGCGCCTGGGCGAGCCCGCCGAGGTAAGGTTGATCGAGCTCGGCCCCGGCCGCGGCACGCTCATTGCCGACGCGCTGCGTGCGGCCGCCGTGCTGGCGCCATTTCTGGCCGCCGTCCGCGTGCATCTGGTCGAGATCAGCCCGGCTTTGCGCCAGATGCAGCAGCGGGTGCTGGCCGCCACAGGCCTCGCGGTCTCCTGGCATCAGCGTCTCCCGGAGGTGCCGCCCGGCCCGGCGATCGTGATCGGCAACGAGTTTCTCGATGCACTGCCGGTCCGCCAGCTTGTGTTCGGGGAGGCGGGCTGGCGCGAGCGAACGGTTGAACTCGATAGCGGCGGCGCCTTGCGGTTTGGCCAGGGCGAGGTCGTCGCCTTCCAAGGCCACGCTCTACCTCGGCCGGGAGACGTGGCCGAGATCCGCAGCGGCGAGGAGGTCGTTCTGGCCGACCTCAAAAAGCGGGCGGACGCAGTGATGGCCGCCTTCATCGACTATGGGCCGGCGCGCGCTGGCTACGGCGACACCTTGCAGGCGGTGCGGCGGCACGCCTATGTCGATCCCCTCAGCGAGCCTGGAAACAGCGACATCACCGCCCACGTTCAGTTTGGCCCCCTCGCTGACAAGGCGCGCGCCGTCGGGTTTGCCGCCGATGGCCCCATGACCCAGGCGGAGTTTTTCGGTCGCTTGGGCATGGTCGAGCGCGCCGCGCGCCTGATGGCCGCAAGCCCGGCCGGCGCCAGCCAAATTGAGGGCGCGGTGCAACGCCTGTTGGCCCCGACCGGCATGGGCAGCCAATTCAAGGTGCTGATCGTGCGCTCGCCGCGGCTTCCCTCGCCGGCGCCTTTCGCTTAAGAACCAAGCCATGCTGGACCCCCTGCTCGCTCCGAGGCTTGCCGCCTTGCCGGGACTGCGGCACGGCTTTTTTACGCGCCTGGGCGGGGTGTCGCAGGGCATCTATGGCTCGCTCAATTGCGGGCCGGGATCCCGCGATGATCCGGCGGCGGTCTTGCAAAACCGCGGCCGGGTACAAGGTCATCTCGGCGCGCGTGCGCTCTTGAGCGCGCATCAGGTGCACGGCACGGTTGCGATCGTGGCGAGCACCGCCTGGCCCAACAGCGAGCGGCCCCGCGCGGACGCAATCGTCACGGCCACACCTGGCATCGCGGTCAGCGCGCTGACCGCAGATTGTGCTCCCGTTTTGTTCGCCGAGCCGGTAGCGCGCGTGGTCGCCGCTGCGCACGCTGGGTGGCGCGGCGCTCTAGAGGGCATCTTGGAAGCAACCGTTGCCGCCATGGAAGGATTGGGAGCCACACGGGATAACATCACCGCGGCGGTCGGCCCCGCGATCGGGCCCTCAGCCTACGAGGTGGGATGGGAGTTCCAGGCAACCTTTTTGGACCGCGATCGTGACAGCGCACCCTTTTTCAGCACGCCCCAAGCGGGCGTGCGTCCCTATTTTAACTTGCCGGGCTATGTCGCTGATCGCCTGCGCAGGATTGGGGTCGCCCGGGAGCCCGAGCCGACGCCGTGCACCTTTGCCAGGGAGGATCTGTTATTCAGCTACCGGCGGTCCGGGCACCAAGGCGACGGCGACTACGGCCGCCAAATATCCGCCATCGTCTTGACTTAACGGATGTTTTCCACAACTTTAAGGGCGGCGATCAGCCCCGACCAAGGGATGGGAGAGGTTTTCCCCTGCTAGGTTCTGGACGCCGCCGGTCACAGCCGTTAGGGAAACCACTGGGGTTAAGTACCGGCCACGTGTCATCCGCCGCAGGGTTTGTACGCCGGCAGCCGGTTCAGCAGATCATCGGTGAAGGGGGGACTTCGCTGTGAGAACCATGGACGCTGCTGCGGCGCGGCGTGAGCACATTGGGCGCACGCTCACCGTCCTCGTCATGTTAGCAGGATTGGGGCTGGCAGGGTGCGAAAGCGCCACTTCCCTGTTTGGCTCGAGTGCGACGGCGACGCAAGATCCCATTGCCACGCCCGCGGCACCGCAGCCAACGCTGGCGAAAGTGATGGTGGCGCCGATCATCGGCGCGCCCGATGCGGTCGCCAAGCAGATCCAGCAGGAATTCACCAGCGCGATAGAAAAGCAGCGCGTCTCCGTGGCCGTCGCCAAGGACGAGCGCGTCGACTATACGCTGCGCGGCTATATCGTCGCCGCCAAGGACAAGCAGGGGACCAAGGTCTCCTACATCTGGGACGTGACCGACCCAACCGGTAAGCGCGTCAACCGCGTCACCGGCGAAGAGATGGCCTCCGCGGGTGGCTCCAAGGATCCATGGGCGGCGCTCACGCCCACGGTTGCGCAGTCCATCGCCGGCAAGGCCGCGAATTCTTTTGCGTCGTGGCTCGCTACGCGAGGCCAGTCGGCGGTTGCCAGTGCCGCCGCGCATCCTGCGGGCGTCGGCGCTCAGGGTAATGGCGAGGGTGCGCAAGGAGAAACGCGCGCGCCGGCGCCGGCCAAGCAAGCCGTGGCCGCCGCCGCGCCTGCGGCGGCGCCCACCAGCGCTTCCACGACGGGCAGCATCAGCGGTGAGGGCCCATTGGCCGCCGTCGTGCCGAACGTGAACGGAGCGCCCGGTGACGGTGCTACATCACTGGCGAGCGCGCTGCAGCGCGAATTGTCGGGTAAGGGCATAACCGTTGCCGGCAAATCGGCGTCGGCCTATCGCGTGGAGGGCACCGTAACCATGGGCCCGGCCAAGGAGGGCAAACAACCGATTAACATCGAATGGCTGGTGCGTGACCCGCAGGGCAAGAAGCTTGGCACCGTGTCCCAACGCAACGAGATACCCGAGGGATCCTTGGACGGCTCGTGGGGTAAGACGGCGGAGCAGGCCGCCGGGGCCGCCGCACAGGGAATTCTCAAGCTCATGCCGCAAAAGGCGGTTAACTAAAAGGGCGATGGGTTGAACGTCAAACGTCCCGTGGGCGGGTTCCAACACCCGCCCACACCCGTTTACAGGGGGCCGATGTCCTTGCTAGAAGGCCCCGGCAGTGCGAACGGAGCGCGCGTTGATGCCCTTCGATACCCGAGACGCGAACCGTGGCCGGGGGGCGCTGAAAATGAAATTGGTGGCCGGCAACAGCAATCGCCCCCTTGCGGAGGCCATTGCCGGAGCGTTGAAGCTCTCGCTCTGTCGCACGGTCGTGCGCCGCTTTGCCGACATGGAAGTCTTCGTCGAGGTGCAAGAGAACGTGCGCGGGCAGGACGTCTACATCCTGCAGTCGACCTCGTTCCCCGCCAACGACAACCTGATGGAATTGTTGATCCTCGTGGATGCCCTCAAGCGCGCATCCGCGCAGCGCATTACCGCGGTTATGCCGTATTTCGGCTACGCCCGACAGGACCGAAAACCGGGCCCTCGAACGCCGATCTCGGCGAAGCTCGTCGCCAATCTGGTCGAGCGGGCCGGTGTGGATCGCGTGATGACGGTCGATCTGCATGCCGGCCAGGTGCAGGGGTTCTTTGACATTCCGACCGACAATCTGTTTGCCGCTCCCGTCATGGTGCGCGACATCCAGGAACGTTACGGCACGTCGAACCTGGTGGTGGTGTCGCCCGACGTCGGCGGCGTGGTGCGTGCGCGCGGCCTTGCCAAGCGCATCAACGTTCCGATCGCCATTTGCGACAAGCGCCGCGAGCGGGCCGGCGAATTGGAAGTCATGAACGTCATTGGCGAGGTAAGGGGCAAGCGCTGCATTCTAATCGACGACATTGTCGATTCGGGCGGCACGCTGGTCAACGCCGCCAACGCCCTGCTCGAGGAGGGGGCGACCGAAGTGTTGGCCTATGTCACCCATGGGGTGCTGTCGGGCGGGGCGGTCGCCAAGATCACGGGCTCGCGCCTCAAGACCTTTGTCATTACCGACACGATCCAACCAACCGAGGCGGTCAAGGCGGCCGGCAATATACGTGTGCTTCCCATGGCCCCGCTGCTGGCAGAGGCGATCGCACGAACGGCGCGCGAAGAAAGCGTCTCCAGCCTGTTCTACTGAGCGCTTGTCTTATGGCGCGCGCTGCGGCGCGCCCCAGGTCGTCGCATAGACCGCCACTGCCGTTGCTGCGCCATAAGCGACGAGCGATCCCCCGACCAGCGCGAACAGGGTCCACAGCGGGGCATGGCTCCAAGCCAGCACGACCGTGCCGATGGCGATGATGCCGAGCCGCAGGCTGGAGGCCAACACCGGGCCAAGCACCTTGCCCGCGCCCTGCGAGGCGAAATACAGGCAAAGCCCCAGACCGAAGAGGGGAAAGGTCGGACCGGCGCAGCGTAGATAGAGGTTTGCGGCGGCCGTAACGGACTCCTCGGCGCTGAAGAGACCGGACCAGAGGTGCGGCAGGGTCGCCACCAGCGAACCGATTACCCCGAGGGCAAGCGCCGATACCACCGCGCCGGTCCAGGCCACCTGCCGCGCCCGCGCGATTCTACCGGCGCCCACGGCCATGCCGACCATGGGCACGCAAGCAACTCCGACCGCGAACGCGATCGGAACCAGCAGGAATTCGAGGCGCGCACCGATGCCATAACCGGCCAAAGCTTCGGTGCCGAAGCTCGCAATCGCCCGGGTTAGGATCAAGACCGTCAAGACGGACTGAAGGGGAGAGAAAGCGGCAACGGCGCCGACCCTCAGGATATCGGCGAACATCTCCCGGCGAAAAGGCACACCGGCCAAGCGCAACCGCAATCGGCCGCGGCCCGACCACAGGTACCAGATGAGGAACAGCGTCCCCGTCGCACAGCTAATCACCAACCCCGAAGCCACGCCGGGTAGACCCAAGCGCGGAATGGGACCGACGCCGAGGCCGAGGGCGCCGCCGAAGCCGATTTGCAGGGCCGAGACGCCAAGCAGCGTCAACGAGGGGATCTGCATGTTGCCGGTGCCGCGGACGATGGAGGCCAGCGTGTTGAGCAACCAAACCAAGACCGCCGCCGACAAGGCGACATTGGCGTAGGCCATGGCCTGATCGAGTACGGCGCCCCGTCCGCCCAGGGTGGTAAACAATTGCCGGCCGCAAAGGCCAAACAAGAGCGAAAAGAAAAGGCCCGCGCCCGCACCTATTGCCAATGCATGCATCGCCAAGGCCGTGGCGCGCGCGTCGTCGCCGGCACCCAGCGCTCGGCTGATCGCCGAGGAGACGCCTCCGCCCATGGCGCCCGACGAAAGCATCTGCATCAGCATGATTACCGGAAAAACCAGAGCGATGGCGGCTAGCGGCGCCGTGCCAAGAACGCCGACGTAAGATGTTTCGGCGATCGCCACGGCGGCGGCAACGAGCAGCGCGGCAAGATTTGGCAACGCCATCCGCAGCAGGGTCGGCAGCAAGGGCGCTTGCAGAAGCGCGTTGCCGGCGCCGCGGCGCGGCGGCGAGGGAGCCGATGCCATCGTCGATGCTGCGTCGGTCAACAAAACCACTCCCGCTGACAGGTCAGGCAACCGGGTCTTGCCTCGATCGCCGCCGTGGTTATAGATAGGCAAGTCACTTGTCAATCAATAGCGACTTGCTCGGCAGGAATGAGAGGAGTACACTGCGCGCATGGCTCAAGGCTACGGCCAGATTTGTCCGCTCGCGCGCGCCCTCGATGTTGTTGGCGAACGCTGGTCCCTCTTGATCCTGCGCGATCTCAAACGCAAGGGGCCGTTGCGATTTCATGAGATCGAGGCGGGATTGGCGGGCGCGGCTCCCAATACGCTGTCGGCACGTCTCAAAGCCTTGGAGGCGCACGGCGTGATCGCAACGCGGCTCTACGAGCGCCATCCACCGCGCTATGAGTACTTCCTCACACGAAAGGGACAGGATCTCGCACCGGTGCTCAAGGCGCTCTATGCCTGGGGCGAGCGACATGCCTGAACCGGGGCGCGCGTTGCCGCCGGCCGCGGGGCTAGCCGCCGCCGCGGCGGCGACCGGGCGATACCACACAAGGTGCCTCTAAGGGTCGGCCACAGCGAGCCTTCGGGATTTGCCGTCGCGAGGTTCGGGTGTTTTCTGCGCGAATTGCAGGATATCCGCGCATTGCCGCCGAGCCTGACGCTTTCCAGGATTGTGCTGGGCTCACGCCAATACCTTCAAGCACGACTGTCTCCTGGGAACCTTTTGCTCGCACATGCGATTTGCGCGCTCGGCGTTTTGCTTGGCACTTTTGCTCCTCGGCTTTAGCGGTGCCGCAATTTCGTTGCGGCTCGACAACCGCGGCGAGCTTGCAGCCGACCGTGCCGTGCCGGATACGCCGGAGGCATCGCGCGCCTTGCGTACAAACCCAACGCCGCCAGAGCAGCGGATCGCCAACGGGGACTGGGGGGACCGTCTGCGCTCGGAGGACTTTTGGCAGCAAATGCGATCGCCTCAATCGCGCCCAGACGCTGGCTCGCGCCGCGCCCCCAGCTCGGCGAGGTCCGAAACGCCTCGCAGAGAGGAGGGACGGTCGAGGCACTTCGGCAGCCGCGACGGCGGCAGCTATCGAACGGTCTGCGTGCGCCTGTGCGACGGCTATTTTTGGCCCGTGGGCTTTGCGACCCCGCGCGCCTCCCTTGCGCAGGATCGGCGCAAGTGCGAGCAAAGTTGCGGTTCGCCGGCAAGGCTATACGTCTCGAAAGATACGGAAGCCCCGCTCGAAGACATGAGAGACGAAAATGGCCGGTATTATGCCGACCTGAAAACCGCTTTCGTCTATCGCACGTCCTATCTTGAGAGCTGCAAGTGCCGCGCCCATCCCTGGGAAGCGGAGGCGCAAGCCCGCCACGCGGGCTATGCGCAGGACTTCAAGTCCAGCCTGCGCCGGCGATGAATGAACGCTCACCCTCCCGGCCGCTGCCGCGGCCTTTCAGGTCACCGTGTCAGAACAGCGCGTCTTGGGTCAGGTGTGTTTGGACCAGTGTGTTTCCCAGGCCGGGGCGCACCCCCAGGCCCGCCTCCCGGGCACCGCTTGGCGCGAGAAAAAAATCCGTGCGGCTAACTGGGAAGACCCAGAGCCTTTGAGAGCTCGGCCAGCGTCGCTTTTTCGGCCTCGCTCACCTGCGTGCCGCCAAACCCCATGAAGCCGCCTTCCGCCGAGGCCTCGGCGGCATTTTCGGCAATGTGATGCAGCCAAGTCTTGAAGCCCGCTGCATCGCTCGGCGCCTTGCTGTCGAGCAGCTGCGATATCTCGCGTAGTGCGGCGATCGATTGGTTCTTCATCTCTCCAGCTGCAACGCCCTTAAGACGCGATTGCACTTGCGTGCGGGCTGCCTGCCGACCCTCGCCACTTTCGAAATCGCTCACGACCGCCTTGATCAGTTCGTTGGAGCTCGGATCTGCCTTGGCGGCGAGCAACGTTCTCCCCGTTGCCATGGATTCCTTGAGAACGCCGAATAGGCCGCTCGGATCGGCAGCGGTCACCGCCATCCCAGAGAGCATGACGCTCTCCAAAATGCGGTTCCATTCCTCGCGGGTAAAGCTCGTCTTGGTTGCCATCTCGCTACTCCTTGTCGGCGGCAGGCGCGCCCGATGGAGCGCGCCTTGGCTGGTGGCCGGCAGTGGCTCAAGAGCACCCGCCGAGCCCGCCGAACGAACGCACTTAGCTGTGCGACTGCGTCAGCGACCACAAGCTAGCAGTTGCAGTTTCGATGTTCGGTTGGATGATTGACCTGGATGGTCTTGCCCGTTGTCACCGTTCGCGTCGGCAAGGTCGCGGTTTGGGCAACGTGCTGCGTCTGGTGCAACACGACCATGCGGTTGTGCACCCGGGTGACGACGCTTACGCGCGTGACCGGCTGGATGCGCGTAACATTGACAACACGATTGACGTGCTTTTGGTACTTCGTCCTGTTCACGTCTTTGTATTGAGTAACGTTCTTTACCCGCTGAACGGTCTTGTACCTGTAGCTGGTGTTGACCTTGGTCGCGGGCCGGTTGCATTCGGCGCAATTCGACCGCTCAGCTTGAGCTGGCGCCGAGGCGGCGAAGCCTAGGGACATCGCTGCTAGCAAGCCCGCGGCGCCGCACAATCCCTTCACGGATCTCGTCATGGCTAAATCTCCGAATAGGATTTCATTTCCGTCCGCTCCCGTGCCGACTATTTCGGAGGGGGCGACAGTCAGCAATCAGACGATGACCTGAGCAAGAACACGGAACACCCTGACTTCTTGAGCAAAAAGCCGTAGCCAGCGTGCCGCACTGCTGCATTGTGGCCTTGCTCTTGCCCCTCTCGCGCCAAATTGCGCGGCCCTCTTGCGCCGGTCGCCAGAGCGACACAGCACAAGGGGGAAAATCCAAATGCGTGGAGTTCTCATGGCCACCGTCGTGGCCCTGTTGAGCGTTGTCTCAGCGCCAGCTTTTGCCGCGGCTCGGACTGATTGTCAGCCGCAAGCCATTCGCGATCTTGAGCGTCTGTCACCGCGGGGACATGCCATCTACCTTGCCATGCGTGACAAGAAGCAATTCTTGGCTTTCCTGACGTGCGACGATGTTCAGCTTGGCCTGTCCACGGCCGTACACGAGTCGGTGCACATTCTTACCGAGCAGCTCGATGCCTATCCCCTGATCGCGGGCGGTTCGGTGCAGCGCCAGCACCTGGTATCGCGCTTTTATCCGCCACGCGAGATTGCGGGCAAGTTCAAGGCCGCCGACAGCTATGTGCAAACATACCTTCGCCGCGGCGCCGCCTCCTCGGCCGACGACCTGCTCTATCTGCTCGACGAACTAAACGCTTACAGCCACGATCTCACATCCGCCACCAAGCTCGTCGACTTGCACAAGCGCGACGGCCAAGTCGACCACCGCGCGGGCCTCGCGGCGCTCATGAGTTTCCTGATGCACTACGTCGAGGTCGCGCGCGAGCGCAAGGCTCCGACCTGGGAGGGCCTGCGGCGTCCCGAAATCAAAACGGTAATTGAGACGCTGTGGCAGCAAGCAGAGTCTGCACTGGTTGGCTCGTTGGCCATTCGTGGTTTCGGCGGTGAGACATACCTCGCGCACATCTGCGAACGGCGAAACGGAGAGGCGCTTGCCGAGCTTCTTGGTCGCCCGCCCATGAGTTCTGCTGCCTGCGGTACGCTTGCCACGGCGGCGTCGCCGACCGGCTCGATCGCCAAGTAGCACGCCGACCTCTCGTCAGCGCGCACAAAGCGGCGGCGGCCCAACGCGCCGCACGCTCGCTCGCGGGCCGTCGCGGCCGCGCCGCCGCCCGCGCATTTGCCGCGGGCTAAGCCCGCCAAATTACTCAGGTCAATCTGCCCCCGGTCTGCGGAGAATGCCTGAGTGCGTTCACGTCCATCTGGACGCAGACTGAGATTTGCGCAGCCGGCGCGCGGGCGAAGGCCGCGTCTCCCCTTTTTTGCAGGCGACAACAACCCAGGAAAGCGACGTGCGAGCGATTGCAGGACAAGCGGCCTGCCTCAATTCGAGAAGGGAATGCAGCCATGACCGACAACATTGTATCGACGATTTCGCGTTTCTTGACGCCGGAGCTCATTGGCAAAATGGCTTCCGCCACTGGGCTCGACCGTTCGATAGCTCACAAGGCAACCGCTGCTGCCGTGCCGGCAATACTGAGCGGATTGGCTGACGTCGCCGCCCGCCCCGGCGGTTCACGACAACTGGCAAATGCCGTGGCGGAGCAACCGACCGATCTGCTCGGCAGTCTTGTCAACAGCCTCACCGGGGCTCAGCAGATGGCGGACAAAGGCTCCGGTCTCCTGTCGTCGTTGCTCGGCGGCGGCATGTCCGGCCTGCTGGCGGCCACGGTTGGCAAGTTCTTGGGCATCGGCGAAGGCCCCATGCGCATGCTGATGGGCCTGCTAACCCCGATCATCATGGGCGTCCTTGGCCGTGAACAGCGCGCCCAGGGCATGGACGCCAATGGCCTGGCACGCCTGTTGACGGGACAAAAGGATGAGATTGCCTCCGCTATGCCCGCCGGCCTCGGTCGGCTCTTGGAGCAGAGCGGTTTCCATCCGGGCGCCGGCACGGCGTCGTCATCGCGGTCGAGTTATGACGCACCCCGTTCGGCACCCGTGCGGGCGGCCGAGGACACGCCGGCGACGCGAGGGGCGAGCTGGGCCTACTGGATCCTACCCCTGCTCGTCCTCGGTGGCCTGCTCTGGTTCCTGTTCCCCCGCGAAGAGCGCACGGTCGATGCCGTGCCGACCTCACAAACGACCAGCGTGCCGGCGCCGCCTAGGCCTGTCGCCGACGCCCCGGCGAAAGTGACCTTCCTCACGGCGGCGCGCGAGGACTGGACCTCGATCGGCGCCTCGCCCAACGAGTATACCAACCAGGACGTCTATAACGGCGCCGGTGAAAACCTCGGCACGATCCGGGATCTCATGATCGGGCCAGACGGCAAAGCTGCCGCCGCCATTATCAACGTCGGTCGCTTTCTCGGCATCGGCGACAAGGAGATTGCCGTCCCGTTTTCGGCCTTGCGGGTGGAGCGGCATGGCGACAGTCGACGCATCGTCATCGACGCCATGAAGGACGGCGTGCAGGCCGCCCCGACCTTCTCCCGGCGCGCGGGCGCCAAACAGTAACTACAGACACGGGGGCTCGTTCGGTCCGGGCTCCAGCCCTCGGGGGCGGCTTTCGTCAAAAACCTCAGTCCGCCGCCGGCGCGGGCTGCGACGTTTGCCGCCGCCGCTGCAGCAGCACGATGACGGCCAGCAGGCCGAGCGCAGGAATGGTGAACCAGTAGCGGCTGGGGCGGTCGGCGGGAACCAGGACGGACTGCATGTTGCGCGTTAGCAGCCAATTTTGGCTCGCCGCCACAAGGGTGCTCATCGCCAATACGGCGCAGCCGACCACCAGTAAAAAATACACGACGACGCCCATGTCGATCATCAAGATTTCTGGATTGAACACGAAGACGAACGGCAGCAGGGCCGTTCGGCTCTCGTAACGCATCCCCTTGCCAGCCGACCTTCAACGGGTCGGCGCCGGCGATGGCGCCCGCAGCGTACGCCGCAAGCCCGACCGGCGGGGAGACGTCGGCCATCAAGCCAAAATAAAACACGAACATGTGCACGGCAATCAACGGCACCGCGACGTCGTTTTGCGCCGCGAGTTCGACCACCACTGGGGCCATCAAGGTGGCGACCACGACGCAACTTGCCGTGGTCGGCAGGCCGGTGCCGAGTACGAGGCAGATCAAACCCGTAAGCACCAGCATGATGACGAAATTCCCGGCCGACAGGAATTCGACAATCTCCGTCATGACGAGGCCGATGCCGGTCAACGTCACGGTGCCGACGATAATGCCGGCGGTCGCGGTGGCAATGCCTACCGCCGTCATATTGCGTGCTCCGGACTCAAGACCCGCCAGGAACTCGCCGAGGCCGAGGCGCAGCTGACCGCAAGCCCACCCTGGCGCCGGAAGGCTTGCCTGAGGCGAATGCCTGTGGATTTGGCTTTTGCTTGCGACGGCCGCCGGTGGCCACGCTCGCCAACGGCATGGGCTAACGTGACAACACCTTTCAACGGAGTGGGACGTGCTGACAGTTTCGAAGGATCGCCCGTTGCTGACCACCATCACGGGTTCGCTGCCGCGCCCGCAATGGTTTGTCGAAAACCTTAAAGGTCGCCCGTTCTCGCTGGCGATGACCGAGGTCGGCTTCCGCGAGCAATACAGCGACGCCATTGCCGCCTACTTCTCCGATCAGACGCGGGCGGGTCTCGATCTTTTCAGCGACGGGGACGCGCGCTGCGATTGCGACGTCGGCGGCCGCTCTTGGTTCGGCTACCCCGCCGAGCGCCTCATCGGGCTTGAAGGTCATCATGTCGGCCGTGGTCGCACCGCATCGAGCCGCGACAAGACGGCGGGTGACATCATCTTCGAGGTGCTCGAAACACGCGTGCTGCCCAATGTGGTGGGCGAGATCGCCCGCGGCCCGTTGGAATACGCCCGGCTCTAGAAAGTTGCGCAGCGCCAGACGCGCAAGCCCGTGAAGTTCGGGGCAATCTCGGCGCAGATGCTGGCAACCGGCCTCAACAACCTGCACTACCGGGGACGCCGCGAACTCATCGTGGCCCTGTCGGAGCTCATGAACGCCGAGCTCAACGAGCTCGCCGATGCCGGCTGTCCCGTGATCCAGGTTGAGGAGCCGGCGAGACAAGGAGGTTACCGGCGATTTTCTGGTCGACGCCTTCAACCGCGAGGTGCGGGGCCTGCGCCAGAAGAGCGAAGTGTGGTGCCACATCCGCTGGGGCAATCCCGCGGCCCAGCGCACGGAAACCCGGCGGCGCTTTTACACGGACGCTTTGCCCTATTTCGACCGGCTCGACGTCGACGTCATTACTTTCGAGGCGGCCGACAATGGTGGCGACGAGCTGGAAAGCTTTGCCAAGGGCATTGGCCCTGGCAAGAAGATCGCAATTGGCGTCATCAGCCATCGCACCCTGCAGGTCGAGCGCCCCGAGGCGGTGGCAAATCTCATTCGCCGTGCGCTGAAGGTGATCCCGCCGGAGCGGCTCATCGTCTCGACCGACTGTGGCTTTGGCCGCCAAGGCATGAGCCGATTGCACGCCTTCTACAAAATGGTAGCGCTGACGCGGGGCACGAACATCGTGCGCCGCGAGCTCGGGCTGGGCGAGGCCGAGATCCTGGCCGCCGATCCCAAAGGCTCGTTGCTGACCTGACCGGGTGTGGCTACCCGGTCTGGCACTCAAAAGCGCGCGAATAGTTGCGTGAAGCCATACAGTTTGTCGTCGATGCCATTCATGCGGCAAGCGTGCCAGTAGGTGGCGACGTTCACGCTGATCACGGGCTTGTCGAGCCAGCGTTCGGCTTCATCGGCGAGGCGCGCCATTGGTAGATTGGCACCGAATTGGACGATGGCTTCGACATCCGGACCGTCGACGGCCTTGATGGCCTCAATCATGTCGCGTGCTGTGAGGATCGAATAGGAAGCGGGACTCTTGCCGCGCATGTGGTTGAAACGGACGATCTGGTAGCCGTGCGGCGCCAACATGCCCTGCATCCTAGGCTCGATCGAAGGGTAGTAGGGCTCCATGACCGCAATGTTTTTTTTGATGCCATGGCGTTGCAGCGCCTCGATCACCGCATCGGAGGCAAGCGCCACGGGAATATCGAAGCCAGCCACGGCGCGGACGCGCCGCTTGAGCTCCTCGCACCAGGTCTGGTTACCACCCCAGATCGATAGGGCCGAGATACCGAGGATGAACGCATTCGGCCTGCAGTCCATCACGCGGTCGACCGCGTCTTCAAGGGCTGCATCGATCAGGCGAATCGACTGATCGAAATCCTCGTTGCTCTGGATGGGCATGTCCGGGATGACCATACGTGCCAGGTGGTTGGTCACGCCGGGCGGTCGCATGTCATCGTATTCGGGTTGAACGACGGTATTCGTGGATGGCGTGGTGACGCCGAAGGCCAGACGCCAAGCCAGGTAATCGCGCATCATCACCCTCTTCAAGCAACGCGATCGCGCGCGCAAGCGTCACACTAGCAGGGGCTGCGCGGCTGGCATAGTTTGCCTCCCGCTGGCCTTTGGGCCAGTGGCGTGCTTTTGCCGCGGGTTGTGGACCGGTCGCCTTTTGGCATGTCATAGTCGGCGCGCTCGGTGAGGACGTGCCGACGGGACCAAGTGCGCCGACGCCTGGGCCGAACCTTACCCCTGACGGGAGAAAACAATGTTGAGTCGATTGTTCAGTTTGGCCGCCGTGCTCATGACCTTCGCCGTCATGAGCGATGCGGTCGGGCAGCAGACGGTGAAGGTCGGGGCGATCTATCCCCTCAGCGGCAACGCGGCGAGCGCAGGCAACTACTCGAAGGCCGCCATCGAGCTGGCCGTGGAGATCATCAACAACGACCACCCGGAGTTGAAGGATCTGCCGCTTGCGGCCGGCAGCGGTCTGCCCGGGCTTGGCGGCGCCAAGATCGACGTGGTGTTCGCCGATAACCAAGGAACGCCCGCGGCCGGTCAGAACCAGGCGCTACGTCTGATCACCGAGGAGAAGGTGGTTGCGCTGATCGGCGCTTATCAATCGGGCATCACGGTCACCACTAGTGCAATGGCAGAGCGGCACGGTGTTCCGTTCGTCAATCCGGAATTGGTTGCTGCCAATCTGACGGAACGTGGGTTCAAATGGTTCTTCCGCGCCACGCCGGTGGCGGGAGATTTCGCCCGCGCGTACTCGGATTTTCTCAAGGAGCAGAAAGCGGCCGGGCAGAAGGTCTCCTCGATCGCCATCGTC
Organism: uncultured Alphaproteobacteria bacterium; assembly: GCA_963775835.1. Taxonomy (GTDB): domain Bacteria; phylum Pseudomonadota; class Alphaproteobacteria; order Rhizobiales; family Hyphomicrobiaceae; genus AWTP1-13. The sequence goes on along the minus strand of CAVZKV010000026.1, from coordinate 154,789 downwards.
AACGAGAATACGGAATACGGAAACTCCGTCGCCAGCGTGATTCGGGAAGTGTTCGCAAAGGAGGGCCACAACGTCACGCAGGTGATCCCCTATTCGGCCAACACAACCGACGTGCAACCGCAGGTACTCCAGCTCAAGGAGAAGAACCCCGACGTTGTTATCTTTATATCGTATACGTCGGACGCCATTCTCTACGCCAAGACCATGAAGGACCTGATCTGGAAGCCGGCGATCATGATCGCCGACAATGCCGGCTTTAATGATCCCTCTTTCGTGAGCACGTCGGGTGCGCTGGTCGAGGGTCTCGTCAATCGCTCCTCCTTCGCCCCGGGCAAGGCCGGGACGCTCAGCGCCTTGGTCAACGACCTCTATAAGAAGAAGACCAACGTTGACCTGGATGATGCTTCGGCGCGCGCCATGCAGGGCATGCTGATTTTGGCCGACGCGATCAATCGTGCCGGTGCCACCGAAGCCGCCAAGATTCAGGCGGCCCTGCGCGCGACCGATCTCAAGGCCAATCAAGTCGTAACCGGTTACAACGGTGTCAAGTTCGATGACAAGGGCCAAAATACCCTGGCGTCCAGCCTCATCACGCAGATGCAGGGCGGCAAGTACGTGCCGGTGTGGCCGAAGGACAAGGCCGCCGGCGAATTGAAGCTTCCCTACAAGGGTTGGTAGACGATGAACCCGACATGACGACGTGCGACCCGAGCCTCACACCCTTGGGTCGTACGCACACAGCAGCCGGCCCCCCATCCATGTCCGCCATTCTTCTGCAAGTGATCGTGAGCGGCCTGCTCATTGGGGCCGTGTACGCACTTTTTTCTTCCGGTCTTACCTTGATCTGGGGGATGATGAACGTGATCAACTTCGCGCATGGCGACTTCGTCATGCTGGCGATGTACACGGCCTTCATCGTCTGGACGGCGTTTGGCGGCGGCCCTGCCGCCGCAGTGCCCATCGCCGCCATCATCCTGGCGACCATCGGCGTCCTCAGTTATCTCCTGCTCGTCCGGCATATTATGCGGGGACCTATGCTCGCGCAGATCCTCGGCACCTTCGGACTGGCGCTACTGCTGCGCTACTCGGCGTTTTGGTATTTCGGCGCAAACTTCAAGACGCTGCCCGACGACATACTGGGATCACCGTTCGTGATCGGCAGCATCCGGATCGATGCTCCGCGCCTGCTCGCCGGAGCGGTCGGCCTGCTCGTCACCTTGATGTTGCACTTGCTGCTCACGCGCTCGGCGCTTGGCAGTCGGATGCTGGCCGTATCCGAGGATGCAACGGCCGCGCAGTTGATGGGCATCCGGCCCGAGCGCATGCAGGCGATGGCATGGGCGCTGGCCGCCGGCTCGACCGGCATCGCCGGCGCACTGATCGCCACTTTTTTCTACACCTCACCGACCGTGGGCGAAACGCTCGCCATCGTTGCCTTCGTCACGGTTGCCTTTGGCGGCTTCGGCAGCGTGCCGGGAGCCCTGGTTGCGGGATTGCTGATCGGGGTGATCGAGGGGCTTTCGGCCTTCCTGATCGGGCCGGTTTACAAGGACGTGGTCGTCTACATTCTGTTCGTCCTTGTGCTGTGGACCAGGCCGCAGGGCCTGATGGGTAAGGCATGATGCGACGTCGCCTCCTCTATGGCGCCATTGGCGCCCTCGTCCTGGCCTATCCGCTGTTGACCGCTGGCGTGCCGGTCTACCAGCGCCTCGGTGCTCTGGTGTTGCTCTCCGCCATCGGCGCGTCAGCTTGGAATTTGATCGGGGGATATGCGGGCCAGGTTTCGGTCGGGCATGCGGTGTTTTTCGGTGCCGGCGCCTATTCCGCCCTCGCGCTTTATAGCCACTTCGGCCTGCCGCCGCTCGCCGGCGTTCCGCTTGGGGCGCTGATTGCAGCCCTGATCGCCGCGCTGATCGGAGTGCCGACGCTGCGCCTCTCGGGCCATTACTTCAGCATGGCGACCATCGCCGTCGCCGAGCTCGTGCGTGTGCTCGTCACCAATTGGGAGTGGGTTGGCGGCGCCCAGGGTATCTCGGGACCGGCCGTTTCGCGCACCGTCCTGGACCTCTCATTCACCTCGGCGCTGCCCTACTATTACATCTTTCTGGCGGTGCTGGCCGCCGTCTTGTGGGCGACGTGGCGCATCGAGAAGAGCCGCATGGGTTACTATCTGCGCGCCATCAAGGATTCGGAACGCGCCGCGCGCTCACTGGGGGTGGCGGCCGGCCGCTATAAGCTTTACGCCTACATGCTGAGCGCTGGCATCACGGCAGTCGCCGGTTCCCTCTACGCTCTGATGTTCGGGTTCGTCGATCCGGATTCGGGGTTCGGCATTCTGATCTCTGTAAAAATGCTGATCATGGCGGCCCTCGGTGGCAGCGGGCTGCTGTTTGGACCGTTGGTCGGTGCCATGATCCTGGTACCGCTGGAGGAGATCTCCAACAGTCTGCTCGGCGGTAAGGGCGCCGGCCTCACCTTCGTCGTTTACGGCGCCATCATCGTGGTGATTGCGCGCTGCTTGCCGAGCGGCATTCTGGCGGTGTTCATGATGGGTCGTACACCGCCAAAACCCAAACCCGCAGCAGCCGAGCAGCCTCATGCTGCTTGACGCACGCAACATCACCAAGGCGTTCGGCGCCTTCAAGGCGGTCGACGATGCCTCTATTGCCGTCAATGCAGGCGAAGTGCTCGGTCTGATCGGCCCCAACGGTGCCGGCAAATCGACGTTCTTCAATTGCCTAACGGGCGATCTCGCCCCGACCAGCGGCAGCGTGCATTTCCAAGGACGGGACGTTACAGCGTTGGCCCCGGAGGCACGCGCCCGCGTCGGTATCGCGCGCACCTTCCAGGTGCCGCTCACCTTCGTGTCGATGTCGGTCCTTGACAACGTCATCATCGGTGCCTTCTTGCGTCGGCCCAAGGCCACCGACGCCCGTGCCAAGGCGCGCGAAATCATCGATTTTGTCGGTCTTGGCGCCTATGCCGATGCATCCGCCGCCAGTTTGGGCACGCCCGGCCGCAAGCGCCTGGAAATTGCCCGGGCACTCGCCTGCGAACCCAAGGTACTGCTCCTTGACGAGGCCATGGCCGGCCTCACCCCCGCTGAGATCCGGACCGCGATCGACCTCGTGCGCCGGATCCATGCGCGGGGCATAACGCTCATCATCGTCGAGCACATCATGGAGGTCATCGTCTCGCTGGCCGAGCGCGTCGTGGTGTTCCACCAAGGCCGGGAGATTGCCCGCGGCACACCGGGCCAGGTCACGCGCGACACCCGCGTGATCGAGGCCTACCTTGGCAAGCGCCATGCGCAAAAACTGAGCGGGGGCGCAGCATGAGCGCGCCGCTGCTCGCGGTTACGAATTTGGAGGTGCGATACGGTGATCTGATCGGCGTGAGCGACGTCTCGCTCGAGGTGCCCAAGGGCAGTATTGTCGCGCTGCTGGGTTCGAACGGCGCCGGCAAGACGACCACGCTCAACGCCGTAGCAGGGCTGGTCCCGGTCAACCGTGGCCACATCAAGCTCGACGATCGGGAGATCACGGGGGTGCCAGCCTATGCCATTGTGCGCAGAGGTTTGGCCCTCTCACCGGAAGGCTGGCGCCTGTTCGTGCAGCAGAGTGTGGAGAACAATCTTCTGCTCGGCGCGACCCCGATTTCCGACAGGGCGCAGGTCCCGCGCATGCTTGAGCGTGTGTATAGCGTTTTTCCGCGCCTGGCCGAGCGGCGGCGCCAGCAGGCGGGGACCATGTCGGGCGGCGAGCGGCAGATGCTGGCGGTTGGCCGCGCCCTGATGAGCGATCCGAAGCTCCTGCTCCTCGATGAACCGAGCCTTGGCCTCGCGCCGACCATCATCGAGACCATGTATGAAACGTTTTTACGCCTGCACAAGGACGGCTTGACCATTTTGCTGGCCGAGCAGTCGGTCGATCTCGCCTTGGAAGTGGCCGACTACGCCTACGTCCTGCAGGTCGGACGCAGCGTGCTGTCCGGCGAGGCCGGAGCACTTTCCAACAACCCGGAGGTGCAACGCATCTATCTGGGTATCGCCTAATCGGTTCCGGCGTTCGGCTCCGTGGGACCTTCTCGGGCGTTGTGGTTGCAACTAGTTTTGCGACGGCAGCGGCACGCCCGCCGCAGCGAAGGCCTGGCGTTGGCGCTCGCCGACGGCATCGAGGCCAAAGCCTTCGATCGTGGCGTTGAAGATGTTGTGCCAGTTGAGCTTGGCCCGCAGATGCAGGAACACGCCGCCCAGCCCGATGGCGGCGCGGTCCATGAACACAAACTCACGCGGCACCCGCACGGGACCTTTTTCCTGCAGCGCCTTATGCACGGCAAAGGCTTCCTTGCGCCCGTACTGGCCGGGCGTGGTGCCGTCGGCGATCTCACGCTCGCGGTCCTCGAGCAAAGGCCCATAGATGAAGCGGGCCCAGATGTTGAGAACATCGATCAGCTCGTTGCTGAGGCCGACGAACCCCCAAGTCTCGTAGGCGTGCACGACCAGAGCGCGCTTGTCGTGCAGAAGCCCGTTGTAGAGATCGATGACGCCCTGCACGAAGGGGGTGGGAAAAGTTCGGATGCAGCCGTAGTCGAGCAAGTTGATGCCGCCGGGCTCCGGCAGCACCGCGCCACCATCGCCGGCCGGTGCCGCAAACACCGAATAGTTGCCGAGGTGCGGATCGCCGTGAATGACGCCGTAGTGCGAGAAGGGGTACCACCACGCTCGGAACATGGCGCGCGCGATTGAGTTGCGTGCGCCGAGGGGCGCCGCGGTGTAGTCGAGCAGCCGCCGTCCCTCCAGCCACGTCATGGTCAACAGTCGGCGTGTCGAGAGATTGGGCACGACCGTCGGCACGCGGATGCGCGGATCATCCTTAAAGATCGAGGCATAAAGTGCGGTGTGCCGCGCCTCCAGATCGTAATCGAGCTCTTCGCGCAGGCGCGCCGAGATCTCCTGCAAGATCTCGGCGGTATCGATGGCTGGGTTCATGCGCGCATGCAACGCGAACACGACCTTGAGCTGGGTCAGGTCGGCCTCGACGGCGGACTGCATGTCGGGATACTGCAGCTTGGCAGCAAGCCGGCGCTGATCGTGCGCCACCGCCCGGTGCACTTGTCCGAGCGAAGCGGAGGCTGCCGGTGTCATCTCAAAGGTCGCAAAGCGCTTTTGCCACTCCGGACCAAGCTCCGCCAGCATGCGTCGCCGCACGAAAGCTGGGCCCATGGGAGGCGCCTGCGATTGCAGTTGCGACAGCTCGAGCGCATATTCGGCAGGCAGTGCCTCAGGAATGGTGGCCAACAGCTGCGCTACCTTCATGATCGGCCCCTTGAGGCCGCCCAGGGCGGCCGCCAAGGCGGCCGCGTTCTTGGCGTTGTCGGCATCGAGACCGAGCAGCCGTTGGCCGGCAACGCGCGCCGCAACGGCGCCGACGTTGGTGCCGACGCGCACGTAGCGGGCCGCGCGCGCCGATAAGCGGTTCTGTTCCTCGTCCTTCTGATCGTTCAAGGCTGGCGCTCCTCGCTGGGAATATCGGCACGGGCGAGCCCTGCGTCCAGGGGTGTGATGCGCGCCACGCCGTGTCGCGTTAAGGTCGTGGGGTTTTCAGGCAAAGGCAGCAGGGTCGGCCGGATGCAGCAACCGATCGAGTGCGGAAGCGAGGTAGGAGCCGGAGCCTGGCTCCGAGACCCCGCGACGCATGCCATCCTAGCGCTCGGCATCACCCAGATCATTGCCTGGGGCACGACCCTTTATGCCTTGGGCGTCCTCGGCAAGCCCATTGCCGAGGACACCGGCTGGAGCCAGAGCCTGGTGTTCGGGGGCCTGACCACCGGCTTGCTGGTCTCGGCCGCGGTTTCAACGCTCGTCGGTCGCGGCATCGATCGGCGCGGTGGGCGTGGGGTCATGGCCGTGGGGTCGCTGCTGATGGCGGCCGGACTGGTGCTGCTGGCTTTGGTGCGCTCACCGGCCGCTTATTTGCTGGCATGGGCCTTTCTCGGCCTTGCCATGCGCATGTGCCTTTATGATGCCGCCTTCGCCGCCCTCGTGCAGGTGACGCCATCGCGCGGGCGGCGCGCCATCTCCTATCTGACGTTGTTTGGGGGCTTTGCCTCCTCGGTGTTCTGGCCGATCGCCCACCTCCTCAATGATGCCTACGGGTGGCGCACGACGCTCGTTATTTTCGCGGCCATCAACCTCTTGGTGTGCGCGCCTCTGCATTGGATTGGCCTGAGCAGGCGCGAGAGCCCGCCGCAGGCCCAGCAAGCACCTGCCGCTGCTACGGTCGCTGGGGCAGCTGGGCCGCCACTTGCGGGCCGAGCCCGCACGCTGGCCATGCTGCTGTTTGGGGCGATCGTGGCGGCGAGCGCGATCGTCTTTGGCGCCATGGCCGCGCATCTGGTGCCCCTCTTAGAGGCGTCGGGCCTTGCCTCGGCAACGGCGGTCTGGATCGCGTCGCTCAAGGGCGTGGCCCAGGTGGCAGGTCGCATCTGGGATCTGACGCTGGCGCGCAAGTGGCACCCGATCGATGTGGGACGCGTTTCCGTCGCCATCATTCCGCTGTCGTTCCTCACATTGATGCTTGGCGGTGCCAACTTCGTGGCCGCGCTCAGCTTTACCTTGCTGTTTGGCATCGCCAACGGGCTGGTGACGATCATGCGAGGCGCCGTGCCGCTCGCCCTGTTCGGCGCCAAAGGCTACGGCGAAGTCCTTGGTATTCTGGCGACGCCCTACCTGCTTTTGGCCGCCGTCGCCCCCGCCGCGTTCGCGCTCCTTGTCGAGCGCTACGGCTATGCCGTCGCCCAGGCGACCATGTTGGTCGCCGGTCTGTGCTCGCTGCTGGGGATGGAGGTGATGGCGTTTTGGTACCGTCGGCGGTAGGTGGGCTAGCGTGGCGCGGCGCGCGACCCCGCCGGGGAGTGCGCTTGGCTCAAACCATCACCTGGGTGCCGACCTCCACGACCCGGTCGCTCGGAATGCGGAAGTACTCGGTGGCATCCTCGGCGCGCCCCGCCAACCAGATGAAGAAGCGTTCCTGCCAGCGTGGCATTTCGGATTTCATGGTGGTCTTGAGCGAGCGACGCGACAGGAAGAAGGAGGTCGCGGAAATATCGATATTGAGGTCCTTGCGGCGACAATGGTCGATGATCTTCGGGACGCTTGGCGTCTCCATAAAGCCATAGTGCGCGATCACGCGAATGAACGTGTCGGCGACGCGATCGATCTCGATGCGCTCGTGCCGCGGCACGCGCGGGGTATCCTCGGTCTTGATGGTGAGAATGATGTTGCGCTCGTGCAGCACCCGGTTGTGCTTGAGATTGTGCATCAGCGAGGTGGGCGCGGCCGTCGGATCCCCGGTCAGAAACACGGCCGTGCCGGGCACGCGGTGCGGCGGTTTGGCATCGAGCTTGCGCACCAGCCATTCGAGATCGGCTTCGCCCTTGCGGGTTGCGCGCGAAAGCGAGTCCGAGCCGCGAACCCAGGTGTAAACGACGAGGCAGATTGTGCCCGCCATCGACAACGGCAGCCAACCGCCGTCGGGGATCTTGAGCACCTGTGCCGCCAGGAAGGCCTGCTCGATCAAAAGCAATGGCACCATCAGAATGGCTGCCTTCCAGACCGGCCAGTTCCAGCAGCGCCACACCACAAAAAAAGCCATCAGGCTGTCGATCACCATGGTCGCCGTCACCGACAGACCGTAGGCGGCGGCCAGCTCGCTCGAACTGCCAAAGGTGAGGGAGACGATGAGAACGCCGACGAGCAGAAGCTGATTGACGCGCGGCAGATAGATCTGTCCGGCTACGCTCTCGGACGTGTGCTTGATTTGCAGCCGCGGCACGAGGCCGAGCTGAATCGCCTGGCGGGTGAAGGAAAAGGCGCCGCTGATCACGGCTTGACTGGCGATGACCGTGGCAACGGTCGCAAGGATCACCATCGGGAGCAGCGCCCAGCTTGGATAAAGCTTATAGAACGGATTGGTGATGGCCGTCGGATGTGCCAGCAGCAAGGCGCCCTGGCCGAAATAGTTGATTACCAACGACGGCAGCACGAGGCAGAACCAGGCCAGCCTGATCGGCTTGCGACCGAAGTGGCCAAGATCGGCATAGAGGGCTTCTGCGCCGGTGACGACCAGGAAGATCAGTCCCATGACGGCGAGCCCAATCACGCCGTGGGTCAGTACAAACTGGACGGCCAGTACCGGGTTGAGGGCGAGGAAGACGCGCATATCGTCGATGATGTGGATCAGCCCGCCCACCATGAGCGTGACGAACCACACGAACATGATGGGCCCGAAGAACTGCGCCACCTTTTCGGTGCCGCGCGACTGGACCGCAAACAGCAGCATGAGGATCAGCGCCGTAATTGGCAACACCATCACATCGAGCTGAGGCGCAACGAGCTTGAGGCCCTCGACCGCGGAGAGCACGGAGATGGCCGGCGTGATCACGGCATCACCGTAAAAGAAGGCGGCACCGGCCACACCCAGCATAAGGATCAAGCCGGAGCTACGGGTCGCGACCGATTGCCCGAGGGCCATCAGGGCGAAGGTGCCACCCTCGCCTTTATTGTCGGCATTAAGCAGAACCAGGACGTACTTGAGCGTGACGATCAGCATCAGCGTCCAAAACACCAACGACAGCACGCCTAGCACGGCATCGGCGCCGACGGTTCCCTGCTCATTGGCGTGTGACACCGCCTCGCGTATGGCGTAGAGCGGGCTGGTGCCGATATCTCCGTAGACGACGCCGATCGATCCCAGTGCGAGCGCCAACAGGCGTCGGTCCGTGTGCTCGTGGTCGGCAGCATGTCCTGCGGCGACAACTGTTTGTGCCATGGAGGCGTGGTTTTCTCGAGGGTAGCCGCGGTGCCGTAAATGGGCGCGGCTTATACACCTCCGGTTGGGAGCACGATAGCCCCATTGCGCACAATAGCCCGCAACACCCAAGCAGGGTTCCTCGCCCGCAACAGCCACCGCGGCACCCGACCGGCCCTAGGATAATCTCTTGATATGCAATAATGTTTATCGAGCCCCGGCGACGGAGGTGGTGGGCCCATGCCCGTGCGCACGCGTGCGCGGCCGGCATGGCGGCTCAGGGCCTCCCGCAATGCCAAGCTATGCCTCCAGTGCCTCGAGCTCGTCGATCATCGTCGCGATAACGTGCAAGCCGCGGTCCCAGAACGCCTGCCCGGAGGCGTCGAGGCCGAAGCTCGCCAGGAGCTCAGCATAAGGTTTCGATCCGCCAGCTTCGAGCATCGCCAGATACTTGTCGACGAACCCCGGATGGCCCTCGCGATAGAGGGCGTAAAGCGAGTTCACGAGGCAATCGCCGAAGGCATAGGCGTAAACGTAAAAGGGCGAGTGCACGAAGTGGGGAATGTAGGCCCAATAGTTTTCGTAGCCCTCTTTTAGCTCGATGGCAGGCCCGAGGCTCTCGGCTTGTACCTCCATCCACAGCTCCCCCAGGCGCTCGGCCGTGAGTTCGCCGGCGCGGCGCTCCTCGTGCACCTTGCGCTCGAAGGAATAAAAGGCAATCTGGCGCACCACCGTATTGATCATGTCCTCAACCTTCTGGGCCATCAGCGCCTGGCGCTCGACCTTGTCGCGGGCTCCGTCCAGCAGGGCTTGGAACGTCAGCATCTCGCCGAACACCGAGGCGGTCTCGGCGAGCGTCAAGGGTGTCGGGGCCAGCAAGGGTCCTTGCGGTGCCGCCAGCACTTGGTGCACGCCATGGCCTAATTCGTGCGCAAGCACCATGACGTCGCGTGCTTTGCCTTGGTAGTTCAGCAGAATGTAGGGATGCGCGGAAGGGACCGTGGGATGAGAAAAGCCCCCGGGCGACTTGCCTTCGCGCACCGGCGCATCGATCCAGGCTCCATCGAAGAAGCGCTTGGCGGTTTGCGCCATCTTTGGTGCGAAGGCGGCGTAGGCCGCAAGCACGATCCCTTCCGCATCCTTCCAGGGTATCAGGCGGTCCGGTTGCTTGGGCAGCGGGGCATTGCGATCCCAGTAGGCAAGCTTCGGTTTGCCGAGCCAGCGCGCCTTCAGCGCATAGTAGCGGTGCGCGGTATTTGCATAGGCACCGCGCACGGCGCTGACGAGGGCTTCCACCACTTCGCGCTCGACGCGATTGCCCAAATGCCGGCTATCGGCAACGTCCTTGAAGCCGCGCCAGCGATCGGAGATCTCCTTGTCCTTGGCGAGCGTATTGGAGATCAGCGTAAAGAGGCGAATGTTCTGCTTGAACACCCGAGCCAAGGCTTCGGCCGCGGCCTCCCTGCGCCCGGCGTCGGGATGCATGAGCAGGTTCAGCGTCGGCTCCAGCGCAAGGGGGCGTTGTTCGCCCTCAACCTCGAAGCGCAGCGCGGTGATGGTCTCATTGAATAGGCGGTTCCAGGCGCCGCGCGAGGGAATTGCCTTTTCATGAAACAGCCGCTCGAGCCTTTCCTCGAGCTGATAGGGCTTCTCCTTACGAAGGTCTTGAAACCAGGGCCTGTAGCGTTGCAGGGCGGGCGTGCGCAGGGCGCTCGCCAGGTCATCCTCCTCGATTTGGTTCAGCTCCAGCTCGAAGAAAATAAGATCCGTCGTGATGCCGGTAATCTTTTCCTGGATGTCCCCGTGAAACTTGGCGTTCTCGGGGTTGGAGGTATCGCCCGCATAAAGTAGCCCCGCGTAGGAGCCAAGCTTGCCCACCGTATCGCTCAAGCGCTCGTAGGCGCCGAGCGCCTCCGCCAGGCTGGTGGCGTCCTTAGCCAATCCGGCGAGGTTACCCTGGTAGATCGATTTGATGCGCTTGGTTTCGTTGGCGGCACACGCCAGATCCCGTTGCACGGCCTCGCAATTGGGACCAGGGTAGAGATCCGACAGATCCCAGATCGGCATCGCCCCTAAGCGGCCCGCCGCCCCGATCATCACGTTCGGCTCGCGATCCGTGCGCTCTGCCTTGCCCGCCATGCTGTGGCTCCCGCTGCTTGGCCTGCCGCTGCTTGGCGGGCCGCTGCTCAAGGGCCTGCCCAGAGGGTGGGCCTGCCGATCCTTAAAGTGTGTGCGCGCCCGCCCGTCATTGCAAGCCAGTGGCCCAAGTCGCGGCCGTAGCGCCGGCCTACTGCCGCGTCGGACCGCAAAGGCCCCCGCAAGGACCTCGGGGAGCCGGCGCAAAAAAGCCTCAAGTCATTCCGAAATGCAACGATGCATTTACCGCCCTGGGGCACTCTGGGCCGGTCTGTACCCATGGGTGGTCGCCTGGCCGATCTTGGTTCGCCGTTCGGTCGCACCCACCACGAACCGTGGCCCCTTGTTGCGTAGAGTAACCAATCCCATGCCCAAACTCGTCCTCATTGTCGATGACGATCCCGTCCAGCGCCGCATCCTCGAGGGCACGATCAAGCGGCTGGGCTACGAAACCAAAACCGCCCAGGGTGGCGAGGAGGCCCTGGCACTGCTCGCGGATCCCGATCACGCGGCAATTGCCATTGTTCTGCTCGATCTCGTCATGCCGGGACTGGACGGCATGGAGGTGCTGCGGCGCGCCGCCCACAACCCCGCCGCGCCGCCGATCATCGTGCAGACCGCCAACGGCTCGATCGACACTGCCATCACGGCAATGCGCGCCGGGGCCATCGATTTCGTCATCAAGCCGACTTCCCCCGAGCGCCTAGAGGTATCGATCAAAAGCGCACTCAAGATCGAAGCATTGCAGGGCCAACTTGCGCGCCTGAACAGGAAGGCCAATGGTACACTGACGTTCTGCGACCTCATCAGTCGCGGCGAAGCCATGCGGCGCGTCATTCAGCTTGGCCACCGTGCCGCCGCTTCCAACATCCCGGTCCTGATCGAGGGCGAGAGTGGGGTCGGCAAGGAGCTGATCGCCCGGGCCATCCAGGGCGAGAGCGAGCGCAAGAAGCGGCCCTTCATCACGGTGAACTGCGGTGCCATCCCGGAAAACCTGGTGGAAAGCATTCTGTTCGGCCACGAGAGGGGTTCCTTTACGGGCGCGGTCGACAAGCGGATCGGCAAGTTTCAGGAGGCCGACGGCGGCACCTTGTTCCTCGACGAGGTTGGCGAGCTGCCCCTCGATGCGCAGGTCAAGCTGTTGCGCGCCTTGCAAACGGGGGAGATCGATCCGGTTGGTGCGAAAAAGCCCATACTGGTCGATTTCCGCCTGATCTCGGCCACCAACTGCGACATGATCAAGCTCGTGAAGGAAGGCCGGTTCCGAGAAGATCTCTACTATCGGCTCAACGTTTTTCCGCTCTGGGTGCCACCCCTGCGCGAGCGTCTCGAGGATGTGCCGGAGCTCGCCCTGCATTTCCTCGCCCGCTTTGCTGCCGAGGAGGGACGCCGCGTCAATGCCATTGGCAAAGACGCGCTCGAGCTGCTGACGAGCTATTCCTGGCCGGGCAACGTGCGCCAGCTCGAGAACGCGGTGTTCCGCGCCGTCGTGTTGGCCGACGGACCCGAGCTAACCGTCGCCGAATTTCCCCAGATTGCCGCCCATGTCGAGGGCTTCCACGCTTGCATCCCGGCCGCCCCGGCACCGGTCGATCGCCGCCCCGTGGTCACGGGCCCGGTCATGCTGGGCGCGGAGCATTCCATTCCGCGCACGCTCGAGGTGGGCGCCGGCGGCAAGGGCGCGCTCGGCATTCCGGCCATCAGCGACAACGGGGAAATTCGCTCCCTCGAATCCATGGAGGCGGACATGATCCGTCTCGCCCTCGGGCGCTATCGCGGTCACATGACGGAGGTGGCAAAGCGGCTCGGGATTGGACGCTCCACGCTTTATCGCAAAATGCGCGAGTTCGGTCTCGAGGAGCGGGCGAACTGAACGGAAATGGCGGCGGGATCGTCGACCGTTCGTTTCGCCCCGATCTTGCCGCAGTGACCGCGTTCAATGCAATTCACTGGCATCCTCAAGGGGTTCAAGCGACGTTGCTGGGCGCAGGCCCGCGCATCGATCCGCTCGTAGAGGCGGCCAGACGGCTGAGGCAAGCGCGGGGCGCGCGCTTGCGGGCCCGGTTGCGAGGGGGAGAGACGATTGCAGAGGCGCCGTTGGGGGGTCCTGACCTGTCTCATCATTGTGCTCGCGCTGGCCGCGGGCACGTTGGCGGCGACGGCGAACGCCACGCGCGACCGCACGCTTTCGCTCTACAACATCCATACCAAGGAGACACTGACCGTCCAGTACATGAAGGGTGGCAAGCGTCTTCCCGACGCCATGCAGAAGATCAACTGGATCCTGCGCGATTGGCGCAAAGACGAACCCACCCAGATGGATCCCGATTTGATCGATCTCCTCTGGGAGATCCACACCGAGCTCGGGTCAACGGAACCGATCCATATCATCTCGGGCTTCCGCTCCCGTGACACCAACACCATGCTGCGCAAGACCGTGGGCGGGCAAGCAAGCGAGAGCCGCCACATTCTCGGCAAGGCGGCTGACGTGCATTTCCCCGACATACCGATCCGGCAGTTGCGCTATTCGGCGCTCATTCGCGAGCGCGGCGGCGTCGGTTACTATCCAACCTCGGCCATTCCCTTCGTGCACATCGATACCGACAGGGTCCGCGCGTGGCCGCGTCTGCCGCGCACCGAATTGGCTCTGCTGTTCCCGAGCGGGCGCACGCAGCACATTCCCGACGACGGCGAGCCGATTAGCAAAGAAGATGCGCGCATGGCACGTGCCAAGAATGTCGAGCTTGCCAGCCAGATCGCGCAGCTGCACGAGCTTCGCGCCCATCCAAGACCGCTGCAGCTGGCCTCGCTCACACCGTCCTTGCCGCAGCTATTGGCACCACCGCGCCTGATCGAGCGCCCGGCCGCACTCGCGCCGCGCCCGAGCGAGTTCGACCGCGCACGGCTGGCCGAGCTCTCGGCCGAGCCACAACTCGCGAACCCAAGGGATGGGGTGCAGGCGACAGCCGCCGGCTCACAGCGACCCCTGGCCTGGGGAGCCTCCTTGGGACGCGGATCGTTCGTGCCCGCCCCCGCTTACGACGACGAGCATCCCGAAGAACTCTCCTATCGGCCATTCCCGATTGCGCCGCTGTTGACGGCGACGGCTTCGCCGGACGACCCCGTGCTGGCCCGCATGGTCCATCCCGACCTGATGCGGGCGCTAGAGCTGCTTGACCAGGCCAACGCATCGCCGCCGCTGCGGCTTCGGCCGGGTCTCCAAACGGCCCACCTATTGTGGGCACAGGAGTTCAAGGGCGAGGCCATCAACCTTTCGGCGCTCTATGACTACGGCTTGCCCCCCGGCAACACCGGGCTCGGCAAGCGCAAGGTGGTAACAAGCGCGCAGTAGACCTTATTCTGCGGCGTCCATCACCTGCCGCTCCGGCATCTCTTCGGCCATACCGAGGGCGTGCAGGTACGTGGCCAAGATCGCCTCTTCCTCCTGCCGATCGGTCGGGCTCTTCTTGCGCAGACTTATGATTTTGCGCATCACCTTGACGTCGAAACCCAGTCCTTTGGCTTCGGCGTACTTATCGCGGATGTCGCCTGCGAGCGCCTTCTTCTCCTCTTCCAGCCGTTCAATCTGCTCGATGAGCTGGCGCAGCTGATTTTGCGCGGAGACCTGCAGCGTGACCATGATGCTCCCTCGGTAACGTCGCGAGATGTGCAGCAATGCGGCAGACCGAACCCTCGTCTGACGTGCCTGCAATTTGGCGGACGCTAGCTGCGGGGTATTGTGGCGGCAAGCCGCGGGCTTTAAGGATCCAAAGGTTTTTGCGGATGGACATTGGCGAAGTTTTGCCGACGATTCGCTGGGTGCACAGCGCTCGACCGTCCCTAGACTCGCAAATGACGGCGGGCGCGCCCGTGGCGCCGTTACCCTTGTGTTGCTCAACAGCGCGTCAGCGGCTTCGTCGCCCCAAGAGCTAAGGCGGGTGCCATGGAACAGAGCATTTTGCCTCGCAAATTTCACGATCCCGATTGGACCGCCACGCACGAGGCACGCGCCAGCGTCACCCTCAGGCGCCTCGAGACGCTCTGGATCAACACCGGCACGCTTTGCAATATCACTTGCCGCAACTGCTACATCGAATCGAATCCGCGCAACGACCGCCTCCTTTACGTGACGGCGGCGGAGGCGGCGGCCTACTTCGAGGAAATCGCGCGGCTGCAGCTGGGCACGCGCGAGGTCGGTTTCACGGGCGGCGAGCCGTTCATGAACCCTCAGTTTCTGCTGATGCTCGAAGACGCCCTCACCCGCGGCTTCGAGGCCTTGGTCCTCACCAATGCCATGCAGCCGATGCAGCGCTCGATGACCAAAGCGGCGTTACTCTCGCTCAACGAGCGATTTGGCCAACGGCTGCAGATCCGCGTCAGCCTCGACCACTACGCCAAGGCCTTGCATGAGGTCGAGCGTGGGCCTCGGAGTTGGGTCAAAACCATCGCCGGATTGGACTGGCTCAACGCCAACGGGTTTAGGCTGGCGCTCGCCGGGCGCAGCTGCTGGCAAGAGGGCGAGAGCACCGCCCGGGCGGGCTACGCGCGCCTCATCGCCGAGCGCGGTTGGCGCATCGATGCGACAAGTCCCTCCGAGCTCGTGCTGCTGCCGGAGATGCAACCCCAACGTGACGTGCCGGAAATCACCAACCGCTGCTGGGCCATTCTCAACAAGAACCCGGGCGACATGATGTGTGCATCGAGCCGCATGGTCGTGAAGCGCAAGGGGTCGGCGCAGACCACCGTCGTTCCGTGTACGCTGATACCGTACGATCCCGCCTTCGAGATGGGGAGCACGCTGGCGGCTGCGGCGCGGGCGGACGGCGGCATGTTTGCGGCCGGCGCCGTCAAGCTCTGCCACCCCTACTGTGCCCAGTTCTGTGTGCTGGGTGGCGGTAGCTGCTCGGTACGCTAGTGTGCGATTGGCCCGCCGACGGCTGGATTTTGCGGGCCGCCACCCGCCTTCGTCGCAGCCACGTGCCAGTGCGGGGGCCGGTGCGGGGCCCAGTGCGGGGGCCGGGTGCGGGCCAAACGCGCTTGCGGCCGGCGAGGTTGACGCGAAGCGGCCGTGGGCGGTGCCGGCGTAGTGTGGGTGTGCTGGGTCCAGCCTCGCTGGTCTCGGTGGCCCAAGGTGCCAGCGAGACTGAACCCCCTAGTTGAGACAGGGTGCGGGGTAGCTGTCTCAGCCTAGTTCAAATGGCCATATTGGCCATATGGCTAAACAGCCTATCTGAGTCAGTTGCCGGCGCCAACAGAAGAATCATTGACGCCGGTCGGGCATGCCGGTTGGCATTGGCGCGGCGCGGCGCAATATTCGCTGGGGGCGCGGGTAGGAAGGATGAAAAACCGATGCGGGAACGCGGCAGCTGCGAATTTCGGGGTGCGGTGCTGATCGCCGACGATCACCAGGTCTTCCGCATGGGCCTGGCGCAGCTGCTGAGACGCCACCTTAAGGTCAAGAAATTCCTGGAAGCGGGCTGCTTTGCCGAGGCGATGGAACATCTGCAAAACAAGGACTTGACCCTTGCCATCGTCGATTTGCGCATGCCCGGCTTGGCGGGTCCCAAGGGGATTGTGCAAATGCGCCAGCGGCGCCCGGAGGCGCAAATCGTCGTCCTCAGCGCCTCGGACTGCCGCGAGGATATTCTGGGCGCCCTCGCGGCGGGTGTTCACGGCTACATCGTCAAAAGCCAACAAACGGACCAACTGATCGGCCGACTACGTTACATTCTCTCCGGGGAGATCTACGTGCCGCCGATTTTGGCGGAGCGACCGGCCGAGACCGGGCCAGCCCTGGAGGCGGGCCGGGGCCAACCCATGCAGAGCTTGTCTCACCGGCAACGTCAGGTCCTCGTGGGCCTGGTCGAGGGCAAGTCCAACAAGGAAATTGCCCAGGCGCTCAATGTCGCAGAAGGCACGGTAAAAATGCATCTGGCCGCCCTGTTCAGGGTTCTGGGCGCAACCAATCGTGCCCACGCGGTCGCCATGGGCAAGCAGCTCATCGACTGAAGGTGGGGTCTCAAGGCCCGTTGGGCCGGGTCAGCCAAATGGCCAACAGACGGCCATCGGGCGGTGATGGCGTCCGCTGCAGGCTGTGGCCAAGGCGAAGACACAGGCGCTCCAGCAGCACCAGCCCAACGCCAAGCTCGCAGCTGCTTGCACCTGCCCCGGGCGTCGACAGCTCAAAGAATGCGCTTGTTTCGCTGGCAGGATCGACGGCCGCAGCTTTAAAGCGCACTTCGAAGGCAACCTGATCGCCGCGTCGGCGGCAACAGGCGGTGATTTCATCGCCGGAGCCGAACTTGATGGCATTGAGAAGCAGGCTCTTGATGGCCGTCGCCAGCAGATGTGGGTTGCTTTTGACCAACCCGCGCACGCCACGCACGCGCAACGCGACACCCCGCCGGGCCGCAATTTTGCTCGCCTCGCGCAAGGTAACGGCCAGGACGTCGGCGAGCTGGCAATTGCGCTGCGGCGCGCTCTGTAGGCCGGCCTCAAGACGCGACAGGACGACCAGAAACTCGAGCATGCCGTAAAGCGCGTTCAACGACGCGCCAATGTGGCGGGCGGCGCGCCGCATGTCCGGTGGCGCCGAGGCCCCATCCAGCATCTTGCTCAGAAGCAGGGCGGCCTGTACGGGCTGGCGCAGATCGTGGGCCGCGCGCGACCACAGCTCGGCGATTGAGGCGTCCTTGCCCACCCCCTTGGCCCCGCTGGTCACCCGTTCGCCTTTTCTTGCAAGAGCCAAATTTGGCCGGGGGCCAGGCCCAGCCGGCCGCTCTAACCGTTGGCTGCCCATGCAGGCTAGCCGTCCGGCTCTAACCTTTCCACCAGATATACAACGAACTTGGCCCTCTTTATCATGACCAGCTCGGGTGGAAAAACGCTTGGGCTCGGCGCGCTCGGCAATGGCGTCATGGGGCCAAGACCATCCGGGGTGCGGGTCCGGCCCGGTGAACTGCGGGGTCACCGGGCCATTTCTTGCGGGCAGCGTTTTTGGGTGCCGAAGAGGCGCCGGCGACCACAGGCAGCTGTGGTCGCTGCCGTTTTTCCAGTTTTTCCAGCATTCTAGGGTTTTTTTTGGCCGCGCCTTGGCCTTGCTGGCGCGGTATCCTATCGGTGCCGGCGCGCCGGGCCGTCGGCAAGACAGTGCACCTGTCGCCCGGGTGCGGGGACTATTTTTTATGCAATCGCAACTCTCTCAGTTTGAGCGCCATCAGCTCGACGTCATTGCGCGCGTGACCCCCCATGCGATGGCCGGGCATCTTTTGAACACCACGGTTCAGGCCGTAGCGCTTGCCGGCTCGATCCCGAGCGCGCAGCTCATCGTTTGGTGCCTTTACTCCTACAGTATCGGTCTCCTTCTGCTTTATCGGCATGTGCGCGGACGCGGTCGCGTCCCGCGTAGCTTCGAGCGTGCGGCTCGACGGGCGACGATCTATGCCCTGCTGCTCGCGCTACCCTGGGGAAGCATGTCCGCGCTCTATCTTGGAGCGCTGGCACACGACGAAGAGTTGATCTTGGTTGCGCTCGGCGTCGGCATGGCTGCCAGCGGTACCGTCCTGCTGTCGGCCCTACCGGCGGCAGCGTTCGCTTACATGTCGGGGGTCTTGATCCCAGCGGCGATGAAATGCCTCTTGCTCGTCAATCAAAAAGGCTACCTGCTGCTGGGCGTGCTGGCGGTTAGCTACTGGTGGTTCCTGGCTGCTCTCATCATCAAGGTGACGCGGGAGATCAGGGAACGCAAACAAGCCGATGTCGCCCTCAACGAGAGTGAGGCCGAGCTGCAGGAGGCGCTTACGGCCGGCCATGTGGTGGCGTTCACGTGGGATCCCAAGACCGGCCTGTCGCGACGCAGTCAGAATGCGCCACAGATCCTGGGGCGTGAGTTCAGGAAGGCGTCGAACGCTCCAACGACTTTCTGGCGCGCGTGCATCGGCAGGACCGCGGCCGCTTAGCGGCGCAGATCGCGGCACTCTCACCAGAGAACCCCTCCTATTTGGCCTCTTTCCGTTTCATTCGCCCGGACGGCCAGGAAATATGGCTGGAGGAGACCGGCAAAGCAGAGTTCGACGCGCAGCGCCAGTATGTTCGGCTCAAGGGTCTGACGCGGGATATCACGGAGCGCAAGCGCGCAGAGGAACGCCAGCGCCTGTTGATCCGGGAGCTCGATCATCGCGTCAAAAATGCCCTGGCCTCCGTCGCGACCGTCGCCCAGCGCACCCGGGAAGGCAGCGGTTCCATGGATGAGTTTTTGCAAGTGTTCGATGGGCGCATTCAATCCATGGCGAATGCGCACGCCTTGCTTAGTCGCAACCATTGGCACGGCGTAAGTCTCGCCGACGTTGTGCACAGCGAGTTGGCACCCTACCTCGGCGCAGGCAGCGTGGTTGTCGGCGGACCTGAAGTCATGCTCACTGCCGAAGCCACCCAACCGATTGCCATCGTACTGCACGAGCTGGTGACCAATGCCTCGAAGTACGGCGCTCTCACCAGTGCGCAAGGTCGCATCACGGTGCGTTGGGATTTGCCACACGAGCATGCGCAGGCCGGTCTGGAGCTGGAATGGATTGAAACCGGCGGCCCGCCCTGCCGCATTCCAAGCCAGCCAGGCTATGGCACCCGCGCCATCAGGAGCCTAATTCCCTACGAACTTGAGGGCACCGTGGATCTAGCCTTTGCCGCCGACGGCGTGCGTTGCAAAATTGAGCTGCCACCCAAGTGCATCGGCAAACACGCGTGGCCGGCGGACGCCGCTAGGGAGTTGAATGCCGCTGGTTTATCCGGCGCAAGGTTGTCAGCAGCGCCGTCGCCGTGAACGGCTTGTGCAAAATGGCGGCGAATTGTCCCAGCGATCGCGGCAGGTCCGCGTAGCCCGAAATAACCAGCACCTGGATGCCGCGGGCGTGGAGCCAATCCATGAGCGCGTAGGCCATCTCGCCCTTGAGATTGACGTCAACGATCGCGAGCCTCGGCGCGTTCTCGGCCGCCAGGTCTTGAGCCTCCTTGACGGTGGCAACGGGGCCCGAGACGACCATCCCTGTCTTTTCCAAGAGAAGCTTCAGGGCGTCGGCGACCTGCCAACTGTCCTCCACAAGAAGCACGTGCACCCCTTTTAGCCCGGATGCGACCGCGTGTGCGACCTCGCGCTCGGTCAGAGGCATGCCCAGTCTCCCCGTAATATCCCTTGCCCATTCCAATGCCGAGTGTAGGCCACGAGGCGCCGCTTGCCCACTTTTTGGCGCTGCCGACCGGCTTCCGATCGCACGGCCGCAAGCTAAGGCTTTGCCTTCCCTGGCGCGACCGCACCCCCGGTCTCCCCCGCAGTGGGGATCGGACAACGCCGGCGCGGCACCACTTGAAACCCGCGCAGACGACGAGAACCACAAGTCCCACGCGTCGGCGCACCGAGATGCTTTCAGCCTGTTGGCCAAGCTCGGGCGCAGATCCAAGGGACCCAAACTCTGGGAGGAACCATGCGCGGTATTCGCCGGGACCTTGCTCAAGTTGCGCGCTTGGCGCTGCCCTACTTCCGGTCGCAAGAGCGTTGGGTAGGCCTGGGTTTGCTTGCCGCCATCCTGGCCATCGAACTGGGCCAAGTCGGCATTGCCGTGCTCCTCAACGCTTGGAACGCACGCTTCTACGATGCTCTGCAGCACAAGAACACCGCCGTCTTCGGCCGGGAGCTGTTGATCTTTTTTGCGCTCGCTGGGTCCTTCATCTTGCTCGCCGTCTACCAGCTCTATCTCAGCCAGGGTCTGCAAATTCGCTGGCGGCAATGGATGACGAACAGGCTCCTGCAGTTGTGGCTCAAGGGGGCAACGCCCTATCGCATGCAACTTTCGGCCAACGGCATCGACAATCCCGACCAGCGCATTGCCGAAGACGTCAAGCAGTTCGTGTCATACACCTTGTCGCTCGGCACCGGGCTCATCGGTGCCGTGGTGACCCTCGCCTCCTTCATCTGGATCCTGTGGGGGCTCTCCGACGCTGCGCCCCTCACGCTCTTTGGGCATGTGCTGGCGCTTCCCGGCTATATGGTTTGGCTGGCTTTCGCCTACGCGGTCGCCGGCACCTATATCGTGCATTGGATTGGCAAGCCGCTGGTCGGCCTCGATATCGAGCAGCAGCGCCGCGAGGCCGACCTTCGCGCCAATCTTTTGCGCGTGCGCGAAAACGCCGAACAGATTGCCCTCCTCAAGGGCGAGCCCGCCGAACGCAAAAGGCTGATGGCTCGCTTCGCCCTGGTCAAGGAAAATTGGACGGCGATCATGGGGCGCCAAAAGCGGCTCACCTTCTTTACGGCGGGCTACAACCAACTGCAGGTGGTCGTGCCGATCTTGGCTGCTGGGCCGGCATACTTTGCGGGCGCGATCGGGCTTGGCGGCCTGATGCAGACGGCGTCCGCCTTCGGGCGCGTGGAAGGCGCACTCTCCTATTTCGTCAAGGCCTATCCGCAACTTGCCGAATGGAAATCCGTGCTGAAGCGGCTCGACACCTTCGAGCAAGAGATCGCCGATGACGGCGGCAGCCGTGTGAGACTTGAGGTCGTCGAGGCAACGGCACAATGTGGGATAAGATGCCCCAACCTCGGCTTGGAGAAACCGGACGGCTCGCCCCTCATAGCCATCGAAAACCTCGAGCTGGTTGCGGGCGAAATGAGCCTGGTGACCGGCCGCTCGGGTTTGGGCAAATCCACGCTCTTGCGCGCACTGGCCGGCATTTGGCCCCATGCCGGAGGTCGGATCGAAATTCCCTGCGGCGCTCGTCTTATGGTCTTGCCCCAGCGCCCCTACTTGCCGCAAGGCTCGCTGCGCGAGGCGATCATTTACCCACATGCCGCCGCGACCAGCACCGATGCGCGTATCATCGACTTGCTGAAGCGCATTGGCCTCGCCCAACTCGCCGACCGCCTTGATGAAGAGGCGCACTGGCAACAACGGCTCTCGCTCGGAGAGCAACAACGCCTCACGCTCGTGCGCGCCATTCTGTTGGCACCCGATTGGCTGTTTCTCGATGAGGCAACCGCGTCGCTCGACGAACCCGGCGAGCGCATGGTGTATGGACTTCTGCGCCAGGAGTTGCCGCGCGCCAGCATCGTCTCGATCGGACACAGATCGACCTTGAAGGCGCTGCACGGCCGCAGCATCGACTTGGAACACGGTCCTGGTTGGGCGAGCACGGTCACGGCGGCGAAGGCCGCTTGAGGGAGGAGCCTGAAGCGCATCGGCTCCAGGGCAGGCTGGCCCACCTCGGCCCGGGGCGCTTGTCGCGCTAACGCGCCCCTGCCAACCCGCTGGGATGCATGCCCCCGCCCTGCGCCAACGACTAGGCCGCCGCGGGCTGCGACGCCCGCAACGACTAGGGCGCGTTCTTCTTGTCCCGCGTCGCCTTCAAGAGCTTGCCCGCCATGCGCCCGAGCTGATAGCCGATGCCGGCGACGGCCTCCCCGCGCTTGCCGATCCTGACCACGAGATCGGATTTTTCGGCTTTCAATTCGAAGAGCTGCTGCGCCGACATCGTTTTGGCGGCGCCTTCCAACACCACGCCAAACACTTGCACGCCGGCCTTGTTTACGCGCAGCACGAGATCATCATCCAACAGGGTGTAGACGATTTCCAGGTCGGTACCCGCGAGCACTCGGTGTCCGGGTATTGGTTCGCCTCGGCCGTCGAGGATGGTGTCGGACATTGCACTCACTCCGGTGTGAGCCAGGCGAAAACGACGGCCGCAGGGATGCCGTGGCTGCGACTAAAACGAGCCTTGCGCGGCGTGCGCCCCGGCCGTCCGCCCCGCGTGTCGAGGCTCAACTGTACACCCTTATACCCTTAAACCCGCCGGTCCCAACGGGCCAGTGAACAAAGACAAGTTCCTTGCCATCGCTTGCGCGCTCGAAAGAGGGAGGTCGCCGCAAGGTCCTGCCGCGGCACTTTGCCGATCTAGCGGCGTCCAAATAAGCGCGCGAACAAGCCGGTTTGCGGCTTGGCTCGTCGCAGGCTCCCGTTCTGATCCTGAACGAGCAGTTCGGCGCGTCGCTTGTGAGCGATCATGCGCCCCACGCGTTCAGCCTCGCTCCTTGAGCCGTAGTGGCCAAACTCGCGTCCGCCGTCCTCGTGCACGATCCAGTCGTCAACCGCTTTAGGGTGCACGCGAATTGTCGTCTTTGCCATCTGCGCAGGCTCCTCAAACGCCATCACCGACACGCTTTTGGCGAGCTTGTTTACGACCACAATGGTTCGAGAGTTTGACCAGTTGGCGAGCCATGGTGCGGGTATTCTTGCCCGCGACGCCAGGCAGGCGATGGGGGTTAGGCGCGATTGACTTGACTGGTTCGCGCCGCAAACGCAGGGCCTAAAACCCGGACGGCAGGGTTGTCCTGCCGCGGCCCGCAGCTTACATCCAGCCCATGTGTGGACGCATTACGCAGAAATCCAATCCCAACATCCTCGGGCTCAAGATTGCCACGCTGGTCGAGCCCCTCTACGCTGACAACACGCCGCCGCGGTACAATGGAGCGCCGGGCCAAGAGCACTGGGTGATCCGCCAAGACGCCAAAACCGGCGCGCGCAGCCTGGATCGACTGTGGTGGGGTCTCATACCCTACTGGTGCAAGAACGACAGCCGCGCACGCAAACCGATCAACGCCAAGTCGGAGACCATCGCCACACTGGCGACGTTTCGCGACGCCTACCGACGCCGGCGGTGTTTGCTCCCGATCGACAACTTTTTCGAATGGAAAGCAGTTAGGGGTGCCGCGACCAAGCAGCCCTATGCCATTGGCATGCGAAGCGGCGAGCCATTCGCCTTGGCGGCCATCTGGGACAGTTGGAAACGACCGGGGACCTCGGACTGGGTGCGAAGCTTTGCCGTCGTAACGTGTCCTGCCAATGACCTGGTGGCCGAAATCCACGACCGCATGCCGCTAATCATACCCGCAGAGGCCTACGATCACTGGCTGGCGGCCCTGGATCCCGATCCGCGCGAGTTGCTGGCGCCCTACCCGTCTGCGCCGATGATCATGTGGCCCATCACGACGCGGGTGAACAAGCCCGCCAACGACGATGCAGACATCCTTCGCGCCATACCGCTCGAGGATGGCGAGCCGCGCCTGCTCTAAACGTGAGATGGGCGCGGCCACCGCTTGCGTCGACGCGCACGGCCGTGGATTTGCAGCGCGCTCATGCTTCAAACCTCGTCGATTGCGCGCCATCCCACCTGGTAAAAGCCGGGGCGGTAAAGGGCCGACGCAACGCCCGAGGTGCGCTGTTCTTGTGCGCAAGAATAGATCCAAGGCGAGGGTGGCGGCGGCGCGTTTTCGCCCTGCGCGCGCATTGGCGCGTGCCGTTTGGTAACAGCTTGTTGAAGCTCTTTGATAAATAATTACAGTGCTTTAGTGGCTCATTTTCATACAATTTACAATATCGGGGCGTTACCTGACGCTCCCGGGCGGGCTCGGGGCCGCGTGCAGACTGCACCTATGAGGAGGGTCGGTCGATGGTCCGTGAAATCTGGTACAGACACCTGGCAATAGCCGATCGGCTCATTGTCGAGGCCCGAGACTGCATCGACAATCAGAGGCAGCACTTGTCCGTACTCGAACAGGACGGCGAGGACACGAGCAGGGCCGCCGCGCTGTTGAACCTGCTCGAGGAGACGCTGCACTTGATGCACTGCCACCGCGCGACCATCCTTGAAAAGGTTGCGGCCTACAAAAGTTTGGAGTTGAGCAAAAGCACGGACCAGCGTGGCGATGACCTAGAGGAACGGTCCAATCCTCGCTTACCGGGCTGAGGTCCCCGGGGGCGTATGCCGTCCGCAGTTGCGAGGTTTCCGCCAGGCTCGCCCCAGCGACCGTTCAGCGATAGCCCGAGCCCCCTTGCCGTGAGCCGCAGTTAGGGGCGCATGGCCTCTCTCGAAGAAGAAGCGCTCGGGCACGCACAGATCTTCGCCAAAGAACATCCGGACAAACCCTGATCGCGGGCACGGGTCGCACCTAATTGTGCCGAGGCTGCGCGAGCCCGTATGTTTTTTCATTGGCAGGTGCGGACCGCAGCGTCCTTGAGGTTCTGGCGTGCACGATTCCGAAACACCCGTTGTTTTGATTGAGCGCGATGCGGGGCAACGCCTCTATGACCGGGACTTGCGACGCTACATCACGGTCGACGATTTGCATGCTTGGCAACTGATGTCCGTGCCCTTCATTGTTCGCGATGCCGAAAGCGGCGAGGATGTCACGGCGGCCATAATGCTTGAACCCGCGATACTTCACTGACATTTCCGGCGAAGGCGGCTCGTCGCGCGCGCGTCTGCGCCAATACCACCTGCGCGCAATCCAATAGGCGCGCTGCGCACCGTGTCGCAGGCCTCAGCATCGGGGGTAACGACGGTTGTAGCTGTGACCATGCGAAGACAGCGACGTTCGGTTCGACGGGATCACTATCAATGCCGACGCCGAGGTCGAGGGCTGCTCCAACGGCTGGAATGTCCTCTACCTCCCCCAGCGTAAACTGTTCCTCGGCAGCATCGGGTTGACCGTCACCATCCCCGTTGGCAACCTTGATGCCGTGGCGACTATCGGTCCCCTCTCGCGCGAGACTGCGGGTTGGGGGTTCGGTGACATCACAACCAGAGCGCAGCCGGGATGGCAGCGGGGCGACTTCTCACACCTCGTCTACGTGCAGGCGGTCGCGCCAACGGGGAGAGCGCAACCGGGCTTCACTCCTACGATCGCTTTGCACCGGCCGGGCATCGACACGGGTTGGGCCTTCACCTGGGAACACAAGCCATCGAAGCTTCAGTTCAACGGTTCCGCCGGCGTCACGTTCAACTTCGAGAATACGGAGACCGACTACAAGACCGGCAACGAATTTCACTTCGAGTGGGCGATTGGGCGCGAGTTCGCAACGCGGCTTGTCATTGGCATTGTCGGTTACGACTACCGGCAGCTCACGGGCGACCCAGGCGCCGGCGCCCTGATCGGCCCGCTCAAGGCAGCGTCGATGCGATCGGGGTCGGCGTCAGTTATACGACGCTCATTAACAAGACCCCGCTCGTCTTCAACCTGCGCCAATATCACGAATTCGATGCCGAAAACCGGTGGCAGGGCGATGCGACGATAGCCTCCGCCACGCTGCGTTGGTGAGCTCGTAAGCCTCCCGGCGGCGTTTCAAGGGTTTGGGGCCAGCAGCGCGCCGCAACCAGGGGGCGCCGGCTTTGCGGCAAACTTCGCCTAGTTCGGCAAGGCACCTGTCACGGCTTGAAGGCCGGTTGCTGCGCATTTCCTTTGCTAAGGGGACCAAAACCGGCTGGTCCATGCGGGTTTTGGCCGGGTAAGGGCCTCGACACCCCCGCCTCAGGCCGCGCGGACTGCCGTTGGCGCCATTTACCTCTCTTGGATTTAACGGTTTTCGCGGATGCCAACAGGATGCATCAATCTCCTGAACTTGCATCGGCCGACAGGGGATGCGCTGACAAGAGCAGGCAACATCCGTAATGCGTATTCTGATTGCAGATGACCACGAAGTCGTACGCTCGGGTTTAAGGAGGATCTTGGCGTCGCAACCGAACTGGGAGGTCGTCGCCGAAGCCGTGGACGGCAAAGAGGCGATCACCAAGGCGACGGAGAGCAAACCCGATATTGCGGTGCTCGACTACTCCTTGCCGCGCATCAACGGCATGGAAGTGACACGGCAGATTTGGGCGCGCTTGCCCAAGACCGAGGTCCTGATCTTCACCATGCACGACAGCGAGGCGCTGATCCAGGAGCTACTGAAGGCGGGAGCGCGGGGTTATTTGCTGAAGTCAGACGCGTCGCGGCATCTGATAGCGGCAATCGAATCCCTCGCTGTGCACAAGCCCTTCTTTACGGCCAAGGTCTCGGAACAGCTGCTCGATACGTATCTGGCGCAGCCCGAGCGAGAAGGATCGGCTCTAACCAGCCGGGAGCGGGGAGTCGTGCAGCTGATTGCCGAGGGTCACACCAACAAACAGATCGCCAATCTGCTCAACATCAGTCTCAAGACGGTGGAGACCCACCGGAGTGCGATCATGCGCAAGCTGGCGCTATCTTCGAGCGCTTCACTCGTGCGCTATGCGATCCGCACTCGACTGGTCGAAGCCTAAGAGAGCCGCGCCAATTCCGACGCTGCGAGAGCACGGTCGACCCGGTCCACGCCCGTCTGTCGCCCGCTTCGCACCCATTCGGCGGGCACACTTAGCCGACATCTGACGCCTTCCGAGGCGAACACCAAATCGGCCGTACCAGCCAGCTCGTAGGGAACGAGGTCGGTAATAACGCTCGAGCCATAGTTGGCTTTGCGTCGAGCGTCCACCGGCGGTCCGCCGATTTCCTTCCAATCGATGGTCAGCGGCTCCGCCGCGCGGCCGTTGGTTGGCCACTGCCAGCGGACCAAGACAAGGCCTTCGCGCCTGGAAAGCGCCCCGTATTTCGCGGCGTTCGTCGTCAGCTCGTGAACGACCATCGCGATCGTCTGGCCGGCCTCCGCGCTCAGCAGCACGTCTGGCCCCTTGATGTCGGTGTTGCTCTTTGTGGTATAGGGCGCAAGCTCGCGCCGCAGCAGTTGCGCCAACGGTATGCCTTGCCAGCGATGGCCGCTCAACAGTTCGTGCGTCAAGGCCATCGACCGAATGCGGCCATCGAGCGCTGCCACGAATTGTTGCATTGAGCTGCTTGCGTCCATCGTGTGGGCCGCCACCGCGCTAATGGTCGACAGCAGGTTCTTCACACGATGGTCGAGTTCGGCCACCAATATGCGCTGACGATCCTCAGTCCGTCTGCGCTCGGTGACGTCGATGTTGACACCGACCACCCTTTCCGGATTCCCGTGTCTACTGTACAGAATGAGACTGCGTGACTCGATCCACCGCAGCGTGCCGTCCGAACGCACGATGCGATACTCGATGTCGTATTCGCTAATTCGTTTGCGAAAGGCCTCGCGTCGACGCTCGGCGACCCGTTCGCGGTCTTCAGGATGTGCTCTGGTACACCATTCGCTTCGCGTAGTCTCCACCGTTCCTTCCGGCAAACCGTGGAGCGCAGCGTAGCCCTCCGAAACGTGCATTGCATCCGTATCAAGGCCATAGGAATAGCTGCCGACAAGGGCGGCCTTTCCCGCCAGGGAAAGCTGCATGTTTCGTTCCGCAAGGGCATCTTCTGCTCTTTTCCGGTCGGAGATATTTCGGGTCAACCCCTTGATTCTCAACAGCTTTCCGCGGTCGTCGAACTCTGCCTTTGCCGTCTCCTCCAGCCAGACTTGGCGGCCGCTCGGACAACAGAAGCGGAAATTGAAGGTATAGGAAGGATCGCCAGGCTTGAGCCCGCGGATGGCCGCCCGGAAGCCCTCGCGATCGTCGGGGTGAACCCGCGTGAGGAATTGAGAAACGGTTGCCCCGCTCTCATCGATTAGGAGAGCGGCATTGTGGCTGCGGCGTGAGGCGCGCGTTCGCGCATCCCACTCGAAGGCCATCACTTGGCCGGCAGCCAATGCGTCTGCCAACCGACCCTCGCTTTCCTTGAGCACGGCCTCCGTCTTCTTGCGTTCCGTGAGATCGATGTTGGCGCCGACCATACGCCGTGCAACGCCGTTGCGATCGTAATAAATGCGACTACGCGACTCGATCCATCGCGCCTCGGCGTCGCCGCGAAGGATGCGATACTCGCAGTAGTGTTCGCTGCGTCCCTCGGCTATGGCCTGCTGCAGATGGACGTCGAGTCGGGACAAGTCATCTGGATGCACGCGCGCCCGCCATTCGGCGCGTGAGGTCTCCAAGGTTCCCTCGGACAAACCATGAATGGTGGCATAGCCCGCCGACACTTGCATTTTCCCCGACCCCAAGTCGTAGGCGAAAGTTCCAACCAAGCCGACCCTTCCCGCCAGGGCGAGCTGCGTGTTGCGTTCCGCCAGCATCTTTTCCGCCTGCTTACGCTCACTGATATCGACAAGCATGTTGACGCCGCCGATCAATGCGCCCGACGCGTCGAAGAGCGGTGTCGGAAACGGAATAAAAGGAACACGTGTGCCGTCGGGGCGTTCCGCGATAGCCTCTGCGCCGCGGATCGGTTTCTTGTGTCGCAGGGCCATCGCCATTTGACACTCGTCGTGCTGCAGCGGCGTACTGTCGGGGCGATACAGCTTTAAGGACCCGCAGTACCTACTGGTGCCGGGCTCGGGGTTGAGGCCCCAGAGGGCCACAGCGGCGGCGTTGCAGTAGGTGACATACCCCGCAGGATCGGTCATATAGATTGCGACCGGCAGCGCCTCCAGCAGACCACGAATTTCTCGCTCGCTCTTTTCCAGCTTATCTTCGGCCTGTTTGCGCGCGGTGATATCACGGGTGATCCCGAGCCAGCGCAGCGGCTGACCCGCCGGCCCAACCACAATCGTACCCTCAACCGCAACCCAGCGCTCCCGACCGGCGTCAGTGCCATCGAGCCTGGGAAAGAGGCGGTATTCGACCTTGCAACTGCTGCCCGCGCGCATCGACGCCGCAAAGGCGGCGTCGAGCTTCGGCAGGTCGTCGGGATGGATGAAGCGGCGCGCCTCCGCCAGGGTTTGGGGCAGGGCGTCCAGACAGTAACCGTGAATGCGCCTGTCGCGCGGGTCGCTTTCGAAGCGACCCGTCTTAGCGTCAATACTCCACACCCCGAGTTCGGCGCCCTCGAGAGCCAGCTGCAAGCGATCGTTGCTATCCTTCAGTGTTGCCTCATTGTGCCGTCTTTCGGCGAACAGGGCGGCGAGTACCAGCGTACACGTCGACAGGGCCAGCAGCGTCGCTCGCGCCGCATAGGCACGATCGTGCAGGCTCGGCAGTTCACCCAAGTCACCCATGCCAAAGGTGGCCGTCCAGACCACGGAAAAACCCAGAATAAGCACCGCGGCGGCCGCGAAGACCGGGCGGCAGTGGGCGGCCAGCAACACGGGCAACAAGAGCCCGAGCGGAAGGACGGTGTACCAGTAGTGTGCGGGGCAACCAACCGCGAGCGCGCTAACAAGCGCGAGGCCCGCAAGTGTCAGCGTACCCTCTCCCAACTCCCACTTCTCCGGGGGGTTGTGCCGCAGACCTCGCAAGCCGATGAGCAATGGCGCCACCATGATGATACCTAGGGCGTCGGAAGCGACCCAGCTCAGCCAGACACTCAACGGCACGGCGTCGGACTTGTGAAATGCGATAAAACCGACCATCGCCACCGCTCCCGAGATGGCAGGCCCGACGGCAGCGGCCGCATAAAAACCAAGCACGTTGCGCAGACTTTCCAGCCTGAAATCATCACCAAAGTGGTGTTTGATCAGGCGCGCGACCAGCAATGGTTCCACAGCGTTGCACAGGGCGAAGACGGTAGCGGCCGCGAGGTTGCGATCGCTCAAAAGGCTGGCCAAGACACTGGCGCCGGCGACGCCAGCGGCTACCGGCACCTGCACCCTGGGACCCAATGCGATGAGGGTTCCCGCTGCGATACCCGCCGCCGGCCAGAACACAGCCACGCCATCGGGCTTGGTTAACAGGGCCAGACTGAGCCGAGCGGCGAGAAGGTAGGCGCCGGCAACCGCAATCGCCAGTCCGGCCTGGGTCATCCACGAGGGTGCACCGGGTGCCGCACTGAGGATCTGCTGCCGCAGGTTCTGCATTGCACCGCTCCCTCAACCCACGCAATCAATGGCCAGCCGTTACCGATTGGCTATAAAGGCGCATCGGCGGCTGAGATCCCTCCAGCATCGGTAGGCATTGGCCACCGGGTGTGGACATCAGGAGTTCTACTGATATTGGCGGGTGGAAAGCCCGGAGGTTGGGGCTCCCCGCCTGTGGGGCAAACCGAGGTCGCGCGGCGGCCGACCCCCCATTAACCAACCGCAGCCACCGGGAAACCTAAAGTCGCCGGGCTTGGGTGGCGCGAGGACGCCAGCGCACCGCTCGGGGGGCCCGCGGGGGTGCATTGTAGGGCGCGAGGCGCCTGTGTGGCGGGTCCGGCTTACGGCTTGATCACGGCAGGTTCCGAGGCGCCGAGCACCTCACGGGTGTGCTCGCCGAGCGCGGGCGCTCGCCCTCCCACCGAGGTCGCCGACGCCGACATCCGGAAGGGCGGGTTCAAGGCCTTGAAGAACCCTGCCGCATCGGCAACCTCCCCAAAGGCGCCGCGGTGCTGAAGCTGTGGATCCGCCATGGCTTCGCGCACGCTGCGGTAGGCGGCGGCCGGAACGGAATTGCGCGCAAGCCCACGCAGGCATTCCGCACTGGAAAGGCGCTTCGACCAGGCCTCGAATTCATCCATGAGCACGCCCCAGTTGGCGCGTCGGTCGAGGTATTTGGCAAACCGAGCATCCGTAATCCAATCCTCGCGCTCCGCCGCCGCGGCCATGCCGCAGAAGGTGCGCTCGCTGGCGACGGCCATGCAGATGTATCCGTCGGCGGTCGCCACCGGTCCGAATATCGGCCGCGCGGGAAGCGGCGGCACTTCGAATTGAGCGGTCTGCAGCTCGCCGAGCGTAAGAGATAACATGCTCTCCAGCATGGAAATATCGAGCTGTTGACCTTCCCCCGTTGCCTGGCGCTGATGGAGGGCGGCACCGATCGCCGCCAGGGCATAGGTACCGGCCAGGACGTCGGCGACATAGACGCCGCAATAATCCGGGCGCTGCCGTCCCGGCTGATAGGCCATGTTGGCGAGATCGAAACCCGAACTTGCATGAATGA
Organism: uncultured Alphaproteobacteria bacterium; assembly: GCA_963775835.1. Classification (GTDB taxonomy): domain Bacteria; phylum Pseudomonadota; class Alphaproteobacteria; order Rhizobiales; family Hyphomicrobiaceae; genus AWTP1-13. Next base: position 123,134 of record CAVZKV010000026.1, on the reverse strand, counting down.
CCGGCGCGTAGGCCGGTATGTCAGCGGCCGGACCGGTTTGGCCATAGCCTGAAATCGAGCAGTAAATGAGGCGCCGATTGGCCTTACCGAGGACGGCATAGTCGAGACCGAGCCGGCGCATGACCCCCGGGCGATAATTCTCGACGAGAATGTCGGCGTCCGCTGCAAGCTGACGCGCGGCCGCCACGGCGGCATCGTTTTTGAGGTCAAGCACCACGCTCTTCTTGCCAGCATTGAGTTGGCCGAAGTAGCTGCTCGCACCATTGCGCAGCGGCGGCCGTGAACGCATCATATCGCCTTCGGGCGCCTCGATCTTGATCACGTCGGCCCCGAGGTCGGCGAGTAAGCGGGTGCAATGCGGACCGGCAATGGTGGTCGTAAAATCGAGGACGCGCAGTCCCGAAAACGCTCTCAGCATCTCATTTTCCTCCCCACGGCCGCATCGGTCTAGGCTTCGTTGTTGGCAAGGATCGCGCGCGTCGCGCTCTCATTCAAGTGCAAGGCGCCAACGGGTGAGGCGCAATCGCCAAGGTCATCGCCGACCTCGGCGCACAAAACCGCACGGCGCGCGGCCCCTGCGCCGAACGAGAGCCGATCCCATCCGCTGGCGAACCTGCGCGCCAATCTTCACGGTTTGCGGCGAGATCTGACCGCGACGGGCTGCCTTCGTCTCGCGGAGCCGATCGACGGCGGTGAGCGTCGAGCTCCCGAACTGGCGAGCGGCGCCGGACCGTGGCGCAACAGACGATGTGGAGGCGATCCAATCTACATTCCGGCAGGGAGAGTTGCCCACCCCCCGGGAACCTCGGGCGGCGGGTCTCCCCCGTTCGGGGGATATCACGACAAGGTCAAATCAGCCAACGCACAGAGTGCCGTAGCAACCGAAAGCATGGGGGACGTTATGAGGTTGACGTTCAAACTTCACGACACATCGCCGCCCTTTGTCGAGCTCTGCTTGGAGACATGGCGGCAAGACGCTCATGGTAGTGCCCCAATCATCTCGCCGCATTTGACGACCGCCAACGAGATCAGGCAAAGCTGCGCAAATTTTCGCGCGCAGATCGACAGGGTAGAGCGGGAAGCGATTGCGGCCCTCGTTGCCAAAAAGAAGACACCTTGATGACCCGGGCGTACGATCGTCGCCGCGGGGCAAAAACAAGTCCGTGCACCAAGCCCGGCATCTTGCGCGGCATGCCCCGGCTGTCATCGCCGCCTCGATTTTGTGCACTCTTTGCCGATCCTGGCTAAGGGCCCGACACCCAGATGTCCAGCCACGGCAATGCGCTGCACCAGGGCGTCGGAATTCTCAGCAAGGAGCTCGCCTCGACAATTGGCCGCGCGTGCCGCGCGCGGCATCACCTCGGTTGATCCGATCAGACGTCGCTGGGATCAATACGACCTGGTGTGCAAGCTCTAGTGAACCGCTACCGCTGCGCGCGGGCTGTGACCAGGCTCTAGCCTTGGCGGCTGTGCCGCTCCTTTTCGCTTTCAGCTCGTTGCCATTCCATCTTTGCGGACCGGCCTTGGCTCGGGCGACGAGGCGTTCGCCTTCGCCTGCGCCAGGGTTGGTGCTAGTCTGCCTTGGTGGACGAATGCCGACATCGAGGGCGCCCTTTTTTTCCTTGCTCTATCTTCTCCTGACCCCAGGGTTACTCACCCCACCCCGCAAGCCTGGCGCGTACTTGCGCAGTATTAAGCGACGATCGCCTCGGAACAGGTGCGACGGTCATGCGAAATCTCGAGTTTGGCTGGTTCATTCCGACGCGCGGTGATACGGACGACTATGGCGAACCTTTGAAGGTTGCTGCCGGCCTCGAGATGTTCGACCGGGTCGCGCTGGCGGCTGAACGGGCCGGCTTCGAGTACATGCTGGTTCCCGTCGGTCACCAGTGTTGGGACGCCTGGATGACCGGCGCCATGATGACGCGCAAGACAACGAAGATGCGCATGCTTGTGGCCGCACGGCCCGGCTATATCAACCCGGTGCTGCTCGCCAAGATGATCAGCACGTTTGATCAACTGAGTGAGGGGCGTATCTCCGTCAATCTCATCGCCGGCCAAAGCGAGACTGAAAATATCGCCGAGGGCGTCCACTGGAGCAAGGAGCAGCGCTACGAAATCATGGATGAAGAGGTGTCGATCTTGAAGGCGCTGTGGACGCAAACAGCGCCAACCGACTGGCATGGCAAATACCATACACTAAAAAAGGCCGAACTGGTGCCCAAGCCCTATCAAAAGCCGTACCCAAAGTTCTATTTAGGGGGAGGTTCGCGGCAGGCGGCGGAGCTATCCGCCAAGCATTCCGACGTGCATCTGTTTTGGGGCGATACCACCGAGCAAATCGCAGGCAACATTAAGGTGCTGCGCCAGTTGGCGGGCAAACACGGCCGCGAGCGCGACCTGGGTTTCGGTATGCGCTTGCAAATGGTCTGCCGCGAGAACGAGAAGGATGCTTGGGAGGCTGCCGATGCCTTGGTCCGCAACGTCACGGCCGAGCGCACCGACTACATCAGGACCTACTACGCGCAGTCGATTGCCAATCAGCGTGTGCAAGAACTGGCCCGTACCATGGGCGATCTGATCGCACCGAACCTCTGGACCGGCCTTACCAAAGCACGGCCAGGAGCCGGCATCTGCATCGTCGGCAATCCCGAACAATGCGCCGACGTGTTGCAGCAGTACATAGACATCGGCTGCCACTCGTTCTGCTTGTCGGGCTATTTGCACGATGCGGAGGCAGACCGGTTCCACCGGCTCGTTCGTCCGATCCTGCAGGATCGCAATCGCGGCCGCATGAAAGCGGTCTGATCAGCGGTAGATCGAACCCTTGTCGAGGTCGGTCGGGTCAAATAGGCGATGATCGTCGTGGAACAGGGAGGCGGATGTCGCCTCCGCCTCCTTGCCTTGCCATGCACTTGCCGTGGCGGGTCTACCTCCCGACTTGACCCGACTGGAGCCGCTGCGGGCAGGGCGCGCGAGCCAAGCGCCAAGTAGACGCCACCAGCGACGAGAATGCCGACGAGCCAGCTCAAATCCGCCCCGCCGAGCAGGCCCGTAGCGATCGGCCCCTGCAATGCGGGAACGAGACCGTTCTGCACCGACCAGCCCGCGATCAGGCCAGCGATGAAGCCAACGATACCGGCCCAGTTGATGTCGCCATAGGCACTCGCCTCGGGCGCGCGGTAGAGCTCCGGGACGTCCACCTGACCACGTCGCTTGATGTAGAAGTCAGCCAAGACGACGCCCGCAAACGGGCTCATCCACAGCAGTAGGCTGATCATCCAGTTATCGAACGCCTTGGCGAAAGAGGGCTCGAACACGAAGTAGATAGCGACCAGATAGCTCGCGATACCCACGATCAGCGCGATGGCGGTGCGCGAGAGGTGGACGCCCATGCTAAGGGCCGCCAGCGCCGCCGAATATACGTTGAGGATATTGGTCGCGATCGGGCCGTGCAGCACCATGAGGAGCACCAGCACGCTGGTGATACCGCCGAAGACGGCGCTAACCATCTTGGCGGGATCCGTATCGAGGGTCACGCTTGCCGAAAGTGGCACCGAGGATCGCCAGCCACACGGTCGGGACAAACATGCCAACGTAGCTGTACCAGAAGACAGCCCTCGAGGAGACGGTGCGCGGTACAAAGCGGGAATAGTCCGATGCCCAAGTGACCCAGGAGATCCCCCAACCGACGCCAATGGCCGTCATCAGCAGCGTCAACATCGCCAGGTGTGCGCCCGGGGCAAGCGTGCTGGTGAGACCCCAGTTGACGACTCCCGGCTGGCTCCACGCCAGGAAGCTCATCAGCGCCATGATGGCCACGGTTACCGGCACCGTGTATTTCTCGAAAGTGCGGATCGCGTAAAAACCGTAGACACCAATCAGCATCTGCAGCACCACCACAACGGTGATCACCACCATGTTCGTCACGACGTTGTCGGGAATTCCGAACTGACTTAGAATTGCCACCGCGATCTTGACGGGGAAGTAGGTGTTCACCCCGATCCAACCGAGCGTGGTGAGAAACATCAATGCGCTCGGCAAATAGGCGCCGCGTCGTCCAAAGGCGGAGCGGCACAGCACCATTTGGTTGACCCCGTCTTGTGCCCCATCACCGTAAAGGCGGCGAAAATCGCGCAGCCGATGAAGTTGCCCAAGACGATGACTGCAATCGTCTCCCAAAGCCCCAACTTTAGGACGATGCCGAGCGCGCCGAGCGCCCAATTTACCGGCGCGATATTCGCGCCAGCCCAGATCCACATTTGCTGTGGCCCGGTCGAATTGCGATCGGCATCAGGAATTGGCTCCACACTGTGGATGTCGGCTCTCAATTCACTGTTTGCAGGTGTCGTCATGATTGTCCCCCTGGTCAAAGCGACCGTGCTGGGCGGAGAAATCTCATCGGCGCATTTTGGGTGGCTAGCGGGTCGATGTGATCGGCCCCGGTGCCCAGGCACTAGCGCAAGGCGAAATAGTCTACGCAATGAGAGCAAGGTGCAAGCGCTTCGGCTAAGGCCGGCACCCAAGACAAGCCGCGCCCCTTGATCAACTTTTGCGCTGGCTGCTCTGAGTTTGCGCAACATCCACAAAATTCTTCAAGGCCGCCGGGGATATACCCTCAAGGTACCCCCTTGCTGACGGTGGAGCTGCTGCACCGCACAAGCCTCCAGCCAGGGGAAGGCCTTTTGTCACTTGCGGCAATGCACATGCCCTCGCCGCGAATCACTTTCGCGCTGCGTTGAACCCAAGCGACGCGAGGCCGGCAGCAACCGCACAGGCGACCCAGCTCGCCCAAAGTGGGATCGCCGTGTCAGCGATCAACATAGGCCAGCCCGCCAAGGCACGCAGCGCCTGCAAGAGGGCGACAAGGGTAAAGATGGCACCGGCAAGGCGCGAATAGCTTGTAGCGCTCATCACTACACTCCCAAGACAGTGCGCATCTTACTGATAAACTATGCTCGCCGCGACCAGCAACGCGAGCGCCATTACAACCGTGTCGGACGCGCCGACGTGAAGTGTCAGGTGCATGGGGCGAAGCTCAGGTACGCCACCGTCGCCCGTTGCAAGCACATCCTGAACACCCACAGTGCCACGCGACGCTGTGGGTGAGCGCCATGCCGAGACCGTTTGCGCGCACGGGCAGCAGGCCCATCGGGCGGCGAGGCTCCGGCGCAGCAACCGGGCGCGACGGCCTTAAAAAATCTCCGTTGGCACAGTCAGCGCCAGACGTCGTCGACGCGCCGCTTCAAGACGAGCGCGATGCCTCCGAGCAATGCGGCTGAGGCGACCACCACCGCTGGGTGAGCGGTTCCGATAGGAACGCCGTTCCCCCGACGGCGACGAGGGCAGGCATCGAAAGCTGCACGGTGGCGGCGGCGGCGGGGGCAGGCCTCGTAATGCGAGGTACCACACGACATAGCCCAGACCCGTGGCAATCGCACCCGAGGCGGCTGCAAGAAGCACGCCGGCAGTGGTGGTTTCGAGGTCGTGCCCGGTGAAAGAGTTCACCAGGACAGAGGGGAGCAGGCAACAGAGTAGGTTGCTGGCATTCACTTCCAACGGTTGTTTGGCGCCGCGGGCCAGCAAGGAAAACCATCCCCAGGCGGCTCCAGAAATTCATCATCAGAACGGCCGCCCAGATAGTGGGGGCGCTGGCGCCGGGCAAAAGCAAATAGATAAAACCGAAGAGCGCCAGGCTCAGACCGATCCACTGCGCCGACGTGAAGCGCTCACCTTCCCAGAAGGCGATGCTGAACATGCTCAGCCCGCAGGAAATGCCTTGTCTCGAGGCAACTCGCAAAGCCGGGACTTGTCCCCAACACGGGCCCTCCTTGGCTTGGCTTCAGCTGGCTACGCAGGGGACCCCGCCAGACGTGGCCCGTCTTTTCTCAAACCGGGCAAAGCCTTAGGGAGGCCCCATTGGCCGCCGGTTCGCTAAGACCTCGAGCTGAGGTAGATTGCGATAGAACGCTCCGGAGGTGGACCGTGTCGAGGCGCTTCCTTGGTTTGACGGCAGTCGGCTTCATCATGCTGGCATGGCCTTGCTTTGCGGTTGGCCAGCAGTCGGAGCCATTGCGACGGTTGAGAAACCAAATTCACCAAGACATGACCACCTGCATCGCCTTCTTCCGGCTGGTCAGCAGGTGCCTCGCAAAAAATACTCAGTACGCCAAGGCCGCCGCCGCCTATGCCAGGGCAACGGATGATCTGCTCTACAAGTCGATCCTGTTGGGTAAGCAAATCGGGATATCGGACGACGATGCCAAATTGCGGCTGGGAGCGGCCACCGACGAGATGGCGCAGCTCATCAACAAGGATTGCGGCAACATTTCATCGCTGCTCGGCAGACACCTCGACAAGTGCACGGCCGTCGCTAGCGATCCTCTAAATCCTCTTAAGAATGCCGAACCCAAGCCATAGGGCCGCTTCTCTCCCCCGAAGTCAAAAAACACTTGGCTTTTGGCCAACCGCCGCGCTAGTGGCGATCTAACGACGCGATGTGACCTGAGAAGCGGTTCTGCCCGCAATCGGACGCCATCCAGACAAACCAGACGACATCGCTGATCCCTACCTTGTCGGCTCGCCGATCCACTCGGTGTCGGGTTTGACCTCGGTGGTTTCGCGCTTGTCCTGCCAGCCATCTGTGCCGGCCGGAAACCAGCGGACGCTCGTATAGCCTTTCGTCACGAGCCGCTTGCCGGCGTTCCAGCCACCCCAGCATTCGGGGCGGCAGAAGACCACGATCGGTTTTGTCTTATCACCATGCGTCAGCTCTTCGATACGGCGATAAAACAGCTCCTCGCGCCGCGCATCGAGCGGCGCGGCGCCCGCACCCGGCATCCAAATCGCATTGGGGATCGAGCGATGGATCGGCAGCCAAGGCCGGTCACTGGGAAAATCTTCGGGCTTGCGGGCAGCCGGTCCCACATCGAGCAGGAGCGGTTTCTCGGGCATCAGCGCCTCGATGGCGGCAAGGTCCACAACCACCGCTCCACTGAGCACCTTCGGCGTCTGCCCATGCATGGCACCGATCCACAGCCCCTGCGGCTCGTTAACATCGGCGGCCGCCCCGGCGTTCGCCACTGCCGGAACAAGCGCGGTCCCCAAAATGATCGCCGCTTTCGCCGCCGTTTCGATCAGGGCGTGCATTTTAAGCTGGGGATCAGTTCGTGGTCGCCGGCACGTCGAAGCTTTGCTCCCAACGGCCGTTCATGGTGTCGGAGGCAACGACCTTAACCGGGCCTTTTCCGTGCGGGACGAAGGAGAAGATGATAACCGGATTCGTGGAGAGCGAAATGTCAGCGTCGAGATCGAAGATCTTGCTGTCACCGTAGGACACGGAAAGCTTGTCGACATAGCGTGGCGGCGTGTAGTTACGCGTCAACTGATTCATCTGCATGCCGTTGAAATTAGGATGGCGGATCATCAGGGTCGCCTGCATCGGCTTGCCGGGAGCCGCCCCTTCCGTGAATTTCATCCGCATCTCCCCCATACCCTTCGTGGCCTCTTCGTCGGTTAACGCGACCGGCGCCGAGCAGCCGCCCGAGGCCTTCACGAAGACGACGGTCCCGAACAACCTGCCGTCCCTGGTCTCGGCCACGGCGTGCAGATTGGTGTAGGTATCGACCCTGACGCGGAGCTGTAGCAAGCCGGGATCGGCTGCCGGCCCGAAGGTGACATGGGCCGCAAGGGGCGAGGGGTTGTCGTCGATCACCAGGTAGGCCGACTTGATCTTGTCCTTCTCCGGCATAATCAGCGTGACCGGCATGAGCGCGGCGTCCTGCGCGCGCTGTGGCGCATCGAGCTTGATCAGCGTTTCTGTCGGCTCGATCTTACGGTCGCCAAAGACAGACTCGGCAATCGTTTTCCAGCGCGCCGCACGCTCCTCATCTGTGGCAGCGGAATCGGCGGCAAGGACCTTTTGGGCGGGCGCCATGGCGAACAGAGCGCCGCAGAGGACAAGTGGCAGGATCTTCACGCGTTCCTCCTCATCAGCATAGCTCCCGGCCTACTCCCACTCGAGCTCCTTGTAAGCCGCTATGACATTGCGCTCATTGTAGTCATCGAACAAGGCCCAACGGCTCCGTTCGGTTTCAGCGACGGTGCGCCCAGCGTTCGCGATTGACACGCCAGTAGCTATGGCCTTCCGCGTCTCGTCGCGGAGAACGGAGAGATAGCTCGTCAGGTCGGCCACGGCTGGCGCGAAATTTACGACCACCGGCCCGTGGCCCGGCACGGCGCGGGAAACACCGAGCCTTTTCAGCCTCTCGACCTCGTTCAGCCAGCCACGAAGACTACCATCGAGGGAAGGAAGTCGGTGCACGAAGAGCAGATCAGCCGGAAACAGCAAACCGGTCTCGACATCGAGCATCGACAGATCACAATCTGTGTGAGCTCTCCCGTGCGCGATCAGCCTCAGCACTCGGCTGCCAAGGTCGATTTCCATGCCATCCTTCACCTCCTCGGTCGGATAGACCACACTGCCGGCCCGGTCTGGCCCGAGAAGTTCGGCAAGACGCTTGCGGTAGAATTCACCCCGCGCCTCAAGCGCCACCCTCAAGGCGTGATGACCGATGATCGCCGGCTGGTCCCCGGCGAAGGCGGCCGCGCCGAAAGAATGGTCCGGATGAACATGCGTGATCAGCACATGGCGAATGGGCTTGTGCGTCCGCTTCCTGATTTCGCCGCGAAGCCACTCGCCGTCCGCAAGACTTCCGCACGCATCGGTGACAAGCACGGAGTCGCGGCCGACGATGAAGCCGATATTCGCAATACCGCCGACGTTTGCTAGCGTCGCCTCTTCATGCAAGCCGGCGCGAATAAAAATACCCGGTCCGACCTCCGACAGTGCCCGCGGCGCGGCGGCGGCGGAACCCGGCAGACAGCACAGACAGAATCCGCAGGTGAGGGCCTCGCGGCGCGTCACGGAAGCGGCTGATGCCGGTTTGCTCCGAGGCTGCTTGAACGCATCTCCCAACATGCGCGAAACCTAGTATGGGAAACAGCGACCGTCACCATAGGCAAGAGACAATAAAAAACCAAGTCTGGTTCCGCGTTCACCGGATTAATCGCTCACGGAGCTACCCTTTAGAAAGGCATGTCACGCAGCCGCTGGGTAGAAAGGCGAAGGCGGGACTGCGCGGTGCTTCGCTGACCGCCGGTAGATCAGCACTAACTTTGGACGTTGCCATATGTGTGCCGAGCTCGAGCGGATCTGGGCTGATCGACCGTCGCATGGCCATCGGTTCGAGTAAGGCGGCTCGGAAAGTATGCCATCACCCGCGCATTGGCATTCATTGCGGCGAACGCATCACCGATCAACGCCGCGCCAGCGATGCAGTCGGACGCGGGAGCTCGACAGTGGCCTGGGGGTGCTCATGTTGGAAGGCTATCGAAAGGGAGGCAATCAGCGGCGGACTTTCTCGTGAGCGGCACGCGACTGAGCAAGGCGGATCGACTTCGCCACCTGGGCACCAACCTGAAGAAACAACTTCGCGACCGGACTGGGCGAGCGTCCCTTGAGGGTTATCAGCCCGATCGGGCCGCGCGTACTGCGCAGGCGGACGTCAACGGCTGTGAGCTGTGGGTGATCGTTCGGGGTCGTCAGCATGGCACTGGGATGGATGGCCAGGAAAGGTCCACTCGCGCCAACACGCTCAAAGCATAAGTCGACTGAGTCGTGACCGTCGCCCGAGGCATGTCCAGGCCGTCTGCGGCGAAGGCCTTTTGCATGACGTAAAGGAGGAACCCCCTCGCTGGTGGCAGCACCCATGGCTCGTTCACGAGGTCAGCAGTCGTACGCCCCGCCGCCGGCTCCACTTGTTTCGCTTGCTGCATATGACCGAGAGCTCGTCTTGGAACAGGGTATCGACGTTGAGATCTTCAGCTTCCACAAAGTCGGCCAGCCGACTGATCACGAGCTCGACATCACGTTTACGGAGCGCGCGAAGGAGAGCGTCGGTTGCTCCGACGCTGAGAGCGAACGTCATCCGCGGATAGGTGGGAACGAGGCGATTAAGGATCGCGGAAACAATCGCAGACATGGGTGGAGTTGTACCGATCCGCAACTCACCAACGGACGGGTCGGCAAGTGATCCGATCTCGTTGATGCCTTGCCGCAGCTCGTTGAAGATCACTTGGCTGCGCTCGATGAGCACTTCGCCATAGATGGTTGGAGAGACACCCTGCGAACTGCGCTCAAGCAACGGAACACCGAGCGCCTGTTCCATTTCTGCGATGGCGTAGGAGACGGCCGGCTGTGTAATAGCCAGGTCGAGCGCGGCTTGAGCCATGCTCCCTGCCTTGGCGGCCGCGTCCAAAATCTGAAGTTCACGAAGCTTGAGGCGACGCCCGATGCGATCGGCAGGCTGCATGCCCTATTCTCCCTATGAGCCTGGCTTATAGGATTATAAGTAGAACCTGAGTTCACTTATGGATCCTCCTAGGAGATGTTCGCCTGGTCAAGCCACAGACATGCTGGGCCAAGCCCAAGGGAGGCAGACGATGATCAAGGCCTGGAGAGCGGTCGCCGCATCTCTCGCACTGGGGATCCTCACTTCAGCTCATGTACGCGCCGAACAACCGATCCGCATCGTCATGCCGTATGCAGCAGGCGGCGTCGGCGATACGGTGCTGCGCATGATCGCCGCCTCCATGCGGGTGGCGCTCGACCGACCGGTCATCGTCGAAAACAAGGTCGGTGCAGGCGGCCGAATTGGCGTGCAAGCGGTCAAGGACGCGACCGCCGACGGCAGCACGCTTTTGTTCACCCCGATTGCGCCCATGGCCGTTTTCGAGCACGTCTACGTGAAGCTCGGCTATGATCCTGTCGCCGATTTCGCGCCGATTTCCCAGGTCGCGACATTTGACCTCGCCATCGCAGTGGGAACAAGCGTTCCGGCAAAGTCCATCAGGGAGCTTGTCGAATGGCTCAAGGCGAATCCAAGCCAGGGCACATACGGCAGTCCCGCGGCAGGTTCGCTGCCGCACTTCTTCGGTGTGCTCTTTGGCCAAAAAGCAGCACTTGATCTTCGCCACGTTGCCTACAAAGGAAGCAATCCGGCCGTCGCGGATCTCATAGGTGGTCATCTCCCGATCTATGTCAGCTCTGTCGAAGCGCTTGTGGAGACCCACAACGCCGGCCGTATCCGCATTCTCGCCACCTCCGGACAAGATCGCTATTTCGCGCTGCCGGACGTGCCGACCTTCATCGAGTCAGGTTTTGACATTCGCGGCAGCGGCTGGTTCGGCATGTACGCACCGGCAAACACGCCCCCCGAGATCGTCGCGCGCCTTAACTCAGCGGTTGTTGCTGCCGTGCGGTCGCAGGACATTACGGACAAGCTTCTAAAATTCGGGTTGAAGCCAACTGGTACGACACAATCGGAATTTGCCCGAATACAGAAGGCTGACTCCGCGCTCTGGGGGGCCATCATCAAGGCGTCCGGCTTCAAGCCCGACTGACCGGATCGCGCGACGACTCCGGCCCGCTTTCTCGCTCAACAGGAATGAATAAGGCCATGGATAGAGAGGTCACGCTCATCGTTTTCTATCTCTTCAACGCGCTGAGAATTGGTCGATCTGCCTCATGTCGCTACCAGAGCTGAGGCTGTCTTTGCAACTTCTGGGGTCGATCGGTGCGCCAGGGTTGCAAGCGGCAGTTTCTTTGATCCGTACCAGCTGGGCGGCGACGTCTATCTGCTCAAGAACGTGCTCCACGATTGGCAGGACCCCGAGGCTATCAGCATCCTGCGCAGCTGCCGCAAAGTAGCTCCCGAGGGCGATGAAATTCCAGAACTTGGGCGGTCGCTGGCAATGGTTCGCAGCGCCACGCTGGTGCTCGTCGAGCGAATTGTGAATGGGGCTGCTGACGCCGATACGTCGCTGTCTGACCTCAACATGCTGGTGAACGCCGGCGGCCGCGAGGGGTCGCTCGATGAGTTCCGCGCTCTACTCCAACAGACGGGCTTCGTTCTGACGCGCGTAGTACCTCTTCAGGGCGCCGGCATGCAATCGAGGGGTTCCGCTTGAGGGTCTGAAATCCGGCACGTCCACGAACGACGTTTGCTCGATGACAGCGGGGTGTCTGTCCAACCGGTTTGAATAGCTGTGAGCAGCTTAATTTTATTACCAGCGGCTCGGTGACCTCGTGAAGACAATCGATGTGAAGAGGCGTGCAATGGGCAGGGGTGCGGTCCATTAGTGTGACGGCGCATGTCGGGGCGTGCCATTTGGGTAGCTTAACGGCAGTCCCCGCTTGGATCCGTAGTGTAGTGCCGAGTTCAGGAACCATTTTCACGAAGCGTCCCAACTCGAGCAGGCCGTAGCTCAGGTTCAGCGATGCGCTCATCACAATGACCTTCGGATCGGACAAGCCGAGTGCACGAAAGGCCTCCAGGGTAGGACCCCCAGGCTCCGCCTCCACTGCTGCCTGCACCCATGGCTCATCCGCCAAGGCCGCCTAGCTTCAGGCGGCGAGCCGAGCCCATTTGCTGTGAACTCCCACCACCAGGTAGAGTTGTTCGTAGCGGATCGGTTCAAACGCTAAATCTGGAACATCTGGGCGCTGCCGCCCAACTGCGACCTCGCACCGCCGCACTCCCTCCACCGTCAGGGGAATCGCATATGACCTGATTTGATGGGGCTTGCAAAGGGAGAATCTGTGAATTCTAGGACTCCCGGTGTTCGAGGGGGTCTCCGATGCAGCTCTTCCTCGCCGCGTTCCAGGGCGTTCCCGATCCCAGCGCCGAGAACGTGCGCCACGATCTCGTCGAGATCCTCCTGATCGCGTTCCTCGCCGTGCTGTGCGGTGCGCAGAACTGCTCGGAGATGGCCGAGTTCGGACGCGAGAAACTCAAGTTCTTTAAGCGTTTTCTCAAGCTCAGGCACGGCATCCCCTCGCACGACACGTTCTCGACGGTGTTGCGCATGCTCGATCCGAAGGCGCTCGATGCCGCGTTCGGCCAGATCACCGCGCGGCTCGTCGCAGCGCTGGCGAAGGGCGGCGTGATCGCCATCGACGGCAAGTCGCTGAAGGGCGCCTACGAGAAAGGTGAGAAAAGCTCACCGAGGATGATGGTCTCGGCCTATGCTGCGGGCCTGCGCCTGACGCTCGCCACGGTAGCGGCCAAGGACCGCAACGAGGTCGACGCCGCGCTCGAAGTGATCGGCCTGATCGATCTCAAAGGCAAGATCGTGACCGGCGATGCGCTGCATTGCAACCGGCGGATGGTCGAGGCCATCGTCGAGAAAGGTGGCGACTACTGCATCGCGCTCAAGGGCAACCAGGAGTCGCTGCTGTCGGATGCGCGTGCATGCCTGGCGGGGGCGGACAAGCCGAAGCGAAAAAGCAACCCCCTATGGCCAAGACCGAGGCGAAGGGGCACGGCCGCGTCGAGACGCGCGTCGCTGTCGTGGTCGAGGCGAAAGGGCTTGCCGAACACCACGAGTTCCCGGGCCTCAAAGCGTTTGGCCGTATCGAGGCCACCCGTGTGATCGACGGCAGGACGAAACCGACGTGCGCATCTTCGTGCTGTCGCGAAAGCTGTCGCCGCAGACATTGCTGGAAACGGCCCGCGCTCACTGGCAGATCGAGAACGCGCTGCACTGGCAGCTCGACGTCTCGTTCGGCGAGGACGCCGCGCGCAACCGCAAGGACAACGGCCCAGCCAACATCGCAGTCATCCGTCGCCGCGCGCTCGACGTCGCCCGCCTCGATAAGAGCAAGGGATCGCTCACTGGCAAGCTGAAACGCGCGGGCTGGAACGACGAGTTCATGCTAAAGCTGCTGAATCAAATGCGATAGCCCTGCCTACACCGTCGGTCATGTTGGAAATGACGGAATGCCCACGTCTCAAAGGCTAGACTTTGCGCATTCCATAAATGCCTTCGCATCAACAACCTGGGGCCCGTCTTTCCTATCTTCTAACATGAAAGCGTACGGCGGATAACGCATCTCAATCTCAATTAATCTGGATTTGGCTTTGCACTTAGTGAGAGTGCGATAATCCATCGATGACCTAAACATTTCTTCGGCATAGAAAAGTCGGTCCCGATAACACCTCTCGGTCAGATCTTTTTCTCCCGCAATAGCAACAACTTTCTCAACACACGTTAGCATTTCGGCTAATTTTTGATACTCCACATCAATCGAAAGATATCTAAGGGCACGCAGCTCTTCGCTGGTAAGGGGCCGCTTGTTCCGCTCCTCTCCTTCCCTCGCAAGAGTTCTCAACGTTAGCATCAACTCTTTGTCGAACCTCTTCTTCTGACTTCTCGTAAATTTCGCGGGTCACGTTCAGCTGTTCATCGCTTAGTTCCTGCGCGGCGGAGATTGGTTGCATCCAAAGCACGATAAAGGCAAGGACGCATGGCAGCGCATTAGCCATGTGATTCGTTATGCTTCGACGCATGGCAACCTCCATACGCAATCTCGGTTCAAGCCTGGCTAACACCAAATTCTTGGCACCATTGAGTTTCCTTATTCCGATATCAACACTCCCATGGGATCCGAGCAAAACCTCCTCTTGCGAAGCCTCCGACTCTGCTAGAGGCATTTTTGCCGAAGGAGCCTTGAGCCTCATTTTGTTGAACGCTCCGAGCACATGCGCTAGCCCCTCCCAAAGACGGAATTTCCATGGCTTGTCGGAAGGTCGAATACGGCCCACAAGCAACCGGCCCTCTTGGTGCCCCAAGGCCGGGCGTAGTCTCCCTCTGGTTGGCGCCCCTCGCTTGACGTGGCCTCGGCGTCGCCCAAGTGGCTCAGTTCTAAGTCGACCTTTTGTCCACCTGCGAGCAACGCGAGCTGAGCACGGGATTGGTCAGTGTCTCACTAGGTGGGGTACCATTTAATGTCGGCCCCTGTGAAATAGTGCCAAGCTTTAGCTCTAAGCTCTTGATTTATTTGGTGCCCAGGGGCGGAATCGAACCACCGACACCGTGATTTTCAGTCACGTGCTCTACCAACTGAGCTACCTGGGCGACGCGAGGGACATCACGGGCGCCTCGCAAAGCGGCGATGTTATAGGGGCTCGGCGTACCCCTGTCCAGCAGGCGTGCCGCCGAGAGCAGGGCCGGGCTTATTTATTGTGGCGGTCGCGCCGAGATCAGCTTCAGTAGGTCCTTGTCTCGGCTGATGACGGCGATGTCTTTGCATTGCGCCTTGTTGCGCTGGGTACATTCAATCGTGACCCTGTAGGGCACTTGGCCAAACTTATAGACGGTGTATTCGGCAATGGCACCCTCCATGCCCTCCTCGGTGCGTTCGTCGAATACCGAAACCTGCGGTTCCACCGCCGCGCCTTGGCTGCTTGGCCCGTAGATGGGGTAGTTGGACGGAAATTGGTGCTGCACCCTCAGGTCGGCCTCGACCGTGATGGTCATGTCGCCGTAGCGGTCGACGATCTGGTACCAGACCGGCTCCGCCTCATCCGTAATGATGGTGCGTTCGAGCTGTGGGCGGGCCCCGGTCGAGAACGCGTTGCTGGCCGTTGCCGGCGGCGTGTCGAAGGCGAGCACGGGCAATCTTAAGCGCGCGAGCTTGGCCTCGTCGGGCGAGCCGGGGCCGACAGATAGCGGCGGATTGGCCGTCCGATCGCGAACAAATGTTGCAATTTCAGGGTTCTGCCAATCGACCTGGATGCTTTTTTCCTGTCCAAGCACCGGCCGGGGCAACAGCAGACACAGGCCCGCGACCAGTGCCAAGAGGAGGCCCCTGGTCTGATGGGCATTTGACCTCATTGCTCAACTCCCTCCGCTGCGATCCCCAAAACCTGGGGGCGCTCAGGCCAGCGCCACTGCTGTCACAATTGCGCGGCAAGACCGTGGCCGCCGGATTATACTGCCGATAGCGCCGCGGCGCCAAACCCAAGCCGTCGCGCACTCTGGGGGAGATTGCCAATGTCTGTAGCACACGACAAGCCACGCCGCAGCCTGTGGCGACGCCCGCTATTTCTCATCCCCTTCGGTCTTCTTCTCACACTGGTGCTCGGGATTGCGGCTCTCGTCGTGGCTCCGCCGATCGCCTTAGTGCGCGAACAGCTTACGCGCATGGTCGAGGAAGCTACCGGCCGAGAGCTCAAGGTAATGGGCGCCGTCAAGCTTGCCTTCTATCCCAAGCCAAGCCTCGTCTTGGAGGATGTCACTCTTGCCGGACCGCCAGAAGCCGCAGGTCCCGAGCTTGTGCGCGCTGAGCGCATTGCCGGCGAAGTCAATCCGCTTGCGCTGCTCAGCGGCAGGACAGAGATTGCCAAGCTTGAAATCGTTCGTCCGACGCTCACCATTCGCCCCGAGGATCGCTCGCTTCTCGACCGTATGTCGCAAAGTCAATCCGGCGGCATCGGCTTGCAGGCCGATGCGATCGTTTTCCGCCAAATCACGATCACGGACGGCTCGGTCAATTATCTCGTCAGGCAACCCAATCCGAGTTGGCGCATCGATCAGGCGTCGGCGACCTTCGCTGATACTACCGGCAACGGCGAGACCAAGGGCAGCGGGAGCTTCAGATGGCGCGACGATCGGGTTACATTTAGTTCGGTCCTTGCGGATGCGCGCGCCTATGCCCGCAGTGAAGCCTCGCCGCTGAGCGTCAAAATCGATATGAAAAACCTCGCGCTCGAAGTGAAGGGCGAGCTTTCCGCAAAGGACAATCCCCATCTCAAAGGCACTCTGGTGGCGAGCACCAATTCGGTGCGTGATCTCGCGCGCTGGCTTGATGCCGATCCCGGGGCGTATGCGCTAAAGGGACCTGCGAGTTTCGAAGGGGACATGGTCGCCAGCGTCGATCAGGTCGCGCTCGCGAAGGCATCCCTGAAGATGGATGCCGGCGAAAGCACCTGGGACACACAGATTCGCTTTGGCACGCTGCGACCGCAGGTCACCGGCAACATCGCCTGGCGGCGGCTCGATCTGCAGAAGCTTCTGGGCGAAACGCCGAAAATCCCGACGCTCGCCGTACAGGCACGCGCCGTGGATGGCACAAACATCCCCTCAGCGTGGCAGGCCCTCGTTGCGCAGCTTGCCGCGCTCAATGCCTCGCCAGGCGTCGCACTGAACGCGCTCGCGACTTCCTCAGTGACGCGGTCCGACCGCAGTTCCTGGAGCGTGGAGACGCTCGACCTCGAGGCTCTGACGGCCGTGGACCTCAACCTGACCACGGCCGCGGAGCTCGTCACACACGGGACCGTGCAGATGCAGGATGCGCGCGCCGATGTCCTTCTCCACGACGGCAGGCTCACGTATACGCTCAAGCAGATCGGCATCGACAAGGGCCGCGCCACTGGCCGGGTGGACGTCGATGCCAGCACTAAGCCTGCCAAGGTGGCGCTCAGTCTCAGCGCCAGCGACGTACCGACCGAAAAACTTTTGGCCCAGGTCGTCGACAATGCATTTCTCAGTGGGGCCGCCAAGCTGGATCTCGTGGTAGCGGGCGAGGGCCGCAACGCACAGGAGGTCCTGAAAACGCTCGATGGTAAAGTCGACGTCACGATCGAGAAGGGCCGGCTGATCGGCTTCAATCTGCGGCGGGCGCTCCTCGAGTGGTGGCGAAGTTGGTCCTATGACCCCCAACAGCGCACCAGCTTCGACAAGATCTCCGGCACCTACGGCATCAAAGACGGTGTGGTACGAACGCTCGGCGATTTGTCGCTGACTGGACCTGAGATCGAGATCACCTCGAATGGGACCATTACCCTGCCTTCGCAGACCCTCGATCAAAAAGTCCGCCTCAAGGCCTTTCCCCCACCCCAGCACCTGGCTGTGCCGTTGCGCGTGGGTGGTAGCTGGGAACGCCCATCGATTTCGTGGGACTGGTTGTCGGTGTTTTCCGACCCATCCGCTTCCGCGGCACCCACAAGCGTGACGAGCTCCCCAGATCCCATACCACCGGAAGTTAAGGCGAGTATTCAGCAAACTCTGAACGGTCCGAATGCGGACCAGCTTCCAGCGCAGGTGCGCGAGATGCTGCAGGCGTTAGCGAGCCAATAGGCCGTCGGCGGATTGGGGATCACTCGGTGCGCCCAGATTGGGGCATGGTACCCCGCGCCGATCGGGCAAGGGCCAGTGGTGCCCGGCTGTGCCAGGCGGCCCGCTAGGAGACCTGTATCAGGTCGCGTTGCTCGCGACGCTCCCAGGCGAGTGCCGTGTGAATCATGTCGTCGAGACCATAAACGGTGCGCCAGCCGAGCGTTTTGCGAATGGCCGAGGCATCGGCGATGAGAGCCGAAGGGTCGCCCGGCCGACGCTCGGCCGCCGCGACATGCAATTTTCTCGCATGGGTCTGCTCAACCGCGCGGATCACCTCAAGAACCGAATGGCCTTTGCCGTTACCGCAGTTGAAGCAGGCATTGCGGGCGGACCGGCATAAAAATTCGTAGGTGGCGACGTGCGCCAGCGCCAAGTCCGTCACATGGATAAAATCGCGCACACACGTGCCGTCCGGCGTGTCGTAGTCTGTGCCGTAAATGCGCATGCCGTCGCGTTTGCCAACGGCGACCTCGCAAGCAACTTTGACAAGGTGTGTGGCGTTCCGCGTGCTCTGCCCCGTTCGCCCCTTGGGGTCGGCTCCCGCCACATTGAAATAGCGCAAGATACCGTAGTTGAGGCCCGAGGCTGCCGCTATGTCTCGAACCATGCGTTCCACGAATAGCTTGGACCATCCATAGGGATTGATGGGGTTGAGGAGCGAGGCTTCCGATACCGGCGCCCCCCCGGTTGGACTGCCGTAAACCGCGGCCGAGGAGGAGAACAGGAAGCGCTTGACCCCTCGCGAGACGATGAAATCGACCAAGTCGAGGCTGCGAAAGGCATTGTTGCGATAATACTTTGCAGGATCAACGGCCGACTCCGGCACAACCGCGGAGCCAGCAAAGTGTAAAACCCCGTCGATCGTATGCTGCCGCAGAACTGTGTCCAAAAGGTCGCGGTCAGCAATATCGCCTTGGTAAAGCTGGGCTGCGGGCGCCAAATTCTCCCGAACGCCCGTCGAGAGGTCGTCGACGACCACGACCTTAAAGCCTGCATCGAGGAAGCCATAAACGGCATGACTGCCGATATAGCCAGCGCCTCCTGTGATCAACACAGTTAGCATGGACGCAAACCCCTAACAGGCGCTCTAACCCCGCCAAACCACGATGGCACTTTCTCTAGCACAGGCACACGCAACGCCCTTGTGGGAATGAATTGATGCCTCGATTAATGGTTACCGCTAAGACCTGAGGTGTTGAGGTGCCGGGGGATGCTAATGGCCGCACTTGCATGGCTTCGCCGCGTTGTTGTGTCCGTCGGGATTGGCATGACGAGTTACGCCTTGATGCTCGGCATCATGATCTTGAGCGTGGTTTATGACCGCGAGCTGGAGCCGGTAGTTACCTCCGCCTTCAACCTCGGACGCCGCATCGTCTCCGCGTTCGACGAGCTCGCGTCGGGCAGCCACTGGGGACAGGTCGCAATCAACCATCTGCGCGAACGCGTGAACATGACACATGTGGTCCTCTCAATCCCGGCCATCATCGTTGCAACGATCGTCGTTGGTATCCCGTTCAATCGGCTTCTTGGGGGGACACGGACGGCGGTGCAGCGCATCGCAATCGCCCTCGTCAGCATCCCCGCCACGGTTGTGCTCGCGGTCGTCCTCTTCACCTTCAACGCCCTGATGCCCGCCCTTTATGCCGAACTGTTGCGATTTGCCGACTGGATCTGGCAGGCCTCGCTCGATGCGCTGAGCGCCGCGGGTGATAGTCTGCCCGGAGCACGCAAGCTCACCAATGCCGCGCGGCAGGGCTTCTCTGGCCACCACTACGTGATCATGGCCTTGTGCAGCATGCTGGCCTCCTTCCTCGTCAATGCCATCTTCGTCTCCTTCTCCAGCTCCCGCTCCAAACCATCGGCCAGGCTGCGTCGAACACCTTAGATCCGGCATGGCTGATGCCCGCGTGACTTGCAGAGGCCGTGGCAAATCGACCACGCATTTCGCGTTTGCTGGGGGGTGGCTAAGGATTTGATACCCAAACTGCGCGAATACACATATCGCTCGGGAATCACAAGATTTTTGTGGATATCGGATCCCAGAGAAGCAGAGGGCAGCACATGAAGCGCATCGAATTGAGCATCCCCCGGATCGCCCCGGGCAAGGCAAAAGCCAAAGTGGAAACGGTCACGCTCCGACACCTCGCCACGGCCCTTTCGGAGGCCCATGCCGTCAAGAAGGCCGAGGTCAACGCCATGCTGGTACACATGGTCGAGGACATCGCCAAGCACCTCAAAAAGGGCAAGCGCATTCGCTTGAACGGCCTCGGCATCCTGCAGGTCCGCAAGCGCCCGGCACGTATGGGACGCAACCCTGCAACCGGTGAAGCGATCAAAATCAAGGCCAGCAAGAAGATTGCATTCCGCGCGGCCAAGGACTTGAAACAAGCCATTTGACGCGGCGACAGGAAGACCTACCTCGGCCTCGCCTCGTGCGGGGCTATTTTTTTGCTGAAGCTTCGCTCGACAATCGTTCGCTTGCGCCAAAGCGCTGTGCCGTCCTCGCCCGAGCCTTGGCGGCTTCTAGGTTGCGGTCACGCGGCGGTGCATGCGTGACCAGCGAATGCAACAGTCGGTGCGCCGCTTGCGAAACCTGCTCCACGGCACCATTGAACGCCTGCTCGTTGACCTTTGAGGGTCGCGCAAAACCGGACAGCTTGCGCACAAACTGAAGCGAGGCGGCCCTGATCTCCTCGTCTGACGCAGGTGGTTTGAAGTTATGCAGCGTTTTGATGTTTCGACACATGAATACCTCCGAGACCAGCACCGGGCTGGCGAGGCTAGTCGACCAGCAAACGGCCAACGACGGTCGGCTCACCGCCGGCCCCGATGCGCACAACCACTATCTCTCCTTGCGCCGGATTGATGCCGATTAGCGCTGAGATGAGAATTCCGTGCGTCACAAACAACACCCGTGAACCGGGATCCAATTTGCTTAGGTACGATTTAAGGGCGGCGACTTGGGACGCCCTGTACTCCTGGCGCCCGACGAGGTTGCTCAGGGCACCAAAGTCTTCGGCCACCTTGTCGCTAACAAGCCGCGCCGTCTCACGGCATCGACACCAGGGGCTGGTCAAGACCTGATCAAACGCCACGTGGTTGCGCGCAAGCGCCGCCCCGGTGCGGCGCGCCTGGGCACGTCCGTCTTCGCTCAGATTGCGCTGGGTTGCGCAGTCGTCGAGACGAAAGCCCACCGGATCACCGGCGCCGCCCGGAGCATCCGAGTGACGCATGAAGGCGGCATGCCCGGGCTGCCGAAGCGCTTGCCAAGGATCCGTTTGTCCCCGGGCGTCGCCGGACCTCGCCAGCAGCGCCGTCGCCACCCACAAGACGCCACCGAGCAGCCGCTGCGCTAGCGGCAATCGGCGCCGCCTCAATTGTGGTCCTCTGGCAGGATGGGCAGCGGGAAAAATTCGATTCCTTCCTCGCTCAAAGCCTTGGCTTCATCGGCCGTCGCCTCGCCGTGGATGCCCCGCGCGGGTGCCTCTTCGTAGTGGATCTTGCGCGCCTCGTCGGGAAAACGGGGGCCCACGTATTCCGACTTGGCCTCAATCTCCGCTCTAAGCTTGCGCATGGCGGCCATGAGTTCGCCGTGCGCGGCAAGCCGATGTGTCTCCGGCTTGGCTGCTTCCCGGGACCTGGCCGCTTCCTTTGCCGCCCCCTCCTTGGCGGCCGCGCGCTTCGTCAGCTTCGGCGCCATCAGAGCCTTGGAAACCTGCGTGCTCCCACATTTCGCGCACGACAGTTGCTTGCCTTTGGCCTGCCGCTCGTAAGCGACGCTACTGGCAAACCAGGCGTCGAACTGGTGGCCTTTCTTGCATTTGAGGCGATAGCGGATCATGAGCTTTGCTTCGTCTCCGCCATCGGTAGGGCAGCAACCTGAAATGGGCGGTCATGCTGGA
Source organism: uncultured Alphaproteobacteria bacterium (assembly GCA_963775835.1). Classification (GTDB taxonomy): domain Bacteria; phylum Pseudomonadota; class Alphaproteobacteria; order Rhizobiales; family Hyphomicrobiaceae; genus AWTP1-13. The sequence continues at coordinate 101,211 of CAVZKV010000026.1, read as the reverse complement.
GCGAGGGGATGCGCTGGCGTGCCTGCGTTACCTCGGCACAGTTAAGATCAGCAACAATGACAGAAGTATGAACGCCGCCTTCGGCAACGATCTCGCCCCAGGGCGAAACGATGAGACTGTGTCCATAGGTTTCCCTGCCACTTTCGTGCTTGCCGGTCTGCGCTGCGGCCAAGACAAAGCAACCATTTTCAATGGCGCGCGCGCGGATCAGCACGCTCCAATGCGCCTCGCCGGTGGGTCGGGTAAAGGCAGAGGGAATGGCCAAAAAGTCGGCACCCGCCCTAGCGAGCGCGCGATAGAGCTGAGGAAAGCGCAGGTCGTAGCAAACCGTCAGTCCCAACACCCCCCACGGGAGTTGGGCCAGCACGCCCTGGCTGCCGGCTTGATAGTTCTTCGACTCGCGATAGGTCTCCCCATCGGGAAGCGCCACGTCGAACATGTGAATCTTGTCGAAGCGTGCCACGATGTTTCCGCTTGGCGCAAACAGGAAGGAGCGGTTGGCAATCTTATTGTCGGCAAGCAGGATCGGCATTGAACCGATGTGCAGCCAAATCTTGAGCTCGAGCGCCAACTCGCCGAAAAAGCCGACCGCCCGGTTGCCCGCTTCGGCCTCAACGGCGGCAAATAGACGGGCGCGCTCCATTTCCATCAGGCTGGTGACCTCGGGGGTCTGCACGTATTGTGCCCCCCGTCCGACCGCCTCCCGGATGAGCTCGCTCGCCTGGCGCAAATTCCCTTCCACGTCGCGTCCCGTGCACATCTGCACCAAGCCCACGCGGAAGGCAGAGGCTGCTGGTCTGGACATCGAGCAGGCGTTCTCCGGCCGTTATTGGCGCTAGTCTAGAGCCTGGGCAGCTCCCCGCAAAGTCTTGAGATCACGCCCCTCGCCCAATCGGTACCTCCGCCAAACCTCAAGTGGAAATAGGCGCAAAGGACGTCTCCGCTTGGGCGCTGTTAAGCGCCTTTGCAGGAGCTTGAGCTGGGCGGGGCGGTCTCGCTGGCGTGTTGGGGCGGTCTGCGGGGCTTGCGCGTCGGGCCGTGGGACGGGGGTTGGCCAGACAAGCGCGGCCGGGGCCGTCGCATCCGGGCTAAGCAACGCTCGGGAACGTCGGGGCTCGCGCGCATTGAACCGGCGGCGGCTGCCAACTAGCTTGGCGCCATGGCCGAGGATGCTCTTATTTTTGACCGTAACTTGCTGCGCCGGCGACGCCATCGGGCGGCTACGGCGGCCTGCCGGCACGACTTTCTGATCGCGCGAGCGGCGGAGGATCTGATCGAGCGGTTGGCGATGGTGCGGCGGCAGTTTCCCGTTGCCGTCAACCTCGGTGCCCATCACGGCCTGCTCGGCGCCCGGCTGCAGTCGCTCCCTGGCGTCGAGGTCGTTGTCCAGATGGAGGCGGCTGGGGGCCTGCTCCGGCAATGCAGTGGCCTGCGGGTGCAAGCCGACGAGGAGGCGCTGCCCTTCCGCAGTCACTCGCTCGATCTCGTGGTATCGGCGCTGGCGCTGCAACTCGTTAACGACCTGCCGGGCACGCTGCTGCAGATCCGCCACGCCCTAAAGCCGGACGGGCTGTTGCTCGCGGCGGTGTTAGGTGGTGCCACCCTGCACGAATTGCGAACCGCATTGTTCCTTGCCGAGGAGGAAGTCGAGGGCGGCGCCAGTCCTCGCGTTGCGCCGTTTGCAGATGTGAGGGAATTGGGTGCCCTATTGCTGCGCGCCGGGTTTGCGCTGCCGGTTGCCGACGCCCAGACCGTGACCGTCACCTATCCCGACGCGCTCGCACTGATGCGCGAGCTTAAGGCCGCCGGTGCTAGCAATGTCCTGCGGGCGCGTCGCCGCCGGCTCCTGCGGCGAGCAACGCTCCTGCGTGCCGTTGAGCATTATGCCGACCGCTTCGGCTTGCCCAACGGACGCATCCCGGCCACCTTTGAGGTCGTCACATTAACCGGCTGGGCACCGCATGAAAGTCAACCGCAGCCGTTGCGACCGGGATCGGCCACGGTGCGGCTTGCCGAGGCGCTTGGGACGGTGGAGCGTCGGGTCGGGCCACCGGTGGACGAGAGTTAGGGCGCGCGATCCTTCATCGCATTGGTGATCTTGTTGCTCGTACGGCTCCAGCTGCTGTTGCCGGCACCGAGCGCCTTCAGCCCACGAGCATCCCGACGGCGACCGGCACCGCAATGAGGCCGTACGCGACCGATGTCGCCCCGCCGCAGTCGCGCAGGAAGCGGCCGATGCCGCGGTCCCTCTGCCGCCAGCCAACAGGCATCGTCAGGCCAAGCCTCTTCCAATCCCCGCTCGGTCCCGCCGCCGATCACAGCAGATCCCGAAGCATCGCCTTCAATGGCTCATCCGCCGGCGGCATCGCATAGTCACCAAGGCGCTTCGCGCGAACCCAGGCAAGCTCCTGTCCCTGTTGCGCCTTCACCATCCCCTCCCACTTGCGACACAAGTAAAGGGGCATCAGCAGGTGGAACGCCTCGTAGCTGTGGCTGGCGAAGGTGAACGGCGCTAGGCACTTCGGCGTGACCCTGATCGCGAGCTCCTCTTCGAGTTCGCGGATGAGGGCCGCATCGGGTGTCTCGCCCGGCTCAACCTTGCCGCCCGGAAACTCCCAGAGTCCCGCGAGCGGCCGCCCCGGAGGGCGCTTGGCCAGCAGCACACGCCCGTCGGCGTCGATCAGCGCGCAGGCAACGACAAGCAGAATGTCCAAGCCCATGCTTATGCTCCAGCAGAAGGGGGGACGTTAACACCGCGGCAGAGAGGGGGGGTTAAGGATTGACAAAACATCGCTGGCTCGATCCGGGGGTTGGCCGCACCCCTCAAACAGGGCAGCCCATCCGCTGCCCAAGCGGCCCACCGCCCGAGGGCTTGCCGCGCCCAAGAGCATCAAAGCTCTGCCGCAGGGCCGGGGGCAAAGTTTGGCCCGGCGGCCCCCACACCGCCTCATGTCCCGACGGTCACCTAGCTGCGGTAATCGGCGTTGATGGAGATGTAATCGTGCGTCAAATCGCAGGTCCACACGGTGGCCTCGGCGGAGCCGACCCCGACGTCGGCGCGGATCAAAATCTCGCGGCCCTTCATGTAGTCGGCCACCACGCGCTCGACATAGTCGGGCGCGCGCTGCCCGTTGCGGGCAACCTCGTGCGGGCCGAACCGGATCGAGAGCTTGTCGCGGTCCGCCGCCTCACCGGACTTGCCGATCGCCATCACGACGCGGCCCCAATTGGGATCCTCGCCAAAAATAGCGGCCTTCAGGATCGGCGAGTTGGCGCACGCCAACCCGATCCGGCGCGCGGCTTCCCAGCTTTCCGCCCCGCCGATTTCGATGGTGACGAATTTGGAAAGACCCTCGCCATCCTTGGCGACCTGGATGGCAAGATCGCGCAGCAAATCGTGCAAGGCGCCGTCGAAGGTGGCGAGCTGGCGGTCTTGCACGCTCGCCACGGGCGGCTGACCGCGCTTTGCTGCCGCGCCGGTCGCAAATAACAGGCAGGTGTCGCTGGTCGACGTGTCTCCGTCGATCGTCATGCAGTTGAAGGTTGTGCGCACGTGGGCTGCGAGCAGACTTTGCAACGCCGCGGGGGGGAGAGCGGCGTCGGTGAAAATGAAGCAGAGCATCGTCGCCATGTCGGGCGCGATCATGCCGGCGCCCTTGCAGAAACCATTGATGCGGATCGGCACGCCCCCAATTTCGGCCGATCGGGTCGCGAGCTTGGGATAGGTGTCGGTGGTCATGATCGCGCGCGCGCCGATCTCGAAGGCGTCCGCCGAGGCCGAGTGCACAAGTCCGTCCAAGAGGTGAGCGAATTTGTAGGCATCGAGCGGCTCGCCGATCACCCCTGTCGAGGCCACGTAGACTTCGTCGGCTGCGCAGCCGACGGCCTTGCCCATTGCCTCCGCGGTGATGCGCGTGGCCTCGCTCCCCTTTTTGCCTGTAAAGGCATTGGCATTGCCGGAATTGACCACCAGCGCGCGGGCACGGCCGTGCTCAAGATTGTCACGGCACCACAGCACCGGGGCCGAGCAGGTCTTGGAGCGGGTCAGTACCCCCGCCGCGGCCGTGCCCGGGTCCATCACCGCAACCATCAAGTCGGTGCGGCCCTGGTATCGGATGCCCGCCTCGCAAGCCGCCAGGCGCACCCCTTCCAGGCCGGGGAGCACGGGCAGCCCTGCAGGCGCGAATGGCGATGGCTTGGCCGCGATCTTGGCCATGGCCCCTCCCTCCCTACGGCAGGCGATCGGGCCGGCCGCTACTGCTTTGGCAGGGACGGCATCCGATCGCTTTCGACCGACTTCCTAATGTCTGGATCGATGTACTCGATCTGGGCCTTGCCGCGCAATTCGCCGGCGATCTGTTGCGCCCTCTTATGGATCATGGAGGCCCGCACGCGATCCTTGACATCCTCGAAGGCGGGCGCGCTACGCTGCCGCCGTTCATCGACCTTGACGATATGCCAGCCGAACTGGGTCTCGAACGGCTCCCCAACTTCGCCGGCCTTTAGTTTGAAGGCTGCCTCCTCGAATTGCGGCACCATCTGCCCACGCGAGAAAAAGCCGAGTTCGCCGCCCTGGTCCTTCGACCCGGGATCCTTGGAATGCTCCCGGGCAAGGGCGGCAAAATCACCGCCGTGCAGGATTTTTTCGAAGAGTTCGCGGGCTTTGTCCTTGCTCTCAACCAATATGTGGCGCGCGCGGACCTCGTCCTCGGGCTTCAAGGCGCCAACCTGCTGATCGTAATACCTTTTGGTCTCCATATCGGAGATCGTCTCCTTGACGCTCTTGTCAAAGTAGACGTCGCGCAGGGCCCGCCGGCGCCAATACTGCATGCGCTCATCGAAGCTCGATCCAGCGCTCAGCTTCTGTTTCTCGGCGGCATCGGCAAAGAGCTGATTCTCGATCAGGAATTCCAAAAGGACACGGCGCTTTGTACCGTCCGGCAGGCTACCGAGATCGCTACCAATTTCCGTCTCGGCGAGCCGCATGTCCGCCTCGGTGATGGTCTTGCCGTCCACTTTGGCGACGGCGCCGTCCTGTGCCCGCACCGCCAGTCCACCGAAAGCGATAAAAGCAACGACGCCGGCCGCCGCCCAGCGATGTGTCACAGTCACGTGATGAACCTCGAATTGTGCTAGGATTTTCTTGACCGAAAACACGTCGATCCATAGCCGAGCTGTCACCCAGAGCAAAGTTACGTTTGCGTCATGGGTAAAGTGTGGCGCGGGCAGGCAGGCATCCCTTCGTTGACAAGGGATATGGGGCTCCTTATCTGGAATAGGCCCGGCGGGACCGGCTATTCGCAGGCGCTTCTTCGCGCGGGTTCATGCTTCCCCTGCAGTGAGATAACGCTCGCGAAGCCCGGCGCAGGTCTGGCTTCTGCAGCGGCGGCCAACTTGTGCTATTGGCACGACGAGAGTTCGGAGGGCTGCCGAAACCCGGCGCGTGAAGTGAGGAACCTTTTGCATGCTGTCCATCGGCACTTTAGCTGCCAAAGTGTTCGGCAGCTCCAACGACCGCAAAGTCAAATCCTATCGACCCAGGGTTGCGGCCATCAACGAGCTCGAACCGGAAATGGTGCGGCTCTCCGATGCCGAGCTCAGGGCCCGAACGGACGTCTTGCGCAAGCAATTGGCCGATGGCACCCCGCTCGATGATTTGCTGGTACCGGCGTTTGCGACGGTGCGCGAAGCGGCAAAACGGACCTTGGGCCAGCGCCACTTCGATGTGCAATTGATCGGCGGCATGGTGCTGCATCAGGGCAAGATCTCGGAGATGAAGACTGGCGAAGGCAAGACGCTGGTTGCCACGCTGCCGGTCTATCTCAATGCCCTCACCGGACGCGGCGTACATGTCGTCACGGTCAACGACTATCTCGCCAAGCGCGACGCCGAGTGGATGGGGGCCATCTACAGGTTTCTTGGACTGAGCGTCGGCTGCATCGTGCACGAACTCGACGACGAGCAGAGGCGCGCGCAATACGCCTGCGATGTAACCTACGGCACCAACAACGAACTTGGCTTCGACTATCTGCGCGACAACATGAAGATGCAGGCCCCGGAAATGGTGCAGCGCGGGCACTATTTCTCGATCGTCGACGAAGTCGATTCGATCCTGATCGACGAGGCGCGCACTCCGCTCATCATCTCTGGTCCGGTCGAGGACCGGGCCGAACTCTACAACGCTTTGGACTTGTTGGTAAAACGGCTGGTCGTCGACCACAACAAGATCGAGAAGGAGCTCGCCAAGGGCAACGGCAAGGAGCAGCTTAAGGAGTTGCTCAAGACCCAGGGGTACTTCGAGCTCGACGAGAAGCAGCGCCAGGTGGCATTCACCGAGACCGGCAACGAGCATATCGAGCGGATGCTAAGGGAACAGGACCTGCTTAAGGGTGAGTCCCTCTACGACATCGAAAATGTAACCGTCGTCCATCACGCCAATCAGGCCCTTAAGGCCAACACCCTGTTCCAACGCGACCGCGACTACATCGTCAAGGCCAGTCAGGTCATCCTGATCGACGAATTCACCGGCCGCATGATGCAGGGGCGCCGATTTTCGGAAGGCCTGCATCAGGCGCTCGAGGCCAAGGAACACGTGGAAATTCAGCCCGAGAATCAAACCCTGGCGTCGATTACCTTCCAAAACTACTTCCGCCTCTACGAGAAGCTCGCCGGCATGACCGGTACTGCAGTCACCGAGGCCAACGAGTTCATGGACATCTACGGCCTAGATGTGATTGAGGTGCCAACCAACATGCCCGTCGCTCGAGCCGACGAACACGACGAGGTCTATCGGACGGTCAAGGAGAAATCGCGCGCGATTGTGGCGGAGATCGCCGATTGCCGCCGCCGTGGCCAGCCGGTGCTGGTGGGCACGACCTCGATCGAAAAATCCGAACAGTTATCCGCACTTCTGAAAGACCATAAATACGTGCGCGAGCTCGGCCAGTACCTCAAGAAGCAGGCGGACGGCTTGAAGGAGGGCAAGGAAGACCAACTGAAGGCCGAACTCAATGAGATCGGGACCTATTTGGTGGGGGTAGGTAGCAAGAACACGAGCGGCGATCCGATCCCACATCAGGTGCTGAACGCGCGCTACCACGAGCAAGAAGCCCACATCATCGCCCAAGCCGGCGTCCCCGGTACGGTAACGATCGCCACCAACATGGCCGGCCGCGGTACCGACATCCAACTTGGCGGCAATCCAGATTACCGGCTGCGGGATTGGATCAACGAAACGAGCACCAACAGCGCGGAGCCGCCACCGGAAGAGATCAATCGCGAGCGCGAAAGGATCCAAACCGACGTTGCCGAGAAGAAACGCCAAGCGCTGGCCGCCGGCGGCCTCTACGTTATCGGCACGGAGCGACATGAGAGCCGACGCATCGACAATCAGCTGCGCGGCCGCTCCGGTCGCCAGGGCGATCCTGGCCGTTCCAAGTTCTACTTGTCGCTCGAAGACGACCTTATGCGCATCTTCGGCTCGGACCGCATGGATGGCATGCTGCAGAAGCTTGGGCTGCAGGAAGGGGAGGCCATTACGCACCCCTGGATCAACAAGGCCCTGGAGAAAGCGCAACAGAAGGTCGAGGCGCGCAACTTCGATGCCCGCAAGTACGTGCTGAAGTATGACGACGTGATGAACGATCAGCGCAAGGTTATTTTCGAACAGCGCATCGACATTATGGGACACGATGATGTCAGCGAGACGATCGTTGATCTGCGCCACCAGGTGGTGCGCGAGCTCGTAACCAAGAATATTCCGCAGAATGCCTACGCCGAGCAGTGGAACACCGCCGAGATCAAGCGCGAAATAGAGCGCATTTTCGGCCTCGATCTTGCCGTCGACCAATGGGCAGCCGAGGAAGGCATCGCCGATGAGGAGATCGGCGAACGCTTGCTCAAGGAGGTCGACGACAAAGCCCGGGACAAGGAGACCGAGTTCGGCCCAGAGACCATGCGCCAGATCGAGAAGATGGTGTTGCTGCAGACCCTCGATCACCTGTGGCGCGAACACCTGATAACGCTGGAGCACCTGCGCCAGGTGATCGGTTTTCGCAGCTACGGTCAGCGCGATCCGCTCAACGAGTACAAGTCCGAGGGTTTCAACCTGTTCGAGACGATGCTCGCGAACCTGCGTGAGGCGGTTACCGGCCAGCTCATGCACATCCAGGGCATGCCGCAGGAGGAACAGGAGGTTTTGGAACCGGTCGAGCTGCCCCCCATGCGGGCTCAGCATGTCGATCCATTTACCGGCGAGGATGAATTGGCGATGGCTGATGCGGCGCTGGCCGCCGAGGTACATCCCGGCATTCGCGACGAACGGCGCACGCCGGTTCAGACCCGCAAGCGGGGCAGCGAGCTAAATCCCAAGAACCCCGCGACCTGGGGCAAAGTGGCTCGCAACGCACCTTGCCCGTGTGGCTCGGGCAAAAAATACAAACATTGCCACGGAAAGCACGACTAGAGGGGGCGTATTGCCATATTTCCGTGCGCAAAGCATCATACCGCCTAGGCATCGCGGGGCTTGGGCGGCGGCAATCTCGAGAAGAGCGCCGACGGGCATGTAATAGGGCTATTGATTTCTGATTTGATCGTGTTCGGGCTGTTACGGGGAGCGTCTTGCGGGATGCTGTGGTGTTGATGCCGTGAAGGTTCTGGGAGTCGTCGCCAAGACCCATGACAGTGGCATCGCGCTAGTCGAGGACGGCGTGCCGGAGCTGATCTTTGAGGAAGAGCGCTTCAACCGCGTCAAGAAGACCAAGAAATTTCCCAAGCAGAGTCTAGCGGCGGCCCGCGCCGACTTCCACCTCAACATTGCCGATGTCGACGTCATTACGACGCCCTGGGATGTGCGCCAGCTGCGAAGGACGGCCTTGCGGCTGCTGACGCGCCGATTCCCCCTGAGCCTCAGCCTGCTGCTGCCGAGCACGCACGACTCTCAACAGAACCAGATCATGGTGCTCAACTCCTATTTGCGGCACGGGCTGAGAAAAAGCTTTGGATGCGCCACGCTGCCGCCCATCGTCAACGTCGGCCACCATGACTCGCACGCGGCGGTGTTTTTCGTCTCCCCCTTCGAGGAGGCGCTGGTGCTCGTCATGGACGGCTACGGGGATGACAGCTCGAGCAGCGCCTATCTTGGCCGCGGCACTCGACTGGAACGCAAGTGGTCGACCGAGATCACGAACTCGGTGGGCCTAGTTTACACTTTTGTCACCCAGCACTTGGGGTTCGCCGGCTTTGGCGATGAAGGCAAGGTAATGGCCCTGGCCGCCTTCGGGTCGGCTACCTACGTCAACAGATTCCGCGAAGTAATTCGCTCAACGGCGGACGGCGGTTACGCCGTCGACATGAGCTATTTCAGCTACGACAAGTTCGGCCAGCTGCGCCCCTTCAGCCGAAAATTTCTTGACACTTTCGGCCATGCGCGCCGGCCCGATGAACCGCTAACCGACCGGCACCGCGATCTCGCCTTCGCCCTGCAGACCGTGACCGAAGAGGTGATCCTCAATCGCGTGCGCGGCCTTCTGAAGCAGTATCCCGTACGCGACCTTTGCATGAGCGGCGGCGTGGCGCTCAACTGCGTCGCCAATGCGAAAGTGCTGGAAACAACGGATGTCCGCCGCGTTTGGGTGCCGCCGTGCGCCTCCGACACCGGGGCGCCACTCGGCAGCGCATTGTGGCACACGCACCAGACACTGGGGCTGCCGCGCCGATTTGAGCTGACGCACCCCTACTATGGCCGTGCCTACAAAGACGAGGAGATCGTCCGCGCTCTCGAGGCGGAAGGGCTGCGCTATCATCGACTACCTGCGGCGCAACTGCTCCGCCGTGTCGCCAAGGATCTCGCGGACGGCAAGATTATCGGCTGGTTCCAGGATCGCTTCGAGATGGGCCCGCGGGCTCTTGGCAATCGCTCGATCCTGGCCGACCCGCGCCGCGCCGAAATGCGCAATGAGCTCAATGATCGCGTCAAGAAGCGCGAACCATTTCGGCCTTTTGCCCCCGTGGTCCTGGCCGAGAAGGCCTCGGAATACTTCGAGGTTACCCAAGCCGACCCGTTCATGACGCTGGCCCCGCGTGTGCGCACCGATAAGCAAGGCGTGATTCCGGCCGCCGTCCACATCGATGGCACCGGACGCATCCAGACGATCGATCGTGCTGCCAACCCACGTTATTACGGCTTGATCGAGGAATTTGCGCGTCTGACCGGCGTGCCGGTGCTGCTCAACACCAGCTTTAATCGCAAGGAGCCGATCGTGGCCGCGCCGAAGGATGCGATCGCCTGCTATCTGCTCAGCGGTATCGATGTGCTGGTGCTCGGTGACTTTTATACGACGGATCGAAGGGGCCCCGCCGGGGAGGCGTACGCAATGCCAGCGGCCGCCCTTGGCTCACAGACAACGGCGATCGCACCCGCCTCGCAGGGTTGAGAAGGGGGCGCGCGCCGGGGCCCGCCGCGGCACCGGCAGCCGTTGACAGAGCGCCCGGCGGGCGATCAAAGTCCGCGCCCAGCATCGCTCAAGCAATGGAAGGCGCGTTTGCAATGGTCCAACTGACGCTGCCCCGCAATTCCAAAATCACTTCGGGTAAGACCTGGAACCAGCCACAGGCCGGCGAGTGGAAGGAATTCCGCATTTATCGCTGGAATCCAGACGACGGGCTCAACCCGCGATTGGACACCTATTGGATCGAGCGCAAGAGCTGCGGACCGATGGTCCTCGATGCCCTGATCAAGGTCAAGAACGAGATCGACCCAACCTTGACCTTCAGGCGATCCTGCCGCGAGGGCATCTGCGGGTCCTGCTCCATGAATATCGCCGGCACCAACACGCTCGCCTGTCTCAAGGCCATCGATGACGTGCGTGGGATCGTCAAGATCTATCCTCTGCCACACCTGAGCGTGGTAAAGGACCTCGTGCCGGACATGACAAATTTTTACGCCCAGCTGCAGTCCATCGAACCATGGCTGAAGACCACGACACCCACCCCGCCCAAGGAATGGCGGCAGGGCAGGGATGACCGCGAAAAGCTCGATGGGCTTTACGAGTGCATCCTGTGCGCGTGCTGTTCGACCTCCTGCCCCAGTTACTGGTGGAACCAGGAGCGATATCTAGGACCGGCAGCGTTGCTGCAGGCCTACCGTTGGATCATCGACAGCCGTGACGAGGCAACGGGAGAGCGACTGGACTATCTAGAGGACCCTTTCCGGCTGTACCGGTGCCACACGATCTTGAATTGTGCCAAGGCCTGCCCCAAAAACCTCAATCCGGCAAAGGCCATTGCTGAGCTGAAAAAGCTGATGGTGGAGCGGCGGGTCTGATAGGCTCGACCAGGATCAGGATCATGCAAGGTGGATTGTCATGCTGGACCACGTCGGCATTCCGGTTTCGGACTTCATGCGCTCCAAGGGCTTTTACCTGACGGTCCTGGCGCCGCTGGGATATGATCTGGTGCTCGAAGTGGCCTCCGAGGAGACCGGCGGTCATAGTCACGCCGGCTTTGGCGCCGGGGCGAAACCACAGTTCTGGATCGGTAGCGGCAAACCGGTGCGAGGGCAGGTGCACTTTGCCTTCACCGCCAAAGACCGGGCCGCCGTGCGGGCCTTTCATCAGGCCGCGCTGAAAACCGGTGGCAAGGACAACGGCGTTCCGGGACTACGCCCCCACTATCATCAGAACTACTATGGTGCCTTTGTCCTCGATCCTGACGGCCACAATATCGAGGCCGTCTGTCACCTGCCCGAGTGATAATATCGCCTCGCAAAAAAAAATCGGAGGCCGGAGTATTTCCCCGGCCTCGAAATTTTGCCTGCTTGTTAGAGGTGTGATCCGCCGACTTGCCCAGCTGCCCGACCGGGCCAGGCGGACCGCCAAATCCCCAACAAACGTTTACCGGCGCGTCTTGCGCTTCTTTGCGGCCGGCTTCTTCGCCGCCTTCTTCTTGGCTTTTGCCTTCGCTTTTACCGCTGCCTTAGCCATTGCAAAGTCCCTCTCTCATTTGCGCTCGAATCAGTTCGAACATCTTCATAATGAGCAAAATCGGATAATTTGTTGATAGAGAATAGGATTTTGAGGGCGATTTAACGGGCTTTTGGGCTTTTCTGTTGCATTAAGTCCACATTTTTTCTGTTTCGATGCAATTGAGGAAGGTATCCATTGACGAATATCCGCGCCCGCTTGCGCCGAAAATTTGAACGATAACTTCGCCTCACCCGGGGATTTACTGCTCCGACGCCGGTCGCTAAACGTAACAACGAGCCTTGCGAAAATGTCTTCGGCCGGATCGCAGGCCCGCGATCCGGCCGAACGGAAATATCCTCGGGAGGCCTCGCTTGGTCAGGCCGCCTTGCGCCGCGCCGCCGTCCTGCGACGGGCCGGGCGCCCGGCTGCCGTCTTGCGGCGCGCGCTGCCAGCGCGCTTGCTGAGTGTCCGCTTCACCTTTGGACGTCGCGTCGCCTTCGCCTTGCGTTTCTTCTTCACGATCTTCGCCATCTGCTTTCTCTCTCTTTTTCACTGAGCCCAATAGTCTGCCCATTTCCGAATCGCTACTACTAGGTGATTAGGAATGAATGCCAATCATTAACTGCGTGTTAACGTGTTTTGACTTGGCCTCAGCGGTTGTGAGGGCGCAGGATCACGCTCGGACCGGCCAGGAAATACGCGGGGGGTGAGGCCGGAGGTGGCCTGGCCAGCCGACTTGCCTGACTTGGCCGACTTGGCCGACTTGGCTGATTTGGCCGGCCCGAACGGATCACGCCTGGCGCCCGCAGCTCGCTGGAGCGCTGCAGGCGCACCTTGCGAGGCGCCCCCACGGCAAGAGGGCGCTCGAACGGGCATCCCCGCGCCCAGAGGTGGAACGTTGCGCCCGGCGACTTTTTCATTACATTCAAGGCACCGAGGCCAAAAGACAAACTCCCGTTTTAGCCATGAACAATCTCGACCTGTCTCGCTCCCAACTGCGCGAATTGAGGATCAAGCTGCATGGACCCGAGGCCTTCGAGGGCATGCACAAGGCCGGCCAGCTTGCCGCCCAGGCCCTCGACATGCTGGTGCCTCACGTGCAGCCGGGTGTTTCCACCGAACGGCTCGACGACCTGGTGGTCGAGTTCGCCTTGGCCCACGGCGCTATCCCGGCGCCCCTGCACTACCGCGGTTTTCCCAAGGCGACGTGCACCTCGATCAATCACGTGGTCTGCCACGGGATCCCCAACGCAAAGCCCTTGAAGGAAGGCGATATTGTCAACATCGATGTAACGCTCATCCTCAACGGATGGCATGGCGACACCAGTCGCATGTACGCCGTGGGACACATCTCGCGGCGCGCCGAGCGGCTAATCGACGTCACCTACGAGGCCCTGATGCGGGGCGTGGCGGCGGTGAAGCCGGGTCACACCACCGGCCACATCGGTGCAGCCATTCAAAGTTACGCGGAACGTGAGCGCTGCGGGGTTGTGCGCGACTTCTGCGGGCACGGCCTCGGACGGGTGTTCCACGACCGGCCCAACATCTTGCACTATGGCGAGCCTGGCGACGGGGTGGTGCTAGAGCCCGGCATGCTGTTCACCATCGAACCGATGATCAATCTGGGTAAGCCGCATGTCAAAATCCTGCCCGACGGTTGGACGGCGGTGACCCGCGATCGAGAATTGTCCGCCCAGTTCGAGCACACCGTCGGCGTGACGGAAACGGGCTGCCGTGTCTTCACGGTGTCCCCGATGGGCTTTCATCGCCCCCCCTATCGGGTCTCCTGAGGCGCCCTGAGAGCTCGGCCCGACGCCGCGCGGGCGGCACTCGACCGGGAGCACGACCGTTGTTGCGATGTCGGCTGCGAGGCTGCGCTCCATCTCACCGCGGCCGCACGAGAGAGGCGCCCCTTGGCGGGTGGGCCAACCCCGCTGAACCCCCGCGCCCGCCAGCATGGGTGACGGCGATCTTTCGTGGATTTCCCCGGCTGCCCCCTCCGCCAGGGCAACAGCGCGCATTGACCGGCGCCATTGCGCGCGCTTTATAGGTCCCCCATATAGTTCGACGTTCGTTCCTGCCGGCGCCAACGAGCCATGACCATCAAGCATAGCAAAGTCCTGATTCTGGGCTCGGGTCCCGCCGGCTACACCGCCGCGATCTATGCGGCCCGCGCCATGCTCAAGCCGGTGGTCGTCCAGGGCCCTCAGCCCGGCGGGCAAATGACGATCACGACCGACGTGGAGAACTATCCGGGTTTCGCCGATGTCATTCAGGGACCCTGGTTGATGGAGCAAATGCGGGCCCAGGCGGAACACGTGGGTACCGAAATGATTATGGACCAGGTGGTCAACGTCGAGCTCAATCGGCGACCGTTCCGCCTCAAGGGCGATTCCGGCGACACCTATACCTGCGATGCCTTGATCATCGCCACAGGCGCCCAAGCGCGTTGGCTCAACCTGCCGACGGAAGAAAAGTTCAAAGGCTACGGCGTCTCGGCCTGCGCCACCTGCGACGGGTTCTTTTACAAGGGCAAGGACGTTTTGGTCATCGGCGGTGGCAACACGGCCGTGGAAGAAGCGCTGTTTCTGACCAACTTCGCCAGGCGCGTCACGATTGTGCATCGGCGTGACAGCTTCCGGGCGGAGCGCATTCTCCAGGAGCGTTTGTTCACGAATCCGAAGATCAAAGTGATCTGGAATTCGGTGCTTGAGGAAGTACTGGGGACGGACAATCCCAAGGGCGTGAGCGCGGTGCGCCTGCGAAACCTGCAGTCGGGGGTCGCCACCGAGCAGGAAACCGACGGGGTTTTCATCGCCATTGGTCACGTTCCCTCAACCGAACTCTTCAAGGGCAAGCTTGCAATGAGCGCGTCGGGCTATCTCCGGACCGCTCCCGATTCAACGCAGACGTCCATCCCTGGCGTGTTTGCCGCTGGCGACGTTAAAGATGAAATCTTTCGCCAGGCCGTGACGGCAGCGGGGATGGGTTGTATGGCAGCACTTGAGGCCGAGCGCTATTTGGCTAAGGTGGAGGCCCTGGCCAACGCCGCCGAATAGAACTACCCGACAGGTCTGGCCTCTCCCACCGGAACGAAGCCCCCATGGATTGGGACAAGCTCCGAATCTTTCACGCGGCCGCTGAGGCCGGCAGTTTCACCCATGCCGGTGAGGCTCTGCGCATGAGCCAGTCGGCGGTGAGCCGGCAGGTATCGGCGCTCGAGAAGGAACTCAACGTGGCGCTGTTTCACCGCCACGCTCGCGGCCTGGTGCTGACCGAGCAGGGCGAAATGTTGTTCGGCACCGCCAGCGAGATCATGAATAAGCTGTCGACGGCCGAGACCTTGCTGAGCGACACGACCACCAAGCCGACCGGAGATCTGAAGATCACCGCCCCGGTGGGGTTGGGATCGGTATGGGTCACGCAGCGCCTGCGGGAGTTTCTCGAACTCTACCCCGACATTCGCATCGAACTGGTCCTGACCGACGAGCAGTTGGCCATCGCCATGCGCGCGGCCGACGTGGCGATCTGGTCGAGCGAACCGCAGCAAAGCGAGCTTATCAGGCGTCCGTTGTTCAACATGAAACTGCACGCCTTCGCATCTACCAACTATGTGCGCCGCCACGGCACGCCGCAGTCCATCGCCGCCCTGGATGGCCATCCGATTATCTCGCTGAGCGGCACGCCGGCCGCGCATCTGTCGGCCATCCACTGGCTGGAAACGGCCGGCCTCGATGGACGGCCGCCGCGCAAGCCCGTTTTCGTCGCCAACAACATCATCGCCCTGAAATATGCGATCCGTGCCGGCATCGGCATTGGCCTCATTCCTGACTATCTGACGGAGGAGGAAACCGACCTGGTGCCGGTGTTGCGTGAAACGCAGCTACCGACTTTGCCGATCTACTTTGTTTATCCCGAAGAGTTGAAGACGGCTAAAAAGGTTCAAGTTTTCCGGGACTTTCTCGTCGCCAAGGCGCGCCAGTGGCAATACTGAGGAGCTCTGCGAGTTAGCCATGCAGATGCGCATGGCAAGCATGCGGCCGACCCTCTTTCCAAATCCCGCTCAACCGGGTCAGATCGGGCAGCTGTGACGGACAGCTATTGAAGGCTACTTACCCTCCCTTCGACGCCTTCAGCCATCCCGTCAGGGATGGTCGGAATGACTTGTGACCGGGCCTCGCGCCCGGTCTTTCTTTTTTTGCGGTGGTTTACGGCGGGCGCGCGGGCGGGCTATCAAGGGTCCCTCAGCAATACGGAAAACCCCTGTTTTTGCCATGGCCCAAGTCAAATCCTCCAAGACGCTTTACGACAAAATTTTCGATGCCCACGTCGTGTCCCGCCAGCCGGATGGCACCTGTATCCTCTATATCGACCGTCACCTCGTGCACGAAGTGACGAGCCCGCAAGCTTTCGAAGGTCTGCGCCTCGCCGGGCGCAAGATGCGCGCGCCGGACAAGACGCTGGCCGTGGTGGATCACAATATCGCGACCACGGCGGATCGGGCTGACGGGATCAAGGATGAGGAGAGCCGCACCCAGGTCGAAACCATGGCCAGAAATGCCAAGGAGTTTGGCATCGAGTACTACGATGAACGCGACATCCGCCAGGGCATCGTGCACGTGATCGGTCCCGAACAGGGGTTTACCCTGCCTGGAACGACCATTGTTTGCGGCGATAGCCACACCTCGACCCATGGCGCCTTTGGGGCCTTGGCGCACGGCATCGGCACCAGCGAGGTCGAGCACGTGCTGGCGACCCAGACGCTCACCCAAAAGAAGGCCAAGAATATGCGTGTGACCGTCGATGGCGCGCTGCCGCCGGGGGTCACCGCCAAGGACATCATTCTCGCCATCATCGGTGAGATCGGCACCGCCGGCGGCACCGGCCACGTCATCGAATATGCCGGTGACGCCATCAGCGCCCTGTCGATGGAAGGGCGCATGACCGTTTGCAACATGTCGATCGAGGGCGGCGCCCGCGCCGGCATGGTCGCGCCCGACGAGAAGACATTCGCCTACCTCGAGGGCCGACCCAAGGCGCCCAAAGGCGCCGCCTGGGACGCGGCGATCAGTTATTGGCGGACCTTGCAATCGGACGCAAACGCACTTTTTGACCGCGAGGTGAAGCTCGACGCGGGCCGTCTGCCGCCAATCGTGACGTGGGGGACCTCGCCGGAGGAGGTGGCAACGATCGAAGGCTCGGTGCCCGACCCGGCCAAGGTTGCCGATGAGTTCAAGCGCGCGAAAATGACCCGCGCGTTGGACTACATGGGTCTGACGCCCGGCACGAAAATCAGCGATATCCCCCTCGACGTGATCTGGATCGGGTCCTGCACGAACGGTCGGATCGAAGATCTCCGCAACGTCGCCAAGATCGTTGCGGGCAAAAAAGTCTCCACTCGCCTGGACTATGCCATGATCGTGCCGGGCTCTGGCCTGGTGAAGCAGCAGGCCGAGCAGGAGGGCCTCCACCACATCTTCTTGGAGGCTGGCTTTGAGTGGCGGGAGGCGGGTTGCTCGATGTGCCTCGGGATGAACCCCGATCAACTCAAACCCGGCCAACGCTGCGCATCGACATCCAACCGCAACTTCGAAGGGCGCCAGGGCTATCGCGGACGTACCCACCTGGTTTCACCGCAGATGGCCGCAGCCGCCGCGATTGCTGGGCATTTTGTGGACGTGCGCACGTTGACCTGAGTTGATACCTGGCCCCTGGCATCGAATTGGAGCCGGGGCCCGCTCGTGCTACAAGCCGCTTTGGCAGTGATCTGATTCTGGTGGTTCTCCTGGTGTTCCTGGCCAGCCGCAGGCACGGTTCGGTTGGCATCGCAACAAGGGGCAATCGGATGCCGAAGCAGCTATCGACCAGCGGTGAAATCGAACGATGGCGTCCCTACTCGGCGACGCGACGCTCCCTGCTCGCGGGAGCCGGCGCGCTACTGGCAGGCGTTGGGCTGACGCGCGCCGTCGCCGCGCAAACGACCGCGGCAAAGACATCGCCGAGCAAGTCGCCGCATCAAGCCGTGGTGGAAGCGACCAAGCGATGCGAAACGGTCGGCAACGCCTGCCTAAGGCACTGCCAGCGCCTGACGCGCTTGGGGGACAAATCGTTGGCGGACTGCATGCGTTCCGTCTCGGCCATGCTGCCCGTTTGCGTGGCCATGAACCGGCTCGCCACCCAGGACGCCAAACGCCTCAAGGACCTGGCCAAGGTTTGCGCCGATGTTTGCCGCGATTGCGAGGCCGAATGCCGCAAACACGAATTCCACCACGTGGAATGCAAACGCTGTGCAGAGGCCTGTGCCGCCACGGTCAAGGTCCTGACCGAGCTTTGAGGCCGGTGCGAAATAGTGGATCCGACGCTTTTGGTCGGCTCGCGCCCAGGTTTTGATGGCCGGTTAGATCACCAAGGGGGGAGCGGTCGGCGCCGATGTGGCGGCCTCCTCTGTTCCTGACCCGTTCCTTGATTTCATCGCCTGGAGCACCATATTTGCCAAAGTGAGCACCAAGGGGCGCCCAAACTGGGGCCTGTGTCGCGGGACGCCAGCGTTCGCGGGAAGTGTTCAAAGGATTTGGCCGCTTTGAGGAGGGCCCATGTCGCGCGTTTCCTTGCTGTCGAGCCCACTATTGCTGGGTTTTGAGGACATGGAACGGCTGATCGATCGGGTTGGCAAGGGCGGCGATGGCTATCCCCCTTACAACATCGAACGGATTACGGGAAATAGCGTAAACGGCGGTGCAGCAGGTGCCGAAGCCCTGCGCATTACGCTGGCGCTCGCCGGCTTCAGGCGCGAGCAGCTCGAGATCACGCTTGAGGACAATCAACTGGTGATCCGCGGCCGCCAGGAGGACGATAAGTCACGAGACTTCATCCATCGCGGAATCGCGGCGCGACAATTTAGTCGCACTTTCGTGTTGGCCGATGGCATCGAGGTAAGATCGGCTGACCTGCGGGACGGTCTTCTCAGTATCGACCTTGTGCGGCGCGAGCCGGATCGACGCGTGCGCAAGATAGTGATCGGGCAGGCATCTTCCTGAGTCTTCCGGGCAACAGTCCCCATCCGCGAATTGCGGGAAGATAGGGAACAGAGCGACTTGGCGCGGGTTCAAAAGACAACCAGCCCAAGCGATGGGGACCACGAAGGGTCTCCTGACAGGGAAGGAGTGAGCGTCGTGGAAACAAAGAGCAACAAATCGGCGAAACGCAGGGGTGAACGAGTTTCGATGTTGCCAATCATGAGCATGAGTGAACTGGCCAAGCTGGGCGGCGGAAAAGTTGCTTACATCAAGATGATGACCTCGGACGAGGCCAGGGAGATGTTTCCCGCAATCGAGGGATTACCGGCCGGAATCAATCTTTTCGCTCTGCACGCAGCAGATGGTACGCCACTCGCGCTCACCGATAGTCATCAGGCGGCCGTGGGTCATGCCCTCGGCGACGAGTTGGAAATCGCCAGCGTGCACTAACGTTCACGCTTCTGGCCCTTGCCCGCGCGCGCCCGGTTGCGACCGGGCGCTTGCATTTGAGGCACACCGTTTGCGGTAACCCAGGGGGTGCTACGGCAACGAGTTGGCGCCGCCTTAGGGGAAAACTACCGCCAGACCTCGCGGGCGATATCGACGATCATGCCAAGCTTGGCCCACTGCTGATCCTCGCCGAGGATGTTGCCTTCCTCGGTGCTTGCAAAACCACATTGCGGACTGAGGCAGAGTTGCTCGATAGGCGCAAATCTCGCCGCTTCATCGAGACGACGCTTGATATCGTCCTTTTTCTCCAGGTTGCCACTTTTGGAGGTGACGAGGCCCAGCACGACGCGTTTGTTGCCCTTTGGCAAAAAGCGCAGCGGTTCCAAACCGCCGGCGCGCTCGGTGTCATACTCGAGAAAATAGCCATCGTAAGCAACGCCACCGAGAAGCAGCTCGGCAACGGGTTCGTATCCGCCTTCGGATATCCAGGTGGAGCGAAAATTGCCCCGGCAAACATGGGTGGTGATGGTCATGTCGGCCGGCTTCTCCTTGAGTGCCGCATTGATCGTGCGCGCGTAGATCCCGGGCAACCGGCTCGGATCCTCGCCGCGCTTGCGCACCATCTCCATCTGCTCCTTGGAGCACAGATAGGCCCACACCGTGTCATCGAACTGAAGATAACGGCACCCGGCCGCGTAAAACGCCTTGACGGCCTTGCCCCAGGTCTTGCCCAGGTCCTCGAAGTAGCCATCCAGGTCTGGATAGGCAGATTTGCTAATGGCGTCGCGCCCGCCGCGGAAATGCAGTACCGAGGGCGAGGGAATTGTCATCTTCGGCGTCACTTTGGTGTGGGCCTTTAAGAACTTGAAATGAGCGAGCATCGGATGGTCGCTCGGGAAATCGATCTTGCCCGTGACGCGGATGCTTTCCGGCTTGGTCTCGGTGCCGTGAAATTGGATACCGTGATCGAGGATGACGCGTTCGCAGCCGTCGAGCTTCCAGAGAAAGTCGAAGTGCCACCAGGAGCGCCGAAATTCGCCGTCGGTGGCAAGCTCGAGGCCGACATCCTCCTGCTTGCGGATGATGGTCTTGATTTCCTCGTCTTCGATCGCCTTGAGCTGATCGTCGGAGATCGCATCTTGCGCTCGCTTGGCACGCGCTTCCTTAAGGGGGGCACTGCGCAGCAGGCTGCCGACCGCATCGGCGCGGAAGGGAGGAAGGTTGTCCGGCATGGGCACTACTCCTTTCTGGGCATCTACCGCTAAGCATTACTGCATCTTGTGGCTGCTCACAGGCCTTTGTTCTGGCACGCCGAGATGGGCCGCGAGCTTGTCGGGGCTGCTCACGAGCTCGGCGCTGTCGCCCGCGAACACCACGCGCCCACGCTCCAGAATAATCGCCCGATCCGTGAAACCCAGGATCTTGCGTGCTTTCTGCTCGACCACGATCGCCGACAGTCTTTCCTCGCGAATGACCTTACGCAGGATTTCCAGCAGCTCATCAACGATGATTGGCGCCAGGCCTTCGAGGGGCTCGTCGAGCAGCAGCAGCGCCGGGTTGGTCATAAGCGTGCGGGCGATCGCCAGCATCTGCTGCTCGCCCCCCGAGAGTTGGTTGCCCATGTTAGTGCGGCGCTCGGCCAGGCGGGGGAACAGGCCGTACACGGTGCCCAGGTCCCAGCGTCCCGGCCGCGATGCCACGCTCAAGTTCTCCTCGACCGTGAGCGAGCAAAAGATATCACGCTCCTGGGCCACCCAGCCGAGCCCAGCGCGGGCGCGTTGGTGCGGCTGCATACGGGTGACGTCGGCGCCGCGCCATAGCACGCGGCCGCGGCTCACCTCCGTGTAGCCCATGATGCTGAGCAGCAGCGTCGACTTGCCGACGCCGTTGCGGCCGAGCACGGCGAGGCTGCCGTGCTCCGGCACGTCGAGCGAGATATCGTCGAGCACCACGGCATCGCCGTAGCCGGCACGCAGGCCCTCGACGGTGAGCAATCCCGCGTTCATAGCGCTTCCCCGCCGAGATAGACCTCGCGCACGCGAGCATCGGCTGCGATCTCCTGCGGGGTGCCCTCCACCAGGATGCGGCCGCCGACCATGACGATGATGCGGCTCGCGAAGCGGAACACAAGGTCCATGTCGTGCTCGATGAACAGGACCGTGATGTCCTCCGACAGACCGGCAATGGCCGCGAACAGCTCGGCGCTCTCCTCGCGCGGCACGCCCGCTGCCGGCTCGTCGAGCAGCAGCACTTTGGGCTGCGTCGCCAGCGCCAGCGCGATCTCGAGCAGACGCTGGTGACCGTAGGCTAGCTCCCGCGTCGGGCGGTAGCAATTGGCCGCCAGGGTAAGCGTCTCGAGGATGGCGTAGGCCTCCGCCACAGCCTCGGCGTAGGCGGAGAGCGGCTTCCACCAGGTGCCCGTCACCCCGCGCCGCTCGCACACCGCCAGCGTCACCGCCTCCAGCGCGTTGAGATGCGGAAACAGGGCATTGATCTGGAAGGTGCGCACTAACCCCTGCTTGACGCGGGCATCGGGCTTGAACCTTGTGACGTCGGCACCGGCGAGGAAGATGCGGCCGGCATCGGGCTGCAGCATGCCGGTGATGAGATTGATCAATGTGGTCTTGCCGGCGCCATTCGGCCCGATCAGTGCGTAGCGCACGCCGTACGGGATTGTCAGGTTGATATCGCTCGCCACAACCAGGGAGCCGAAGCGCTTCTCAAGCCCGAGCGTGGAAAGGGCCGCGGTGGTCACGACGGAAAGCCTCGCCAGCGCCGGGTGAATGCGGCCGCGCCGCCGAGGATGCCATTGGGCAGCAGCGTCACCACGGTGACGAGCAGCGCACCGATCCAGAAATACCAGTACTGGGGCGCAACGCCCGAGAACTGGTCGCGCGCCACCATAAAGATAATGGCGCCTACAAGGCCGCCATAGAGCCTGCCGGCGCCGCCGAGCACCAGGATGATCAGCACCTCCGCCGAGCGCTGGAAATCGAGCACGCCGAGCGAGACCGTGCTAGTGGTGTGCGCCAGCACCGCGCCGGCGATGCCGGCGATCACGGCCGCCATCGTGTAGATCTTGCGGAGATGGGCGCCGCTTGGCGCCCCGATCGCCGCCATGCGCATGGGGTTTTCGCGGACGCCGCGCAGGGCTAGGCCGAACGGCGAGTTGATGAGCCGCCGGCTCAGCAGAAAGACCAAGAACAGGACAGCGAGCGAGTAGGCGTAGGCCGTATAGCCGTAAAGATCGAAGCGAAACATACCGAGCAGAGGCCCCATGCGCATGCCTTGCAGGCCGTCCGAGCCGCCGGTCAGCCATTCCGCACTGTTGGCAGCCTCGTGCAGCAGGAAGCCGAGCCCCATCGTGATCATGATCAAGGTCAAATGGCGAAAGCGGGCGACGATGAAGCTCGAGGCGTAGCCTGCAAGCCCCGCCACCGCGGGCCCAACCAACAGCCCGACCAGCGGCTCGGTCCAGCCGTACTTGGTGATGATGCCAGCCGTGTAGGCGCCGAGCCCGAAGAAGGCGGCATGGCCGAGCGAGACGATGCCCGCATAGCCGAGGATCAGGTCGAGCGACAGCGCAAACAGGGCGGTGATGGCGATTTGGCTTGCCAGCACGAGGTGATTGGGAAACAGCACAAAAGGCAGCAGCGTCGACACCCAGAATGCGATCTCGAAGGGATGCCACTGCGCCTGCGCCTTGAGATGGACGTTGGGCTCGAAGGCCGCGCTCGCTGGGGCCGCCATCAGCGCCTCCCGAACAGGCCCGCCGGGCGCCACATCAGGACGGCAACCATCACCAGGTAGATGAGGAAGGAGCCGAGCGTCGGGAAGTAATATTTGCCAGCCATGTCGCTGATGCCGATCATCGCTGCGGCAGCGAACGAGCCGCCGATCGAGCCGAGCCCGCCTACAGAGACGACGATCAGCACATACACGAGGTAGGTGAAGGCAAAATGCGGGTCGAGCCCGACGATCTCGATGGCAAGCGCGCCGCCGAGACCGGCGAGCCCGCTGCCCAGCGCGAAAGTGACGGCAAACCAGCCTTCGACGTTGATGCCGAGGCCGCGTGCCATGCGTTGGCTGTCGACGGCAGCCCGCACCGTTGCCCCGAAGCGTGTGTACTCCAGCGCCAACAGCAGCAGCAGCGCGACCACCAGCCCCGTGCATACGAGGAAGAGACGATAGCGGCCGACCGTCATTCCCATGACGTCGATGGAGCCGCGCAGGTAGGACGGCGTCTCCACGGGCTGCACCACGGTCCCGAAGAAATACGCTGCGGCAGCCACTGACATGAAGGTGAGCCCAATTGTCAGCAGGACCTGGTCGAGTTCGGCGGCGCGGTAGAGCCTGCGGTAGAGCGTGCGCTCGAAGGCGACGCTCGCCACTGCCGCGGCAAGGAAGGCCATGGGCAGCGTGGCGAGGAAGGGCCAGCCGAACGCCCTCGTCAGCGTGGCGGTGGTATAACCGCCCAGCATGGCGAAGGCGCAGTGCGCCAGGTTGACGAAATTCATCATCCCGAGCGTCACCGACAGGCCGACCGACAGCAGGAATAGCAGCATCCCGTACGAGAACCCATCAAACAGGACGCCGAGTATGGGTCCGAGCGCCACGAGTCCCCCAGCCGTCGATTGCCAATCTGGCGGGCAATCACTTTTTGCCCGCCGACCCGGGGTCCTTGACCTTCTCGACTTTGTCGACCACGACGTTGCGCAGCCCGTCGCCGACCTTGCGCACCTGGCGCACGTAGAGGTTCTGCACGATGTCGCGGGTCTCGGGGTCGATCTGGAACGGGCCGCGCGGGCTCTCGAAGCTGATGCCCTTGGCCGCCGCGATCAGGTTGTCGCCATCGGTCTTGCCGCCGGTCTTCTTCAGCGCCTCGTAGATGACGTGCATGCCGTCGTAGCCGCCAACCGAGCCGAAGTCGGGATTGCGTTTGAACTCCGCGTTGTAGGCCGCGACAAACTCCTTGTTCATGGCCGAGGCGTCGTTGTAGTCGTAGTGCCAGACGGACATGATGCCGAGGGCGGCGTCGCCCATGTTCTTCACCGAGCTTTCGTCAACCACTTCGCCGGTGCCGATGATCTTGATCTTGGCAGCATCGACGCCGCGTTCCGCAAATGCCTTGCCGAGCGCCGCCGGCTGGGCGCCGCCCGGCACGAAGATGAAGATCGACTCCGGATTAAGGTCCTTTGCGCGTTGCACGAACGCAGAGAAGTCCGGATTGGCGACCGGCATGCGTACGGAGCCGATAATCTCGCCGCCCGCGGCCTTGAAAGCCTCCTGGAAGGAGGCCTCGGCATCCTTACCCGGCGCGAAATCCGACACCATCGTGTAGGCCTTGCGGATGCCGCTCTTGTAGGCCCACGCGCCTGCTGTCGAGGCCACGGACGGCAGCGTCATGGAGCTGCGCACCGAATAGGGCGACATGGTGATGATTACGGTCGTTGCCGCGTTCATGATCACGGTGAACCTTTTGGCCTCTGCCGAGACCTTGGAGACGGCGATGGCGTTGGGCGACAGCAGCAGGCCGGCCAGGATGTCGACGTTGTCGCGCGTGATTAGCTCCTGCGCGAGCCGGGTGGCAACGTCCGGCGCCACGCCGCCGGTATCCTTGCGGATGATCTCGATCTTCTTGCCGGCAACGCTGTCGCCCTGCTGCTTCATGTAGAGCTTGATGCCGTTGTCCATTTGCGTGGCGAGGTCGGCGAACTGGCCCGAGAGCGGCAGAATAATGCCGATCTTGACCGTGCCCTGCGCCCAGCTTGCGCCCGGCGCCGTCAGCAGCGCCAACGCGACAACTCCGGTCAAAATTGATCGTCTGTCCATAAGTCTCCTCCTCTTCGACGCTATCCGGTTGCTGCGTCTGGACGTTCAAACGACACGTTCAGTTCCGGATTTTACCTCTGCCGCCCGTTTGGCCGAATATTGCACGCAATCGATGGGCTTTCCAACTATCTGCGGTCGTGTGTCTCAAGTTGCCTTGAAGCCTGCCACAATGCCCGGCGGCAGCGGTGCCGATTTCAATCGCGATTGGTCGGCGGGGTCGCGCACGGTCCACAGCCGGGTCTCGAAGCCCTCGAGCGCCAGCGCCCCGCGTTTTGTCACCTTGTGCTGCACGAAAAAACTGGATCGGCGGAATTCGGTTACCTGGGTTTCGACCTCAAGGTCTTCACCGTAGTGCGATGCCACCTTGAACACCGCCCGGGCTTCGAGCAATGCGAGCCCGGCACCGCCGTGCTTCTCCAACATCTCGATCTTTTTCATGCCGGTCGCCTGCTCAAACAGCAGGATCGTGCAGGCATCGAACCATTCGAAATAGCGAGGGTAGAAGACGATCCCCGCGGGGTCGCAGTCACCCCATTGCACACGGATGGTCCGAACGTTGATCAACATGAGACAGTCCTTTGCCCGATGGGCTGGGTTCGCCCAACGCGTGGGCGCCTTCGATAGGGCTCCTTGCCCAAAAGGCAGCGGCAGCGGTGCCAAGGAGGCGGTTGGGCTTTCTAGGGGGCGATCACGATCACCTCGGGATGGGTTGGATCGGCATACAGGCGCTCGACCAGGGCGGCCCGCTGCATGAGTACCGCGCGCTGATTGAGATAGCCCTTGTCGGTAATTTCACCGGCATCGATGCTTGGCGGGTCGATGAGCATGAGACAGCGCCCGACCCGCATGGAACTGCCCTGCATTTGCGCATTGTGGCGCGCCAATCCCTCGGCAACGGCCCGACGCACCTGCCCATCAGCAAGCATCTCCGCCAAGCTGGCGTTGCTGGCGAGGTGCGGGGTCAGGACCTTGAGGCCCGCAATACTGGGAAAGGTCAGCAGGCCGATCTCATCGCGATCATGCCCCGTGATGACCGCGTCCTCGATCACGGGCGCGGCTGCGGCAATCACCGCCGTGCGCAGCGTGCCGACGTTGACCCAGGTGCCGGACGACAGCTTGAAATTCTCGGCCGTGCGCCCGTCGAACAGCAAACCCGCAGCTGGATCGGCCGGATCGGCAAACCGCACGGCGTCCCCCGTCTTGAACCATCCGGCGTCGTCCAAGGCCTCGCGCGATTGCTCCGGGCTCTTGAAATAGCCCGGCGTGACATTGTCGCCCTTGACCCGGATCTCGAGCTTTTCGCCGACCGGCACTAGCCGCACCTCGACCCCGGGAACGGGCACCCCGATGTTGCCAGGGCCTTCGAGCGGCCAATGCACCGAGGTGGCAATGGGTGCGGTCTCGGTCAGGCCCCACGACGATACGAATGGCACCTTTTGGCCGCGGACCTCCAGGCCCAGGCTCTGCAAGCGATCCCACAGACTTTGCGGCAGGGCCGCGGCGGCGTAGAGCAGCATATCGAGGCGGCCGAAAAAGGAGTGGCGCAGCACCGCATCGGTCTCAAGGTAATCGAGCAGTGCCGCATAGCCGCGCGGCACATTGAAAACCACGGTGGGAGAGATCTCCCGGAGGTTGGTCACGGTGTGCCCAATCAAGGCGGGCACCGGCTTGCCCTCGTCGATATAAAGCGTGCCGCCGTTGCGCAGCATCATGTTGAAGTTGTGATTGGCACCGAAGGTGTGGTTCCACGGCAGCCAGTCGACAATGACGGGTGGATGCCGTTCCAGAAACGGCCAGGTTGCAGCGGCGCTCTCTTGGTTTACACACATCATTCGCTGCGTGTTGATCACACCCTTGGGTTGCCCGGTCGAACCGGAGGTGAACAAGATTTTTGCCACCGTATCTGGGCCAACGCGAGCAAAGGCCTGCGCCACCGCACTGGTCGGCGTCGCGGCGCAAAGACTTTGGAACGGCGTGAGCGACGCGCCGGGGAGCGAGCCGCGGCTGGCGACAATTTCGGTGCGGCCGGCGCCAATCGCCTTGAGGGCCTCTTGCAAGCGCTCCGCGTCATCGACATAGATGAGCTCGGGGTCGACCAGGTCGAAAATGTATCGGAGCTTTGCAAAATCTCGGCTGAGGCGCGCATAGGCGACCGAAACGGGCGCTACCGGCACGCCGACGTGCATGGCCCCCAGCACGATCGAGGCATGGTCGAGACCATTGTCCGCCAGGATCAGGATCGGTCGACCGGAGGGGCGGACCAAACCGCGCTCGATCAAGGACTGGCCGATCGCTTGGGCGGTCTTGAGGGCCTGGCCAAAGGTCAATTTGCGCCAGCTGCCCGTCTCCTCGCGTGCGGCCAGAAACGTGCGCCCAGGATCCTCGGCGGCCCACTTTTCCAGCCAAACGCCGACGGCGCGCGGCACGGCTGCAAGCCGCCGCGCCGAGCGCAGAATATGTGAGCCGTCCTGATAGCGTGCATGTTCGACCTGCGGCGGTGCGAAGATCGGAGCGTCCCGGTCTCCGCTCACCCGTCCAACGGCGCGCGAAACCATAGCGTCGAACCCCAATTGCTGCGCCGCAGCAGGCGATCCCACCTCGAACTTTGGCGATGCAAAACGCCAATGTCCTACGCTATCTCCCCGGCTCCCGTCGATGCTCATTAGGGTGTGCTCCCTTGACGCAAAGGGCGGGCTGCGGCAATTTAGCGTCGATTTCGGCCGTCTCGGACCAGTGCGCTTGGAGCTGTGTGCACCGCTCGGCGGGACCACAGCTTGGGCGGTGGAACACATCGCGGGACTGCCGGTTAGTGTTTTATGCGCCTGAACCATGTGGAGGATTGCATGAAGGAATGGCACAAGCCCGAAGTGGCAGAGCAGGACGTCGGCATGGAAGTCACCAGCTATTTGCCGGCCGAGCTAGATAAGGCCTGAACTAGGTCGATGGTCGCGTTGCGACGGCGGCTTCGGCCGCCGTTTGTATTTGTACGCGGGGGCTTTGTACGCGGGGGCATAGGCGATCGGCTCTGGGGGTGCCTGCATGCTTATCAAGGTCCTAGGCTCCTCCGCGGGTGGCGGCTTACCGCAGATCAATTGCAACTGCCGCAATTGTGCTGATGCGCGCAACGGCAATCCGGCGGTGCGCAAACGCACGCAGTCGTGTGTGGCGGTGAGCGGCGATGGCCAGCGGTGGACACTGCTCAACGCCGCCCCGGATCTGCGCCAGCAAATCGAAGTGACGCCGCAGCTCTGGCCGCCGCCCGAGGCCGGCCTGCGCGCAAGCCCGCTCGCCTCGATCATCCTGACCAACGCAGATGTCGATCACGTTGCCGGCCTCCTCAGCCTGCGTGAAGGCGTGGCGTTTACGCTGTATGCCTCGGAGACGGTGCTGGCGGCGCTCGCCGCCAACCCGATTTACGCCGTCCTCAACCCCTCTCATGTCGCTCGGGTCCCCCTGACGCTGGAGCGTTCGCGCCCCATCGCTGGTGGGCTCAACGTCGAGGCCTTCGCGGTGCCCGGCAAGGTAGCCCTCTACCTTGAAAGCTCGGCGCCCGGTTTTGGTAGCAGGACGGGCGACACGATCGGTCTTCGGATCTGCGATCCTGCCAGCGGGGGCGCCTTTCATTTCATTCCCGGCTGCGCGGCCATCGACGAAACATTGGCGGCTCGCCTGCGCGCATCACCCCTGGTTCTGTTCGACGGCACCCTCTACACTGACGAGGAAATGATCGTGCAGGGCCTGTCCGCCAAGACCGGTCAGCGCATGGGCCATATGGCGATGGCCGGGCCGCAAGGATCGATCGCGGCCTTCGCCGCGTTGCAGGTGAAGCGGCGCGTGTTCGTGCACATCAACAACTCGAACCCCGCCCTGCGCGAGGACAGTCCGGAGCGGGCCGAGGTGGAACGCGCGGGCTGGGAAATCGCCTGGGACGGCATGGAGATTGAGTTATGAGCGCGCCGATGACGCCCGATCAGCTCGAGGCGGCGATCCGCCAGGTCGGCGCCGAGCGCTACCACAACAAACACCCCTTCCACCACCTGTTGCACGGCGGCAAATTGAACAAAGGCCAAGTGCAAGCCTGGGCACTCAACCGCTACTGCTACCAGGCAGCCGTACCGCGCAAGGACGCGGCCCTCATGAGTTGCGTCTTCGACCGCGAGCTGCGCCGCGAGTGGGTGCACCGGCTGCTCGACCATGACGGCTCTGGTGGGGAGGAGGGTGGCATTGATCGTTGGTTGGTCCTGACCGACGCGCTTGGCCTCGAGCGCGCGTACGTAACGTCGATGCGAGGCGCTCTGCCGGCAACCCGTTTTGCCACCGAGGCGTATGTGCATTTTGTGCTACAACAGCCCATCATCGACGCGGTTGCCTCATCGTTGACGGAACTGTTCGCGCCGCAGATCCACCAAGAGCGCATCGCCGGCATGCTAGAAAACTACGACTTTATCGGTGAGCGAGCGATGCAGTATTTCCGGCGCCGGCTCGATCAGGCGAATCGAGACGCCGACTTCGCACTCGATTACGTCAAGCGCCATGCCAAGACGCTGGCGCAGCAAACCGCGTGTGTCGAGGCGGTGCGCTTCAAGTGCAACGTGCTCTGGGCGCAGCTCGATGCCCTACACCACGCTTATGTGGTCCCCGGCTGGATTCCCCCCGGCGCATTCCGTCCGGACGTCGCATGAACAAAGGCAGCG
This sequence comes from uncultured Alphaproteobacteria bacterium, assembly GCA_963775835.1. Lineage (GTDB taxonomy): Bacteria > Pseudomonadota > Alphaproteobacteria > Rhizobiales > Hyphomicrobiaceae > AWTP1-13. The sequence goes on along the minus strand of CAVZKV010000026.1, from coordinate 71,256 downwards.
AACCGGGACGTTTGCTGATCGGGGCAGACTTGGTGCCTGCGCTGCCGCGCCATATCAAATTGCGCCACGATACGGCGCGCAATCGCTGGATGCTCCTCGCACCGGAACGGGTATTGATGCCCGATCCCATCGCACTTGACATTCTTCAGCTATGCGATGGGCAGCGCAGCGTCGCTGCCATCGCCGCGGCGCTCGCCGGCCAGTATGCGGCTCCCCAGGAGCGCATTCTGACGGACGTGACGAACCTGCTGCAAGACCTCGCGGACAAAGGGGTGATCAGGGCGTGAGCGTCGCTGCCGAGCTTAGCACGCAAACCGCAACGGATCTCGGGGCGCCACTCGGGCTGCTCGCGGAACTCACGCATCGGTGCCCCTTGCAGTGCCCCTATTGCTCAAACCCGCTCAATCTCGAGCGCGCCCATGACGAGCTATCGACCGAAGCGTGGTGCGATGTATTGGCGCAAGCCGCCGAGCTCGGCGTGCTGCAGCTGCACTTATCGGGCGGGGAGCCGACGGTGCGGCGCGATCTGGCACAGATCATTGCGCGGGCGGCGAGCGTTGGCCTTTACTCGAACCTGATCACCGCCGGGGTTCTGCTGACACGGGAGCGGCTCGAGGACCTGGCCGCCCGCGGCCTCGATCACGTGCAGATTTCGATCCAGGACAGCGACGCCACCAACGCCGACCGCATCGCTCACTATGCCGGTGGACATGGCAAAAAACTGGAGGTAGCGCGCTGGACGAAGGCGCTCAATCTCCCCCTGACGCTTAACGCGCCGATCCACCGTCAGAATATTGCCAGCCTGCCCGCCATCATCGAGCTCGCGCTCGACCTCGGCGCCGGGCGCCTCGAGGTCGCGCATGTGCAGTACTACGGCTGGGCGCTCAAGAACCGGCAGGCCCTGATGCCGACGCGTGAGCAAGTGCTGGCGAGCGCCGAGCTCATCGCCGAGGCGCGGACCAGATTGAAGGGTGTGCTGGTTATCGATTTCGTCGTGCCGGACTACTACGCCCGGCGGCCCAAGCCATGCATGGGCGGTTGGGGCCGCGGCATCATCACCGTTACGCCGTCGGGTCGGGTCCTCCCCTGCCACGCAGCCCAAACGGTCGATGGGCTCCTCTTCGAAAACGTCCGCGACCGCAGTCTGCGCGAGATCTGGTCGAAATCGGCCGCGTTTCAGGCCTTTCGGGGCACGGCCTGGATGCGCGAGCCTTGCCGTTCGTGCGAATTTCGCGAGCTCGATTGGGGCGGCTGCCGCTGCCAGGCCTTCGCCTTCACCGGATCGGCAGCCAATGCCGATCCCGCCTGCGATAAATCCGGCTTCCACGCGGCCTTCACCGATGTCGCTCGGACCGAATCGGGCCGCCCCGCGGAGGCGTTCACCTTCAGAAGACCAAGGCCGGGCCGCCGCGCGGGCTAGCCATGGCTTGGAGCACGCGCCAGCTCAGTGGAGCGGCTCCCGTCCCGAAACCGATCCCGAAATGGATGAGGTCTCGATTTGGGCCGCCGAGCGTGCGCGGCGGGAACCGTAGGCCTTGCGCGCGTGGCGCGCGGCGGCGCGGTGGCGCGGCTTGGAGGCCGCCTTGCGCGGTTTGGCCACCAAGTCTGCTTCCTCGGCCGCTGCCTCCGTTGCCGCCGTCGTCAGCGGCATGGCGCCGCCCCCATCGCTTTCAGCGCACGGCGCGGCAAGGTCCGTAGGTGGGCTCAATCCCCCCGTCAGGTCCCCCGCGGTCACGGCGTATTGTTTGTTGCAGATGCCCACTTTTGGCGGCACACGGGTGTGCTCGAACAGATCGTAGCCCACCTTCAAATTGAGCCAGAAGGCGCGCCATTCGGCGTGCGCCGAGGTACGGGCGGCGAAGTTGGCTTCCGTCATGCGGAAGGGAAAGACGTGGATGGGAATTCGGTCCTGCCCCTGCTGCAAGGCTTGCTCGGCCAGGGCGTAGATTTCCGCCATGACCGAGTTGGTCATGGCAAAGCAGCCCGTGGACGTGCAACCGCCGTGGACGAGGATCAGAGAGCCGGTGCGCGCGTGGGCGCGATCGAGCGTGTTCGGATAGCCAATGTTGAGTGAGCGCGGCCAGCGGCCGCGCCGATGAACCTGATTGAGGCCAACGGCGTAAAAGCCTTCGGGGGCCTGCTTGTCGCCCTTGTGCAGTTTGGGTCCCAGCGTTCCCGACCAGTAGCAGATGGGATAGGTGGCAAAGAGCTCGAAGCGATCACCTTTGCGCATCCAGAGCTCGAGCTCGAACTCCGCCTTGAAGATGCGGATCAAAATTGGGCTACCCGCCGTTAGACCCTTATCCGCCAACCGGAGCTCGCGGGCACCGGCACCCTCGGACGCCGACAAGAGATCCCCCGAAACGAGCCCGGCTTCGTTCTGATGGCTCGAGGCCATGCGCAAGCCGGCAAATCCGAGGCCCGCCATTGCGATCGCAGCCGCGAGCACGTGAGCAACTAGATTGGCAAATTGCATCCCGAGCCTTGTCCCCCCACGCGCAAGGCCCAGCATCGGTCCCCGCCACGCGTCTTCGTCTGCGGTTTTCCCTCGCCGATGCTTCCGCCCTGCAACGCGTCGGAAGCTCGATCGTCCCAAACCGCAAGCCGCTTTTTAGCATTGTTGCACCAACTATGAAAATCTGCTAGAACATATCATGAACGAGATCAGCACCGGCCCCCCCGCCCAGCCCCCCATTTCCCAGCAGATTTGGGATATGAAATACCGCCTCAAGGCGGCCGATGGCTCCCCGCGGGAACGCGCGCCAGTCGACACTTGGGCGCGCGTGGCGCGCGCCGCTGCCAGGGCCGAGCCGAAAGCGACGCGAGCACACTGGGCGGAGCGCTTCGCGCTGGCGATGGCGGATTTCACCTTCCTTCCCGCCGGCCGCATTCTTGCCGGCGCCGGCACGCAGCGCAGCGTCACGCTCTTCAACTGTTTCGTGCTGGGTCGCATCGATGATGACCTCAGTGCCATCTTCGAAAACGTCAAGGAAGCCGCCCTGACGATGCAGCAAGGCGGGGGCATCGGGCACGACTTTTCCACCCTACGGCCGCGCGGCGCACAGGTGAAGAGCATCGGAGCGGATGCATCGGGGCCCGTCAGCTTCATGGAAGTGTGGGATGCCATGTGCCGAACGATCATGTCGGCCGGTGCCCGCCGCGGTGCCATGATGGCAACCTTGCGCTGCGATCATCCAGACATCGAGGCTTTCATCGACGCCAAGTCGGATCCGGCTCGGCTGCGCAATTTCAATCTGTCCGTTCTGGTCACCGATGCCTTTGTCAAGGCCGTCAGAGAGGATGCTCCCTGGGAGCTGATTTTTGACGGCAGGGTCTACCGCACGGTGCAAGCCCGCGCGCTGTGGGACCGGATGATGCGTGCGACCTACGCGTACGCGGAACCCGGTGTGGTGTTCATCGATCGCATCAATGCGCAGAATAACCTTGCCTATTGCGAGGAGATTTCGGCCACCAATCCGTGCGGCGAGCAGCCCCTGCCTCCCTACGGGGCTTGCCTGCTGGGCTCGGTCAATCTTGCACGTTTGGTCGACAGGCCCTTCACGCCAGGAGCCCAACTCGACATGGCGCGGCTTGAGGCCCTTGTGCGGTTGGGGGTGCGCTTCCTGGACAATGTCATCGACATTTCCAACTATCCCCTTCTGCCACAAAAGAAGCAGGCCATGGCCAAGCGCCGGATCGGTCTGGGTGTCACCGGCCTGGCCGACGCGCTCATCATGTGCGGTGTCCGCTACGGAACGCCGGCGGCCATCGCGCTCGCCGAGCAGTGGCTGGCAGCGCTCAAGGTGGCCGCCTACGAGGCAACTGCCGAACTTGCGCGCGAAAAAGGCACCTTTCCGCTCTACGATGCTCAGCGCTTCTTGGCCGCGCCCAATGTCGCCACGCTCCCCCCGGATGTGCGCGCCAAGATCGCCCAACACGGGGCGCGCAACGGACTTCTGACCTCAATCGCCCCCACGGGGACGATCTCGCTGCTGGCTGGCAACGTTTCGAGCGGGATCGAACCCGTGTTCGACTTCCGGCACGAACGACGGGTGCTGCAGCGCGATGGCTCCAGCCGCACCGAAATCGTTGAAGACTATGCGCACGCGCTCTTTCGCGCCAAGTTCGGGGCCGGCGCGCCGCTCAACGACGCCTTTGTGACGGCGGAAGAGTTGACGCCCCGCGCCCACCTCGAGATGCAAGCGGCCCTCCAGCGCCATATCGACAGCTCGATATCCAAGACCGTCAACTGTCCCCCCGACATTGGCTTCGAAGCCTTCAAGGATGTCTATCTGGAGGCCTATGACTTGGGATTGAAGGGCTGTACGACCTACCGACCAAACGCGGTTACTGGCGCCGTGCTGAGCCGGACGGTGGCGGCAGCGCCGGGCACCCTGCCGCCTGACCCTGGCCTCGAACCGGGGCTCGCCGCCCAGCCCGGGCAAGACACGCGCGCGGCGCCGGCGGCCGCGGCGCCCCGCAGTAGCGAGCGCGCCGGTGAAATCGTCTACATGGCCCAACCGCTGCAACGCGAACCGGTGCTGGAGGGCCTCACCTACAAGCTCAGATGGCCGAGCAGCGACCATGCCATGTACATCACGATCAACGACATTAACCAGGGCGGCCGGCGACGTCCGTTTGAGATCTTCATCAATTCCAAGAATCTCGAGCATTATGCCTGGACGGTGGCCCTAACCCGCATGATCAGCGCCATTTTTCGGCGAGGCGGCGATGTCACCTTCGTGGTGGAGGAGCTGAAAGCCGTATTCGATCCGCAAGGGGGCCAATGGATCAACGGGCGCTATGTGCCCAGCCTGCTGGCGGCTATTGGCGGCGTCGTCGAGAGCCATATGCTGCGCACCGGCTTTTTGACCCCGAGAACGAGCCCAGAGGAGGCCGCCATCGCGGAACCGTACGCCCTGGCGGCGAGCCAGGAGAAGGCCGCCGGCGGTCCCGGGGATAGCGCCCTTGCCGCAGCGGTCCCGCGCGGCAGGATCTGCCCGCGCTGCAATCATCCTGCCTTGCATCACCGGGAAGGCTGCTGGGTGTGCGACAATTGCAGTTATTCCAAATGCGGATAGGTGCAGGGACGCCCGCGAACGTGGTTAACGGCCGGGCGTGACGAGAAGGTATGCGCGCCCAATGCCGCAATGCCTTGAAATAACACGGTCGGAGCCATATTTCGGCTGCGAATCCTGGCTACGAGCAGCCGCAATCGAGACGACCAACCCGGCGATCTTTTGGAAATGGCCTCGCGCATTGTCCGGCTCGCCCCATTTCGGGGGCCTACCTCCGCCCAGGCAGCGGCGCTGCGCCAGGCACCAGCGCCGTCCGAGCGCGTGCACGTCTGGGCTGGCGCCTCCGGAAAACGTTATCAGCACAGCGTCTACGGCTTACTCGAATGTCCGCCGCTGCCGCAGGCCGTCTATTTGCTCGTGCGCCGGCAAGCCAATGGCGCCTTGAAGGTGCTCTACATCGCCCCGGCGCTGAGCGATGCCCCCTCGCTCAATCTGGCCCGCATCCGCCAGCGCGGCGCCACCCTCGGCGCCAACGAAGTGCATGTCCACCTTCTTGCCACCAGTGCCGAGGCGTACCGCACCATCGCCTGCGACCTGCGCGCGGGCCTGTTCGGCAGTTTGGGTGCGCAGCCCTCAAGCCCGGCCAACAACGACTAGGCGCAAGGCCGCGCACGCGCCTTTGCGGCCTGAACGCCGGCCTTCTTGCCAGGCGATTTGGCACGCGGCGTGGCCGCCCCACGGCGCCTCGGCAACGGGCCTGCTAGGTCGGCCTCTATTAGCGTGGCACCACGCGAAGCACACGTCCCTGGGCTTCGTCCGTCAGGAGCCAAAGCGCCCCGTCGGCGCCTTGACGCACGTCGCGGATGCGCGCGCCGAGGTCTGGGAGCAGAATTTCCTCGCCCACCACCTTGTCGCCGTCCAGCACCAGGCGATGCAGCGCCTGTCCCGCCAGGGCGCCGACGAACAGGTTGCCCTTCCAGTCCGGAAACAGCGCGCCGGTATAAAACACGGCACCCGAGGGTGCGATGGAGGGATCCCAATAGTAGACCGGCTGCTCCATGCCAGCCTTGTGCGTGCCGACGCCGATCTTACTGCCGTCGTAGTTGCGTCCGTAGCTGATGACCGGCCAGCCGTAGTTTTTGCCCGCCTCGGGAATGTTGACTTCATCGCCGCCGCGGGCGCCATGCTCGATGGTCCAGAGCCGCCCGCTCGCGGGGTTGAGCGCAGCCGCTTGCACATTGCGGTGCCCAATCGACCATACCTCCGGTCGCCAACCCGGCAGCTTGGGGTTGCCAGCATAGGCCGACCCGTCCGGCAACAACCGCATGAGCTTGCCGATGTGGTTGCCTGGGTTCTGCGCCTCGTCGCGTTGCGAGAAACGTTCCCCTGCCGTGACAAAAAGCGACCCGTCCGGCATGAACACGAGCCGCGAGCCAAAGTGGTGGCTTGAGGCGTAGGCCGGCTCTTGACGGAAAATCACCTGCACATCCTCAAGCCGTCCACCACGATCGGTTGCAACAAACCTGCCGCGTGCAACACTCGTCCCGTTCTTGCCCCCACCACGCGGCTCGGCAAAAGACAAGTAGATCAGGTGCGAGCTGGCAAAATCGGGCGCCAGAGCCACGTCGAGCAAGCCGCCCTGACCGCTGGCGTAGACCTCCGGCACGCCGCTGATGGGCGACAATACCTCCCCCTCCTTGCTGAGGAGGCGCAATCGACCGGGCCGCTCGGTGGCCAACAGGCGCTGATCGGGCAAGAAGGCGAGCCCCCAGGGATGCACGAGCCCCTTGGCGAAGCTTTCGGCCTTGACCGGCCGCGGGCTCTGCTGCGGGGGGGCCTTGGTGATTTGCGCCGCGGCCGAAGCCGCGGTGAGCGCTAGCCCCAAAGCAGCAACGATAGTAATGCTGTGCATGGCCGTAACTCCGCTTCATCCGAACTTGCCGCATTTGCCCGCAAATGGCTGCGTCAAGCAACGCTCTGCGGCGTGCATCCGCCTTGATGGCACCGCCTTGGCGCCGGCCGCAACGCCACCTTTGTTGTCTTGCCTGCCCTCTGCCCATATAAGGGCGCATGTCATCCGGTCTCCCGTTCCGCAAGATGAGCGGTCTCGGTAACGAGATCCTGGTCGTCGATTTGCGCGGCGGCAGGGCTTTCGATCTTAGCCCGTCTGTCGTGCAAGCGATCGCCAAGCAACCGCTGTCGCACTTCGACCAGATGATGGTGCTCAGCGAACCGCGCAGTTTGGGTACGCAAGCCTATGTGCGCATTTATAACGCCGACGGATCGGAGGCGGAGGCCTGCGGCAATGGCATGCGCTGCGTCGGTTGGCTCGAAGCGGCACAAACGGGACGCCGCGCGCTTGCGTTCGAAACCAGGGCCGGCCGCCTGCAGGTCGATGTGGCCGGGCGGGAGCACATCCGCGTCGATATGGGCGCGCCGAAATTCGGCTGGCGCGACATTCCGCTCGCCGAAGCCTTTGCCGACACGCGTGCCATCGAGTTGCAGGTTGGGCCCATCGACAAGCCGATCCTGCATTCGCCATCCGTGGCCAACGTCGGTAATCCGCATGCCATATTTTGGGTGGAAGACGTCGCCGCCTATGATCTCGGCCGTATCGGGCCGATGCTCGAACATCATCCAGTGTTCCCGGAGCGGGCCAATATTTCGCTGGCAACGGTCACGAGCTCCGATGCCATTACCCTGCGGACTTGGGAGCGGGGCGCCGGCCTCACCCGCGCCTGCGGCAGCGCCGCCTGTGCCGCAACCGCGTGCGCGGCCCGCAAAGGGCTGACCGGGCGCCACGTCCTCGTCACCCTACCGGGTGGACCGATCGACATCGAGTGGGGTGAGGATGATCACATTCGTATGACGGGGCCCGTCGAATTCGCCTACGACGGTACGTTGGACGCCCTCGAGACCCTATGACCGATGGCAAACCGGGCGCATCTTCACGAATGCAACGAAGACCTTGAGGCGGCCGCCGGCACGCCTAGTTTCGAGCGCACCGCCCCCACGGAGTTGCCGAGGCAAGACGCCTCCGCACCGGCCTCGGTTCGGATCGTCACCCTCGGTTGCCGGCTCAACGCCTTCGAATCAGAGGTGATGCGCCAGCACGCCACCGCCGCCGGACTGAGGAATGCGGCGATCGTGAACACCTGCGCCGTCACCGGCGAAGCCGTGCGGCAGGCGGCGCAGACCATCCGCAAATTGCGCCGCGAGGATCCCTCCATCCGCATCATTGTCACGGGCTGTGCCGCGCAAATCGATCCCGGTCGGTTTGGTGCCATGACCGAGGTCGACGCTGTCATCGGCAACGCGGAGAAGATGCTGCCCGGCACCTTTCAGGCCGTGGGCGGAGCCGATAGCGCGCGCGTGCAAGTCAACGACATCATGTCGGTGCGCGAAACGGCGCATGCCATGGTCGAGGGTTTCGGCTCAAAGGCGCGAGCCTACGTGCAGGTCCAGAACGGCTGCAATCATCGTTGCACGTTCTGCGTCATTCCCTATGGGCGTGGCCCCTCACGCTCGGTTCCGGCCGGAGAGGTGGTGCAGCAATGTCGGCGCCTGGCCGAAGCCGATTACGCCGAGGTGGTGCTGACCGGCGTCGACATTACGGCCTACGGCGCCGACCTTCCGGGTCCGATGTCCTTGGGGCGTCTGGTGCGGCACATCCTGCGCCAAGTGCCAGAACTGAGGCGGCTGCGCCTCTCCTCCATCGATCAGGTCGAAGCCGACGCGCAGCTGCTCGACGTTATCGCCGGAGAGCCGCGGCTGATGCCGCATCTGCACCTTTCGCTGCAGGCGGGCGATGACATGATCTTGAAACGCATGAAGCGGCGGCATGTCCGCGATGATGCCATCCGTTTCTGCGCCAAGGTGCGGCGATTGCGACCCGATGTCGCCTTCGGCGCGGACTTGATTGCCGGTTTTCCCACCGAGACACCGGCCATGTTTGCGAACTCCCTCGACCTGATCGACAGCTGCGAGCTCACCTACTTGCACGTCTTTCCCTTCTCGCCGCGACCTGGCACCCCGGCCGCGCGTATGCCGCAAATCCCCTCGCGCGTCGTGAAGGAACGCGCCGCCAAGCTCAGGCAACGGGGCGAGGTCGCGCTGGCGCGCTATCTTGCGGCCCAGCAAGGTCGCGAGTGCGAGGTCGTGATCGAGCGTCCGGGGCTGGGGCGCACGCCGGGTTTTGCCCAGCTGCACCTCAAAGCCGGCGCGCCGACTGGCGCCCTCCTCCAGGCCCGCGTCATTGCGTCCGACGGCAAGCGGTTGCATGGCGAGGCCATCGCCCACACGTATGCGCCGTGAGCGACACCCCCAAGAAGCAAGGCTTGTTTGGTCTGTTCCGCCGCGGCACGGAGCCGGCCAACCCCGTTGCGGTCGACGCCGGCCAAGAGCCGGCCAAGGCTGCGCCGGCCGACACCGCGCCCACCCCCGATCTCACCGCCCCAGCGGCCATGTCGCGGCCGGGGAACTGGTTTCAACGGCTTAAGGCCGGCTTAACCAAGAGCTCGAGCCAGCTTTCCCAGAATATCACCGGCATTTTCACCAAGCGGAAGCTCGACGCTGGTACGATCGAGGAACTAGAGGACACGCTGATCCAAGCGGATCTTGGGGTTGAGACCGCGATGCGCATCACCGAGGCCCTCGCCCAGGGCCGCTTCAACAAGGAAATATCGCCCGAGGAAGTACGCACGGTGTTGGCCGCCGAGGTCGAGCGCACGCTAACCCCTGTGGCAAAGCCGCTGTCGCTGACGGGCGAGCACCATCCCCATGTCATTCTGGTCGTGGGCGTCAATGGTACCGGCAAGACCACCACCATCGGCAAGCTCGCCAGCCAGCTGGCGCAGCAGGGACACCGCGTGACATTGGCGGCTGGCGATACCTTTAGGGCCGCGGCGATCGATCAGCTCAAGATCTGGGCCGAGCGGGCCAATGCCGAGATCGTGGCTCACAGGGTGGGCGCAGATGCCGCCGGCCTCGCCTTCGATGCCCTGAGCAAGGCGCGCGCGAGCGGCAGCGACGCGCTGCTGATCGATACCGCCGGGCGCCTGCAAAACAAGCGGGCGCTGATGGACGAGCTGGAAAAAATGATACGCGCACTGCGCAAGATTGATCCGACGGCGCCGCATCAGGTACTGCTGGTGCTCGATGCAACCACGGGGCAAAATGCGCTCAACCAAGTGGAAGTTTTCAAGGACAAGGCGGGGGTTACGGGCCTCGTCATGACCAAGCTCGACGGCACGGCACGGGGGGGCATTTTGGTCGCAATTTCGGCCAAGTTCGCGCTCCCGGTGCATGCCATTGGCGTTGGGGAGGCCGTCGATGACCTTGCCCCCTTTGACGCCGCAGAATTTGCGCGGGCAATCGCTCTGAGCTAGAAAAACACCAGGGAGGGGCTGGATCTCGCAGAGAGCCGCCTGAGAACTAGACAGTGGCAGTGGAGACAGTGAACTGGCGGGGGCGGCATTTTCCGTTCAATGCGGCGCAAACCGTCAACATCCTAGGCGAGGTAGGACCGCTGTTCGCGATGTTCGTCGTGAACGGACTTTATGGCATTACCGCCGGCGCTGGCGCCCTGATCGTTTGCACGATCGCCGCGCTCATTGCCTGCCTTGCCGTACTTGGGCGGCCGCCGATTATGCCCTTCATCGCTGGCACGGTCAGTATTGTGTTCGCCACACTGACGTTCGTCACCGGCGATGCCGTATGGGTGCAGATCAAGGTCACCCTATTCAATGCGCTGGTGGCCATTCTGCTGTGGTGGGGGCTGCGCACAGGCAAGAGCTTCTTTCGCTTTGTGTTTGGCAACACCTTCCACTACACCGAAGAGGGTTGGTACAAGCTCACGCGCAACGTGGCGCTGTTTTTCCTGGCGACCGCCGTCATCAATGAGGCCGTGCGACTGGGCTTTGCCGATGCGCACATCATCGCGCTCAATCATGTGTTTACCGGCGTCGACATCTGGATCCTGTTCAAGATCTTCGTGGTGATGCCGCTCACGGCCGTCTTCTTCTGGTGGCAGGTGCGGGTGCTGCAGCGCTATCGCCTGCCTGCACCGGTGGCGAGCCTGGCGGTACGAAGCGATCACTTGGCCTGACCCCGCGGTCTTGCCAGGTCTCCTGCCGGATTTTCTGGACCGCGGTATCTGGCCTCAAGTATCTGGCCCCAATGTCTGGCCCAAGCGTCTGAAACGATCATGGAAAAACCAGCGATCCCAGAGCCCAGTGCGAAGGCACCCTCCCCCGTCGTCAAGCTGCTGATCGATCTGGGGCCGCTGATTGCTTTTTTCATCGCCTATGGCCGCGCCGGCATCTACTGGGCAACGGGGGTGCTCATGCTGGCCACGGTCGCAGCCCTGGTCGCGTCCTGGAGGTTGCTCGGCCGCGTCACGGCGGTGCCGATGGTGACGGCGGTGCTGGTGGTGGTGTTCGGCGGACTCACCTTCTATTTGGACGATCCGAGCTTCATCAAACTGAAACCCACCATCATCAACCTGCTTTTTTCCGGCGCCCTGGTGGTCGGCCTTGCGACGGGTCGGCCCTTGCTAAAACTCTTGCTCGGGGAAGCCTTCCAACTCAGCGAACAGGGTTGGCGCAAGCTGACGGTGCGCTGGGCTTTGTTCTTTTTCGCGCTCGCAATTCTCAATGAGATCGTCTGGCGCAATTTCTCTGAGAGCGCCTGGGTCAATTTCAAAGTGTTCGGCATTGTGCCGCTCACGATCCTCTTCGCGATGGCGCAGATCCCCCTCATCAAACGCTACCAGCCGAGATCGTAAGAGGGCGCCGGTCGTCGGCGAGGAAAACGCGACAATTTGCCCGAAGAAGCGGGCGCAGGCTGAGGCTACGGTGCGCGCCTAGCCGTTCCTTTACACCAATCGCTTGGCGTCAGGGAGGCACTGCGGGCGCCAGGGTGCGGGCGCGCAGTGGACCGCGTCTGGCGCGTGAGCACAGCCATCAGAAGGTACGATGAAACGAGACTCCACGTCCGACCGACTGCAACGGTCACCCATTCATCTTTTGCACCGCGCCGGTCAATGTGCAGGAGACATCTTTCACGCCGAGATGATGCACGGCGAGCTTACCCCGCGCCAGTTCGCCGTCCTTTACACGGTGGCAAACAACGAGGGGTTGAGCCAGACCGGCCTCGTCGAGCGGACGGGAATCGACCGGTCGACGCTCGCCGATATCGTGCGGCGGATGCAAAGGAAGGGCCTGCTGCAGCGCCGACGCACCAAGGAGGATGCGCGCGCCTATGCGGTGAAGTTGACCGAGGAAGGTCGGCGCGTCCTACGCGCCGCCGATCCGGCCGCCAAGCGCGTCGACCAGCGTATTCTCGAGGCGCTCAGCGGCAAGCAACGAGAACAGTTCATGACTGAGCTGCAGTCGATCGTCGACACGCTGCAACGACTTTCACCAGCACGCTGATCTGAAGGGGTGCGGCTTGCGCCGAGCGCGCAAGCCTTGACGGCGTCGGGCAACACCGACGCCGGCACCGGCCCCTATGCCGCTTTTTTCAGCAGCTTCCGGTTGATGATCAGTTCGGCGATTTGCACGGCGTTGAGCGCGGCGCCTTTGCGGAGATTGTCGGTGACAACCCAGAGCGCCAGCCCATTCTCCACGGTGGCATCTTCGCGAATGCGACTGATAAAGGTGGCGTCCTCGCCCGCCGCCTCCATCGGCGTAATATAGCCGCCGGGCTCGTGCTTATCGATGACGAGACAGCCGGGAGCCTCGCGCAGGATCTCACGGGCCTCCTCCGGTGTGATCGGTTTCTCGAACTCGATATTGACGACCTCGCTGTGGCCGACGAACACCGGCACGCGCACGCAGGTGGCCGTCACCTTGATCTTCGGGTCGAGGATCTTTTTGGTCTCTGCCACCATCTTCCATTCCTCGCGCGTGTAGCCGTCTTCCATGAAGACATCAACGTGCGGGATACAGTTGAAGGCAATCTCCTTAGGGAATTTCTTGGGCTCATATTCCTGACCGGGCACATACTTGCCTTTGGTCTGGCTCCACAGTTCGTCCATGGCGTCCTTGCCGGCGCCGGAGACGGACTGATAGGTCGCCACCACCACCCGCTTGATCGTTGCGCGCTCGTGCAGCGGCCTCAACGCCACCACCAGCTGCGCGGTGGAGCAGTTGGGATTGGCAATGATGTTCTTTTTCACGTAGCCCGCCACCGCATCGGCATTGACCTCGGGCACGATCAGCGGCACGTCCTGGTCATAGCGCCAGGCCGACGAATTATCGATGACGATCGAACCCTTGGCGGCGATCTTCGGCGACCATTCCTTGGAAATGGTGCCACCCGCGGACATCAGGCAAAAATCGATGCCGGCGAAGTCAAAGGTCGCAAGGTCTTTGCATTTGAGCGTCGTTTCGCCGAAGGAGACCTCCACGCCGAGGGAGCGGCGCGAGGCCAAAGCATGCAGCTCGTTCACTGGGAACTGGCGCTCGCTCAGGATCGAAAGCATTTCACGGCCCACATTGCCTGTGGCACCGACGACGGCGACGTTGTAGCCCATGGCTTGCCTATTTATGTGAACACGAAGAATAGCTGATTTGGCGCGTGCTTTTAGCCGCGACCGCTCGCTCTGTCCACAACGGAGGCAAATTCACGCGCAACCGCACGGCACGGTTCTCGCGAACTGGCGCATCCCGGCGCCCGTAATGGTGGCCGGCCACGGCGGCTTGGCACGGCTGTCAACCAACCGATTCAGGCGCAAACTCGGATCTGAGCAAGTTCGAATCCGAGCCAAACCAGATCCGAGCCCGGGGGTCCGAAAGCGAGCGAGGGCGGCCAAGTGCGGGGGTGGCCGTGTGTGCGGGATGCCGCAATTGCCGCCGGGATGGGGATCCGCTATATCCGCGCTGATATTGCGAGGCGCGAACACGGGTCCCCCGATGAGCTTCCTCCACGGCCGCGAGCGATGGCATTGGCAACCCAGCGCGCGCCTCGGCAAGGCACCGTTCGCGCGCTGAGCTAAGCGAATCCGCTTGCGCAAGCGCCCGCATCTGGCGTTATTCCGCCAACTCCTCCAATCCTGAAGCGCAGAGGTCACGCACATGTACACGTCCCTTGAGCATTACATCGACGGCAACTGGGTTAAGGGCTCCGGCGCCAAGACCCAGGAGGTCATGAATCCTGCGACCAGCAAGCCGATCGGCGAGCTGGCGCACGCCTCGAAGGGCGACCTCGACAAGGCGTTGGCCGCCGCCGACAAGGGCTTCAAGACCTGGCGCAAAGTGTCCGCCTATGAGCGCGGCAAGGTTCTGCGCAAGGCCGCGGATCTGGTGCGCACCCGCGCCGATGAGATCGCCAAGGTGCTGACCCAGGAACAGGGCAAAGTGTTCATGGAGGCCAAGCTCGAGGTGCAGAGCGCCGGCGATATTCTCGACTGGTACGCCGGCGAAGGGCAACGCGCCTACGGCCGCATCATTCCCGCGCGCGCCGATGGGGTGCGAAACATGGTCATCATGGAGCCGATCGGACCGGTCGCGGCCTTCACGCCGTGGAATTTTCCGGTCACGCAGGCGGTCCGCAAAATAGCCGCCGCGCTGGCTGCCGGTTGCTCGATCATCATCAAGTGTCCGGAAGAGACGCCGGGTTCGCCGATCGGGCTCGTCAAGGCCTTGCATGACGCGGGCGTACCCCCGGGCGTGCTGAACCTTGTCTACGGCGTACCCGCAGAGATTTCCGAATACCTGATCCCGCACCCGATCATCCGCAAAATATCGTTCACGGGCTCGGTGCCGGTCGGCAAGCACCTCAATGCGCTCGCCGCATCCCACATGAAGCGCGCGACCATGGAACTCGGCGGTCACGCCCCCGTGCTCGTGTTCGACGACGCCGATGTCGAGGGCGCAGCCAAGCTGATGGGTGCCTTCAAGTACCGTAATGCGGGACAGGTCTGCGTATCACCGACCCGCTTCTTCGTGCACGACAAGGTCTACGACAATTTCGTCGGCAAGTTCATCGACATCGCCAAGAACACGAAGGTCGGTGATGGTTTGGCTGCCGATACCCGCATGGGTCCGCTCGCCAACCCGCGCCGGGTCAACGCCATCGAGACGTTCGTGGCCGACGCGCAGGATAAGGGTGCCAAGGTTGAGGCCGGCGGCAACCGCATCGGCAACCAGGGCAATTTCTTCGAGCCAACGGTGCTCACCGACGTGCCGGAGAACGCCCGGATCATGACCGAGGAGCCGTTCGGGCCGGTTGCGGTCATGCTGCGGTTCAAGGAGACGGACGACGTTTTGGACCGGGCCAACAAGCTACCGTTTGGGCTCGCCAGCTATGCCTTCACCAAGGACGCCAAGGTGGCAACCAAGGTCGCCGACGCGCTCGAGAGCGGTATGGTGACGATCAACCATTTCGGCATCGCGCTTCCCGAGACGCCGTTTGGCGGCGTCAAGGATTCCGGCTTCGGCCACGAGGGGGGCAGCGAAGGCCTGCAGGTCTACCTGCAGTCCAAGTTCGTAAGTCACCTGGGCTGAGCGCTCGGACCCGGCAAGCTGGTCGCCCCGGCGGTGGCCGCCCGGCTCGGGCCTAACGCTTTCAGGCGGGGACGGCGTCGCCCAAGTATTCAATGGCGCCCCCGACGCCGCCAGCCCCGTGCGGGATGCCCAGCGCTTTGAGGCCCATCTCGACGGCCCCCAGCGTGCCCAACAGCATCGGTGCGTTGCCGTAGCCCATATGGGCGATGCGAAACGCCTTGCCTTCCAAGGCGCCGAGTCCGACGCCGAGAATGACACCGCATCTGTCGCGGCAATAGGCGAGCAGCGGTCGAGGATCGCGGCCCTGCACGAGGACGTTGGTGATTGAATTTGAGCGCTCGGCCGGATTGGTGATGTTGAAGGCCAGCACCTGGCCCTCGGCCCAGCGCTCGACCGCCACGCGCGTTGCCTGCGCCAGCAACGCATGCCGTCGGAAGGCGGCTTCCAGCCCTTCGGCCAGCAGCATGTCTAGCGCCTTGCGCAGCGCGAACAGCAAATGCTCCGGCGGCGTGCCGCAGTACTTTTGGTAATGGATTTCGCCTTCGCGGAAGGTCCAATCCCAATAGAGGGTGCGTAGGCCCGCCGTCTGGTGCGCCGCGCGCGCCCGGTCATTGGCGGCCACGAAGGCGAGCCCCGGCGGCGTCATGAGCCCTTTCTGCGAGCCGGCCATCGTCACGTCCACCCCCCAGCCGTCCATATCGAAGGGCATGCAGCCGAGCGAGGCGACGGCATCTACCATGAGCAGGGCCGGGTGCTTGGCGGCGTCCAAGGCCTTACGCATGGCTGGGATGTCGTTGACCACGCCCGAGGCCGTGTCGATTTGCACGACCAGGATTGCCTTGATGAGATGCGCCTTGTCCTTGCGCAGCCGTTCCTCGAGGGCCGCAGGATCGACCGCACGGCGCCAATCGCCTTTGAGCACTTCCACTTCGACGCCCAGCATGGACGCCATCTCGCCCCAGCCCGTGGCGAAACGCCCGCTCTCGAGCGCCAGCACGAGATCCCCCCGGTTCAGCACATTGGTGAGCGCTGCCTCCCAACCACCGTGGCCATTGGCGGCGTAGATGTAGGTGCGGCCCTTGGTGCGGAAAATGCCGGCAAGATCGGCAAGACAGCTATCGGTGATACCGATCATCTCGCCGGAATAGATGTCAATGGCCGGGCGGTGCATGGCAGCCAGCACCGCGTCGGGGACGTTGGTCGGCCCGGGGATGCTCAGGAACTCTCGGCCTTGACTGACGCTCATGTCTGAGTTTTCCCTTTGGCTGTGTTGGCGGGCCGGCCGCAGTCGAACCACTTATCTTGCGAAGAGCACAGATCACAAACGATGCAGGCATCGCACCTGGGCTTGCGCGCCTGACAAATATAGCGGCCGTGCAAAATGAGCCAGTGATGCGCATGCCGCAGGTACTCGCCGGGGACCACGCGCAAGAGGCCGAGCTCAACCTCGAGCGGGGTCTTGCCCTTCGCCAGCTTGAGCCGATGCGCCACCCGGAAGACGTGCGTATCCACCGCCAGCGTGCTTTCGCCGAAGGCGATGTTAAGCACGACGTTGGCTGTCTTGCGGCCGACGCCGGGCAGGGCCTCGAGCGCCGCACGCTCGTGCGGCACGGCGCCGCCGTGCTCGGCAATGAGCTGGCGTGACAACGCCATGACGTTTTTGGCCTTGTTGCGGTAAAGGCCGATCGTCTTGATGCGCTCCTCGAGTTGGGCCAGGCCGAGCGCCAACATGTCCTTTGGTGTAGCGGCCACCTTGAACAAATCGCGTGTCGCCTTGTTGACCCCAGCGTCGGTTGCCTGTGCCGAAAGCACCACCGCCACCAGCAGGGTATAGGGGTTTACATGGTTGAGCTCCCCCTTGGGCTCAGGGTTGGCATGCGAAAATCGCCGGAAGATCTCGTTGATGCGCGCCGTGTCCGAACGTCTGTTAGGGACCGCTAGCCGGCCGCGTGCGCGTTTTTTTGGCAATGCTGTGGGCTTGGGAGACATGGCATTTCGCACGTATCTGTGAAGCTGCTAGGATCGCAGGCATGGACAAAAACTGCAATCAAGCGGTAACGGAGCCGCAATTCCGCGCAATTCTGACCCCGCACCGCTCGCTCTCACCGACCGGGTTCGTCATTTTGATGTCGGCGCTCAGCGGCATCAGCTTCGTGTCGGGAATAGTGTTTTTGACCATGGGGGCATGGCCGGTCACGGGTTTTTTCGGTCTCGACGTCCTGCTCGTGTATGCGGCTTTTAAGCTAAGCTATCGCGCCGGCCGTCTGTGCGAGATCGTCGAGCTGACGCCGGCGAAATTCAGCCTGACGCGCCTGCACCCGTCGGGTCGGCGCGAGCAATTTCATTGCAACCCCTATTGGGCGCGGGTGAATTTGTATGAAGCTGCCGATGGTCGCACCGACCTGCGGGTC
The DNA here is from genome assembly GCA_963775835.1 of uncultured Alphaproteobacteria bacterium. Lineage (GTDB taxonomy): Bacteria > Pseudomonadota > Alphaproteobacteria > Rhizobiales > Hyphomicrobiaceae > AWTP1-13. Next base: position 53,319 of record CAVZKV010000026.1, on the reverse strand, counting down.
ATATCCCAGGGCAAGGAGGAAGCCTTGGGCCGCTTTCTGAGCGAGGCGGAGCGACGCGATTTCGCCAGAGTCCTGAAGGAGGTGCTGCTGGAGGCGCGCGGCGGCGTGCGAATTTGAGGCGGTGACAGGAATCGGGTCGATTGCCGCGGTTCTAGTACCTAAATTGCCAAGCATCGCCGCTCGTAACCGCGAGATTGACCATGCTGCACACACCCACCGTAAGCGACGCCAAGAGCTTGGCGAAAACCAGCCAGGCGCCCGACTACCAACAGATCCGTCGTGCCATAGCCTTTCTGTCCGAGACTTGGACCGAACAGCCGTCATTGGAGCGTTTGGCACAGCACCTCGGCCTTAGCCCCGCGCACTGCCAGAAGCTGTTCAAACGCTGGTGCGGCCTTAGCCCGAAGGAATTTGTGCAGGCCATCACCATCGATCGCGCGCGCAATCTTTTGCAGGGATCGGCGAGCCTCTTGGAGACGGCCTACGAGGTTGGCCTCTCGGGCGCGGGACGTCTGCACGATCTGTTCGTGTCCCACGAAGCCATGACCCCCGGCGACTACAAGCGCCGCGGCGACGGCATCGAGATGGCCTATGGCTTCCACCCATCGCCGTTCGGCGAAGCCCTCTTGCTCACAACCGAGCGAGGCGTTGCAGGCCTCGCCTTCGTCGACGAGGATAAGGGGCAGTCGCAGACGGATGCGCTGGTCGACATGATGCAGCGCTGGCCAAAGGCAAAGTTCATCGCCGCCCCGGAACGCACGGCATCGCACGCCGAACAAATCTTCCAGACCTCGCGATGGTCCGCCGAGCGGCCCGTCCGGTTGGTCATGATTGGAACGGATTTCGAGGTCAGGGTCTGGCAGACCCTTTTGAAGATCCCGATGGGTCGGGCAGTCACCTATGCCGACATCGCCCGGCACCTGGGTCAGCCCACGGCTTCCCGCGCCGTCGGCTCGGCGGTCGGACGCAACCCAATTTCGTTCGTGGTGCCCTGCCATCGCGTGCTGCGCGGCGATGGTAGCCTCGGCGGCTATCATTGGGGCCTCACCCGCAAGCGCGCCCTGATCGGCTGGGAAACGGGCCACGTTGCCGGGCGAAGCTAACCGCGTCAGCAGTCGTCAGCATTGTTGCTCGGCTCCCTGGCTTGTGAGCGAGCGTTACCCAGACTGCAGCTAGACTTGAGCATCGGCGGCCGTCCCGCTCAGTTCGCGAGGCGGCCGCCGCGATGCTAGCACGTCACCGCATTATCTGCGCCGGCATCGAACAAAGGCACCGAAATGATAGGGACACCGAGATGACAGGGACAAGGCGACCGGGCCCAGAGGGCGGGGTCCAAGACGCGGGGTCCGAGGCACGGGGTCCGAAACACGGGGTCCGAGACAAAGTGCGGCGAGCGCCGGAACAAAGACCGAGGCCCGCGACTTCACGCTCGATTGTGTTCCCCTGGCCTGTTCCTGCACCTATCCCGGCACCCCATCTATCCCTGCATGCATCCCTGCGGATCAGGCCAAGACAGTGTAAAGCGTGGATCATGCCAAGCCCTGGCAGATACGAAAGAGGGTGGAAATGACGTCTGAAAGCATCACCGGCGACATCCAGGTCGCCGGTTCGATTGAAAGCCGCTTGTTTAAGACGCGGCGACTCTCCCTCGAACTCGTTGAACCTCTGAGTGCGGAGGATATGACCGTCCAGGCAATGGACGATGCCAGCCCGACCAAGTGGCACTTGGCACACGTCACCTGGTTCTTCGAAACCTTCATCCTCACCAAACACCTGCCCGGTTATCAGACATTCGACGACAGCTTTAACTACTGCTTCAACTCCTATTACGAGAGCCAAGGGCCACGGCAGCCGCGTCCCCGACGAGGGGTTCTGACCCGGCCTTCGAGCGAGCGCGTGCGCGCCTACCGTGCGCACGTCGATGAGGCCTTGGCGAAGCTGTTCGCCAAGGGCATTTCGGCAACCTCGCAGATCGCTCGGCTGGTGGAGGTGGGCATCAACCACGAGCAGCAGCATCAGGAGCTGCTGCTCACCGATATCTTGGCGCTGTTCGCGGCCAACCCATTGCGTCCCGCCTATCGACAGGGGCAAGGCGAAGCCACCTCGGCGGCGCCCGAGCCGATACGCTGGCTCGAGTTTGCCGGTGGGGTCGCCAGGATTGGGCACGACGGCAAGGGTTATGCCTGGGACAACGAGATGCCGCGCCACGACGCCCTCATTCACCCTTTCCAATTGGCAGACCGGCTCGTCACAAACGCCGAATGGCTGCAATTCATGGCCGATGGCGGCTATCGCACGGCCTCCCTGTGGCTGGCTGACGGATGGGGGCTGTGCAACCGCGAGGCATGGCAAGCCCCACTCTATTGGCAAGAGCAGGACGGTGCATGGTTCGCCATGTCGCTACATGGCCTGCGCGCCATCGAGCCCGCCGCCCCCGTCGCTCATGTCAGCTACTACGAGGCCGATGCCTTCGCCCGCTGGGCCGGCAAGCGCCTCCCCACCGAATTCGAGTGGGAGCTGGCGGCGCAGGGACTACCCGTGGTCGGCAACACGCTGGCAACGAAAGCGTTGCGGCCGCTACCCACCGACAGCCCGGCACGGGACGGCAAGCCGTGCCAGATGTTCGGTGACGTTTGGGAATGGACGCAGAGCGCCTATTTGCCCTACCCCGGCTACCGCCCACTGGCCGGAGCGCTTGGCGAGTACAACGGCAAATTCATGGTGAGCCAGCAGGTGCTGCGCGGCGGCTCATGCGCGACGCCCGACGGCCACACACGTGCTACCTATCGCAACTTCTTCTACCCCCACCAGCGTTGGCAATTCATGGGCCTGCGTCTTGCTTCGGAGATCGTCTAATGCTGCATCCCAATATGCGTGAGCTGCTGTCGGAGCGCTTTGCGCTCGACGATGAATTCGCAAGCGTCGTGATCGACGGATTGTCGCGGCCGCAGAAGATCCTGCCGTGCCGCTTTTTTTATGATGCGCGCGGCAGCGAGCTGTTCGAGGAGATCACGCGTTTACCGGAGTACTACCCAACGCGCACCGAGACGGCGATCCTGCAGGCAAATGCCGAGCAAATGATCGAAGGTCTGCCGGACGGCGGCGTGATGATCGAATTCGGCTCGGGCTCGAGCCTCAAGACAGAAATCCTGCTGCGCCAGCTCCCCCGGCTTTCCGCCTACGTTATGATCGACGTGTCGCAGACGGCCCTCTTGGGTGCAAAGGAACGGCTGGCCCGACATCTTCCGACGCTGGACGTGCGCTCGATCGTCGCTGATTTTTCCTTTCCCGTCGCGCTCCCGGAGGACCTGCGGGCACGCGCCAAAATAGGCTTCTTTCCCGGCTCAACCATCGGCAACCTGACGCCCAGCGAGGCCGTGCGTCTGCTGCGCGTCTTCCGCGCTGCCCTGGCGCCCGGGGGGTCCCTCATCATTGGGGCCGACCTGAAAAAGGACGCTCGCCGACTGGTGCTCGCCTACAACGATGCCGCCGGGGTCACGGCGGCCTTCAACCTCAACCTCCTGGCGCGGATCAATCGCGAACTGGGCGGCGATTTTGATCTTGCCGGCTTCCGACACGAGGCCATCTACAATCCCCGGCATGGGCGCATCGAAATGCACTTGGTCAGTCGGACGCAGCAGAATGCAACGATCCGAGGCCAGCGTTTTTCGTTGCGGCCGGGCGAGACCATCCACACGGAAAACTCCTACAAGTACTCGATCGATCAGTTCCGGGAGCTGGCGCGTGCGGCCGACTGGCTGCCGCGACGCGTTTGGACCGACGACGACACCTTGTTCAGCGTGCACGAGCTCGTCGCCGGCTAGGGATCGAATCAGTCCCGAGGCCTGGCCGCTCTGGGCCTGGCCGCGGCCCGTGCGCCGCGGCGGGGCTGTCCCGTCGGGGGAAGCCTGCCGCTAGGCTCCGCCGGGCGGGGCTTGCGGGGAGGGTGGTCCATGGGGAGCGCGCCAATAGCCTCCTTCCCCGTCCGGTCCTCCGGGGGCGTGGCTGCTGGAACCAATGCCGGGGCAACGAGCCTGGGGCGGAAATGACCCGCGCCGCCCCGGGCTGGAACTAAGCCATTGATTAGACAAGTGCTATTCGGCGAACGGGATGCCGGTTGGTGGAGCCGAGGGGAATCGAACCCCTGACCTCTGCAGTGCGATTGCAGCGCTCTCCCATCTGAGCTACGGCCCCGCAAGGCGGGGCCATTTACGTGGTGGGCGTTCCCAATGTCAAGGATGGCCAATGCCAAGAGACCAATGCCAAGGCGGCCAAGTCAAGGATGGCCCTCGGACGCTCCGACACCGGGGGGCCACCGCTCCCTTGCCGCCCTACGGGGCTCTCGTCTACATCTCAAGACGAATCGCAGAAGAGAGAGGCCACGGGATGCTGCCCATCCTATATTTCATCGACCAGTATCTGATCGATCTCTTCATCTGGGTCATTATCGGCAGCGCCATTCTGAGCTGGCTCATCGCCTTCAATGTCGTCAATCCCTACAATCAATTTGTGCGTTCCCTCTGGGATCTCTTCAATCGCATCACCGAACCGTTCCTGCGCCCAATCCGCCGCATGCTTCCGGACATGGGCGGCATCGACGTCTCCCCCGTGGTGCTCATTCTCATCTTGGTATTCATTCGCGTCGTCATTATTCGCGGCTGGCTGATGCCGCTGTTCAGTTGACCTTGCCGGGACAGCATCCATCCCGGCCCTGGGCGGCGGTCGCCGGCGGCCTTAGGATCAAGGTGCGATTGACGCCAAAATCCAGGCAGAACCGGGTGGAGGGGGTGACGACGGCCGCCGAGGGCGAGGTCTTAAAAGTGCGGGTGCGAGCGCTGCCGGAGAACGGTGCGGCCAACGCAGCGCTGACCAAACTCCTGGCGGGCTGGCTGGGCGTACCGCAGGGCTCGGTCGCCGTGATCGGAGGGGCGAAAGCGCGAGCAAAAACGCTGATGGTTGCAGGCGATGGGCTTGAGCTCGCCAAGCGCGCATCGGCTCGGCTGGCGGACGGCGCGCAACAAGACGCGAGGTGAGATGGCGGCGCACATCATCGACGGCCGGGCGATCGCCCAAGAGCTGCGCCGCCAGGTCGCCCTCGAGGTGCAACGGTTGCGCCAAACGCGCGGGGTGACGCCGGGGCTTGCCGTCATTCTGGTGGGCGAGGACCCTGCGAGCCAGGTTTACGTCGCAACCAAGGCCAAGCAGACCCGCGAGGCGGGTATGGGATCGATCGAGCATCAGCTGCCGGCGGACACGTCTCAGGACAGGCTCTTGGGCCTGATCGCCGAGCTCAACCAGCGCCAGGACGTGCACGGCATCCTAGTGCAGCTCCCGCTGCCCAAGCACATCATACCGGCACGCGTGATCGAGGCGATCGATCCGGCCAAGGACGTAGACGGCTTCCACCCGATCAATGTGGGGCGCCTCGCCACGGGGGCTAAGGCGTTTGCGCCCTGCACGCCGACGGGGTGTTTGATCCTGGCAAAGTCCGTGCGCTCTAACCTCGCCGGTTTGGAGGCGGTTGTGGTCGGGCGCTCCAACATCGTCGGCAAGCCGATGGCACAGCTGCTTCTCGCCGAGAACTGTACCCCCACGCTGGCGCACTCGCACACCCGCGACTTACCTGCCGTCGTCCGCCGCGCCGACCTGGTCGTGGCGGCCGTGGGCCGGGCCGAGCTCATCAAGGCCGGCTGGGTCAAAGCCGGCGCCATCGTCATCGATGTCGGCATCCAGCGCGTGGCGGATGGCAACAAGACGCGGCTCGTCGGCGACGTGGCTTTCAAGGAAGTAGCCGCGGTGGCGGGCGCAATTACGCCGGTTCCAGGTGGCGTCGGGCCGATGACGGTCGCCTGCCTGCTGCAAAACACCCTGCAGGCGGCGCAGGGTGCCGAACCCTAACGGTGGGGCCGGCGACGCCGCGCGGGCCACCAGCGCAGCCCAAGAGCGGCGGTCTGCGGCGGTCTAAAGCGCCGGCGCCGCGCCATCCGAGCCCACGGCGCGCACCCCCTCAGCCGCAAAAGGTTTGCGGCCCCCGCAACGCTCAGGCGATCAAGTTGGTCGCGCCTGCCGTCCACACCTGCCATCCCTGGGCGCGGCCGTCTCTTTTCATGGCGCATAACCCTCAATGATGACGAGGTGCGCCTCGCTCGCCTCGTCGCGGATCTTGGCGGCGGCCTGATATTCCGGCGACTCATAGCAAGCCTTGGCGACGGCATAGCTTTCGAATTCGATCACGACGTGCCTGTGGCCCTCGAGGTCGCCCTTTGCGACAACGCACTGGCCGGCCCGCACGAGGAAGCGGGCGTTGTATTTGCCAAAAGCAACGGCATTGGCCGCAATATAGTCCTGGTAGCGCTCGGGATTGATAATGTTGACGTGGGCAATCCAATAGCCCTTCTTGAGCATTTTTCTCCTCCATGGCAACGAATGGTCGGATCTGCAGTTCAGCAACCGAGCCGGTCCCGCGCAAGATCACCGATCGTGCACCCCACCTTTGACGGCGCCCGCAGCGGGCGCCAATATTCGCTCGCGTCGGGGCAGCATTGCAGCAATCTTTGCCCCTGCCGCCCGTTGAATAGGTTGGCGGGAGGCAATGCAGTATGCCATGCTTGGCGGGCGATAATCGAACCGAGAGGAATGCGATGCGATACGAGGCGCCCTCATCGCTGGAGCAGGCCGTTGGCCTGTTGGCGGCGGCAACGGGCGATGCACGAGTTCTGGCTGGTGGTACCGATCTGCTGGTCCAGATGCGAACCGATATTCTGAACCCTGAGCTGGTCGTCGACATCAAGCACATTGCCGAGTTGCGAGAGGTCGAGGAGGAAGGAGGCGGCTTTCGCATCGGCGCGGCCGTGACGGGTGCCGAGCTGAAGGAGCATCCGCGGCTGAAGTCGGTTTGGCCCGGCATCGTCGAGGCCGCCAATCTGATCGGATCGACCCAGATCCAGGGCCGGGCCACCATGGGAGGCAACCTGTGCAACGGCTCGCCGGCGGCCGACAGCGTGCCGGCCCTGATCGCCGCCGGCGCCAAGGCCTCGGTGGTAGGCCCCAACGGACGGCGCGAGATTGCCGTCGAAGACGTGATGCTTGCTCCGCGCAAGCTGGCCCTGACGAAGGGTGAGATCATCGCTTCCTTTCTTCTGCCCGCCAAGGCCAAGGGCAGCTCGGACGCCTACCTGCGCTTTATCCCACGCACCGAGATGGATATCGCCGTGGTGGGCTGCGGCATCGCATTGACCCTCGATGCCAATGGTGCCGTGTCCCACGCCCGGGTCGCGCTCGGGGCCGTAGCGGCCCGTCCGCTCCTGGTCGAGGAAGCGGCCAGCGCCCTGATCGGCAGCAAGCTCGAGGATGCCGCGCTTAAGAAGCTCGACGCGGTAGCCGGGGCGGCATGCAAGCCGATCGACGATAAGCGCGGCACCAAGGAGTACCGCATCAAAGTCGCGGGCGTGCTCGCCCGCCGAACCGCAGCAATTGCCTATGAACGCGCGAGGAAGGGCTGATGGCGAAGCACCATATCACCGCAACCGTCAACGGGGACCCCGTCGAATTCCTGTGCGAACCGCAGGAAACTTTGCTCGACGCCCTGCGCGATCAGTTGCATCTCACCGGGACCAAGGAAGGCTGCTCGACGGGCGATTGCGGCGCTTGCAGCGTCACGGTCGATGATCGCTTGGTCTGCTCATGTCTCATGCTGGGCGTGGAGGTCGACGGCAAGTCGATTCGCACCATCGAAGGCATGGCTCAGGGTGATGAGCTGCACCCGCTGCAGCAAAAATTCTTGGAGCATGCTGCCCTGCAGTGCGGCATTTGCACACCGGGCTTCCTGGTGGCGGCCAAAGCCCTGCTCGACATAAAGCCCGATCCATCGGAGACAGAAGTGCGCTACTGGCTGGCCGGCAACCTGTGTCGCTGCACGGGCTACGATAAGATCGTGCGCGCCGTACTCGACGCCGCCGCGGAGCTGAGAGGAGCCTGAGCTATGCAAGAGAAAGTCAAGGACGGCCAGAGTTCCGAGTTTCAAGTGGTTGGCACGCGGCCGGTTCGGCCGGACGGCGCCGACAAGGTGACGGGACGCGCCAAGTTCGGAGCGGATTTCAGCCTGCCGGGACAGCTGGTCGGCAAGGTGCTGCGAAGCCCGCATCCGCACGCGCGTATCACGTCGATCGACACCTCGGCCGCGCTTGGCCTGCCGGGGGTAAAGGCCGTGGTCTGCCGCGATGATTTCCTCGAACAGTCCTCTGAATTCATTCCGGCCGGCGAGATGATGATCAACTATCGCGATGTCGTGCGCAACGTCATGGCCCGCGAGAAGGTCCTTTACGAAGGGCATGCGGTCGCGGCGGTGGCAGCCACCAGCGCGGCCATCGCCAAAGAGGCGCTCAATCTCATCAAGGTCGACTACGAAGTGTTGCCGCACGTCATCGACGTCGTCGAGGCGATGCTGCCCGGCGCGCCCCTGCTGCACGAGGACATGATCACGGCCGGGCTCGAGCCTGCGCCGAAAACGGCCTCCAACGTCGCCAAGCGCCTGGAAATCGGGCACGGCGACATAGCGGCGGGCTTCAAGCAAGCGGACGTCGTGGTTGAGCGTGCATTCACCACCAAGCCCGTGCACCAGGGATACATTGAGCCGCACGCCTGCATCGCCAGTGTGTCGGAGGACGGCCAGGCCGACGTGTGGGTGTCGACCCAGGGTCACTGGGTCGTGCGCGCCCACTGCGCGCGGCTGCTCGGCTGGGACATCGGCAAGGTGCGCGTGACGGCGGCGGAAATCGGCGGTGGGTTCGGCGGCAAGACCGTCGTGTACCTGGAGCCGATCGCGTTGGCGCTGTCCAAAAAGGCGCGTCGCCCCGTCAAGATGGTGATGACGCGGGAGGAGGTTTTCAAAGCCTCCGGGCCGACCTCAGGCGCGCACGTGCGCGTCAAGATCGGCGCCAAGCAGGACGGCCGCATTGTGGCCGCCGAGGCCGAGCTCAAGTATCAGGCCGGCGCCTTCGCCGGGTCGCCGGTACAACCGGGCGCCATGTGCGCCTACGCACCCTATGACATCGAAAACGTGAAGGTCGTGGGTTACGACGTGGTCACCAACCGCCCGAAAGTGGCGGCCTACCGCGCGCCCGGCGGACCCATTTCCGAGTTCGCCGTCGAGAGCGTGATCGACGAAATCGCCGGCAAGATCGGCATGGATCCAATCGAGCTGCGGCTGAAGAATGCGGCCAAACAGGGAACCAAGGCGGCCTATGGCCCCAAATTTGGGCCGATCGGCATGGTGGAAACCCTGGAGGCGGCCAAGACGCACGCCCATTGGCGCACGCCGCTCGGTAAGCACCAGGGTCGCGGCGTGGCCAGCGGCTTTTGGTTTAATATCGGTGGCGAAACCTCGGTCTCGCTGTCGCTCAACGAGGATGGCACCCTGTCACTCACCGCCGGGACGCCGGACATCGGCGGGCTGCGCGCGTCCTTGTGCATGATGGCGGCGGAAGAGCTGGGCGTGCCGTTGGACAAGATCCGCGTCCAGATCGGCGACACCGGTCAGCTCGGCTACAATTTCCTGACAGGTGGCAGTCGCTCGACCTTCTCCAGCGGCATGGCCACCGTGGAGGCAGCGCGTGACGTCATGAAGGAAGCCTGCAAACGCGCGGCGAAGCTGTGGGAATTGCCGGAGGATGCCGTCGAATACGGCAACGGTGGCGTGCGTCCCGCCGGTCCCAATGCCGGCAAGCATGCGCCGATGACGCTGAAGGAGATCGCCGGCATCGCCGGCAAGACCGGCGGTCCCATCGTCGGCTATGCTCGCATCAACGCCGCCGGGGCGGCACCGAGCCTGGCCACGCATATCGCCGATGTCGAAGTCGATCCGGAGACCGGCAAGGTATCGGTGATCCGTTATACGGCAATTCAGGATGCCGGTAGGGCAATCCATCCAAGCTACGTCGAGGGCCAATACCAGGGCGGTGTTGCGCAAGGTATCGGCTGGGCCCTCAACGAAGAGTACATCTACGGTGACGACGGCAAGCTGCAGAACCCGGGCTTCCTCGACTATCGCGTGCCGGTGGCCTCCGATCTTCCAATGATCGACACGGTAATCATCGAGGTGCCGAACCCACGTCATCCCTACGGCGTGCGTGGCGTCGGCGAAACGCCGATCGTGCCGCCGATGGCGGCCATCGCCAACGCGGTTGCCAATGCCACCGGCGTGCGCTTCACCGATCTGCCGATGTCCCCGCCAAGGGTGCTGAAGGCCTTGGACGAGGCGCGGGCAAAGGGCACGGCGAAGCTTTGATCGAACCGCGGACGGGACATCTTGCGCGCCAGGCGCGCGGGATGCCCGCTCCGGCATCGGCGGATTGGGGCTGGGCAAGCCCGCTTTGCCAGGACATTTCAAACCCGATGGCTCACGTCACACTGGTTGGAAATCTGCGCCAATTCACGGGCGGCGTGACGGAGATCGAGGTTGCCGCCCAGAACGTGCATCAGCTGTTCACGCGGCTGGGTGAAAAATATCCCGCCCTGTTGCCGCACTTGCAGACGGGCTCGGCGGTCGCCATCGATGGGCAAATCTACCAGGACGCCTTGTTCCAGGAGATCGGTCCGGACAGCGATGTGCACATCCTGCCGCAAATCGCGGGGGGATGACGGGCAACACCGGCAAAAACGCGCTCTGCCCTGCCAGCCCTTAAGGAGTTCGCCCCGCGACGAACGCCTAGCGCGCCTGTCTCACACTCGGGCTAGCCCTTGGGGACCACGCCGCAGCCGATGCGGCCGGCGCCGCCGCCGTTCTCGGGCGTGTCGGTATAGCTGTCACCGCCTTCGTGGATCATCAGAGCCCGGCCGCGCACGTCGGCGAGCTTCAGTTGCGGTGCCGTTACCGTCTGGCTGATGCCCTTCTCGCTGGCGTTGAGCACCGGCAGATCGCCCTTGTGTCCGCCGCCCTTGGGCCCCTTGTGGGATTTTGTGCCAGCCGGATCGTAGTGCGGCCCCGCGGCGAAGCCGGCCATCATTTTCCCATCCTTGCTGGCCGCGGCACAATCACCTTTGTCGTGCACATGGAAGCCGTGCGGTCCTTTCGGCACGCCCTTCGCCGAGACCTTGAAGGAAACCCCGCCCTTGCCTTCCTTAACGATAACGGTGCCGATCTTCTCGCCGACCCCACTCTCGGAGATCCGATTAATGTCTACACTCACCTGTTGGGCGATCGCGACGCCGGTCGCAATCAGGAGCCCACCACAGGATAGTGCAAGCATGCGAAGGGAGCTGGTCATGGCAACCTCGACCTGGTGTGGCGTGGCAGATGAACGGTACCGCAACGAACTTGTTCCGGCGCCGGGTGGTGGGCCTTAACCGCGGCTTTCGTTCGAGCATTGGACGTGCTCGCGACAAGCTTGCGCTTGCGCCGTGGATCTCGTCAATCCAAGCGCTTGCCCGGGTGCTGGCCGAGGCAGGCGCCGGCCGCACGCCTTCGCGCCAGACCTCTGCCAGCTTTTCGTTTGTTAATAACGCACTTAGTTGCCGGGGTGCGGGCCAGCCTCGTTGCCGGCGGGGCCAGGCGCGCAAGATTGCGTTTTCGCGGCGGCGCGGTGACACTCATGGCTAAGGGTGCGGCCGCGACCAAGCGAGGAGACCAGAGCATGGATGGGCAGGGCGAACTTGCCACCTTGAGCGCCGTCGAGTTGCGCCGACGCATCGGTTGCAAGGAGATCTCTCCGGTGGACGTGCTGGAAGCATCGATCAACCGCATCGGCGCCATCGATCCGGCCGTGAACGCCATTGCCGCCACCGACTATGCGCGGGCACGCCAACAGGCGCAGGCGGCGGAGCGCGCAGTCCTGCGCGGCGAAGAACTCGGCGCACTGCACGGCCTGCCGACTGGCGTCAAGGATTTGAGCGACACAGAGGGGCTGCTGACCAGCCACGGCTCGCCGCGCTACCGCAATCACGTGCCGAAAGCCGACGCCGCTATGGTCACCCTCCTGCGCAAGGCCGGCGCCATAATCGTTGCCAAGACCAACACACCCGAGTTCGGCGCCGGCGCCAACACGCGCAATGCCGTTTGGGGTGCGACCGGCAATCCCTTCAATCCCCAGCTTAATGCGGGTGGCTCCTCGGGTGGCTCGGCGGTGGCGCTGGCCTGCGACATGCTTGCGCTCTGCACGGGTTCGGACATGGGTGGTTCGCTGCGCATTCCGGCCGCCAAATGCGGTGTCGTCGGCATGCGGCCTTCGCCCGGCCTCATCCCTTACGATGCGCGCCCGCTCGGCTGGAGCCCACTGGCCGTGCTGGGTCCGATGGGTCGAACGGTTGCGGATCTGCGCCTGCTGTTCGCCGCGCAAATTGGCGTCGACGAGCGCGAACCCTTGGCTTTTGCCCTCGATCCCGACGATGTTGGCCGCGCACGGCCCGTCGACCTTGGTCGCCTGCGCGTTGCCTGGACAGAGGATTTCGCGCACTGTCCCGTATCGGCGGAGATCCGGCGCGTGCTGCGCGCACGCGTTGCAGCCATGCGACATTTGTTCCGCTCGTGCGACGAGGTTGAATTCGATTTTGCTGACGCCGACCGCTGCTTCGACATCGTGCGTGCCCAGAGCTTCATCGCGCGGCATCAGGACGCCTACGACAGCGACCCCGCCTCGCTTGGACCCAACGTGCGCGCCAACTACGAGCTGGGCGCCAAGATGACGCTGTCCGATGCGGCCTGGGCACACGCCGAGCAGACGCGCATTTTCCATCGCTTCCAGGCGCACTTTCGTGACTACGATCTGGTGTTGTCGCCGACGACGCCCGTGTCACCCTTTCCCTGGCGTTCGCTTTACCTCGCCGAGCTCGAAGGCCGACCGCTCAGGAACTACTATCACTGGCTGGCGCTCACCTACTACATCAGCCTCGTCACCAATCCGGCGATTTCGATACCTTGCGGCCTCGACGAGCATGCCATGCCGTTCGGCGTGCAAGTCATCGGCCAATTCCGCGGCGACATCGAGCTTTTGAATGTGGCGGAGGCCCTGGAAGCAGCCTTCGCCAGCATCAGCGAGCTGGGCCGACCGCGGCCGGATCTCGCAAAGCTGCGCGGCACGACCACGCCGGCGCTGAAATCGATTGTTACCCACCCACCCCTCCTTTCCACTCATTGACGATTGGCTCGCAGCACCATGTATGGCAAACGACCGACGATTACCTCGCTCCACGGCATGGTCGCGGCCGCTCACCCGCTGGCGGCCCAGGCCGGTGCCAAGCTGTTGAGCACGGGCGGCAATGCCTTCGACGCGGCGGCGGCAACGGCGGCCGCCCTCAACGTGGTCGAGCCTTTCATGTCCGGACTTGCCGGCCTAGGCTACGCCACCTGCTACGTCGCCGCCGAAGAGCGGGTCCGCGTGCTCGACTTCGTGCCCCCGGTGCCCTCGCGCCTGCCCGTCGAGCGCTTCAGCAAGCGCGAGGACCTGCAGCGTGGCGCCCTGTCGGTTGGCACGCCCGGCAACCTGGCCGGATGGGCGGAGCTCGTGTGCGCCTATGGCAAAAAGCCGCTTGGCGCAGCCCTGGCACCGGCGATTGCTTTGGCCAGCGACGGTTTCGCGCTCGCCGAATTCGGCGTGGCCGAGTTCAACGAACAGATCCCGCTCCTGCGCCGCTGGACGGCCTTCTATGACGATTGGGCCCACACCTACACCGGTGGCGCGGCGAGCGTGGCGCTGGGCCGCATCGTGCGCCAACCCGAACTCGCGGCAACCCTCGAGGCCATCGCGGCGGAGGGCTGGCGCCACCTTTATGGTGGCGATTTGGGTGAAACCATTGTCGCGCACCTGCGACGGCTCGGCGGCTGCCTGACGCTCGACGACATCAGCGCCGTAAAGCCCGTCTGGAAGCAACCGCTGGCCGGCAGCTATCGCGACCTCAGCATCAATACGCTGCCGCCCCCGTCGGAGGCATTCCAATTCCTGCTCACGCTGCGCATTCTCGACGGCTTCGACTTTTCCAGCTTCGAGCGCAACGGCGTCGAGCATTTGGACACCCTCTGGCGGGCGATCAGGCTGGCGGCTGGCGAGCGTATTGCCAACAACAATCCCGCACCCGACCAGCTCGCCCAGATCTTGTCGGAGCAAAACGCCGCGCGGTTGCGGCTGCGGGTCCAAGATGGCGCAGCAATTGCTGGACCGACCGAGCAATGGCGGCCGGCGGCCGGCGGCGGCGAGCACCACACCACCTCGTTCTCGATCGGCGACCGCGAAGGCAACCTCGTGTGCATCACCCAGAGCCTTGGTAGCCCGTTCGGCTCCGGCGTGGTTGTGCCGGGGACCGGGCTCTGCCTCAACAACTTCCTCTATTGGACCGACGTCAATCCGCTAAGCCCGAACCGCACCCGCCCGGGCGATCCGCTGCCCGTGTGCATGGCGCCGTCGATTTCGCTGCGCAACGGCAAACCGGTGCTGGCCCTCGGCACCCCCGGCAGCTACGGCATCTTGCAGACCCAGGCGCAGGCCATGGTGCAGTATCTTGACTACGGCTTGGCCCTACAGGACGCCATCGAGGCGCCGCGCGCACGCTTGTGGGACGGGCGCCTGGTCGCGCCGGAGGCGCGCATCGAGGCGACCGTGCTTGCAGGCCTGGCCAAGCGTGGCCACAAGATCGAGCCGGGCGGCGCCTGGACCATGCGCGTTGGCGGCATGCAGGCCATTGCCATTGATCCCGCCAGCGGCCTAATGACGGGGGCTTGCGATCCGCGACGGGACGGCTATGTCGCAACCGCCTGAGCACCCTCGACACTTTGCGCAGCCGGGCTAAGCTTGAGGGTGGCCCAAAGGGCAAGGAGCAGCCATGAACGTCGAGACCAAGGCCGAAAGTGAGGCGGCCCGCTGGCAGGACCAGGTCTACGATCTGCTACGCCGCTACAACGTCACGCAATTTGCCTACGTCCCCGACGCGGGGCATCGCATTTTGATCGACCGCTCCTTGGCGGATCCGCAAGTTCATTCCGTGGCCTTGACGACAGAGGAGGAGGGGGTGGCGTTGCTGGCCGGGGCCGACCTCGGGGGCGCGCGCGGCGTCCTGCTGCTGCAAAGCAGCGGCGTCGGCAACTGCATCAACATGCTGTCGCTCACAAGCGGCGGGCGATTTCCGCTGCTGGCGCTCGTCAGCATGCGCGGTGATTTCGGCGAGGGAAATCCCTGGCAATATCCGATGGGGCGGGCAACCCAGCCGGTGCTGGAAGCGATGGGCGCCATCTGTCTGAGGGCGGATGACCCAGATGAGGCGTTGCGCGCGGTCGGCGCGGCGCTCACCATGGTTTACCAGGCGGGCAACGCGGTCGCCGTCCTCTTCACACAGAAGCTGCTTGGCGCCAAGAAATTCTGAGGCCGATGACATGGCAACTTCCTCCACCTCGACAACCCTCGCCAATGCCATTGCTCCCTGCTTCGTGCTTGATCGCCGCGAGGCGGTGCCCGCCTTGATCGGTCGCCATGACGACTTCCTATTCGTGGCCGGGCTCGCCGGCACCTCGCGGGACATTGCGGCGCTAACCAATGATGCCGCCCACGTCTACAGCATGGCGGGCGCCATGGGTGGGGCGGCAATGATGGGGCTGGGTCTTGCCCTTGCACGCCGCGATCGGCGGGTCATGGTGCTGACTGGTGACGGCGAGCTGTTGATGAACCTTGGAGCCCTGGCGACGATTGCCGTTCTCAATCCGGCCAACCTGTCGATCCTGGTGGTCGACAACGGCCACTACGGCGAGACCGGTTATCAGAAAAGCCACACCAGCCTGGGCGTCGATCTCGAGAAGATCGCCGCCGGCTCGGGCATCAAGCGCACCGCGACCGTGGAGAAGGCGGCAGACCTTGCCGGCGGCGCGCGCCTCTTGCGCGAGGGCAATGGCACGGCCTTTGTGTTGCTGCGGGTGAAGCCGACCGAACCGCCACCCTTCAAGCGCGACCTCGATCCGGCCCGCTGCCGGGTGCGCTTCAAGCTGGCCCTGCCATCCCCGGCTTGAAGGAGGGGGGACAATAGGCCAAGGTTGTGGCCGACCTTTGCGGCGCGCCATCCTGGCGCGCCACAAGAAGTGGCCGGTCGTGTGCGTTTGAGGCAGCGTCGATGCCATCACCTGAGCCCGCATCTCTTGAGCCCGCACTAGCCGCAACAATGACGCCCTCGCCGCTGCAAAGATGCCTCGAGCGCACGCTCCCCGCGCCCGGCAGCGCCGAGCGTCATGCGCCCTTGGCTGCCTCATCTTTGGCTCACCGCCCCGGAGCACGAACATGCCGCGCCACATCGTCTGCCTCAGCTACGACTTCGACACGCAATCGGGTTTCATCGCGCGGGGCATGACCACGCCCACGCCCTTGTCACGCGGCGAATTCGGAGCGCTGGCCTCGCACCGGATCCTGCACTTCCTGCACGGCGTCGGCATCCGCAGCACTTGGTTCGTGCCAGGGTTCACCATCGAAAGCTACCCGCGCGAATGCGAAGCCGTCCTCGCCGGTGGCCACGAGATCGGCCACCACAGCTGGGCGCACATTCCCAATACCGGTATGAGCCGCGAGGAGGAGGAGGCCGATCTGGTGCGCGCCAACGAGGCGATCGTGCGCCTGACGGGTAAGAGGCCGCAGGGTTACCGCTCGCCGGCCTGGGATTTGAGCAGCGCCACCATCGATCTCTTGCTGGCGCATGGCTTTTGCTACGACAGCAGCATGATGGGGGGCGACTACACCCCCTATCTCGCCCGCCGCGGCGATCAGGCGAGACTTGGCCAGCCCTACCATTTCGGGGCAAAGACCAAGCTGATCGAGATGCCGATCAGCTGGTCGCTTGACGATCACCCCCATTTCGAATTCATCCGCACACGGGAGACAATTCTGCCTGGATTACAGTCGGCACGGGCGGTTATGCAGAATTGGCACGATGAATTCCTGTATATGGCCAAGACCGTCGACTGGGGGGTTCTGACCTACACCATGCATCCCTATGTCATCGGCCGCGGCTACCGAATGCTCGCCTTCGAAGACTTGATCGGTAAGCTCATCGACGCCGGCGCCGTGTTCATGACCATGGCGGAGGCCGCCGCCGAGGCGCGCCAACGCCTGTTCCCGGACCTTACCGCTTCGGGTGAATGAACTCCCACGGCGAGGCTTCGCTGTCCGGCGCTATGACGATTTCGATCAGCACCGGAGCGTTGGCGCCGAGCGCTGCCTGCAAGACGGGCCGAAGTTCGTCGGGCGAGGCAACGCGATGCGCTTTCACGCCAAAGGCCTCGGCCAGCACCATGAAATTTGGGTTGTCGAGCAGGGCGCCATTGATGCGGTTGGCAAAGTTTGTGCGCTGGTCGCGCAGGACGTTGCCGTAGGACCTGTTATTGAACAGCAGTATGACGAGCCCGATGCGCTCTTGCACGGCCGTTGCCAACTCCTGCACGGCGAACATGAAGCCGCCGTCGCCGGTGACCGACATCACCACCCGGTCGGGGTTGGCGATCTTCACGCCAAGGGCGGTTGGAAAGCCGAAGCCAAGCGTCCCCTGGTAGCCCTCGGAAACATAAGTGCGCGGCGCGAGGACGGGGAAGCCGAAATAGGAGGTGAAGCCCACCTGCGATAGCTCCGCGACAAAGAAGCCGTCGCGCGGCAGCAGCGCGCGAATGACATCGAGATAGGCGAGCTGCGGCTGCACCTTCTCGATCTGCGCACGCGCCGCGATCTTGGCGCGGGCGACGCGGGCTCGCCAAGCCTTGCCGGCTGCGCCCGAGCGCGGCCGCTTCAAGCTTTTGATCGCTGTCAGCAGCGCGCGCGTGCCGATCTCGGCATCGGCAACGATACCGGCATGCGGCATCAACCGGTGCATTTCGGCGGGATCGATATCGATGCGGATCAAATGCGGCGGCGGCGACGGCCGATCGATCAGCGTCATCATGCCGGTCCAGCGCATGTAGGGCATTTCCAGGCGCGTGCCGATGCCGATCAGCACATCGGTTTCCGGCCAAAGCCCGAATGCGGCATAGGCGGAGATGGCAAGCTCGTGATCCTCCGCCAGGACGCCGCGACCGCCGCGAAACGCCGCCACGGGTGCCGCCAGTTCCTCGGCGAGGGCCAAGACGGCCGCGCTGGCGTGCTGCGCACCACTGCCGCTCATGATCATGGGCCGCATCGAGGCCACGAGCAGCTTGGCCGCGGCCTCGACCTCGGCCGCCGCAGGCGCAGGGATGGCGGCTGTCGCGGCACCGGCAAGCGGTGTGACAAGGGCAGTGGAGCCCATGCTGTCCCAGGCCATCTCCACTGCCACCGGGCCCGGCCGGCCGCTCAGCATCTGCCGAAAGGCTTCATTGATGAGGCGCGGCGCGTCGGCGGGGCGCTCGATCCTGGCTGCCCATTTGACCAACGATCTTAGGGTCGCTAGCTGATTGGGTAGCTCGTGCAGATGGCCGCGTCCGCGCTCGATGAAGGCGGCTGGCACCTGCCCGGTGATGCAGAAAACCGGGGCATTGCAGGCAAGCGCAGTCGCGAGCGCCGCCGTGGTGTTGAGCATCCCCGGACCGGGGACCACGGCGTAGACACCCGGGCGGCCCGTCGAGCGGGCATAGCCAAATGCCATATAGCCGCAAGCCTGTTCATGCCGCGCCCCCACCGTTCGAATCGCCTGTCGACGCTGCTGCAAGGCGTCGAACAGCGCGTAGAGCTGAGCGCCCGGTAGACCGAAAAGGGTGTCGACGCCGTTGGCGATCAGCGCCTCGACGATCGCCATACCGCCCGTCATCTGGCGGGATTGGTCCTGCCCGGTCTTACGGTGCACGCATGCCTCTTTTCGTATCGCGCCGATTGTCAACGGCAGGCTCGGATATCATGATGCGATCTCGTTCGATAGGTCGCTTGCGAACAGGAGGAGAAATGGGCCATGGGCGATCTGCCGCAAAACATCGAGATCGGCGAGGAAGGGCCGCGTGAAGGCTTTCAGATCGAAAAGGGACCGATCGCCACGGCAGACAAGATCGCCCTTGTCGATGCCTTGTCGGCCACCGGCCTCAAGCACATTCAGGTAGGCTCGTTCGTCAGCCCCAAGCTGGTGCCGGGCTGGGCCGACGCCGAGGCCGTCTTTGCGGGCTTTAGGCCGGTCGAAGGGATCGAGTATACGGCGCTGTGGTTCAATGCGGCTGGCCTCAAACGCGCCCTCGCCTTCCGCGCCAGGCTGGCGTTGACGGGCTCGATCACGCTCAGCGCCTCGGAGGCGTTTTCGCGCAAAAATCTAAACCGCGACCGCACCGGCCAGATCGAGGCCATGCGCCGACAGACGGAGCAGCATTTGCTGGCGAACGTCCCGGTGAGCCGCATCGGCATTATGGCCGCATTTGGCTGCAACTACGGAGGCGACATATCGCCGGGACAGGTGATGTCGTGTATCGAGGACGGGCTCGCCATCGCGCGTGAAGCAAACATTGGCATCACGCGGTTGTCTCTTGCCGATACCATGGGCTGGGCAACGCCCGTCAGGGTGAGCCGGCTGGTGGGTGCGGTACGCAACCGCTGGCCCCACCTGGAGCTGTCGCTACACCTGCACGACACCCGCGGCCTCGGCATCGCCAATGCCTTTGAGGGCATGCGGCTCGGCGTACGCCGGTTCGATTCGACCGTCGGCGGCCTTGGCGGCTGTCCGTTTGCCGGCCAGCCGGGGGCGCCGGGCAATATAGCGACCGAAGAATTGGTCTTGCTGTGCGAGGAGATGGGCGTCACCACCGGCGTTGATCTGGAGGCGCTGATCGAGGCGGGGCGAATGGCCGAGCGCATTGTTGGCCATCCCCTGCCCAGCACCGCCTTGCGTTCGGGAACGCTTGCGGCCTTGCGGAGGAAAGCGGCATGAGCGGAGCGGCCCCAAGGCCGCTGTCTGGACTGAAGGTCCTGGACTTCGGACACACCATTATGGGCCCGTGCGCCGGTCTGCTGCTCGCCGACCTCGGCGCCGATGTCATCAAGGTCGAGCCCAAGGATGGCGACGCCACGCGCCGACTACCCGGGTTCGCCGCCGGTTTTTTTGCCTCTTACAATCGCAACAAACGCAGTATTGCCATCGACTTGAAGCGTGCCGAAGGCCAGGCCGCCTTGCGGCGCCTGGCGACGACGGCAGACGTCCTTGTCGAGAACTTCGCGCCGGGCACGATCGACCGACTGGGATGCGGCTGGGCGGACCTGGAAAAGGTCAACCCGCGCCTGATCTACCTATCCTTGAAAGGCTATCTCGCGGGGCCCTACGAAAATCGCGGCGCCCTGGACGAGGTCGTGCAGATGCAAACCGGGCTCGCCTACATGACCGGGCCACCGGGAAAACCGCTGCGCATGGGTGCACCAATCATCGACATCCTGGGCGCGGTCTTTGGCATCGTGGCAGTCCTGGCTGCGCTGCGTGAGCGCGAGCGGACGGGGCGCGGCCAACGCGTCGGCAGCGCCTTGTTCGAAAGCGCTGCCTTCTTGGTTGGCACGCACATGGCAGGCAGCGCCGTGACGGGTCAGCCGATGCCTCCGATGCCCGCGCGCAAGGGCGCCTGGGGTGTCTATGATGTCTTCAACACCTCGGACCAGCAGCAGGTCTTTGTCGCTGTGACGTCCGACGGTCATTGGCAGCGGTTCTGCGAAAAGTTCGACTTCGGCGACCTTGGCAGCGACAAGCGGCTGGCGACGAACGCAGCGCGCTCCGCCGAGCGCGAGTGGCTAATTGCGGAACTTACCATGCGGTTGGCTCGCTTTTCCCAGCACCGCATCCTTGAGGATTGCGAGGCCGCGAAAGTGCCGTGCGCGCGCGTCAACCGCCCCGATGATCTGTCTGCCGATCCGCATTTGCTCGCCGGCGGAGCCTTACTCGCCACAGCGCTGTCGGCCCTGGGTGGCGGACCGCTGGTCGGTTTGCCGGCTCTGCCCCTGGAGTTCGGCGATCGACGCGAACGGCCCGAGCTGTCTCGCCAGCCGCCACGGATCGGGGAGCACGGTGCTGACGTGCTGTGCGAGGCGGGCTTCTCGACAGCCGAGATCCAAGCTCTAATGGCGACGGGAGCACTTGGCCGGCAAACGGTTTAGACGAGGTTCGACATGACACAGCCGCCCGGACCGCTCGACGGGATTCGCATCGTCGATTTGACGTCGATGCTATCGGGACCGTGGGCGACTATGATTCTGGCCGACCAGGGCGCCGACGTCATCAAGGTTGAGGAGCCGCGCCTGGGCGACCACACGCGCGCCTACGGCAACCGCCGCAATGGTTTCTCCGCCTCCTTTCTCAACCTCAATCGCAACAAGCGCTCGATTGCGATCGATTTGAAGACGGCCCAGGGTGTCGACATCCTTATGCGGTTGTGCAAAACCGCCGATGTGCTGGTGCAGAATTTTCGCCCTGGTGTGGTCGAGCGCCTGGGCATCGACGAGGCGGCGATCCGCAAGGTAGCACCCAACATTGTTTACGTGTCGATCAACGGCTTCGGCGAGAACGGGCCCTATGCGCACAAGCCGGTCTACGACCCAATCGTGCAGGCCTTTTCCGGCTTGACCACCGTGCAGGCCGGCGCGGACGACCGGCGCCCTCGACTGATCCGCACCGTGCTGCCCGACAAGCTCACTGCGGTGACGGCGGCTCAGGCGATCGCGGCGGCTCTCGTCGGCCGCCTGCGCACGGGCAAGGGACAGCACGTGCGCTTGGCCATGCTGGATGCCGTGCTGGCGTTCCTGTGGGCCTCCGACATGGGCGCTCAAACCTATGTCGGTGAGCGGGTCTCGCAACGCACGGCCGCGAGTTTTATCGACCTCATCTATGAGACCGCCGACGGTTTTATGACCGTGGCGGTGATGACCAACAAGGAGTGGGCCGCCCTGACACGCGCCCTCGAGCGCCCACAATGGCTCGAGGATGCGCGCTTTCAGACGCCGGCGCTGCGCGACCAGAATATCGATGCCCGGCTCGAGATGACGCAGGATGTGCTAAAGACGCGCACGACTGAAGAATGGCTGGAGCGGCTCGAGGCAGCGGGTGTTCCCTGTGCTCCCGTTCTGACCCGCGAGCAAGTGATTGCACATCCGCAGGTCATTGCCAGCGGCATCCTCATCGAAAGCGAGCATCCAACGGCAGGCCGGCTGCGCCAGACCCGTGCCGCGGCGCGGTTCGAGGCGCCCATGCTCGTTCGCCGCGGGGCACCGCGGCTGGGCGAACACAGCCAGGAAATTCTGCGGGAGCTCGGCCTTGCCGAGGAGGCCATCGCGGCGCTTAGGCAGGAGCGAATCATCGGCAGCGAAAAGGCCGCCTGAGGCCTCCTGCGAACGAAAGGTCATGCCAAGCAAGGCCGTTTGCAACCCAAGCCTGTGGGAGGAGCCATGAAGCTCGGATTATCGATCGGCTATTCGGGCGCCGAGCTCAAGGTCCCGGTCGAGATGGTGCAGCGCGCCGAGTCGTTGGGCTACGATTCGGTGTGGACGGCGGAAGCCTACGGGTCGGACGCAGTGACCCCGCTCGCCTTTCTGGCCGGCAAAACGCAGCACATCAAGCTCGGCACCGCCATTATGCAATTGGCCGGGCGCACCCCGGCCAATGCGGCGATGTCGGCGGCCACGGTTGACGCCCTGGCGGGTGGTGGCCGCTTCATTGCCGGCATTGGGGTGTCGGGTCCGCAGATCGTCGAGGGCTGGTACGGCCAGCCCTGGGGCAGGCCCTACTGGCGCATCAAGGACTACGTGGCCATTATGCGCAAGATCTTCGAGCGCGAGGGGCCGGTCGCCTATGCGGGAAACGAGATCAGCCTTCCCTATCAGGGGCCTGGAGCGATGGGGATCGGCAAACCGCTCAAGTCGATCCTGCATATGCGTCCCGATATCCCCATCTACTTGGGCACCGGAAACGAGGCGACGGTCAAGCTCACCGCCGAGATCGCCGACGGTTGGTTGCCGCTGGGCTTTGTGCCCGGATCGATGCCGGAGTACCGGGGCTGGCTCGAGGAGGGCTTTCGCCGCAGCAACGGCAAGCGCAGTTTCAAGAACTTCGAAATCCAGGGCTCCGTCCATGTTGAAGTCAGCGACGACGTGCAGGCTGCCTTAGCCAAACTCAAGCCCGAGGTGGCTCTTTACGTCGGCGGCATGGGTCATCGCGACAAAAACTTCCACAAGGACATCATGGTTCGCCGCGGCTTCGCGGAGGCAGCGGACCGGATCCAGGAGCTCTATCTGGCGCAGCGCAAGGACGAGGCGGCCGCGGCCGTGCCTGACGAGTGGGTCGACGCCAAGTCCCTCGTCGGTCCCAAAGCGCGCATCAAACAGCGCTACCGCGCCTGGGAGGACTCGGGTCTTACGGGTTTGACCGTGAGAACGAAAAGCGTCGAGGCCATCGAGGCTATGGCAGAGGCAGCCCGGCTCAATCCGCGCTAGCTCCTGTGAGCGTGAGCGGCCCGAGACATAGGTGACACGTGGCTGGGGCGGGAGGATTCGAACCTCCGCATGGCGGAACCAAAATCCGCTGCCTTACCGCTTGGCTACGCCCCAATGTGCTTGGGTCCCCGCGCTTGATTTATATGGTGCTTTTACTGGGCACAAGTGCGGGGTTAAGGGGAATGAAGGGCGAACATCCCGTCATTGCACCCAACCTGCACCCAACCTGCACCCAACACTTTGAAGGTACAAACGGGGGACGTTCGGGTGCAATAGCACCCAACAATTCCTGGTCCGTTCTCTGCATGGCCACAACGCAAGGTGTTCCCCCGGCGACCGCTACCGGCTAAATCGTGCCATGCCTGTTTGAGGGCTCGACCAAGTCGGCGCTGACGGAAGCCCAGAAGACGCTCGCGAAGAAGCGTGAGGAGCTTGCCCGCGTGCTCGAAAATTATAGGCGTTGTCCTACCCAAGAAGGTCGGGAAATGAGCGAAAGGGCTCTGCGCTGATGGCAGACAAAAACGTTGGCGAACGCATTCGGATGGCGCGGGAGAAAGCCGACCTCTCTCAAGTCGAGCTCGCGAAACGGGTCAAAGTCACACGGACGGCGATCTACAATTGGGAGGAAGGCGTCACAGAAATCCGCAACGGTACGGTACCGACCCTGGCTGCGGCCCTTGGCGTACATCCCAGCACATTCACCCCCTTTGGCAGCGATCCAGACCGCCAGGCATTGGCGCGCATTGAGGAAAAGACTGACCGGCTCCTCGGTGGGATCGAGCGAATTGAGCGTCGGCTCAATAATGGATAGCCGCTGAGGTCCCGCGCATTACGCGTCGCTCACCCGTGCGTTGCGTCACTGAAAGATTTTTCAGTGAGCCCCGCATTCTCGCGCATACCCGAACGGGCGGTTTTTGGATTTTATGCCCACTGGCAGTGCTGTCCCAACGTTGAGCGCCAGAGGTGCGATAACGATCTGATTAGCAAAAGATAATTCGTGTCTCTGCCTGGTCTCGATTTCAACTCGAATCGCTGCATTTGCGAGCCCGTGATGCCGCCCATCGCAGGGCCCGCCGATGAACCAAGGCAAACTTGTTTTCGCTCAGATATGGAGCATCTGCCGCTAACGACCTTCAAGCGTTGCGTTTCTCGCTACGGCGGCGAGCACAAGGTCAAGCACTTTTCCTGTCTCGACCAGTATCTGTGCATGGCCAGAGAGCTTGCGCGATATCGAGGCCTGCCTGCGAGCACACAGTACGAAGCTCTATCATCTCGGCATCCGGCGTTCTTCGGCACAACCGAGAACGCAGTAAAGACGCAAATCTGGATCGCCGTGTCCGTCTATATCCTCATCGCCATCGTCAAGAAGCGGCTGAGCTGTTCCGCGAGCCTCTATGAGATGCTACAAATTCTCAGCCTCACAATGTTTGAGAGAACGCCGATAAATCAGCTACTTTCGCAGCAACCACAGGTCTCGGACGAGCGAGTTTCGCCCAACCAGTTGAGTTTGTTCGCATAACGTTGGGACACTACTGGCCCACTGGGCATAATTACCGAAACCTCGCTTTTCGATTTTGTTGCCAGTGGCAACAAGCAAGGTCCAGACACCAAAGAAACGCTTTGGTTAGGTTGTTACCTGCTGGGGCGGAACGGCTTCCTCGTCCTCATCCGCTGCCGCACGCAACTTTGGCTCCACAGCTTCAATGGGAACCGAGAACATGGCGACATCTTGTGTTCGGAACCATGCCACCTCGCCGTCCTCGTCAGTGAGTTTGAGCCGCTGCTGCCCTCCCAGTTGCGCGTAGAAGAAGAGGTCTTGTAGCTGGACGCTTAGGGGCTCTGGGTCCTCCTCCTCAAGCGAGCCGTCATCAGGGTCAACGCTAAAGGTCATTTCGCACCCATCTGCGAGCGTGACGCGAACCTCATACTCGCCGACGAACTCGCCATCCGCATTGAAGAGGCGCCCGGCTTCGCGG
The DNA here is from genome assembly GCA_963775835.1 of uncultured Alphaproteobacteria bacterium. GTDB lineage: Bacteria > Pseudomonadota > Alphaproteobacteria > Rhizobiales > Hyphomicrobiaceae > AWTP1-13. Next base: position 27,977 of record CAVZKV010000026.1, on the reverse strand, counting down.
CGCTGCGCCGGCTGCGTCCGGCTGTCACTCTCCTCACCCCCGTCGGCGTACTCTTTAAGAAAGTGGACGAACATGAGATGGGCCGGGTTCACGGCATACCGGCGACCACCCGCATCGAAGAGCATGAATTCGTTTTCGTCGTCCCTTTGGATTAACGACCAAACGCGCCGCATTTCGCCTGGCGCAAGCCACCACTTCCCCTCGGCGCCGCCGCGCAAACGATAGAGCAGCACCGATTGCGCCGGGTCCATGTCCAACCCAGCACTCTCGAATTCGTCGGCCAGCTCGTGGTCGCTGAACAGGTCAGGAACGGTGGCATGTCGCCTCTTGGCCCGTTTCAGCGGCAATTCGATCGTTGGAAATACGCGATCCAGAGGCTCCTCGAGTGCTACCGAAATACGGACAGCGAGATCGAAGCGGGCCGCTTGGATCCCAGCCTCGATCCTCTGGATTTGCTGTTGGCTCGTCTCGGCCTTCTTTGCCAGCCCCTTCTGGCTCAACTTCTTTTTGAGGCGAAGTTCGCGGATGCGGTTCTCAGGCATGCTCCCCCACACGGCTGCGTGTTAGCGACACGCATTTAGGTTTATACACGCTGCCGTGTCAATACCAGTTTACGTGTGGAGTAGCCGATCACGCTCGATCGTCGCTTTTGGTCCGTCTTCGAGCGGCGGCGGGGGCGAAGGCGTCCGGCGGCACCGGTGGCGGTGGCGGCGACGGGCGTGGCGCCGGTGTGTCACGGGCATGGGCCGCGGCGGCAGATCGAGCCGCAGGCGCGTGGTGGTGTGCGCGGCCAGCGCATGGCTCGAAGACGCTGAGCGCGTTTATCGGCGTGGACGTTTCAACAACTCAACATCCCGCATGTCCTTTGTTCGCTGCGTGGCTCGCGGCGTGGTCTTCAGGCGCACGAGCAAATCGATAGATGCAATGCGCACGGGCTGATGATTGATGAGTGCTGCTTCAGCGCGCTCCAGTTCGCTCGCATTGTCGATATCGGGGTCAGGTGTGATCACATCGGCGTAATACCTGCCTTTGAGCGGAAGCTCTTGCTTGGGACGGGTGAGGTGTGCGGCGGGTGCACGGCGACGCCACCAACGATCAGATAGCGCACACCCTGTCGGTTCAACTTAGCCAGCAGATTGGTGTTCTCGCCAGTCACTGGAATGTCGCGCGCATCTGCTTGCTCCACGCCTAAGCGGTCCACTCAAGTTGGCCGCCTCATCGAAGCCAAGGTACTACAAGACGGCCGCATGGAGCCCGGGGCCGCAGCATCCCGATGTGCCCGCCTATTCTCGCCCTTTTGATCGGCAGTGGCATAGCGGCTAAAGCATCGCCACGCGATGTGCGGAGAAACAGCGATGACCGAAGCAACCACATTTGATCGGCCTCGACCGAAGCGCGGCAACGGCAGGCGCGATAAGGCACTTGGTCCCGTGCTGGTCTCGGGGAACCGCTTGGCCGTCCACTTTGAGTGCGTTCGCCAGCATATCGACCAGTTAGCCGCGCAAGGCGTGATCGAGCGGCGGGCGGTTGATGGCCTGTTCGATGTGGATCAATCGAGGCTGCGATATCTGACGCACTTGCGCTCAGCGCATCGCCGCTCACCGCGAACGGCGGCCGATGCTGAGCACGTCAAAGTCAAAACTGAAATGTTGCAACTTAAACTGGCCGAGAACCGTCGCGACTTGGTGCGTCAGTCGGACGTTGACGCGCTGATTGATGATCTTGGAGGCGTGGTTTTGACCGCGCTGCATTCCATGCCAGCACGGTGCGTGCCCCGTGGCGATCTTGGGGTCCGCCGCTGCATTGAACAGGTCGTGTTCGAAGTGAGAACCGAGATTGCCCGAATTGCTCAGCAGAAGGCTGACGAGGCCGGTGAACCGCCGCTTTAGTCAGCAGGGCTGACGGGGCATGACCGACATTGCCGAGATTGATCAGCATCGAGCGCGACGGGTTGGCCGCTAGCGCCTGATCCCGGCTTTTCTGGTGCGCAGCGGCGCGTCCGGAGCGCCTTTGCGGGGCACGCCCTAGCGCCTCAACAAACTGCGCGCGCGATAGAGATCGCGCAGAATGTCGCGCACGACTTCCAACGCCTTTTCGGCAGAACGGGTGTCGTTCCCCGAGGCGCGTAGTCGGTCGATAAATATGTGTTGGCCCGCCAGGCGCCGCTCGGCCTCGCAGACTTGGCTGCTGTTGCAGCTGTATTGCTCGTCGTGCCTGGTCATCACTCGGCCCCTCAATCCCCACGCACCACCTTTCACTCCCTAGAATGGGAATTCACACAAGGTCCAGTTATCGTCAGCAACGATTATCCTCCCGCGGCTGGCGGACTGCCCGTTCAAGAATTCCCGTTCAACGATCCCCCGTTCAAGAATTTCACAATCTGGTGCGCGCCTTGTGCTGCCTCCACTTCGGCATCCGCAGCATCAGCGAGTTCGATGCCTTCCCGGTCGAGTACGGTCATTTGGCCACGTCTGACGTGGAAGTAATAGCGAGGCATAGCAAGCCTCCGCGCCATGTTTCCGATATGAGGGATGGAGAGCGCCTATAACGGCGCGGCGCGGTACCTTAACGGCGCGGCGCGTTACCTTGATTTAGTGCCGCCTAAGCTCAATGTACGTTATCGTACCAGAGAAAGTCGGTACATCTACCCATATTCGCTTCGTCGGACGGGGTTCATAAAACGAGTGTTGCAGCGCTCGTCTTGCGACCCGAGCCTTTCGCCAAAGGCGAGACGCGCGTCACCAGATCAGCATGCTTCACATAGGAGGAGAGAATGATCAGGTTGATCGCTGTTGTCTTTGCCTTGGCCGTCGCAACATCTGCGCAGGCCATGCCACTCACGTCGCTTCATCAGCCGGACAGCATGATCACGCAAGTCCGCGAAGGATGCGGCGCGGGTATGCACATGATTAACGGCAGATGCGTGACCACATCCGCCCGCCGCCACGTCCGCCGCGATGTCATCCGCCGAGGGCGCTGATATCCGCGCAATCTCGCGCACGGACGTGGGGGCAATCCCCATTGGCGCAATCGGCCGCCGAGCTGATTGGGGACGCCCGACATTTGTCCAGATCCGGGAATATCGGAAAGGAGCAATCAGATGCGCATACGAGCAATTGCCGCCGCCTTGGTGGTCGCGACACCCCTCCTTGCCCTTGAAAGCCCCCAGGCCGCAGCTTGCTGGGGTACGGGCTATGGATACACGGCTACCACTGCCGCCACACCCGTAGCACCTCGACGCTACGGTTACATGAGCTACGGCTACTCCTCCCCCGCCTACTACGGGGGCTACGGTGGCTATGGAATAGGCCGCGGTATCGCACGCCGTAACATCAGACGTGCGGCCTACGGCGGCATTGGCTACCGTGGTGGCGTAGGCGTCCGCAGAGGCCTAGGCGTTGGCGTAGGCCGCGTTGGACGCTTCAGATAGCTCCTATCACCAGAACTTCTTAGCGGCGCCGGGCCTCTTTGGGGGCTTCTACAGGCGCCGCATTTGCGACAGGCGCGCGAACTGGCGCCAGGCGGGCGCGACCCGTAAGGCGGGTAACCAGTTTCCGCAGCGCATCTCGTGCCACCTAGCGGCGCAGAATAATCACCGGCGACCTCCGATGATCTCGTAGGTGCCATGCTCGGGGCTTGTCCCGCCGCCGTTGCTCGCTGGGATCGTGACCAATTCCGCCGCCAGGATCGCGGCCACACTCAGGTCTTGCGGAAACCACACGGGCAACCCTTCATCAAGCCCGCGCCACGTCAGCGCAGCGAGGTCGCGCTCAACGCTCAACAAATCGCCCGCTATCTGCGCACTCTGCGTTTGACGCTCCGCAATTGACAACGCGCTAGCATCGTCCGCCTCTTCGGCAAGCATGCCGTCCAACCGCTTGAGCATCGCATCTGGAAACAACCATGTCGGGGTCGCAACAAGATCGGGCACTTCGGCAAACGCAATCGGCCGTTGGCCCTCCGCGTTGAATATCTGCGATTGCAAAGTTCGCATCGGCCACGCGATTTCACCGTTCTCGTGCTCTATTAGCGGGCTGACATTTGGTGCCCCGCGCTGCGCCCAACTCGAAACGATTTCTCGGGCGCGTTCTTTGGCGTGGCTCAGTGGGAGCGGTGCGCTCGCGACCCGATGCGCGTCGGCGCGTAACTCTCTGCAACGTCGTTTCAAGCGAGCAATGCCGCTGCGTAGGTCTGCAACGTCGGCTCGCTTGCGTTGCCCGCGCGACAAGCACGGCCATTCTTGCAAGACCATCTCGACATATCTCACCAAGATCAAGGCCGCCATGCGCTTCGCCGCCAAGCCGCACGTGATTACAGATGCGCAAGGCGTTGAGCGGGAAGTGCTGTTGCTGGCCACTGCGCCGTATATCGAAGATGGCGAGGCGGCCATTTCCAAGGTCACTCAGCTCCCGCGCTCCAAGCCGCGAGATTTCATCCCGACAGACCAACAGCTCGCCGCCATGATCGATGCGCTCCCCGAGGACGAGGAGCATGAGGTCGCCTTCCGCGACGTCGTGATGGCGCTGAACACCTGGGCTCGGCCCGAGGCCATCACCGACCTCTCGGTGCGCCACCCGGTCGATTTCACGCGCGGCATCATCGACCTCAACCCGCCCGGCCGGCTGCAGAACAAGAAGGTCCGCCCCACGATCCGGCTGACGGATAACCTGCGCGGCTGGCTCCTCTACTGGAACCTCGACAAGCCGCTCGTCGGCAAGCGCCTAGGCGTCCCGGTCCAAAGCATCAGCTCGCGCACGCTCATTTGACCAGGAGGCGGGCGAAGCGAGATCGTCCGGCCCCTAGCAGCGCCCCCGCAGCGTCACTCCACACCCGCCAGCAAGCCCTCACGCGGCCCTTCGATGGTGCTCATCGAGCGACGTGGCCCAGCCCTTCGGCCCAAGGGGCTGCCCTTCCGGCGCCTCGTTTCCAGGTGCCCGCATCGAGATTCTGGATCGCTTGCAACCTAGCGATGGTGGTCAGACATTCCTGCGCCTCACAGGGAGGTTGCGGTCTCGGCGACCCACACTTTGATTTCGTGACAACTCCGCCCGTGTCCACTTTGGAATTGGGTTGCCAAAAGGGCAGGGGCCCAATCGGGGAGGCCGGGGAGGCCCGGCAATGAATGCTGGTCAATCCATTAATCCCCCTGGGCTCGCTTCGCCCCTGAGGCGCTAGTTTGGGAGCGGGAAATGCCGCGGAAACAATCGGACAAAACAGGAACGAGCCCAAACGAGAAAGGCAGGGCGCCCGGTGCGGGTGGGTGCCCTGCCCTCCAAACTTCCTGCCGGGATACCAGGGCGGCGCCTCTTGGCGGGGCGCGTTCTTAGCGTCCGTCACGACAGATGGGTCGGTGCGGATACCAGGGCAGCGCCTCTTGGTCAGGCGCGTTCTTAGCGTCCAAACTCGACACCAGGTGGACGCTGAGATGGCGTATTGGTTCCCTGGGAATGTACCGTTTTTTGCGTGATGTCGACACCCGATCCTAGAGCGCGCCGGCCGAATCGTCCCATAGGGGAGCAAAGTAGGATGGGATGGCTTCGATGAAAACTGCAGCTCAGCTCATCGCCGAGATCGACCGAGCACAGGCGGCACGCGCGCGGCTTGCGGCCGAGCAGGAGGAGCAGTCCGCCAAAATGCTGGCCTGGCTCTTCGCCGAGCTCAACTCGGCGGCCGTCCGGGTCCGCTACAATGAGCCGGACGTCAAGCTCGTGGCCGGCGATGGGCCCGGCTTTGTGATCGACCGGTATGGCAAGCTCCTCTGCCGGGTCAGTGGCCGCAACGGTGGGGTAAGGATCGTGCGCGTCCCGATTCCGAAGGCCGAGGAATTTACGGACTACGAGGGCGCCCTGCGCAGCGTGCTAGAGCTCCTACATGAGGACTGCCGCAGACGACCGCAAGACGACCGCGATCCTCTCGAACAGGCAGACGAGCGCCGCGCGCCTGTCGGCACGGCCTAAGCGCGATCGGATTGGGAGAGGGCTTTGCCACCGGCAGAGCTCAATCGCAGTGCGACGGGGTACCCGCTTGCCGGCGGGCTTGTTGGGGCTTGTGAGGAGCCAGCTTCGACCGCGTGCGCCGGGCCCTACTTACGCCAAGGGCGCCACGCGCTAGTCACCGTTGACGTTCTGAGCAATCTTCAATGCTTGTACGCGGTTATTGACCTTTAGCTTTCTAAAGACCTGAGTGATGTAGGACTTTATGGTTTTTATGTTGAGCCCGAGATTTTTTGCAATTTCATCGTTGGTCATTCCTTTTGATAGCCGCTCGAGTACCTGCTTTTCCCGATAGGTGAGCCTCTCGAGAAGTTTGGCTTCGAGCGGCCTGAAGAGTGGCCCGCCGCGGGTGTCAATCAACAATCGAGACGCCAGATCAGGCGTAAGAAAGGGCAGGCCACTATGTATCGTTTGCAAGGCATTGATGAGTTCAGAACCGCTGACACCCTTTAGGATGTAGCCTTTCACCCCCAATGCCAAGGCGTTGGACACACTCAGTGCATCGTCGACGGCCGTGAGCACGACGATTCTGCAGGGCGCGAAGATCTTCGAAATATCACGAACCGCTTCAAAGCCATTCTCGGCCAAGCAGATGTCGAGAAGCAAAATATCGGGGGCCAGCTCGCGCACCGCCCGCCGCGCGTCCGCGGCTGTTTCACCCTCAGCCACAATTTGAAAGTGGTCCGAGGCAGCTATGGTCTCCACGACCCCGGTCCGAAACATCGGATGAGGGTCCACGACGGCAATTCGGATTGGGCTAGCCATGGCGGCTCTTACCGATGGCAAACGTCGCCACGGCACTGAATACCGCGCACCAGGATACGGTCGGTGTCGAACTTGCGCTCAAGCCCATGCGGCTAGCTCCTTTCGGCTAGTCCCGAGCTGTTCTAGGACCAAAGGTCTTCGCCGCGACTGGACCTAAGTAAAATGCCGTTACCAACACCTTGGCCCAGGCCGCTCGTCTTTAGGTAGGAGGAGATCGAAAAGCGGGACCGATTGAGACGTGGACCAGCGCTCGGGACCTCCGAAGCTCGCTGTCATGCCGTTGGCGACGAGCGGCCTCGCGCGGAGGCCGCCCTTAGATCCGTCAAACCAGTTTGAAGTCGTCGATGGTGACCGCGTTGGCGCCGATGCCACTGACGCCCGTCAGCGTGATGGTATCGGCACCGATGTGGACGACCGTATCGGCACCCGACTGCAGAATTGACACGGCATCAGCGAAGGAGGTCTCAGTGAGGTGGTAGGCTGTCACGTCGAGTAGGTCCTGTCCGGCGGTCGGGTTGGCATCAAAGCTGTTGACAACGTCGTTTCCGAAGCCCGCGGCAAACACGAGCAGATCGTTGCCGGCACCGCCCGTCATGACATCGTCGCCGGTACCACCGGTTATGGTATCGTTGCCAGTGCCGCCGTCGATGTTGTCGCTGCCGGCCCCGCCGTTTACGACGTCGTCACCGCCAGCACCGCTTAGCGCATTGTTGCCACCGTTGCCGGTGATGACGTTGGCAAGTCCGTTGCCGGTGCCGCCGATGTCTCCGCTGTCGGTCGTCAGCACCAGGTTCTCGACGTTGGCGCCGAGCGTAATGCTGACCGAGCTGTTCACGGTATCGGTACCCGCGTTTAGAGCCTCGGTGACTGTGTCGCCGGCACCCACCACGTAGGTGTCGTCGCCGGCACCACCGGCGAGCACGTTGGCTCCGCCGTCGCCGATTAAGGTGTCGTTGCCGAAACCGCTGGTGACGTTCTCGATCCCCAATATCGAGTCGAAGCCTGAGACCGTACCGGCTAAGAGGTCCACGCTGGCGTTCGCCGTGGACCCGGCGTAGGTGAGCGTATCCGCCCCAGCATCCAAATTGGCCTTCAGGTGCTCGACGCCCGTCAGCGTCCCGCCGGTGAAGGAAACGATCGAGGCTCCATCCCAGGCCACGGCCAGCACATTGTTGACCGTCGTGCCCACAATGTTGAGCGTGTCGCTGCCGTCGCCGCCGTCGACACGTCCGTACCGTCTCCAGAGACGTAGGTGAACGTGTCGTCGCCGAGACCACCGGCGAGAAGATCGTTGCGGGCTTCGCCGGTGATCACGTCGTTGCCGGTACCGCCGTCGATCGAGTCGACGCCAGCGCCGCCGAGCAGCGCGGCGCTCTATCCTAACCTTGCAGCCTCCTGCGATCGAATGGAGCCAGCGCCCATCCTTTATCGGCTCGCGCGCCCCGTGCCGCAAACCATCAAAGACGCAGTGGGCTAGACGCACGACCGTACATGGCCGCGAGCGTTTTGCCCGGACAAGATCACTCAACAAGGGATATCTGTAACCGTGCGCGCAGCGATCGTCGAACTTCCACATGGCGCTGCCGCCGCGGACACACTCGCTGGCCGTCTCGACGACACCAGGAAGGCAATGGGGCGATTGCGAGAGATCGATCCCACGTCGGGTGGTATCCGACAACCGCCATCTGACCGCAATGCGCAGCCCTTCGGACGTGGCGGATCACGAAAATGGCCTCCGCAGAGCCGGCCTACCGGAGGGAGGTGAAAAGTAAGGTCCGGCACCGCCCCGCCTCGCGATCGAGCCGCGCTGGGCATTTGCTTTCGCTAGGCCGGAGCAGAACCCGCGAAGCCGCCCTCAACTTGCGAAAATGACCGATGGCGACGGCTGGCCGCCCAGGGTGCTGCCGGCAGACCCTAGAAGCGTGAACATCTTGCCTCCCCAATCGATCGGTTAGGATGGCGCCAATGATTCGTTCGATTCGCCCCACCCACTCTGAAAACTTCTGGGAGAGTTGCCACATGAGGATATCATCGGCCATTCGCACCGCGCTGTTTGCGCTCTTTGCCGTCGTCGGCTTATCCCCCGCCAGCTACGCCGACAGCGGGACCGTAACACTCACGATTTACAAGGCCGGGTGGATCATCGGCGGTTCCGGTGGCAGCGGCACCCTCAACTTCCACGGCAGGCTCTACGCATTGTCGACCGGCGGGCTGGACTACGGCCTCGTCTTCGGCGGTTCCAAGACCGTACTGCGCGGAAGGGTGAGTAACATCTACCGGCCGTCCGATGTCGCCGGCGTCTACGGCGCGGCAGGTGCCGGGCTTGCGGTCGGTACAGGCGCCCGCGGGATCGTGCTGACGAACCAGAAGGGCGCCGTGCTGGAGCTGACCGGGAGGCAGGTTGGCTTGCTGGCGAATGTGGATTTGAGCGGACTTGCCATTACGCTAAAATAAGCCGCGCGGTGCAGGCGTCGCTGCGCGGCCGTGGGGCCGCAGTGGGCGCTCGCCATTGACGCAGCCCGGACGTTGACCAGGCAAGCCGCTTTCCCCTTAGCGCGGGGGAGACGCCCCATGCGAGCAAGCTCGGCCGGATGTCCGTTGCGTGGGGAATTTTGACCTTGCCCGCATGCGCGTCACAGCGAACGACAGCGGCAATGGCCACAGCATACGCCCGCTGATGCAGCTGGCCGGCCGAGGGAACCCAATCTGTGGTATGTTTCTGTTTTTGCCTATGGTGAGTGCGCACCCGGTCCCCGAAGCGACCGTAGACCGACGCGGCGGGCTCCGGGCGATGCGCCCCGGCGTGATGCGCTGGCCATCACTTCTAAGCTTCAGTGGGGCAGATCGGAAAGACGTCGGTGTCGTCAAGGCGGGACAGGCTCTGACGCTGGAGGCGTTGCAGGCACACTGCCGGCGCAAGCTCGCCGGCTTCAAGGTGCCAAAGCAGCTGATCGTGGCACCGATTTGCGCAACCCGTCCGGCAAGGTTCTGAAGCGCGTGCTGCGCGAGGAAATCAGCCGCGACCTGCAAGCCCCCCGAGAGCTGAGGCTCGGGGCGAGGTCGGTCGGCTAGCTCTGCGCAATCGCACCGCACGGGGAAACGCTTTTGCGCCTAAACCGGCATCGCGCGCTTCTGGTGCGCGCGGCCGATACGGGCGGTCTCCTCGTCATGTCCTGCAACGACCCGCACGCCTTCGTCCAGTTGGCCGGTGATGGTGGCCGGGGAGCCAACCTCGAGAAAGGCCACACCGTTGCGCTTGCAGGCGGCGAATACCCGCTTGCGGGCCACCTGCATCTCGGGCGGATAGGGATGCCTAGGGACATTGCGATAGCCGAGCGCCAAACCGAGATCGCCTGGCCCCATTTCGGCAAAGCCAAGACCGGGCACCTGCAGGATCGACTCGCAATTGGCTACCCCTTCCGGGCTCTCGATCTTGACGCCCAGCAGCAATTCGCCTGCCGGGTTGAGCGGCCAGGGATCGCAGCGCTCCATATAATCCGCCGCGGATAAGCCCCAAACGGCGGCGGCGGTGGCTTCCGAGCCGCGGCCGCGGCTGCCGACGGCGAGGGAAGCCCTCGACGGCGGAGGATCGTTGCGCGCCGAAAGGCTGGCGGCGCCGCGCATCCGCTCGAGCGGTGAAGGCAGGCCGGGATCGACCCCCGCGCTGTGGTGTGGGTAGCGCGCCGCCGCGATGAACGCGCACACCGCCTCCGCCGTCTCGGCCTGGCATAACAAGAGACCGTGCACACCCCGCGCAAGAATTTGGCGGAATTGCCAGGTGTTGCTGCGGACGCCGGCGAGGTCGGTGCCGCGCACGGGCACCTCGACAATGACGGTCGGGGAGCGATGACCGGAATGGGTCGGACCGCCGTCGATGAGACCCCGCATATACTCGGCCAGGCCGGCCATATCGAAGGCGCCGTGCTCCATACCGATATTGATGTAGTCGGCCCAGGTCCGGGCATCGGCCCGGCCCTGGGTGAAGCTCAGCACGTGGCCGGTATGGTGGCCGACGTAGTAGATGGCTTGATCCTGGGCTAGAAGTTCAATGGCTCGATTGATCCGGGTCGCCATCAGCTGTCAATTCCGTGTTCGGGCCTACGGGAGGCGGTGGCGCGCGGCTCTGACGACTTGCCCCCGCTTGCTAGCATAGGCGCTTTGCCGCTGACGGGTAGGCGTGATAAGTCCCCGCGCGGCAAGAAAACCAAAGGACCAGACGCGCGATGCCGCCGGCGACGACAGCCCTTGAGCCCTATTGGCCCGCCGCCGAGGGCGGCGAATGGCAGCACGTCGCCGCGGCCGAGGCGGGCTTGGATCCCGCCAAATTGAGGACCGCCATTGATTTCGCCGTGGCCAACGACAGCCCATGGCCGCGCAGCCTTTATTACTCCGACGGGCGCTATGTTGGCATCGTCGAGTGGAACGAAAGGGGGCCGTGGAGCGAGGTTGCAGGCCCGGTGACGGCGCGCGGGGGACCTGCGGGAGTGATTCTCAAGGCGGGCCGCATTGTTGCGGAGTGGGGTGACACGACACGGGTGGACATGACGTTCAGCGTTGCCAAGAGCTACCTGGCCGTCCTCGCTGGTCTTGCCGTCGCAGACGGCTTAATTGGCGCCATCGATGAGCGCGTGGGCGCAACCGTTGATGGGCCTTATTTTGCCAGCCCGCACAACGCGCCCATTAGCTGGCGCCATCTGTTGCAGCAATGCAGCGAATGGCAAGGGGAGCTGTGGGAAAAATCCGATCAGGTCGACCACAACCGCCAAATCGGCGCGGGGGCGGACAATAGCCGCAAGGGTTTGCGCCGCGACCTCCAGGCGCCGGGCAGCTACTATGAGTATAACGACGTGCGCGTCAACTTGTTGGCGCTCTGCCTGCTCAAGCGTTTCGGCCGGGCCCTGCCCGAGGTCTTGCGCGATCGCATCATGGCCCCGATCGGGGCGTCGTCGAGCTGGCAATGGCATGGCTACCGCACCTCCTGGACCGCGATCGAAGGCCGGCGTGTCCAGTCCGTGTCGGGGGGCTCGCATTGGGGCGGCGGCATGTTCATCTCGGCGCGAGATCAGGCCCGCTTCGGCCTGCTCGTCGCCCGCGGCGGGGCGTGGCATGGCCGCCAGATCATGCCCTCGGCCTGGCTCAAGGCCATGCTTTGTCCCTCGCCCACCAACGAGAGCTACGGCTATTTGTGGTGGCTAAATCGTGGCGCCGCGCGCTACCCAAGCGCGCCGACCAGCAGTGTGTTTGCGTTGGGGGCTGGATCAAACATCATCTGGATTGATCCCGAGCATGATCTCGTCACCGTCATGCGCTGGATCAACAAGGCCGCGGTCGATGGCTTTCTCGGCCGGCTGTTGGCCGCCGTGGGCGGCTAGGTCCACCTCAGGGCGACTTGGCGATTACCTCGGCGCCGAAGCGCTCGATGCCGGCCACCGCCTCCTCGATCGATTGGCCCCCGAGCCTAACGGCAACATGGCCGACCCCGATCGCCGATAGCCGACCCGCGTCCTCTGCCATTTCGGCCGAAGCGCCGGTAAACAGTCGCCGCGCACTGCCGTCCTGGGTCTTGTGCGCACCCCATTCAAACGGGTTTTGCACCAGCAGCGAGATGCCGAGCTGGCCGGGATCTCGCCCGGCCCGCTCGCATTGGGCCCGCACAGCCGCGATTGCGGCGGCAAGACGCGGCGGTGTATCGAGGGGGCGCCGCTGGTTGTTGTTGCCGGGATACCAGGCATCGCCGAGCTTGACGGCGCGACGGAGCGCGGCGGGGCTTTCTCCCCCGATCCAAATGGGTGGATGTGGTTTCTGCAAAGGCTTGGGGTAAAACAAGACCTCGGCAAAGCGCACATGTTTGCCGTGATAGGCAGGCCTGTCCTTCATCCAAAGCTCACGAAAGGCCTCGAGATACTCGTCGGTCAGGCTGCCCCGAGCCGCGAAGGGTACCTCCAGCAAAGCAAACTCTTCTTGCATCCAGCCCGCGCCCGCACCGACGATCAAGCGTCCATGCGACAGCACATCGATGGTCGCGAGCAGCTTGGCAGCAAGGATCGGCGGACGATGGGGCACGACCAGCACCGAGGTCAGCAAGCGCAGGCGTTCCGTGACGCCGGCGAGGAAGGCGATGGTCGCCAGCTGCTCGAGGCAATGCCCGTGCTCGGCTGCGCCGAACGCACCGCCGGGCGCATAGGGGTAGGCCGACTTGAGGTCCGCCGGCACGACGATGTGGTCGCTAACTGACAGGAAATCGAAGCCCGCCCGCTCGGCGGCCTTGGCAATGGCCTGGTAGGCCTCACGCGTGGTCAAGAGACCACGCGTGAGCGTGCTCAATCCAAATTTCATGTGCCGACCTCCCTCCTGTGCCTGGGTGGGCCATCACGGATCGCGGCGGCACTAGCCAGCGCGCGAGCGCTCGGCCTTGATGTCGGCGAAGACCTTGGATGCGACCAGCATGGCTTCACGGATGATCGGCACACCAACGTAGCCGGAAAGGTGGAGGAGGGCCTCGGTCAGCTCATCCTCCGTCCATCCTTCCTTGAGGGCGAAACGCAGGTGGATGTCGAGCTCGGGATGTCGCCCCGTCGCGGCATCGGATATGACGCAGATCAGGGTACGCGTCTTGATGTCCAAGCCGGGCCTGGTCCAAAGCGCGCCGAATACGGTCTCGGTCGCGACCTCGATGAACTTCTTCATCACGGGGTCGCGGTCATATTCGCGCTTGTTGCGCTCGAAATCCGCCTCGCCCCTGAGCCTCCTGCGCACGGCTTCACCTTTCCTGTAGAGCTCGCTTGCGGTCATGGTGGCTTTCCTCATTGGTTGCGGGTTCGCTGGAGGCTGGTCTTGCCGGGTCGGCCCGGGCGAGAGGCTAGCCCAGCGGGGGCGGCAGGCATAGCCGGCGGCGCCGACCGCCTGGGACTTGGTGCGCGCCCGGACGTTCGCCAGTTGCTTTATTGCGCCGCAGGAGACCGTATTTGCGCGACCCATCGGCCTCGGGCATACTCGAACGTGTCCGTTCGTCGGTGGCTAAGGCCGGGATCTTCAATCTCGCGGCCCCCCGACGTAGTCGAGTTTGGGAGACCTTATGGCTCAGGCCGCGAGCGCTGCGTCGGCAGCTAACGAACTACCCGCCGTGCAGATGATCGGCGTGAACAAATGGTTTGGCGAGTTTCATGTGCTGCGCAATATCGACCTGACCGTCCATCAGGGCGAGAAGATCGTGGTCTGCGGCCCTTCCGGCTCCGGCAAATCCACCCTAATCCGCTGCATCAATCGCTTGGAAGAACACCAGAAAGGTCAGATCATCGTCGAGGGCATCGAGCTCACCAACGATGTGCGTCAGATCGACAAAATCCGTTCCGAAGTCGGCATGGTGTTCCAGAGCTTTAACCTGTTTCCACACCTAACCGTACTCGACAATCTATGTCTGGCGCCCGTGTGGGTGAAGAAGTTGCCGCGCCGCGAGGCCGAGCAGATCGCCATGAAATATTTGCAGCGCGTCAAGATCCCCGAACAGGCCAACAAGTATCCCGGCCAGCTGTCCGGAGGCCAGCAGCAGCGGGTGGCGATCGCCCGCGCGCTGTGCATGAACCCACATATCATGCTGTTCGACGAACCCACCTCCGCCCTCGATCCAGAGATGGTGAAGGAGGTGCTTGATACCATGATCGAACTGGCGAGGGGCGGCATGACCATGCTGTGCGTCACGCACGAGATGGGCTTTGCGCGATCGGTCGCCGATCGGGTCATATTCATGGACCTGGGCGAAATCGTCGAGCAGGGAACGCCCAAGGAATTCTTCGCCAATCCGAAATCTGAGCGCACGAAGCTGTTCCTTTCCCAGATCCTCAATCACTAATCGACTAGCGAAATTGGAAAAGACCCGTAGCGAGGAGAGTTGAGACCATGACCTACCTATCCAAGCTGGTTGCCGCCGCTGGCGTCGGCGTCATCGCCCTGGGCGGCACCGCCAGCGCGCAGACCAAGACACTCGATACCGTGAAGCAGCGCGGCAGCTTGAGCTGCGGTGTGAACGTGGGCCTCGCCGGCTTCAGTCAGCCCGACGATAAGGGCAACTGGACCGGCCTCGATGTCGATTACTGCAAGGCCATCGCCGCTGCCGTCTTTGGCGATCCGGGCAAGGTCAAATATGTACCCACCACCGCCAAGGAACGCTTCACGGCCTTGCAGTCGGGCGAGATCGACGTGCTGGTCCGCAACACGACCTGGACCATCGCGCGTGACAGCTCGCTGGGTCTCATCTTTGCAGGCGTCAACTATTACGACGGCCAGGGTTTCATGGTGAAAAAGTCGATCGGCGTGAAATCGGCCAAAGAGCTCAACGGCGCCACGGTGTGCGTGCAGACTGGAACCACCACCGAACTCAATCTCGCCGACTACTTCAAGGCGAACAACATGACCTACAAGCCGGTGGTGTTTGAGAAGCTCGATGAGACGGTGCAGGCCTACCTGGCGGGACGCTGCGATGTCTACACCACCGACCAATCGGGCCTCTACTCCATCCGGGTGCAACAACCAAAGCCGGACGACCACCTCGTGCTGCCGGAGATTATCTCCAAAGAGCCGTTGGGACCCTCCGTGCGCCAGGGCGACGACCAGTGGCTCACCATCGTCAAGTGGGTGCACAATGCCATGATCAATGCCGAGGAAGCCGGCGTCACCCAGGCCAATGTCGGGGAGATGCTGAACTCGACAAATCCGGATATCAAGCGTCTGCTTGGCAAGGATGGCGAGCTGGGCAAGGGCATCGGCGTCAGCAACGACTTTGTCGCCAATATCGTCAAAGCAGTCGGCAACTATGGCGAGGTGTTTGAACGCAACGTCGGCTCGGGCTCGCGCCTGAAGATCGACCGCGGCTTGAACAAACTCTGGAACAAGGGTGGCATCCAATACGCGCCGCCCCTGCGGTAGTGAAAGCTGGGAGAGCGCCGGCCGACAAGGCGCCGGCGCTCTTGCCATTTGTGGGTCAGCGCAACGCCGGAGACTGAGATGGCTGTCGTCACAAGCGACCGGGGGCGCAGACAAGCCACGCAGGCGAACTTTCTTTATCGCCCCGAGGTTCGCCAGGTCATCTACCAGGTGGTGCTCGTCGTTCTTCTGGTCGCACTCTTCTACACGCTTGTCCACAATACCGCGGCCAACCTGCGCAAGCAAAACATCGCCTCCGGGTTCGACTTTGTCGACCGCACGGCGGGCTTTGACGTTTCTCAGGCGCTGATCGCATTCGACAGCTCGATGACCTACGGCCGGGCGTTCCTGGTTGGGCTACTCAACACGCTGCTGGTCGCGGTCCTCGGCGTCGTGGTGGCGACGATCTTGGGCTTTGTCATTGGTATCGCGCGACTTTCCAGTAACTGGCTGATCGCCCGCCTCGCCACCGTCTACGTCGAAGTGATTCGCAACGTTCCCCCGCTGCTGCAACTTTTCTTCTGGTATTTCGCCGTGCTGAAGGCGCTGCCGCCGCCGCGGCAGAGCCTTTCTGTCCCCGGCGGGGGTTTTCTCAACGTGCGCGGCCTCTATCTGCCGGCGCCGGTAGCCGAACCCGGCTTCGAGATCGTTGCCTTGACAATGCTGATCGGCATTGCCGCCGCCGCCGCGGTATACGTCTGGGCGCGCCGGCGCCAGCGCTTGACGGGCCAGCAGTTCCCCGTGTTGTGGACGTCGCTGGCGCTGCTCGTAGGTCTGCCATTGCTCGTCCATGTCATGCTCGGCAGCCCGATGGCCTTCGAATATCCCGAGCTCAAGGGTTTCAATTTCCAGGGCGGCATGGTGCTGCAGCCGGAGTTCTTGGCATTGTTGCTCGGGTTGTCGATTTACACCGCAAGCTATATCGCCGAGATCGTGCGCGCCGGCATTCAGGGCGTGAGCAAAGGCCAAAAGGAAGCCGCGCTCGCCATCGGCCTCACCCAGGGTCAGTCTTTGCGCCTGGTGGTGATACCGCAGGCCATGCGCATCATTATCCCGCCGCTCACGAGCCAATTCCTCAACCTGACGAAGAACTCCTCGCTCGCCGTGGCCATCGGCTACCCCGATCTGGTCTCGGTGTGGTCGGGAACGGTGCTGAACCAGACCGGACAGGCGGTCGAAGTCATCTTGGTGACGATGTGCGTATTCCTCGGCATCAGTCTCGTTACCTCGGCCTTTATGAATTGGTTCAACAGGCGCATGGCGCTGGTCGAGCGCTAGGGGGCTGGCCATGGTTGCCGATACCGACGTTGCCGCCAAGATCGAAGCTCCGCCTCGCAACACGGTGGGCCCGATCGCCTGGATCCGCGGCAATCTGCTGTCGTCGTGGTCCAACGCCCTGCTGACAGTGATCGGCCTCTATCTCGCCTACGAGGTCGTAAGCACGCTGATCCATTGGGGATTGATCTCGGCGACGTTCACGGGCGCCGACGGCAGCGTTTGCACCCGCGAGGGCGCGGGCGCCTGCTGGCCTTTCATCACCGCCAAGTTCGCCCAATTCATGTATGGCCGCTACCCAGAGCCCGAGCGCTGGCGCGTCGACCTCGTCTACTTGCTCGCGCTGGTGGGGCTCGTACCCCTGATGATCCCCCGCGTACCGGGCAAGTTCTGGAATGCCCTCTACGTGTTCGTGATCTTCCCGATTATCGCTTTTTTCCTGCTGGTGGGCGGCGTTTTCGGGCTCCTGCATGTCGATACGGCGCTGTGGGGCGGCCTGCTCGTCACCTTGGTCGTCGCCACCGTCGGCATCGCCGGCTCGTTCCCGCTCGGCATTCTACTGGCCCTGGGCCGGCGCTCGAAGATGCCGATCGTGCGCTGGGTATCGGTCGGCTTCATCGAGTTCGTCCGCGGCGTGCCGCTGATCACGGTGCTGTTCATGGCCTCGGTGATGCTGCCGCTATTCCTGCCGCCCGGCGTGACATTTGACAAGCTGCTGCGGGCGCTGATCGGCGTGGCCTTGTTTGCTGCCGCCTATCTCGCGGAGGTCATTCGGGGCGGCCTGCAGGCGATCCCGCGCGGTCAATTCGAAGCCGCTGATGCGCTTGGCCTTTCGTACGGAAAGAAGATGGCGCTCATCATCCTGCCGCAGGCTTTGAAACTCGTGATCCCTGGCATCGTCAATACCTTCATCGGCTTGTTCAAGGATACGAGCCTAGTGCTCATTATCGGTCTGTTCGACCTACTCGGCATCGTGCAGCTCAACAGTGCCGATTCCAAATGGTTCTCCCCCACCACGACCATGACCGGCTACGTCTTTGCCGGCTTCGTCTTCTGGGTCTTCTGCTTCGGCATGTCGCGCTACTCGCAAATGATCGAGCGGCGATTGGCGGTAGGCGACAGGCGCTAGTCGATTGGTAGCCGTTCGTTTCTGGAGGGGTTGAGGCTCGGCCATTGAACGGGAGTGCCAGGATGGACGCGATCCAGGAAGGCTTCGAAGTCTTCGTCTCCGACCACGACAAGCCGTTCGGCGCGGTACGCCAAATTTCGCGGCATGGCGGCGGCGAATTGGTCATTTACGTCGAAAATGCCGGCGATTTTACCGTTCCGCTTGGCGCCGTCGCGGCGGTGCACGCCCAAAAGGTCATCCTCAACCCGGCAAGGCTCGACAAGCGCCTGCGCGAGGCCATCAAGCACGCGCACGACGCCGAGGACCCAAGGATCTGAACGGGCGCAGGGAGCCGACGTTCAGTGCGGAAAGAGTTGCCCGACGACGTGCTCGGCGATGGCGAGCGCCGCCGTCAGCCCGGGGCTCTCGATACCGAACAGGCACACCAACCCTTCCCGGCCGTGCGCCTCCGCCCCGTGAATGGCAAAGTCGGGGACTGGCTCGCCCTCCCGGTAGAGCTTCGGTCGCACCCCGGTGTAGTCGGGATGCAGGCGATCGACCTCGAGTCCCGGATAGTAGCTGCGGATGAAATCGAGAAACTGGTCGAGCTTCTCGGGCCGGAAACTGTAGTCGATGCCGGGCGTCCATTCGATGTCGGGTCCGAACTTGCAGCGCCCGCCAATGTCGACGGTGGCATGGAGGCCGAGCCAGGCGCCGTCCGGCATGGGATAGATGTGTCGCTTGAATGGGGAGCGTCCTGACAGCGCGTAGTATTGCCCCTTGGCATAGTAGGTCTGTGGCGGCCGATAACCGGTGGCAAAGTCGAGCGCGCGAGCCAACCGCGAGGCATGCAGTCCGGCCGACAACACCAGCTTGTGGCAGCTAATGTGGCCCGGCGCCTCACCCCCCGTGCTGAGACGGAACACATTCCCATCTCGCGCGATGCGCTCGACGGGACAACGCAGCACGACCGAACCACCGCTCGCCTCGATATGGCCTTCGAGCGCCAACATGAAGGCATGGCTGTCGATGATGCCCGTTGAGGGTGAGAGCAGCGCCCCGACGCAGGCGAGCTCGGGTTCGAGCGCCTGAGCCTGGCCAGCAGATAAGAATTCCAGGTCAGCTACGCCGTTTTTGACGGCGGTCTCGCGGATGGCGGCCAGCTTTGGCAACTGGCTTGCGTGCGTCGCCACCAACAGTTTGCCACAGCGCGCATGCGGCACGCGGCTCTCGGCACAGAACCGATAGAGCAGATGCTTGCCGCGCACGCACAAGCGAGCCCGCAGGCTACCCGGCGGATAATAGATGCCGGCGTGGATCACCTCGCTGTTGCGCGATGAGGTCTCCGAGCCGATCAGCTCGTGCTGCTCCAAGACCATGACCTCGCGGCCGGCCTTGGCCAGGGCCTGCGCCACGGCGAGACCCACAACCCCGCCGCCGACGACAATGATTTCGACATCCGCGCTCATCGTGACCTTCGGCATTTTAGGTGGCGCTCGGCGCGCCGCTGACGGCCGATGGTCGCTTGCAAAAGCCAGTATGGCCCCAGTGTTGCGTCACAAAGGCGAAATTCTCTCGCGGCGGTCGCCAACGCCCCCGCGCATGGCCGAACACGCGGGTCGCATGTACCACTCGGGCGCCAGGCATGGTTCATGTTAGAACATTGCATGAACAAACAGCGTACGCTAGGCTCCCACCGCCAGGCCGCGAGCGACTCAGTTTACACGACGGCTGTCCGCAACCAACGCATACCGAGCTTGCAAAGGGATATCGATGGGTCTTCGTCAGCCGTCCAGCCACGCCGCGCTGCCACCGCAGGGCCACCCCACCGCTCACCGCTGCCCCGTCTGCGAACAGCCGATCGGCCAGGATATCGTGCGCCGCATCGAAGCAAGGCAGCGCGAGCAGCACGAGACGACCCTGCGGCGGGCACGCGCGGAAGCGGCCGCGGCCGTAGAACAGGACCTGGCCGCCGCGCGTAACGAATCCCGACAGGCGGCGGCCGCGCTCGGGGCGAGGCTGGCTGAGTTTCAGGCGAAGCTGGTCCAGGAGCAGGAGGTGCGCCGTGCGGTTGAGGCGCAGATGGCGGCGCTCAAGGCGGAGCAGCAGGTCGTTGTCGACGCCCGCGTCGCTGAGATCCGCGATGGGCTCGAACGCCTGAAAGCGGATCTGCAACGGGAAAAGGAAAGCGCCGTGCTGGCCGAAAAGGCCAAGGTGCTGAAGCTGCAGACGGAGCTTCAGGACATGCAGCGCAAGCTTGAGGGCAAGTCTGCGCATGAGCTTGGCGAAGGATCCGAGATCGACCTTTATGAACTGCTGCGCGCAGCCTTCGAGTTTGATCGCATCCAACGCGTGCCTAAGGGCGTAAACGGGGCCGACGTGATTCAGGAGGTCGTGCACAATGGCAAAATTTGCGGGAAGATCATTTTTGACGCCAAGAACCGCGACGCCTGGCAAAACGCCTTTGCCACCAAGCTGAAGGCCGACAAGTTGGCGCAAGGGGCCGACCACGCCATTCTATCGAGCAACAAGTTTCCGAGGGACAAGAGTCAAATCCACTGCCAAGACGGCGTCATCGTCGCCAATCCCATGCGTGTACTGGCGATCGTCGAAATCCTCCGCGACCAACTCGTGCGCATGCACGAGTTGAGGGTCAGCAACGAGGAGCGTGGCAGCAAAACGGTGGAACTTTATGCCTATATTACCTCAGAACCGTTCAAGCAGTTGGTCCAGCAGGTGGAGGCGCAGGCCGGCAAGATGCTCGAACTCGATGCGAGGGAGCAGGAGGCTCACCGACGCGTCTGGGATCAGCGCAACAAGCTGATCCGCGCCGTACAGAAGGCCAAGTGCGACCTGTCATTTGAGATTGATCGCATCATCGGCACCGCCGGCAATGGCCCGGAGAACGAGGCTGCCTAGTACTACTGCGTCAGACATGTAATCGACTTTTTCGATTTGATCGGGGTTTGGTGCAGCATGGACAGCGCTCGAGTGCAGCGACCAGGCTCGCGGCGATTTCACGTCGTAGAGTCGCAATCGAGTCCGGTACGTGGCGCTCGGTACGGACCGGCAGCGCCCCGGGGCCGGTAATCTTCGGGAAGGGCAGGCATTTCGATGATCGTGCCGCAACGCGCTTTCGAGGGGGAAAAGGCGGCCCTTTCGGCCACCAGGAAGGCGTAAGCGGCTATGCATAAGGTGGCGTGATGGTGAAACCCTCTCCAGCCTCGGCCCTCGAAATGTCCGAGGCCGATCTCCTGTTTCAACTCGAGATAGTCTCGCTCAATGCGCCATCGAAGTTTTGCCGTGCGAACAAGATGAGCGAACGTGACGTTTGGAGCCAATGTTGAGAGCCAGAATTTCGTCGGCGCCTCCTTATCGGGTGGCCACTCGATCAACAGCCATTCCTCGGGAACCGTTTCTGTACCAGTATCGCGATCGTGTGCAGAACGGATCCTGACACGGGCGAAACACGAGGAGAGAACCTCGTTCGTGCCCTCACGCCAACGAATTGTCTTCCAACTTCTCTTTGGCAGCACGTGCGCCAGCTTCTCGACGCCTATCGGCACGCTTGCGTCATCGTGCGACGTCCGGGCTGGACGCCGTCCGCGGCCAGAATTCGCTGACTGCGACACGGCAGGTATGTCCGGTGCCCAAACGATTGTCGTTGTTTTTACGCCGGCGACATACTTGAGATTAAGAGCGCTAATCTCGCTCCTAAACTTTGCCTCGACGCCATAGCCGGCATCCATTACCACCACACCGCGTGGCAGACCTGTTTCACAGGCCCATTTGATTTGTTCCAGCGCGATCTGTGGTTTTGTCCTGAATTCCACGTCCTTCGGCACACCCACTTTCGCCCGCCGCTCGGCGTCGTTCGCCCATGATTGCGGCAGGTACAGTCGATACGCCACCGGTAAACTCGCGGCATTGTTGGCGAGCGAGAGCGAGACTGCTGCCTGACAATTGTCCTGCTTGCCGAGTTGTCCGCAATATTGCCGTGCGACGCCGACCGAGTGCTTGCCCTTTTTGGGAAACGCAGTGTCGTCGACGATCCACGCCGAAATGGCGCCGTGCTTCTCGATCCGCGGCATCGAGTAGGCAAGGATCCGCTCCATCACGGCCTCGTCCGACCACTCCCCCTGCCCAACGAAATGCAGCAGCGATTGGTGCTGTGCCGCGGTTCGCGTCGGTGCCGTCAATGCTGCCATCGGCTCAACGCTCTTACGCTCAGACGGCGACAACAAGCCCGTGCAATAGCTGATCATTGCCGCATGTCGCCGCGCGTCGCCGAGCACGCTCGCCAGCTCGGCTAAATAGGCCGCAAAGCGTTTCGTGCGACCCCCGCCATCCTCGTTTCCCATGATAGCTCCTGGTCTTCATCACAGTCTCGACCATGAGCTGAATCGCACCGCAGATAGCTGCGACCTGGTGACTCAGTCGACTCAGTAGGACTAGTCTGGCGCCAAGCTTTTGGCGCCAGGGCAACGGCGGCCTAATCGCGCAGCGAGGCGGCCGCGCGGATGGCGGCGATATTGGCCGCGTACTGGCCGTTTTTGAACACGGCGGAGCCGGCGACAAACACGTTGGCTCCTGCCTTGGCGCAGAGCGCGGCCGTATCGGGTGCCACGCCGCCATCGACTTCGAGCTGAATTGGCCGCGACCCGATCATGGATCGCACGCGCGCAATTTTCTCCACCATTGCGGGAATGAACGCCTGCCCACCGAAGCCTGGATTGACGGTCATCACCAAGATGAGATCAAGCCGATCGATGACATAGGCAAGGGCACTCTCCGGCGTCTGGGGTGTGAGCGAAACGCCGGCCTTTTTTCCAAGGCTGCGGATGAGTTGAAGCGTGCGGTCGAGATGCGGCCCGACCTCCGCGTGTACGGTAATGCTATCCGAGCCGGCGTCGGCGAACGCGGCAATAAAGGGGTCGGCGGGCGCGATCATGAGATGGACGTCGAGCGGCTTTTGCGTGTGCGGACGGATGGCCTTAACCACTCCGGGACCGATGGTGATATTGGGCACGAAGTGGCCGTCCATGACATCGACGTGAACCCAGTCACAGCCGGCCTGATCGATGGCGCGAACTTCCTCGCCGAGACGGGCGAAATCCGCCGACAGAATGGATGGGGCGATCAGAGTATTGTGCGTCGTTGCCATAGAGCTGCTCACCCCTTCACGCCTCTGGTCCCGGTCTCACCCGGCTTGGCCGCCTTCTCGAGGAACTCGATGATGGCACCTGCCACGTCGACGCGGCTCGCCGCCTCCATACCCTCGATGCCCGGCGAGGAATTCACCTCAAGGACGACCGGGCCGCGGTTGGAGCGCAAGAGGTCGACGCCGCAGACGTTGAGGCCCAGCGCCTCGGCCGAGCGCAACGCGATTCTGCGCTCCTCCTCGCTCAGCACGGCGGCGTCGGCGCGTCCACCGCGATGCAAGTTGGCGCGGAAATCATCTGTCTTGCCCGCTCGCTTCATGCTGGCCACGACAGTACGGCCGACGACGAGGGCACGGATATCGGTTCCGCCCGCCTCCTTGATGTATTCCTGAACCAGAATGTTCATGTTTGCCGCGCTGAAGGCTTCGATGATCGATTTGGCAGATGCCGCGGTCTCGGCGAGAATGACACCGCGGCCTTGCGTGCCCTCGAGCAGTTTGATCACGCACGGCGTGCCTCCGACTTCCTTTACCACGTCCTCGGCGCGGCGTGGACCGTGTGCGAAGGCTGTCACCGGCAAACCGATCCCCTCCCGCGCCAGCAGCTGTAAGGCGCGCAGCTTGTCGCGCGAGCGGCCGATGGCCACACTCTCGTTCAGCGGAAACACGCCCTGCATTTCGAACTGTCGCAAGACGGCCAGGCCATAGTGCGTGATCGAAGCGCCGATGCGCGGGATGACGGCATCGTAGCTAGGCAGCACCCGCCCGCCATACATGAGCGTGGGCCTGCTCGAGGTCACATTCATGTGCACATGCAGCGTGTTGACGACTTCGATCTCGTGACCGCGCTGCCGCGCCGCCTCGATGATCCGCCGATGCGAATAAAGGCCCGGATTGCGCGCGAGCATGACGAGCTTCATGTGTCGTGCCCGCACCCGCCTTGCATCCCGCCAGAAAGGATCAGCATTGCTCCCTGATAGAGCATATCCAGCGCTGGAGCAAAGCGCGCCAGATGGCCGCGCGAGGGCGAACGGCGATGTGCCCGGTGGGGACCCCCCCGCCTAGTTCTTTGCCGCCCCCGCCTCAATAGGCTCGGAGGCGCCACCCGCGGCGGCCTCGTCGGGGTCGATACTCGCGTAAAGCAGCCAGGCCCCCAGCATGACGGTCACGGCCAGCACCAGCAGACCCCAGGCGGCCCGCCGCAGCGCCCATCCGAGGGTCGCAACTTGTGGGACCGGCCGCTGGCCGTTCCCTGCTTCTTCCGTACCTCTGGCTGACGCTGACGACAATTTTCGGATCTCCCTCCTGCGACCGCCGAAAGCGGTCCCCCCGCCGGATCGATCATTGCCTCCAGGATTTTGGCAACGTCAAGGTAAGCAATCATCACCATCGATTGATGAAGAGCGGCTAAGGCCGGTCTGTGGCGCGGATGCGACATGTTCGCGCGGGATCAGCGGATACGCCGGCCAAACAGGAGGATTGCGCCGAGCGGCAAGGCCATACTGATCACGATCGCGGCGACCACCAATGCGGGTAGGTTGGCATAATCGCCCCGGTCCACCGGGAAGACCAGGTTCAGGTATTTGGTGCCGAGGTTGCCGGCGACCAGGGCCAAGTTCATGAGGGATGCCATCAAGGCAAACCAAGTGGCGCGATGCCCGGCCGGGGCATAGATCGCAATCAGGGTCAGGAGCGGAATGAGGCCGAGTTGCGCCAGGGGCGACGTTGCCGCCTCGTCGATGAGGGCAATGCTGCGGGCGCCAAAGCCAAACAGCCGCTCCGTGGTGTGGTGTAGCTGAAAAACCAAGGCCAGCGTCGGCAGCGACAAAACACCCCCCAGCACCGTCAGCCATAGCAGCACGCGCGGCACCGGATAGCGCGTGATCACGTCGGACAGCAGCCATGCGCCGAGCACCGCGATGGCGGCACCGGTCTGTTGCAGAATGCCATAAAAGGCCTCATCGAAACCGAGCACGTCGATGGCAAACCAACGATAACCTTCCCCAACACTCGGGGTCGCCCGAAAGGCGAAGATGATCAGTGAGGCGAAAAGGATATGGTTCGCCGTCTCTTCGTCCACGTCGCGGGTGACGCGATGCAACATAGCGATGATCACCGCCATTGATATAACGAAGACGATTTCCTGGTTGAAGGGAATCGGGGAGAGACCGAGCGCCACAACCACCGCACCGAAGACCACGCCCCCTCCCAGGATGCGCCAGTCGGTTGGACGGCGTTCGCTCGTTTCCGAGTTCGCGAGCAGGGCGCCCGAAACCGAGATTAACGGCACGACCAGGCCCAACAGAAACACGGTCTGATAGGACACATACTGTGCCAATAGGCCTGATAGGCCGGCAACGGAGAATATGCCGAAGGACAACGCCAGCCGACCCAGCACCTGAACCATGCCAAGGTCATGATCAATTTCGGCCTTGGTGCGGGGATTGCCGTCCTGGCGCCGGCGCGGGACGACCTCGGTGCTCATGGCGTCCGCGACCACATCCTGGATCACAACGCCCGTCACGCTCAGCAGCTGGGCCAACACATAGAGGGTCTCGAGGCGAAATTGCGAGATCCAACCGCCGGCGGCTCCGGCGAGAAGGATGAAGCCCGCCGCGATCAAACCGGCACCCACGAAGATGTAGGCGCGGCGCTGCGAACCAAGCAGCGGGATCGTATCCACGAGCTCACCGAAGACCATTTTAACGGTCCACGGCAAGGTGAGCCAAACACCCAGAGCAGCGAGCTCAGCGGGCGTCATGGTCAGCGATTGCTTGATCCAGAAGGCTTCGGCAATGCCCGTCAACCCCAGCGCGCCATAGGCGAAGTAGACCATCAAAAGCGGTAGGTAGCGCATGCGCATGGCGCGGATCGGCGCCAGCAGGGCGCCCTCGAGCCGTTCGCTCCACAGGGCTGAGATCCTGCGATGACCCGTAACCATGCCAATACTCACCTATCCATTGACGACCTTTACTGGCCTGCGCGCCTGTACCGGGGGCAAGCCCTGATCGCCGTGCGCGCGCTCGCAGCGTTTCTCGCACGTTCCAGCCGCGGACACGCGCTTGATTTCTGTGGTCCGAGCCATTAGGTGTCTGTCCCAAGGGAGGACCGACCTCGGTCCTCCGGGATTGCCAATAGCGCTGCCCGCGACTGGCAAGGCACCGGTAGCTCAGCTGGATAGAGCACCAGACTACGAATCTGGGGGTCGTGGGTTCGAATCCTGCCCGGTGCGCCAATAAAATCAAGCACTTAAGCGATTTTCACGTCCCGCAAAAAGCGCCCAGCGGGACGCAAATCATCCGGGATTCTGCTGCCTGCGACATTGCGACTCAGGTTAGACCGCACCCAGATCTGAATCGAAGGGCCGCAGGTGATGGATGAGAACGTGGTGCCAGTGACGCAGGCATTGGCGAGGGTGATTGAGCATGCGGCGGAGACGTATGGCGAAGAGAGAGGTAAGGACCTTGTAGACCTGACCGCGACGGCGTGGGTCTGGAAGAGCGAAGCCTGGGATAATGACCAGTTCGAAACACGCAGCAGAGGCCAGAGCATGTGGCTGAAGGATGCAATCAAAGAAGCGATGCGAGTGCCGAGTGCGGTGAAATGCATTGAGTACAAGACAGACGACGGCCAGATGCACTTCTTAGAGTGGAGAGCTATTGGCCAAATTTGGGAGCGGAAGGAGCTTTGGAAGGATTGAGAGCTTTTTGTATTTGCGTGATTTCATCTAACGTTCCATCCCATTTCGCGCAGCAGGACGCGCACGGTGGTATCGACGCTTCGGCCGATCAGCCTGCACCAACCGCTTTCCTTGAACCAATCATAATGAGGCACCCGAACCACAAGGCCACCATCATATTCCGCATACTCAACTAGCGGATCGGGTTGCCATTGCTTCCATTCACGCTCGCGATCTTTGCTGGCCATCTTCGTCCCCCCACGGCTCAACGCTTCTCCGTTTGTTTGCGTCTAGCCAGCTGTCGAAGACGCGGTCGATCCAGCGGAGCCGCCCGAGGGCGAGACCAATGGGCATCCACGTGGGCCTCAAGCGCTAGCTCAATATAGGAGGACAGGCTGCGCCGATCGGCCAGGGCCAGCTCTTGGAGCGCCTCTTTGATGTCCGAACGGATACGGAAGGAGATAATTGCCTTTTCGCCGTCCATGGATGTCACCTCTTGACACTTGTAATAGGTCGTAATAGGAACGTGATAGCGTGTAATTGTCAAGCGGGACCACGTATGCCGGCCCCCAAGAGCCCAAACCCCCAAGAGTTCGACGTCTGAAAACGGGGCTTTAGATCAGTCGGTTGGCGTAAAGGGATAGCCGTTATCCAGCCCACCCGGATAACCGATATCTCGAGTGCTGGATAACCGGTATCCGCGCATGCCCGGATAACCGATAACCGATGGAGGGCTAAAAGGTGAAAGTCGTAACGATTGCAGCCGCAAAGGGCGGTAGTTGCAAGAGCACCGTAAGTCTCTCACTAGCGGTGGCGGCAGTGCAGGAAGGCTTGCGGGTCGCTTTGTTCGACCTCAATGCCGACCAGGGTGATCTAACCAAGTGGTGGAAGCTGCGAGGCGAGCCCAAGAACCCGCGCCTGATCGACGTGGAGCACATCAGCCGAGATATCGAAGTCTTGCGCGGTGGGAAGTTTGATTACCTGCTCATCGATACCCCGCCGCTGGACCTCGACGTCATCGAGAACTCAATTTTGAAGTCGGACGCCGTGGTCATCCCGGTTCGACCCAGCTTCTTC